>NZ_CP159829.1:970000-2170000 GCF_047730065.1 Candidatus Njordibacter sp. Uisw_058
TACCGTGAGGGAAAGGCGAAAAGAACCCCTGTGAGGGGAGTGAAATAGATCCTGAAACCGTGTACGTACAAGCAGTGGGAGCCGATTTATTCGGTGACTGCGTACCTTTTGTATAATGGGTCAGCGACTTAATTTTAGTAGCAAGCTTAACCGAATAGGGGAGGCGTAGGGAAACCGAGTCTTAATAGGGCGTATAGTTGCTAGGATTAGACCCGAAACCGGGCGATCTACCCATGGCCAGGTTGAAGGTTGAGTAACATCAACTGGAGGACCGAACCCACGTATGTTGAAAAATGCGGGGATGAGCTGTGGGTCGGAGTGAAAGGCTAATCAAGCCCGGAGATAGCTGGTTCTCCTCGAAAGCTATTTAGGTAGCGCCTCGTGTCTCACCATTGGGGGTAGAGCACTGTTTCGGCTAGGGGGTCATCCCGACTTACCAACCCGATGCAAACTCCGAATACCAATGAGTGCAATCACGGGAGACACACGGCGGGTGCTAACGTCCGTCGTGGAAAGGGAAACAACCCAGACCGTCAGCTAAGGTCCCAAAGTTATAGTTAAGTGGGAAACGATGTGGGAAGGTTTAGACAGCTAGGAGGTTGGCTTAGAAGCAGCCATCCTTTAAAGAAAGCGTAATAGCTCACTAGTCGAATCGGCCTGCGCGGAAGATATAACGGGGCTCAAACTATACACCGAAGCTACGGACGCATGCTTGCATGCGTGGTAGAGGAGCGTTCTGTAGGCCGTTGAAGGGAAAGCTGAGAGGCATCCTGGAGGTATCAGAAGTGCGAATGCTGACATGAGTAACGATAAGGGGAGTGAAAAGCTCCCCCGCCGGAAGACCAAGGTTTCCTATCCAATGCTAATCAGGGTAGGGTGAGTCGGCCCCTAAGGCGAGGCTGAAGAGCGTAGTCGATGGGAAGCAGGTTAATATTCCTGCACCACTCAATATTGCGAAGGAGGGACGGAGAAGGCTAGTCCAGCGCGGCGTTGGTTGTCCGCGTTTAAGCGTGTAGGCTTAAATCTTAGGTAAATCCGGGATTTTTTAAGGCTGAGGCGTGATGACGAGGTCCATTAGGACTGAAGTGGTTGATGCCATGCTTCCAGGAAAAGCTTCTAAGCATCAGATATTGAGTGACCGTACCCCAAACCGACACAGGTGGTCAGGTAGAGAATACCAAGGCGCTTGAGAGAACTCGGGTGAAGGAACTAGGCAAAATGGTACCGTAACTTCGGGAGAAGGTACGCCGCTGATGGTGATGGGACTTGCTCCCTAAGCTGTTGGCGGCCGAAGATACCAGGTGGCTGCGACTGTTTATTAAAAACACAGCACTGTGCAAACACGAAAGTGGACGTATACGGTGTGACGCCTGCCCGGTGCCGGAAGGTTAATTGATGGGGTTAGCTTCGGCGAAGCTCTTGATCGAAGCCCCGGTAAACGGCGGCCGTAACTATAACGGTCCTAAGGTAGCGAAATTCCTTGTCGGGTAAGTTCCGACCTGCACGAATGGCGTAACGACGGCCACACTGTCTCCACCCGAGACTCAGTGAAATTGAAATCGCTGTTAAGATGCAGTGTATCCGCGGCTAGACGGAAAGACCCCGTGAACCTTTACTATAGCTTCACAGTGAACTTTGAACCTATTTGTGTAGGATAGGTGGGAGGCTTTGAAACTGGGACGCTAGTCTCAGTGGAGCCAAACTTGAAATACCACCCTGGTATGTTTGAGGTTCTAACTCAGGTCCGTAATCCGGATCGAGGACACTGTGTGGTGGGTAGTTTGACTGGGGCGGTCTCCTCCCAAAGAGTAACGGAGGAGCACGAAGGTATGCTAATCATGGTCGGAAATCATGAGGTTAGTGCAATGGCATAAGCATGCTTAACTGCGAGACAGACACGTCGAGCAGATACGAAAGTAGGTCATAGTGATCCGGTGGTTCTGAATGGAAGGGCCATCGCTCAACGGATAAAAGGTACTCCGGGGATAACAGGCTGATACCGCCCAAGAGTTCACATCGACGGCGGTGTTTGGCACCTCGATGTCGGCTCATCACATCCTGGGGCTGAAGCCGGTCCCAAGGGTATGGCTGTTCGCCATTTAAAGTGGTACGCGAGCTGGGTTTAGAACGTCGTGAGACAGTTCGGTCCCTATCTGCCGTGGACGTTTGAGATTTGAGAAGAGTTGCTCCTAGTACGAGAGGACCGGAGTGAACGAACCTCTGGTGTTCCGGTTGTCACGCCAGTGGCATTGCCGGGTAGCTACGTTCGGACAGGATAACCGCTGAAAGCATCTAAGCGGGAAGCCCCCTTCAAGATGAGATCTCACAGGACTTTAAGTCCCTAAAGAGCCGTTCAAGACTAGGACGTTGATAGGTTGGGTGTGTAAGCACGGTAACGTGTTGAGCTAACCAATACTAATTGCTCGTGAGGCTTGACCATATAACGCCAAAAGCGTTGTACAAGCGAAGAAGTACGATTAAGTTTACGAAGGATAAGTGCTTGATAAGCGCATGATGTAGGACCTAGACAGTGGATATCACAGATTCAAGGATGTAGATTGATTGTAGGATTGATTGATCTTCATTCACCTTTTTTGCTTGGCGACCATAGCGAGATGGAACCACCTGACCCCATTCCGAACTCAGAAGTGAAACGTTTTAGCGCCGATGGTAGTGTGGGGTTTCCCCATGTGAGAGTAGGTCATCGCCAAGCACCTCATTTAATAAGAAAGCCTCAATG
Organism: Candidatus Njordibacter sp. Uisw_058; assembly: GCF_047730065.1. Taxonomy (GTDB): domain Bacteria; phylum Pseudomonadota; class Gammaproteobacteria; order Pseudomonadales; family Balneatricaceae; genus Njordibacter. The sequence goes on from NZ_CP159829.1 coordinate 972,741, forward strand.
CTCACGCACTGGGGCTTTTTTATTGGGCGCTTGAAAGTGCGTGCTAGGACAAAAACGCTAGAAAGAGCGTGCTAAAAAACACACGCTAGCAAGTACTGGATGATAACGGGCCTATAAACCGCGCTGGTAAACTCGCTGTGCTGCGGCTACTCCACTACCTAAATCAATGTCATACCCTAGGTCTACCATGGTCATCTCTGCAGCTGCGATGCCAGATAAAGCCATAACATCGGTCATCGCCCCTAAATGGCCAATGCGAAATAGCTTGCCCGCCATTTTTCCTAAGCCGCCGCCAAAAGATACACCATAGGCTTCATAAGCGTGTTGAGTAACTAAGTTGGCATCTTTGCCTTCAGGCACCATGATGGCTGTAACCGTATCAGAATATAGCTCAGGATTTTTGGCGCATAACTCAAGGCCCCAAGCTTTGACTGCAGCTCTGATGCCCTGTGCTATACGATGATGGCGTGCATTAACGTTATCCATACCTTCGTTTAATAACAGTTCAACACTGGCCTTTAAACCACTGAACAGTTGCAAAGGTGGAGTGTAAGGGTAACTGCCAATCTTATTAGCGTTGGCCATGTCGTTAAAGTCGAAGAAACAGCGGGGCAAGGTTGCAGTTTGGGTTGCTGCCATAGCCTTAGGGCTCACTCCCACTATGGCAAGGCCAGTATTTAACATGAAGCCTTTCTGAGCACCTGTGATGGCTACATCTACTCCCCAAGCATCCATTTGAAAGTCCATGCTGGCCAGTGAACTTACTGCATCGACCATTAACAAGGCACTGTGGTTGGCGTCATCAATGGCCTTGCGAACCCCATGCACGTCACTTTTGACTGCGGTCGCTGTCTCGTTGTGGGTGACCAGCACCGCTTTAATCTCACCTTGCTGATCAGCTTTTAAGCGCCGCGCGAATTCTTCAACCGGCGCTCCAGTACCCCATTCACAATCTACCACTTCAACATCTAAGCCAAAACGCTGACAAAGATCAATCCAACGTTGGCTAAACATGCCATAGCAAGCAATGAGTACCTTGTCACCGGCACATAGAGTGTTGCTAATCGCGCCTTCCCAACCTCCAGTTCCAGTCGCAGAAAATAATAATACCTGACCTGTGTCTGTTTTAAATATTTTCTTCAGGTCGTTAAGTAAAGGCATATAGTCATCTGCAAAATCGGCAGCACGATGGTCAAAATTACTGACTGACATGGCCGCTTTTAAAACATCGGGTGTGTTAGTGGGCCCTGGGATGAAGATGGGATTCTGATGGCGCATGAAAAAGACCTTTATTTAATTTATTTAAGACTCATTTTGAAGCCAAAACGACTATTAAACAATTTTATTGGAAAATTATTCCATAAGGCTTTAAAATAAATAAATTATTGAAAAATATAGAGTTATAATATTTCATAATTAATAATAAATTAGCTATGGAAAATAAATTTATCCATGTTGACTGTGGTTTATCATTATATTTATCGGTAGCGAAGCTAAAGCTTGGTGATATCTCAAGCATACAAATGATACGGTTTAATAGGAGACTGGCATGAATGATGTTAAACGGGGTCGAGGTCGACCAAGGTCTGTGGTGCCTGATGCCAATGTGTCAACAGTGCAAGCCTTAGAACGAGGCATATTGTTACTCCAAGCCTTAGCCCAGCATAATGCTGTCAGTTTAAGTGACTTGGCGCTACAGGTGGGTATGCCTGCCTCCAGCGCCCATCGGCTGTTGATGACACTGCAACAGCATGACTTTGTAGACTTTGATGAGAATACTCAACTATGGCACGTGGGTCTTGAGGCTTTTCGCGTAGGCAGCGCTTATCTGTCCAGAACCAATCTGTTGGAAGCTGCGCGGGGGCCTTTAAGAGACCTCATGGAAATTACCGGTGAGACTGCAAATTTGGCAGTGATGGACAATGCTGAAGTCGTGTTTGTGGCACAGGTAGAGACCACGAATCCAATTCGAGCTTTCTTCAGTGCAGGGACGCGGGCTTTAATGCACTCCTCTGGCATTGGGAAGGCCTTATTAGCACAAATGCCCAGACGTAGATTAGAGGCCATGCTCCACAGTGCTGGCTTGCCCAAATATACCCCCAAAACCTTGTCAACACCTGCCGAACTTTATACAGATTTAGCAGACACCGCTAAACGGGGTTGGTCTTATGACCAAGAAGAACGCTATGAAGGTATGAGTTGCGTGGGCGCAGCAATCCGCAATGCCCACGGTGACTTAGTAGGTGGCATTTCTGTATCAGGGCCGAGTGTGCGTTTTGATCCTCTACAAGTCGCAGTAATTGGGCTTAAAGTTAAAGCTGCTGCAGATTTAGTGACGTTAACCTTAGGTGGCAAGGTATAGTGAAAAACTTCATATCCCTAATTATTACGGTATTATTTTCTCAATAAAGGCTTTAATTACCGGTACTAACTTGGCTTCTTTTAAACACACTAAATGTTCGATTACCTTCAGCTTGGTGTTGCGTATATTTACCGGCTGTATACGCTGATCTAAAGTTAGCTCACCAGCCTGTATAATGCCTACGCCCAACCCCAATGCAACTGCTTCTCGTAAGCCTTCACTACTACCGATTTCCAGTACCTGCTGGCTGATAATATTTTGACGGCGTAATTCTTGTTCAAACAAGGAGCGCGTGTAAGAACCTGTTTCTCGAATAATGAGTCGCTGATCTTCTATCTCCCTCAGAGCCACATTTCGGCGCTTCGCCCATGGGTGAACTGTACTAACGAAAAAAATAATTTCATCTTGACGAAAAGGAGTGGATACCAAGCGTTCATGATGACTTGGCTCAGGCATAATACCTATGTCAAAGTGGCCTTCAATAAGCTGTTGGGAGACCCATTGCGTATTGCCAAAATCTATCGCGACTTTAATACTAGGGTGTTGGCTTGCGAAGTCTTTAACCAAAGGCATAATTAAAAACGGACTGTCAGCGGCAATGCGAAGGTGCCCACTTAACATGCCACGAGAACTAGACAGTAACTGTTCCATTTCAACTTCTGTTGCATGTTGTTTTCGAGTCATTTCTAATAACGCCCGGCCCATAGCCGTCACAATAACACCCCGTCCATGGCGCTTGAATAACTTAACACCATAACGGTCTTCTAAACCTCTGACATGATCTGACAGGGTAGGTTGGGTGAGATTCAGGCTGGCCGCTGCTTTAGTAAAGCTGCCTTGCATAGCAACTGCATGAAAGGCCTTTAAATGTGAATGATTAATAGATAATTCCTATATCTAATATACAAAATATCGACTTGATCTTTATATTGCCTATGTTTTACACTTTTGTGAATACTTAAGAAAGTGTTTTATTAAATTCTTGATAAGAAACTTATACTACTAATATTTCAACACCAAAAGAAGGACTTATGACAGGGAAACAAGATATTAAAGTAAATGGGCGGTCCTATAAATGGCCAGATAGGCCAGTAGTAGCCGTTTGTATTGATGGCTCTGAACCCGCTTACATTGAGGAAGCAGTGAAGGCAGGAATGATGCCTTGGACTGAGAAAATTATTAATGGGCAAGGGTCTGATCTACGTTGTGATTGTGTGGTGCCAAGCTTTACCAACCCCAACAACATGTCAATTGCAACGGGTGTGGAACCTTCGATACATGGCATTTGTGGCAACTTTTATTACGATGCAGAAAATGATCGCGAAGTGATGATGAACGAACCACACTTGCTGCGTGTAGGGACCTTGTTTAGTGCCTTTCAGGAGGCAGGAGCCAAAGTTGTTATCGTTACGGCTAAAGATAAACTGCGCAAAATGCTGGGCCATGGTCTCACCTTTGGTGATGGCTCTGGCGTGTGTTTTTCGTCAGAAAAAGCGGATGTGGCTAGTCTTTCTGAGCACGGTATTGAAGGAGTCGTCGACCTTGTTGGCAAGGAAGTGCCCTCAGTTTACAGCGCTGAACTTTCTGAGTTTATTTTTGCTGCGGGTGTGAAACTAATGGACACCATGCGTCCAGACATTATGTACTTGTCAACAACGGACTATATTCAGCACAAGTTTGCCCCAGGCAGCGCTGGTGCTAATGCGTTCTATGCCATGATGGATGGTTATTTTGCTCAATTAGAAGGTTTAGGTGCTCGTATTGCCCTCACTGCGGATCATGGCATGAATCTTAAACATGACGTCGATGGGGATCCTGATGTGATCTATTTGCAAACTGAGTTAGATGCGATGTTAGGCGTTAATGAAGCCCGAGTAATATTGCCAATTACTGATCCTTATGTAGTGCATCATGGCGCTTTAGGTTCCTTTGCTACGGTTTATATTAAGCCAGAGCATAGGGCCAAGGTGTCGGCCCACCTGCAGGCGATGGAAGGTATTGAAAGTGCCCTTGATAATGCAGCAGGGTGTGAGAAGTTTGGTTTACCTAGAGACCGCATGGGAGACTTAATTGTTGTCAGTAGCAAAAACAAGGTATTGGGCACTACCTCTGAGCGTCATGATTTATCTGGTTTAGATGTTCCTTTGCGATCCCATGGAGGTATTTCAGAACAATGCGTGCCTTTAATTGTGAGTCAAACTGTGAGTGGTTTAGATGCTGACAAACGCCTGCGTAATTTTGATATATATAATGTTGTGCTTAACCATGCGCAGGGCTAGGAGCCAAAGAAAATGAATACAATTAATCGAGCTTTACCAGAAGTACGTCATGAACTCATGCGTATTGCGGGACAGAAAGTGGCTGGTGATACGGGTAAAACCCTAAATGTGCACTACCCCTATACCAACCAAGTAATTGGAACAGTGCCTAGAGCTAGCCGTGCTCAGGTCGCTGAAGCTTTTGCCATAGGTGCCACTTATAAATCTAAACTGACACGTTATGAACGACAACAAATATTATTCCGTACAGCAATAGCCCTTGATGGCAGGAAAGACGAAATTTCTGATCTAATTACGTTGGAAACTGGGCTGTGTAAAAAGGACTCATTATATGAAGTAGGGCGGGCTTATGATGTGTTTATGCTTGCTGGACAAATGTGTATTCAGGATGATAGCCAAGTCTTTTCATGCGACCTGACCCCGCACGGGAAACAACGAAAAATATTCACTCTACGTCAGCCATTAAGGGTGATTTCTGCCATCACTCCTTTTAACCACCCACTCAATATGGTGGCGCACAAAATAGCTCCTGCTATCGCAACCAATAATTGTGTAGTTTGCAAGCCCACAGAATTAACCCCGCTAACGCCGCTGCTGTTAGCTGATATTCTGTATGAGGCAGGTTTGCCAGTGGAAATGTTATCGATGGTGACTGGTTTACCTGAGGACATTGGTGACGAGATGATCGCTAATGAACACATAGAACTGATTACCTTTACAGGAGGGGTTCCTGTTGGTAAACACATTGCGAAAAATGCAGGGTATAAGCGCCATGTGCTTGAATTAGGCGGTAATTCACCCTTGATTGTGATGGAAGATGCCGACCTAGATAAAGCGGCTGAATTAGCTGTAGCTGGGGCAACTAAAAACTCTGGCCAACGCTGCACAGCGGTCAAACGTATTATTTGCATTGACTCAGTGGCGGATGATTTTGTTGCATTATTAGTGCAAAAAGCCCGCAAGATAAAATATGGCGACCCCATGGATCCAGCTACGGATTTGGGTACAGTGATCAATGAAGCTTCAGCTAAGTTATTCCAGCAACGGGTGCATGATGCCATTGGACAAGGAGCTCAGCTGCTCTATGGCGATGACCGACAAGGCGCTTTATATTCACCTACGGTATTGGATAATGTGCCCTATACCTGTGAGCTGGTGCAAGAAGAAACCTTTGGCCCACCCATTCCAGTGATTCGAGTTAAAGATATCGATGAGGCTATTGCCGTAGCTAATTCCACAGCCTTTGGTCTGTCAGACGGGGTTTGTACTAATCGTTGGGACTACATTCAACGGTTCATTGAGGAGCTTGACACAGGCACCGTGAATATTTGGGAAGTGCCAGGCTATCGCATAGAAATGTCACCTTTTGGTGGTATCAAAGATTCAGGCATGGGTTATAAAGAGGGTGTTATTGAAGCGATGAAGAGCTACACCAATTTAAAAACCTATTCACTCCCTTGGTGATTAACGCCTGTACCTTTGCAAGACTGAGTCTGGAGGCTATTTATGCAAGCTAAAGAGATTAACAAGATCGAAAATCCGTACTTGTTGTTAACCCCAGGGCCGCTCTCTACGACCCAGTCGGTGAAGCAAAAAATGCTACGAGATTGGTGTACTTGGGATAACGATTACAATCAAATTGTTCAGCAAATACGCAGTCAATTAGTAAGGCTAGCCACCTCTCAGTCAGGCTATACGGCCACTTTAATGCAGGGTAGTGGCACCTTCAGTGTGGAATCGACGATTGGCTCAGTAATACCAGAAGATGGAAAATTGGTGGTGTTAGTCAATGGTGAGTATGGCCGTAGAATTGTTCAAATAGCTAATAAGTTGGGTATCAATACTATCGATATCGATAGTGGGGAGTTAGCTCCCCCTGATCCACAGGCGCTCTCGAAGTTGCTGCTACAAGATGAGCAGATCACCCACATAGCTATGGTTCACTGCGAAACGACAACAGGTATGCTTAATCCACTGACAGAGATTGGCGAAATTGCCCATAAACACAACAAGGTTTTCATTGTTGATGCTATGAGTAGTTTTGGAGGCACAGCCATTGACATGGCAGAGCTACACATTGATTTTTTGATCAGCAGCGCTAATAAATGTATTCAAGGCGTGCCCGGGTTTGGTTTTGTACTGGCCAAACATTCAAGTATGAATGCCATAGCCAATCGCTCTCGTTCTGTGAGTCTTGATTTATATGATCAATGGCGGTGTATGGAGGATAATCAAGGTAAGTGGCGTTTCACATCACCTACCCATGTGGTGCGGGCTTTTGCGGAGGCTTTGAAGGAACTTGAAGCGGAGGGGGGAGTAGGTGCTAGACAGCAGCGGTATTACGAAAACCAGCGCACTCTAGTTACGGGCATGCAGCGTTTGGGTTTTGAATGTTTACTGGATGCTAAATTACAGTCATCTATAATAACCTCCTTTTATAGCCCTCAGCATGCTGATTATAATTTTAAAAGGTTGTATGACCTACTCAAGCTCAAGGGATTTGTGATCTATCCTGGAAAGGTCTCAAAAGCGGACTGTTTTCGCATAGGGACCATAGGAGACGTCTGGCCAAGTGATTTAGATAAATTTATTAAGGCAATAGAAACTGCTATGTATTGGAAAGATGATTAGTGTAAATCACCAGTGCTATTATTAATTTCCAATTGCAGTTTTGTATTCGTTCAATTAAGGTAAGGTGAGGTGACATAAAGGTATAACTTAAAGAATTACGTTTAATACGCACAAAAGTATCAATGAGTTAGCCACTGCAGCGATATTTAAAAGAGGTTAATGGTTTGGTTGTTTGTTAACAATTTCCCATTACGACTTCATATTACTGTAACATTAATCTGGTACATTGATGTTGGTATAGTCTGATCTATGAATACCAAGCTTAACTATAAGATAGTACTTTAAAACAAAAAAAAGGAATAACTATGAAGAATTTCATCTACCCTGCAGCTAGCATACTTGCCTTGGTGGTGAGTGGCGTCGCAACTGCGGCGAGTTGCCCGCCTGCCACAGTGGCTGACCCTATGGGTGTCGGCCAAGGTGCTTTCCCACAGCAATATGAATTAGCTGAATTTGAGTCTATCGGCAACTGTAGCGTGACCTTAAACGGTAACCCACAAGCTGCCGCACTCAATGCTACTATTAGAGGTAATAAAGCGTTACCTTCGCTAACTCAGCGCATACCTTCAGAACCATTGGTAGTAGCTCCTTATGATTCCATTGGCTCTTATGGTGGAACGTTAGATGCCCTGTCAAACGCAACAGAATCAGGCACCTCTGATTTTATGTCAACCCGCCACGTTAACCTGCTAAGATATTCTGACGACTTGACAACCATTGTTCCGATGATTGCCAAAGGTTGGGAATGGAACGACGATTTCACACAGTTGACGTTCTTTTTGCGCAAAGGTCATAAGTGGTCAGACGGAGCACCGTTCACTGCTCATGACGTGAAGTTCTGGTATGACCACCTAGCCACAGACGCTAATGTTCGTGAAAAGCCAAAGGATTACGTTCTTGTTGGTGGCGAAGTAATGAACCTTGTTGTGCTTAATCCCCAAACAATTCAGTTCAACCTTCCAAGCCCAAAACCTGGTCTACTGTCGCACTTTGCTAACCATTATGCGCAGGGCTTCCAGCCTAAGCACTTTCTTGGTCAGTTCCATCCGGACGTAAACCCTGGTGCGGATGCGCTAGCAAAGTCCCTAGGCTTTGAAAATGGTTATGCTGTGATCAAAAGTTACTATGGTAACTCTGATTGGATGGATACCCCATCTCCACTGCTGTCTGCTCCTGAGCAAGTTGCAGGAATGCCCGCAGATACTATGCCAACCCTAGAGAGCCATATTATCACTCGAGAAAATACGGAAGGGCGCCATTTAGTTGCTAATCCTTATTACTTCCAGATTGATACAGCGGGTAATCAGCTGCCATACATCAATGAACAGGACGAGTTGTATGTGGGTGAGCGGGAAGTTCGTCTTCTGAAGTTAGTTAACTCTGAAGTTGACTATAAGTCTCAGTCGCTGAACCTCGATTACGCACCATTACTCCTTGAAAATCAGGAAAAGGGTGATTTTACAGTTGAGCTAAGGCCTGAGATTGCCATGAGTACCTTTTCGTTCAATGTGACGTCAGACAATATGGAGAAACGTAAAGTGTTTGGTGATTTGCGTTTCCGTCAAGCGATGTCAGTTGCAATGAACCGTGCGGAGATCAATGAAGTGGTCTACTTCGGTCTTGGTACACCTCAGCAGTACACCGCATTCGCACCTTCACCTAGCTTTATTAGTAAAGAAATGGAGCAATCATACGCGCAGTATGATCCAGATATGGCTAATGCTCTGCTAGATGAAATGGGAATGCTAGATGTAGATGGCGATGGAATGCGTGAATTACCAAACGGTGATCCTTTGGTATTAAATATGCAGATTGCTACGCAAGGTGGATCTCTCAAGCTAGTTGAGGTGACGGGACAAAACTGGCGTGACGTTGGTATCAACAACACTGTTAAGGAAGTGACAACGGACGAATATCGTTCTGCACAATCTTCTAACAGCCTTGATGTTACCTACTACGCGAAGGGCCAGCCCCTTGCTGTTATACTGGGTATTTCAGAGCTGTTTCAACCCCCGTTTGACAACTACTTTAACCACACATCAGGTATGTTGTGGGGACAGTATGTTGATACCAATGGAGCTGAAGGTGTGAAACCACCTCAGTGGGTCTACGACTCTATGGACGGCATCAATGCCTTCCAGTCTGCCATTGCTGGCTCTGATGAGTCTAACAAAATTGGTGAAGCTCTTGTTAAAACGGTGGTTGATAACCTGTTGTTCATTGGCACTGTGAAAGCTGTTGCGCCAATTTATCGCACCAACAAACTGCAGAACTTTGCTGACTTTAAAACTCAGTCTTATGCGTACTACCGGACCTATCCGTACCGTGCGTCACAGTGGTGGTTGGACGAGTAAACCAATTACTCTGAAACGACAAATCCGCGGGCAGTATTGACTGTCTGCGGATTTTTAATGGGCTAAAATAGCCCGAACCAATTCTCTGTGGATATATTCCAACATGTTGCAGTTCTCCAAATTTTTTGCCATCAGAGCTATGTTAGCGATCCTCACCCTAGTGATGGTTTCGTTTATCGTTTTTACTCTGATGGAGCTTGTTCCAGCCGATTGTGCCGAGCGGTATGTGGCATTTAAGAACTCTCAGGGATCCGTGATTACGCCGGAAGACATCCAAGTAGAACGTGTTCGCCTAGGTTTAGACCAACCCTATATTCAGCGCTGGGGCTCATGGATTATCAACGCCTTTCAAGGCGAATTTGGCAACAGCTGCATACTTCGCGTCGATATCGCCCAACTTTTGGGGCAAAAGTTTTGGCTAAGTCTTGGACTTTGCTTATCTGCTCTGCTGCTTGCTTACCTTATTGCAATTCCTGTTGGGATAATTGCAGCAACGTCTAAAAATGCAGTTTTGAATAACTCCTTACGCCTGGTGAGTTACCTGGGCTTGGCATTACCTAACTTTTTGTTGGCCTTGATGATTATGTTGTTCTCTACAGTCTACTTTGGCGACAGTTTGACGGGCCTATTTTCGAAGGAATACCGTGATGCTGCTTGGTCTACAGATCGTGTGTTGGACTTTTTAGGCCATGCTTGGCTGCCCATCTTTATCCTTGGCTGGTCGGCGACAGCATTTGCAATCCAAACGGTGCGGGCCCTAATGTCAGATGAAATAGGGAAGCTTTATGTGACTGCAGCATCAGCGCGAGGCGTCTCTGGTAGCCGTTTATTAATGCGTTATCCAGCACGACATGCGCTTAGCCCTATTATCAACTCAGTAGGGTTTGATCTTAATCGTATATTTAACGAGTTGCCCATCGTTGCACTCATTTTAACCCTAACGGAGGCCGGCTCTTTGTTAATTGAGGCTCTGGCTCGTTCAAACGACCAACAACTTGCTGGGGCTATCATTTTTATGCTTACGGCCAGTATTGTGGCGCTTAACTTTGTGACTGACATTATTCTTGCGCTGACTGATCCGCGCATTCGCCGCAGCATTGTAGGGTAACGGATATGAGCAATATTACAGATACATCCCTGGCTGCAGATCAAAAACTCAAAGAAGCCTATTTTACTGCTTCTCAAGGGCAGCTGATATGGCAGAGGTTTAAACGAAATAAATCAGCTTTGGCAGGTGCCTGGGTTCTAATCATACTCATACTCTCTGGTATATTTTCTCCTTTTTTGACCCCTTATGATGCTTCGATCGCAGGGCGCGATAAGGACTATTTAAACGGTGCACCTCAGGTGCCCTCTTTTTGTGACGATAATGGTTGTTCTTTGCGGCCGTTTATTTACACCTATGAGCGGACTCGCTCATTCAAAACTAACTTTCGCTGGGTGAGTGAGGAAAAAACAGGCTTAGAGGATCGTCGTTATGTGACCTTCTTCAGTGAGGGTATGGAATACACCTTCCTTGGGATCAAATTTGACCGTCATCTGTATGGTGTTGATAAGGGGCAGATCCATATTTTTGGCACTGACTCGACAGGCAAGGATATTTTCTCTAGGACTCTTACAGCCGTTAACACTTCGATGGCTGTTGGCACCATTGGTGTTTTGATTGCATTTTTTTTGGCTTTACTTATTGGTGGGGTCTCAGGCTATTATGGTGGAAAAATAGATTCCGTTCTGCAAATGGTAACAGATACAGTAAGGACTATTCCCAATATTCCTTTGTTCATGGCATTGGCTGCATTCGTCCCTGACACGTGGAGCTCAGAGGAAAGGTTTTTCTTCATCTCGCTCGTGCTTGGTTTGATTGGCTGGACGACATTGGCACGACGCATTCGCACACACCTGCTTAGCGAACGAAATCAAGAATATGTTCTGGCAGCACAGCTGTGTGGAGCCTCTCCAAGTCATGTGATCCGGCGACATCTGTTGCCTAGTTTCACTAGTTATATTATTGTGGATTTAGTGATTTCCTTCCCATATATGATTTTGTCTGAAACTGCACTAAGTTTTATAGGGCTGGGCCTGAAAGACCCTGTTAACTCGTTAGGTGTCATGCTACAAAACGTGACCAGTGCTGATGTTCTATTAAATTATCAGTGGTACTTTATCCCAGTCATATTTTTCATTGTTTTGGTGCTAGCGTTTGTTTTTGTAGGTGATGGTTTACGCGATGCTGCTGACCCTTATGCGGATACTAATAAATGACACGTTTACTTGATGTAGAAAATCTAACCCTTGATTTCGATACGGATGAAGGCCGTATAACGGCTGTTGATGACGTATCATTTAGCCTAGAAGCTGGGGAAATCATGGGTTTGGTGGGCGAAAGTGGTTCTGGAAAATCAGTCACAGCTAAGGCCTTGATGAAGCTCAATGCGAGTAATGCAATCTATGGCCAAAACACTAAAATAAGCCTAAATTTGGCTGATGGACCAGTGGATATCATGTCCTTGAGTACAGCCAAAGAGTTGCAAATTGTGCGTGGTGGAGCTATTTCCATGATCTTTCAAGAGCCCATGGCTAGCTTTGCTCCAGCCATTACCATTGGTGCTCAAATGGTGGAGCAGTTATTGATCCACACCAGCATGAGTGCCCTTAAGGCTCAAGAAGTCTCTATAGAGATGCTTAACAGAGTTGGAATTTCGGATGCCAGCACCCGATTTAAGCAATATGCGTTCGAGTTGTCTGGCGGTATGCGCCAAAGGGCAATGATAGCGATGGCGTTGTCTACTAATCCTAAGTTACTTATTGCTGATGAACCGACAACGGCCTTGGACGTAACCATTCAAGCGCAAGTGATAGATCTGATGAAGGATCTAGTGAAAGATTTTGGTATGGGTATTGTGTTTATTACCCACGATCTGGGCGTTATTGCCCAAACTGCAGATTCGGTAGCGGTCATGTACCTTGGACGAGTAGTCGAAAAAGGCCCTGTTCGTCAGGTTATTGGTAATCCGTCCCACCCATATACTCAGGGATTAATACAGGCTTTGCCTAGATTAGATGATTTAGACTCGCCATTAACACCCATTCCAGGGGATATACCATCACCTTTAGAACGTCCCAATGGCTGTGTTTTCAATACTCGCTGTAGCCAGTTTTTGGGTTCCCAATGCAGTGCTGAAATACCTGAGTTCACTCCCATCTCCCATGACCATATGGTGGCTTGCCACATCTACCAGCAAGACCAGAAAGGAACTTAAAAATGAAGCGAGATACGTTAATTTCTGCTACCAATGTGTCTGTTCACTACCCTATTAGTGGAGGTAAATTATTAGGTCCTAAGCCAGTTGTGCGGGCCGTTGAAAATGTCACTCTAAATATCACAAAGGGAAGTTTTTTTGGTTTGGTTGGCGAATCAGGTTCAGGCAAAACAACCTTAGGTAGAGCTATGTTAAAGGCCGCACCCATCACCAGCGGCGTTGTTAATTTTAATGATGGTGAGGTTAACTATAGTCTGTCCAATATGAGTTCGAAAGAGCTTAAGGATTACCGCACTCGGGCACAATTAATTTTTCAAGACCCTTATGCGGCTTTGAGTCCACGCATGACTGTTAGGGACATTATTGCTGAGCCCCTTGAGATCATGCAGCTTACTTCATCACGAGAAGAAACAGACAAAAGAGTGCGGGAAATTGCTGCTAAATGTCGTTTGAATCTTGAACACTTGCGCCGTTTCCCTCATGCCTTTTCTGGTGGTCAACGACAACGCATTTCCATCGCACGTGCGCTGGTATCTGAGCCTAAATTTGTAGTCGCTGATGAAAGTGTTGCAGCACTTGATGTCTCCATCCAAGCCGATGTGCTGAATTTGTTAAAAGAAATTCAGCAGGAGATGGGCCTAACATTTTTATTCATTAGCCATGACTTGAGTGTTGTCGCACATATTTGTGATCACGTTGCAGTGATGTATTTTGGCCGTTTGGTAGAAACCGCACCGACCCGTGAATTGTTCAATAATCCTTGCCACCCCTATACGAAGGCTTTATTGTCTGCAATTCCTTCTCTCGATCCTGATGCAAAGAATCTGGCACAAAAACTAGAAGGTGAAATTCCATCACCCACTAATCCACCTCCGGGATGCAAATTTCAAACAAGATGCCCTCATGCCGTTGATATTTGTCGGCGTGATGAGCCTCAATTAGAAAGTGTGGGTGATGAGCATAATGTGGCATGCCATCGATGGCAAGAATTGATGTAGCGATGACCAAGCAGGGTTAATAGTCTGCAGCTTCAATTAAAATTCATTAAGCACGTCTAACGCAGCTTGATGCAGTTCAGGCGTTGCTGCAGCTACCACTAGGCCATCCCAGCCATCTTGCAGTTTCTCACCCTGCCAATCGGTAATAACGCCTCCAGCACCCTCTATCACAGGTATTAACGCCATGATGTCGTAATAGTGTAGGCTGCCTTCGACCACCAAATCGATTTGTCCAGAAGCTAACAATCCATAATTGTAACAATCTCCTCCAAACCGATGTAGGTAAACTGAATCACTCAATTGTTCAAATTTGTCCAATTGGGTCGCATTAAACATGCTAGGTTCAGTGCAGTAGAGTGTTGCTTGGACCAGTTGTTGGACGTTTGAGGTGGTGCAGATTTCCCCATTGAAGGTCGTGTTCTCATCGATAGTGCCAATCCAACGCTCATCCAGCATGGGCATATCAATGACCCCAATCTTGGGCTGTTGATGGTGAGTGATACCAATTAAGGTGCCAAAGGTTGGCATGCCGGAAATAAAACTTTTAGTCCCATCAATGGGATCAATGACCCAGGTGTAATCGGCCAAATTATGATGGGTTCCGTGCTCTTCACCTATGATGCTATGGTCTGGGTGACGTTGGCTAATGATATGGCGAATCTGGCTTTCTACTTTTCGATCTGCTTCTGTCACAGGACTAGCGTCGGCTTTAGACTCAACGATAATGCGCTGCCGGTAATAGCCTTTTATGGTGGCTCTAGATTGCTTCAATGCATCTTCAATAGTGCTCAAAAAAAGCTTTTTCATGATAGTTAACCAAAGAATTTAACAATAGTATGATTCTACTCATATGCTCGGTGTTTTTGCGTGAAGGGTCAAGCGTGAATATCTTATGGTGCAAATTAGAATAGGTAATATAGCGGTGAATATGCGTTTTTAAAGGGTTATTTTTGATGTCGTGTTGTGGTCTCTATTAATATATTTCATCAGCGTTATTATGAATATTTGATGACGTAAAGACCTACTGTGGTTTATATTATGCGTGGCCAGAAAATATTAAATTGGAGTAAAGCTGAGCATGATTAAAAATGTATTATTCATTACCGCTGACCAATGGCGTGGTAGTTGTCTCTCAGCTTTAGGTCATCCGGTGGTGCAAACACCTAACTTAGATAAACTAGCTGCATCTGGGGTGTTATTTTCTCAGCATTATGCTCAATCAGCCCCGTGCAGCCCCTCGCGAGCTTCAATTCATACTGGCATGTATCTAAAAAACCACCGTGTTTGTGGCAATGGTACGCCCTTGGACAGGCGTTTTACCAACATTGCTCAGGAGGCACGCAAATGTGGTTTCGATCCTGTTTTATTTGGCTACACTGATACTGCACTTGATCCCCGTGATCTAGCCGAAAATGATCCTAGGCGCACTACCTACGAAACAGAACTGCCTGGTTATCGGTTAGGACAAGGTTTAACTGAAGCACCGCTTCCTTGGGTGCAGTGGTTAGCAGATAAAGGCTACTCGACCCCAGAAGACCCTCAATGTGAGGATATTTATCATCAGTTTGATGATCAAAATAGGCAAGATAAGCGCGGGGTAGGTTACCTGCCTGCACCCTACTCTGCTGAGCACTCAGAAACTGCCTTTCTTAATGAAAAAGTGATGCAGTACATCGATGCTCAGAAGGATGAACCTTGGTTTGTGCACCTTTCGTGGCTGCGGCCTCACCCACCTTTTTTAGTTCCTGAACCTTTTCATAGCCTTTATCGATCTGCTGAGCCTGAGGTACCTATACGCCATTCAAGTATCAGCCAAGAAAAGGCTCAGCATCCCTATGTTAAATTTATAATTGATTCATCGTTGGCACGAAAGTCGAGCTACGGTGAGTCTCTTGCGCCCAACATTAGTGAACAAGATTTACAGCAACTTAAAACCACTTACTACGCTATGATGACCGAAGTAGATGCTCAAATGGGACGTTTGTTAGATTTTTTAACCGAGCGAGGATTGCTGGAAAATACGCTGATCGTATTTAGTTCTGATCATGGAGAACAACTGGGTGATCATTATTTATTAGGCAAGTCAGGTTTTTTTGACCAGTCCTACCATATACCTCTAATTATTCGTGCACCCGGTTCAAAATGGGATCAAAGCCGGGGCGTTCAAGTGTCACAGTTTAGCGAAAATATTGATTTGATGCCCACTATTTTAGATCTTTTAGGGGCCGTGCCTCCAGTGCAATGTGATGGCCTCAGCCTGCGACCATTTCTAGAATCTAATGCTGACTTTGCCTGGCGCACCTGTGTGCATTGGGAATATGATTTTCGTGATGTAGTGCAAGGCAAGCCAGAACAACGTTTTGGGCTGTCTTTAGATGAGTGTTCTTTGGCAGTGATACGAGACTATAATTATAAATACGTGCACTTTAACCAGTTGCCTGCGCTGTTGTTTGACCTTCGCAATGACCCAGATGAACTCAATAATTTAGCTGGACACCCTGATTATACTGAGGTGATGCTAGGCTATGCGCAAAAGATGCTCAATTGGCATATGCGAAATAATGACCGCAGTTTGACGGGTTGGCTTTTCCATCAAGATGGTCCAACTCAGCGCCTTACTGAAGACCGGAACACGCAACCGCGTTAGTTTGGACTGCTAGTGCCGGTGCTTTCATCTGCATCACATTCTTGTAACAACCAGTCATTAAAGTCAGCGACGTGGGAGCAGGTGGCTAAGTCAGATTTGGTAGTGAGCCAGTAGCCACCTTGGCTGGGTAAACGGATATTGAAAGGTTCCACTAGTGTACCGTTGGCGAGCTTGTGATTAACGATAGGGGATCGGCCTAAAGCGATGCCCGCACCATGTTTGGCGGCTTTTAACGTGAGCATGGACTGATCAAAGCGATGGCCTTCGTCAGCATTGATATGGCTCACACCAGCGTGGTCTAACCACATTGCCCAATCCTCTGGGTAAAAATTGATATGCAGTAACCTGTGTTTGGCTAGGTCTGATGGTTGTAATAAGGGTTGGGGGCCAGCCAGTAATTCGGGACTACAGACAGGAAATATCTCTTCTGCAAAAAGCAATGTGCTGTGACTGTTGGTGCAAGGTTCCAAAAAGTATTGGATTTCGATATCAAACGCTTCTGGAAAAAAATTGATGTCGTTATCTTGCGCAGATAAATGCACGTCTATACCAGGGTGTTGCCGCTGGTAGTTCGCTATTCTAGGCAACAACCATTGCACAGAAAATGATGAAGGAGCCTTGATGTTAAGGCGAAAAGATTTCCTATCAGTAATGATTTCTTTATAACCCTGGCTGATAAGGTCGAAGGACTTAGTTAGCATAGGCAAATATGATTTGCCTGCATTGGTTAGCGAGAGACGTTGATGAGCGCGGTTAAACAGTGCTAGGCCTAGGTATGTCTCTAAGGTTCTTACTTGGTGACTAATAGCTGCTTGGGTTACATTTAGCTCGGCCGAAGCTGCAGTAAAACTTAAAAGGCGCGCGGCTGCTTCAAAGGCTTTAAGAGCGTTTAACGGAGGCATTCTACGGTTCATATAGACAATTATCGTATTAGTTTTAAAAGCGTTGCATCAATGATCATACCGACACTTTAATCATTACGGATTTGTTAGTCTACCAATGCGTCTGCAGCTAATTCTTGTTGCACTAAAGTGACCCAATAAGCGGCACCTGTTTCCAAAACATCGTCATTAAAATCGTAGTGGGGATTGTGCAGCATGCACCCACCAACGCTATCAATGCCATTGCCCAAAAACACATAACACCCATCTTTCACCCGCAACATGCTGGAAAAGTCTTCAGAGATCGACTTTGGGCGACATGCTAAGTCGACTTGTTCCTGCCCCAATAAGGCTACCGCTGCTTTACCCGCTGATTGGGTTTCCTTCTCGCTGTTAATGGTTGCCCAAAACACGCGGTCGTAGATAAATTCATGTTCGGCACCATGGGCCTGACAAATACCTGCCACTAATTGCCCCATGCGCGCTTCTATCAAATCCTGCACAGGTTCAGAGAAGCTGCGACAATCACCTGTAATAGTGACGGTGCTTGGAATAACGTTTACTGCACCGTCGGTAACGAACTCTGTAGCCGACACCACAGCTTGATGCTCCGGGCCAATGCTACGTGCCACGATGGTTTGCAGTGCGAGTAATATTTCAGCACCAATGACTAATGGATCAATGTGGTGATGGGGCTGAGAAGCATGACCACCTCGACCTTTAACGACAATTTTAAAATTATCTTCACTGGCCATTACGCCACCTGAATTCATAGACATGTGACCTGCTGCCATGCCAGGCATATTATGCAGTCCATAGATGGCCTGCATAGGGAAGCGCTCAAACAAACCATCATCAATCATGGCCTGAGCACCTGCACCATGTTCTTCATCGGGCTGGAATACAAAATAGACCGTGCCATCAAAGTCACCATGTGCCGCTAACTCTTGGGCCGCTCCTAACAACATACTCGTATGGCCATCGTGACCACAGGCATGCATGCATCCGTCGTTGAGTGATTTATGAGAAAATTCATTTTGTTCTTGGATAGCGAGTGCATCCATGTCTGCGCGCAAACCGATGGCTTGGTTAGATGTGCCCTTAGTTAACTGTCCAACGATCCCTATTTTACCAATACCCTCGTGGACGACTAGGCCAAACTCGGTCAGCTTTTGTACCACAAGGGCAGCCGTATCAAATACTGAAAATTCGGTTTCTGGGTGTTGATGCAAATGGTGACGCCAGACTTTCATCTGGTCTTTTGAGGTTTTGAGGAGTTGTGTCATTGGTGTGTTTTAAGTAGAAATCAGAACCTTAATGATGGCATATTTATCCTTTCGCCACTAGCCCCGTTGCTTCAATACCAGCTACTGCTGCAATTAAATCATTGTCTGAGCTATCACCTGTTACACCGAGCGCTCCCAGTGTTTGACCACGCTCGTTTTGGATCAATACACCGCCTGGTACAGGAATCATTTTGCCATCCAAAGCGGCATTAGCGGTGACAATAAAATACGGTTGAGACTCAGCTCGAGCCATCTGTGCACTGCCTGGCATGCCTAGCATAACCACACCATAAGCCTTAGCTTGGGCAACTGCAAAACGCCCTGGTGAAGCACCGTCTTGGCGTTCAAAAGCTTTGACATGGCCACCGGTATCCAACACCACAACAGATAAAGGGTTGAGTCCAAGTGCCTTACCTTTGACAAAGGTGGCATTAATGATTCGTTTTGAGCGACTTAACGATAATTCAGCCATAATTTGATTCCAATAGATTAAAGTCGAAGGATCATAGCCGATTTATTGGGTGAATATTAGTTTATTACTCATTTTTATTAGACTAAAGCATGATACTCACAATTTATAAATACTATGCGCCATCACGAATTTGGTTAAGGGTCTTGCTTGGGGTGAGGGCTTGGGGGTCGAGTTTTATATGAATTAAGGCTGGTTTTTTTGCCGCTATTGCTGTGCTTAAAGCTTGAGGAAATTGGTCACTGTTAGTCACTTGGAAGGCATAAGCACCATAGGCTTTTGCTAAGGCACAAAAGTCTGGATTAACCAAGTTAGTCACACTTATGCGATCAGGAAAATGCAGTTCTTGGTGCATGCGAATGGTGCCATACATGCCATTGTCGATAACCAATAGCACAATGGCTGCATTTTCTTGCACGGCAGTACCAAATTCTTGCATGGTCATTTGAAAACAACCATCGCCAGCAAAAGCAATGACTGTTTTATTGGGGAAAGCCATTTTTGCAGCGACAGCAGCGGGTAAGCCATAGCCCATAGAGCCACTGGTGGGCGCCAGTTGGGTGCCATATTCAGAAAACTTCCAAAAGCGGTGAATCCATGTGGCATAGTTGCCTGCGCCGTTGGTTATAATGGCATTTTTAGGCAAGGACGTTGCTAGGTGCGCCATGATGGCTGGCATCTGTACCTCACCAGG
This sequence comes from Candidatus Njordibacter sp. Uisw_058, assembly GCF_047730065.1. GTDB lineage: Bacteria > Pseudomonadota > Gammaproteobacteria > Pseudomonadales > Balneatricaceae > Njordibacter. The sequence continues at coordinate 992,602 of NZ_CP159829.1, forward strand.
ATGGGCTTCAGTGGGTAGACTCGACCAGTTCTGGTAGTTTTTGTGGCATCGCGCCAAGTGATCAAAACGTTCTGGCGTCGTTTTTTGAGTGGGGCTCAATTGAGAAAGCCCCTTTGCTAATGCTTTTGGGCTGGCATGGATGGCTAAATCGGCACGGTACACTCGGCCGAGTTCTTCAGCTGAGGCGTGGATATGAATCAGTTGTTGTTGGGTATCATGGACACCCAGTAATTGATAATTTTGTGATGGCACCTCTGAAAAACGCCCACCCATGAGAATGACTAAATCGGCATCGCTAATGGCCGATTTTAAATCAGGATTTATGCCTAAGCCTACATCGCCAGCATAGTTGGGGTGATTATGGTTAAACAACATTTGGCGTCGGAACGAACACGCCACTGGCACCTTAAACCTTTCTACAAAAGCCTCTATGTGAGCCACTGAATCTGCATCCCAGCGACTCCCTCCCATAATAATGATGGGTTTATTCGCTTGCTCGATCAGGTGAGCCAGGTGCTGTAAATCTGCTGAACTAGGGTAAGTTTCTAAAACTTCAAAGGGTTTGATTTTAGTACTGATGGCTGTGCCTGATAAGGTGTCCTCTGGTAAGACGAGTACCACAGGGCCAGGGCGTCCACTGGTGGCTACAGACCAAGCTCTGCTTACCATTTCGATAATGCGATCTGGAGAATCTATTTCGGCTACCCACTTGGCCATGCTCCCCAGATATCGTCCGTAGTCCACTTCTTGAAAAGCTTCTCTATGACGTAACTGACTATTTATTTGGCCAATAAATAAAATCATGGGAGTGGAGTCTTGCTGCGCCACATGGATGCCAGCACTCGCATTAGTTGCCCCAGGTCCTCGTGTGACAAAACAAATACCAGGTGTACCATGAAGCTTGCCCCAGGCTTCTGCCATCATGGCAGCACCACCTTCTTGGCGAGCACTAGTGGCGACAATAGAACTGTCGTGTAAGGCGTCCAGCACCTCTAGATAACTTTCACCTGGCACACAAAAAAGCTGTTTTACACCATGGGCTTCAAGGGCATCTACAATAAGCGCACCACCTGATTTAATCGAAGCTGTCATAATTTTCCTTTGTCTGTGTTGCAGGCGTTTTAGTGCTTTTTAGTAGGCATCTAAGGCTATTTTTTGGCAAGCCTTAACTTACACATATGCGTCTCAAGTCTTCACAAACTTGCTTATGGCCTGCACAGGGTAAATGATAAAGGGCACCTTGTTCAATAATATAGTGGTTGATGGCCTCAACTTCTGTTGGTCTGCCTGCTTGGCAGTCTTGCAACATGGATGATTTATTGAGCGCAGTTTGCTGCAAAATTCGTAATGCAGTTTTCAGTAATCCTTGACCCATTGGGGCGATGCCTAAACGGGCCATGACATCTTGAGTTTCTATACACAACTGCTGCAACCTCGGTCGACCCTGAGGATGATTAATGAGTTCACCATTGGCACATTGATAGATGGCAGTGAGCGCATTAATTACACTGTTAATGGCTAGTTTGTGCCACATTGGCGTACGAATGTCTGTATGCCACGCAATATTTAGCAGCGGTGGTTGGTCTTGTTGGTTTTCATTATTCGGCTTGATGGCAAGCAAGTTGACAATAAAGTTGGGAATTTCAGCAGCCAACAAATGGTCACTAAAACTCCCAATGAAGGTTTCACCCTTACCCGCACGAACCACGTCAAATGGTCCTTTGCGCCAGGCACCATCGGTAGTAGTGGCGCAATAAATATTAGCTTTGGGTAATGCTCGTTGCAACGCTTGGGCATTGCCCATACCATTTTGTAACAAGATAATGTGGGCGTCATCAGCTAAGTGCTGTCGCCATGGCATAATGGCTTCTAAAGTGGCGTAGGATTTACAGCAAACTAAAAGGTGTTTAATTTTAGTATCAAGGCGGTTGCTGGGCACCAAAGCTTCAGCTTTTACAAAGCTTAGGTATTTACCTTCGGTCACCCGTACGCCACCAAGTTTTTGGTATTGAGCCAGTTGAGCCGCGTCTTTTAATAGCAAAGTGACGCGGAATCCGCGGTGGGTCAGGGCGCTGGCCCAAAGGCTGCCAATGGCTCCGACACCACAAATGTGCCAAGGGTAGGATGGAGGACGGGTCATGGGTTACAATATTACTATTAAGAGTTGTACTGTATTTTAACAAAGGAATTTACTAATGCCATCATTTGATGTGGTTTCAGAACTCGACAGCCATGAAGTGTCTAATGCCTTAGATCAAGCTAACCGTGAAGTCATCACACGATATGACTTTAAAGGCACTAATGCACGTTTTGAACAAGGTGAAGATCTGGTCACCATGCATGCTGACGTAGAGTTCCAACTGCAACAGATGTTACCTATATTACATGAAAAGCTCATCAAACGAGGTGTCGACATTCGTTGTTTAGAGGTTAAAGACCCAGAAACCACGAACATGAAAAGCCGTCAGGTAGTTTTGATGCGTACAGGTTTAGATAAAGAACTGGCTAAGAAAGTGGTGAAGTTCTTAAAAGAGAAAAAACTCAAAGTGCAGAGCCAAGTTCAGGGTGAGCAGGTCAGGGTAACTGGCAAAAAACGTGACGATTTGCAAGAAGCGATTGCCAGCTTGCGTGAAGGTGAGTTTGATTTACCACTGCAGTTTAATAACTTCAGAGATTAATAGTGATGTTGAGTGCCCATAACCCAAACCCTGTTGTTAGATTGGAATTATAAATCAATGTCTAAGCCTGTAAAGCTGTTGAGTTTGGTGGTTGTTTGCGCCTGTACCTTGTTGGCGATTAACTTTGGTATGCGCGCATCATTTGGTTTTTTTATGACCCCTATATCCAACGAATTTGGTTATGGGCGTGAGATTTTTGCATTCTCCTTAGCGCTACAAAACCTTTGTTGGGGTTTATTCCAACCTATTTCAGGGGCCATAGCCGATCGTTATGGCGCTGTTAAGTCTATTTATATGGGTTCAATAGCTTATGGCTTAGGTCTTTATGTGACTGCCACAGCGGACAGCTTTTGGGATCTGCATATAGGCGCTGGCATTCTTGTAGGTATGGGAATAGCAGGGACCGGTATGGGCGTGGTGTTGCCTGCTTTAGCTCGCATGGTGAGTGAAGAAAAGCGTGGGCTGGCCTTAGGTTTAGGCACAGCAGCAGCCTCTTTTGGTCAACTACTGGTGATTCCTGTAGCGCAAGAATTTATTGCTGCCTATGGTTGGCAAATTACATTGATGATTTTGGCAGGTGGCTCAATGTGCATGCTGCTATTGTCTGGCCCTTTTCAAAATGATAGCCAACGTGCTGCAGCCTCAAGTTTAGAGCAAGATCAAAGCTTGTCTGAAGCCCTTAAAGAGGCTGGTGGACACGTTCACTATTGGTTACTTATCGCAGGTTTTTTTGTCTGTGGTTTTCAGTTAGCGTTTATCACCGTGCATATGCCAGCTTATTTATCTGACAATGGCTTTGAAGCCAGTGTGGCCGTTGTTAGTTTGTCATTAATTGGTTTGTTTAACATTTTTGGTTGTTTGTTATTTGGCTCATTATCAGGCAAATATTCTAAGAAAAATCTGTTGGGCCTTATCTACCTATTGCGTGCCGTGGCCATTGCAGCCTTTATGATCACCCCTATGAGCACCAACTCTATTTACCTCTTTTCTATTGTCACTGGCTTTTTGTGGCTCGCCACAGTGCCACCTACTTCGGGTATCGTGGCGCAAATGTTTGGTTTAAAACATATGGGTAGCCTTTATGGCATCGTCTTTTTAAACCATCAATTAGGCTCATTTTTAGGGGTCTGGTTAGGTGGTTATTTTTATGACACAACGGGCAATTATGACAATGTTTGGTGGGCTGCTGCCGCCATTGCCTTGGTCACTGCCGCTATTCATATTTTTATTGATGAACGACCTGTAAACCGGCTTAGAATGGCAACAGCCTAGACATCAAGTTGCCCAGGGCAGCAATTAGTTATCCCGCTGGGCCTGTTTTTCTTGGGCTTTAGCCTTGCGCCGCAGAGCAATAGTCTCCGCAGCGTCTGCACCTAAGTGACCTTCGCCACGCTCTTGGGCAAGCTGCATTTGATGCTGGCGTTCTTCAAAACGTTGACGCTGCTCAGGCGTGTGTTTGTCAAAGCAATGTGGGCAACTGATCCCTTCTAGGTATTTATCGCTGCTTTGTTCTTGCTTTGTAATGGGCAAGCGACAGGCATGACATTGGTCGTAATGACCCTTTTCCAGTTGGTGGTTTACTGTCACTCGGTTATCAAAGACAAAGCACTCACCTTGCCACATCGTCTCTGCTTCTGGCACTTCTTCTAGGTATTTTAAAATGCCACCTTGAAGGTGATAGACCTCATCAAAACCTTGTTCTTTTAGGTAGGCGGTGGATTTTTCACAACGGATACCACCGGTACAAAACATGGCCACTTTTTTATTAGTTTTGGGGTCAAGGTTGTTACTCACATAGGTTGGAAATTCACGAAAAGAAGTGGTGTTTGGGTTCAATGCACCCTCAAAGGTGCCCACCTTTACCTCGTAGTCATTGCGTGTATCCACCACTACAACGTCTGGATCTGCAATTAAAGCATTCCAATCTTTGGGCTTAACATAAGTGCCTACCACTTGTTTAGGGTCGATACCCTCCACCCCCATGGTGACGATTTCTTTTTTCAGTTTTACTTTCGTGCGATAGAACGGATTACTGGCTTCAAAAGACTCTTTAATGACCATATTACTAAGGCGTGCATCCTTCTCAAACCAAGCCAATAATACATCAATGCCTTTGTGATGACCGGCTACGGTGCCATTGATGCCTTCAGATGCGAGTAACAAAGTGCCACGAATATTGTTGTACTCCATGACTTTAAGCAGCGGTTGCCGCAGGTCTTGGAACCTTTCTAGGGTGACAAATTTATACAGGGCACAGACAACAATGTGAGACTGACCAGGGGTCATAATAGGTTCCTTAGCGAGCCGAAACGTAAATCCGGAGCTTAGACGACGTTGGCATCATTAGCGCGCAACGTCTGTTATTTTAAAAACAAGCTGTATTTTACTTGATAAATAGCCAAGCATTCAAATATTAATGGGGTGCATTAATTTTGCTTACAGTCTTTCTAGGTTGCACCAGCACTAAGCCTGATAACATGCACCCAAGGGCAAGCCATATGAGGGAACTGTGACTTTCTCCCAATATGATAATGCCCAACAAGACCCCAGATAATGTAACGACATAGGCCACCTGACTGGCGAACACGGCGCCACTCAGACCCACGATCCAAATGTAGCCGGCGTAGGCGATCACATGCAATACACTATTCGCTAAAATACCCCATTCAACAGAGGTCCATGCCTGACTCAGATCTACCCACGAACCCGTTGCTAAAGTTAGGGGCGTGCAAATGACCAGACCAATAATAGACGCGCCATACAAGATATTGAGTGGGTGCATATTAGGAGGTGTTTTAAGGGCAAGGTAATTACCTTCAATCGCATAAAAGAAGGGGGCAATAAGAGCCACCAACATAAATAGGCCGATGCCTTGGCTGCTAAAATCGGCTTCTGGACCAAGAATTAATAGGATCGCCAAGGCACCCAGCAAAATACCCAACATACGCAGGCTATCAAAACGTTCACTTTTAATGACTAAAGCAATTAATAGTGAAAACATAGGCACAGTGGCAATGCCTATGGCTAATAAACCAGCGGGGATATGGGCGGCGACCATATAAGTGAACGTATTTGGGATCACAGTACCTGCCAATGCCACAATGGTATAAAAGCGCAAATGGACCCAACTCATAGGCAAAGAGGTGCCTTGAAAGCGAGCCATAATACTGAGCAACAGAGCCCCAAATGCCAGTTGCCAAAAAATTAAACCCAAAGGTTCATGGCCAGTGGAAACAATGTGTTTAGTAATGATAATGGTACTACCCCAAACACTGCCTAATAGCAGTAACCAAGCTAAGGGTACGAGATTGGTTGGGTTAAGTTTTAGAGGTATTTTATACACGTAAATTTTTCCCTGATTCTTATTCAGTAAGTTTTAAAACCTTTAATGTGTTGCGCTGCCCGTTAGGGTTGCCATTGATAGACTTTCATCGGTACTTTGTGGTTTTTTAACCGTATGCCTTCTTGTTCCAGTTTTTCACACTGGCGCAAAAAGTTTTCTGTGGTCGGTGGAAAGGCGAGTTTACCGCTGGATGTGATGACCCGGTGCCAAGGTAAGCTTGAATCTTGAGGCAAATGTCGTAAACACCAACCGACCCAACGAGCAGCTCCTGTTTGTCCAGCTAGGTTAGCGAGTTGACCATAGCTGGCTACCTTGCCATAGGGGATAGCCGCAATCGTTTGGTACAGCTGCTGGCGCTTTATTACAGGTTGCACCTCATGCTGTTGCTGGTGTAGTTTTGGGTCTTTCATTTTTATAGTTTGGCCGCATATAATTGACACAGTTCATTTAACTAAGACTACATGATTATGCGTTTTCTTTTTGCCCTATTTATTGCTATTCCTATTCTTGAAATGGTGGTGCTGATTCAAGTGGGCCAACAAATTGGAGCTTTGTGGACCATTGTTTTGGTATTGCTCACCGCTTTTATAGGCATCAACCTGCTTCGCTACCAAGGGCTATCCACTTTAAGCCGAGCTACTTGGCGTATGCAATCTGGACAAATTCCGGCTCAAGAAATGCTAGAAGGTATTTTGCTCGCGGTGGGTGGTGCTTTATTGTTAACGCCTGGGTTCGTGACCGACACCGTTGGATTTTTGCTATTAGTGCCCTTGACGCGACAATTTTTTGCTAGCCGTTTGATGGGACGCTTTAAATCTTTTGCCAGTGCTAATGTGACTGGAGGTGGTTTTGGTGCTGGGGGTTTCTCAAAAGGTGGCTTTAATACTGACATTAACAGCGACCAAAGTATCATAGATGGTGAGTTTGAAGTGCCTAAAAAACCCCTATCAGAAGATAAGCTTGAATAAAGTCTATTTATCTAAACTTTATTTTAGTTTTGCTATTGAAAACCACACTTCACCCCATATCTAATGGATCACTATAAACAACAATTCCAGCGTTGCTGGAGACAAATACACTTTAGGAGTGCAAGCATAATGAGCATCCGTCCTTTACACGATCGCGTTGTAATTCGTCGTCAGGAAGAAGAAGCAACAAGTGCTGGTGGCATCGTGCTACCAGGTAGTGCGGCAGAAAAGCCAAACCAAGGCGAAGTTTTGGCAGTAGGCCCAGGTCGTATTACTACCAATGGCGAACAACAAGCAATGAGCGTTAAGGTTGGCGATACTGTATTGTTTGGCCCTTATGCTGGTAACAGCACTGCTAAGATCAACGGTGATGAAGTCCTCATCGTTAGTGAAAGTGAAATTTACGGCGTACTTGAAGCTTAACTTAACCCTATTTTTGATGAAGGAATTTTTGACATGGCAGCTAAAGAAGTAAGATTTGGTGATTCGGCTCGCAGCCGCATGGTTAATGGCGTAAATATTCTAGCCGATGCCGTACGTGTAACTTTGGGACCAAAAGGTCGCAACGTAGTTTTAGATAAGGCCTTTGGCTCACCGACCATCACCAAAGATGGTGTGTCAGTAGCAAAAGAAATTGAATTAGCAGATAAGTTTGAGAACATGGGCGCACAAATGGTGAAGGAAGTTGCTTCCCAAGCCAACGATGTGGCGGGAGACGGCACCACAACAGCGACTGTTTTGGCTCAAGCTATTCTAAACGAAGGCCTTAAAGCAGTTGCTGCAGGCATGAACCCAATGGATCTTAAGCGTGGTATCGATAAGGCCTCTGCGGCTGTTGTGGCACAAATTGAAGCCATGGCGACACCTTGCGCAGATACGAATGCGATCGCTCAAGTAGGCACTATTTCTGCTAACTCTGACGGTACTGTGGGCATGATTATCGCTGAAGCGATGGAAAAAGTGGGCAAGGAAGGCGTCATTACTGTCGAAGAAGGCACGTCTTTGCAGGATGAGCTAGACGTGGTTGAAGGCATGCAGTTTGACCGTGGTTATTTGTCGCCTTACTTTGTAAACAATCAAGACAACATGACGGCTGAATTAGAAACTCCCTTCCTATTATTGGTAGACAAGAAGATTTCTAACATCCGTGACTTACTGCCAATTTTAGAAGCGGTAGCGAAGGCCGGTCGTCCATTGTTAATCGTTGCTGAAGACGTTGAAGGCGAAGCCCTCGCAACTTTGGTAGTCAACAACATGCGTGGCATTGTGAAGGTTTGTGCAGTTAAAGCCCCTGGTTTCGGTGATCGTCGCAAGGCTATGTTGGAAGACATTGCTATCCTGACTGGCGGTACTGTGATTTCTGAAGAAATTGGTTTGTCTCTAGAAACTGCAACCTTAGAACAGTTAGGTCAAGCTAAGCGCGTGACTATGTCTAAAGAAAACACCATCATTATTGACGGTATAGGCGAAGCAGCTTCAATCGAAGGTCGTGTCTCAGCGATTCGTGCGCAAATTGCTGATACTTCTTCAGACTACGATCGCGAGAAGCTCCAAGAGCGAGTGGCTAAGCTTGCTGGTGGCGTTGCTGTGATTAAGGTTGGTGCTGCAACTGAAGTAGAAATGAAAGAGAAGAAAGCCCGCGTTGAAGATGCTTTACACTCAACCCGTGCGGCTGTTGAAGAAGGGGTTGTGCCAGGAGGTGGTGTTGCCCTAATTCGTGCCTTACAGGGTATTCAAGACTTAGAAGGTGCTAACCCAGACCAAACAGTTGGTATTAAAGTTGCTCTCAAGGCAATGGAATCACCCATGCGTCAAATTGCGACTAACTCAGGTGATGAAGCCTCTGTTGTGGTTGACAAGGTTAAGTCTGGCTCTGGTAACTATGGCTACAATGCGAGCACTGGTGACTATGGCGATATGATTGAAATGGGTATCCTTGACCCTGCCAAAGTAACTCGTACAGCACTCCAAGCTGCAGCTTCTGTTGCGGGCATGATGCTAACCACTGAGTGCATGATTGCTGATGCCCCTGCAGATGATGCAGGCGCAGGTGGTGGTATGCCAGACATGGGTGGCATGGGTGGCATGGGTGGTATGGGCGGTATGATGTAAGTACCCCTCAAGCTATCTAAGCTTATTAAAAAACCGGCTCTATAGCCGGTTTTTTATGGGCTAAAATAAGTTACTATAGGGCATCGAGATTTACTCAATCGCATCCTTTCAGGATATTGAAAAAAATGATAGAAATCAATAATCTAGGCAAACAGTATGCCAATGGCTTTGTGGCCCTGGATAACATCACGCTAAATGTTAAAAAAGGCGAAATTCTGGCGCTACTGGGCCCTAATGGAGCGGGTAAGACGACCCTCATATCAACCATTTGTGGCATTGTTAACCCCACTTCGGGCAATGTGACAGTAGGTGGTTTTGACATTATTAAGAATTATCGGCAAACGCGCAGCCTCATTGGCTTAGTGCCTCAAGAACTAACAACCGATGCGTTCGAAACACCCTGGAATAACCTCACTTTTTCACGGGGTTTATTTGGTTTACCAAAAAATCCGCAAATTGTAGAAAGAGTGCTGAAAGATTTGTCTTTATGGGATAAAAAAGATGCCCGTATTATGACCTTATCTGGGGGCATGAAACGCCGCTTATTAATTGCTAAGGCCCTGGTGCATGAACCTCAGGTGTTGTTCTTAGATGAGCCTACAGCAGGCGTAGATGTGGGCTTGCGTCAAGACATGTGGCGCATGGTGGATAAGCTGCGTAACCAAGGCGTGACCATTGTTTTGACCACTCATTACATTGAAGAAGCAGAAGCCATTGCTGACCGCATTGGGGTGATCAGTGGTGGTAAATTATTATTAGTAGAAGACAAACAATCCCTCATGGCGCGCATGGGTCAAAAACAACTCAAAGTTGAACTGATGGAAAGCCTTGATAGCATTCCTGCAGTGCTGTCAGAACAAGGGTTTTTACTGTCTGAAGATCACCTTAGTATTATTTATCATTATGATAAGGACGCACCAGAGGTGGATATTGCTGGCTTATTACAATCAGTTTCTATTGCTGGCTTAGGCGTAAAAGACATTCATACGCAACAAAGTAGTCTAGAAGAAATATTCGTTGATCTAGTGGAGGACGCAGTATGAATTTAAGAGGCATGTGGGCTATCTATACCTTTGAAATGTCCCGTACAAAACGCACAATTACCCAAAGCATTGTGTCCCCCGTATTATCAACAGTGCTTTATTTTGTGGTGTTTGGTGGGGCGATCGGTTCACGCATAGAATCTGTTGACGGCATTAGCTACGGCGCCTTTATTGTGCCTGGTCTGATCATGTTGTCTGTCATGACCCAAAGTCTTTCAAATGCGTCTTTTGGTATCTATTTTCCGCGTTTTTCGGGCACTATTTATGAAGTATTGTCTTCTCCTATGTCATTTTGGGAGGCGACTGCAGGCTACGTGGGCGCAGCTGCGACTAAATCTTTGTTGATTGGTTTAATTACCCTAGCCACAGCAGGATTTTTTGTACCCATTGAAATTGCCCATCCATTCTGGATGTTAGGATTTTTAGTTCTCACGACCATTACCTTTAGCCTGTTTGGTTTTCTTATAGGCATATGGGCTGACGGCTTTGAAAAACTACAATTAATTCCTCTTCTTGTCATTACGCCTATGGTTTTTCTAGGTGGCGCATTTTACTCCATAGATATGTTGCCAAGTGCGTGGCAGAAAGTCACCATGTTCAACCCTGTGGTGTATCTAATCAGTGGTTTTCGTTGGAGTTTTTATGAGATTTCCGATGTGAGAGTAGGGGTAAGCTTAGCTATGATCATGTTATTTATGGGCATCTGCTTAGCATTAATTGCTTGGATATTTAAAACGGGTTACCGGTTAAAGCAATAAACGACCCTCACATCAGCTTAGTTTAAGCGGCTAAACTTATGCGCCTCAGTGTTAAATGAATCTACTAGCGCTGCACAGGTTTCAAATTTGGCGCGCCTTTCAAAGGCCTTGGGGTGGCCTAAACTGATTGCTTTGGTCATCCTTAATAGCTGGCTCAGTTGCTTAAGGGCAAAGTCACAAGGCCAATGGTTGAGTTTAGAAGTTTATTAATTATTGGAGTCACCCACTTTGAATAGCCGCGCAAATAACCGTAAAGCCATTGTCTTTACGCTGGTATCAATGGCTGCGTTTAGTATAGAAGATGCGTTTATTAAACACCTTTCAAGCACTCACTCTATTGCTCAAATCTTAATTGTTATTGGCTTAGCCAGTGCTATTTTTTTTGCCATACTGGCGCTTAAAAATGGCCGCACTATATGGGCCTCTGGGCTATGGACACGTCTGACTTTCACTAGAATGTTGGCTGAAGCTTTTGCTGGTGTGGCCTTTGTGACGTCGTTGTCTTTAGTGCCCCTGTCCACCGTGGCGGCGGTGTTTCAGATTTTGCCATTAACCGTGACTATGGGAGCGGCCTTGTGTCTGGGTGAACGTGTTGGCTGGCGCGGATGGGCGGCTATTTTTATTGGTTTTGTGGGGGTGTTGCTAATTATAAAGCCAGGCTTTGAGGCCTTCAACCCGTCTGTGTTGTTGGTGTTAGTTGCTGTTTTTGGGATCGCTGTTAGAGACTTGGTAACCCGAGTTATTCCTGTTAGCGTAGGATCTTCAATTATTTCTTTTCAAGCTTTTTCATCGGTGGTGGTGGCCGGCCTAGTTTTGTTGCTGGTGAGCCCGCAAGTAATGACCCCCATTACTTTGGAGCAATGGGTTTATTTTGGTTTTACCATTGTGTTTAGTGTTTCGGGTTACTATGCCATTGTGTTGGCGATGCGTTTGGGTGCGGCTTCAATTGTGGCGCCCTTTCGGTATTCACGGTTATTATTTTCCCTTATGATTGGCGTGTTTATTTTTAAGGAACAGCCTGATGTTTTAACACTCATTGGATGTGGAATTATTATAGTGACTGGATTCTACACCTACTTAAGGGAGCAACGAGGGCTTACTAAGCTTGGTAAAAATGCTACTGTGTCATGATAACGCAGGTCTAAATTTCGCCATGTTAGCGTCCATAGAGGGCCTACTCAGGCATTAGTAGTTCATGCCCAACCACCTCATCCATTATGCCGTAGGGCACTTTAAAGGTTTTACCCTCCAGCTTTATTAAGGCGTAATCCTTGCACATTTTAATGACTGTGCAGTTGATAATATGGCCGCGGTTATTAACCCTAACAATGTTGTGATTATGCAGTGATAAAGCCATGCCACTAGGTATCCTTTAAGGTCGCTAATTTAATGGCGATGTCGCTTGGAATGGCACAGCTTTTCAGTGCTTTGTAGTCATAATACACGCCCACTCCTTTGCCCTTAGCGACCAAACGGTTTTGTTTCGTACTCCATAGTTTGTGTTCAAGCTCGACCTTTTTAGGGCCAGTCTGTATGGCTGTGCTAAACACGATTAATGTGTCTGGATATGTCACAGGGGCCAGATAATAGCATTGCACAGAGGCCAATATTGGCACTATATTTTGACTATTTAAATGACTGCTCAAACCTAGTTTTTCAAATAAATCAATGCGGCTATCTTCAATGTAGCGGATGTAAACGGTGTTATTAAGATGTTGAAAGGCATCCATTTCGCCCCATTTAACCTTAATCTCTATACTCACCGGATATTGCTTTTTTAAGGTGGTTAAATCCATAGGAGGTTTGCCTAATTAACTTCAAATCCGTGGGCGTATGGGTCCCGTGGGTCAACAATAATCGTGTTGTACCCTGTCACTTGAGCCCAACCCTGAACGCTGGGCATAATGCCATGGTGGGGGCCAATTTGAATGGTCGATTCAACTCGCCCCACAAATTGGCTACCAATAATGCTTTCGTGAATAAATTCTTCACCTTCTTTGAGTAAACCTTTGGCATGCAGTTGAGCCATTCGTGCGCTGGTGCCAGTGCCACATGGCGATCGATCGATAGCACCGCTGCCATAAAACACTGCGTTGGCGGCACTGGAATCTTGTTGGATGGGTTTTCCAGTCCACATGACATGACTAATGCCATTCACACTTGCATCTTCTGGGTGCACGCAAGTGGCGACTTTATTGATGGCCTCTCTCACTAAGGGGCTGTAGCGCAACACCTGAGCGGCAGAAAACTGTTCCAGTCCTGCAAAGTTGGCTTGGGGTTCAATAATGGCGTAATAATTGCCCCCATAGGCTACATCAATGACGAGTTGGCCCAATTCTGGGCAGTCTATGACCAGACCTTGATGAGCCAAATAGCTCGCCACATTAAAGATACGAACGGCATCAATGCGGCCATTTTTATTTTGCTGGTACTCAATGCGAATGACTCCTGCTGGCACCTCTAAGGTGAGTTGCCCCACAATTTTCGGCGTCCACAAGCCTTCCTGCAATGCTGTGGTCACTGTGCCTATGGTGCCATGTCCACACATGGGCAGACAGCCGCTGGTTTCAATGAATAAAATAGCGCCATCGTGCTGCGGATCATTAGGCGGGTAAAGTATCGATCCCGACATCATTGCATGGCCGCGGGGTTCAAACATTAACGCTGTGCGCACCCAGTCATGGTTGGCTAAGAAATCTTGCCGCTTGGCACTCATGCTGTCGCCCTGGAGTTGGGGGCCACCTTTGGCGACTAAGCGAACAGGATTGCCACAGGTGTGGGCATCAATACAGCTAAATTTATGTATAGTCATAAGGCATAGAAAGTGAGAAGTCCATATTACTGCATGGTACAATAATTGGGCTTAATTAGCCTAATATTGTATGTGTTTGGTTTTAACTGTTATATAGCCTGAGCGCAAAAGGAACTGCTATACATGAAATTACTTGTCGATTTTTTACCGATCGTTATCTTTTTTGTGGTTTATAAAATGACTAATGATTTGATTCTTGCTACGGCGATATTAATCCCTGCAACCATGTTACAAATGGGCTACACCTGGTTAACCACCAAGAAGATAGAAAAAATGCAGCTGGTGACCTTGATAATGGTCGTGGTGTTAGGTGGTCTTACGGTAGCTTTGCAAGATGGGCAGTTTATTAAGTGGAAACCGACCATTGTTAACTGGTTATTTGGATTGGCATTTTTAGGCAGCCAATTTATTGGCAAAAAGCCAGTCGTGCAGCGTTTGATGGAGAAGGGGATACAGTTACCCAGCCGCATTTGGCGGCAGCTTAATTTTGCTTGGTTTGTGTTTTTTGCCGTCATGGGTAGCCTAAACTTATATGTGGCTTTTAATTACAGTGAAGCCACTTGGGTAGATTTCAAACTTTTTGGTATGTTGGGTCTGACCTTTGTATTTATTTTAGCTCAAGGTATTTATATGTCTCGTTTTATGCCTAAAGACAATGAAGTAGAGGATTAAATATGTTGTTTGCCATTTTTGCTCAAGATGTAGAAAATAGTCTTGCTGCGCGCATAGATGCCCGTCCAGCGCACGTAGAGAGGCTCAAGCAATTAGATTCGCAGAGTCGTCTAACGCTGGCTGGTCCTCACCCTCATGAGTCTGAAGAAGGTTTTACAGGCAGTTTGATAGTGGCAGAGTTCTCTGACCTTGCTGCAGCACAAACATGGGTCGCTGAAGACCCTTATGTTGCGGCAGGTGTATACGCCCAAGTGACAGTTAAACCATTTAATAACGCATTTTCAGCCTACAAGGTGAACCCATGAAACAACTATTAACCGCTCTATTGGCATTCACTGTTAGTTTTACTGCATGGGCAGAAAATCCTCAGGTTGAATTAACCACCATTCATGGCAGTATTATTATCGAACTTGATGCCCAAGCAGCACCGATAAGCGTAGAAAATTTTTTATACTACGCAAATTCTGACTATTACAATGACACTATATTCCACCGGGTGATCCCTGGATTTATGGTTCAAGGAGGGGGCTTTAGTCCTAACGGTATGCTCAAACCAGGCACTGTCAGTGCCATTGTTAATGAAGCCGACAATGGCTTATCTAATTTGCGAGGGACCATTGCCATGGCTCGGACAAGTGATCCTGATAGTGCTACGGCTCAATTTTTCATTAATCATCAAGATAACCCATTTTTAGATAAAAGCACCTCAAGTGCCGGTTATGCAGTGTTTGGTAAGGTCATTAAAGGCATGGACATTATTGATCTGATTGCAAAAGTTCCTACGACCACTAAGGGCATGTTTCGAGATTGGCCCATCGAACCCGTCTCAGTTTACAAAGCTTACCACCTAGTCAAATAATCACGGGGTATGAAAAGTAGTTCGGTTGAAAAAGCATTTGCTGACCCTCAGAGTCTGGCTGTAACCGCCAAAGTCGCGGCTGGACTTAAAGATCAACTTCAAAAAACACCGTTGCAAGTAGAGCAACGACAGCAGCAACTTAAGCGGGTCTTGGTTGACAGTGATTTATTCGGTAATAACAGTACTCGAACAACTGCACCTCTAAGCTCAATTTCAGGCTCAATTTCAGCCTCAGCCTCAGCCTCAACTTCAGCGCCAAAAAATAATGACGGCAACCCATTGCATTCTGTGGTGCAAGTGTTCGATCATAATTTTGGTGCTGGCTTAAACTTTCTGCTTACTTGGACGCTTTGGCTGCAAGCCAAGGAAGACAATCAACAACTTCAAGGTCTCAACTATGTGGCTTTGTGTGAACAGCCTCTATGCCTCACTGACCTTCAGCAGTTACATCAAAACTGGCCCCAATTAGAAACGCTAAGCCTGCAACTCCAAGTTCAATACCCTCCAGCAATTAAGGGTTTTCATCAACTTGATTTTGGTCAGGTTAGATTAACCATAGTACAAGCTGAGTCTACCTTGGCCCTTGAACAAATTAAAAGTCAGTTTGATGTGTTTCTTGGTGGCCCAGAGTCAAAACCGCATAAGGCATATACACATCCATGGCAGAGGTCATCTATGGGTGCTACTGCTGCAGGCAAAGTGGCTATTATTGGTGCTGGTATCAGCGGTGTCGCTTCGGCGTATAGCCTATCTCGTCGGGGGTTTGATGTCACACTTATAGAACAGGGTCCTGCCCTTGCTAGTGCGGCTTCAGGTAATCGACAAGGTATGCTTTATGCCAAGTTACCAGATAATGCCACTATTGCTGGTCAGTTTCATCAACAGGGTTTACAGCACACTATGGCGTTGTTAAAACGCAGCTTAAATGCCGAGCATTGGCAAGCCTGTGGCTTGTTACAGTTAGCGACTAGCGCAAAACAAGAGGCGCAGATGCGAGGGGTGATGGCACGTGAGTATCCATCTTCTTGGCTACAATGGTTAAATCAGGCACAAGCAGAAAAACTGGCTAAACAGCCTCTCAGTGCGGGTGGTTTGTATTTTCCCAGTAGTGGGTGGGTGTCACCTACACACTGGTGCGAGGCTTTGTACAGCCAAAGTAACGCCCGTTTATGGCTCAATACAAAGGTGGGCTCTATGGTGCAAATAAAACCACAAACTGCACATCATGGCTGGCAACTCCGACTCAGTGGCAAGCATGCAGGCGATCATACATTTGATGCCATTGTTATTGCCAATGCTAATGGGGCTAATCAGCTATTACCAGACCAACCCCTTCCACTTAAATCGATCCGTGGCCAAGTCAGTTATGTAGCAGCTGAAGCCAGTCCTGCTCTGGTGGTATGTGGCGAGGGTTATGTGACGCCGGCTCAGCAAGGTGTGTTCGCTGTGGGTGCCAGCTATAATTTACACACCGATGATGACCACTTATCGGGGCAAGATGATCTGGATAACTTGGCTCGTTTGACGGAAGTCTTGCCGCATTATAAAGAACTTGGACTCGACTCTGTGATGGGTGGTAGAGTAGGTTTTAGAGCAGTGACTCCAGATTATTTGCCCATGGTTGGTCAATTAGCTGATGAGTCTAAAATACTAGATCGTTTTGCAAAGTTGCGCCAAGATGCCAATTATAAGTTTGCTGACAATATGCCTTTTTTAGCGGGTCTGTATATTAATGCTGGCCATGGCTCCAAGGGTTTGATTAGTGCCCCTTTGAGTGCTGAGATTTTGGCTAGCCAAATGGCCAATCAGAGTCTTCCTGTGGCACAATGTGTGGCTTGGGGTTTAGACCCAAACCGCTTTATAATTCGCGACTTAATTCGCCGTAAACGTTAACTGAGATATATTCCGTGAACCCGACTAAGATTAAACTTCATAAAAGCAGCAACACTTTAGAACTTAGCTTTCCAGAAGATACAGGTGAAGTGAGCTACACCTTAAGTGCAGAATACCTTCGAGTTTCATCACCAAGCGCAGAGGTGCGGGGTCATAGCCCAGACCAAGCCATACTGCAGGTTGGCAAGAGCAAAGTGAAGCTAGTGGGTATTGAGGGCGTGGGCTACTATGCAGTTAAACTGGAATTTGATGATGGGCATGATTCTGGCTTATACACTTGGACTTACCTACACGACTTAAGTGTCAATCAAGCTCAACACTGGGCTGAATATTTAGACCAGTTAAACCAAACTAAACAAAGTCGAGACCCCCATACCAGTATTGTTCAGTTTGTTTAACTTGCAGACCATCAAATATCCATGTGTTAGCTAACTCACTTTAAGATGATCAAATGATTAGGCAATTCTTCTTTGAAAAACTAAACTATTGGAGTTCCTTTATGCTCTTGAGTGGCTATGTTTGATCAATAATTACTGACAACTGCACAGGGTATATGGGCTAAGATAAATCAGCTTGTGTTTTTTATTTGCTTTAGGGCAATGGTGCTGGCAGCGTGAACGTGAGCTACACAAGCTTTTCTAGCCGCTTCACCATCACGCTTGGTAATCGCGTGCATAATGGTCTGCATTTCTTTGAGACTATCTTTCCACCTTCCGGGTTGGGCGATGGTACCCGCTCGCAAGACCATAATGCGGGCTAAAAGACGATTAAGGCTAGCATCAAGTTCGCTATTACAACTGCCTTCAAGTAATAGCTTATAAAAGTCTTTGGTGCATGCCAAAATTTTATCCATGCCGGCAAGGTCAAAGGCTTCTTTTAATGCGTTTGTGGTGGCTTGCAGTAAATTAATTTGATGGTCACTAGCACGTTCACAAAATAGCTCGCCTGCCAAACCTTCCAGAGCAGCACGTAATTCATAAATATTTTTAATATCTTGCTGACTTAATACGCTAACACTGGGGCCACGTTGACCCACGTATTGCACCAAGCCTTCTGATTCCAAGTGACGTAAAGCCTCTCGCACAGAGGTCCGACTCACATCTAATGCCTGACATAGTTCTCTTTCCACCAAGCGTTGACCAGGCTTAAGCTGACTACTGATGATGGCATCCCGCAGCTTATCTAATACGATTTGGCGCAAGGTAATGATATTACGAGTGACCTTAAGATCTGTAAGTTCAGCGATCATTTGTCTGACTCTGAGGCGATGTCTGCCAATACTTCTCGAGCGCAACGAAACGCGTCAATAGAGGCCGGCACGCCACAATAAATGGCACTTTGCAAAAGCACCTCACGTATTTCATTTTGGGTGCAGCCATTATTAAGCGCCCCTCTGATGTGAAGCTTGAGTTCATGGGGTCGATTGAGTGCTGTTAGCATACCTAAATTAATCAAACTTCGGGTTTTTCGGGGCAGCCCATCACGGTTCCAAACACTGTCCCAACAATACTCGGTCACAAGTTCCTGTAGGGGCCACGTGAAATCGTCTGCTGCGGCAATGGAAGCATCTACGTAAGCATCACCTAAAACAGCTTTGCGGATTTTTAGACCCGCTTCAAACTTGTCTGATCTTGGTTTTTGTTCTGACATTAAAGTGTCCTCATTTATTGACTGGGTGTGGTTACAAACCACCCATTAACATGTATTTGATTTCTAAAAAGTCTTCAATGCCATAGTGTGAACCTTCTCGGCCAATACCGGATTGCTTTACGCCACCAAATGGTGCCACTTCGGTAGAAATAATGCCTTCGTTAATGCCGACAATGCCATACTCTAGGGCCTCACCAACACGCCATACCCGGCCTATGTCACGAGTGTAAAAGTAAGCGGCTAAGCCAAATTCGGTGTCGTTAGCCATAGCAATGGCTTGCTCTTCTTCTTTAAATTTAAAAATAGGCGCTAAAGGCCCAAACGTTTCTTCTGTTGCTATTTTCATGTCAGTAGAAGCATTACCAATAATAGTAGGTGTAAAAAAGGTACCACCTAAGGGGTGACTTTCACCACCACATATCAGTTCTCCACCCTTACTAAGTGCATCTGCAATATGGCCTTTAACTTTATCAATAGCCGCCTGATTGATCATAGGACCTTGAGTGACTCCGTCATCCATACCGTTGCCCACTCGGAGCAGGGCGACTTGCTCGGCGAACTTGGCAATAAAGGCATCGTACACACCTTCTTGCACCATAAAGCGGTTAACACACACGCAGGTTTGGCCGGCGTTGCGGTATTTGCCAGCCATGGCTCCAGCCACAGCTGCATCAATATCAGCATCGTCGAAAACGATAAACGGTGCATTACCACCGAGTTCTAAAGATACTTTCTTTAGGGTGGGTGCGCACTGTTGCATCAAAAGCTTACCCACTGGAGTGGATCCAGTAAATGTCAGTTTGCGCACCGTGGGGTTGCTGGTGAGTTCGGCACCAATGGGACGAGCTTGCCCGGTAATGACATTAAATACGCCCACAGGAATGCCTGCTTCTTCTGCTAATACGGCTAGGGCTAAGGCAGAAAAAGGGGTCTGTTCTGCTGGGCGAACTACAAAGCCACAACCAGCAGCAAGAGCAGGTCCGCACTTGCGGGTAATCATGGCTGATGGGAAGTTCCAAGGTGTGATGGCTGCCACCACACCAATTGGTTCCTTAGTAACAACAATGCGAGCATCCGCTTTATGGGTAGGAATAATATCGCCATAGGTGCGTTTACCTTCTTCGGCAAACCATTCAATAAAACTGGCGGCGTATGCTATTTCACCTTTGGCTTCGTTTAAGGGTTTACCTTGCTCTAAGGTCATGATTCTACCGAGGTCATCTTGATTGGCCATAATCAGGTCAAACCAGCGGCGCAGAATGACCGCACGTTGTTTGGCCGTTTGTTTGCGCCAACTAATCATAGCGACGCGTGCCGCTTCAATGGCCCGAGCAGTTTCCACACCCGTCATATCAGGAATAGAGCCGATGACTTCTCCATTGGCAGGGTTAGTCACTTCGATAGTGGCATTGGTATCAGCCGCTAACCA
The DNA here is from genome assembly GCF_047730065.1 of Candidatus Njordibacter sp. Uisw_058. Lineage (GTDB taxonomy): Bacteria > Pseudomonadota > Gammaproteobacteria > Pseudomonadales > Balneatricaceae > Njordibacter. The sequence goes on from NZ_CP159829.1 coordinate 1,012,819, forward strand.
GATGCCATTAATATAAGCTTGCTGGCGAAAGAGTGAGGAATTGGCTAGTTGCATGATTGAGTTCCTATGAGGGTTAGAGTAACAGTTGTTGGGTTTTAGGTTTTGTATTCTATATCAAAACCCTGCATGATTTAGTCCTTTCAACGGCCGAATTTAAACTGAAGATGTGAGCCATTGCTTTGATTAGTAAACTGCTAAGCGTGGTGGTTTAGCGCATCACAAAGGGATCAGCCATGGGTTCACTAGAGGTATTAATCCATACTGTTTTTAGCTGAGTGTAGTCTTTGACGCCATCGATACCACTTTCACGGCCATAGCCACTGGCTTTATAGCCACCAATCGCCCCCATAGGTGAAACCGCCCGGTAAGTATTAACCCAAATAATGCCAGCTTGCACCGCTTTACTCATGCGATGCACACGCGCATTATCCCGAGTCCAAATGCCGGCGGCTAAACCAAATTCAGTATCGTTTGCTAAGGCTAGGGCTTCTGCTTCGTCTTTAAAACGCATAATGCTGGCCACGGGGCCAAAGACTTCCTCTTGCATAATACTACATTGATTATCATTAACCGCTAAAATTGTAGGTTCAAAGTACCAGCCATCTCCAGCTACAGCGGCTCGTTTGCCACCATGAATGAGTTCAGCACCCTGGGCTATTGCTGTTGCCACCATGCGTTCGACCAAAGTCAGTTGTGTTTGTGTGGCCATAGGGCCCATTTCAGAAGTGGGATCTAAAGGGTCACCAATAATAATACTTGCTGCGCGAGTTTTGAGCGCGGTTAAGAATTCGTCATAGACAGTGTCCTGCACCAGCAAACGGCTACCGGCAACACAGCTTTGGCCACTGGCAGCAAAAATACCCGCAATTACACCGTTGACAGCACTTCCAATATCGGCGTCTTCAAATATAATATTAGGAGATTTGCCCCCGAGTTCTAGGCTCACTTGAGCGAGGTTCTCAGCACTGTTTTTAATTACAGATTTAGCCCCTTCACCCCCACCTGTAAAGGCGATACGACGCACCAAAGGATGCTTAGTTAGGGCAGAACCTGTGTCCACTCCTAAACCAGTCACTACATTCACTACACCGTCTGGAAAACCCGCTTTTTGGACTAAATGCATCAGTTCCAGAATCGTTGCTGAGGCATGCTCTGATGGTTTGAGGACCACAGTATTGCCTGCAGCTAGCGCTGGAGCAAGCTTAACTGCCGTTAAGTACATGGGCGAATTCCAAGGAATAATAGCCGCCACCACTCCCAATGGCTCATGGGTGGTATAGGCAAACATATCAGTTTTATCTAGGGGTAAAGTTTGGCCTTCAAGTTTATCAGCTTGGCCTGCATAGTAATAAAAGAATTCTGGCATGTAACCGATTTGACCCTTGGTTTCACGAATGAGTTTACCGTTGTCGTTGGTCTCCAGTTGGGCCAATTGTGTTTGCTTGGTGGCAATTAAATCACCCAGTTTGCGTAACAATTTACCCCGTGCTGTGGCATGTAAATTACGCCATGCAGGATTTTCAAAAGCCTTTTGAGCGGCATCAACTGCGGCATTTACATCAGCTTCTTGAGCGTGGGGGAAACTCGCCCAAGGTTCACCATTGGCAGGGTTTAGGCTGTCAAAACGGGCACCATTTTGGGCATCAACCCATAGGCCGTTGATAAACATCTTATATTCGCTGAGGGTCATGAGAGCTCCTTTTTATGATAACCGTATTGACGGCAATTACTTGTGTCACTGACGTATTTAAACAACTAACGTGAGTTAGCCGCCACAAATTTATGCAATAATGCGCTAACTTCGCAGGCGTGTTCAACCGGCATCATGTGCCTAGCATCAGGTAAAATAATAGCTGTTGCTGAACTTATTTTTTCCGCTAATTCATAACTCATAGCAGGGGTAGAACCTGGGTCTAACTCCCCAGTAGTGACCAATGTAGGGCAAGTAATAAGGCTTAACTGCTCATGCATGGCATTGTCACCTTCACCAAACAAACGATAACAGCGGCTATAACTTGTTTTATTATTAGCTAAAACTTGGGCCCTTAATTGGTCTATGTAGTCACTATGTGTTTGAGTATATAGGTTGCTAAACCAGCGGGTTAGAGCCTGTTCTAAATTGGCGCTAGGACCATGCTTTTCGACCTCAGTGACGCGCTTTAAAATGATTCTGCGCAACGCATCACTGCGATTAAATACTGAATTCATAAGCGTTAAACTTTGCAGTTTGTGATGAAATTGGATGGCAAAAATGCGAGCCACCAAGCCCCCTAACGAAAACCCTATTAAATGTACCTTTTTAAGTTTCAGGTACTCTAGTAAGGCGTTAAGCTGATGGGTTAAGCCCCTTAGCTCCAAATCAGATGGTGCCTTGGGACTTAGTCCATGACCTAATAGGTCATAGGTGATAATTTGGTATTTAGCTTGCAAGTTTGCTACTTGGTTTCGCCATATAGTTAAATCTAAACCGACACCATGAATAAAGACTAAGGTGTCATACGGGTTTTCAGATGGGTGTTTTTGGTCAGTCCTTAGGGGACTAAAAACTTGGTAGTGGGTTCCGTTAGGGCAAAATAAAGTCATTAATTTTGGACTTTATTTGAAGCTTCTTCAGCTGCAATTTCTTCCATATCCAAATAACGGTTACCGATGCGAGGGTGTGCGCGGCCTCCGTCTGAACCACCCAGCACAACAATGATTTCATCAGCGGCAGGGGCATCTTCAATGTGCATTTCTAACGTAATATAGTGGGACCGAAAACCAGCATCATCCTTGTGCATCATGGGTATTTGAATAGATGTTCCAGCAGGGCCTCGTTTATTGGTAAAACTTAAAAAACTTTTTGCATTAACCGCGTCTCGGTAATGGTTACCGAAACGAAGGGTATGGATAATACCAGAAGCGTGCTCAATTTCACCATCTAAGCCGATGACAGCGGCTTTACCATAGGCCTCAATGGCGTCTCCACTTGGAAAGTGAGCGAGCACCTTAGCGACCATTTGCTCACCTAATTCAGAACAACCTGCGGTAATCTCAGGGCGCAGATTTTCAACAAACCCTTGGCCTGCCCAAGGGTTTTTAATGACATAGGCCACTCCCACCATAGTAATAGGCACAGCTACTGGTTTACCACCTTCAATGCGAAGTTCTTCTATGGTGGTGACAACTTTTCGTACTTCAAAATGCATAATGTAATTCCTAATTAAAGCCTGCTGCAGTGGTTAGTTGAAGTTGGGCATGACTTTGTCTATAAATAACTGGAGGGATTTTTTCTTTTCTGCATGGGGTAAACCGTTATCACTCCAAAAACTAAATTGAGTCACACCCAATAATTCATAGTGCTTAATGCGTTTTGTCACTTGTGCGGGAGTGCCAATGAGCAGGTTATCGTGTAGTTCGTCTAAACCAAAGCCTGGTAGTTCGTCCATTTGTGCGTCAGTTAAAGGCTTAATAAAACCTTCTTTCGGGGTTTGTTCATTTTTAAACCATGCGTAAAAATAGGCATACCAATCGCGCAGGGCTTGAGCACCTCTTTGCCAATCTTCAGTTTCTTCATGCACCCATGTGTGACGTAAAGCGAGTAATTGTGGTGTGGGTTTGTCTGGGTGATTTGTGCAGGCCTGTTTAAAGCGTTGGCAGGCCATTTCGATGCTGGCATCGCCCGCAATAAGCGGCGTAACCATGACGTTACAATCATTTTCAACCGCATAGTCATGAGACTCTTGTTCGCGGGCAGCCACCCACATCGGCGGAAACGGCTTTTGGGTCGCACGAGGAACCGCTGTTGAGGTTGGAAAAGAATAGTGCTCACCGTCATGTGCGTAGTCTCCAGTCCAAAGTTTTTGTAAGGCAGGGATCATCTCACGTAGAGGCCCACCGCCTTCTTTGGCAGTCATTTGGTCTGTCATCCGATCAAATTCAGACTGGTAGGCACCTCGAGCAATACCAAAATCGAGACGGCCATCGCTCATCATATCGACTAAAGCAGCTTCACTAGCTAGGCGCACAGGATTCCAAAAAGGAGCAACAATTGTGCCTAATCCCAAACGAATGGTCTTGGTAATGGGCGCAAGGTAGGCCATAAAATTGAGTGGGTTAGGGCAGATCGTGAATTCCATCATGTGATGTTCACCAATCCATACGGTCTCAAAACCGGCCTTTTCAACCATGAGAGTAAGTTCTACTAATTCGTCAAACAACTCTTTATGGGGTTTTTTAGGATCAGAGCGCTCCATGTGAACAAATAAAGAAAATTTCATCGACACAACTCCTTATTATCAACAGACTCAATTATCAAACAAATGGATCACCAACTTATTTTGTCTGATGGTATACCATAAGATTAATTGATATATTCCCATCGAGCTAATCTTTTGTCAAGCCCTTGTATGGCTAGCTATTGTCGGCACAATTGTCTAATCTTAGCTAATTACTTGTATTCACTTTAAAACGTTTTACGGGCGGCTTTTATGTTTCAATGTTTTTTTCCTAATCCTCGATGGTTTTTTATCTCACTAATAGGTTGGGCTAGTTTATGTATTGCAGTTTGGTATGGCTGGGGAGATCAATTAGGAACCGCTTTAGGTTTTGAACTTCCAGCTGAAGACGCGGAACCTGTATTAGGTTTGGGTCATTTTATTAGTCCTGATTTCATTTGGTTTTACCTCTACTTTTTCACGACATTAATGATGTTTGGTCTAGTTTGGATGCGGCTTTCACCTCATGAGTGGCAGTTATGGTCTATTTACGGCTCTGCCTTGATCTTGTTTAGTACTTACTTTTCGGTGCAGGTGTCGGTAGCAATTAACACCTGGCGCCGGCCGTTTTTTGATAACATTCAGGCGGCACTTGCAGAGCCAGGTAGTATTACAGCCAAAGAGCTGTACGATTTGATCATTATCTTTGGTGAAATAGCATTTTTAGCGGTCATCGTATTTGTTATGACGCGTTTTTTTGTAAGCCATTACATTTTTCGCTGGCGCATGGCCATGAACGAGTTTTATGCCTCTAGATGGACTCAACTCAGGCAGGTAGAGGGCGCAGCGCAACGGGTACAAGAGGACACCATGCGGTTTGCGAGCATAATGGAAGGTTTAGGGGTGTCGTTGGTTGATGCCTTTATGACCTTAGTGGCATTTTTACCTGTACTTTGGTCCCTGTCTCAATATGTGACAGAGTTACCTATTATCGGTTCAATTGCCTCTCCTTTATTTTATGCTGCAATTTTTTGGTCTATATTCGGTACCATGCTGATGGCATTTGTAGGCATAAAACTGCCTGGTTTAGAGTTTCGTAATCAGAGGGTGGAAGCTGCTTATCGGAAAGAGTTAGTGTACGGAGAAGATCATGAAGACCGAGCTCAGCCGCTAACCTTAACGCAATTGTTTGGTAACGTTCGTAAGAACTACTTCCGTTTATATTTCCACTATATGTACTTCAATGTGGCACGGAGTTTTTTCTTGCAGGCAGATAACCTGTTTGCCTATATTATCCTCATTCCAACCATCGTAGCTGGAACCATAACCTTTGGTATTTTACAGCAAATATTGACTGCTTTTGGGCAGGTGAGTAATTCGTTTCAGTATTTAATTAATTCCTGGCCAACGATTGTTGAGTTACTTTCTGTTTATAAGCGTTTGCAATCGTTTGAACGAGTGCTACATGAGAAGCCACAAGTGGACATTGATCAGCAGTTCTTGGAAGAGGGCGAAGGCAGTTAAGGTAACTGATTTAGCCTGAGCCACAGGCTATTTAATGGATACCACAGCCTTTGAGTATGATGTGTTTAATAGAGCTAGCTGCGTCTAAAAAGGCTTGCTCTGTTAACTGCTCAGTATCGTTGGCAATAATAATCTGTGGCTCAAAATCAGCGTAGTATTGGGTGCTAGCCCAAATCATAAATATGACATGGGCAGGGTCGATGTTATCCATTTTTCCCTGCGCTACCCAGCTTTCAAAGACACTCATGCGCTGTTTAAACCACTGGCGGTAATCTTGCTGCAAGTAAGCACTCAAATGAGGTGCTCCACTAATCATCTCCTTTGCAAACAAACGTGATGCTGTGGGGTGGGTCCGAGAAAAGTCGATTTTTGCATCAATATAACGACTTAATACATAAGCGGGTTCGTCATGGCTAGATAGCTCATTAAATACGTTATCCCAGAGGTTAAGGGTGTTTTCAAGCACCGCTCCATAGAGGCCAAGTTTACTCGTAAAGTAATAATGAATATTAGCTTTGGGAACCTGAGCAGATTCAGCAATATGCTGCATGGTGGCACCACGAAAACCATGACAGGCGAACTCTGCTTGGGCGGCTTGCAAAATTAAGTCGCGGCTTTGTTCTCTGATGCGTCCAAGTTTGTATGGGCCTCTAATTATGCTCTTAGTCATGTGTTGTGCCATTGAGTACGAAAACGGGAGTGCATTAACACTATCATAATGGCCACTGTAACATAAATGAAAAGTTGACTAAAAAGACAGGTATTGAGAAGATGTCACTCTAATTGATAAGAGTAACCAATATGCACCTGTTATTAAATCAAACTAACATTGAGATAGTGGATCCAGCAGCAGACACCACCTTATTAAATTGGCTAAGAGAAACACAATACTTAACAGCAACTAAAGAAGGTTGTGCCGTGGGAGATTGTGGGGCTTGCACCGTGATCGTGGGCCAACTTATTCAAGGTCAGATTGCTTATCGCAGTGTGAACGCCTGTATTGCTTTATTAGGCAGCCTCCATGCATGCCATATTATTACTTTAGACGCATTACAAGGCCCTGAACTTCATCCTGTGCAGCAAGCGATGGTAGATTTTCACTCGAGCCAGTGTGGCTTTTGTAGCCCTGGGTTTGTCATGTCCCTTATCGTCTGGTGGCTCAATACCCCAGCCAACTTGTTGGCTACGCCTGAAGATTTTGCTAACCATCGCCATGGGGTAGAACTGGCCCTGTCTGGAAACTTATGCCGGTGCACCGGTTATCATCCTATCCTTTTGGCGGCTGATCATTTAGCGCCTATGGATAGAGCCACCGACCCTTTGTTTAATCAGTTAGGTGGCTTAGACCGATGCCATGTGCAGTTAAAAAACATGGCCCTTGCGGGTCAACAGATCTCTAACCCAGCTTATACGACCCCACTTAACTTGGCTGCCTTGGCTTTGGCCTATGAGGCCTCACCTAACGCCAAGTTAGTGGCTGGTTCGACGGACTTAGCCTTAGACATTACTCAGGGTCTTCAGCCTTTTAAGTGCCTCATTGACGTTACTGGCGTAGAGGAACTGCAAGGGATAGACGAGCGGGATAAAAAACTTCATATTGGCGCTGGTGTAAGTCTGAGTGAGGTGGAGTTTTTCTGTCAAACTAAGTTACCCCAGATGAGTGACCTGTTAGCTAGTTTTGCTTCACGACAAGTGCGCAATCGTGCTACCTTGGTGGGTAATATCGCCAACAGTTCGCCGATTGCTGATATTCCCCCATTGCTACTGGTGATGGGTGCTGAACTAGTTTTACAGCAAGGTTTAAAGCAGCGCACCATAGCTTTAAAAGGGTTTAATTTGGGTTACAAGCAAACCGCCTTAGCAGCGGGCGAATTTATTCATAGTGTAATCTTACCCCTGCCATCAAATGGCCAGCGAGTATGGATAGAGAAAGTGAGTAAACGCACGGAAGATGATATCTCTGCCACGTGTGTGGCCATGAGTTTGACCTTGGATCACGATACCATCGTTCAGATTGATATTGCCTGTGGTGGTATGGCGGCGACTCCTAAAATGGCCAATATGTCGCAAAGTCAATTATTAGGGCAAACCCTCACACCCCAGTTTATTGCTAAAGTACCTGTGTGGTTGGCACAGGATTATCAACCCATTGATGACATGAGAGCTAGTGCCGCTTATCGTCAGCAGGTGACCTCCAATATTGTTACAGGATTTTTACGGGCGGCCATAGCATGAGAAAATTACCTAAATTAACGCCGCAAAAATCGGCGTCTGTTGGACCTACGAATGGTCATGCTGCTCAAAATTTAAACACCACCACTACGACCATAGGTAAACCATCGCCCCACGAAAGTGCAAAATTACACCTCACGGGTGCGGCGCTGTACATTGATGACATTCCTACGCCAGTAGGCTGCCTTCATGCCTACGTGGGTATGGCGAATGTGGCCTGTGGCTTGCTAAAAAGTCAAAACTTGAGCAGCGTCGCCAGTGCATTAGGCGTGGTCGATGTCATTACTGCCAAAGATGTACCGGGTCATATAGACATTGGCCCTGTATTTGGTGGTGACCCTTTGCTGGTAGAAGAACAAATTAATTACTTTGGACAGCCTCTATTTGCGGTGGCGGCTATTAGTCGTGATGCAGCCCGCAAAGCCGCTTTGTTAGGGCACGCAGTCATTGACTCAACACCACCACTCTTAAGCTTAGAACAAGCTCAAATCAATAATAAAAAAGTGCGTCCAAGTCACAGCTTAGTTAAAGGTGACAGTGCGGTGGCCCTGCAGAAATCGATGCATCGTCTCACTATTGATCAGCAAGTTGGTGGGCAAGAACACTATTACCTTGAGGGCCAGGTTTGCCTCGCTATACCCCAAGAGAACGGCGGCGTTTTGGTACATAGTTCTAGTCAACATCCCAGTGAAGTGCAAAAGCTGGTGGCTGAAGTATTGGCCTTAGCCATGCACAAAGTGGTGGTAGACACAAGACGCATGGGCGGTGGTTTTGGTGGCAAAGAAACTCAAGCTGCACAATGGGCATGTCTGGCTGCACTGTTAGCTGTGCGCAACCAAAAGGCTGTAAAACTGCGCTTGGCACGCAGTGATGACATGGCCCTGACGGGTAAGCGCCATCCCTTTGTAAACCAAGCTCAGGTGGGTTTTGATGACGCCGGACGAATTACAGCGGTGAGTGCTGAACTGAACGGATTGTGTGGTTCTAGTGCAGATCTGTCAGATGCTATAGTTGATCGTGCCATGTTCCATACAGATAATGCGTACTATCTTCCGGCAGCGACAATTACGGGCCATCGGTGGTTTCAAAATACAGTTTCAAACACTGCTTTTAGAGGCTTTGGTGGCCCCCAAGGTATGATGTTAGCTGAACAGATGATGGATGATGTGGCCCGCACTCTGGGTAAAGACCCTTTATTAATAAGACAAACTAACTTATACGGCCAACACGAACGCAACCTCACGCCCTACCATCAGATCGTAAAGGGCGTAGATCTAGAGCGCATTATTGATGAGCTGGTCGAATCCAGTGAGTATTGGGCTCGGCGACAAGCCATTCGCAGCTTCAATAAAAATGCTTTAAAACATGGGGGGCGGTACGTTAAAGGCTTGGCTCTAACACCGGTAAAGTTTGGTATTTCTTTTACCGCAATGTTCCTCAATCAAGCAGGAGCACTGGTGCATATTTATACCGACGGCACAGTCCAAGTGAGTCATGGTGGCACAGAAATGGGGCAGGGTTTATATACTAAAATTGCTCAGGTCGTAGCCGCTGAGTTGGGTCTGCCACTGGAGTCTATTGAGGTGACTTCAACACGCACAGATAAGGTGCCTAATACATCACCTACCGCGGCATCAAGTGGCACTGACCTGAATGGTCAAGCAGCCCGTAATGCGGTCCTTACGATTAAGCAGCGCTTAATAGAGCACATAGTGGCTACTTACCAAGCCGATGCTGAGGCGATTATCTTTAATGATGGCCTAGTATCATGGCCAAGCCATAGTCTTGCCTTTGCAGAACTTACACAGGAGGCTTACATGGCTCGCATTTCCATGTCTGCCACAGGTTATTATCGTACCCCAAAAATCCACTATGACCGCCAAAAAGCCAAGGGCAATCCGTTCTTTTATTTTTCCTGTGGAGCTTCTGTGAGTGAGGTAGAAGTGGACACCTTCACTGGCACTTACACGGTGGCTAGAGTTGATATTTTGCATGATGTGGGTGAAAGTATTAATCCAGCGATTGATGTGGGTCAAATAGAGGGGGGCTTTATTCAGGGCATGGGATGGCTGACAACTGAGGAATTAGTGTGGGGCCAAGATGGTCGACTGCAAACGAATGGGGGTGCGAGTTACAAAATACCTGCTGTCGGTGATACTCCTAAACAGTTTAATGTGGCTTTACTAAAAAATAGTAAAAACCATGAGGCCACCATATACCACTCCAAGGCGGTAGGCGAACCGCCTTTAATGCATGGTATTTCTGTGTGGTCCGCTTTACGGGATGCCATTTGGGCGGCGGGTGACGAGCAAACAAATCCTCAACTTAATACGCCAGCTACTCCAGAGCGTGTATTGTGGGCATTAGAAGCGGTCAAAGCTTCAATTGTGGGGCGCGCGTGATGAAGGCATGGCTTGAGGCTCAGTGGCAGTGTGAACAGCACAATCAATCCTATGTACTGGTAAGTATTGTTGCTTTGCAGGGCTCATCACCCCGGGGTGTGGGCAGTAAGCTTTTAGTCACTGAAGATCAACAGTTTGACTCCATCGGCGGTGGACATCTCGAGTACAAAGCGATTGCCCAAGCCCGTCTGATGATGACACAAGAGCATCAAACAGAAATAATTGATTACCCGCTTGGTGCCAGTTTGGGCCAGTGCTGTGGTGGTAAGGTGAGTCTGATGTTTGAAGTTTTCAAAGCCACCAAAATGCCCGTAGTCGTCTTTGGCGCTGGTCATGTAGGACGAGCGTTAGTACCTTTGTTAGCGCAATTACCCGTGCAAGTCACATGGGTGGATAGTCGTTACGATATGTTGCCTAAAGAACTACCACAAGGGGTAGTGGGCATGCAGGAGGAACATCCTCAAGATTACGTCACAGACTGTGTAGCGAACAGCTGTTACTTAATTATGACGCATCATCATGGGGTTGATTTGGCGCTCACTGAAGCCATACTCAAACGAGGTGATGCTCATTATCTGGGTGTCATTGGTTCAGTCACTAAAGGCCGCAAGTTCCGCCAAAGGTTGGCTGCTAAGGATTACTCTGTAAATTCCATCAGTCACTTAAATTGCCCTATGGGAAAAGCTGGAATCAGTGGCAAGCAACCCATGGAAGTCGCCATCGCCATTGCTGCTCAAGTGATGGATTTGTATCAAAACTTTGATTTGACACACCAAAAATGCCTTGCTAAGGCAAACCCAGTGCCGCTAAATAACGAGAGCTTAGAATATGTCTGACCGTTTAATGCGTGGCCCTCTATTACACTGTTTGGCAGAACCTGATAAGGACGCAGCAGCAGTTGACTATCGGCCTGATGCGCTACTGTGGCTGCAACATGGCAAGGTCTATAAAATGGGTGATTATGAGTCTCTTGTGCATGAATTAATGCCTGCACAATTGTCTCAGGTCGAAGATTGTAGTGAATATTTAATGGTGCCAGGATTTGTAGATTGTCATATTCATTATCCACAAACTGAAATGATTGCAGCTTATGGCACCCAGTTATTAGATTGGTTAAACACCTACACCTTTCCCGTTGAGGCTCACTTTAAAGACCCACTAAAAGCCGCTGCGGTGGCTGAGGTATTTATTGATCAATTATTGACCAATGGTACCACTACGGCCTTAGTGTTTTGCTCTGTTCATCCAGCCTCTGTGGATGCTTTGTTTAAGGAGGCACAAAAGCACCATATGCGGCTCATTGCTGGTAAGGTTATGATGGACCGTAACGCGCCATCTGAGGTACTAGATACAGCATCTACAAGTTACCTACAAAGCAAGCAGCTTATTGAGCGATGGCATGGGGTAGATCGTTTGCAATATGCTGTCACTCCTCGTTTTGCCCCCACATCAACTGCAGAACAATTAGCTGCTGCAGGGCGCTTGTTGGCTGAACATAAGGGGGTATACCTGCATACCCACCTAGCCGAAAATATAGATGAAATTAAGTGGGTGAAGACCCTTTTTCCAGAGGCAAAAGATTACTTAGATGTCTATGATCAAGCCGGTTTGTTGGGCAAGCGTAGTGTGTTTGCGCATGGTATTCACTTGTGTGACAGGGAATGTGAACGCTTAGCTACCTCAGATTCTGCGATTGCTCACTGCCCAACTTCAAATTTATTTATTGGCTCTGGACTATTTCCCATGGCGCGTTTGCAAAACCACGGCATTAAAATTGGTATGGGCACAGACGTCGGTGGTGGTACCAGTTTTAACATGCTTCAAACCTTAGCTGATAGTTATAAAATGCAGCAGTTGCAAGGCCATAATTTGAGCCCAGAGCAAAGCTTCTATCTTGCCACTTTAGGAGGTGCAACCGCCCTTGATCTGGATGATAAAATAGGTAACTTTGCCATCGGTAAAGAAGCTGATTTTTTGCTCTTAGATCCTAATGCCACTGACTTATTGAAGTTTCGTACGGGCCATTGTAAAGACTGGCGTGACTTAATTTTTGTGTTGCAGACATTGGGAGATGATCGGGTGATTGTGCAGACAAACATCATGGGTATTGCGCAGTGATAGCGGCTTAGGAAATTAATCTTTGGCGTTATAAATGAGTGTTAAACCATGTAACTAGCTGCTATAACACAGGTTGTTTTAAAGATGCCCATAGATAGGAATTAATTTCATGCCACAAAGCACGCGTTTGCTAGCCAATCGACTCGTATCAGCAGTGAGTTTAGGTTGTATGAGTTTGTCCCATGGTTATGGTGAAAAGAGTAGCAGTAAGCATAGTGAAAAATTCCTCCACCAAGCGCTCGACTTAGGCTATACCATGCTGGACACTGCGGCTGTTTATGGCCACGGTCATAACGAGTCTATGATCGGACAATTCATTAGCCAAAGACGCAGTGAATTCTTCCTGGCGAGCAAGTGTGGTTTTGGTCAACAGCCTGATAGTCAGCCCAGTATTAATGGCAGACCTGAATATATTAAAGCCACTTGTGAGGCCAGTTTAAAGCGTTTACAAACGGATCACATCGACCTTTATTATTTGCACCGGCGTGACATGAATGTGCCTCTAGAGGATAGTATTGGTGCGTTGGCTGATTTATGCCAAGAGGGCAAAATTGGGGCTGTGGGGGTATCAGAAATAAGCGCCGCAGATTTGCATAAGGCCCACGCTGAGCACCCCATCAGTGCTATTCAGTCAGAATACTCCTTATGGACTCGTAATGTTGAAATTGAAGTCCTAGAGGCGAGTCAGAAAATTGGCGCAGCCTTCGTCGCTTTTAGTCCCCTAGCACGTGGTTTTTTGACCAATAAACTACACGACACCTCACAACTTGTAGAGCATGACTTACGTCACACTATGCCGCGCTTTAATGCGCAACATTACCCAGCAAATCTGGCACTGTTGCCTGCTTACATAAGCCTAGCAGAACGCCAAGGTTGCACGCCCGCTCAGCTTGCTTTAGCTTGGGTTTTAACTCAAGGTGATCATATTATAGCCATTCCTGGTACTCAGAATCTGGCGCACTTGAAGCAAAATATTGCCGCCAACGATTTAGAGTTGGATGCCCATATTGTTATCGAACTCAACGACCTAATTAATCAACACACGGTGCATGGGGCAAGATACAGCGATAAAGCTCAAGCGACGGTCACCACAGAACGTTTTAGCGAAAAAGACTAAAGCCTCAGGGGCCAATAATTGGTCTATTAAGGCTTAGGGTTTGGCATCAGCAATAATCATTGCTGATGCCTTCTCTCCAATCATAACGCAGGCTGCGTTGGTGTTGCCGCTAATTAGTGTTGGCATGATGGATGCGTCAGCAACTCGCAAACCCTCAATACCATAAACGCGTAAAGCAGCATCCACCACAGCTAATTCACCTTGTCCCATGGCACAAGTACCCACAGGATGGTACTCCGTCTCTGCTGTGGCTTTGATAAAATCACTAATTTGTTGATCTGAAAATACATCAGTGCCAGGTGAGTGTTCATGGCTAATGAGGTCTGCAAAGGGTCCACTGGACAAAATGTTTCTGCATAAATAAATGCTTTCTCGCATGCGCTCAATATTGCCTTGGGTCTGTAAAAAACGCTGATCAATGACCGGTGCATGATTGGGTTGGGCGCTAGCTAGGGTGATTTCCCCCGTGTCGGTAGGGCGCAAGTTGCACGCATGAATCGTCACGCCATGGGCTTTTAACTCGGGCACAGGCGTGGGAAATATCATTAAAGGTATAAAGTGGAGCTGTATATCGGGCCGCGTGGGACTGTATTTTGAGCTCACAAAGGCACCACTTTCAGCTGCATTAGTGGCACCTGGGCCTGATTTATTCCAAAAATAACGTAGGCCGGTGGTGAGTGCACCAATGCCTTTATTGGCGCCCAATAGGCTATTAGCCTCTTTAGTGCAGGCCAGCACTGACACGTTGAGGTGGTCTTGTAGATTTTTACCGACACCAGGCAGATTAACCTGCATTTTAATATTGTGTTTCACCAGTTCTGGTTCAGGGCCAATGCCAGAAAGCATCAATAAGTGGGGTGACCCAATGGCGCCAGCACTGAGAATTATTTCTTTGCTAGCAAGCGCTGTACTGACTTTGTGGCCAACCTGATAGCTAACGCCTAGGGCTCTTCCTGCCTCAATAATGATGCGCCTAACGTGCGCTCCAGTAATGACAGTTAGATTGGGGCGGTCTGCAATAGGGTGTAGATAAGCCGTTGCTGTGCTACAGCGTTTGGACTCTTTTTGTGTCACTTGGTAGCGTCCAGCTCCTGCTTGCTGGTGGCCATTAAAGTCAGAGTTGTGAGTGATACCAATAGCCACTGCAGACTCTACAAATTGGTCACTCAAGGGATGGGTGTAAGCACGGTCACTGATCGTTAATGGTCCCTTAGTGCCATGATAACCGAGGTCAAGATGAGTTCCTAAATTGGTTTCAGATTGACGAAAAAAGGGTAGCACGTCGTCATATCCCCAACCCTCATTGCCTAAGCGACACCATTCATCGTAATCCTGTTGTTGGCCTCTTATATGCACCATGGCATTAATAGCGCTAGTACCACCTAAGGTTTTACCTCTGGGAATTGGGATTTGGCGCTGGTGCATAGCTGTTTGTGGAGCTGATTGGTAACGCCAGTTAAGGGTTTTGTGATCGAGTAAAAATGCAATGCCTGCAGGCATATGAATCAGTGGATTACGGTCACGTGGTCCGGCTTCGAGCAGCAGCACCTCACAATTGAGGTCAGCACTTAAACGGTTGGCTAATACGCAGCCTGCAGAACCTGCGCCGATAACAATGTAGTCGTAATGATGATGTGCCATGACGGGGCCTTTATTTTTATTATATCCATACTGGGGTCGTTTGCATCGACTCAGGAATCGCAATGCCCATGCGCTGCAAAATATTGGGCGCAATAGCCGTTTGACTAATTACATAGTCTGGTGGCGGGCCCTGAATAGCATGGTTAGGGTTAGCAAAGTAGTAAATAGGAATATCGCGCATAATGGCTTCAGTGCCGCCATGGTGACCACGAGCACTTTGGCCGTGATCTGCGGTGATGATGAGATCATAACCTTGTGCTTGCCACCGAGGGATAAAATCGCCCAGCACTGCATCGATGGTGTAACAATTTTTGTCGATTTGAATGGAATCAAATCCATAATTATGGCCTAAGCTGTCCAACGTACAGGAATGGAATAAAAAATAATCTGGCTGGTGCCGTTCAATAAGTAAGCTCATTTGCCAAAAAAGGTCAATGTCTGAGGGCGTTGCAGGCTGGGCTTTATTGGCTCCAGCCATGGTATAAAAACGGGCGTGTTGAATAGGTCGATGAATGTCATCCACTTCCATATCGCGCATGGGATCAAAAGGGCTGGCTTGGAAATAATCTGAAAAAATGAATGGGCGATCGCTGCTGTAGTGCCACCTGCGGCTCTGACAGCACTAAAAACATCGGCATCTTCTAACTTGCCTTCATGGTAGTTAGAGGTCACACCATGGTCTTGAGGTGTGAGCCCTGTATGGATGCTGGCGTAACATGGGCCAGACACGGATGGCAACACTGCTTGGCCTTGCCACACTCTTGCTTCTTCCGCTTCTACCCAACCTTCTAAGTTGCCCATAAGCTGGCGCGCATAGGAATAACCAAGTCCGTCTAAAATTAACAAAATAACTCTATTTTTCAAAACTTTGAAACCTATATTATTAGTATTATCAAATTCTTGTGGTACTCTTATGCAAGGGATTTCAGTGTGGCATTCTCGCCACGCAAAATGCAACCCTAGTGATCACAAGACTTTAGTTATTAAGAGGCGCATATCGACCCTGTATCAGACACTAGTATTACCCAACTGCTCATTGGCTTAGCGGGTGGGGTAGCCTTGCTTATTTGGGGCTTAAAGCGGGTGCAACAGGGAATGAAACGAGCTTTTGGTGGGCGCCTTACTTATTTGATTCGTGATCGTTTTGCCGGTGTCTGGTCTGCTTTAGGTTTAGGTGTATTTCTTACTCTCATTTTGCAAAGTAGTACGGCATCTGCATTACTTGCAGCATCTTTAGGTGTGCAAGGTGAAGCAGGTCTAGCCTTATTGTTAGGTGCTGATGTAGGTACCACTCTTGTCGCGCTGGTGCTTACTTTTGACCTTAGTGCTTTTAGCCCTTTGTTGCTAGCCGTTGGGATCTTTATGGAGCTGCGCGCCAAAGACAAGCGGCAGCGTGGCATTGGTGAAGGGCTTATGGGTTTAGGTCTGATGCTATTGGCACTTGGGTTATTGCGTCAACAAGCAGTCCCGCTGGAGGGCTCTGCACTCTTTAGCGACATGCTGCAAAGTCTCATTGCGGAGCCTTGGTTAGCTATTTTATTTGCTGCCGTACTCACCTTTTTACTCCACTCTAGTCTTGTGATGGTACTTTTATTGGCGGGCCTTGTGGGGGCTGGCGTCATTGGTGTCGAGTCTGGCATGATGCTCATCCTTGGGGTTAATATTGGCAGTGCGGGTATTCCTGTGTACTTGTCACGCAAGTCGAGCAATGCCAAACGGGTGGCACCCCTAGGCAACTTAATATTACGCACCATCGGTGCTATGGCTTTTGCACCATGGGTAACGGAAGTCCATATGGGGCTCAACTACGTGAGTATGGACCCAGCCTGGCAGGTTGTATTAATGCACTGTTTGTTCAACGTGACTGTTGCTGCTTTTGGCATGTTAATTGTGAGTAAGTTGGCAGGTTGGATTGATACGCGTCTGCCGCGTGAAACTTTAGCCCCTTTACCAAGTCCTAAATACCTTAAAGATGTGCAAGAAACGGCACCGTCAGCGGCGTTGGCTAACGTTGTACGAGACACCCTCACCATGGGTGAGTTGCTTGAAGATATGCTGCGTGAGGTGCATCTAGGCATGACCGAGCGCTATGATGCGTTGGAGAAAAAAATCCATCAAAGTGATGACATTATTGATGATTTCCATCAACAAATTAATGCTTATTTATTAGAGCTGGGTGGTCAGGACTTAACTGAAGATGAACGCTATCGCTGCCAAGATTTGCTCCTATTCATCACTAATATAGAGCATGCAGGTGATATCTTAGAGCGCAGCATGACCCTTTTATTAAAGAAGAAAAACAATTTACACATTGATTTTACTGATTATGAAAATGAAGCCTTAGATTCGAGCATGAAGGCTATTTTTAAAGTCATGCCCATGTCGTTCCAAGTGATGATGAGTGAAGATGTGAGCAGCGCTCGGGGCCTCATTCAGGCTAAACATGAGTTTAACATCAACCATCAAAAGAGCCTAGATGGTCAGCAGCACAGAACCATGCAAGCTGAAAAAGCTAACCCTGTAGCCCATTCTTTGTTCACTGATTTAATGCGAGACGTTAAGCGCCTGCATTCTCATTTCACGGCCATCGCCTATCCTGTACTTAATCGCGAAGGTGAACTTAGAACCAGTCGGTGGAGAGGGTATAATGAGCCAAAGTCTGCTCAATCTATGCCTGATCAACTCAATGATGCCCCAGCGCCTGATGTTTTGGTGGTTGACACAACTGATGTTGCTCAAAGTGATGTGGATCAGGCAGTAGAAGTGGCGGCACAAGTAGCGCAAGTTGTGGAACTACCGGAAGTCTCTGAAGTATCTGAAATAACGGAAGTCTCTGAAACAGCGGAAGTCTCTGAAACAGCGGAAGTAGCGCCAGTTCAAGCTGGGATTAAACCTTTGTGATCCGGGCTAAGCGCCCATTTGATGCAAGCAAGATCAAAGGTATTGTTTTTGATAAAGATGGAACCCTGCTCGATTTTCATGGCACATGGATGCCAAAGTTGCGAGCTGCAGTATCTGCGTTAGCCAATGGCGACGCAAATGTGGCTTTAACTATGCTGAAAATAGTAGGTTTTGATAGTCATCAAAACCGAGTGTTGGGTGGATCTGTGTTAGCAGCGGGAGATAATCGAGATATTAGCCTGATTTGGGCACCCTTGGTGAATCAATCTGTTGATCGGGTTGAGGCTTTATTGAATAAGATGTTTGCAGACTCTACTTATGGGGACAGCGTCGCTGTGAAAGAGCTTACTCCAAGCCTCAATAAGCTGGCTCATTTAGGTTTAGTCCTTGGGGTAGCGACTATGGATAGTGAGGCAGGAATCAAAGCCACGTTAAGTGACTTTGGGTGTTTGCACCTGTTTGACTATGCCGTGGGCTATGACTCTGGCTTTGGCAGTAAACCGGGGCCAGGCATGGTGTTAGGCTTTTGCCAACACACCGGTTTAAAACCTGAAGAAGTTATGGTGGTGGGTGACAACACTCATGATTTACACATGGGTCAAAGTGCGGGTGCAGGCTTTAATGTTGGCGTACTCACAGGCACAAGCACTCGATCTGAATTAATCACTGATGCTGATTTGGTATTAGATTCGATTGCTGATCTTAGGGCCCTTTGGGCCTAATTTATAAGGCCTTCATTATGTTAATTTTTAGACTATTCTAGTGTGGTCATTAATAGCCATGGCCTGCTATCATGCAACGCGTTATTCGATTCAATTAAAGGTGTATCTCCCATGGCAAAGACCATTATATCAACCAACAAAGCCCCCGCAGCAATTGGCACCTACTCGCAGGCTGTGAAGGTCGGCAATATCGTTTACATTTCTGGTCAAATTCCGTTAGATCCAGACACTATGGAAGTGTGTGGTCAGGACTTTGCGACTCAAGCCAAGCAGGTGTTTGAAAATTTAAAGGCGGTTGCAGAAGCCAGCGGTGGTTCCTTGGCCGATGCGGTTAAGTTGAATATATCCATGACCGACTTGTCTAATTTTCCTACGATTAATGAGATTATGGCGACGTATATCGATCAACCATATCCTGCGCGAGCTGCCGTAGGTGTTGCGGCGCTTCCGAAAGCTGTGCAAGTAGAGATTGAAGCTATTCTTCATTTAGACTCTTGAAAAGTAACGTCCAAAAAGGCTATGGCCAGGACCAAGTTAAGGAATTAAAAGAGCTTGAGTTAATGGCTCTTTTAAAGTCCTTGTGGCCCTACCTTATGATTCATAAGGCACGGGTGATTATCGCTATGGCCTTGTTGGTAAGTGCCAAAGGAGTGGCTTTGGTCATTCCTTGGGTCTTCAAACATATTGTTGATGCCTTAGATGGTGGTAGTCCAGAGCAACTACTTGTTATCCCCTTGGGTTTTGTCCTGCTGTACGGAGGCATGCGCTTTGGTGCCGTATTTTTAGGTGAACTGCGTGATGCGGTGTTTAGCCGAGTCACAGAAAGTGCCATGAGTAAAGTGGGCTTAGAAGTGTTTGCGCACTTGCATCAGTTGGAGCTCGATTTTCACCTAGGTCGCCAAACAGGTGGTATATCTCGTGACATAGACCGTGGCACCAACGGCATCAACTTTATGATGCGCTTCATGGTGTTTAACATCTTACCCACCATTATTGAACTCATTGTTGTAATGCTGATCTTGTTATTTGCCTTTGATGTGTGGTTTTCAGCCGTGACTTTGGTGTGTGTAGTGGCTTATGTGGCGTTTAGTATTAAGACCACAGAATGGCGCACTCGATTTGTAAAAGAGGCTAATCGTTTAGACAGTAAGTCGAGTACCCGTGCTGTAGATAGCTTGCTCAATTTTGAAACTGTGAAATATTTTAATAATGAGGCTTTTGAAGCCAAACAATACAACACTAATTTACGAGCTTGGGAACAGGCGCGGGTCGATAATCGATTATCTTTAGCGTTGCTAAACTCTGGGCAAGCATTAATTATTGGTTTAGGGGTGACGGCCCTGATGTACTTAGCTGCGAAGGGTGTGGCTGAAGAAACCATGACTATTGGTGACTTGGTCATGGTCAACTTATATCTTTTACAGTTGTTTGTGCCCTTGAACGCCTTAGGTTTTATTTACCGTGAGATCCGCAGAGCTTTGTCTGACATAGAGAATATGTTTGGTCTACTCAGGCGCCAATCCACAGTGCAGGATAAAGCGCAAGCCACCGTGTTGAAGGTTGAACAGGCAGCTATTGAATTTGAAGCGGTCGATTTTAGCTATCAGAGCCAACGGCAAATTCTGAAACAACTGAGTTTTAGCGTCGCCCCTGGTGAAAAAGTAGCCATTGTAGGGCCCAGTGGTTCTGGCAAATCAACGATTGGACGCTTATTATTTCGCTTCTACGATATCAGCGCGGGTGCTATTCGGGTTGATGGTCAAGATGTGCGAGACGTGCAACAACTCAGTTTAAGGCAGGCCATTGGTGTGGTGCCTCAAGATACGGTTCTTTTTAATGATACCATTTGGAATAATGTTGCCTATGGCTGTCCTGAGGCCAGCGACGAAGCGATTTGGAAAGCCATTGATATGGCTTCATTAAGGAGTTTTGTCGAATCCATTCCAGACGGTGTAGCCACCATTGTAGGTGAGCGCGGCTTAAAGGTTTCTGGTGGTGAAAAGCAACGCATCGCCATTGCCAGAGTGCTGTTAAAGAATCCAGCGATCTTATTATTTGATGAAGCGACTTCGGCCCTAGATTCAGAATCTGAACGTAGTATTCTTAAAGCCATGGCAGACATATCGGCCAACAAAACTACCCTAGTTATTGCCCACAGATTATCTACTGTGGTTGATGCAGACCGAATTTTGGTGGTTGACGGTGGAGAAATTGTAGAGCAGGGCAGTCATCAAGAGTTACTCACCCAAGATGGCCAGTACGCTCGATTGTGGCAGATGCAACAAACCACTAACGGTTAAAAAACAGCCTTAAGCGCTTGCAGGCTTGCTGTAAAATAGACAGATCTGTGGCATAAGAAAGACGAAAGTGTTGTGGCAGGCCAAAAGCGCTGCCCGGCACTAACGCCACTCCAGTGTGAGCCAATATATCCTCGACTAGTTGCAAGTCGTGAGCATAGTTAAGGTGGAACATCGCCACACTACAATCGACAAAGGTGTAAAAAGTACCTTGGCTCGGCAAGGCGTCTAACCCAGATATTTGATTAAGCTGATCGATAACGTAATCATGTCGTTGTTGATAGGCTTGCACCATAGGTTGCAACAGGTCTTGTGGGCCATCTAAGGCAGCTAAAGCTGCCGCTTGGCTGATGCTGCTGGCGCAGGAACTGGATTCAGTCTGAGCATTAGTCATGGCAGCAATTATGGCTTCTGGACCCACGGCATATCCAATCCGCCAACCGGTCATCGCATAGGCTTTAGATACCCCGTTGACTAACACACAACGCTCAGCCAGATCAGGACACACGTTTAGCAAATTGGCTAAAGGCTCCGAACCCCAGTAGATGTGTTCGTATATATCATCACTTAAAATAATCACCTGTGGGTGCAACCGCAGTACTGCCCCAATATCGATTAACTCGCTACGACTGTAGGTTTGTCCACTTGGATTGCACGGGCTGTTAAACATTAACAGTTTGGTTTTATCCGTAATGGCAGCTGATAATTGTGCCCCAGAGAGTTTAAACGCCTGTGATGCTGGGCAAGGTAGAACAATAGACTGAGCGCTCGCCATAGCCACCATAGCATCATAGGATACCCAGTAAGGTGCTGGGATAATAACTTCATCGCCTGCTTCTAGGATGGCCACTGTTAGGTTGTAGATACTCTGTTTAGCACCATTGCTGACTAGTACTTGGTTCGTGTGGTAACTCAACTGGTTGTCACGCTGGTATTTTTCACAGATCGCTTGGCGCAAGGCCAAGGTGCCTGCGACATGGGTATAGCGAGTTTGTCCTGTTTTCATGGCCACAATCGCAGCGTCAATCACACGGTTGGGGGTATCGAAGTCGGGTTCACCAACGGCTAAATTGATAACGTCTGCACCATCGGCTTTCATTTGTGAGGCTAAATTACTAATACGCACAGTAGCAGATGGCTTAAAAGATTGGATTCGTTGCGAAAGAGGCCACGTCACGGGCATAACTCCGTTATAATGTTGGGTTGCTGCATTAGGGTATCACGCTGGGCCCTAGATAATGAATCCAAAATGAAGTAAATAATGAATCCTCAATTTGAATTAAAGTCAAAGTTTGAACCTGCAGGCGACCAGCCTACAGCCATTAAAGAGCTAGTAGAGGGCATAGGGGCAGGCTTAGCTGCGCAAACCTTACTTGGTGTAACAGGCTCAGGCAAAACCTACACCATTGCCCAAGTGATCAATCAAATCCAGCGGCCCACTATAGTGATGGCCCATAATAAAACCTTGGCGGCTCAGTTGTATGGTGAATTTAAGGAATTTTTTCCTAATAACTCCGTAGAATATTTTGTATCTTATTACGATTATTACCAACCTGAAGCCTATGTACCTGCCTCTGATACCTTTATTGATAAAGATTCATCGATTAATGAACACATCGAACAAATGCGGCTGTCGGCCACCAAGGCCCTGTTAGAGCGCTCTGATACTATTATTGTAGCCACGGTGTCTGCTATTTATGGTTTGGGGGACCCAGAGTTGTACCATAAAATGGTTTTACACCTAAATCGTGGTGACAAGTGGGACCAGCGAGACCTTGTGAGGCGTCTTGCTGAGCTGCAATACACGCGTAACGACGTGGACTTCCATCGCGCCACTTATCGAGTGCGAGGGGATGTAATTGATATTTTTCCTGCTGAGTCAGACGAAGAAGCGGTGCGCATTGAGCTATTTGACGATGAGATTGAACGTCTCAGCTACTTTGATCCCCTCACAGGGCAGATATTGCGCAAGGTTCCAAGGTTAACTGTATATCCTAAAACGCATTATGTAACGCCAAGAGAAACCTTGTTGGCGGCCATTGATGAAATTGAGCTGGAACTCAAAGATCGTTTGCAATACTTCCGTGACCACAACAAACTTGTCGAAGAACAGCGCTTAGAGCAGCGCACTCGCTACGATATTGAAATGATCCGAGAACTAGGTTTTTGTTCAGGCATAGAGAATTACTCTCATTACTTGTCTGGTCGAAAACCAGGCGAACCCCCACCGACTTTATTCGATTACCTACCCTCTGATGCGTTGCTCATTATGGATGAATCCCATGTTAGTGTGCCGCAACTGGGAGCCATGTATAAAGGTGACCGGTCTCGAAAAGAAACCTTAGTGCAATATGGCTTCAGATTGCCTACCGCCCTTGACAATCGGCCCATGAAATTTGAGGAATGGGAGGGTATATCACCACAAAAGATTTTTGTTTCAGCGACCCCCAGTGTGTATGAACAAGATCATACAGACAGAGTCGTTGAGCAGGTGGTGAGACCGACTGGGCTAGTCGATCCACAAATTGAAATCCGCCCAGCGACGAGTCAAGTAGATGACTTGATGTCTGAAATTAGTATTACGGCAGCTAAAAATGAGCGAGTGTTGGCTATTGTATTAACCAAACGTATGGCAGAAGATCTGACAGATTACCTGCACGAACATGGCATCCGAGTGCGCTATTTACACTCCGATATTGATACCGTAGAACGGGTGGAAATTATCCGTGATTTGCGTTTAGGTGAATTTGATGTCTTGGTGGGCATAAACCTTCTCAGAGAAGGTTTAGACATGCCAGAAGTTTCCCTAGTGGCTATCTTAGATGCGGACAAGGAAGGCTTCTTGCGTTCAGAACGTTCTCTCATTCAAACCATTGGTCGTGCTGCAAGAAACTTGAATGGCAGGGCCATACTATATGCTGAGCGTATTACGGGATCGATGCAAAGGGCCATGGACGAAACTGAGCGCCGTAGGAATAAACAAATTGAGCACAACAGGGTTAATAACATTGTACCCAAAGGCGTCATTAAGTCAGTGCAAGATATTATGGAAGGGGCTTACACTCCCGGTGCTGGGAAAAATAAAGGTGGGAAAAATGGCAAACAAGTGGCGGAAAATCAGCTTGATTACACCACCGATAGCGCGTCTTTAAATAGTAAGCAGTTGTCTAAACTGATTAGCAAAACAGAAGATGCTATGTATGAAGCCTCAAAGGATCTGAAGTTTGAACAAGCGGGTCGTTATCGTGATCAACTGCACCAGCTCAAGAGCCAATTGATGAGTCGTTAAATCGGGCAAAATACGGATAAACTGCTTGAAATCAAGACTCAAACTCCGTATTATTCGCGACTTAGAGTTTCTAGGACTATAGCTCAGTTGGTTAGAGCGCATCGTTGACATCGATGAGGTCGGCGATTCGAATTCGCCTAGTCCTACCATATTAAGTGACAAAAACAGCCCCTAACGGATCATGCCGAGGGACTGTTTTTGTTTTTACTTGGCTGCAATGTTCCACCGTCAGTAAACATTTTGGCCGCGATGGGTTTGGATGTATCTGTGAGCCTTTTAAATGGGGCGCTCCTCAACTTTAAACTACTAATCAATGGATCTGGATCAGTCAATCAAACCTTGATTATCTTTAGTATCTTTTTGATGACCTTTTACTATTGAAAGTTTTATCCTTGACTCATCGTCAAAAATCAGGATATTGAATTAAATGTTCAAGCGGTCCCTGATTTGATAAAAAAGTACAGATGGAGCCAGGAACCATGGGTTTCCTGTGTATAGAGGGCGCGTTTCAAATTCAATCTCATTAAATGCGGTGTGACCTTCTTTGAGCCCTAGGGCTTGTTGTCCAATTCTCATTCCAAGGTACCCAGCCATGCCAGCACCTGCTCCACAGTAGCCCATAGCATAGTAAAGACCATCTTTAACTCCAATATGCATAAGGGTGTCAAAAGTAAAAGCCACATAACCCATCCAGGAATGACTGATTCTTGTTTGTGTTAACTCTGGAAAAATTCGAGATAATGATTTGTGTAGCTTGGGGCCACTCAAACATGGATTGCTCTCTCTAAGGGATACTCGTCCACCAAATATAATACGGCTGCGATCAGGACTGGGGCGATAATAATAGACTACTTTGCGGGTGTCACTAACGATGCGGTTTTTGGGCATTAGCTGGTCCATTAGTTCTTTGTCTACAGGCTCGGTTGCAATGACATAACTACCAATAGGAATAACTCTGCGCTGCAACTGTGGGGTTAAAGAACCTGTATAACCGTTAGTAGCAATAATAACTTTGTCGGCGAGCACTATACCTTTAGACGTTTTTACACTAAAGCCATTTTTATCTCTGTTGATGTTTTCGGCTGCACAGTATGAAATAATGACAGCTCCAGCACTAAGTGCTGTATTCAATAAACCTTTGTGATATGCCGCTGGGTCGACTGACGCGTGTTTTGGAAAAATGGCTCCACCAAAATAGACATCAGTACCTAATTCAGAGCGCTGGTCTGTTCTTGGAATCATATAGGCGTGGTTCTCAAGTCCAGAAACTTGTTGTTCAACAGCCCTTGCTAGTTTTTCATACTGAGCGACATTGTGTGCTGCATGGAAACGCCCAACCACATTGTAACTACAATCAAGACCTTCCTCTCTGATGAAGTCCCCAGTAAACTGTAATGCCTGTTTACCTTCGGAATGAATAGCGAAAGCCATGTCCTTACCATGTTTTTTTTCAAGCTCAAAAAAACTGGGTTTAACGCTGGTGCTGACTTGCCCACCGTTTCTTGTACTACCCCCCCAGCCAGCGTGCTCAGCATCAATAACTAAAGTGTTTCTTGACCCTCGGGCAGTCTGGATTGCCGCATGAAGGCCAGTGTAACCAGCACCAATAATCAGCACATCAACTTTTTTAGGAAGCTCTACTTCTTCCTGAGTAGATACAGCAGTCTGATCCCACCAATAAGGTTGTTCTTTATAATCTTGTGTAAACATATAGGGCCTCTTTGGATATCTTATTGGTGATCTTGCAGGATCATATCGGAAGCTTTTTCTGCTGCCATGATGACCGCAGCATTGGTGTTGCCAGAAATTAATGTTGGGAAGATAGATGCATCAACAATGCGCAAATTATGCAAGCCATGGACTTTCAGTCTCGGATTAACAACGTTTTCTTTCTCATGAAGTCCCATACGACATGTTCCGACAGGATGGTAAACTGTAACACTTCTGTTTTTAATATCCTCAATGAGATCGGCATCACTTTGGGCTGCAAATCCTGGTTCAATCTCTTTTTGAATGATTGTTGTTAAAGATGGGGCCGCACATAATTTCCGAATAAATTTAGCCCCTTCCAACATTTCTTGAATATCAAACTCATCATTAAAATAATTAGGATGAATACTAGGTGGTGTATTTGGGTCTGAATTTTTTAGTTCAATATAGCCCCTGCTGCGCGGACGGGTAGGCTGGGCACTTAATAGAAAACCGGGGAAAGGGTCTGGATTCATCAAAGGGCGCTCACCAGGAAGAGCTTTGGTATAACTGACAGGGGAAAAAAAAAGTTGCATATTGGGTTTAGTTAAAGAATCATTGGTGGTGACAAACCCCCCAGCTTGATTAACACCAAGGGATAATGGGCCTCTGCGTGATAGAATATATTTTAAACCATACCAAGCTTTACCCCAAAATGGATTTAGCTGTTGATTGAGTGTCGGCACCTTTGATCGATAAAGGAAATCAATACACAGATGATCTTGCATGTTTTGGCCCACTGCGGGGGCGTCATAAATGACTTCAATGTTTTTATCTTTTAAAGCCACCACGTCACCAACACCAGACAAATTTAGTAGTTGTGGAGTATTGATCGAACCCGCTGATAAAATTACTTCTTTGCTGGCCAATACTCTTGTTGTTTTACCCCTTTGCCTGTATTCAATACCGATAGCAGTTTTATTTTTAAACAAGATGCGAGTGGCAAGGGCGTGTTTCATAACTGTGACATTTGACCTTTTTCTCGCAGGCCAAAGGTATGCGCGTGCGCTTGACATGCGAATCCCATTTTTCAAGGTATTTTGATAATAACCGACACCATCTTGTTTCTCGCCATTAAAATCAGGGTTAAAAGCCAAGCCACACTCTTCACCCGCTTTTATAAAATTTTGGCATAAAGGGTGAAGGTCTTTTGAAACATCACACACGTGCAGCGGGCCATCGCCACCGCGCCAACTATTGGCTCCATTAGAATTTTTTTCTGACTTCTTAAAATACTCGAATACACTATCCCAACCCCAGCCAACGTTACCAAGGTTTTCCCATTCATTAAAGTCTTGCTGTTGTCCTCGGATGTAAACCATGGCATTGATTGAACTCGACCCACCGAGAACTTTACCTCTTGGCCAATAACTAGACCTACCGTTTAAGCCCTCGACAGGTTCTGTTTGATACATCCAGTTCAATTTTTTGTCATAAAAAGCCTTGCCATAACCAATGGGAATTTGTACCCATGGAGAAAGATCTGAGCCGCCAGCTTCAAGGATAAGTACTTTATATTGACCATTTTCAGATAATCTGTTGGCCAATACACATCCCGCCGAACCTGCGCCAACGATTATGAAATCATAAATATTCATTGTATAACCTTCTTAGCCATTCGGCTGCAATAGCTAATGGTTCATAAAACATAGTGGGAAAGATTAAATAAATATTGGTTATAAATATACAACCATTATAATAATTTCACCAGACCAATATAGCTTGTTACAATTGCTCTTTAAAGGTACCAGCCATGATGATAATGCTCGATTTTATTTCCTTAGGGTTGACCGAACCAAAGCCTAGAGTAAACCCTTTCTTTTCAATTGCCTTGATGCAGTACCTACTTAATGGTAAAGCTGAAATCCCTTTTTTATCAAGCGCAACAGACAGACTTATCTCATTAACATCTTGTTTTAAATACCCTACCGTATGCAGGCCACTTTGTGTTGGTTGAATGTCTAAATGCTCTGACAAATAGACTTCAGATAGATCCTTTAATGAATGATAACGTTCTGCATAAATGCTTCTCATTCTGCGTATGTGCGTGGCGAAATAGCCTTCGTCCATAAAATCAGCGATGACAGCCTGGTGGTGTGTTACTGTGCCGGATTGAAAAGAATTAAAAACTTGTTCAAACGTTTCGATTAGTCCCACAGGGGCAATGATAAAACCAATACGCAAGGAAGGAAAAATGCTTTTCGAAAAAGTGCCTACATAGATAACACGATCACTTGTATCCACACTTTTCAAAGTTGGGACAGGCTGGCCTTCAAAGTGGAATTCACTGTCATAATCATCCTCAATGATCCAAGCATTTGCCTCTTCAGCAGCTACAAGTAAAGAAAAACGGCGGCTCAAACTCATTACAACGCTTAATGGCTGCTGGTGAGATGGCGTGACAAAAGCTAGTTTGAAATCAGGGGCTTGTTTCAACCCTTCACTTACGATGATGCCTTCTTTGTCTACATTGACAGGAATGAGCTTTGCTCCATTAGCAATTAAGCTGTTTCGAGCGCCAATAGCACCAGGATTCTCTATCCAAACCTTATCATTGGGGTTGAGCAACATACTGCCAATCAGTTGAAAAGCATGCTGTGCTCCCCCTGTAATAAAAACTTGTTTGGGGTCGCACAGTATTCCTCGACTAGCATTTATGTGTGATGCAATAGCAATGCGAAGTCTTTTTAAACCAAAGGGGTGGCCATATCCCATAATTTTGCTCCGATCTCCACGCAAATTTTTGCTTGACAAGCGCAACCATTGAGACATTGGAAATTCATTCAGTGC
Organism: Candidatus Njordibacter sp. Uisw_058; assembly: GCF_047730065.1. Taxonomy (GTDB): domain Bacteria; phylum Pseudomonadota; class Gammaproteobacteria; order Pseudomonadales; family Balneatricaceae; genus Njordibacter. Next base: position 1,041,797 of record NZ_CP159829.1, read on the forward strand.
CGGCAATCCTGTTATAAAGCCACGAGGTTCTTTTGCAAGCTTGTCGCGTGAAATTAAGTTTGGCAATGCTTTAGTTATCGCCTTGGAAAGCTTTATAGGATTCGACTTATTGCCATCATTAGATTTTGGATGTTTTTTTAAAAGAGAGGGACGATCCTCATACATAATATCACTGACAAATGTTCCAGCGCCCAACCGGGCTTCAAGCAATCCTTCTGAAATGAGTCTTTCTACGGCATTGATGATCGTTGTTCTTGACACATTAAGGTCATTCGCTAAGGTCCTGCTTGCGGGCAGTCGCTCTCCAGCTTTAAGGCCTTCGCTTAAGATGATCTTGCGTATGCCCATGAATACTTGAGTGCTGATCTTTTGTTTTGAATCTCTATTAATTGAGATAGATGATAGTAAAGCACCACCGGAGTGTTTCATTAACCTGTGCCTAATTTTTTAAATTGGTCCTAAGTATTTTACATAATGGATCTTACTGTCAATCCAATTGTTGTTATCATTTTAATATTATTTGAAATGGATGTATCAGAGGTTTCATGTTGATTAAAAAAATTGAAACGTTTACGGACGAATACGTTTGTTTTGTGTGTGTAACCGCAGAAGACGGTTTACAAGGTTGGGGGCAAGTTGCGCCTTATTTTGCTGATATAACAGCACAGGTCCTGCACCGACAAGTAGCACCTTATGCCTTAAACCAAGATTCTTTAGATATTGATTATCTGGTTGATATTATTCCTGAAAAGGAACACAAGTTTCCAGGTTCATATCTAAAGCGTGCGATAGGTGGCTTAGATACAGCTTTATGGGATTTGCGAGGTAAACGTGAGGGTAAAAGTGTTTGTGAGCTTTTAGGTGGCACCCCTGGCGTTATTCGGGCTTATGCTTCGTCCATGAAACGTGATATTACCCCCCAAAACGAGGCGGCAAGGTTTGTTCGTTTGAGAGAGGAGCAGGGTTTTGATGCATTTAAATTTAGAATTGGAGCTGAGTGTGGCCGCAATCAAGATGAATGGCCTGGTCGTACCGAGGAAATTATCCCTACTATAGCCCGTGCCTTAGGCAGTGACGTTTCTTTATTAGTTGACGCTAACTCCTGTTATTCTCCTGACCGAGCTATAGAAGTCGGGCATATACTTGAGGATTATGGAATTTCTCACTACGAGGAGCCTTGCCCCTATTGGGAGTTTGATCAAACGCGCCAAGTTAAGAATGCACTTTCCATTGATGTAACCGGTGGTGAGCAGGATTGTGAAATGGCGAATTGGCATCAAATGATAGACCAGCGTGTTGTTGATATCATCCAGCCAGATGTGTGCTACCTTGGCGGAATAACACGCACGATGCGTGTTGCAAAAATGGCTGAAGAGGCGGGGATCCTTGTTACACCTCATTGTGCCAATTTAACCTTGGTAACGTTATTTACCATGCACTTGCTGCGTGCGATCCCTAATGCGGGTAAGTACCTTGAGTTTTCAATTGAAGGACACGACTATTATCCATGGCAATATGATCTGTTCTCTAATTCTCTTTTTGATATTAAAGATGGAAATGCGACAGTGACGGACGCTCCAGGCTGGGGCGCTGTGATTAATCCTGCTTGGCTAGCAAAATCTAAATATCAGATTAGTGAGGTTAAGTAATGTTAAAAACATTTTCGAGACTGCTATTAAAAGCTGGATAGACAATTTGAATGCATAGGTGCAAATAAATCTGTCATAGATTTAAACATACTTCTTCTCTTCATCGCGGCACTGGAATGGGCAGTGTGGATACTCCCAATAAAAGGACTCTTTAAAGTCAATATGTTGGTTAAAAACTTTATTATATAAAATAAACAGAGCATGAGAATAGCTTTAAAATTGGTATGGTCAAAGTGTCAAAATGGATCTTTATTAAAGACTAATTCTAAAGCAGGATTCAAGTGGGATAATAGCTAAGTAATAATAATGGTGGTTATTCACAACATAGATTATTCGAAAAAATAATAGGAATTGAAAAATATGAGTAAGCTAAAACTATTCAAAAAGATCTTAATGGCGACTGGTAGTATTGCCCTTTCAGCATCGTATGCTTCATCAGCTAATGCTGGTGATTTGACAATAGCTTCATGGGGAGGGTCCTATCAGGATGCTCAAAGTAAGGCTTTGTTTGTGCCAGGTGCCAAGGCTATGGGCATTAATATCAAACAGGAAACTTATGGCGGCATGTCTGAAGTACGACTCATGGTTAATGCCGGCGCCGTTACAAAAGATATTGTATCTAGTGGTTCAGGCAGTGCTGCTCGAGCAGCTGCAGAAGGCTTGTTGGAAAAGCTTGACTACAGCATTATTGATGTTTCTGATTTTTATCCAACCCTCTACACTGATACTTGTGTTGGCAGTGACGTTTTCTCTACCGTGATGGCTTGGAATACAGAAACATACGGCTCAAATGCCCCTAAAACGTGGGCTGATTTTTGGGACGTCAAAAAATTCCCAGGGTCTCGTGCATATCGCGGTAAAGTTGCGGGAGCCCTAGAACCTGCGCTACTTGCTGATGGTGTGCCAGCAGATAAAGTCTATGAAGTGCTTTCAACTGAGGCGGGTATGCAACGTGCGATCGATAAAATTCGAGAGTTGAAGCCGCACATTGATGTGTTTTGGGGATCAGGTGCTCAGCACGCCCAGCTAATGAAAGATGGCGAAGTTGACATGACGACAGGTTGGAATGGTCGTTTTGATGTTGCTAAAAAAGATGGTGCCAAAGTAGCCTATACATTTAATCAGGCTTTGCTTGATTATGATTGTTTTGCAATTCCAAAAGGAGCTCCAAACAAAGATTTGGCTATGAAATTCTTAGCTGAAATCAGCAAGCCCGAGCTTCAAGCTAACTTGCCATTACATATTACCTATGGGCCCACTAACAAGGCAGCCTACGCAATTGGTAAGATTGATGAAAAGTTGGCCCTCCTGATGCCTTCGCATCCTAAAAATGCTGCACTTCAATTACCTGTATCTTTGGAGTGGTATGCAGAGTTTGAACAGCAAGCTGCAGCTATGTATCAAAACATGCTTACAGAGTAGTTTTATAAGCGCTAGTTAAAGGGAGTGGCATTTCAATTAGAAAGCCCCTCCCTTTTTATTTTGAATATTCAGGGATGGTTTTCATGTCCAAAGTTAATGGTTTGCCAATCTCAATTTCAGGGATTACAAAATGTTATGGTAATTTGTATGCACTGGATCATATTGATTTGGAGATTAAACAGGGTGAGTTTCTTACTCTTTTAGGACCCTCTGGCTCAGGAAAAACAACCTTACTTATGGCACTGGCAGGTTTTACACGGCCTGATCATGGCAGTATTAAGTTTGGTAATGAGGAAGTTGTGCTTAAAGCGCCGCATCAGCGGGGTGTTGGCATGATGTTTCAGAATTATGCGCTCTTCCCTCACATGAATGTTGCACAAAATATTGGTTACCCACTGCGCCTTCGAAAAATAAATAAACCTGAAATTGCTGAACGTGTTAATCAAGCTTTAGAAACAGTTCAACTTACTGGCTTTGGCGATCGTAGGGTTAATCAGCTATCAGGTGGGCAGCGTCAACGTGTTGCTCTAGCTCGTGCCATTGTATTTGGTCCTCGTATCCTGTTGATGGATGAGCCACTCTCCGCTTTAGATAAAAATTTGCGTGAGAAAATGCAAATTGAATTACGTCACCTCCATGAAAAACTTGGAATGACGACTGTATATGTAACACATGATCAACGCGAAGCGTTAACCATGTCTGACCGAATTGTTGTTATTAACAATGGAAAACTAATGCAATGTGCAACACCTCGTGATTTGTATGACTACCCGGCCAACAAATTCGTGGCTGAATTTATTGGAGAGTCTGCATTTTTAAAAGTGGTGCACCAAGGTGATGATATTTATTTCAATGGCCAAAAGCTCTTAGTTGAAGCACAACCTGAGAGCCAACAAGACTCACTCCTGATGATTAGGCCAGAACGTTTAATGGTTATGGTTGATGGGCAGAATGCGGAAAATGCGAATATATTCAATGTCACAGTGAGTGAAATTGTTTATCAGGGCGAAACTAAAATAATATACGTATTATTAAACAATGGAGAAACCATAAGCATGCGACTGAGTACGAGAAGTGGCCAACCGCAGAATAATATCAATGTGGGAGATCAAATCAAACTTGTTCTGCATAAAAGTGATACAACTATTGTAGAAGATGGGGGGTATTGACATGACTACCTCAACACTCGTTCATGTGAATGAAAAAGAACTCAAAACTTATGCTTCTAAAGAACGCAGAGCTTTGTTGGGGCTTACTTCTCCAGCTCTACTGGTCATACTCATTGTAATGGTGATTCCTGTTGGATGGCTGTTTTATTTGTCATTTATAGGTAGTGATGGCAATTTTTCTTTAGAACACTACCAGCGAATGCTTGATAGCAAGTCTTATGCGCGTATTTTTTTAACGACGTTTAAGGTGAGTTTATTAACAACTGCAATCTGTATCCTCATTGGTTACCCCTTAGCTTATTTTTTATCTCAGTTGCCTGCACGGGTTGCAAATATCTGTATGTTATCGGTACTGTTGCCATTTTGGACCTCTCTGCTAGTTCGGACCTATTCATGGTTGGTTCTTCTGCAACGCAAGGGCATTGTCAATCAAGTGGGCATGGATTTTGGATTTTGGGATGAACCTTTAAAACTTGTACATAACCTCAGTGGAACTTTAGTAGGTATGGTGCATATTATGCTGCCATTTTTGATTTTACCGCTTTATGCTTCTATGAAGTCAATACCTCAAGATTATATCAAAGCCTCATCCAATCTAGGGGCCACGCCAACTCAGTCTTTTTGGCAAATTTTCTTTCCCCTTTCGATGCCTGGACTTTTGGCTGGGTCACTGATTGTATTTATTTTGAGCTTAGGCTTTTTTGTAACACCAGCCGTATTGGGGGGTGGAAAAGTTATTATGGTAGCAATGCAAATTACAAATAATATTGAATTATTTTTTGATTGGGGTGCTGCTAGCGCTCTGGGCGTTGTACTTTTAGTGATGACATTTGTGATTCTTTTCGTTGCATCGAAGTTGATGCGCCTTGACAATGTATTGGGTGGGGGGCATTAAAATGAAATGGTTTAACAAACCTGCTTCTGAAACTCAAATTACACATGGCCAAAGGTTATGGCTCTACGTTGTAGCAACTATCATCATGTTCTTACTTGTAGTGCCAACCCTGATTGTTATTCCAATGTCATTTTCAGCTTCACAATACCTAGAATTTCCACCCAAGGAATGGTCATTTCGGTGGTACGAATTTTACTTTAATTCGAATTCATGGATGTCAGCAACTGCAACATCTCTGAAGGCTGGATTATATACAATGCTAGTAGCAACACCGCTAGGCGTAATGGCTTCATATGGACTTTACGTGTGTTCACATCCAGCTGCGCGGCTTGTGTATTTGCTGTTGATCACACCAATTATGATCCCTGTCATTTTGATTGCGATTGGCTCATTCTATATTTATGTGCAAATTGGTCTAGTAAATACAATGTTTGGGCTGGTGGTTGCTCATACAATTCTTGCACTTCCGTTGGTGATTATCGTTGTGACATCGGCTTTTAAGAGTTATGACATGGGCCAGGAACAGGCAGCAAGAAGCTTGGGTGCATCACGCTTTATTGCCTTTATGACCGTGACGCTTCCACAAATAAGATTTTCAGTTATTACAGCGGCATTACTTGCGTTTTTGACCTCGTTTGATGAAGTTATTATCGCAATGTTTGTTTCTGGCGGTGACAATTCAACTTTGACAAAAAATATGTTTAATGCTTTACGGGATCAAATTGACCCCACTATTGCATCAATATCAACCATTATGATTGTTATTTCTTCATCACTTGTTATTGTTACGCAAATTTTTGCAAGAGGTAGGGGTGTTAAATGAAAGGTGTGGACATTCGACCATTAATAGCACCAAACTCGATCGCTTTAGTTGGAGCCTCTTGCACTAAGGATAGTTTTGGTAGAGCTATGCTTAATATGGCACTCTCTGGTAGTTTTAAAGGAAAAATATACCCAGTAAATCCCAAATATACAGACGGCTTAGGGTGTCGTTTCTATAGCACACTATCCGATTTACCTGAAACCGTAGAACACGTCGTTTTGGCCGTTGCTAATGAAAGGTTAGAAAACGCTTTAATAAATGCGATAGAACATAAAGTAAAAGCAGTAACTATTTTTGCTGATTGTAATGGACAAACGCATCAAGGTTTGCCGCTAAAGGACCGTCTAAAAACTATTGCAAAAGAAGCGGGCATTTTACTTTGTGGGCCCAATAGTATGGGTTTTCATAATCTCGATCATGGACTACGTGTTACCCCATTTCCATCTCCTAAAGGGCTTATTGCCGGTTCCATTACAGCAATTTTGCAATCTGGTTCAGTCATGGGTGCATTGGCCCATAATGATCGGCGATTAAGGTTTAACCTTTTGGTGTCTACAGGTTCTGAATATGCTGTTACTGCGGCTGATTATATAAATTGGAGCCTTTCCCAGTCTACAACAAAGGTTATTGGTCTTTTTCTAGAGTCTGTTCGTGACCCTGAATATTTTCTGTCAGTACTTCGACGTGCAAGAGATCAAAATATTCCTGTTGTTTTATTAAAGGTTGGACGCACCGAAATGTCTAGGCAAATGGCGTTGTCTCATACGGGAGCAAAAATGGGAGAGCATCTTGTTTTTGCAACCGTTATGAAATCACACGGTGTACATTTAGTTGAAACAATTGATGAAATGGTAGCGAGCTTACATTTATTTTCTCAGGGCCGGATAGCAGCTTCAGGCCACATTGCCTCTATTCATGATTCTGGTGGGGAGAGAGAGTTACTGGTAGATATTTGCAGTGATGAAAATTTGGAATTTGCTCAACTCTCAACTGCAACAAAGAGCACTATTACACCACTCTTACCTGCCGGGTTAAAGGCTGAAAACCCCCTTGATGCTTGGGGTTCAGGACGTAATGCCAAAGAAACGTTTTTATGTGCTACGAACGCGTTAGTGCAAGATGAGAATGTTGCTGCTGTAATGTATGTATTGGATTGGAGGCAGGATTATTATTTGCATGAGATGCATGAAGAAATAATTAAAAGTGTTGCGCGTGCTACACAAAAACCAATTGCAGCAGTTTCAAATTATGCGCTAACCTTTAATCAAGATTTAGCTTTGAGGCTGTCAGAGCAAAACATTCCACTTCTTGAAGGTACAAAAGAAGCTACTATCGCGTTTAAAAATTTACTTAATCAACGCGATGCCAGCTACGAGGAAAAGTGTGAACATGAACCACACACAGATTTAAAAAGAATCATCCAAGATATTAAAAGTAAAGGTTGGATTGGAGAAGGTGAAGGGTTTCGACTGCTTGGAGAGTATGGCATATCTACACCATTATGGAGGCAAGTTGATAATGTTGTGAGCGCCCTCAGTGCAGCATTTGAATTAGGCTACCCGGTCGTTATGAAAACCGCTATGGCAAATATAGCTCATAAAACAGAAGTAGGTGGAGTTAAACTTAATATTGCTAATAAAGAGCAAGCCCGTATCGCTTATACAGAGTTAAGTAGCCTTTTGGGGCCAGATGTTATTGTTGCACAAATGGTGTCAGGTGAGATTGAATGGATGATTGGAATTGTCAATGATCGTGATTTTGGCCCTGCTGTTATGATTTCTCCAGGTGGAATTATGGTTGAACTATTAGAAGAAAAAGTGATTCTGATGCCTCCTTTCAGCGCAAAACATGCAGCCTTAAAACTTCAAGCGTTAAAGGCAACAAAACTATTAACCGGCTATAGAGGACAGGAAGAGTTGGCATTTGATGCTTTGTGTAAAGCTGCTTCTAATGTTTCTCGTCTAGCGTGTGATTTAGTTGATTACATTGAAGAAATGGATATTAATCCAATTCTTATTTCATCAACAAAAGCAGTGGCCCTTGACGTCATGCTGAAAATAAAAAAGTAGCACATACTATGAATTCACATTCGATATTGCGGCTTGATCCTCATGTGGTTGAAGACAAAATTTATTTTGAAAATAAAATGGATGGGATTACCGCTGGTCTTCGTCATTTAGGTCCTTGCAGCACAGCAATGCAACAAACTTCATGTGATGAGTTCGTGCATGTTTTGAAAGGTTCTCTAAGTATTATATTAAAAAATGGACACAAAGAAAGCATCTGTGCGGGGCAAACTTTTGTGATACCAAAGGGGCTAATATGCCGCCATGAGCAAACAGGTAATACAAAAACCTACTACATGAAATTTGAGGAAGAATTCTCTCTACCTCATCACAATGTGGAGGATATAGGGGTTATTCGGCTTGACCCATCAGATATAGTAAAAGAGATCCCCATAGCTGATACAAGTCAGTTCCAAGGATTGGTTCCCAAACACTATAAATATCAATATTATTCGGATACTACTGGACGTTTTTTAGTTGCCATGTGGAATAGTGATCCATTTGAACGTGCTGTGGCTCCTTTTAATCGGTATGAGCTTATGATATTTTTGCAAGGCAGTGTAAACCTTTCTGACAGCAACACTATTTCTGAGGATTTCAAGGCAGATCAGGCCGCATTTGTTCCTCACTTAGCCCCTTATAAATGGAAAAGTAATGAATATTTAAGTAAGTATTACTGTATCGTTATGCCTAAATAATGGTGTTTTTATGTTTAATTTACGCCTAGACTTAAGCCCCAATGCTGCATAATGTTGTGTAACCAAGGAGAGGCATAATGCACTTATCAAAGATCAATACCTACCCCATCAAGTCCACTCATCCCATATCAATTGAGGCGGGTTATTTGTTCTCTTCCGGTATTGGTTTTGATCGGCATTGGATGTTGATTGATGCTGAAAACAACATGTTAACTTCTCGTAAATACCCTCGTTTATTGCATCTCATTAGTCACATTGAAGGTTCTAGTTTAAGGGTTGTCTTGCCGCAACAAGACTTCCTGCTGCCTTTAGTCCCTAAGCCTAGTGCACCGGTTATGGTAAAGCATTGGGGTGAAAGTTTATTACCTGCTTGGCCCCAAAATTCGGCATTAGATGAAGCCCTTAGTGACTATTTGGGGATGTCTTGCCAGCTAGTTTATAGTGCAAATTTACGTTCGGATGCGCCCATTGAAACGGCATCCTTTGCTGATGCGCAGCCCTTATTATTAACTACCACAGCTTCTCTGGAAGCCTTAAATAAACGCCTAGATGCTGCCGCAGATGAGACCACAGATGAGACCACAGATGAGACCGCAGATAAGAGGATAGGCATGGATCGTTTTCGTGCTAATCTCGTCGTCAATAATCACACGCCTGATATAGAGGATAACTGGAAAAAAATTCGTATAGGAGCGTGTGAATTAGAGGTATCCTACCCCTGTGAACGCTGCGTATTGACCACCATCGATCCTGTGTCCCTTGTCCAGCATAAGCAACAGGAGCCGTTGCGCACGTTGGCACAATACCGGCGTTTAGAGACGGGTGGTGTTGGTTTTGGTATTAACCTTACAGTGTGTTTAGCGGGTCCTATTGCTGTTGGGGATACGGTTGAGATTTTAGAATAGGATAATGGAAATAGATTAAAAGTTTTACTGTAGGCCAATTATGTTCGCGACCTACAGTTTTTGCTTTTGTGTTGAGACAATCGCTACTGCGCTTCTATAAAATGCAGTGACTGTTTAGCCTGTCGATTTAGTTTCAGTATTGATTTAAGTATTGTGACAAGGCGACTTTTTGGCTAAGTTGGACGTCACAATAATGAAGCTTTGGAGTTTGATTTGGTAAAGGTATTTAATAGTGAGGGCCAAGCCCCAATTTTGCTAGTGTGTGAACACGCTACTAATTTTATTCCAGCTCGTTTTAAAGACTTGGGTTTGACTCCGACACAATTGCAAAGTCATATTGCTTGGGATCCCGGTGCCATTGAGACGGCTGAAGCGATGGCTAAAATACTTGATGCACCCTTGATCTCAGCCACTGTTTCACGCTTGATTTATGATTGTAACCGGCCGCCTGATTCGGCCACAGCCATGCCTTTGACATCAGAAAACCAGATCATCCCTGGTAACGTTGATCTCTCAGAGACATCAAAACAGCAGCGCGTGACTAACTATTACCGTCCTTTCGAAGCCGCTTTGTCTGAGCGCGTGGTATTAATGGGTATGCCCCTCTTGATCACGGTGCACTCCTTCACGCCTGTGTTTTTAGGCGAGCAGCGGCAAGTAGAAATAGGGGTGTTGCATGATGAAGATAGCCGTTTTGCTGATGCATTTTTACAACAGGCGCTCACTGATAGTTGCTTTAATATTCAGCGGAATCAGCCGTATGCTCCTACCGATGGTGTTACCCATACATTAACACACCATGCCTTACCCCTTGGATTAACTAATGTGATGTTAGAAATTCGTAATGACCTAATAGCATCACCTTTACAACAGCAAGATATGGCAGCTTATCTTGCTAAACACATCGTCTTGGCGTTAGAGAGAATATAAATGTCCAACAAACAGCAGGTTATATCACCCATTGACGGTAGCGTTTATCTTGAACGAAATGATGCTCAACCTAAACAGGTCGACCTTGCCTTAGACCTAGCTCGTCGGGCACAAAAACAATGGCGCCATAGCTCCCTTGCTGAGCGTAAAGCCCTGTGCCGTGCTGCTGTGAAAGCTTTTGTATCAAACAAAGAGACTGTTGCTCTAGAGCTATGCTGGCAAATGGGACGCCCGATTAGGTATGCAGCAGGAGAGGTGAATAGCTTTGCTGAACGAGCAGAGTACATGATTGATCATGCTGATATGGCCTTAGCTCCCTTGCAGCAAGAGGAAAAAGCTGGGTTTATACGCTATATTCGCCGAGAACCAGTGGGCGTGGTCTTAGTCATAGCACCGTGGAACTACCCCTTACATACTCCTATTAACGTCATAGTGCCGGCTTTGTTGGCAGGCAACAGTGTCATTTTAAAACACTCTAGCCAAACGCCCCTGTGTGCCGAGCGAATCTGTCAAGCTTTTGCTCAGGCAGGTCTGCCGGAGGGTGTATTACAATACTTACACATGGACCACCGATCAACGGAAGCGCTGGTGGCATCTGGTCAGGTCAATCACGTGGCCTTTACGGGTTCGGTGGCAGCGGGTCGAAAGATTGAAGTAGCAGCTGCTGGCCAGTTTATAGGTTTGGGCCTAGAATTGGGTGGCAAAGATCCGGCCTATATCCGTGCAGATGCAGATTTGGACTATGCCATTGAATCCACCGTTGATGGAGCCTTTTTTAATTCTGGACAATCATGCTGTGGTTTAGAACGTATTTACGTACACGAGTCAGTTTATGACGCTTATGTATCTGGGTTTGTTGCCTTAACCAAAGCTTTTAATTTGGGCCGTTCCGATGATCAAAATACTACTCTGGGTCCCATGGTGCGCGCATCGGCTGCTGACTTTGTGCGCCAGCAAATTGTTGAAGCCCTTGATCAAGGCGCAGTAGCACATATTAATCCCAAAGCATTTCTTATGGACCAGCCTGGGAGCCCCTATATGGCGCCTCAGGTACTGACTCAGGTTGATCACCGTATGCGGGTGATGACTGAAGAGAGTTTTGGACCTGTGGTTGGTATTATGAAAGTGGCTAACGATGAAGAAGCCATCGGCTTGATGAATGATAGTGATCTAGGTCTTACTGCCGCTATTTTCACTCAAGATATCGACACCGGTATGGCTTTGGGTGACCAAATAGAAACAGGCACGTTTTTTATCAATCGCTGTGATTATCTAGATCCTGCGTTGGCTTGGACTGGGGTCAAAAATACTGGACGAGGCTGCACCCTATCGAGTTTAGGATTTGAAGCCGTGACGCAGCCTAAGTCCTACCATATTAAAATTAAGCTATAGAGTGATTTATGGACACATTTGATTACATTGTTGTCGGTGGTGGTTCAGCGGGTTGTGTGGTGGCTAATCGATTAAGTGCCGACCCAGACGTGAGCGTCTGTTTGATTGAAGCAGGCGGCAATGGCAAAAGTCCTTGGGTGAGTATTCCTGCAGGTATTTTTGGCTTATATGGCAATAAGAAATATGACTATAGCTTTGTCACTGTGCCACAAAAGCATTTGTGCAACAGAGTTATGGATGTTAACCGGGGTAAAGCACTGGGTGGGTCTAGTGCGATTAATAGCATGGTTTACATGCGTGGTAACCGTAATGACTATGATGGCTGGGCTGCCTTAGGTTGTGAAGGCTGGTCTTATGATGAGGTATTACCTGTCTTTAAAAATATGGAGGCCAATCAGATTGGTCAAAGTGCTGAATATCATGGATTTGAGGGCGAGTTAAGCGTGTCTGAACAGCAGGACGCAAATTCTGTGGGCAAAGTGTTTGTCGCGGCGGGTCAAGTTGCGGGGTTACCAGAAAATACAGATTTTAATGGCCCATCGCAATTGGGCTTAGGCATTTATAATGTTAAACAAAACCGTGGTCAAAGGGTGAGTAGTTATACGGCCTTTTTGCAGCCCGTTGAAAACCGCAGTAATCTCACAATAATGACTCATACCCAAGTATTGGAATTAGACATTGTAGACCAAAAAGTATTGGGTCTGACGATTGAAAAGGCGGGTGTGAAGCAGCCGTTGCAGTGCAAAAAAGAAGTCATTCTTTGTGCAGGTACAATTTTGTCACCGCGTATTTTACTGGCTTCAGGCATCGGTAATCGTGACGAACTGGATCAATTAGGTATTGACTGTAAACATCATGTGCCTGGAGTGGGAGAGAACCTTCAGGACCACATCGACAGTATGGTCACCGTTAGGTCAGCTAAAGCTGAGTCTATTGGGGTGTCGCTTAAAACCTTATTGCCTCATGTGCTACCAGCACCCTTAAAATATTTTTTGGGTCGCAAGGGCTGGTGGACCACTAATTATGTTGAGGCGGGTGGTTTTGCCAAAACCAAATTAGCTGAGGCTGATAAAACAGACGCTGATGTTCAGTTTCATTTTACACCACTGTATCGCAGTCACCGAGGTAAGAAGTTTGAATGGGGCCACGGCTATTCGGTATTTACCTGTGTATTGCGTCCCCTTAGTAAGGGTAGTGTTAAATTGGCTAATGATGGGAGTAGGCGCAATGTTGAGATTGATTATAATTTTTTTGCCCACTCACATGACCAACAAACGTTGGTAGAGGGAGTGAAAAAGGCTCGTCAAATACTGGCGTCATCTGAGTTTGACCATTTGCGAGGTGAAGAGATGGCACCTGGAAAGGAGGTTCAAACAGATGCTCAAATTCTTGAGTATCTGCGCCGTACTGCCTCGACTGTCTACCACCCTGTGGGTACCTGTAAAATGGGAACTGATGCCATGGCCGTAGTGCATCCAGGCACCCTAAAAGTGACGGGCATGGATAATTTGCGGGTTATGGATGCGTCTATTATGCCTCGCTTGACCAGTGGGAACACCTCCGCGCCCACCATGATGATTGCTGAGCGCGGTGCCGCTATGGTGTTGGCAGAACAGCAGGGTCAATGAGAGTGATAACTACATGAATGAGCTTCCTTCAAAACCACAAGACGTGGTGATTATTGGTGCTGGCTTTGTAGGTATAGCCACCGCAATGTGGTTACAAAAAAGTGGCCATAAAGTCACGGTAGTGGATCCAGAACCTTTTGCTCAAGGGGCTTATTTTGGTAATGCCTGCACCATAGCAACCTACGCTAATAATCCGGTGGGCACCCCTAGAACCATAAAACAAATCCCCAAGCTGCTATTTAACCCCAACAGTCCTTTAACGATTAATTGGTCTTATTTACCAAAGCTGACTCCTTGGTTGATGCGCTTTGTATGGGCTAGTCGGCCCTCTCAAGTGGAACATATTGGCCAGCAATTAGGTAGGTTGCTGATCCATGCTCAAAGCGCTTTGATGCCACTCATAGAAACGGCGCAAGGTTCTGATTTAGTTAAAAAAAATGGAACTTTATATTTGTATGGTAGTGAGGCTGGTTTGGTTAAAGCCCAGCCAGACATTGCTTTAAGGCGTCGCAATGGGATCGCTGTGACCGAGTTAACTAAGTCTGAGATTAGCGATTTAGAACCCCACTTGAATCCAATCTATAAGCGTGGTTTGTGGTTTGAAAATGCCCAACACCTGCTCAACCCCTTAGATTTGTTAAAACGCATGGGGGCATCAGTGGTGGCTAATGGGGGACAAATTGTCACCAACAAAGCCGTGGGTATTAAGCGCATTAGTATCGATACGCTTAAAGTGCAGTTACAAGACACCAGTATTCAAGGCCAAAAAGTCGTAGTGGCGGCAGGTGCCTGGTCAAAGGGCTTGGCGCAGCAAGTGGGGGATACATTGCCTTTAGATACGGAGCAGGGCTATCACCTGATGTACAAGGGCGCAGAACAATTACTTAATCGGCCTGTGGGTTGGGCTGATGTGGGTTTTTATATGACGCCGATGAACGAAGGCTTGCGGGCAGCGGGCACAGTGGAATTAGCAGGCCTTAACAATGCAGCCAATCCAAAGCGTTTACAGCTCATCGCGAAGACCATGAAAACTCTTTTGCCACAGCTTAAAAGTCACGACAGTGAGTGGACTGGTTTTAGGCCATCTATGCCTGACTCTATGCCTGTTATTAGTCAATCTAGTAAAGACACGGGGGTTTATTACGCTTTCGGTCATGGCCATATAGGGGTGACATTATCAGGTATTACGGGCAAGTTGATTAGTGAAATGATTGATGGGAAAACACCAAGTATGGACATTGCTGCCTTCTCAGCGCAGCGTTTCTAACCCGTATGTTAGGTGTTCAGGTTGGGGTCCTTTATCTGATGACAGGCAATCCTGATATGGTACCCTCTTTGATGACGGCTGGCGCATAGGCTTTGCGACTGAATACGCGCTCTAAAAATGGTTTAAAAAAGGCTAAGGGTTGGCTGTCATAATGTGGATCAAAGCAGTTTTGATCCCAGCGTTCACAAAAATCAACCGCAGTTTGATAATAAGCATGACCATGGTAACGATCACGTTCATTGGGGTTCCAGCCCGCTAAGTGATGGGCGTAGTAGATCATTTGAAAAGCACCATGATGCTCTACAACCCAAGTGACTTCATCACTGACGAAAGGTCGTATTATTTCTGCTGCCATGCGGTCGTGATTCTGTGGGGCCAAACCATCGCCGATATCATGTAATAAGGCAGCCACAACCCAATCATCACTAGCCCCCTCGCGCCAAGCTCTGGTTGCAGATTGCAAACCATGCTCCAAGCGGCTTATGGCATATCCTTCTATGCTTTCGTGACCCTGTCGCTCGAGTTGCTCAAATAATCGATGTGCCGTTTTGGCATTGAACTTATGCTCGAACTCTTGCAATATGGCGTAATCCTCTTGGGTGCCATGTTTCATTTCGGTAAAGCTGACGGTGGCCATGGCCTATACTCCAGATCTTCTATTGATTATCACCTTGAATACGCTTAAGTTTTGTATGCAGAGATTGCTGCCTTAGCCATGCTTTTTTATCAAAATTGCTGAGGGCCGGCTGGTCTGTTTGAAAGTGACCATAGTCATCCACGTCACGCACTAATATAGCAGAATCTTGTTGCTGTTTTAATTGTTTACCACGGGATTAATGTATTGAATATTGAGTCCAATACGACGGTCATCACTGACATTGGGTTTGGAGCAATGCAGGGTCCACCCGTGATGAAAAGAGGCTTGGCCCGCAGTGAGGCTAACCACTACACTTTCGTTGGCGTTTACGCCCTGGACCGTTTGGCCACTTAGCAACACATTATTAGCATCTTCTGTGGTGTGATGCTTTTGTTGCCCATTGATGTGGCTGTTGGGTATCATATGCATGCAACCACTGGCCTCGCTAGCTTCAGATAACGCCAACCAAACACTGACCTGAGCGTCAGAATCTAAGCCCCAATAAGTCAGGTCTTGATGCCAACTGACGTGGCTTTCAGTATGGGCTTCTTTGATGATATAGGTGGTGTTGTAAAGCAATATATTTGGCCCTATCAACTGTTCAATAACATCAAGTAGCTGAGGTAAGGTTGCCAGTTGAAAGGGTGAGTTCATGGCCGTGTGAATTTTGAATTGGTAGTGCATTGGACCACGCTCGGCTTCAACGGCTTCCAAAATGGAGCGATGGGCCAAGGCCTCCTTTGGATTAATAATGGGCACCGCCGTTAAAAAACCTTGTGCATCATAAAGTGACTTTAAACAATCTTTCACGGTCAAACTCCATTGCCATTAATGTAGGATACTGCCATTTTTCCAAATAGCTGACAAGAGTAGCTAGTCAGGGTAGTTGATAAGGGTAGTTGATAAGGGTAGGACATAGGAGCACCTATAGACGAAGTGACAGGGCTCAATAACCACCCACACTAGTTAAGGTGGGAGATGCTGTGCAGAAACTTTGATGGTCTGTATGACGCATAGTGCTGCGCCAAATGCTGGTGGGCATGTGCCAACTACTCTGACGCTTTAATCAGTGTTAAGGTAGAGGACGGGTTCATTTTACTAAGGAACTTTTGCGCATGACCAGCTTGTATCAAGACTTGCTTCGAGAAATTGGCATTTTGCAATTAGAATTGCAAACTGCTGGGCTATGGAGTGATCTGGCTCCTTCTGAGGATGCCTTAATGAGTAGCGAGCCTTTTTGTTGTGACTTGATGGGTTTTGCCGAATGGTTGCAGTGGATTTTTATTCCAAGGCTGACTTATTTGATAGAAACAGAGGGTCAGTTGCCTCGTAAAAGTAGTATTTATCCTATGGCACAAGAGGCATTTGTGCATTTAGAAGACAATATTAAAGGTCTGATGGGTAGCATTAAACGACTAGACACTATACTCACTGAATAAACCTTAAAAAGGTGCTCCACTCAATGCTGTATGGAATTGCCTCTCACTGAATAACGCTGACCTATCCAACCACCAATGACCAAAGCAGGTAAAAAAACTAAAGCTTCAATTGGGTTTATAACGGCGTTAATAATGCCTGGTCCAGGACAATATCCACTCAGCCCCCAGCCAATACCAAATAAACTTGCGCCTATGATTAAGCGTCTGTCGATGCTAGTTTTAAGGCTTATGTAAAATTGATCAGCAAATATGGGTGTTTTACGTTTCATGATAAAGCGTGATGTGCCTAAAGTGACCATCACAGCGCCACCCATAACGAAGGCTAAACTGGGGTCCCAATGACCAAACGGGTCAAGGAAATTTTGTACCTTTACTGGATTGGCCATTTCTGAGATGACTAGACCCGCACCAAAAATGAGACCTGACGTTAGAGCGATAATTAAACGTTGCATTTGAAATCCTTGGCTATCCAATAAAGTTGCGCAAAATAGTGACGGTCAAGATGCCGCTAATCATAAAAGCGACTGTCGCAGCAATTGAACGGACAGACAACATGCCGATGCCACAGACCCCGTGACCACTGGTGCAACCATTACCGATACGCGTACCTATGCCGACGGCCAAGCCTGAAGCGATAAGCAAAACTGGCGAATACCCCTGTCGCAATTCAAACTCAACAGGCAGCATGAAATAGGCTCCCCCAACGAGGCCAGCCATAAAACACAAGCGCCAATTGCGTTCATTGCCACTTAGTGGGTTATATAATAAGTTGTATAAGATACCGCTTATGCCTGCAGTGCGGCCATTAAATGCTAACAATAGTACAGCACTAAAACCTATCAAAATGCCCCCAAAAAGCGCTTGTGAAGGAAATGTTTCTAGCATAGCTAACCTATTATATTAGAAGTTTCTAATTCAATTATACTCTTAAAAAACAACTTTTGTCAATTACTAATGCTCTAAATGAAAATAGGTGTCTTAAAAAATATGGCTTTGTTGGTGAATTACAGTGCTCTCAGTATCAACAAATGACTCAGATCATGTTATGTTTAGTATTATCAACTTGATGCTAATAAACTGGATGTCCTGCAGATGGCAAGAAATGAAGATATGGGTGATTTACCTAGCTTAAGACCTGATTCGGATGAAATTAAAGGGGCTGGGAAACAATCATTTTCAGACAATAAAGGGGCCAATGCCTATGCTCACGTTGATGAAGGTACATTGAGGCGCGGCAGTAGAGATAGCAGCAGGCCAATAGCAGCACCTCGGCCAATGCAAACAGGTTCACCCCAAGTTGCAGCCAACAGTAATGGGCTTTTGTGGTTTTTAATGTTGATCATGGTGGTGGGTCTCTCAGGCGGTGGATATTGGTCCTATAATAAATTAACTGATGTGGACCTTTTGCTAACCGTATCAAGAGGTGAACTCGAGCACGCTCGAAAACGTATTGGTGAATTAGAAGCTTTAGTCGTGGCGACGGATGTTAACTCAAATAAGTCAGGGACTGTGATTCAAACGCAGGTAAGACTGATTGATAATAGAGCGAAAGAGCGTAATAAATTTATAGATACAGAAATAGATAAGCTGTGGGGTGTTACCTACCGTACTAATCGTCCAGCCATAGAAGAAAATCAAAAAGCCATAGATAACAATACCACCACAGTGAAACAGCATCAAGAAAGCCTTAAAACACAAACTGAGCGTGCACAATTGCAACAATCATCTATTACCAAGCAACAAGCTCAAGTGGAAAAAATCAGTCAAGCTAGTCAACTCGCAGCGCAAGTTCTAGAGGATCAGCTATCTCAAGTAAAATCGTTACAAGAAAAGATAGCAAAGGTATTGAGTCAGGTGGCAGTGCAAGAAAACACCTTGGCAGACCAGAATAAAACAGTCCTTGGTCAAGCTCAAATTTTTGATCAACATGCCCAAGATATTGCTGATCTAAAAACCTCAGTGCAAACCGTTTCTCAACTAGTTGGGGGTTCGTCTGTAGGAGAAGACATTGATGTACTCGCCAAGAGCCTAGTTGAACTTGAGAATAAGGCCAAGTTGCTTGACGATATGGAACAAAACACCAATCAATTGGATGATCGCGTTTTTGTGGTCGAGGCGTCCATTGGTTCTGTTGATGCTTTTCGAAGAGATACTAATCAAAAATTGGATCAATTAGAGAAGCAAATTCGTAAATTATCCTACAGCGAGTAGATCAACCGGATTAACTGGATCAACTGGATCAACTGGATCAACTTAAGGGACTAAGTATGCAAAATTTATCCCATCCGAAAATTCAATTGGGCCATTGGCCCACCCCTCTTGAGCCTTTGCTGCGCATTAATGAGATGCATAAAGGACCCGAGTTGTGGGTCAAGCGAGATGATTGCTCAGGGCTTGCCTTTGGTGGTAATAAAACCCGTAAATTAGAATACTTGTTAGGGGACGCTCAGCTAAAAGGAGCGACTACACTGCTCACTGCTGGAGGCTTGCAATCTAACCATGCTCGGCAAACGGCTGCCGCTGCTGCTCGAGTGGGTCTGGGTTGTGAGTTATTTCTGGAACATGTAGTGGGAGTATCAGAGAAGGATTATAACCACTCTGGTAATCTGCTACTGGATCAATTGCTTGGAGCACGACTGCATCGTTTGCCAGCAGGGCAAGATTTGGATGCAGCCATGGCTTTGCGTGCTCAAACTCTGGATGCTTTGGGTCAAGTGCCTTATGTGATGCCTGTAGGTGGCAGTAATGTGATCGGTTCAATGGGCTATGTTGAATGTGGTTTAGAATTGACCCAACAAATACAACGACAACAACTCAGCTTTGATGCCATTGTTTTAGCCACGGGCAGCGCTGGAACTCAAGCGGGTTTATTGGCAGGTTTGGCGTTGGCTGGAATTGATATACCCGTATTAGGAATAACCGTAAGCCGGGCTAGTAGTGAGCAATGTGAAAAAGTGCTGACCTTGCTGCACCAAGTCCAAGAGTCACTGCAGCAACCTAAGTTAAATGCAGATCATGTTATTTGTTTCGACCAATATTATGGTTCAGGTTATGGTGACCCAACGCCAGCTATGATCGAGGCTGTGCGCCTTGCGGCAAGCTTAGAGGGATTGTTGTTAGATCCTGTTTATTCTGGCAAAGCCTTTGCGGGCTTGCTTGATTTAGTTCGTCATGGCTATTTTGATACCTCAGAGCGTATTCTGTTTCTTCATACAGGTGGTGCGCCGGGGTTATTTGCCTACAGCGAATGTTTAAGTGAACACTAACGAGATGACCGCCTCGTTCAAGTGATTAGTTGAGTTGGGTTTTCAAGGTCTTTGGTCCTGCGCTTAAAGGTTTCAATAATAATGCTCTCAAGGGCTGCTGTGGCTGGCATCTGTTGATGATGGCGGGATTTCATGAGTGCAATCTGACGTTGAACTGGGGGTTCTTCAATTAACCTAAAAGCCAGTTCATGGCTACTTCTAGGAAAAGCTAACCAGGGCAAGGTTGTGATGCCTGCTCCCCCTTCCAGCATGGCAACTAGAGAGGTCATGTTAGTGACTTGCATGGCTGCGAATAAAAACCCCTGCGCTGGAGTCTTATCAACCAATGGGGTTGTGCCATTACGAATTAGCTTCTCTTGGCTGAGTTGGTCCCAGTTAATTCGACTGCCTTTTTGCATCCAAGGGTGGCTTTTTCTGGCCACAATCCCCACTCGGTCAGCACACAAGTGGGTATGATGTAGGTCTGGTTCAGTTTGCCAAATACTACTGATGGCTAAATCAATCCTTCGGTCGAGTACCTTGTCTCTCAAATTGTCACCGTTGTCATCCTGTACTTGCAAATGCACTTGTGGATGCTGGACTAAAAAAGCCCGAATAATATGAGCTAAAACTGTTTTAGCGATCGAGGGTAAAACGCCTAGCCTTATGCTGCCAGACTGCCCTTGGGCCATGCTCATACCATTATGTAAGGTGGTTTCATAAAGCTGATAAAGTGCCTTAGCCTCAGGTAAAAAAGCGGCACCAAAGGCGCTAAGTTCCCCATGACGCTCAGGATCAAACAGACATGCACCTAATAATTGCTCTAATTGTTTAATGGCTAAACTAACCGCAGGCTGAGATCTGTAAAGCACAGTTGCAGCCTTGCGAAAATTTTTACAGTGGGCTACCGTAAGAAACGTATTAATTTGTGCTATTTTTATATCAGGTAGCATGAAAATCCTCGCCATTGATGTGGTGGAGTATGAAGTTAAATTCTACTATAGTAAAACTTATCAAATAAAGCATTCTATTAATTATAATTATCGGGCCTGAAAGCTTAAACTAGGGTCATCGAAAACAATACTATGCCAAGTATGGCAACACGGGAGTCAAAATGAGCCAAGTCCAAATGAACTACATCGCTGGCGAGTGGGTAGAAGGTGAATCAACAGTTAATAATATTAACCCTTCAAATCACAGTGAACTAGTGGGTGAATTTGCTCAAGCGTCAGCGGCTCAAGTTGATCAGGCTATAAACGCTGCTCGTCAGGCACAGTTAGTTTGGCAGGCTACTGGCTTAGAAGCTAAGCAGCGTGTGCTGCAGGCGATTGGTGACGAAATGATTGCTCGTTGTGACGAGCTTGGTGAAGCTCTTTCCCGTGAAGAAGGCAAGCCACGTGCAGAAGGCCGGGGTGAAGTTTATCGGGCGGGTCAGTTCTTTCAGTATTATGCGGCAGAAGTTTTAAGACAGATGGGTGATACTGCAGACTCGGTGCGTCCTGGTGTGGAAATTGAAGTTCGACGTGAGCCCATGGGAGTTGTGACGGTCATCAGCCCTTGGAATTTCCCCACTGCCACTGCTTCTTGGAAAATTGCACCAGCCTTAGCTTTTGGTAACGCAGTCATCTGGAAACCAGCAAACCTCACCCCTGCCAGTGCAGTTCTACTGACTGAAATAATAGCGAAGCAAGATATTCCTGCAGGACTATTTAATCTAGTCATGGGCGCGGGTGCTAGCGTGGGTGAAAAACTCATTAATTCAGTCGGCATTGATGCTATTTCATTCACAGGCTCTTTGGCTGTGGGTAAACGAGTCGCTTTAGCCGCGGCTGGCAATCTCACCAAATTCCAACTCGAAATGGGTAGTAAAAATGCCTTGGTAGTTTTGGATGATGCAGACTTAGATAATGCTGCAGATTGTGCGGTTAATGGTGCCTTTGGTGGTTCAGGTCAGAAGTGCACAGCGTCTTCTCGTTTAATTGTGACTGCAGGGGTGCATGATGCGTTTGTTGTTAAAGTGCAAGAACGTATGGCCAAGCTCAAGGTTGGTGGGGCGTTAGAAGAAGGGGTCACTATTGGCCCAGCAGTAAATGCTAAACAACATGCACAAAATAAAGAATATTTTAAGTTAGCCCAAGACGAAGGCGCTCATCTGGCTTGTGGTGGTGAATTTGATGATAGTAAGGGTTACTTTATGACACCAGCATTATTTACTAATACTACTAATGCAATGCGTATTAACCGAGATGAGGCTTTTGCACCTCTGGCCTGTGTTATTAAAGTGGCAGACTATGATGAAGCTTTGGCTACTTTAAACGATACGCAGTATGGTCTGACCGGTGGCATTTGTACAACTTCGCTAAAGTATGCGACACACTTTAAACGTCATGCTAAAACGGGCTGTGTGATGGTTAATTTGCCTACCGCTGGCACTGATTATCATGTGCCATTTGGTGGCCGGAAAAATTCTAGCTTTGGTTCACGTGAGCAAGGTAAGTATGCAGAAGAGTTCTACACTGAAGTTAAAACAACGTACATGAAGGCTTAATTAGATGGATGACATTTAAACAACTTTGAAAGTTGACATGGGACTAAGGTACAGTTTTGGGGACTAGACGATGAGCAAAATGATGATGATTGATGGCTTGCAATACAGTCATTGGAGCCGCCGAGTATTTGAACAGATGCGCGAGGGTGGTTTGAGTGCGGTCCATGTGACCATTGCCTATCATGAATTAAGCCGAGAGACATTGCAGAATATTGGCCAATGGAATCGCTTGTTTGAAATCCACAGTGATTTAATTATGCCTGTGCATACGGCGACAGATATTGAACTTGCCCATAGTCTAAATAAAGTGGGCATTATCTTTGGTTTTCAGAACTGTTCGCCTATTGAGGATGACATTGACTTAGTGGCGATTTTTCACCAGTTAGGTGTGCGCATTATGCAATTGACTTATAACAATCAAAGCCTCTTGGGAGCCGGATGTTATGAGTCCACAGATGCTGGCATCTCTCGTTTTGGAAATGTAGTTATCGAAGAAATGAATCGGGTAGGAATGGTAATTGACATGTCCCATAGTGCTGAAGAAAGCACTCTGCAAGCCATTGAACTATCTCAGCGTCCTATTGTTATTAGCCACGCTAATCCCACTTTTTTTGAACCAGCTAAGCGCAATAAATCAAACAAGGTCTTATCTGCTCTGTCTGAAAGTGAAGGTTTACTGGGCTTCAGCATGTACCCCTTTCATCTTAAAAATGGCCCTAAATGTACCTTGGATGAGTTTTGCACTATGGTTGCCCAGACGGTTGATCTTATGGGTATTGACCGAGTTGGTATGGGTAGCGACTTATGTTTAGATCAGCCCATTGCTGTTTTAGAGTGGATGCGCAATGGCCGTTGGACTAAGCAAATGGATTATGGAGAAGGTTCTGCTAGCAATGCGGCTTGGCCTGATGCACTATCTTGGTTTGAAACCAGTGTCGACTTCCCTAATATAGTTGTGGGCTTGCGTGATAAAGGTTTCAACGAATTAGAAATAGAAAAAATTATGGGCCGTAACTGGCTTGATTTCTGTGCCGCAGGGTTTGGGCCAAAATAGAGAGTTATTATCGTTGCTAAAATGAAGCCTGGATATTTCCCTGTTTCAGCAGCCACAACACCATTTGTTTTGAGGTATGAATATGAGTCAAATTATCTTGCGTCCCGCATCACAAGCCATGGACTTAGAGCGTTTAGGTGCTGGTTTTTCTAGTCGTTTAAGTTTTATGCGCACTCTAGTTAGACATATGGTGCAAGATCAATGGGCCATTAGTTATAGTCAGTTTAAATTAGATGATCTGGGTTATGGCCATGCAGTATTTGATATTAAAATGCCTCACAGTCAGTTGAGTTTGGTCGTATTTTCTCAATACCTAGCACCCGAAGAACGTAACGATCGTGTGATTGCAGAAAAATGGGATCTGACCATGACCTTGGTGGAAGGTGAGATGGATGATGCATGGCTTGAGCGTTTGTCAAAAAATGTACCGTTACAAGAAGCAGGGCGCATAGACTCCAGAAGCTTATGCTTATCCCGTGGTAACCGAAGTGCGCGGATCTTTGATTCTTTGTTAGAACAACTGCGCAGTGGAGTGCAACCTGACCCTAAAAAGTTAGCTGAGGTGGGTTACTTATACCGCACCACTGCCGTTTATGGCTCGGGTAAGTTTGGTGCTTGTGATTGGGATAAAATAGCGCGTCACCATCCAGACTTAGCACGGCCTTTTTCTGCTGAAATGTTAGTGTGTTATTTATTGCGTCAATTTAGTTTGGACCAATTACACCATATGGTACATCAGCCTGATTACCCTAATGCTGTTGACCTCGATATGGATTTGCAGCGTTATCTTGGCATCGGAAATTCTACGGGCCTTGGCATGGCACCTTATTTGATAAACCACCCTTTATTAATGAGTCAGTGGATAGGTCAACGGGAACAGGCTTACGCTGAAGTCTTAGCAGAGCCAGTCGAACAGGCACAGCTTACAAGACTTAAACTGGTGCTTGAGCAAGCCATGCAGCACGTTAGAGAGGTGAGCACCTTCGATGCATGGCAGAGTAAGAATAATGTGCAGTTGCTAATTGATGCCCAAGAATTGAGTGATTGGCTATCCAGTGAAGATCAAAAGGTCAATGATTGGCGTCAATTACATGAATGGGCCCAGCAGCATTACAGCTTAGAAACCCAAGAGTTATTAGTGAGCTTGTTACTGGAACTATACCCAGACATAGTGAATCCAAAAGAGGATCAGTTGGCCATCAATGAAAGCCTGACTTATGATCCAACCCAATCTGCCCAGAACTTAGCTGACAGTATCCAGGAAAGTTACGACTGGGTATTTGATTATGACTTTACTGAGGCTGATGAAAATCAAACCTTTTGGTATTATTCACAAGAGAAAATGGAGCCAAGGCTAGGTAAAACTGACATCGATGATGGTGCTGAGGTGCAAATGTTTTTAGGCATCGCCAAGGCTGTGCAGGCTTGCCACAATGATTTGCTTACCATTATGCAACAATCTCATGATGTCAGTGTGGCTGAGTTTTTATTACAAAAACCAATTCATCTTGGTATTGTCAATCGAATTGCGACTATGGCACAGACTCAGTATGGAGAAATTAGAGCCAATCTTTTGCATAAAGATGTATTGCCTATGCACTTATTACGATGCAAATTAGCCTTTTTTGGGGTCAGTAAATTTGATCCAAAGTCGGCCCTCTGGGTTCGTAACACTATGTTCCAAGGGGCGCCCGTTGTGGGTGATTTAAAACATGAATTTAATGATGATTGGTACTTTCCTGTGGCGCCCATTATAGGCGGTAAGCACCAACCTAATGCCTGAGTTGATGCAAATATCAGCCAATGAGCTTAAGTTTTTGGTCAAGCGCAGTGCAGAAGGTTTAGGTTTTTCTCCAGGCGATCAGTTGTCGGCTGGTATTAAAGCAGCGGTTGCTTTTCAGCTAGGATTAGCCAATAGCCATTTGTTAGTTAAAGGCTTAGATGCTCTCAACAGCGCCATTAGAGCACCTTTGCTGTTGGCCTCTAATGATCAAGAATTAATGTTTGATGCACAAGGACAATCTGCCCTTGTGCAGGTGGAATTGGCATTAGGTTTGGCCCTTGCTAAGGCGGTACCTCGTTTGCACATAAAGCACCTTGTTGCAGCGGCTTTTGCAGTGCCTTGTTTAATGAACTGGTTAGCTCAACCTTTGAATCAGGCATCAGCACAACAATGTTATGCACTCTATTTTACCCACCATAGTGGTGCACAGCGATGCGTGCTTATTGCAGCGGATGGTCAACTATTAGGTTTGTATCAGCCGTTGCAGACCATCGTAGAAATGGATGAGTTGTTATTGTGTATGGGCCAAGCCGACATTGAAGGAGTGTTAATTACCGATGGTGCCGACTTACTTGGGTGGCGAGAGCGTTGTCTAGACCAAGGTGTCTACCTTGAAGTCACTTTAATTAGTCGTTTAAAACATATGATGCAGGCCTCGCTAGTACCAGAAACTGAAGCCTCACGCGCAGGCGCAGGGCCTGGTTAACTTGCCTGGTTAGCCCTGTGTTTGTCCCATAAGTGCGCCAATGGCTTGGATGAGGGCAGGGCTTCGCTCATGAGCGCGAAATGCCTCTAACACCCGTATACGTGCGTTAGGACGGAACATTAGCTCCTGTACTAAGGCATTGAATATTGCCTGATCTGCCGCACATTGGTGCACGAACAAACCCATGAGGTCGCTGGTCAATAAATCTTCGCTGCATTTACTGGCGATAATCGCCAGTAGTTCAACTCCCACAGTGGTTTCTTTAGCCATTATTTGCTGCAGCCATTGTTGGCGCGATGCTGCGTCAGTTGACTGGCTAATGGCGCGCAGGCAGGCCACTTTTTCACCTTCATCAATACTGGTTTTGCCACGCAAGATAAATGCCTTGGCAAGCGTGTGGTTGAGCCTTTGATTTTCCAACTGAGCAGCGATAGTGTTAAGCACTGTCGTTGGCATTTGACTTATTAGTTGATGCCAGTCGGGTTGTTGCTCCAAGCGCAAAGCAAAATCAGCAAACCCCTGTAAACCTAATTCTTGCCAGCTTTGGTGTGGTTTAGTACCACTCATATAATGACACACGGCAGGATAAAACTGAGAAGCGTTTTGCTCTAGGGTAAGGCTAGCTTGGGCATGAAAGGCAGCCATGCGGGCTGGGTCTGGAGTAAAAGCAAGGTTGCTATGTTTGAGCTGCTCAGCCCAATCAGCAGCCACCTGTTGGTCTAACATTTTGGTACCCATAGTTTCTAACAATTGATTAAGGAATTCATCGCGTGCAGCTTGAATTAAAAGGCCGCGCTCATCTAAGGGTAATTTAAGAAACCAAATCGTAGGACTTGAAGCCCCAAGCTCAGACGTTTGTGTTGACCATAATAGAATACCTACCCAGGCATGCCGCAGCCATGGTGATGAGTAGGGTTTTTGCCCTTCTTCAAAAGCCTTAAAATCTGCTGTAGAAAGTTTACTCAGGCGACAGCCCATATCGTAAATGCGGTAGTGGCCCTGCAAGTGCTGCAGAAGGTCGCTTAAAGTATCCATGGGTTGCATTTGGTCTGCTCACAGGCCTAGGTTAAGATAGGCTTTATTATATCAAGTTTTGCCCAGAGAGGTGTGACAAGTGGTCCCAAAAAGCTGGTGGGTGTACATGGTGCAAACCCGGGGTGGGCGACTGTATACTGGCATCACCACCGATACCAAAAGACGTTTCAAAGAACATTGTGATGGCGGTAAGCTAGGGGCACGATTTTTCCGCACGGACCCAGCGCATGCCATGGTGTTTGTTGAAGCTCAGCCAGACCGGTCTGCTGCAAGTAGACGTGAATCTGTGATGAAAAAATTAACGCGCCAGCAAAAGTTGGAGTTAGTGGAGTCGTATTCGGTGGATATAATAGAAACAATAAAGGCAACTGAATGAAACCATTACACTTTGGGGGCAGTGGGTTTGAGTACTTTAAAATTTGGATCGTTAATATACTACTAATCATCATTACTCTTGGGGTCTACTATCCATGGGCAAAGGTGCGCAATCAACGTTATTTTTATGCAAACACAACTTTAGAAGGTCGTAATTTTGAATACCATGCTACAGGCAAGCAATTATTGATGGGTTACATCATTGCCATGGTCTTTTTAATTGTGGTTTCCATTGTTCAAAACATATCCCCCATTGGCGCTTTGGGTGCATTTTTGAGTTTATCTATAATTATTCCTTGGGTTGTTTGGCGCAGCCTTGCTTTTTCTATGCGCATGAGCAGTTTTAGTAATGTGCGCTTTAGTTTTGTAGGTGACTTAAAAGGCGCTTACATCAATTTTATGTTGCTACCTGGGTTATTACTTTTATGCATTTATGGTGGACCAAGTTTGGTATTGCTCTGGTTAATCACTTTGCCAACTTCGATTGGCATGGAAGAAGGGCTGTTAATACTAACATTTGCCTTAGTTTTAATCGTCTTAATTCTCTACCTTTTTGCGTTCTTAAAAAATAAAAACACTTGCTATATGGTGAACGGTTATCGATTTGGTCAAGGCCAGTTTAGTACCCTACTAGAAACTCAAGAATTTGCCAAAATACTGCTAAAAACTTTAGGTTTAGCTGTATTAATTTTGATGAGTATAGCTATTTTCACAGTCTTTTTGATGGTTCTAGCGGGGGGGGGTTTCTAGCCTATTAAACATATTTAGCCAGGATGCAGGTGACATTTTAGAGTTGCTTCTAAGGCATAATATAGAAGGGGCTTTAGGTCTAGTTTATATTACATTTTTGATGTCCACGTTTATTCTTGTGGCGTATTTTCAATCTCAAGTGCGCCAGTATGTATTTGCTAATACAGTACTCAATGAAAATGTTAATTTTAGTTCATCCCTCACCACAATCTCACTTGCTTGGTTAATGATGTCTAATTTTTTACTGGTGTTGGTGACCCTTGGATTAGGCACACCTTGGGCAAAAGTGAGACGAGCAAAGTTGATATTAAAAAACACCTTAGTGGATGTTGAACATGGTATCGATGGATTCATTACCCAACAACAAGATAAGCTATCTGCCTTAGGTGAACAAATTGGGGACGCATTTGATGTTGATATTGGCATTGGTGTCTGAAGTTAAGGTGCAAGTGAAAGTTAATTTAGAAAAGGTCTACTAGATTGATGATTCAAGGTGTGTGGTTTAGTAAAGGCAGGGCGAAAAAGTACGATGCTACCCTCCAAGTAAGGCCCCAAAGCTATGTCATCAGTGTTGAAGGTGGTGAGTTACTGCAAGGTGATTTGCATCAACTTACAATCAGTGATCGCATTGGCAATGTAGAGCGTAAATTGACTTTAAGTGATGGTTCGGTGTTTGTGTCTAGGGACAATGACGCGATTGATGACCTTTTAAAGGCAAATAAAAATGGGCCTAGATTGATTCATATTTTAGAATCTCGGGTTGCATGGATATTGTTGGCACTGGTGATTACGATTGGCTCGGCTATAGCTGGATTTAGATGGGGTGTACCTTTGGCAAGTGAATTCATAGCTCACGCATTGCCTCATAAAACTAATGATCTGATCGCCAATGAAACCCTTAGTTTTTTGGATAAGTTTACTTTTAAACCAAGTCAATTAAGTGCAGCCAAACAAAAGCGTATTCGTGATCAATTTTGGGAGCGACTAGTGCCCCTTGATGAAAAAAATCAGCACATTAAATATACCTTGCACTTTCGTGCTTGGGATTATGCCGGTAAAAGTATTCCCAATGCCCTTGCGCTTCCCTCTGGGGACATTATTGTAACCGATCAGTTTATCAATTTAAGCCAAAATCAAGCACAAATAGACTCTGTATTACTGCATGAAATGGGTCATGTGGTGCACCGGCATTCTCTGCAAAAATTAATTGAAACTACCTTAATCGGTGCCACCATGGTTATGATCAGCGGAGACAGCAACAGTGCAGTCGATATGGGAGTTGGCTTAGGCTCGATCATGGTCACCAGTCATTATTCAAGAAATCACGAATATGAGGCAGACGCATACGCCTTTGAAAAAATGTTGCAAGCTGGTATCGATCCCCAAGCATTTGCCAAAATTATGCAACGAATGCAGCACTTCATGAATTCCAAACAACATGAGCGAAAAAACAATCGCACAGTGCGTTTGCCAGCATCTACAGAAAAACCACCACTAGGCAAAATTATTGACTACCTTAGTTCTCACCCCAGCACAGAAAAACGCGTGCAACAGGCCCAAGCTTATAGCCAATGTTTTAAACAAAAAAGTGCTACATGTGATCGCCTCTAACTCAGGCTAACCCTAAAGTGTGTTGTTGTGCCCATAGGCTTTTACTTTTACTGGGCAACATTTTCTTTTGCTTCTTATATGCCAGTTTCTTCCTTGGGTGGTTTATGCATTTCTTGGGCGTTAAAACGCTGCCCAGTAACACCCACACTATCGGGCCCAAGCAGGTATTGGTAGCTGGGCATAATTTCTTTTGGAGTAAGGTTGAGGGCGGGATCTTCTCCAGGGAAAGCTTGGGCTCGCATACTGGTGCGAGTGGCACCTGGGTTGATGATATTGACTCGTATTTTACTTGTGTTTTCAGTTTCTTGCGCTAATACTTGGGCCATGCCTTCGGTGGCAAATTTAGATACGCAATAGGCACCCCAATAAGCCTTGCCTTGAGTGCCAACACCCGAGCTAGTAAAGATGACAGATGCATCCTTGGAGACCTCTAGTAAAGGCAAAAGGGCTTGGGTCATCATGAATGGGGCCGTGACGTTTACGTGCATGACTAAGCGCCAAGTGCGCGATTCATAATTAGACATGGGGGTAAGTTGACCTAGTATTGACGCATTATGCAACAGGCCATCTAAACAGCCAAATTCCTCTTTGAGGACATCTGCAAGTTCCTGATAATCTTCGTCTGTCGCCGTGCGCAAGTCTAAGGGGTAGATCGCGGGTTGTCCGTAACCTGCGCCATCTATTTCATCAGACACAGACTCAAGTTTTTCAAGCGTGCGACCTAGTAAGATAACCGTTGCCCCTAGTCGAGCACAATCCATGGCAGCTGCGCGCCCGATACCACCACCCGCGCCAGTGATTAAAATAACTCGGTCTTTGAGCAGTGTGTCTACGGCAATATAGTTAAGCATAAAATTTATCGTCCTTAAACAAGATTATAAGATGCACCTTGAGGGCTTTTTATTGACTCATGTTGGGTCAAGCCTAGGTTTGGTGGCATAGACAAGGTAATTGACGTCCACATCACTGTCAGTCAGAGCGTATTTTTTTGTGATGGGGTTGTAGGTCATACCCGTCATTGCTTGAGCAGATAAATCTGCCAAACGCATATATTGGTGTAGTTCAGAGGGTTTGATGAATTTTTTATATTCGTGGGTACCCTTGGGTAACATCTTGAGCAGGTATTCTGCACCTATTATGGCAAATAAATAGGATTTTGGATTACGGTTGATGGTAGAAAAGAAAACCTGACCACCGGGCTTGAGTAACTTTGCACAAGCTGCAACAATGGCGCTCGGGTCGGGCACGTGTTCAAGCATCTCCAAACATGTCACGACGTCGTATAAGCCTGCTTCTTCTTCAGCCAGTTGCTCAGCAGTTATTTGTCTGTAATTCACCTCCACACCACTTTCTAAGCTATGCAGTTGTGCCACCTTTAAAGGTGCCTCTCCCATATCTATGCCGGTAACGGTGGCGCCTCTTTGTGCCATTGCTTCGGCAACAATACCTCCACCACAGCCAATATCGGCTACTTTTTTACCATGAAGTTGTGCACGCTCGTCAATCCATCCAATGCGCAGGGGGTTGATCGCGTGTAAGGGCTTGAATTCACTGTCTAAATCCCACCAGCGGGCGGCGAGTGCTTCAAATTTGGCTATTTCTGCAGGGTCTACGTTTTGGTTCACAGTCGTGTTTCTTGCTAAGAAAAAATGACCTTCAGTATAGCGCGGAAATCGATTCACTGCATCTGAAAATTAGCATCAGCAGAGTCAGTTAATGATCTCTTTGTAGGTGGCAAATTAGCCTCTAATTGTGTTAAAATATCAGATCATCTAACGCCTTATTTTGGCGTTGTTCATAAGGGCGCCGGAAGGTAAGCTCGAAGCGTTACGCGCATAAGGAAATTGGCTTAATTATGGCTGAAATGGCTAAAGAAATATCGCCTATTAACATTGAAGATGAACTCAAGCAATCCTACCTAGATTATGCCATGAGTGTAATTGTGGGTCGTGCGCTGCCCGATGTGCGCGATGGCTTAAAGCCTGTGCATAGGCGTGTGCTGTTCGCTATGAATGAGTTGAGCAACGATTGGAATAAGACCTATAAAAAGTCTGCCCGTGTTGTGGGTGACGTTATAGGTAAGTATCACCCCCATGGTGATACTGCGGTGTATGACACTATTGTTCGTATGGCGCAGCCATTTTCTATGCGTTACACGCTGGTCGATGGCCAAGGAAACTTTGGTTCTGTCGATGGTGATTCTGCCGCTGCAATGCGTTATACGGAAATCCGTATGCAGAAGATCGCGCATGATTTATTGGCAGATTTAGACAAAGATACGGTTGATTTTGTGCCCAACTACGATGGCACTGAGATGATTCCTGATGTTTTGCCTACGCGATTGCCCAATTTGTTGGTGAATGGTTCTTCGGGCATTGCTGTAGGTATGGCAACTAACATCCCGCCGCATAATATCAACGAGGTAATTAGTGGTTGTTTAGCCCTGATTGAAAATCCTGATATTGAAGTGGATGAGCTAATGCAGCACATTCCTGGGCCAGATTTTCCAACAGCAGGCATTATTAATGGTCGAGCGGGCATTGTGCAAGCTTACCGTACAGGTCGGGGACGCATTTATGTGCGCGCCCGCTACCATGTAGAAGAGAATGCAAAAAACAATAAGTTGTCCATTATTGTCACGGAACTGCCTTATCAGGTTAACAAAGCGCGTTTGATTGAAAAAATTGCAGAACTTGTCAAAGAAAAGAAAGTTGAAGGTATTACTGAGCTTCGTGACGAGTCTGATAAAGACGGCATGCGCATGGTCATTGAGTTACGACGGGGTGAAGTGCCTGACGTGATTATCAATAATCTGTATACGCAAACGCAGATGGAAAATGTGTTTGGTATTAACGTAGTGGCTTTGGTTGATGGCCAACCGCGCACTTTAAATCTTAAGCAAATGCTCGAAGCCTTTGTGCGTCATCGCCGCGAAGTCGTCACCCGCCGCACTCTGTTTGAATTGCGCAAGGCGCGCGAGCGTGGCCATGTGCTCGAAGGGTTAATGGTGGCTTTGGCTAATATAGATCCAGTTATTGAGCTTATTAAAACCTCTACTAACGCTGCAGAAGCGCGCGAAAAACTGGTTGCCCAGAACTGGCCAGCAGGTCAGGTGGTATCTATGCTCGAACGAGCTGGGCCAGATGCCTGTAAACCGACTACCTTAGGCGCTGAGTTTGGATTGCATGGCGACCAATATCAGCTCTCTGATGTGCAAGCGCACGCGATACTAGAGCTGCGCCTGCATCGTCTAACAGGCCTTGAGCAAGATAAACTTGTTGCTGAATACCAGTTGTTGCTCGAGCGTATTGCAGAATTATTGGAAATACTGGGTTCTGCTGAACGTTTGATGGAAGTGATACGAGAAGAATTGGCGCAAGTGTTAGAAGCCTATGGTGACGAGCGTCGTTCAGAGATTATTGCTTCACGTCAGGATCTTACGGTGGCTGATTTAATCCCTGAAGAAGATATGGTAGTCACTATATCTCATGGCGGCTACGCTAAGACTCAACCCGTCAGTGATTACCAAGCCCAGCGCAGGGGTGGCCGTGGTAAAGCCGCTACGGGTGTTAAAGAGGACGACTTTGTAGAGCATCTATTGGTGACATCTTCTCACGATACGATTTTATGCTTTAGTAACCGCGGTAAAGTGTATTGGTTGCGAGTATTTGAAATTCCGCAAGCCAGTCGCACTGCTCGGGGACGTCCTATTGTCAATATTTTGCCTTTGGAAGAGGGTGAGCGATTAACGACTATTCTGCCTTTGCCAGAGGGTGGCTATCAAGAAGGTCATTATATCTTTATGGCTACGGCCAGCGGTACAGTTAAGAAAACCCCTCTTACTGCGTTTGCCCGCCCCCGCACTAGCGGCTTAATTGCCCTGGGCCTTGATGAAGGTGATACCCTTATTGGTGCCACAGTGACGGATGGTGATCAAGAAATTATGCTGTTCGCTAGTAATGGTCTGGCTGTTCGCTTTAGCGAAGATGATGTGCGTCCTATGGGCCGAACTGCGCGGGGAGTGCGAGGTATTCGCTTGGCTGAAGGTGCAATTGTTATTAGTCTTATCATGCCTCAAGCAGAGGGACGCATACTTACAGCGAGTGAAAATGGCTTTGGTAAACAAAGCCGCAATAAAGATTATCCCGTGCGTGGTCGGGGTGGCAAGGGTGTTATTGCTATTCAAATGTCAGCCCGTAACGGGGCTTTAATTGGAGCAGTTCAGGTGTTTGATGGTGATGAAGTCATCCTTATCAGTGACCAGGGCACCCTAGTTCGCACGCGGGCTAGTGAAGTGTCAGTGTTGGGTCGCAACACTCAAGGTGTCACCTTAATTAAAGTCCAAGAAGGTGAAAACTTGGTGCAGGTTGCGCGAGTGGCTGAAACCATGGAAGAGGACGCTGAAGAGGGGATAGATCTAATCACTCAAGAGTCTGTGGCAGATCCTACTTTGGCAGATTCAAATGAGGTTTCTTCGACGACGGATTTACCGGAACAGGATTAGCCTTATGGCCTTACGTCATTATAATTTTTGTGCTGGTCCTGCGGCGCTTCCCACAGATGTGTTGGAGCGAGCGCAAGTGGAAATGTTAGATTGGCAAGGTCGTGGCTTGTCGGTGATGGAAATTAGTCATCGGCATCCTGACTATATAGCCATGGCGCAGGCAGCAGAGTCTAAGTTACGCCAATTGATGGGTATTCCTGACAACTATAAAGTGTTGTTTTTGCAAGGTGGTGCAACTGCCCAATTTGCTTTGTTACCTATGAATTTGTTGGGTCATAAAACGCACGCAGATTATATTGATACGGGCATCTGGTCGGCTAAAGCGATTGCAGCGATGGCGCCATATGGTGTGGCAACAGAGGCGGCGTCGAGTGCTGAGGTAGGCTACCAATGTGTGCCTAGTCAAGCCCAACTCAAACTCAATGAAGATGCAGCGTATGTGCACTACTGTCCGAATGAGACGATTGGTGGTTTGGCGTTTGATTATGTGCCAGATACAGGATCTGTGCCCCTCATAGCAGATATGTCCTCAACCATCCTTTCAGAACCCATCGATGTGACTCAGTTTGGTTTAATCTATGCAGGAGCCCAAAAAAATATTGGGCCAGCAGGCATTACCTTAGTCATTGTTAGAGAAGATTTATTGGGTAAGGCTCAAGCAATCACACCTAATCCCTTTAACTATGCTTTGCAGGCTGCCAATGAATCAATGCTCAACACCCCACCGACCTATGGTTGGTATCTAGCGGGATTGGTATTTGATTGGCTGCAGCAGCAAGGTGGTCTTGAAGCTATGGCTGAGATCAATACGGCTAAGGCAAACTGCCTTTATCAAGCGATAGATGAAAGTCAGTTTTATGCAAATCAAATTGCGACTGCCAACCGATCTAAAATGAATGTAACCTTCACCTTAGCAGATGATGCTCTGAATGCTGAGTTTTTGCAGCAGGCCCAAGCCAATGGGTTGCTTAACCTTAAAGGTCATCGCAGTGTGGGAGGCATGAGGGCTAGCATTTATAATGCAGTGCCAATTGCTGGAGTCCATGCATTGGTCGCCTTTATGAAAGATTTTGAAAAACAACACTGGGCTTAAAATAATTATGACCAAGCCAGAACTTACTCAAGAACAAGAATTAGGCCAGTTGCGTCAAGATATTGATCAGATTGATCAACAAATACAAAGCCTTATTAACCAGAGGGCAGCGTGTGCGCAACGTGTGGCCCAAGTTAAACAAGTACATCAAGGCCACCAGGACGCTGTTTTCTACCGACCAGAGCGTGAAGCGCAAGTGCTGCGCCGGGTGATGGAGCGCAATCAAGGTCCTCTTGACGATGAAGAGATGGCCCGGCTATTTCGAGAATTAATGTCGGCCTGCTTGGCCCATGAGCAACCCATGCGGATCGCCTTTTTGGGCCCCCAAGGCACGTTCACTCAAGCAGCAGCATTAAAGCACTTTGGGCATTCGGTGATTAGCGCACCTTTGACCTCTATTGATGAGGTGTTCCGCGAAGTAGAAGCTAAGAGCGCTCATTATGGTGTGGTGCCCATTGAAAACTCCTCTGAAGGTATGATTAATCATACTCTAGATAGCTTCCGCCATTCCTCCCTTGTCATCTGTGGCGAAGTAGAAATGCGCATTCACCAAAACTTGTTGGTTAAACAGAATACGGATGTATCTCAAATAGAGTGCATTTATTCCCATTCTCAATCGTTAGCTCAATGTCGCTCGTGGCTCGATAACCATATGCCACAGGCAGAACGTTTTGCAGTGAGCAGTAATGCAGAGGCGGCCCGTCGGGTGGCAAAAGAGGAAGGGGTGAGTGCTGGCAAAGTGGCAGCTATTGCAGGTCTTATGGCTGCTGAGCTATATGAATTAGAGGTTAAGCACGCAAATATTGAGGATCAGCCAGATAATACGACACGTTTCTTAATTATTGGCCACGCCGCTGTGCCAGCTTCTGGACAGGATAAAACGTCTTTACTGGTACTCGCCCGCAACAAACCCGGCGCCCTGTATCATATCCTAGAGCCATTCCACCGCCATGATGTCAGCATGACAAGTATTGAGTCGAGACCATCAGGGCAGGGTGCTTGGGGTTATGTGTTCTACATTGATTTTGAAGGGCATCATAGCGATACCAAAGTGCAACAAGTGTTAAAAGATCTTGATCAAGACTCTGTAGAAGTGCGGCTACTCGGTTCGTACCCGCAGGCGGTACTCTAATGACGTCAGCGACTTTGTCGTTTTGCCATGGCAAGGTACTCGTGCTGGGTTTGGGTCTAATAGGTGGCTCTTTGGCGGCAGCGCTGCGACGCACCCAAAAGCATCAACTTTGGGGCTACGATTTAGATCAAGCCAGCATGCAGCAGGCACACGATCAAGGCGTAATTGACCATCAGGTTAAAGACTTAGCAACTACAGTGAGTCAAATGGATGTGGTGGTATTGGCGGTGCCTGTTAAGGCCATGGAAAAGGTATTGGCTCAAGTCGCACCGCACTTAAATACCCAAACCCTGCTAACAGATGTGGGGAGTGTTAAAGGCAGTATTATTGCGGCAGCTTATGAAGTGTTTGGCACACCTCCGCCCGGCTTTGTGCCTGGGCATCCTATTGCTGGTTCGGAACGCAGTGGTATCAATGCGGTTAATATTGATTTATTCGTTGATCATAAATTTATTGTGACCCCGTTAGCCACAAGCCACCCTGAGGCTATCGAAGTGTTAGGTGATATGTGGTCTGGGGTGGGCAGTGAAATTCTCTTGATGGACGTTGAAAGGCATGATGAAGTATTGGCTGCAACGAGTCACTTACCACACCTTTTAGCCTTTTCCTTAGTGGACACGTTAGCGTCAAATACTGACAATAAAGATATTTTTCGTTATGCAGCGGGTGGTTTTCGGGATTTTACGAGAATTGCAGGTAGTGATCCAACCATGTGGCATGATGTATTTATAGCCAATCGTAATGCTTGCCTTGCAACCCTAGATCAGTTTACTGCTGGGTTAGCCAATTTAAGGGAAGCTGTGGCCACAGGTGACAGCCAGACCATGATGGGTATTTTAACTCGCGCACGCAGTGCTCGGCATCATTTTGAAAAAATATTGGCAAACTCTGCCTATACTGGAACTATGACAAATACAAAACATTTTAACGTCCACGCAGGTGGTCAAGTCCGAGGTCGCATTCGTGTGCCTGGGGATAAGTCAGTCTCCCACCGTTCTATTATGCTAGGTGCTTTGGCGCAAGGTACGACCCATATTAGTGGTTTTTTAGAAGGCGAAGACGCCATGGCCACGTTACAAGCGTTTCGTGATATGGGCGTTGTTATCGAGGGTCCAGCCGAAGGCAAAGTGGTCGTGCATGGTGTGGGTCTTAATGGGCTAAAAGCACCACCTGGCCCTCTTTATGTCGGTAATTCTGGCACTACCATTCGTTTAATGGCAGGTCTTTTGGCAGGTCAAGCATTTGACGTGGAACTGAGTGGTGATGTGTCCCTCAATCAGCGACCAATGGAAAGAGTGGCTAAACCTCTGCGTTCTATGGGAGCTATCGTTGTTACAGCAGAGGGTGGCTGTCCGCCAATAAAAATTACTGGTGGACAGTTGTTAAAAGGTATTCATTACGATTTGCCGATGGCTAGTGCGCAAGTAAAGTCTTGCGTGATGTTGGCTGGATTGTATGCCCAAGGTCAGACGAGTGTGACTGAACCTGCCCCCACACGCGACCACACAGAGCGCATGCTCAAGGGCTTTGGTTACCAGGTTGACCGAACCCATGACACTTGCTCTCTCGAAGGTCAAGGACAACTGACTGCAACTGAAATAGACGTGCCATCAGACATTTCTTCAGCCACCTTCTTTTTAGTAGCGGCCGCTATTTGTCCAGGCTCAGATCTGGTCATTGAACATGTGGGCATGAATCCAACACGGATCGGTGTGGTTAATATCCTGCGCTTGATGGGAGCCAACCTGAGCGTTCAAAATGAGCGAGAAGTCGGGGGAGAGCCGGTCGCCGATTTGGCGATTAAATATGCACCACTTAAAGGTATTCATGTGCCAGAAGATCAGGTGCCCTTGGCCATCGATGAGTTTCCAGCACTGATGATAGCAGCAGCTTGTGCTAGTGGCACTACCACTATTACTGGGGCTGAAGAGCTCAGGGTCAAGGAGAGCGACCGCATTCAGGCGATGGTGGATGGACTCAGTGCGATGGGGGTGAGTATTAAAGGCACCACTGATGGAGCCATTATTCAAGGCATGGGAGCTAATACTCAATTTGCTGCTGCGCAAATAACAACCCATCATGATCATCGCATCGCTATGGCGTTTACTATTGCAGGCTTAAGGGCTGAAGCAAATTTAAAGATTTTAGATTGTGCTCATGTGGCCACATCTTTTCCTAACTTTGTCGAACTGGCACGTACCGTAGGTATCACCCTTGACGAGGAGTTTGAGTCATGAACAATGCACCAATTATTACTATTGACGGGCCCAGTGGTTCTGGTAAAGGCACATTATGTAAATTACTTGCCGATCGCTTAGGTTATCACTTACTTGATAGTGGAGCCTTATACCGCTTGGTTGCTTTGGCTGCTGAGCATCATGGTGTAAGTGCTGAAAATGAGTTAGCCGTCGCCGATATAGCAGCCTGTTTAGATGTGCAATTCAAGGCCCAAGGTGATGGTGTTCAGGTGGTGTTAGAAGGAGAGGACGTCAGTGCGTCAATTCGCACGGAAGCCTGTGGTATGAATGCTTCCAAGGTGGCTAGTCTGACGCTAGTTCGTAAGGCATTACAAGAGCGACAACGGGCTTTTGCTGAACTACCGGGTCTAGTGGCAGACGGCCGAGATATGGGCACAGTGATCTTTCCAGATGCCCCGGTAAAGGTTTTCTTAACAGCAAGTGCACAAGAACGTGCTGATAGACGTTATAAACAGTTGAAAAGCAAGGGCTTGAGTGCTAGCCTGTCGGATATACTGATGAATATTCAGCAACGAGACGAGCTTGATGAAAATCGAGCCATAGCACCTTTGAAACCTGCTGAAGATGCGTTAGTCATTGATTGTACCCACATGAGCATTTTGGATGTGGAGCAAAAGATACTTACTTTTATTCATAGCAAAGGGATATTATAATTCCATTGCATAACTTTAACTAACTAGAGGCACTTCGAGAAGCCGGCACTATTAGTCAGTTCCGAGCGTATCGTCAACCTCATCGAGTATTTCCATGGGCGAAAGTTTCGCAGATCTGTTTGAAGAAAGTCTTCAACAGGTAGAGATGAAAAAGGGTTCTTTGATTACAGGTGTAGTCATTGCTATTGATAGTGAAGTCGTCACTATTAACGTCGGCTTGAAGTCGGAAGGTGTGGTTTCACGCAGTGAGTTTCTTGATGCATCTGGTGAAATAGAAGTCGCTGTTGGTGATGATGTCTTAGTGGCTCTGCAAGAAATTGAAGATGGCTTAGGATCGACCCAGGTATCTCGCGAACGTGCTCGGGAAATGGAACGTTGGCATCAACTAGAAAAAATCCAAACAGCTGATGAAACGGTCACTGGTGTTATCAGTGCTCGGGTTAAAGGTGGATTTAATGTCGAGTTGGGTGGAATCCGCGCCTTCCTACCTGGCTCCTTGATTGATACTCGTCCTTTACAAGATGTCTCACACCTAGAAGGTGTGGATTTAGAATTCAAAATCATCAAGCTTGATATGTTACGCAATAACGTTGTGGTCTCTCGTCGTGCCTTGATGGATGAAGCTAACAAAGCGCAGCGGGCACAGGTCTTATCGACCCTAGAAGAGGGTGCCGTGGTGAAAGGTTTTGTGAAGAACTTGACTGACTATGGCGCTTTCATCGATCTTGGTGGCTTAGATGGTTTGCTGCACATTACTGATATTGCATGGCGTCGCATTAAACACCCGAGTGAAATGCTCACTGCTGGTGCGGATATCGAAGTTAAAGTATTGAAATTCGATGCTGAAAAGCAACGTGTTTCCTTGGGTCTGAAGCAACTGCAACAGGACCCTTGGACCAGCTTTACAGACGTTTACCCTGTGGGCAGTCGTTTACCTGCAACCGTAACAACCGTGACTGATTATGGCTGCTTTGCTAGAGTCTCTGATGGCATTGAAGGCCTTGTCCATGCCTCTGAAATGAGCTGGATGAAGCGTAACTTGCACCCGTCTAAAATGGTTTCGGTGGGTGAAGAAATCGAAGTCATGATTTTGGACATTAACGGTGAAAAACGCCGCCTATCTTTGGGCATGAAACAATGTAGTGAAAGCCCTTGGGTTGCTTTCTCTAAGCAATACTCAGAGGGTGATAAGGTCTCTGGCAAGCTAAATTCTAAAACTGACTTTGGTCTATTTATAGGCTTAGAAGATGGTATTGATGGTCTGGTTCATGTCTCAGATGTCGATTGGAATAAGAGTGATGAAAGTTTGTTA
The DNA here is from genome assembly GCF_047730065.1 of Candidatus Njordibacter sp. Uisw_058. GTDB lineage: Bacteria > Pseudomonadota > Gammaproteobacteria > Pseudomonadales > Balneatricaceae > Njordibacter. Next base: position 1,082,776 of record NZ_CP159829.1, read on the forward strand.
GAAAGCTTCCAAAAAGGGCAAGAAATTGAAGCTGTTATTTTGTCTATTGATACAGAACGTCAACGTGTGGCCTTAGGCATAAAACAAATGACAGGCGATCCCTTCTCCGACTATGCTGCGGCTAACGCTAAGGGTTCTGAGGTCACAGGAATCATCGGAGAGGTCACTTCTGGTGGATTATTAGTCGATTTAGCTGACGGCGTGCAAGGCTTCTTAAAGCGTGGTGAGTTAGCCCAAGATCAGGATTTAGCAGACTTTAAGGAAGGTCAATCCATTACCAGCTTTGTCGCCAGCTTAGACCGTAAAGGGCGTTCTATAAGTCTAGCGATAAGAGCCCAAGAAGCTGCGCAGCAGCGAGTACAGATGCAGGAATTAAAGACCAAGCCAGTTGAAACTGAAGGCCCGACCACGATCGGTGACCTTATCAAGGAACAACTTAAAAAATAATAAGAAGGAATGGCTATGCGTAAGTCTGAACTGATTGAAAACTTGATTGATCGCTTTGAAAATATTCCAGTAAAGAATGTTGAACAATCGGTTAAGGCTATAATTGACCATATGGCTGACGCATTGGCCGCCGGCGATCGAATTGAGATAAGGGGCTTTGGTAGTTTTTGTTTACACTATCGGGCACCCAGAGTTGGGCGTAATCCGAAAACGGGAGACTCTGTCGATTTGGCTGCAAAGTATGTGCCTCACTTCAAACCCGGTAAAGAATTACGCGATCAGGTTAACGATAGTCTATAATAACCTATTGTTGATTAAGGTTTGGTTTCACTTCAGCCATCCTGTTTAGGTAAAAGCACGTGAAATTATTAAAAGCTGCAGTCTTCTTTGCGATCTCTCTGGTGGCCTTGGTTGTGGGTGTGTTGTTTAGCTCACGTAATAGCCAAGCGGTGTCCTTAGATCTTATTTTCTTTCAACTTCCTCCACTGAGTATGGCCATTTGGCTCTTACTCAGTTTGGCTACAGGGATGCTTTTGTGTGCGTTTATCTACAGCTTTATTACCTTTAAATTGAAACGTCACAATGGACAATTGCAACGTCAACTATCTAAGTTGAATGCAACTCAATCTAATCAGAAGATACCTTGATAAGTATGGACCTCTCCTTACTCTTAGTCTTAATTGCAGCTGTAGGTATTGGATGGTGGCTGGGCCAAAGAGAATATCGTCAAAAGCGTAATTCTCAATTAGGCCTTCAAGCTGACTATTACCGTGGCCTTAACTATTTGTTAAACCAACAAACAGATGAAGCTTTAGAGCTGTTTATTCATGCCCTAGAAGTCAATTCACAGACTGTGGATACTCACTTAGCGTTAGGCAGTTTATTTCGGCGCCGTGGTGAAGTTGATAAAGCCATTCAAATACATCAAAACCTCCTGTCCGGCAAAGGCCTAGATCAGGAGCAAGTAATGCTGGCAGAGCTAGAATTGGCTCACGACTTTATTAAAGCTGGGTTATTAGATCGGGCTGAAGAATTGCTACTTGATATTGTGCAACAGCCTAATCAGCAAACTGCTAATGCAACGGAATTACTAGTTGACGTTTATCAGCGTGAGCAGGATTGGCATAAAGCCCTAGAAGCTGGATCTGCTGCTCACGTATCAGCTAGTGTTGATTTAGCTCAGCGACTGTCTCACTTTTGCTGTGAGTTGGCAGAAGAAGCCCTGCAGTCTGATCAACAACAAGCAGGGCTAGACTATTTAAAGCGTGCTAAACGCCATAATGCTGATAATCCAAGAGTGAGTTTTTTACGAGCTCAATTAAGCATCCAGCAAGAAAATTTTAGAGATGCCAAAAGGCACTTGCTAATTATGGTGCAGCAAGACGAGCAGTTGGTGCCTGAAATCATTCAACCGTTGCGTTTATGTTTTACTCAACTTGGGGATATAGATGGATGGCGCGCTTGGTTGAATCAAGCGATGACCGAATATCCAAGTTCTAGCCTTTTGTTAGCTCAAGCTCATGAAATTGGTCAACAAAATGACTCTGATGCTGCATCCTACTTGACCGAAAATTTGCGTCAAAGGCCATCTTTAAAGGGTTTTAATTACCTCATAGATCTGCATATGCAGTGGGCCTCTGAGAACGCTAAAGATAGTTTACAAGTTCTTAAGGGCCTGACTGTGGCTCTTCAAAGAAGTAAGCCACATTATCGTTGCAGGCAATGTGGTTTTGCTGGCAACTCTATGCATTGGCAATGTCCTAGTTGCCACCAATGGGGCAGTACCAAACCCATCTATGGATTAGAAGGAGAGTAAGGTGCAGAAAAACGGCCCTATTGTGGTTGCCTTAGATTATCAATCTGCCGGTCAAGCGCTGCTGATGGCACGCCAGTTAGACCCCAAACGCTGCCGTCTTAAAGTAGGTAAAGAATTGTTTACCTCAGCTGGCCCTCAAATAGTGGATCAATTGCAGCACTTTGGTTTTGAAATATTCCTCGATCTAAAGTTTCATGATATCCCAAATACGGTAGCTAAAGCTGTTTTGGCGGCTGCGCGAATGGGAGTTTGGATGGTTAATGTGCACGCTAGTGGGGGTGCGCAGATGATGCAGACTACGCGATCAGCGCTAGCAGCCAAAGGTGGTCATCAACCCCTTTTGATCGCTGTAACAGTACTAACTAGTATGGATGCTGAGGGCTTAAAGGCCACAGGCATAGATCAATCCCCAGCTGAACGGGTATTATCATTAGCCCATCTGAGTCAGGACTCGGGCTTTGATGGTGTGGTTTGTTCAGCCCAAGAAGCCTCACTATTGAAGAGCCAATTAGGCCCTGAGTTTAAATTGATCACCCCAGGTATAAGGCCGTCTTTTGCTACAGTAGGTGACCAAAAGCGTGTTATGACTCCGGCTCAGGCAATGGCTGCAGGTAGTGATTTTCTAGTCATTGGCAGGCCGATTACGGGAGCTGATGACCCTATGCAAGCTCTAGCACTGATTGAAGAAGAGCTGGCTTAGCCATTAATTGAAACAAGGTTAAATTATCCAACCTAGCGCTTATGAAGTTCTGTGCTAGGCTTAGTGAGTCTCAAGGATTTAGAGGCTCATTTGATTTAATCAAGGAGTAGATTATGAAACTAACTCGTAAAATAGCCCTGCTGCTATTCGTCAGTACAATCACCTTGGGGTCCTTTACACCCCTTTCTTTAGCTGAAGACGCATTACCCATTAACCTCAATACAGCCTCTGCGGTTGACATTGCCGAGGCCATTGATGGCGTTGGTGAGGTCAGGGCTGCTGCTATTATTTCATTACGTGAGGAGCTTGGAGGATTTACTATGCTCGAGCAATTGCTTGATGTCAAAGGCATAAGTGAGGTTACCCTCGCACGCATTCGTTCTATAATCGTGCTAGAGTAACTGTTCACTCTATGATGGATATCGTGCCTATAAAGTTTTGGCGCTATATCCATCGCAGTCACAGTAATGTGTAGTACTTTTGTATAAGGACATCAACAATGGCCATGACATGGCAAGGTTTGTTAGCTGATCAGCGTTTTGGCAAGCCCTATACCGAACAACACCACCAAGGCCGCACACCATTTCACAAAGACTACGATAGGCTGATCTTCTCTAGTGCCTTTCGACGGATGGGACACAAAACTCAAGTCCATTCATTGTCTCATAATGATCATGTTCATAACCGCTTAACCCACAGTCTAGAGGTCTCTAGTGTGGGTCGAAGTTTAGGTATCCAAGTAGGGCAAAGCCTAAAGCATCAGGCCCAATGGCCAGAGTGGATTGAGCCTCATGACCTGGGAGCCATTGTGCAATCGGCTTGCTTAGCTCATGACATAGGTAATCCACCATTTGGTCATTTTGGTGAGAGTTCAATTCGTCACTGGTTCGCTAATTATGCGCAGCAAGGTGGCATGGCCCATTTAAGCGCTGCTGAGCAGGCAGATTTACTTAATTTTGAAGGTAATGCGCAGGGCTTACGAACCCTTACACAGCTAGAATATCACCAGTTTAATGGAGGTATGCGCCTCACTTATGCGACCCTGGGAAGCTTTCTTAAATACCCCTGGTTATCAAATTCAAAGCAGTGTGAACGCAAATCTAAGTTTGGCGCCTTGCAATCTGAGAAACATATATTGGCTGACATAGCAGGCCGTTTAGGTTTGTTGCAGCAGTCGGACTTTGAGTGGTGTCGCCACCCATTGGTTTATTTAATGGAGGCTGCTGATGATATCTGTTACGCCATTATTGATTTAGAAGATGGGGTAGAACTGGGTATTATAGATGAACAGGATGTGTTGGAGTTGTTAGCGCCCATTACCGGCAAATTGGCAGTTCCCGGACGCACCGCCATGGTCGATGTGTATTACTCAACCCGTCGTTTAGCCTTGTTGCGGGGTAAGGTTATTGACCATCTTGTGCAGTCGGCAGCGCATGCGTTTATGAAGCATATTCCCGCTCTATTGGAAGGTCAGTTGGAGGGAGATTTGATCTCACATTGTGATCTTGTGACCCAACAAATTATTGGTGATGCTAAGGGGCTGGCCAAAAATCGCATATTTTTGGCGCCTGAACGGCATCGCACCGAGTTGGCCGCTTATTCAGTCCTAGAAAAATTACTTGATGGGTTTGTGCCTGCAGTGCTTGCCTTGGACCAACAAATGGGAGACGCAAGGTTATCTTTTAAAGCTGAAAAGCACCTGGCCCTGATGGGTGCCCATCGGCCTGAAAAAGGGGCTACAGCTTATCAAGCATTATGTTGCACTATGGACTTTATTGGTGGCATGACTGACAACTATGCAGTTGATTTAGCCCGTCAATTGAGTGGCGAAATGAAATAAAGCTTAATAAAGGCACTGTTTTTTTTAAAAATAACCTAAGCTTAAGTCAGGTATAAATAACGCATGGATGCGTCTATGTCTGATACGTTCTCACCCACCTCCCCACCTCCTAATAATATCATTGCCTTAACAGATCAATTGCTGGATGTTGCAGCCACTGCTGGGGCTTCTGATTTACATCTGGAACCTCTGTCACAGAGTATGCGTATTCGTATGCGTGTCGATGGCCTTATGCGGCTATTAGACCCACCTTTTGATCAACTTTTAGGGTCTGTGGCCATGGCCCTAGTCGTGCGCTTACAGCTGATTTCAGATATGGATATTAGTGAGTCCCATCGACCACAAGATGGCAGTTTTCAATGGCAACTAAACGACAAGCAGGTCGATATAAGGTGCAGTAGTTTGGCAGGACAATGGGGTGAAAAGTTAGTCCTGCGATTGCATTGGAAACAACAAAATATAGACCTTAATGAGCAAGGTTTATCGATTAAACAGTTACAAATTGTCATTCGTCAGCTGAGTAAACCACAAGGACTTATCTTGGCCACAGGCCCAACAGGCAGCGGTAAAACGATGTTCTTATATAGTTGCCTGAAATATATTGAAGTACCTCATATTAATATTGTTAGTGCTGAAGATCCTATAGAAATTGGGTTAGAGGGAGTCCATCAAGTTGCCGTAAATACTCACATTAACCTATCTTTTAATCAGATCCTCAGGGCTTTGCTTAGACAGGATCCTGATGTGATCATGCTGGGAGAGTTACGCGATTTTGATAGCGCAGATGTTGCGCTAAAGGCTGCACAAACTGGGCATCTATTGCTGACTTCCATGCACACTCATAGTATTAGTGAGGCTATGCACCGATGCCACGGTTTGGGGGTAGATATGTTGGCTTTTAGTTATTGTTTGAGTTTGATTATTAATCAGCGATTAGTGCGCCAGCTCTGTGATCAGTGCAAGCAACCTATGACTCAGTCACAGTTAGCTATAATGACAAGTGCCGAGTGGTTAGATGCAGTGGCAACCTACGAATTTAGCTTTGGAGCGGTGAATCCATGTGTGCCTGCAAGCTGTGACTCTTGTCATGGAGGCTATAGGGGACGAGCAGGGGTGTTTGATTTAATGGTCATGGATGCATCTAAACGAGATTCAGTGGCCCAGCGACAAGTGCATAGCCTGGATCAAAATTTTGGAGTTCGCCGCCAGGGTTTATGGCGCGTCCTTGCAGGGCATACCAGCGTTGAAGAAGTGAATCGAGTGACTTGGTAATGTGGCATTGGTGGGTATGGTTTGGGGTGGATGCAAAGCACATTCAGTGCAGTGGCATCTGTCAGTGCCCTAGCCGTCAGTTACTTCGATCTAAGTTGGCCTTAGAGGGCATTGAATTAGACCTAGGTGAGCCTCTTTGGCCTTGGCACCGATCTTGGCCTAAGCACATCAAAAACAAGCATTTACAAAAATTATTGCAACAATGGTCGCAACTCTTGAGTGCGGGGTTACCTTTATTGACCTGTGTCACTTTGGTTCGCATTGAGGAAGCACCACCTCGACTCCGTTATGAACTAATTGAGTTCAAAAATGCCCTACTCACAGGAGTAAAGTTTTCCCAAGCCTTATCCCAAAGTGGTCTCTTTCCAACCCACTTGGTGCAACTTGTTGCAGCTGGCGAAGTGAGTGGGGAACTGGCACATCTATTGGAACAAATATATGAACAGTATAGCCACCAAGAAAACCTAAAACGTCGCTTCAAACGAAGTTTGTTTATGCCTGCAGTCACCCTGTTGAGTGGTTGCATAGTGAGTCTATTAATTATCTATTGGGTTGTCCCCCAAGTTGCAAGCTTATACACCTCAGGGGTTTATGAATTGCCTGTTATGACCCGTTGGTTGATGAGCTTTTCCCATGTGGCCAAGTCAAGTGGCTGGGCTATGGTAGGGGTTTTACTATTCACTTATATGACTTGGGCATGGCTCTGGTCTATGCCCAAGACAAGAGTGTCTTTAGAGCGCCTATTGTGGGGTATTCCAGGCCTTGGCCAGTTAATGTATTTACACAGCCAAGCACAATTATTCTTAGTCCTTTCCATGACCTTTAATGCGCGCGTACCATTATTAGATTGCCTTACTTTAGCGGCTAATAGCAGCCCATGGGAGCATGTTAATCGAGATCTGGAAAAAGCCATTTTAGGGTTAAACCAAGGCCAAACTTTGAGTCAAATGTTAGTTAAAATGGGATGGCAAGCACCAGCTCTGCAGCTTATTCGGGTTGGCGAAGCAGATGGAGATTTGGCCTTGAGTTTTACTCAATTACAAACCTATTATGAAGCTCAAGTCATTAATCAAAGTCAGTGGTTAGAGCAGTTATTGGAACCCATATTACTTTTGCTAGTAGCGATTTTTGTCGGTTCAATTCTAGTCGCTTTATACCTACCATTGTTTCAGATAGGACAAATGATGTGACCCTACAAGACTACTGATATAATAAACATTGTTGGTTTAGAGCGAGTTGTGAATATGATTATTGGCCTTACAGGTGGCATAGGTAGTGGTAAAAGTGCTGTCAGCGCTCAGCTCAAAGCCCTTGGTATTGTGGTGGTTGATGCTGATCAAGTGGCTAGAGATGTTGTGGTAATAGGGAGTCCTGCGCTAGAGCGTATTGCCCAACACTTCGGTATGCAGATTTTACTAGAAGATGGTACCTTAAACCGAGCTAAGTTACGCCAATGTATATTTGCTGATAAGGCACAAAAGCAATGGTTAGAAGCATTATTGCACCCACTCATTGGTGCAGCAATTACACAGCAACTGGCGCTCGCTTCGAGTGTATACGTAGTGCTAGAATCCCCTTTATTGTTAGAGACATCACAACATAAAACCACAGATTTTGTGGTCGTTGTAGACGCTAGTGAAACACTTCAACGTGAGCGAGCCTGTCAGAGAGACGGCGCTACACGGGAGCAGATTGATGCTATTATTCATAGCCAAATGACACGCCAAAAACGCTTAGATAAGGCACATTGGGTGATAGATAATCAACAAGATTTAACCCATCTCAAAGCCCAAGTGCTTCAATTACATGATCACCTTTGCAAAATCACGGAACACCCCTTATGAGCCAATATCCTTGTCCACAGTGCCAAAAAAATCTCACTTGGAACCTTGATAATGCCCACAGACCCTTTTGTAGCGAGCGCTGTCAAAAAATTGATCTAGGCGCATGGGCCAGTGGAGAATATGCTATCGCTGGCGATGAATTGGAAAATGATTTCTCTAGCGCGTTGTTGGAGCCTGTCGATCAACAAGATTAATTTAAAGGCTGGACGTTAAATCTAGTTTCAATCATTTCCTGCAAAAACTCAAATCGAAACTATAGTTAAACGATAGTTAAACGATAGTTAATGGAATTGGTCTAAATAGCTAATCACTGGAGTGTGATTTGAGGTATGCCATGGAAAGCCACCTTAAAAGAGAGACGCAGTATTTTCGAATCAGTAAGGCGTTTTCATTACTTGAATTACTGCTAGTAGTCGCTTTAATTGGAATTTTAGCCGCTTTCGCAGTGCCTACCTATAAAACGTACCTTCAAAAAACACGATTTATGGAAGTCGTGCAGCATAGTCATTCCATACGTGTTGCTCAGTCCGCTTGTTTATTGCAAGTGGGAGATAATATCAGTGCTTGTGATACCTTTGCCGAGTTGGCTGTGCCTGAACTCAGCAACAGTACTAATATTCAAGCTATCACCTTAACTTTGAACACGGGTATGATCACAGGTACCGGAACTCCAGTTGCTGGAAGTTATACTTTTACTCTGACTCCCAGTATCAACGACGATGGCTTATTAACTTACACCTTCGGTGGTAGCTGTTTAAGCGTGGGTTTCTGTCGCAGTTAAAGACATGATCTTAGTAATGACTTAGGGCTTGATTCACAAGGTATTCCGAATAAGTTCCATGAAAGTCAATTAAGCTACGCGCTTTTATTTCTACCACCCTTGTGGCTAATGACGATACAAACTCACGGTCATGACTGACAAATATCAAGGTTCCATTATAAGTTTTTAGGGCTTTATTGAGAGATTCAATAGCTTCCATGTCTAAGTGATTTGTCGGTTCATCCATAATTAATACGTTGGTGTCTTGCATCATCAGCTTACCAAATAATAAGCGATTCTTTTCTCCACCTGAGCATACGGCGACTTTTTTAAGGTAGTCATCTGCGGTAAATAGTAAACGTCCCAACATACTTCTTACAGTAAGATCGTCATGTTTTGCTGTACGCCATTTTGACATCCAATCGAACAGGGTTAAATCGCAGTTAAAATCGTCGTTGCTGTCTTGTGGGCAGTAACCTAAAACAGCGTTCTCTGACCATTTTATTACCCCTTGATTAGCTTTGAGTTGGTTCAATAAACAACGCAAGAAAGTAGTTTTACCTGCACCATTTTCGCCAATAACAGCCAGTTTTGAACCTGCTTCCAGAATTAGTTCGCCATTATTAAATAAACTTTCACCTTCAAAACCATGACTGAGTTTTTCTAACACGAGTGCTTGACGATGGAGTTTCTTATGGGCGCTAAAGTCAATATAGGGAGACATACGACTTGATGCGATGACTTCATCTAACTGTATTTTTTCTAATCGTTTAGCTCTTGATGAGGCCTGTTTAGCTTTGGATGCGTTAGCCGAAAATCGAGCCACAAATTGTTGTAATTCTTCACGCTCAGCGCTTTTTTTCGCATTTTCTGAATGCAGTTGTTCTTGTACTAGATTAGAGGCAGAGGTGTAAGCCTCGTAATTACCAGCATAGATGCGTAATTCACCATAGTCGATATCAGCCATATGCGTGCACACAGAATTTAGAAAGTAGCGATCATGAGAGATGATGATCATCGTGCTGCGACGGTCATTTAGTACTTCAGTGAGCCAGTTAATCGTAGTGATATCAAGGTTGTTAGTGGGTTCGTCTAATAACAAAATATCTGGGTCTGCAAACAATGCTTGGGCTAGTAGTACGCGTAATTTCCAGCCAGGCGCCACTTGTGACATAAGTCCCCAGTGGAAAGACTCATCGATACCCGCTTGAGTCAATATCTCTGCCGCTCGACTTTCGGCACTATAACCGTCCATCTCAGCAAACTCAACTTCTAATTCTGCCACCTTCATACCGTCGTCTTCACTCATTTCTGATTGACTATATATGGCTTCTCGGGCTTGCTTCACTTGCCAGAGCCGGGTGTCACCCATGATCACCGCATCAATGACCGTGAACTCTTCAAAGGCAAACTGATTTTGGCTCAAGGTACCCACGGTGTCAGTGGGAGAGAATGAAACATTGCCAGCAGATGGTGTGAGTTCACCACTGAGTATTTTCATGAATGTGGATTTACCACACCCATTAGCGCCAATGAGGCCATAACGATTGCCATGACCAAATTTTGCTGAAATGTTTTCGAATAGTGGCTTCGCGCCAAACTGCATGGTGATATTTGCGGTAGTAATCAAGGGGTATAGGCTGCAAGTGAAATTAGGGCGCGTAGTCTAACAGCTACATGCCTGTGAGGTCTAACACAACCAACCCTTTAATTCAGCTTCATCAACTAATGGTTCAAGTAATTCCCATAATTGTGGGCAGCCTTGCTTAATGCGGCTGCCATTGACTGCTTTGACCTGATCCTTGGTAATGCCGTGACTTTGCCAGCTGTGTCCCTGATCATTTAAATTGTGAATTAAAGGTAAAGCTCTGTCTAATGCCTTAGCAAAGCGAGCATCTGCGCTTTTAGACGCCTCAAATTCATGCCACAGGGCAATGTACTCATCTCCCATGGCATTGGGTAGCATACCTAGAATACGCTGTGTGGCGGCAGCCTCTGCTTCCTCATGGGCGCTGCCTATGGCGGCGTATACAATCACATCACCAGTATCAATCTCACATAAATCATGAATGAGTAGCATGCGCAGTACTCGATTAATATCAACTGGCTGCGCCGCATAATCTTTTAGCATGAGTGCAGCAAGGGTGACTTGCCATGAGTGCTCTGCAGAATTTTCATAGCGCTCCATTCCCAAGGGGCGAGTTTTTCTCAGTACCGCTTTTAGCTCGTCGATTTGCTTCACAAAATCGATGATTTGAATGAGGTCTTGCACCATCAGTTCCTAGATTTTTTGTTTATAAAAGCATTTAAACCACTTTGCGTGTCTGCATCTTTTAAATTATTGACCATATGGTCGCTAGCATACGCGTAGGCTTTTCCGAGTTCCATGTCGAGTTGAGGGTAAAACATCGCTTTGCCGGTTCGCACTGCCGCTCTGGCTTTTTGACTAATAGTGTTAGCTAATTCACGTGTCGCTGAAGTAAGTTCTTCAGCCGGCACAACACGATTTATTAAGCCCAGATTTTGTGCTTTATCAGGGCTAATGAACTCCCCCGTTAATAACATTTCCATGGCATGCTTAGGGTGAATATTACGACTAAGAGCAACGGCTGGTGTGGCGCAAAAAAGTCCTAAATTAATGCCAGATACTGCAAACCTGGCCTCATGAGATGCAATAGCAAGGTCACAGCTTGCTACTAATTGGCAGCCTGCGGCAGTGGCTATGCCTTGCACCTGGGCTATTACTGGAACAGAACACTGCACGATAGATTGCATGAGATGGCTGCACTGTTGGAATAGTTTCTGGTAATACTCTTGCTTAGCATTAGATTGCATTTGTTTAAGGTCATGACCGGCACAAAACGCTTTGCCAGTGGCCTTAATAATAATACAAGCCAGTTCACTATTCAGATTAGCTTGATTAATAGCTACTTGTAATGCTTGCATCATTTCTTCAGATAAAGCGTTGAAACTACCAGGCTGGTTGAGGGTGAACTCTAACCAGTGATGATGGTCCTCTACGACGACATAGGGTGGTTTATCCTGGGCCATAATAACAACTCCTTTGGTGTTTGATTGCGGGCTTATAAGTTAATTTGACGGTCAACCCACAGTGCCAGTTTATGCTGCATACTAGGCTGAGATACCTGATTTTCTGGGAGCGGCTGAATCAATTTATCGTGGACCAAAAGTCGATATATGTACTCTATTTTATTAGCTGCAGAATCCGTCGCCTCAAATTGGGCAACACCGCGTTTGTTGGCGTAGACTGTGCCTAAGGTAATGGCTTTTTTGAGCAGTTCTTTTTCATTCTTGAGTTTTTTCATGATCCATTTTGCTCCAATGGGTTCAAACGTTAACCTGATTTAGTCACAGCATTAGTTAGCCATTGCTCGAATTGCTGCTGTGGTAAAGCACCACTAAGTTGGTCGACAACTTTACCATTTTTAAATACCATTAAGGTAGGAATGCTGCGTATATTGTATTGAGACCCCAGCATTTGTTCGGCCTCAGTATCGACCTTTACAAAGCGCATTTCACTTGCCTTAGTTTGAGCAACTTGCTCAAAGACAGGTGCAAAACCAACACAAGGTCCACACCAAGGTGCCCAAAAGTCGACAACAACAGGCATATCGCCTTCAATAAGAGCCTTAAAATTTGATCCAGTGCCTGCTATCGGTTTGCCACTAAATAAAGCATTTTTACACGCACCACACTTAGGGTCTTCTACCACTCTTTCTGAAGGTACTCGGTTATTTTTTCGGCAATGGGGACAGCGGCTAGTAATGATAGACATTAATTCAGACTCTTTTAAGACGATGCTGTAGGCTCAAATAAAATGACGGTTGCAATAGTTTATTGATAAGTACAGTGGTAAGCAGTCTGTAGTATAACTTTGACGTCAAAACTACTATTCGCTTCTACTTCAAACTGATCACCATTAGTAAACGTGTGCCAGCTTTGGGTACCTGGTAGTTTGACTTCAAGCTCTCCATCAATGATGGTCATAATTTCATACTGACTGGTGCCAAAGATAAATTCACCAATGTCCATAACACCAACAGTTGTAGCGAGGGTTTTGCCTTGAAAGGCGATGGACTTAACCTGATTATTGAAGTAGGAATTAACGCAAAGCATAGGTCTGATCTCTTGTTGAAAAATCGCAAAACCACATCTTGCCTGATTTGCCGATTAAATCATAGACTGTAAAGGAACTATGCAGCCTCGTTTTTAAAACCCTTGAGGACATTCACCGTATTAGTGCCAATCTCCTCTACGGCATAGCCCCCCTCCATTATAAATAAGGTGGGTAAATTCATACTGGCAATGGTTTTTCCCATCTGCGTGAAGTCTTTACTTTTGAGTTTAAAAAAACTGATTGGATCATTTTCGAAGGTATCAACACCTAAAGAAATAACCAGTACATCGGGGGTAAACTGAAGTATTTTACGTAAAGCGTGGTTAAGTGCTTGGTGCCATATGTGAAAGGTCGCCCCTCTTTGTAGAGGTAGGTTTAAGTTGTGGTCTACGCCTAAACCAGTGCCTATTTCATCAGAGAACCCTAAAAAATATGGAAACGCTTCCATGGGATCGCCATGAATAGAGCAATAAAAGACGTCGTTGCGCTGGTAGAAAATATCTTGGGTGCCGTTGCCATGATGAAAATCCACATCAAGAATAGCTATTTTCTGGGCTCCATCATGGAGCATTTTTTGGGCAGCAATGGCTGCATTATTAAGGAAGCAATAACCGCCAAATTGATTTTTTGAGGCGTGATGCCCAGGCGGGCGACAAAGGGCGAAAGCACTATTTTCGCCTCGGTGGATCAGTTCTGCAGCAGATAAAGCGACAAAGGCAGACGCCCAAGCCGCTTCAGTAGTGCCTTTACTAATGCTGGTTTCGCCAGCTAAACTATAATAACCCAGTTGGCCATCAATATGATTAGGAATGCGTTGGCTAGGCATTGAACGAGACTGCCAAATATTAGGGATAGCCTCACCTTCATTACCGGCCTCAGTCCATTGCTGCCAAGCTGTATCCAAAAACCTGAGATAGCCTATATCGTGAATGCTTTCTACCAGGGAACGTGGCCATTGAGCAGGGGCTATTACAGGGCCTAATTGTTCAGACTTAATAGCTGATAAGATGTAATCTGCTCTTTTGGGGCTCTCAAAAGGGGTGACCAATTGGCCCCCAGCCAGTTCTGTTTTAGGGTTACGTAAATTGTGTTTTGGGGAGTATACAGTTTTCATAATGAAAAAAGACTTAAGTGAAACTTAGACTGATAGTAGCGGGAATATAGCGCTAAAGTCCATGTTTACTTGGGCTGTGTTTTGAAATCATTGAAAGCTCGTTTTACTCACCTTTGATAATTAATATGGGGTTTAATAAGGCCTTACGTGAAAAGTTTTCAGTGCCACATTAAAACCCAATTTACAGATTTGATACTAAACTACTAGGGCTCAACTGAAGGCGATGAACTTGTGCTGTAATGTTGAATTAATAGCGCCAAAACACCTAAGACTAAACCCCAAAAAGCACTTCCTATGCCCCACAAAACCACACCAGATGCGGTGGTAATTAAGGTAATCATGGCAGGGATACGTTCGGATTCTTGCACTAAGGCCGCGCTCAGACTGCTACTAATAGTACCTAAGAGCGCCAAACCGGCAATGCTGACGACTAAGGCCTGGGGCAAACTATTAAATAAGCCTGTCAAGCTATCAGCAAAAATACCGGTGGCTACAATAAATAAGCCAGCCCAGACAGCAGAACGATACCTTTGTTGTGGGTCTGCATCCACGTCTTTACCCATACAAATGGCGGCCATAATAGCTGACAAATTAAATGCAAAACCTCCAAAGGGGGCCATAAGAAGCCCTGTGATACCCGTCCACGTAATCAGTGGGGCTGCAGGGGCGTCATAGCCATGACTGCGCAAGACAACTATGCCAGGCAGGTTCTGGGAAGCCATGGTAACGATGAAAAGGGGAATAGCTACTCCAATTGCAGCGGATAAAGACCACTCTGGTGCAGTCCAGATTGGGCTTGAAATTTGCAGGCTCAATGATTGCCAAACAATTAAATTTTGTACCCCAGCTATCATGATGCCCATTAAAAAGGTCACCATGATGGCAAGCTTGGGCCAGAACACTCGACTGATAAAAAACGTCATGATCATGGTGAAAACTAAGACCAATTGGGATTCTAATGACATGATCATATGCATAGCAAAGGGCAACAAAACCCCTGCTAACATGGCAGCGGCGATCGACTGAGGCATAAAGGCCATGAGCCGATCAAACCAGCCTGAGAGCCCGACTAAGGTGAGTAATACGGAGCATAATAAGAAAGCACCGATGGCTTCAGCCATAGGAACCCCGGCTAAACTAGTAACTAAAATAGCAGCGCCTGGCGTGGACCATGCGGTCAGTATGGGCTGTTTAAAAAATAGCGACAGGCCTATGGTAGATAATCCCATACCCAACCCTAAGGCCCAAAACCAACTGGTAATCATGGCATCGTTAGCACCAGTGCTGTTGGCTGCTTGAAAAATGATGGCAGCAGAACTGGTATACCCTACTAAAGGTGCTATAAATCCTGCACTTATGTGGGCAGGAACAAAGAAGTGGCCCACACTCATGGGTTAGGGTAGCTTTAGTTCATAATGACGTTTTTCAAACTCGATCGTATCGCCACTCATCATTTTTCTACTTTTTCGAGTTTCTACTTCGCCGTTAACGCTGACTAAGCCTTCAGCAATTCTTTTTTTAGCTTCGCCACCGCTACCCACAATAGATTCAAATTTTAAAATCTTAAATAGCTCTACAGGTTCAAAATTGATGGTAATGATGTGCATAAAATAATCTTCTTTTAAAGAGTTTGATACCAGACAACATCTTGATGGTCAGGGATGCGTTGGAGTTTATTTTTACTAATTAAATAATTTAAATGGGCTTGAGTTTCGCCTACAGCAAGTGTTAGTAAGTCGTTATTAATTGGGCGGCGAAATAGTTGGCTAAATAAATCCACATTTCGTTGCGGCTGCTGACACGTTTCTAGGAGTTTCATGAGTGATTTTTCATGGCCCTCAATGAGTCGTTGCAGACGATTATGGGCGCCAAAAAATACTTGTCCGTGTGAGGGCAATACTAGCACATCAGCGGGGATGCGGTGTTGCAACATAGCACACGAATCAAGCCAATCTTTTAATGGATCTGCATTTGGTTCCACTGGCCACACACTTACATTCGAAGAAATAGTGGGCAACAGTTGATCACCAGAGATAAAAACATTAAGTTCTGGGCATAACAGGCACACATGTTCTGGCGCGTGACCACGGCCTACAATAATCTCCCATCTATGGCCTGCCATGGTAACTGATAAACCCTCTTGCAATCGCACATAGCTATCTGGCATGGGGTAAATGCTTTTACCGTAGCCACCAAACTTAGTTTTATAATAAGCAAGTTGTTCATCGGTTGCACCCGCGCGTTGGTAGAAATCTACAGCTGCTTTAGGTGCGGGTTGACTGGTATCAGACATCAAGACCTTACAAGTAATGTAATCTGTTCGAGACATTTGTAGTTGCAAACCCCACCGTTCGCAGATCCAGCCCGCCAATCCAACATGATCAGGGTGTAAATGAGTCACAATAAGTTGATGTACAGGTTTGTTGTTGAGATGGTGATCAAATACCTGCTGCCACAGTTCCTTACAGGCAGAGGTGTTAATGCCCGTGTCTACAATAGTCCAGCCTCGATGATCTTCCAATAACCATAAATTAATATGATTAAGGGCAAAAGGTAAGGGCATGCGCAGCCAATAAACGCCCTCGGCGACCTTCAAAGGTTGGCCCATCGCAGGCGCTTCACTAATGGGGAACTGAAGGGCATTGGTAGTGGTCATTTGCACTTCCCTGACGAACAAGCTTAACAAGGCCCGTATTATACGGAGCTAAAGATAAATTATACAAAGCTTTTCCACGATTTCGACAATCCCCATGATGACTGATCACATGAACATGCAGACGCCCTTGATTATTAGATTGGACTATGGACTGACAAATGCGGGTTACCATTGAGGGATTCCAGACTTTAATTGACTGCTGGTCTTGGGATTGGTCAGACCTTGATGGTTCAATAGTCTAGATTTGGTGGGTCAATAGTTTAGATAGTAGCAAGATGATCTATGGAGCATAGGATATACTTGCCACCTGAGTTATTAATGACCGCTTACTATGAACAATGAAATACACCCATTTTCGGTACTGACCCCAAGTTACATCATGGATGCAGTTGAAAGCCAAGGCTATGTGTGTGACGGTCGAATTTCAGCCCTTAATAGTTATGAGAATCGTGTCTATCAAATTGGACTTGAAGATCAGGACGTCCCTCTTATTGCAAAATTCTATCGACCTCAGCGTTGGTCAGTCGATCAAATTATGGAGGAACATCGTTTTAGTATTGCCTTAGCAGAATATGAGTTGCCTGTAGTTCCACCGATGGTTAATAAGCAAGGTGGTAGTTTGTTGAGCTATGAAAACTTTCAATTTGCACTCTTCGAACGCAAAGGTGGACATGGTCCCGAGCTTGATAATCTTGAAAACCTTTATACCATGGGCAGATTATTAGGGCGTATACATGCCTTAGGCGCCGTAGAATCCTATCAACACAGGCCATCCATTAACCCTCAAACCTTTGGCCACGATAGTGTTGCCTTTGTGAGTCAACATTTTATACCTGAATCTTTAAAAGCAGCATATGATAGTTTAACGGCTGATTTATTGGTTCATATTGATGCTGCTTTTGCACAAAATGATAGTGTGGATTACATCCGAGTTCATGGTGATTGTCATGGGGGTAATTTATTGTGGCGTGATGACGCCCCCCACATTGTCGACTTTGATGACTCGCGTATGGCACCAGCAGTGCAGGATATATGGATGCTGCTTTCTGGTGAGCCTGATCGTCAACGAATTCAATTGTCTGAAATAATTGAAGGTTACAATGAGTTTTATGACTTTAAGCCCCAAGAGTTGGCGCTTGTAGAGCCCTTACGAACCTTACGCATGTTGTATTACGCCGCCTGGCTTTCTCGCCGCTGGGAAGATCCAGCATTTCCCCACAGCTTTCCTTGGTTTAATACAGAGCGTTATTGGGGTGAGCATATATTGGAATTAAGGGAGCAATTGTCGGCTCTTAACGAGCCGGTTATGGAACTCATTTAAACCCTAGTGCGCCATATCAATCCAATCAGCAATCACCACTGCACCCGCTAAGATATAGGGATCTTTTTGGGCGTCATCATAATCAAAGTCATGGTCTTTGACGTCGGTGACTGGAGCTAAATCATGGCTCGAGCGTAAGGTGTTAATTGTATTCAAATACCAATCTTGCTGTTCTTGCCAAGACTGCTGACGGTGACCCAAATGAAGACTAATCTGTTTTGGCCTTTTACGCTCCCGTTCGGCCAAGGACAGCGTATATTGCCAGTCTGCACTGCTTTGGTTACGCTTTTCTTGGCGTTTCTGTAGTTGCGGAATAATATGTTCAAAAGAAAAGTAGGTTTTGTGGTCTACAGCTTTCACACTGTCCCATTTAAGGGCATGGTCTTGGGTGCTTTCACCGACTTTTTTTGGATCGGTCAGGCTGGGCAAGTTAACGTCAGGAATGACGCCTTTGTGTTGAGTGCTAGCCCCAGATACCCGGTAGAATTTAGCTTGGGTAAATTTGATCTGGCCACTACTGAGATCGCCGAAAGTTTGCACTGTTCCCTTACCGTAGGTCTGACTCCCAACAATTAATGCCCGTTTGTAGTCCTGCATGGCTGCGGCAAAAATTTCTGAGGCTGAGGCACTATAGCGATTAACAAGCACAACTAAGGGGCCGTTATAAGCCAATAATGGGTTACGATCCATTTGCTTTTGGATCATACCGTCAGCATAACGCACTTGAACGGTCGTGCCTGTTTCGATAAATAGCCCTGTCAGTTGATTAGCCTCTCGCAAGGAGCCACCACCATTGTTCCGAAGGTCAATGACGATACCACTGATGGATTCACTTTTCAGTTCTTGTATGAGGTTGTATACATCACGGGTGGTACTTCGGTAGTTTGGATCCCCAGATTGGGCCGCTGCAAAGTCCATATAAAAAGTGGGCAGGGTGATGACTCCAATATTGACTAGGCCTTCAGGAGTTAGTATCTCCACCACTGTTTTTTTCGCTGCCTGATCATCTAAATTGACTTTGTTCCGTTTAATTTGAATGGTCTTTTTAGTTTGCTGCAGATCACCACCAGGAATAATTTGTAAATTGACTAGTGTGCCTTTTGGCCCTCTAATCTGATCGACGACATCGTCTAAGCGCCATCCCAAAATCTCCTGTATTGGATCGCCATCTTGGGCAACACCGACAATATAATCAGCCGCTTTCAAGTCTCCAGCTTTGTCAGCAGGTCCACCAACAACTAGGCTTACGACCTTGGTGTAATCGTTGTCACGTTGCAATACAGCACCGATACCTTCCAATGACAAGCTCATGTCAATATTAAAGTCTTCCACATTACGAGGCGAAAGATAGGTCGTATGAGGTCCGGTCACAGTGGTAATACTATTACTTACAGCAAGATAAGCGTCTCGCAACTCGACTTGTAAAACCCGTTTGCGGATATTTGTATATCGCTTTTGTAAGCGGTCTTTAATTTGTTCGACAGATTCGTTGCTCAGTTGGCCGTTAATAAATTCATTCTTTAACTGCTTGCGCCAAGTGTCTTTGAGAGACTCTAAGTTGGTGACTCGAGGATTATCATAGGGTGAAGTGCTGATGTCTTCTAATCTTTCAAAATCAAACATCGGCTCCCCTTGAGAAAACACACTTAAATTGTAGTCAATAAAAGCTAGCCGCCTTTGCTGCAACAAATTATAGAGCGCCGCCATGGGTGATAAATCCCCTTGGGCCAGCAGGTCATCAAGCTCGCTACTCAGATAATTAAAAGGTTCAAGGTCTGCTTGGCTCAGGTAAATGTGCTGGGGATCGAGTAACTTTAAATAACGATTAAACACATCATTGGCAAACTCATCGTTTAAGTCTCGATGCTGGTAGTGCTGGCGATCTAAGAGTTGAATAATTTCTTGAGTCAATTGACCCTGCTGTTTAGTGAACTCAATCTGCACAGGCACATCTGCTGCAGTGGCTTGCTTCGGTGCGAGCATCAAGACCGCAGCACTAGTAGCAATTAAAAGGCCAGTCCATAATTGGCTGCGTCGGGCAAACATTAAAAGAGAAGGCAATAAGGTGGAGACTGTATTAGGCATCATAGCAAGCTTCAGAAGTAGTGGTGCGGCTATTAAATTAATCAGCCGTTAAATTAAACTTGGAGGGATTTTAGTTAATATTTTATTTCACTAGCCATGTTAGCTTAATTTTAATAAGTTTTTCAAACGCCTTAAGCTAATTTAGGCTATTTAAGCCAATGCTTTACAGAATCGTTACGTTTGGTGCCCAGAATGTGGCAGAATTAGTACTTTACAGACATGGAATAAAAAAATTATGCCTCAAAAAGATTACTTAAATGGATTGATGAGTTTTATTAGTGACTCTCCAACTCCCTTTCATGCTGTAGCTGCAATGGCGCAACAATTAACCGCGGCGGGCTATGGTAAACTTGAGGTGGCTGATAAATGGCATGTGCAGGCGGGTGGGCGTTATTTCATCACTCGTAACGACTCAACCATCGTAGCGTTTCAATTGCCCAAAAAAAATGCCTTACAAAGAATGCATATGGTTGGAGCTCATACGGACAGTCCGTGTTTAAAGGTTAAACCTAATGCAGAGATTCACCAAAAAGGCTATCAACAATTGGGTGTAGAGGTTTATGGTGGCGCTCTATTACACCCTTGGTTTGACAGAGATCTGTCCCTTGCAGGCCGAGTAGTGGGGCGTGATAACCAAGGTCAGCTGGTGAGCTATTTATTAGATTTTAATCGGCCACTGGCCTGTATTCCAAGCTTAGCTATACACTTAGATCGAGAAGCGAATAAGGCTCATAGTGTAAACCCTCAAACTGACTTGCCTGTTTTATTAGGACAAACACTGGGTGATGAGTTTAGTTTACGCTCATTGCTGGTCGATGAGCTAAAGGCCAATGGCCATGAAGTTGATAAAGTCATTGATTATGAATTAAGCTTTTATGACTTTCAGGCACCCGCTTTAGTAGGTGTAAAGCAAGAGTTTTTGGCAGCCGCCCGCTTAGATAACTTGTTAAGTTGTTATATGGGTCTGACCGCTTTAGTTGCCGCACAAACAAATCAAGGGCTGTTGCTGATCTGCAATGACCACGAAGAAGTTGGAAGTCAGTCAGCAGAAGGCGCTCAGGGCAGCTTTTTAATGTCTGTGCTGCAACGAATTTATCCAGAAACTGAATTGTTACACCAAGTATTAAACGCTTCCACCTTTATTTCAGCTGATAACGCCCATGGGGTCCACCCTAACTTTGCCAACAAACACGATGAACATCATGGACCAAGACTCAACCAGGGACCGGTGATCAAAGTTAATGCAAATCAACGATATGCAACCAATGCGGTAACCAGCGCCATGGTGAAAGAGTTAGCTGCGCAAAAAGACCTGCCTATACAAACCTTTGTTGTACGCAGCGATATGGCTTGTGGCAGCACGATAGGCCCCATCACGGCAGCCCAACTCGGTGTGCGGACTCTAGACCTAGGGGTGCCTACTTTTGCAATGCATTCTATTCGAGAACTTGCAGGCAGTGCTGACCCTCTGATTACTCATCAATTATTACAAGAGTTTTTTGAATCACAGATAGTCGTTTAGGACTCTCTATTGATGTCTAATGACAAATGCTCGGCTTTTGCCTCGCTCTGCGGCACAGGCTAATGCATTGAGTTGGTCATCTGCTAGACAACCAAACCAACTAATAACAGCATGACAAGTTCCACTCTTTAAAGCTTGGTGGGCTAGGCTCATGGTGTCATGCTGGGCATCTGGCTTTAATAAAATGATCTTATTTAAGTCAAACCCTGCCGCCTGAAGTTGGGCTTTGGGCAACAACTGTGGAGGTGCAACCCAAGCCAACCAACGCTGGTCATGGCTCAGTTGTGCAAGTAGTGGAAGTAACATTTGAACGTTGCTCCAAGCTTCACCCCGCATAATTATTTCAGTGATCTGACTGAGGTCTTGTACTGTTTCTGGGAATTCTTTTTTCCATAGGTCTAATTGCTGTTCGGCCAAAATACCTTCAATATTGGTATTAGGTCGTTGCTGCATTTGTTGAATTTGTTGATGTTGTTGCCACATAATAATTGCTCCAGCCCCGGTTTAGTTGCCGCGGCGTATAACCCCCACACTAAGCCCTTCAATGCTTAAGTGCTGTTGTGTGAGATCGACTTCAATGGGTGAAAAATCTTGGTTTTCTGCGATCAGTTGCACTTGGTTGCCGTTGCGCTGGAACCGTTTCACTGTTACTTCATCGTTTAACCGAGCGACCACGACTTGGCCATTTCTTGCTTGATCAGTTTTATGAACGGCAAGTAAGTCGCCATCATAAATACCTATATCTTTCATTGACATACCACTGACTTTTAATAAATAGTCAGCCTTAGGATAGAATAGGTTTTCTGGGATAGCACAGTAGTCGCTAATGTGTTCTTGAGCTAACAAGGGGCTGCCAGCTGCCACCATGCCGATGATGGGTAATCCTAAATCAACTTCGTGCATATCAGGGACGCGGATACCACGAGAGGCTCCAGGGATAATTTCTATGGCACCCTTACGTGCGAGTGCCTTAATGTGTTCTTCAGCTGCATTAGGTGACTTAAAGCCTAATTCTTTGGCAATTTCGGCGCGTGTTGGTGGGTAACCTGTGTCAGTAATGTAGCTGCGTATGCAGTCGAGTACTTGATCTTGGCGGGGGGTCAACTTAATCATGTTACTTGCTCCTGACCTAAGGTTGATTTGCTGGTTGTTTATACAGTTACTGTATATAATACCAGTAATCTAGCCGCTGGCAAGTTTTATTTTTTTGAGTGACGTTAGTCTCAGCTTTTGTCCCTGTAATGGTGTACCCTAATGACCGATTATTTGATGCTAACCATGAGTTCTTTGCGTGTCTGATTCTGCTTTAGTAAAACAAGATGTCCAACAACTATACCGCCAACTGGTTAAACAGCTGGAGCTCACGCCCCGCTGGGGTCAGAAGCAGATGATAGCAACCGTTGCTAATCACTTTTTGGCAATCAGTAGGAGCGAAGACGGCCATCGGATTGATGATAACCCTGTGTGTTTAGTGGAAGCCGGTACTGGCACAGGTAAAACCTTAGCCTACATGGTGGCCTGTTTGCCTATTGCTAAAGCCTTGGATAAAAAATTAGTTATCTCCACCGCCACCATCGCTTTGCAAGAGCAGATCGTGCAAAAAGATCTACCTGCTCTTAAGAAGCATGGTGGATATGACTTTGATTTTCGTCTTGCTAAAGGTAGACGTCGATACTTATGTGTCTCTAGACTAGATCAAGCTCTGTCTCAAAACGCCTCAATTGACCCTACTCAAGCATTATTCGAAGACGAGTTAGCGCTTAAACTTGATGGCCATCAACAAGCATTGTACAAAGATATGGTCGTGCAACTTGGAAGTAATCAATGGGATGGAGATCGTGATGCTTGGAAAGATCCGCTAGCCGAAGATCACTGGCGGCCTATTACTACAGATCACAAAGGCTGTACAAATCGGCGCTGCAGCCATTTCAGTCAATGCCCATTTTTTAAGGCCAGAGATGGTTTAGAACAGGCAGATTGTATTGTGACTAACCATGATTTAGTTCTAGCGGACCTCGCTTTAGGGGGAGGAGCTATATTACCAGCCCCAGAAGACACTATTTATATATTTGATGAAGGTCATCATTTGGCGGATAAAACCCTAAAGCAGTTCACCCATCAGCAAGGGATAAGGCAGTTGAGCCGCTGGTATGGCCAAACGCGTGCGGGGGTAAAGAAGTTTCTGAAGGAGTGGCAAGGTGGGGGCAAAGGCGCGCAGGTTAGTCAACAGGTGCAGGATCATATCCAAGTGCTTGAACAACAGTTGATCAGCTTAGAACAGTTTTTAGACCAGTCAGCATTTAGACCAGAGGATGGTTATCAACAGCAAGAAAACTTCCGTTTTGCCCAAGGTATAGTACCTGCAGAATTAGTGCAAATGAGTCATGACTTGGGTCTAGGTAGTGCCCGTCTGGCCCGAGATTTGGGTGCCTTGCACAGCTTAATGGACGACGTGGTCAAAGGTGACCAAAATGGTTTACCTAAGGATCAAGCTGAAAGTTACTTGGCTGCATTTGGCGTATTACAACAAAACGCTGAACAGCAACTTGGACTATGGCAGGCTTATGCCAAAGTAGATCGAGCGGGAGAAGTCCCCATGGCTCGATGGTTACAATATTGGCAAACACCAGAACGGGTGGATCTAGAAATTTCAGCAAGCCCAATAATGGCGGCTGAATTGTTACAAGAAAATTTGTGGCAGCGCTGTTTTGGGGCCTTACTAACTTCGGCCACACTGACTGCACTGGGTCGGTTTGACCGTTTAATTACTCACGCAGGGATGAACCCACTAAGTACCCAACTGGCCGTGCAAAGCCCCTTTGACTTTTCTAAGTCACAGATCTGCGTGCCCAAGGAAGCCATTGAACCTGGCCCTGAAACTGTGTTTGTAGAGCAACTCATCAAAGGCCTGAAAGCGCAGTTAAATAAGACTGAAGCGAGTTTAGTCTTATTCACTTCAAGACGGGTAATGCAGCTTGTGTTTGAAGGCATGGGAGATGTTTGGCAAGATCTTATTTTGCAGCAAGGGGAGTCTTCCAAGCAACGTTTGTTAGACCAGCACAAACAACGAGTTGAAGAGAAAGAGGGTAGCGTGCTATTTGGTTTGGCAAGTTTTGCAGAAGGGATCGACTTGCCGGGGGATTATTTAACTCACGTGGTCATTACACGATTGCCTTTTACAGTGCCCGATCGTCCAGTTCCATCTGCTTTAGCGGAGTGGATTGAGAAGTCTGGCGGTAATAGTTTTACTGAACTATCGGTGCCTGAAGCCAGTATTAGGCTAGTTCAGGCGACAGGTCGATTGTTACGCAAAGAAGACGACAAGGGCCGAATCACTATTTTAGATAAGCGTATAATTAGTAAACGTTATGGACAACAACTATTGCAGGCGCTGCCGCCTTACCAGCGTCAATTTGGTTGATTGGGCAATATCCTAAGCTATGGTATTTTGTGTAATGGCGTCAAACTCTCTATACTGCTTCGTTGAAGTTTATCTTACTGGGACGAGCGCGTCTCTCAATGGAAAATCACCTTGAAATCAAATGATTCAAATGCTTCTGACCATAACTGGTCGTTGGACGATTTTGTCGTCTCACAAGAGGAAGGAAAAACACGTTTTCACGATCTAGACCTACCTGATCAAGTCATGCAGGGTGTTGCCGCTCTGGGTTATGAATATTGCAGTCCAATCCAAGCATTAACCTTACCTGAATCCCTAAGTGGCAATGACATTACTGGTAAAGCCCAAACTGGTTCAGGCAAAACGGCTGCGTTTTTATTGAGTATTATTACTGACTTTTTAGACTTCCCTATCAGTGGTCCCCGCCGTCTAGGAACTCCACGGGCTCTTATTGTTGCGCCAACGCGTGAGTTAGTGATGCAAATCGCGGCTGACGCTGAAGATCTTGCTCGTTTTTGTGATGTCAACGTACAACAACTTGTGGGTGGCATGGACTTTGAAGTTCAGCAGAAACAACTAAAAAAACAGCACACAGATATTATGGTTGCAACACCAGGGCGGTTATTGGATTTCTGCCGACGCGGCCATGTCAATCTGCGTGAGGTGGAGGTGGTCGTGTTGGATGAAGCAGATCGCATGCTAAGTATGGGCTTTATCCCTGATGTGCGCGCCATTATCCGCCAAACCCCCAAAAAAGAAGATCGTCAAACTTTGTTGTTTAGTGCTACCTTTAGTGAACAAATATTGCGCCTAGCAGAGCAATGGACGTTTGAACCAGTGCATGTTGAAATTGAGTCGGATGAACTGGCTTCTGCGAGTGTCGAACAACGTTTCTTTTCGGTGGCCCGAGCTGATAAGTACAAGGTCTTACTTAATTGCCTAAAAACTATGGGCGTAGAGCGCGCTATCGTGTTTGCTAATAGACGCCACATTACGCGTGATTTAGCAGAAAAATTACAAAAAGACGGGATAAAAAGTGCCCTTTTGTCTGGTGAGGTTGCACAAGTTAAAAGAGTTAAGACTCTAGAACGATTCCGCAGCGGTGACACACCTATTTTAGTCGCCACAGATGTCGCAGGCCGAGGTATCCACGTGGATGGTGTAAGTCATGTGTTTAACTATGATCTTCCTGAAGAGTTAGAAGATTATGTGCATCGTATTGGCCGCACAGGCCGGGCCGGAGCCACTGGAATCTCTATCAGCTTTGCTTCTGAAGACGATGCTTTCATAATACCCGATTTAGAAGAAATGTTGGGAAAACGTTTAGATTGTGAGCCGACACCTAGCGAGCTATTAGTGTAATAGGAATCTCCATGAACTTTCAACACCAGGTAACAGTGATTGGCGGTGGTAGTTTTGGCACAGTATTAGCCAACATCGTTGCCCATAACGGTTTCCCAGTGAGCCTTTGGTTACGTGACCAAGATCTTGCTGAAGAAATGCGTCAAACTCGAGTCAACTCTCGCTACGTGCCTGGCCTTTATCTACATGACGACCTTGAAATAGTCACTGACTTTAGGAGGTGTGTAAACCATGCAGACACCGTTATATTTTCAGTGCCCAGTAAAGCCTTTAGAGGGGTTTTGGAGCAAGTTAAAGACTTCATTAATGATCAGCAGTTTCTTGTAACTACAGCCAAAGGCATAGAGCCAGATCATTTTCTCTTAATGAGTCAACTACTCGAAGTTTACTTTCCAAAGAATCCTATTGGTGTTGTCAGTGGTCCCAAT
This sequence comes from Candidatus Njordibacter sp. Uisw_058, assembly GCF_047730065.1. Lineage (GTDB taxonomy): Bacteria > Pseudomonadota > Gammaproteobacteria > Pseudomonadales > Balneatricaceae > Njordibacter. The sequence goes on from NZ_CP159829.1 coordinate 1,109,481, forward strand.
TTAGCCAAGGAGGTGGCCGCTAAGCAGTTAACAGGCACTGTTATTGCCAGCGACAATGAAGGTCTGCGACAGCAAGTTCAGGCCATATTACAATGTGATTTTTTTAGAGTGTATGCGAGTAATGACCCTTACGGAACAGAATTAGGTGGTGCACTTAAAAATATTTATGCGATTGCTGCGGGTCTCAGTGCTGCCATGGGCATGGGTGAAAATACCCGTAGCATGCTGTTAACTCGAAGCTTGGCAGAAATGAGTCGCTTAGCGGTGCATATGGGTGCAAACCCAATGACATTTTTAGGCCTAGCTGGAGTTGGGGATTTGATCGTAACCTGCATGTCACCTTTGAGCAGAAATTATCGAGTGGGTTACGCTTTAGGCCAAGGCAAGGGACTTGATGAGGCTATAGCAGAGTTGGGAGAAGTCGCTGAGGGGGTAAATACCCTTGCCTTAGTGAAAGCAAAGGCTGATGAATTAAAGGTGAATATGCCCCTAGTTGATGGACTTTATGCATTGGTTTACCAAGGCACTGATGCATCAACTGTTGCCCAATCACTCATGGCTCGGGATCAAAACTCAGATGTTGAATTTGTGCTAAAACGCAGTTAATTACTTGAAATAGGGAGCAACTGGCCCTATGTTACAACCTAAGAGTTAACGGAGTAAAACTATGCAAGCATTAAAAAATAACCTTACATCAGAAGTGTTTTGGCTACGTTTAGTATTTATGCTTTTGAGCTTACTGTTGGTAGAAATTGCCGCCTCGATATTGGTGCTGTTGGTCATTGCTCAATTTTTATATCGATTGTTTAATGAATCTAGTCATCTAACCATACTCGAGTTTAGTAATAGTTTGGGGCGTTTTATACTGCACAGCTACCGCTTTTTGTCTTACCAAACTGAAGACAAACCATTCCCATTTAACGATTGGCCGGAGGCACAGGATACCCCAAAGGCTGAAGATTAATGAAATTGCTGCTGATGCGTCATGCAGAAGCAAGTGAGAGGGCTGCCACTGATGCGCAGCGCAGACTGACGGAAGAGGGCATGGCAGCGGTCATTCGGCAAAGTAATAACACGGCACTGCCTTGGTATGAGTTCACTAGTCTTTGGGTGAGCCCTTATGTTAGAACGCAACAAACAGCCTCATTGTTGTTAGAGCACTATCATCAAAAAAAACACAGTTTAAGCATACAACGCCTTGATTGCATCACCCCTCATGGTGACATTAATGAAGTGCAAAATTTTTTACTCAAGCAAACTGATGAGGGCATAATTCTGATCACTCATCAGCCATTAATCAGCGCTTTGATTGGCCATTTTTGCCAGGCTAATGAGCATGCAGGAGTTCCCATGATGCCCGCTTCAATGGCACTATTGGAAGGTGGGGTGGCAGCAGCAGGGTGCCTAAAATTGATACATTTATTCCACTCATAAGGTAAAAACCATGGTTATTTTTTCTCGTTTTATAAGACACATTTGCATTGTTATCGGTTGGCTCGGTGTGTCTTTATCCGTTCAAGCAGAGACGACATTAGAAGTGACTAAAAATAGTCGTTTGATTGAGCAGGTGCAACGAGATGCACCTTTTTATACCCTACCTATTAGTGCCATGCGCAAAGTCAATGGTGTCATTGCTGCTGAGTACAACATGCAATTATCAGGTTCTATTAGCAGCTATACCTGGGAAGTTTTACCTGGCCTGAGTGCCAAAGTTGTGCATGAAAAAGCGTTACAAGAGCTTCAAATGGCAGATGCCCAAATCATGTATCAATGCCATGGTAGAACCTGCGGGTCGAGCAATCAATGGGCAAATCAAGTCTTCAAACAATCCCGATTGTATGGTTTGGACAGCCAACAATCTTATGCTGCTTTAAAGCAGAATGGTAAAACGGGGCTAAATTACTATGCACTGTATAGTACGCAACGAGGCAACAAGAAGGTGTATTTTCACTTAGAAATGTTACAAGAATGAACAAATAAATAGGACAATGAGTATGCCTACCGTCGCATTAGTATTGGGTAGTGGTGGTGCCCGTGGTAATGCCCATATTGGGGTGATTCAAGTATTGGAAGAGCAAGGCTTTGATATTATTAGTGTGTCAGGTTGCTCTATGGGTGCTGTAGTGGGTGGTATGTATGCGGCGGGTAAGTTACCTGTATTTACTGAGTGGGTTTCAGGCTTATCCCGTTTTGATGTGTTTCGTTTAGTTGATATGTCGCTATTGTCCATGGGCGCCATTCGTGGGGAAAAAGCCTTCGCCATACTCGAAGATTTAATGGGTGATCAACTCATTGAAGAACTTCCTATACCCTACACAGCAGTGGCTACAGATTTGGTTAAACAACAAGAAGTATGGTTTCAGTCGGGTAAGATGATGGATGCTCTCCGAGCTAGCGTGGCGGTGCCTGGAATAATTGTGCCAGTCACAGAGGACGATCGGTTTTTGGTGGATGGTGGGTTACTCAACCCAGTGCCTATTATGCCGACAGTGGCTGATCAGGCTGATTTAATTGTGGCGGTTAATTTAAACATCAACCTTGATAACTTGCGCCCTGTGCAGGGCTCAAACTTAAATGTTGCAGGTTATAGCGATGACTGGAAAATACCTAGTATAAAGACGTCTAAAAGCCAGCGCAGTCATTTGCAGTGGAATAAGCTGGAAATGCTTACGCAGTGTTTTGAGACCATGCAGTCGACCATGGCAAAGTATAAAATGGCAGGTTATGAACCAGACATTGAGGTGAAGATAGACCGCAACGCTTGCAGCTTTTTTGAACTCCATCGAGCTAAGGAAATGATAGATATTGGCCGCCATGCAGTGCTTGACGCACTGCAGGTCAAACCCAAAACTTAACTAAGACTTAATTAACGTCAAAAACTCTGCCCGAGTGCGTGCATCTTCGCGCAGTTTTCCTAACAGTACTGAGGTTTTCATACTCGCATTTTGCTTTTGAACTCCTCGCATCATCATGCACATATGCTGGGCTTCAATCACTACACCCACACCCTTAGCGTCAGTGACTTGCATAATAGTATCAGCAATTTGCTTCGTCATATTTTCTTGGATTTGCAAACGCCGAGCAAACATATCGACAATGCGCGCGACTTTAGATAAACCTAGCACCTTACCTGAAGGTAAATAGGCCACATGGCATTTGCCAATAAAGGGTAATAGATGATGCTCACACAAAGAGTATAGCTCTATGTCTTTGACGATCACCATCTCTTCGTTATCTGATGGAAATAGGGCGCCATTAATAACGTCGTCGATGTTTTTGTCGTACCCGTTGTTGAGAAACTTAAAAGCTTTAGCTGCCCTTTTAGGGGTGTCCTTTAGACCCGGGCGGTTAATATCTTCGCCAATGCTCGTGAGGATTTTTTCGTATGCTTTTTCCATAGACCTTCTCTTGCTATTTTTATTGCTGCTCTATTTATTAATTTCATAATAAAAAAGAGATTAAATTTTTACGCGCACGATACGTGAAGCTGTGGCTAAGGTAAAGGTTAAAGCCCCTATATTACGCTCTTTTTTTTGGCCTTTTTAAGTAATACATAAAGTGCGCCAGAACCACCATCTTTTGGCAGCGCAGAAGTAAATGCTAGGACCCCATCAAGTTGCTGCAGCCAATGATTTACATGGGACTTAATTAGGGCTTGGCCTGCGCCTGTGATTTCTCCACTCTCATCCTTATAGCCGGCTCCAGCTTTGCCGTGCACAATGAGTAAACACCGATCCCCTTCGGCTTGCCCATGTTTTACAGCCTGCCATACAGAATCTCTTGCGGCTTCAACGCGATAGCCGTGCAAGTCAAGGGTCAGTGTGGGGCGCATGTGGCCGTGGCTAAGTCGTCGCAGACTGCCGCTATCTAGACCCACACGGGAATAGCTAATGCTTTGTTCTGACTCAATTAACTCAAAGCCCTGCTCGCCTAGAGCAGCTTTTTCTTGCACCTGTTCAATCGCAGCAGCTCGGCGAGTGGCCGTACTCAGGGCATCTATACCCTTTACTGCAGGTGTTGTTTGGCGGCCCGTTTTTTTTAATGCCGACACTTTGCCCAATGCGGATCTAAAGTCTGGGTCTGGTGAGGGATCCTGGGGATCTTGGTCCGATGGTAAGCTCATGCTCGATTAACACAGGTTGTATTCATAGCGTCATGGTATCGGGACAAGGCTTAGCTTACAATGGTCTATTAGATTATTAGCATTAAATAACACATGACCACTATATTATTGCAGGCCATCGAAGCCACAGAGAGGGCGCTCAATGATGCTGAGGTTTACTTTGGGCATGGTACGGATAATGCCTGGGATGAAGCTGTGTTTTTGGTTTTGGGAGCCTGTGGTATGCCACTGGACACACAGCAAGATGAATTGCAAAAGGAACTCACTGATACACAATTACTGCAGGTCAAAAGTTGGCTAGAAAAACGCATTCAGCAGCGATTGCCTTTGCCTTACCTGCTAGGAGAGACATGGTTTGCAGGTATTCCCTTTGGGGTCAGTGAGGACGTCATCATCCCTCGGTCGCCCATCGCAGAACTTATTGGTAATCATTTTTCGCCGTTTATTAATCAGCTCCCCAAAACTGCCCTTGATCTTTGCTGTGGCAGTGGCTGTATTGGTATTGCCATGGCGCTGCATATGGACATTCCTCGGGTTGATATGGTTGATATTTCACCCGCAGCCTTGTTATTGAGTCAACAAAATATTGATCGCCACGGTTTAAATGGCCACGTGCAGGTCTATGATTCTGATATATTTTCTGGCCTGTCGCCTCATCGCTATGATCTGATCGTTAGTAATCCACCTTATGTCGATGCCAATGATTATGATGATATGCCTGCTGAATATACTCATGAGCCCAAAATGGCTCTGGTCTCAGGTGATGATGGGCTTGACCTCACGGCGGCGATGCTAGCTGAGGCTGCTGATTGGCTTTCAGAGCAAGGTCTCATTGTGATTGAGGTAGGCAATAGTGAATTGGCATTGCAACAAGCTTTTCCTGAAATCCCTTTTATGTGGCTAGAATTGAGCCAGGGTGGTAATGGGATTTTTTGTCTTACAGGGGCCCAATGTCGTCAGTATCAAGCTCAATTTTACACATGGCACCAGTCCCGTTGATAAGTCTATTTATTGCGGCTGAGACCATTAACCAGCTATAATTTAGCCTGCTAAATTTGAGAGTGAAAAAGCCCATGTCTGGTAATACCTTTGGTAAATTATTTACGGTCACCACCTTTGGTGAAAGTCATGGCCCAGCTTTGGGTGCAACAATTGATGGTTGCCCAGCTGGCATCGAATTAAGTGAAGCCGATTTGCAAGTTGATCTAGATCGCCGCAAGCCAGGCAAGTCACGCCACACCACTCAGCGCCGAGAAGCAGATCAGGTGCGTATTTTATCTGGGGTGTTTGAGGGCCGTACTACGGGCACGCCCATTGGCTTAATGATAGAAAATACAGACCATCGGTCTAAGGACTACGGCAACATCAAGGACCAATTTCGTCCCGCCCATGCAGATTACACTTACATGCATAAGTATGGCATCCGAGATTATCGGGGGGGCGGCCGTTCTTCAGCGCGCGAGACCGCCATGCGCGTCGCAGCAGGGGCCGTAGCTAAAAAGTTTTTGGCAGGGCATGGCATCTCTATTAATGCTCATCTTTCACAATTAGGCCCCATTAAACTGGCCTGTCCTGAACCCCATATTGTCAATGATAATCCATTTTTCTGTGGCCAAGCTGATAAGCTTGAGGAACTAGAGCAGTTTATGGATGCTTTACGCAAGTCGGGTGACTCCATAGGGGCTAAAGTCACCGTTGTGGCTACAGGAGTAGCGGCAGGTATTGGTGAGCCAGTGTTTGATCGCTTAGACGCTGAGTTAGCTCATGGACTCATGAGTATTAATGCGGTCAAGGGTGTCGAGATTGGTGATGGCTTCGCAGCAGTGGCCCAGCGCGGCACAGAACACCGTGATGAAATGACTCCTGATGGATTTTTATCGAATCATGCGGGTGGAATATTAGGGGGAATCAGTAGTGGCCAAGATATTGTTGCTCGAATTGTGCTTAAACCTACGTCTAGTCTGCACCTGCCAGGACAATCTATTGATATCCAAGGGCAAGCAGTGGAAGTGATTACCAAAGGTCGCCATGATCCTTGCGTGGGAATTCGGGCTGCACCTATCGCTGAGGCAATGATGGCCTTAACCATAATGGACCATTTCCTACGTCAACGTGGACAAAATGGTGTCACTAATTATGACCTTCCTACTGTTAAGTAACTAACACACCATGAGATATATACAACTACTGCTGAAGCGAGGTGCATTGGCAACTGCCTTGGTGCTTTTAAGTGGCCTAGTTTTGGCCGATAGTATCCGCTTAGCGACCACCACCAGTACCTATAACTCAGGCTTGATGGGATACTTATTGAGCCATTACGCAAAAGTCAGTAATACTGAAGTGCAAGTCATCTCCGTAGGTACGGGTAAGGCCCTAAAAATGGCCGAAAATGGTGACGTTGATTTGGTCATGACCCATGCACCTGTGGCAGAGGCACATTTTATTGATCAAGGCTTTGGCATTGAAGCCCAAAGGGTAATGCATAATGATTTTGTCTTAGTGGGTCCAAAAGATGATAAAGCTCAGGTTAGTGGCGCTCACACTGTGACTCAAGGACTGTCATTGATTATGGCGACTAACCAACAGTTTATTTCTCGAGGTGATGATTCGGGAACCCATAAAAAAGAATTACAACTGTGGCAGCACTTAGGTGCTTTACCAACCTTCGATGGTTACTTTGAATCAGGTCGTGGCATGGGCCACAGCCTACAAATGGCATCTGAGATAGGCGCCTACACTATGAGTGATCGAGGTACTTGGTTAGCTCTAAAAAATAAGCTTGAACTGCGGTTAGTACTTGAAAGTGACCCACGTTTAATCAACCCATACCAGGTTATGTTGGTTAACCCAAAGCGTCATGGTCATGCTAATATCAACTCAGCGCGTCAGTTTGCAAAGTGGTTAGTGGGTGCAGCAGGTCAAGAGGCCATTGGAAATTTTCGTATTGATGATGAGGTGTTATTTGTACCTTCAGCTAGGTCACTCATTCAATGAATGATCTATGGACTACATGTGTTACTGCCATTATTCAGCTTCTAAGTGGAGACCCTCTACTTTGGGGTATTGTGGGGGTGTCGTTTAGTGTCTCAGTCAGTGCGTTACTGATGGCGTTATTACCCGCCCTGAGCGCGGGCTTTGTGTTAGCTTATTTTCGCTTTCCTGGCCGCTGGATTGCTATTAGCCTGCTTAATAGTTTATTGGCAGTGCCTACGGTTGTGGTTGGACTGGTGCTATATATGCTCCTATCCAGAGCGGGGCCTTTAGGTGATCTAAACCTACTCTTTACCCAGCCTGCCATGATTATTGGGCAGATTCTTTTATGCTTTCCGTTATTAGTCGCCATGAGTTTGACAGCCTTTCAAGCTGCCGATCATCGAGTACTAGAAACGGCTAAAACATTGGGTGCCAACCCATGGCAGGCTTTTGTTACCTTAATATTTGAAGTTCGGTTTGCCTTACTTGCAGCGGTAGTTGCAGCTTTTGGGCGCATTATTGCTGAAGTGGGCAGTGCTATGATGGTGGGTGGAAATATTTTGCATCATACCCGCAATATTACCACAGCCATTGCCTTAGAAACGGGTAAAGGAGAGTTTGTGCAAGGTGTTGCCCTGGGCATTGTGCTGTTGGTATTGGCGTTAGTGCTTAATGTCAGTTTAGGTTGGATGCAAAGTCGCAGTCGCGTTCTGAGGCATGGCACCTAATGCGTTTAGAGTTAGATCATGTGAGCCACCGGTACGGAGCAGAGGATCTGTTTGTTATTCATCAATTGCGACTTATTAGTACCGATATGGTGCACCTGCATGGCCCTAATGGGGTGGGTAAAACAACTTTGATGAAAATTATGGCGGGTCTTCAACAACCCACCTCCGGACGCGTCAGGTGCATTCCCATGGTGGGAGAAAGTGTGTTGCAACAAGCGGTTATTTACCTGCACCAAAACACCTATTTATTTGATACAGACGTGCGCAGCAATGTGGACTATGGTTTACGTATGAGGCGAGAAAAAAATAACCAAAAAGTGGACAAAGCCCTATCTTGGGCTGGCCTAGATCACCTAAAGTATCGCCAAGCCCATTTGCTCTCTGGTGGCGAGCGTCAGCGCTTAGCTTTGGCTAGGGCCTTAGTATTAGATCCAGCATTAATTTTATTGGATGAGCCTACGAGTAACTTAGACACAGACTCGGTGGTACGGATTGAGGCCATGTTGAAAGACTTGCATCAACGCGGCACGGGAATTTTACTTTCTTGCCATCAAGACAATGCCCTGACCAAATTATGCAATCAACACTGGTTGTTAGATGCTGGCGCACTCACAGTGCAAGTTTAGCTTCATTATTTTAAATAAAAAGTGTTAGTGCTTGCGGGGCCCTGAAGACTTTTTACCCAAGTATCCCCCTTTTGGTTTTTCTGCAGGCACACGAAACAAAAGATATAAATCTTGCAATAATTCTGGAATTTGCTCACACAGTTGTTGGCAAAATTCGGGTTGGCTGCGCAATTCTTCAAGCTCTTCATCTTCATCAAGTTTGGCTGCTAACATGAAAGGCAGTAAACATTCAGCCACATCTTCTTCTTGCTCAGAAAACCAAACTTCTTCTTGGCTAAATATAAGCTCCATAAAGCCCTGAGCCCAGTACTCTAATAAACAGTCGTCTTCTTGATCTAGTTCTAAGGTTAAGTCACATGGTAGATCAATGTCTTGATCAGATTCTAAGCAGACTTTTAAAAAGGCTAATTCTTGGCGCATTAAATTGAATATTTCGTGACGTTCAGCACTATCTTCTTGAACAGGGGTCTCCGCCATCACCTCTTCTAACCACTCCTGCTCAGCCAGTGGGGCTGGGCTGATGGCTAATGCGCAAAGGTAACCATGAAGGGCGATATAGTCTAGAGCATCCTCATGAACTTTGTCAGACAAAAGGTAGGCATCGAGTTGATCTATTTGGTTATCTGTTAGAGGTTCACTGGTGCTGGACATTGGGTATTACTCAATCAAGTCATTAGGCGTTATTGTAACTCATGCTGTGCAACAACGGCTAGCAAGACGCGGTGATGATAAAGCGAAATGGCGCTAGTAGAGCTATCATGAAGAATCAAACTAAGCCTAAACTATGCCTTAACTATGGATTAACTATGGCTATTTCAGTTTGAAGGTTACAAAATTTTTCTCATGGGCCACTTGGTACTGATGATCGCCTTTAGACATGCATCGGCACGAGTCAGGGCATTGAAACAATGGTTTGTTTTCGTACCCTGAACCTAGTACCTAGCACCTAACACTAATATGCTTATTGTAGGTGCTAGTGTTAAATTTTAATACATTGCGACTCAGGTGGGGTTCGATACGCGTGACACTCGCACGGCCTTCGAGCATAATAGCGCGCGATGAACCACACTCCCCAACAACTCCTACACAGCCTATATGGCTACGAAGATTTTCGTGGTCAACAACTGGATGTCATTCAACATGTCATCGACGGTGGTGATGCTCTAGTATTAATGCCCACTGGAGGAGGGAAATCCATTTGTTATCAGATTCCAGCCATGCTCAGGGATGGCGTTGGGGTTGTGATTTCACCGTTAATCGCATTGATGCAAGATCAAGTATCTAGCATGCAGCAGTTAGGGGTAAATGCACAGGCCTTGCACTCTGGTATTGACTGGCAGCTTCAAAATCAAATACAACAGCAAGCACTCAATGGCGATCTAGATCTGCTCTACATCTCTCCTGAACGGCTGATGACTGAAGCGTGTATAAATTTACTTAGGTCTTGCAAGATCGCATTATTTGCCATTGATGAAGCACATTGCGTGTCTCAATGGGGACATGACTTCAGACCCGAATACCTGCAACTAGAGTGCTTGCAACAAAACTTTCCTCATGTGCCCAGAATGGCTCTTACTGCGACTGCAGACCGGCCTACCCAACAAGAAATGGTTAAGCGTTTGGGCCTCAATCTAGCACAAAAGTACATTAGCAGTTTTGATCGCCCAAATATTTGTTATCGGATCATGCAAAAGCAAAAGGGTAAACAGCAGCTATTGGATTTTGTTCAACTCCAACACCAAGGCAATGCGGGTATTGTATATTGCATGTCCCGCAAGAAGGTCGACGAAACAGCTCTTTGGTTGGTAGAACAAGGCATTGCAGCACTGCCTTATCATGCTGGATTAGGGGCTGAAAAACGAGCTTATAATCAACATCGCTTTCTTAATGAAGAAGGCCTAGTGATGGTGGCTACTATTGCCTTTGGTATGGGCATCGATAAGCCTAACGTGCGCTTTGTAGCGCACTTGGATTTACCCAAAAGCATTGAATCCTATTACCAAGAAACGGGCCGAGCAGGGCGTGATGGTCTGCCAGCTGACGCGTGGATGGTGTATGGCCTAAAAGATGTCATGTGGTTGCGACAACGTTTAGAACAAACGGATATGGACGTCAGTATAAAACGCTCAGAACAATCTAAGTTGGACGCCATGTTGGGCCTGTGTGAAATTACTCACTGCCGAAGGCAAGCGATTTTGAGTTATTTCAATGAAGATTCAGCCAGTAGTTGTGGTAATTGTGATAACTGTTTGGAACCCGTAGCGACTTTTGATGGCACTGAGGTTGCGCGCAAGGCACTATCTTGTATCTACCGCAGTGGTCAGCGCTATGGTGTAGCCCATTTAATTGATATTTTAATCGGTAAACCCACAGACAAAATTAAAACCGCAGGACATGACAAAATATCGACCTTCGCTCTGGGTCAAGAATTAGATCAAAAGCAATGGCGCTCGGTGTATCGGCAACTGCTGGCACTGGGTTTAGTGTCCAGCGACCCAGAAAATTATGGTGGCTTACGGCTATTACCCAATTGTAGGCCGTTGCTTAAAGGTGATGCTCAGTTGCAGTTGAGGCTGGACCGGAAGGTGTCGATTAAGACGCCAAAAGCGTCTAAAGCACGCCTGCAAATTGCTGATGATGATATGGACTTATGGCAATTACTTAGGGAGCTGCGAATGGCTTTAGCTCAAGATCAAAAAGTGCCACCTTATGTCATTTTTAGTGATTCTTCTTTGTTGGAAATGCTGCATACAAAACCACAATCTCTTCTACAAATGAGTCACATCAATGGTGTGGGTGAAAAGAAATTAGACCGCTACGGTGATGACTTTTTGGCCTTAATTCAACAACACGCTTAGTTAGCTATGTTAATATTACAAGGCGGCCTAACGGGCTCATACTATTATTTGAAAGGAAGCCATTAATGGCCAGTTTACAAGATCAGTTGTTAAAGGCAGGCTTAGCCAACGAAAAGCAATCTAAGCAAGCCACAAAGGCAAAAAAGAAACAAACTCGAGACGTGCGCAAAGGCGTTGATGTGGGCGAAACTGCGGCTCAAAGAGCGCTGAGTGAAAAACAAGCACAAGCTAAACGCTCTAAACAACTGAACGCCCAGCGGGATGCACAAGATCAAGATCGTGCAGCGCTGGCTCAAGTTAAGCAAATTCTAGAGCGTTGTCGATTAGACTTAACTGGTGGCGAAGTAAGCTACAATTTTGTCGATGGCAAAGCCATTAAAAAACTCTATGTTAACGCTCAGCAACAAGTGGCGTTAAGTCGTGGTAACTTAGTTATTGTGGCTTTAGATGAACACTATTCTGTGGTGCCTGCAAACATCGCTTTGCGTATTGAAGAACGCGCACCAGAAACTGTTATTATACGAACTGAGGTTGCAGAGAATGCTGTTACCGATGCAGATGACCCTTATGCAGATTTCGTGATTCCAGATGACCTAATGTGGTAACGCTCGTGACCCAACCCAAAATGAACGTATCTGACCCAATCAAACGACAACACAAGTTACAAAAACGGTTACGACGTGATGTAGGGCGCGCTATCGATGATTACGCCATGATAGAAGATGGGGACAAGATCATGGTGTGTGTGTCAGGTGGCAAAGACTCCTATGCCATGCTAGATGTGCTGATGCAGTTGCAAAAAAGTGCGCCCATCAATTTTGATATTTTGGCAGTGAATTTAGATCAAAAACAGCCAGATTTTCCAGAGCACATCCTACCCAAATACCTAACCCAAGTCGGCGTTGACTTTCATGTCATCGAGCGTGATACATACAGTGTGGTGAAAGCGGTTATTGAAGAGGGTAAAACCACCTGTGGTTTGTGCTCTCGCATGCGGCGTGGCACTTTATATCGTTTTGCTCAGGAACGTGGCATTACTAAAATTGCCCTCGGTCATCACCGAGATGATATTTTAGAAACCTTATTCTTGAACATGTTTCATGGTGGTAAACTTAAGGCCATGCCTGCCCGTCTTTTAAGTGACGACGGATTAAACACAGTCATTCGCCCTATGGCTTATGCCCGTGAGCAAGACATTGCCGAGTACGCCCAACTCAAACAATACCCCATTATTCCTTGCAACTTATGTGGATCTCAAGACAACCTTCAACGTCAGCACATTAAGTCTATGTTACAAGATTGGGAACACCAGCACCCTGGGCGCATAGAGAGTATGGCTAAAGCTCTACAAAACGTGGTGCCATCCCAACTTATGGATACCTCATTACACAACTTTAAGCGTACTCAACACATGGCCCGTGAGTCGATCGTTGACGATGCGGCTCTTGCACTGCTTAATTTGCCCCTTTAATGGAGGTTTAGACCCCGACTGTATCACCATGCTTTAAGTTGGCTTGAGGCTCTAAGATGATCCTGCCACTCAGTTTTTACCTCATTAATTCCATCTACCCTATTGTAAAAAACCTATTACACAATCGACCATGAGTGTGCCGCAAGACTATGCTTGGCTTTGTTCATATTTTTTCGCTAATTCCTGCATGCGAGTCCATAAATTAGCCCGCACACTGATGCCCTTGCTATCGCTACTAGCGCGGTAGGCTGCTATGTCTGCTGTGCTAGCAACAGGCTTGCAATCGGCAGGCGGTGGGCCAATGGTTATACGCACCTCATTCCAAGCAACATCTCGTTCTCTAGGTTGCAAAAGCCCCAGTAAATGGCCTTGTGGTGAGAGGTCAAAACGACGGATGCTGCCTTCCAAGTTATTGAAGTAAATACACACGCTTTGGTCGTTAGCGCCTTGAGTTTCTAGATAATGAGCAATGGCTGGCACTGCAAAAGCACCGCAGGCAGTTTTATGCATGCGTATTTCTTTAATGCCATTATCGACAGCATGTTTAAAGGCCGCTTCAATTTGGACTAAAGCCGGTTGACCTAAGGCGTCGTATATAAGGCTGTCTTTACTTTCTACTAATAGTTTAGGCGCACTAATATTTGCGTCTAAGCCTGCTAAAGAGGTTTCCAATAAATCACTGTTAGCTAATCCATGACGCATAGCAAAGGTCGCCCGATAGCCTGCAGTGTTTTGATCGGATGTCTTAAATCCGCGGCTAGCGACCACTTTTTGTACTAGGTTAGTGAACTGTTCTGCGCTGACAAGGGTAACTTCGCTCATTATGGTTCCTCTGGGGGCGTTTGATTGTTTAGACCGCAGGATATCGACCGGCTAGTTAAATGAGTAGCCATGTCCAAGTAATATTTGAATAACTGATCATATGGCTTTGACCAGCTTTTCGCAATAAGTCTTGGGCTGTTCTTAATGCATGCCTATATCATCGGTAACCTATTTATAAGCTATAAAAATAAAGCCAAGGAGTAGTTTAACAATACACGAGAGTAATCAGACACAACAGGGGTATTAAGGTCAAATGTGTTAATTAAAAGAGTGAATAAAAAGAGTGAAAAAAAGAGTGAAAAAAAGAGTAGATTCAGAGCTTTGTTTAAGACTTCAAGAGTGCTTGTACTTTAAAAATGGCTAAAATTTTTTAGTTTGGCATTATTCATTAGGTGTCACATCATTTATAATAAAAAGCCATATTCGAAAAAACAGGGGTGCTTAAAACCTTAGTTCAGTTGGATTGCAGGATCATTGATTTTTAACAGTAAAGGGTAGGTTATGGAACTTGTGGAAACAGTGTTTGGGCCAGTACAGAAATATGGAACTGGTGCAATCAATGTGGTGTTTGCCCACGGTTCTGGCATTGGGATGAATCATGACTTTATGCAATCTTTTGCCACTGCCATGAGTATAAAAGATTTTACTGTTTATTTATTTGAGTTTGGCTACATGCAGCAAATACAAAAAACAGGCATCAAGAGGCCACCACCAAATATCGCTAAACTTGAACTTGAGTTGCTTGCATTACTTGATGTACTGACCTTGTCCAGTCCACTCATTATAGGTGGCAAGTCACTAGGCAGTCGAGTGGCTAGCCTAATCGTCGATCAGACCAATGCCTTGGGTTGGTTTGCGTTAGGTTATCCCTTTCACCCTCAGCGCAAACCAGACACAAAGCGTGTTGCTCATTTGCTGACTAGCCAGAAGCCAGCATTAATTGTTCAGGGTACCCGCGACGCCTTGGGCTCTTATGATGAAGTATTGGGGTATAAATTGCCTAACCACATCAACCTGCGCTGGCTTTCGCAAATGGATCATAGCTTTAAACCGTTTAAAGCCTCAAACTACAGTCAAAATGAGGCCATTGAACGCGCGGCAATGGAAATTGAACAATGGGCTCATTGCAAGTTAAAGTATACTGTCCCTCAGGTATGAACAAACCTTACTAGTAACTTCATGGGCCTGTAACCATTGTGGCCAAAAGAGAGTGTAAATAGTGATACAAAAAGTCCACACCTTCGATCAAGTGCTAGACACCACTGGGCTTTTTTGTCCAGAACCTGTGATGATGTTGCACAGCACGTTTAAAGACATCAAAGTGGGTGATGTCGTTAAAGTCTTAGCCACAGATCCATCAACGACTCGAGATATTCCTAAGTTTTGCCTATTCTTAGGCCATGAACTTATAGAGCAGGCAGAGACGGGCTCTGAGTATGAATACCTTATTCGTAAAGGTGGCTAGGTTCAGTCGTTGTGGTCAATAGGAAAATATAAAAATATAAAAATATAAAAAGCTATTTAGTGAACTGTTCAGCGGGCACGATATTGATGGATTCATGGAGTTCGCTGTAGACCACTAGGATGCGTTTTTGTTTGAGCTGTATTTCTAGCTGAGATACTTTATCCGCCAAGCTGGTTTCATAAGCACCATAGTCTGTGCCATCGCGGCTGGCAAACTCTTCTAACAATTGGTGCAAGGTGTCTGTATTTATTTGTTGCCAAGGCACGATCATGTATCAGTCCGCGGTTAACTTTGGGGTGAACAAAAGGCTAGCTGGCTGCGATAGCGCTCAGCTTGATTAGCCACGTTTTTAGCGACTTTTAATAACCACGGTTTAGCCAAGTATGATTTTTTTGCAAATCCACCATTGCCCTCGTGGTAGGCTAAATAGAGATTGTAGGCATCGCTAGGTCGTATTTTATTAAGGCGCACAGAGCGGCTGTTGTACCAACCTACGAAGTCAATTGCGTCATTAAAATTAGTGCGTTGAGCCTCACTATAGCCGGTCAGTTGTTGGTATAAAGCCCATGTGCCATTGATGGCTTGAGGGTATCCGTAAGCACTCGAAAGATGGTGACCAGGGAAGATCCCCAAAAGTTTTTTACGAGGTGGTCTTGCAGTCGCTTTAAAGCCTGATTCATGGCGGATGAAGGCCATATTAATGGCTTGGTCTATGTGCCATTTTTTTTGTGCAGCATTAGCGCTGATTTGCCAGTTTGGAAACTGAGAAAAAATACTACACAGATTATCTGGTGTGCGGGGTTTATTACCACTACCCATGCTGCTGCATGCACTCACAAGTAGCATGAGTAGACCCAATAAAAAGGCTTTAGAGTAGGTCACTGCGTCGTGCCCAGCAAAGTTGCATGAGTCTTACTTGATCTTCGGCCTGTAGCATATCTAATCCAGTTTCATGGCCTAAATCTTGTAATTCATCGCGCCAGTCAATACCTAAAAGCTCACTAATATCTTGCTGACTGGTCGATATCTCAAAGGCTAGCTCAATATCGAGGGCATCGACTAGGTGCACTAAACCTGTGGCTGGAGAAAAGTCAGCATGACCTACCACATGACTCGCATCTAGGTCATCGTTCATCTCTAACAAAACATCTTTCACAGAGTGCCCTAGAGCAGTGATGGTTTCATCACTGATATGATCGCTAAAACACAGGTGAGGTGGCCAGCTATCATCAGCCAAGATGAGACTCGATTTTATACTGCCATCGGGCAAGGTCCACGCCGCTGCTATAGGGTAGTAGGGAGGCTCTGGGCAGGTTTCGACAGCGATAAACAACGCGAGGCTTAAATCGATCATGGTGAGTAAGGTTACTATAAAAACTAAATTGAGTTAAATGATGGCGTATGCGCTGAGTTAAGGCAAGTTAAGTTTGTTAAAAGGTGCTTAATAAATAAAGGCATTATTGATGAACTTTTGATCTTATTAAGTAGAGCATTACACACGAGTAGAAAAGATCAGTAATGAGCACTAAAAATGCTTTAATAGGCAAGCTTATCGGCTTAAGTGGTCTGATCTGTGCCTTAGTTTTTTTGTTTTGTGCTTCAAGACGTAAGGTACTTTGACCACCTTAAGCCAAAGTAGTATTTCAATTCATACTTCAACTTGATATAAATGGTAGCCTAATACAAATACAACCCATTATTAGGAAATCCTTAGATGAGTGATGTGAATATTTACCCAGCAGATGCATCAATTGCTGAGACCTCTGGTTTGAATTTAAAAAAGCGCGCAGCTATGTATCAGCAGTCTGTTGCAGATCCAGAAGAATTTTGGCGTCAGCAAGGTAATCGTATTGACTGGATTAAAGCGCCTACTCAAATTAAGAATACCCGCTATACTCCTAATGATGTCTCTATTCAATGGTATGCAGATGGTCAATTAAATGTTGCGGCTAACTGTTTAGATCGTCATCTGGCGCAACATGGGGAAGAAATAGCGATTATTTGGGAGGGTGATGATCCAAGTCAATCACGCCATATCAGTTATCGAGAGTTACATCATGAAGTTTGTCAGTTTAGTAATGCCTTATTGGCCAAAGGTGCAAAAAAGGGTGATGTAATCACCTTATATATGCCAATGATCCCAGAAGCTGCGGTAGCGATGTTAGCCTGTGCTCGAATTGGTGCTGTGCATTCGGTGATTTTTGGTGGCTTCTCTCCAGATGCGATTGCAGGCCGTGTTCAAGGGGCTAAAAGCAATATAGTCATTACGGCTGATGAAGGCTTGCGTGGAGGTAAAAAGGTTAGTCTTAAAGCTAATGTTGATGCTGGATTAGCTAACGTGGATTGTGTTGATACTGTGATTGTTGTCAAACGCACAGGGT
Source organism: Candidatus Njordibacter sp. Uisw_058 (assembly GCF_047730065.1). Classification (GTDB taxonomy): domain Bacteria; phylum Pseudomonadota; class Gammaproteobacteria; order Pseudomonadales; family Balneatricaceae; genus Njordibacter. Next base: position 1,126,928 of record NZ_CP159829.1, read on the forward strand.
CTGATATTAATTGGTTGCAAGGTCGAGACTGTTGGTATGGTGATATTGTCGCTGCAGCTGATACACACCACGAAGCCCAAGCGATGGGTGCAGAAGACCCATTATTTATTCTTTATACTTCTGGCTCCACAGGTCAACCAAAAGGCTTAGAACACTCCAGTGCAGGCTATTTAGTCTGGAGTGCTATGACCCATGAAATGGTCTTTGATTATAAGCCTGGTGATATTTATTGGTGTACGGCAGATGTTGGATGGATCACTGGTCATAGTTATGTTGTTTATGGTCCGCTGGCTAATCGTGCCACTACCCTAATGTTTGAGGGTGTACCTAACTACCCAACCAATGCACGTTTTGGTCAAGTCATAGAAAAACATAAGGTTAATCAATTCTATACGGCGCCCACTGCGATCCGAGCCTTGATGCAACATGGTGATGATGTTTTAGCAGACTCTGATGTGTCCAGTATCCAAGTATTAGGCAGTGTTGGTGAACCTATAAACCCACAAGCATGGCTCTGGTATAGGCGAATCTTTAGCTCGGGTGATGTGCCGGTGGTGGACACTTGGTTTCAAACAGAAACAGGTGGTCATATGATTACGCCTTTGCCAGGGGCGGTAGATACTAAGCCAGGTTCAGCAACCTTGCCATTTTTTGGTGTACAACCCGCCATAGTCGATAATGAGGGCAGGGTATTAGAGGGTGTAGCAGAAGGTAACTTAGTCATTAAAGACAGCTGGCCTGGTCAAGCACGATCTATCTGGGGTAACCATCAGCGTTTTCAAGAAACTTATTTTGCGACCTTTGACAACTACTATTTTACGGGCGACGGTGCAAGACGCGATGAAGACGGTTACTACTGGATCACAGGGCGGGTAGACGATGTGTTAAATGTCTCTGGTCATCGCATGGGTACGGCTGAGATTGAAAGCGCCTTGGTTGCTCACTCAACAGTGTGTGAAGCAGCGGTGGTGGGTTATCCTCATGAAATTAAGGGCCAAGGCATCTACTGTTACGTCACTTTGCAAGACGGTGTTGTTGATAGTGCTGAACTTTTGCAGGAATTAAGACAGTGGGTTCGGACTGAAATAGGTCCTATTGCATCACCTGATTTAATTCAATTTGCGCCTAATTTGCCAAAAACTCGCTCTGGAAAAATTATGCGTCGTATTCTGCGTAAAATTGCTGCCAACGACTTTAGTGAGTTGGGAGACACGTCTACTCTATCAGACCCAAGTGTGGTCACTGAACTCATTGAGAAGCGCTGTAACAAATAACTTAATTGATTTTTTATATGTTTTAGGAGCAGCGTTTATGTCTAATAACTACACCATTATCGTAGCCGACGACCACCCGCTGTTTCGAGCGGCATTGACTCAGGCCATCGGGACTCAAATTGAGGATGCTGATGTGTTAGAAGCAGAACACCTGCAGCACCTCGAACGCCAAATGAGTAACGAAATAGACTTAGTTATGCTAGATTTACACATGCCAGGTGCCAATGGTTTTTCTGGACTCATCTACCTGCGTACGCACTACCCAAGTGTGCCCGTCGTTGTAGTTTCGGGTAACGAACAGGCGAGTGTCATCCACCGCGCTATGCATTTTGGAGCGGTGGGTTTTATTCCTAAGTCTTCTTCGATGGTGGATATCATAGATGCTGTTGGGGTGGTCCTGAATGGGGGCCAATGGGTACCCGCAGACTTGCCAGTTGCAGACCTTCAAATGGATGCTCAAGACAGTCAATTTGCTGACCAGTTATCTAGCTTAACTCCCCAGCAGTTTAAGGTCATGGTGATGTTAACGGAAGGTCTGCTTAATAAACAAATAGCCTATGAACTGAGTGTGTCAGAAGCGACGGTGAAAGCTCATGTCACCGCCATCTTGCGAAAGCTGGGTGTCTATAGTCGAACTCAAGCCGTCATTATGGCGGGTCGATTACGCATAGAGCACCCTCAAGATGAAGCAGTCAAATAAGCACTTATTTCAGACGGCTTAAGGTGGCCCTCAGTGCTGCCGGTTTGAGGGGTTTATTGAGTAGTAAAGCATCTTCAAGCGTGACTACTTTAGCCACTTCTTCGGTGCGATCTGCGGTAATACATATGGCAGGTATTTGGTGCTGGTAAACTTGCCTTATCCTTGTAATAGCGGTGATTCCTGTCTCACCTTGGTCTAAGTGATAATCTGCCAGTATAACGCTTGGTTGTAGGTCGGCATATGCTAGATATTCCAGCGATTGAGAAATATTCAGCGCCGTGATTACCTTGCACCCCCAGCCTTCCAGTAGTTGCTTCATACCCAGTAGAATAGAGGCCTCGTTATCGATGCACAACACCGTCATGTTAGCGAGATTGCCACCACCACTATAGTAACTGTCTGTCGTGGCTTTAGTGATGATTTTTGTGCTATCACCGGCAGGTACCCTCACACCAAACAAACTGCCTTTGCCCTGCCAAGATTTAACGGTCAAGGGATGACCTAGTAACTTGGCAGTTCGGTCTGCGATCGCTAATCCTAAACCAAGCCCCCTAATGTCTTGTGTTTCTGGGTGATCAAGACGTTTAAATTCATCAAATACTTCATCAAGCTTTTGTGGGGCAATACCGACGCCTGTATCCCAGACTTGAATTTCAAGACTGTCCTGTTTGACTCTGCAACCCAATAGGACCCTCCCAGAGGGTGTATAACGCATGGCATTGGTTAAAAAGTTTTGTACGATGCGCCGTAGATGTTGTTCATCGCTGTAAATCGTTGCGTGACATGGGACATAGTTAAACTCAATGCCTTTTTGGTGGCATAAGAGAGTTAATTCTGCCGCCAATTTTTGTAACATTTGATCCGTTGGGAAATGACTCAGCTTTGGTGAAATGGTACCTGCGTCTAAGGTAGATATTTCCACTAAGGTACTGATGAGTTCTTCAGCTGCAACCAGAGAATCATCAAGATGGTGCAGGGTGTTTGCCAGCTCACCCTGAGGGTGCTGCTGTGATAAGGATGATGAAAATAATCGAGCTGCATTAAGAGGTTGCATTAAATCATGACTTGCGGCCGCTAAAAATCGTGTCTTACTCTGGTTAGCTTGGTCGGCCCCAATTTTGGCACGGCTTAATAGGTCGTTGGCAACTACGAGGGCATTGGTTCGATCTTCTACTCGCTCTTCGAGGGTTTCATTGGTTTCTTTTAACGCGGCTTCAATGCGTTTATGGTTAGTAATGTCCATGTAAGTGTTTACATATCCACCCCCGAGCATGGCATTACCACGCACCTCAAATACGGCACCATCGGCTCGATAGCGCAGGTGGGTGTTGGTAATGCCTTGCTGTAAGGTACTTAGGCGGTGCTCAATTTGTTGTTCAATTGCACCGGGGCCGTAGTCCCCGTTCAAGGCATTGTGGCGGATGACATCTACAATCGGTCTGCCGATAGTGATCAGTCCTTCAGGGAATTGGAACATGGCCTGATAACGCTGGTTCCAAACCACCAGGCGCATGTCTTTATCGACAACGCTGATGCCTTGGTCAATGTGTTCTATGGTCGATTGGAGCATGGAGCGGTTAAATTTATAAAGTGCTGAAGCCTCATCGGCGATTGACACTACGTCACCGAGGTGCATTTCAGTACCCTGTAGACTAGAAGCAACAATAATACGTGCTGACGACGCCCCAATAACTCCCGCTAAAAGACGCTCAGCATAACTAGCAATTGTTTGGTCAATGGGGTCATTTGGGTTAAGTTGTCGATTTTGGTTGTGAGAGAAGTCTTGAAAAGCTTCATAGGTTCGATTGGATCCCAAAAATCGTTCACAGAGTATTTGTAGGTCGCTAAAGCGTGTATTTTCAAATTGGGTATCAGCGCTGACGATAGAATAACTTAACCTTAAGTCAACAAAGTGGTCAGCCTGAATGCGATCTTGTAGGCGAACTTGGGTCAATCGAGATACCCACACAAAGGCTAAAATATTCAAGCTTAAGGATAATAAAGTGGCATGGGTGATAGGGTCGAAGCCACTCAGGCCAAACATTGATGTGGGTCTAAGCCAGCTTAAACCAAATAACCCCTGCTCTACCAAGCTTAAAGTATCAAACCCTAGCCCGCTGAGATTCGGAACCAACAGAGTGTATAGCCAGATAGTGAAGCCAGTACCCAGTCCAGCTAATGCTCCATACCGATTGCCCTGACGCCAGAATACCGCTCCAATTAATGCTGGGGCGAATTGGGCCACTGCAACAAAGGCGGTTAGACCCAATGAAACTAGGCTTTTACCATCACCAATGAGTAAAAAATAACCGTAGGCAGCTAATAATATAGCCACAATGACTACCCGCCGAACCCTTAGTAATAAGCGCCCAATATTTTTGTCCTCAGATGCTTGTAAGGGTGATAAGTGGAAAATAACAGGCATGATTATATCGTTGCAAATCATAGTGCTGATAGACACTGTAGCAACAATAACCATACCTGTGGCAGCAGATAGCCCACCAATGTAAGCTAAGGTCGCTAAGCTGTGTGCCCCCTGACTAAGAGGAATCATTAACACGTAGGTATCTGTAGCAATGCCTTGGCCATTGAAAAGAAAATTTCCAGCAGCAGCAATTGGCAGCATGAAAATACAGAAAATGACAAGGTAAAGTGGAAATAACCAGCGCGCTGTGTGCAAGTCATTTGGGTTGGTATTTTCGACAATGCCGACTTGGAATTGTCGTGGTAGGCAGAGCATGGCTAGCAAAGCCAGCAAGGTTTCTGTTAAGAAACTAATCTTGAGTGGGTTAAAGTCGTCCAGTTGTTGTTTTAGTCCACTTTGGTTGATGTGGTGGCTTAAGTCTCCAATGCCATCAAACAAGCTAAAGGTCACAAATACGCCCACGGCTACAAATGCAACAAGCTTAACGATAGATTCAAAGGCAATGGCCAACACCATCCCTCGATGATGTTCACTGGTATCTATTTGGCGGGTGCCAAATAAAATGGCAAAAGCTGCCATTAATATTGCAATGACCAGGGCCGTATTACTAGATCCAAAATCTGAGCTACCACTACCTGACACCATAATAGTAAAACTTTGCGCTACAGCTTTGAGCTGCAATGCTATATAGGGCAGTATGCCCAGGGTGGCCATGACTGTGATCACGATCGCTAAGCTACGACTTTTGCCGTATCGAGACGCTATAAAATCGGCAATGGTGGTAAGGTTTTCTTGTTTAGCAATGAGTATGATTTTATAAACTAAGCCCCACCCAAAAATAAAAAGCATAATAGGGCCAAGATAGATAGAAAGGAATTCCCAACCTTGGGTAGCCCGTGAAACAGACCCATAAAAAGTCCATGAGGTGCAATAAACTGCTAAAGATAAACTATAAATGACGGGTTGGCTGAGTAATTTCGAGCCTTTTTGACGACGATTATCACCATAGTAGGCAATGCCAAATAATAAACCAACGTAGGCTAAAGAAATGAATAGAATAACCCAAATATCAAGCATGATATGCCTTTAATGTAAAACTAGGGACAGTAGAACTAGGGTGAAACCACCACGCCTATTTATAACATGGTAGCCGGTTTTATGCCTTAAAACTGATTTTTATGAAAACATAATAAAATCATATACCTAAGAATAATTCTTTAGGTCGCTATACTAAAGTCTAACAACTGTGTGGCGAATCCAATGGACCGTAATGGGTGGCACTTTTAGACTTTAGTCGACATTTTCGTTGCCCTAAATGTCGCAGATAGGTATGATTGTGCACCCATAAAATAATAATAAAAAAGCATATTATGAATCCAGATACAAATACGGCAGCGCAGTATTGGCGTCGCAATTTACAAATAATTTTCTCCTACCTAGCGGTTTGGTTTGTGGTTTCCTTTGGTTGTGGCATTGTCTTTGTCGATGAGCTTAATCAATTCAACTTGTTTGGTTTTAAACTGGGTTACTGGTTTGCTAATCAAGGCAGTATTTTTGTATTTTCTGCCTTAACCATTGCCTATGCAGTGCGCATGAGCCACCTTGATAATGAGTTTGATGTGCACGAATAAGTCCGTGTAATGCCTGTTTTCAGTCACTTGATTATTAACAATAGGAATTCAACATGAGCCTAGAAGCGCTCACTTATACTTTTGTCGTCGGATCGTTTGTTATTTATATCGCTATTGCTTTTTGGAGCAGAGCGTCAAGTACACAAGAATTCTATGTTGCTGGGGGTGGAGTCACACCTTTAGCCAATGGCATGGCCACGGCTGCGGATTGGATGTCAGCCGCGTCATTTATTTCTTTAGCAGGAATTGTCTCTTTTGCTGGCTATGACGCTAGTGGTTATATTATGGGTTGGACGGGTGGCTATGTTCTGTTGGCGCTTTTGTTGGCCCCTTATTTGCGTAAATTTGGTAAATTCACTATTCCTGATTTTGTAGGTGATCGTTATTACTCAGGAGTTGCAAGAGTGGTGGCCGTGATTTGTGTGATGTTTATCTCTTTTACATACATCTCCGGGCAAATGCGGGGTACGGGTATCGTATTCTCGCGCTTCTTGCAGGTAGAAATTGATACGGGCATCATGATCGGCATGGCAGTCGTGTTTGTGTATGCCGTGTTAGGGGGTATGAAAGGTATAACTTATACCCAAGTGGCTCAGTATTGTGTCATGATTTTTGCCTTTACAGTGCCTGCACTGTTTTTAACCTTTTCAATGACTGGACATTTATTGCCTCAAACTGGACTGGGTGCGACTTTAAATAATGGCATGTCAGTTTTAGACCACCTTGATGGTTTAGTTACAGAATTGGGGTTTGCAAGCTTTACCGAAGGAAGTAAAAGTAAAGTTGATATGTTTTTTATCACCGCTGCATTGATGTTCGGCACGGCGGGATTACCCCACGTGATCGTGCGCTTTTTTACTGTTCCTAGGGTCAGAGATGCGCGTATATCGGCCGCTTGGGCGCTTGTTTTTATTGCCATTCTTTACTCGTCCATACCTGCCGTAGCCGCTTTTGGTCGAATCAATCTGATCGAAACTGTAAATGGTGCTGATAACTTAGGCACGCCCTACGAAGAAATGCCCCAGTGGTTTAAAAAATGGGAAAATGCAGGTTTAATTGCTTGGTATGATCATAATGCCGACGGTCGGACCCAGTATGCTGCGGGAGATGCCTTTACGGGACGTCAACATAAACCTATTTATTGGGGCGCTGCAGAAGACAAAGTGGCGCGCAATTTTCATTTTAATCAAAGACACGTGGTGAATCCAAGTTCCGGCGAATTTGACCCAAACGTCCAACCCTTTGCTAATGAAATTTATGTTGATCCAGACATTATGGTGCTGGCCAATCCAGAAATAGCTGAACTACCAGACTGGGTTATAGCCCTCATCGCAGCGGGGGCCATGGCGGCAGCCTTGTCCACAGCTGCTGGATTGCTGCTAGTAATAGCAACGTCTGTGTCTCACGACTTATTGAAAAAAACCATTAGGCCTCAAATTACTGACAAACAAGAACTTCTGGCAGCGCGCTTAGCTGCCATGGTGGCAGTGCTAGTTGCTGGTTATTTGGGAATGCATCCACCTGATTATGTGGCTGCCGTGGTGGCTTTGGCATTTGGCTTAGCTTGCGCTTCGTTCTTTCCAGCCATTATTATGGGGATCTTTTATCAGAGGATGAATAAATACGGGGCCATAAGTGGTATGTTAGTGGGCCTGATCTCCACCATAAGTTATATCGTATACTTTAAGTTTTTGGGTGGTGAGCCGGAACATTGGCTAATGGGTATTTCACCAGAAGGGTTTGGTGCTTTAGGAATGGTGTTGAACTTTATTGTGGCCTATTTAGTGGCGCACTTAACACCAGAACCGCCCAAACATATTCAACAAATTGTGCAAAATATTCGTGTGCCGCGCAATAGTGGCTCTGCATATTATTGATCAATGGAGTGGTTTTTATAGGTGTTTTATGATAAATCATGCACGCTAGTAACGCTTTTAATGCGGATGTCTTGCCGTTTAATTTGCTAGACGAGGACGAGTACAGCCTATTGCAAGATAATCTTGATATAGCGTATTACCAAGCTAGTGAAGTGATTATTAGCACGGGTGATGTGCCTGAAGGGTTGTACATTATTCTCAAAGGCTGCGTCAGCGAATTAGATGTTAAAAATGCAGACCAGCGCCGTGGGCACACGTTTGTGCACTATACTAATGATGACTATTTCGGAGCTTGGTCGGCCCTGCGTGGCTCTGCAATTCATGATTTCATTGCCGATGAAGAAACTATTTGTTACATCCTTCCTACAAAAATATTGTTGGACCTTATTTTTCGTAATCCTCACTTTGGTGATTTTTTCAACAAAAATCTGTCACTAAAAAACGAGTTGTTAGAACAAAAAAATGATTCACTAAATATGACCGAGTTTATGCTTGCACGCATAGACAGTTCCTGTATGCGAGATGCTTCATTATTGCCCCATGGTTCGAGTTTAGAAGATGCCACTCGTTTTATGAATGAGCAGCAAGTTGATTGTGCGCTAGTGCAGCGTGGCAAGCGATATGGCATGGTGACTGGGACAGACTTATTAAACGCAATTGTGTTGGACAAACTTCCTGTTACCACCGATGTGCAAGCCATCGCAAACTATCGATTGATTACGGTCGAATCTGGAGATTACCTTTTTAATGCACTTATTTTGATGACATTGCACCAAATTGACCGAGTGGTGGTAATGCAAAGTTCTGAATTGCATGGCATTATTGATTTAGCAGACACTTTAAGTTATTTTTCTAGTCATTCGCATGTGGTGGGATTGCGGATCGAACGCGCGACAAGTATTGACGAACTTAAGGCAGCAGCGGGGGATATGGGCAACTTAATTCGTTCACTTTATGCCCAAGGCGTTAAAGTTCGCTTCGCCATGGATTTACTGGCCGCCCTTAACCAACGTTTGATGGCGAAGTTATTTAATCTTGTCGTTCCTGAAAGTGTGCTGCCCCATGTGTGTTTAGTGATGATGGGCAGTGAAGGCCGAGGTGAACAGATTGTTAGAATTGACCAAGACAATGGCCTGATTATACGTGACAGCCTAGATTGGCCTGAATGCCAACAAACCATGGAGTATTATACTCAAACCCTAGTAGATCTGGGTTATCCAAGGTGCCCTGGACAGGTTATGGTGAATAATCCATTTTGGGTGCAACCCTTGAGTGAATGGACTCAGCGCATGCGTGATTGGGTTGCTAAGGCTGACAGTGACAGTTTACTTAATTTAGCTATATCAATAGATGCACATGCAGTGGCTGGTAATAAAGCCTTATTTAAGACCAGTCGCAACTGGTTATTAAGGGAATTACAGCAACAACAACGATTTTTAACATCTTTTGCGGAAGTGGCCCTAGTGTTTGAAACACCTTTGAACTTTATGGGTGGAATTAGAGATAGAGCGGCGGGAATTGATGTTAAAAAGGGTGGTATTTTCCCCATAGTCCACGGAGTGAGAGTTTTAGCAATGCAATATCAGGTCGCCGAAACTAATACTTACAAACGTATTGAAAGCTTAATTAAACTGGGTGTATTGCCCCCACGTTTAGCTAGCGAGTTGATGGAGTCTTTTTCAATATTGCAATGGTTCCGTTTGGCCCACCATTTGCAACAACAAGAGCAAGATTGCACGCCTGAAGAATTGAATAACGATATCAATTTAGAGTCCTTGGATCGTTTAGAAAAAGATTTGTTGAGGCAGTCACTTCAAGTCGTTAAAGATTTTAAGAAACACCTATCTTTGAGGTATCGTCTAGGTTGACAGTTATGATGATTAAGCGACGGTTACGCCGTGTTAAAGATGTTTGGAAGGTGCGTCAACTCAAGAGTGGTTGGGAGCATCTATTTCAGCACTACTATGGCAAAGAACTGGTATCTTTGGATATTGAGACCACGAGCTTAGATGTTTCTAAAGCACAGATATTGTCCATCGGAGCGGTGGTGATTAAAGGCAACCGTGTTTTGAGTAGTGAAAAATTGTCCCTAACCTTGTCTCCACCCAAAGACTTACCAAAAGACTCTGTAAAAATTCACAAGCTGCGCCGTATCGACCTCAATGAAGGTTTGCCTGTAGCCGAAGCGATAGAAAAACTGCTTAAATTTATAGGTAATCGCCCGATTGTAGGGTATAACATAGCCTATGATTTAGCTGTTTTAGATCGATATGTAAGACCCCTATTTGACTTCGGTATGCCTAATCGATGTGTTGATGTGATGGACTTGTATCGAAAGAAAAAGCAACTTTCTGGTAGTGTAGATTGCCAGATTAACTTATCTTTCGAAGCTATCGCTAAAGGTTTAGACGTACCTGTCCTAGGCCGGCATACGGCCCTTGGGGATGCGATTACTACGGCTATCATTTTTGTGCGCTTAAATTCTTCGGTCGGCCTGGTTAAATAATGTTGAATGGACCTTGTGGAGAGGCTATTTAAATCCGCTTAGCTTTCACTTACACTGGGTATAAGACAGGTATAAGACCAGTATTACTGATCAGCCCAAGTATAGTTTAATTTGGGTTAATTTGGTTTGATAGATTAATCAGTGAAGGGGCATGTTATGGCTAGCAGTGCGACCATACAGTTGGATGCTGAATTAACCATCGCGCAAGTAGAAGTTTGGCTCAAGCGTTTGCTAACTGAGACACCAGCGGATAATGAGATGATGATAGATGCATCTGATTTAGTGAGAGTTGATGCGGCAGGTCTACAGCTACTATTAGCATTTAAAAAGAGTTGTGCTGCAAAAAATGTGGCAGTCGCCTTATTTAATGTTCCCAAAAATATCCAAGAACTCATTAGAGTGTCAGGCCTAACTCAGGAACTGGGTTAAATGATCTAAATTAGAGTCTTTGATTACATAGCAAGGGCATGATAAGTTTTGTAACATGGAATAAAAATTACTTTATCTTTTAGTGGAGTTATATTGATGACGAAAATACTGGCAGTAGACGATTCTGCGTCAATGCGCCAGATGGTGGTGTTTACCCTACAAAGTGTTGGTTATGAAGTTGTGGAGGCTGCTGATGGACAGCAGGCGCTTGATATTGCTGAGGGTACAACCTTTGATCTGGTCTTAAGTGACGTCAATATGCCTGTGATGGATGGAATCCAGTTAGTAAAGCAACTGCGTCAGCTAGAAGCTTATAAGTACACTCCCATTCTGATGTTAACCACAGAAACATCAGGGGATAAGAAAATGGCTGGAAAAGGAGCTGGAGCCACGGGCTGGGTGGTCAAACCATTTAATCCTGATAAGCTACTAGCAACGATTAAAAAAGTCATAGGTTAAGTGTTTTTAGAGTTCAAACGTCAGGCTAGGGTGTGTAATTTCAGCGCCAACAACAAGTCAGTAAAAGGGTTATGACATGAGTATTGATCTGAGCCAATTCCATGCAGTGTTCTTTGAGGAAAGTTTTGAAGGCCTTGAATTGATGGAAGCTGCCCTGCTTGATTTAGACATAGATAACCCCGACAGTGAACAAATTAATGCTATTTTCCGGGCTGCCCATTCAATTAAAGGTGGCAGTGGGACCTTTGGATTTGTCCAGGTTTCTGAATTTACTCATATTTTAGAAACTTTATTAGACAAAGTCCGTGATGGTGGCCATGCGATAAACGCAGATGGCATTGAGCTTTTTTTGCAATCAGTTGATTGTTTAAGGGGTCTACTTGAGGCTTTGCAAGCTGAACAAGAACCAGATTTGCAGCGTGCTAATCAATTGGCTACGGTCTTTCAAGCTGTGTTGGATGGTGCAACTTACGCTGATAGCTCGAGTCAAGTAAACGCCAATCCACCTCAAGACAATGAGATTAACGAGGTTCTTGGGCCTGGACTGCCCGCCACCCCAGAGGCAGAAAACCTTGGAACTGTGCGCCAACAAATTGGCTTTACGATAGACTTTAAACCTGACACAGACATGCTTAAAGGTGGTAATGACCCAGTGCGCATGTTGCGTGAGTTAGCTACGTTAGGGGAAATAAAAACGACCTTAGATGCTAGTGAGCTTCCACCATTAGAGTCTTTGGTAGTGGATAATTGTTATGTGTCTTGGCATATAGAACTCATTACAAGCTGCAAAATTGATGATGTTGAAGAAGTGTTTGAGTGGGTGGAGGATGAATGTGAGTTGTCCATTACACCGATTATGGCCGATGCACCCAACGTTGGTAATAATCAGTCTGAAGATGCACAATCCAACTCTAATGCACAAGCTGCTGACACCACGGGCCAGCGTTTGGTGATGCCTTCTGGACCGCTGCCGAGTCTGGATGAATTGCAACTGCCCAGTCCTGCAGTGCCAAAATCTTCTGAGGCTGCGCATCCAATCGAGTCACCAGTCCAAGAAGCAATCAAAACCCCTGTTGAAGCAAAGCCTGCTAAAGCGAAGCCTGCTAAAGTAGAATCGAGTTCGATACGGGTTGGAATTGATAAAGTGGATAGCCTCATTAATCTCGTTGGAGAATTAGTAATTACTCAGTCAATGCTAGGCCAGATGGGTTCTGCAAGTGATAGTATTGATGAAGAAAATATTGGTCATTTACGTGAAGGCTTGGTGCAGTTAGAACAAAATACACGAGAGTTACAAGACAGTGTAATGCGTATCAGGATGTTACCTATTAGCTTTACCTTTAATCGTTTACCCCGCATGGTGAGAGACATCAGCCTTCAGTTAGGTAAACAAGTCCAGCTAGAGTTAAGTGGTGAAAATACAGAACTTGATAAAACGGTGATGGAAAAAATAAGTGATCCAATGGTGCATTTAATACGCAATGCTTTGGATCATGGTATTGAGATGCCAGAAGTACGTAAAGCTGCAGGTAAGCCAGAACTGGGTACCATTGCCCTAAACGCCTTTCATCAAGGGGGCAGTATTGTTATTGAAATGACAGATGATGGCGGTGGTATTGACACAGAGCGCCTTCTGGCTAAGGCTCGAGGCAATGGGCTGATAGGTGAATCAGAGCTATTAACCCAAGACCAGAAGTTAGAACTTCTGTTTGCACCTGGACTTTCAACTTCCGAGCAAGTGAGTGATTTATCAGGCCGTGGTGTAGGTATGGACGTGGTACGGCGCAATATTCAGGAACTCAATGGTTCAGTGGAAGTGTCAACAGAAATAGGCAAGGGGAGTACGTTTCGTATTCGTTTACCCTTGACCTTGGCTATCTTAGATGGCCAGTTAGTCACAGTTGCTGACCAGACTTATATATTTCCGCTTGTGTCTATTAGTGAATCTTTGCAGATTGATGGGGCTAAGGTGAATAATTTGGCTGGCGGCAGTGACGTTTATAGTTTGCGGGAAGAGTATATCCCCATTCTTCGTTTAGATCGATTGTTTGGCTTGCGTCAGGGTGAAGCTGTTTTGGATGGTAGTTTGCTGGTGGTCATTGAATCTGAAGGTCAAAAAATTGGTGTTGTGGTCGATGAATTACTGGCACAGCAACAAGTAGTTATTAAAAGTTTGGAAGATAATTACATACGTGTTCTTGGTGTTTCAGGAGCCACTATTTTGGGCGATGGTAATGTGGCAATGATCATAGATGCCGTGGGTTTGTCGAGCCTAGCAGGTAAAGATATTGCAGCTGCAAAAAAACTGACAGACGCAGCGGCTTAGGAGAAGGTCAATGAGTTCTGCCGAACAACAAGACGCAAAAAATGGATTACAACAAACCCTTGCTAACGGAAATCAGCCAAGTGCACAAGATTTTGCAGATCAGCAGCAATACCTTACCTTTTTAATGCAAGACGAAGAGTATGGTATCGATATCCTTAATGTGCAGGAAATCCGTGGTTGGGGCAATGTCTCGCCTATTCCCAACGCTCCTAATTACGTCAGTGGGGTCATAAACCTGCGAGGTGCCATAGTGCCTGTGATTGACTTGCGGATGCTGTTTCATCTATCAGATTCTAATTATGATGAAAATACAGTAGTGATTGTACTGAAAGTCAGCACTGAAAAAGTTAATCGCATTATGGGTATCGTAGTTGACGCTGTTTCAGATGTGTTTTCCTTACTACCCGCTGACAAACAACCCCCACCGAGTGTCAATCGAAATTTTAGCCATGACTTTATCGAGGGCTTGACTGAAGTGAAGGGAAAAATGGTCATTCTTTTAGACAGTGAGCGATTATTGCACTTGGAAAATAACCTTTAACTTTTCCATAAGTTAGGCCAACGAAGAAGATAAATGTGAAGCACCTGACTAAAGACACACCCCGAATAAGTGCGAATGCCCGTGAATTCGAAATGTCAAAAAAGAACTTCAATATGATTAGCGAAGTCATTTATAAACATTCGGGTATCGTATTAAAAGACATTAAAGAAGATATGGTTTATAGCCGACTTTCTAGGCGCATTCGTCAAACCCGATGCCAAGGATTCGATGATTACTTAAGCTTGGCTCTAAGGCGAGAGGGGTCTGAATTTGTTCACTTCATTAATGCGATTACTACTAATTTAACCTCTTTTTTCCGCGAATCTCATCATTTTGATTTCATTAAAAACACAGCCATACCTGAATGGATCTCTGACACCCAAAGAAAAAAACTAAGAATTTGGTCAGCAGGAAGTTCTACTGGAGAGGAAGCCTATTCCATTGCTATCACCCTAAGTGAAAACATACCCAAGCACTGGGATGTAAAAATATTGGCTACAGACATCGACACCAATGTCGTTGTGAAAGGTCAAACTGGGGTCTATGTAGAGGAGCGTTTAAGCAATCTGAGTTCGAAATTGGTGTCAAAACACTTTGACAAAGTGGCCATTGATGGTGCGACAAAGATGCAAGTTAGAAAAAGTTTACGGGATATTACTTTTTTTAAACCCCTTAATCTTTTGCAAGACTGGCCTATGACTGGACTTTTTGAAATGATTTTTTGTCGTAATGTAGTCATCTACTTTGACAAACCGACGCAAAAGATTTTATTTAATCGGTTTGCTGATCTGTTAGCTCCAGGTGGTTATTTAGTGATTGGTCACTCTGAAAGTATGTATAAATTATCAGATCGCTTTACCTCCATAGGCAATACAGTGTATCGGAAAGTGAAATGAACGATGGAGGTGGATCTCGAAAGCTGCCGCCTGTGTTGGAGGGCTTTGAGGGTATTAAGCGGTACTGGGACAATGCCATGTCAATCTCATCCGCCAAATTGATGCCGGGTGAAGTTTACGTTTCGGAAGCAGATGAAATGATCATGACTGTTTTGGGGTCCTGTGTTTCGGCCTGTATCCGCAACCCTAAAACTAAAGTTGGGGGTATGAACCATTTTATGCTACCTCAAAAGGGGGCAAGAGAATCCAACCTCACTCTAGATGGCACAGAATCCAGATATGGTAATTGGGCCATGGAATTACTCATCAATGAAGTTTTAAAGCACGGTGGCAATAAAAAAGATTTAGAAGTAAAGTTGTTTGGTGGTGGTAAAGTGCTGGACAACTTAACGGATGATATTGGCAAGCGAAACATTGACTTTGTATTTGATTTTTTGGATCAAGAGGGTATACCCATCGCTGCCAATGATGTGGGTGATCGGTTTCCTAGGAAACTGCTGTATTTCCCTCACACAGGCATTGTTAAAGTGCGCAAATTAAAAAGTACGAACCAAGCCACAGTTGTGCGTCGAGAAGCCGCCTACTTTCAGGATATTAAGAACTTTCCACGCGATGGTGACATTGATCTTTTTTAGCAGTTGGAGGTACCGTTTTTGAAGTTGATTTCAGTTTTAGTTATTGACGACTCAGCACTAATGCGCAAGTTATTAACTGGGGTAATTAATGGTGACCCACGCATGGAAGTTGTAGGAACTGCTGAAGATCCTTATGTGGCTCGCGAACAAATCAAACAACTCAACCCAGATGTATTAACTCTTGATATTGAAATGCCAAAAATGAACGGCATAACCTTTTTACGTAATTTAATGCGTTTGCGTCCTATGCCGGTTGTTATGGTCTCTACCCTTACAGAAAAAGGCGCTTCGGCCACACTTGAATCACTCGAGTTAGGTGCCTTTGACTATGTCGCCAAATCGACACTTCAGGAAGATTGGGGTATCGACAAGTTTGCTAAGTTAGTCGTAGAAAAAGTCCATATGGCCTCCTTGGCTAATATTAATGCGCTGGCTCAAAGTAGTTTGCTTTTGGCAATGGATGAAGAAAAAAGACAACGACTGACTGCGATTGAAACGGGCAGGTTAAAACAGGGTACTATTATCGCGATTGGGTCCTCGACAGGAGGCACTGAAGCACTCAATCAGATCTTGTCCATGATGCCCGCTAATGCTCCACCTATCGTCATTGCTCAGCACATTCCAGCCACCTTTAGTGCATCGTTGGCACGGCGCCTTAACGATGGGTCGGCCATGAAGGTCATCGAAGCGATAGATGGTGGTGAAATATTGCCTGGACATGCTTATTTGGCACCAGGTAATTGTCATATGACGCTGCGGCGTCGGGGCCATGGGTATATTTGTCGGCTATTGCAGACTGAAAAAGTTAACCGGCATAGGCCATCAGTGGATGTGTTATTTGATTCAGTGCTTGGTGAAGTTGGCAGCCTTGCAATTGGGGTTATTTTAACAGGAATGGGCGCTGATGGAGCCGAAGGTTTGTTGCGTATGCGCGAAGCAGGTTGTCAAACGGTAGGTCAGGATGAGCATTCTAGTGTGGTTTATGGCATGCCTAGGGCGGCTAAAAATCTGGGTGCGGTTGAGTTTCAATTGCCTTTGTCAAAAATTCCCCAAAAATTATTAGATCTGTGTGTGACTTCAGAGTCAGGTGTCAGGGCGTTATGAAGACCCAGGTCTGGGCAGTCGCCAACCAAAAGGGTGGTGTGGGTAAAACCACCAGTGTGGTGACATTGGCAGGATTGCTTGCCCAACAAGGACATCAGGTGTTAGTTGTGGACCTGGACCCACATGGTTCTTTGACTAGTTATTTTGGCTTAGACCCTGACACCATCAATGACTCCGTTTATGATTTGTTTGTTAACTCCCAGCAAACAGTGGCAAACCTCCTTGTGCCCACTAATTTACTCAATCTCACCTTGCTACCTTCCAGCAGTCGCATGGCTGCGTTAGAGCGCCAGTCTAGTCAAATGGGGGGTATGGGTTTAGTCATTCAGCAGGCCTTAGTTCAGGTCGAATCTATGTTCGACTATGTGCTCATTGATAGCCCACCCATTTTGGGTGTAGCTATGATTAATGCACTAGCGGCATGTGAACTATTATTGATGCCAGTACAAACTGAATTTCTTGCTATTAAAGGCTTAATGCGCATGTCTAAAAGCTTAGATTTAGTGTTGAAGACCCGACATCAACAACTGCAAGCACTCATTCTTCCGACGATGTACGACCGCCGAACAAAATCATCTATTCAGAGTCTGCGTATTATTCGGGCGGAATTTGGAGAGCATGTGTCCCATGCTCTTATTCCCATTGATACTCAATTTCGTAATGCGAGCTCAGCGGGCAAAGTGCCCAGCCAATATAATCATTTGGCTCGAGGAGTTCAGGCTTATGACTTATTATTGACCCAATTGCAGCGCAGGCGGCAAAAAATACCACAATGGACTGGGGTTGCTCATGGTCAATGATAACGATACTGATGCCGTGCTATTGGATTATTTTTCTGAACTATTACGCTCTGATGAGTCTGAGCATAAAAGTGCATCGACGGCAGGAGTGGATTCGCTTTTAACCCTTAAACCTCAAGCCTGCTTGCAGGTTAAGGTGGGCGAGCAAGGTTTATTATTTCAATTAGCTGATTTATCAGGTATGCAGGCTCTATGTGGGCCTTTAATTGCTCAGGCAGATACCTTTTGGCAGAGTGAGAAACACAGCGATCAAGTGCTCTTAGACTTGAGACCATTATTGAGTCTAGCGGCAGTTGAATATAATCAAAGTAGTTGGCAGGGGCACAGTCTTAAATTCAAGCAGCCCCATTTATCAGTATTGGTTGATACCATTATTGGCCCAGTGCATTCTCAGGGGCATGAACAATGGCAAATTTTTAATGGTGTGCGCTATAGTTTAATGATTAATTAGCTATACCTTTATATCGTTATACCCTTATATCCCTATACCTTACTTTACTCATTGTAGTACTTAACTTGATTCTCATTTTCGTCCTAAGCAGATATACTAAAGTCATTCAATTGTGTTGAGTTAGCCATTGTGTCTTTTGATTTACCCACCACATCCCACTTTTTGAATGTCAGTGATCTAGCTTGTGAGCGGGATTTACGTATTTTATACAGTGATCTTAATTTTGCCGTTAAAGCGGGTGAGTTGTGGCACATTAAGGGCATCAATGGCGCAGGAAAAACCACCTTGTTGCGCCAGGTTGCAGGCCTTCATGCTGTAGATACGGGGCAAGTTTTATATTCCGATAATATGGTTAAGATGATTTACATTGGTCACAAGTTGGGCCTCAAAGAACAGCTTACAGCAGATGAAAATTTGACTTGGCTGGTTGGGTTAGATGGGTTCTCAACTCAGCAACAGCGTTACACTGCTTTGGAAAAAGTGGGTCTAAAGGGTTACGAAGAGACGATGGTAGCGCAGCTGTCTGCGGGTCAAAAGAGAAGGGTTGCTTTAGCTCGTTTGCATGTATGTAAAGTCGATTTATGGGTACTTGATGAACCCTTCACCTCCATAGACCAACAAGGCATCGTTGATGAGCAAAACTGGTTACACCAGCACACCTCTGCAGGTGGTACGGTAATAATGACCAGCCATCAAGCCATCACTTTGCCGCATGTTAAAACGTTAGATCTGAGTTTATATGGCCCTCAGTCCCAGTCAAAGAATAAAGCTAATGGTCAGGCATTAAGATGATTAAATTCATGCTAACTATTATCCATCGCGACCTATTACTTTTAGTCCGGCAACCCTCTGAAATCCTAAATCCGTTAGTATTTTTTCTATTAGTGATTGCGTTATTTCCTTTGGGCATTAGTCCTGAAGCCACACTCTTATCTAAAACCGCTGCGGGTATGATATGGGTGGCAGCAATGCTCGCGACTTTGCTATCTTTGGAATTATTATTCAAGCTAGATCATGATGACGGTAGTTTGGAGCAATTATTGTTAGCGCCTTATCCAAGTTGGAGTTTAGTGCTGGCCAAAGTGTTTGTGCATTGGTTAGTGAGTGGCTTACCCCTAATTTTAATCTCCCCTGTGATAGCTTCAATGCTATTTTTGCCAAGCCAAGCCGTACCTGTTTTAATGCTAAGCCTGCTTCTGGGCACGCCCACCCTGAGTTTATTGGGTGCCATTGGTGCTGCCTTGGTTACTGGAGTTAGAGGTGGAGGAATTTTGTTGACACTGCTCATTTTGCCTTTGTATGTGCCAGTTCTTATTTTTGGCACATCAAGTGTGGTGGCCGCAGCTCAGGGCTTGGCTGTGAGTGGCCACATGGCGCTATTGGGAGCGATGTTGGTATTGGCCTTAATGGTAGCTCCTTGGGCCGCTGGCTCAGCGTTAAAGTTGTAACATAGGCCTTAATTAAGAAATTAAAGTTTCATTATTGGAACCTACTAAAAGAGATGGTATTTATGACCCAGTCTATCTGGCGTATGCCCCGTTGGTTCCATCAAATGGGGTCGCCTAAATGGTTTTATGACATTGCTGGTCGCCTTCAGCCATGGCTTGCTTTGGCAACTGCAGTATTGCTAATTTGGGGTTCAGTGTGGGGACTGGCTTTTGCCCCAGCAGATTATCAACAGGGCAATAGTTTTCGCATTATGTATGTGCATGTGCCTGCCGCTATTTTGGCACAGTCGGTATTTTTAGGTATGGCTGTGGCTGGTGCAGTGGGTATGGTTTGGAAGATGAAAGTGGCCTTTATGGTCGCGCGCAGTTGCATAGCGATGGGAGCATCCTTTACCTTGATTGCATTAATAACGGGTGCTATCTGGGGTAAACCAACCTGGGGTGCCTACTGGGTGTGGGACGCTCGACTGACCTCAACCCTAGTGTTGCTGTTTCTTTACGCTGGCGTCATCGCCTTAAATCAAGCCATAAGTGAACGTCAAGTTGCCGGCAAAGCCAGTGCTATTTTGGCTATTGTAGGAACGATCAATATCCCTATTATTAAGTATTCGGTGGAATGGTGGAATACCTTGCACCAAACTTCAAGTTTTACCTTAACGGCTAAGCCAAGTATGCCTGCAGATATGTATTTGCCTCTTCTTTTGATGGTGTTAGGTTGTTATTGCTTGTTTGCATTGGTGGTATTGATGCGCACACGGGCGCAAATACTAGAAACCCAGTCAGGTTCAGTTTGGCTTATGCAGCATGCGGATATTCAAGGAGCAAAATAGTGTATTTTGAATCGTTAACTGAGTTTTGGAATATGGCAGGACATGGACCTTACGTTTGGTCTTGTTATGGGTTGTTTTTTTCTCTTTTAGGCATCAATGTTTGGCTTGCTCGAGGCCAAAGATTAAGGGCCCTCAAGCAAGTTAAAGCCTTCGCACGACGTAACCAGTAATTAAAAGGCAAACAATAATGTTGATGCACCCAAAAAGACGAAATAAACTATTACTCATCCTTGGCCTCTTGTGTGGAGTAGGCGTGATCGTAGGCTTGGTGCTTTATGCCTTGTCACAGAATATAAATCTGTTTTTTTCGCCATCCGATATGGCTCAAGGAAAGGCGCCAGCGCATCAGCGTATCAGGGCGGGTGGTATGGTAAGGGAAGGCAGTTTAGTGCGTGATGCAGACAGCTTGAGTGTGCGTTTTCTTATTACTGATTTTGTGGAAGATGTTGAGGTGAATTATACGGGCATACTGCCTGACCTGTTTCGCGAAGGGCAAGGCATTGTGGCCCAAGGTGAGCTCAATGAGAACGGTATTTTTTTAGCCGATGAAGTGTTAGCCAAACATGATGAAAACTACATGCCGCCAGAGGTGACTCAAGCCCTGGATGATGCGCGGGCTGCCAGTTTAGTAACGCAGTCCCTCAATACTGAGGATACCCTCATACCTACTCAAAGCGAGACATCCAAATGATCCCAGAAATTGGTAACGTTGCCTTAATATTGTCTTTGTTCTTAGCTGTGAGTTTAAGTCTGCTGCCAATGTTGGGTTCTTACACTGGTCAAACCCGCCTCATGCTGAGTGCTAAACCCCTTTCCGTTGGACTGGGCGTCATGCTGCTCATTGCCTTTGCAATGTTAACCGTGGCCTTTGCCCAGGATGACTTTAGTGTGCGCTACGTAGCACAGAATTCCAATACGGCTCTGCCCATGCAATACAAAATTAGTGCAGTTTGGGGTGGTCATGAAGGGTCATTATTACTTTGGGTGGTAATCCTTGGTATGTGGACTATGGCGGTTAGTCTTTTGAGCAAGACGCTGCCCCTCATTATGCAAGCTAGAGTGTTGGCAGTCATGGGCATGATAGGGGTGGGTTTTATATCCTTCACTTTGCTTACGAGTAATCCTTTTTGGCGTTTATTGCCAGAGGCGGCCCTTCAAGGAGCAGATTTAAATCCTCTATTGCAGGATTTTGGCCTGATCGTTCACCCACCTATGTTATACATGGGTTATGTTGGATTTTCTGTAGCTTTTGCGTTTGCGATAGCCGCTTTGTTAGATGGTCATTATGATGCAGCATGGGTGCGTTGGTCGCGCCCATGGACCAGTGTTGCTTGGGCTTTTTTAACAGCAGGCATCGCGCTTGGCAGCTGGTGGGCCTACTATGAGCTCGGCTGGGGTGGTTGGTGGTTTTGGGATCCTGTTGAAAATGCCTCCTTTATGCCTTGGTTGGTGGGTACGGCGTTGCTTCACTCATTGGCTGTATCAGAAAAACGAGGTTTGTTTAAAAACTGGACCTTATTACTTGCGATCCTAGCCTTTAGCTTGAGTCTGCTAGGTACTTTTCTAGTGCGCTCAGGGGTACTCACTTCAGTACACGCATTTGCTTCAGATCCTGATCGTGGCTACTTTGTTTTGGTGCTGTTGGCCATTACAGTGGGAGGCTCTTTACTGTTGTTTGCTTTGCGCGCAACCACGGTAGAAAGTCAGGTAGGTTATCGTTTTTGGTCTCGTGAAACGTTTCTACTATCGAACAATGTGTTACTTGTGATTGCGGCCCTCACCATCTTACTAGGCACTTTGTATCCTTTATTTTTAGATGCTTTGGGAGGCGGTAAAATTTCTGTGGGACCGCCCTATTTTAATGCTGCTTTTGTGCCTTTAATGGTGCTTTTGGTGGTGGCCATGGGATTTGGTTTGGGTTCAAAATGGAAGCGCATAAACCCCACCGAGTTATTGCGATTATTACGCTCACCTGCGCTTATAGCTGTGGTCCTAGGGCTTGCATTTCCTTTTGCTTATGCGGGTGAATTTAATGCCTCGACCGCTTTAGCGGCTGCATTATTGGTGTGGTTGTTGGCAGCCTCTTGGGTTGACCTGAGCCGTCGGTTGCGGCACCAAAATTGGTGGCGCGGTTTGCGGCAATTAAACCCTGGCTACTACGGCATGTTGATGGCACACCTTGGCGTAGGAGTGATGGCCTTGGGTATTGCTGTTGTCAGTCATTACTCGGTACAAAAAGATTTACGCATGGGTGTTGGTGATCAAGCTACGCTGGGTCAGTATGAATTTACCTTTATGGGTGTGCAAGACGTAATAGGGCCCAACTTTACTGCGGTTGAGGGCCAAGTCAAGGTCGTCAAGGACCGTGATTTTGTCGCCTATTTGTTGCCTCAAAAACGCACTTACACGAGTCGTGGGCAAGTCATGACTGAGGCGTCTATTGATCCAGCCCTGAGTCGAGATATTTATGTGGCTATGGGCGAACCTTTATCTGATGGAGCTTGGGCCATGCGATTGCATATCAAGCCCTTGATTCGTTGGATCTGGCTTGGGGCGCTGATGATGGCATTAGGTGGCATGCTCGCTGTTTGGGACAAACGCTATCGACGAACTAAACCTACCACTGATGGAGCTATAATATGACTCACACTGCAAAGCGACTACTGATGGTGTCGCCCATGGTGATGGCCTTCGCACTGGGGTTATTTCTCTACCAAGGAATTGGCCAGGACCCTAACAACACTGAATCAAGTTTGATTGGTCAAACATTACCTGAGTTTAGTGGCCAAACACTGGATTCTCCTGGTCGAACTGTGTCTCAAGCTGACATGCTTGGCCAGCCAGCTCTTGTCAATGTCTGGGCCACTTGGTGTCCTACCTGTCGGGCTGAGCATGAATTTCTAAACACTATTGCACAACAAGATAATGTTCGCATCTTTGGGGTTAATTATCATGACCAAAAAGATGCAGCGCAGCAATGGCTGCAAGACCTAGGCAACCCTTATGTGTTTTCAGTGTTTGATCCAAACGGTGCTCTTGGGATTGAGTTGGGTGTAGTTGGAGCCCCGGAAACATACTTAATTGATGCCCAAGGAGTAGTACTTGATAAACTCACTGGAGAACTAAATGAGCGAACTTGGCCACAGTTGCGTAGCCATTATCTCAGTTTGTTAGAGGCCAAGAACTGATGTTAAAAAGTATTACAGTGACCCTGTTATTAGGTTTCATGAGTTGGGCCTCACCACTGGTGCAAGCTGGTGTTGGCTCTTATGAATTTGCAGAACCAGAAATGGCACAACGTTTTGTTGACCTAACTACCGTGTTACGTTGTCCAAAATGTCAAAATCAAAGTTTAGCAGATTCAGATTCGATTATTGCGAAGGATTTGCGTGGGCAGTTACAAATGTTGATCAAGACGGGTCAGACTGATCGTCAAATTACAGACTTTATGGTGCAGCGTTATGGTGAATTTATTCTCTATGATCCGCCTTTTAATAAAGGCACTTTGGTGCTGTGGCTGGCTCCATTTGGCATGGTATTGCTTGGTTTGTGGGCGCTGTGGTTTTTTGGTCGCAAAACCTCAGGCCAGGGTGCAATGTTGACACCCAAGGAGCAACAACAAATAGAACAACTTTTAGCAGACAACCAAGCTCAGCACAGGGATTTAAAAAATGATTGAACTTTGGGCTGCGATTGTTTTTTTATTATGCCTAACAAGCGGATTTGTACTTTGGGCTTGGTGGCGGCCCTTGCCTATGTCAGCGCTTGCTAATAATAGAAATGATGCCGTAGTCTCACTTTATCGTGCTAAAAAAATGGAACTTGAGCAAGAACTTGCTTCTGCACAAATCAATCGCAGTGATTACGATCAAGCTTTGGCTGAAATGCAGCGCACGTTATTATTAGACACTTCAGCGGCATCTGGCTCCAACAAGTCAGCCAATCATGCAGGTGGCTTATTATTGCTGTTGGTCGCCCTAGTGATTCCAGCTGCGGGCTTAGTGACCTATTTTCAATTAGGATCCTACAGTGGCTTGCAACAAAGTTATAACTTAAAAAATACACGTTCGATTGCTGCCTCTGCACCGTCATTGAAGTTGTTAATAAGCGGACTTGAAGAGGCTTTGCAGGAACAACCCAATAATCCGGAAGGATGGTATTTATTGGCCAATAGTTATATGCAATTAGAGCAGACAGCGATGGGCATTAAAGCGTTTGAGCAAGCGTTAAGCTTTGTGGAAGCAGGTAGTCGTCAGCACGCTGCTCTTCTGGGGCAGTATGCACAAGCGGTGTTTTTTAATGAAGGTGAATTTAATCAAAGAGTTAATCAAGCCATTGCTGAGGCAATGTCACAAGACCCAAAAGATGTGTCAGCTTTAAGTTTGTTGGGTATTCAAGCCTTTGAAAATGCAAGTTATGATGCGGCTATACAGTTTTGGCAACGTGCGTTACCCAGGGCTGGTGAGGGACAAGGTAGAGTTTCACTAGAATCCGGTATTGCAAGCGCCCAACAAATGCTTAATAAAGATTCCAGTCATAGCCAAGGGGAGTCCCTAGCAGTAAAGGTGTCTTTGGCCAATGGTCTATCTATTCCGGCCTCAACCCAAGCGGTGCTTTTTGTTTATGCTAGAGAATCTGAGGCAGGCATGCCACTATTTGCTAGTAAATTAGACCCTAATGATCTGCCCCTTGACGTGCTTTTTACCAATTCAATGGCGCTTCAGGTGGGTACACGTTTGGCTGATTATAAATCTCTAAAATTTATTGCCCATATTGCATTAGCTGGTGTTCCGGGTCAAAAGTCTGGTGATTTGGTAAGTCAAACCTTGGACGTGATGATCGATGGCAGTGATATTAATGCGGAAAATAAAACAGTTTATTTGACCATCGACCAAATCCTGAAGTAGTCTAGCATCAAAAATACTAACTCTAGAGTGAATGGATGCGCCTAAAGAGCATCAAATTAGCCGGTTTTAAATCTTTTGTCGACCCTACTAAGGTCCTTTTACCAGGGAACCTTTGTGCTGTGGTTGGCCCCAACGGCTGTGGAAAATCTAATATTATTGATGCGGTTCGTTGGGTTATGGGAGAAAGTTCTGCCAAAAACCTGCGGGGTGAGAACGCGACGGACGTTATTTTTAATGGTTCAAGTAGTCGACAACCCGTTGGTCAAGCAACGATTGAATTAGTGTTTGATAATCATGACCGCACTTTAGCGGGTGAATTTGCCAGTTACAATGAAGTCTCCATCCGTCGCAAGGTTACTCGTGAAGGACAATCGACTTATTATTTAAATGGTCAAAAGTGCCGCCGAAGAGACGTGACAGATTTGTTTTTAGGAACAGGTCTAGGTCCTCGTAGTTATTCTATTATTGAACAGGGTATGATTTCTCGCCTGATCGAATCACGTCCTGAAGAATTGCGAGTTTATATTGAGGAGGCCGCTGGTATTTCTCGTTATAAAGAGCGCCGACGTGACACTGCCAACCGCATTAGCCGCAGCCGTGAAAACCTAGCGCGCTTGCAGGATATTAGAGAAGAGCTAGGCCGTCAATTAGAAACCCTTAAACAGCAAGCCACAGCTGCAGAACAATATACCGAACTAAAACAGAATGAGCGCCAACATAAGTCTCAATTAGCGGCCTTACAATGGCGTGAGTTACGCCAAAAGTTGATAGATCAACGCATCAATATGGGTCGCATTGAAGAACAAATTGTTTTGCAAAAAAGTGAGCAAGACACGCGTTTAGTGCAAATGGACGTGCAAAAAAACGACTTGGCTTTGTTGAATGATAGTTTTACCGAGCAGCAGGGTGGGTTTTATGGTTTGGGTGCAGACATAGCGCGTTTAGAACAAACCATCGAGTACCAGCAACAACAACAAAAGCGTTGGCAAGCCGATGAGACTGAAGCACTAGAGCAGTTGCAACGTATCGATGAGGCATGCACTGCAGATGGTAACGAGCTTAACCAACTCAGCCAGCAACAAGAACAGCTCGAACTAGATGCTGAATTAGCCTCTGAACAGTTATTTGAAGCCGAGACCCATGTGCAAGAAAAAGAGGAAGAGCGTCAATATTGGCAACTTCAGTGGCAGCAAAAAAGTGATCAAACGAGTCACTTAAAACGCATCATAGAGGTTGCCAAAACAGGTTTGCAACATCAACAACAGCAGGCTAGCCAAGCGCGACAAGATCGCCAAACAAGCGCCAGTGAACTGGAAAATCTAAGTTTTGCAAATGAAGACGACATTGATTTATTAGGAGCCCAACTTGATCAGCAAAAACAACAACAACAGCTTTTTAAGGAGCAGTTGTTAAATTTGGAAACAGAGTTAGAAGCCCTGAAACAAGAAGAGCGTGGGCAACAAGAGGCGTTAGACGGGCAAGTGCAGGAATTAGGTATGCTGGCTGGGCAATTGGCATCATTGCGCTTGCTTCTAGCAGAGGCTGAACGAGAAGCGCCAGACTTGCCTGCAGATTGGCAGGCAGAAGTTGACCAAAAGCTCGTCGACACTATGCAAGTGGATCCTCAATGGGAAGTGGCTGTGGAGCACGTTTTACAAGATTGGTTGGGAGGCTACTTGTTGGGTCAAATGCCTGACCAAAATGTTGACCAATTAATTGCTGCCAGAGGCTTAACACTCTTTGTACCGCAGCAGCATCAAAATTCTACAAAACCCATTAATGCGCATCCAAGTTTAGTTGATAAGGTCACCGTGCCTTTTGGCTTACAGGGTTTATTAGCTCACGTGTTCTTGGCTAATAACTGGCATGAGGCAAATGACTTGTTAGCCAGTTTACCGATTTATGCCAGTGTCATTTTGCCTGACGGTCTTTGGATAGGTCATGGCTGGGTGCGCACGCCGCCCCGAGAGGGCAGTGTGACTGGAGTGCTTGGGCGCAAGCAACAAGTGCAAGCTTTGTCGACTCAAGAAGCAGCGCTGCGGGCTCATCAAAAAATCACCCAAGACACACTAACACAGGCCAGAGAAGAAACTGTAGAGCTTGAAAAAACCTTAACCCAAACGCGTGAAGCCCAGCAGCAAGGCCAGCATCAAGCGCAGCAGAAACAGCAGGCGCTTGCTCTTTTGCAACAACAAAGTCAGCAGGGCTTGGCACAGCAGCAAAATTTACAACAACGGATACAGCAGCAAACTCAGCGGCTAGAAGACTCAGACGAAGAAATAGCATTGCTTCAAGAGCAGTTGGGTGAGCACGAACTAGCGCTTGAAAGCACACAATTAAACTTGCCAGACTTAGAAGTTGATAAAGAATCTGTAGAGACGCAACTTGGGCAAGTTAGGCTCGAGTTTAGTCAAAAGCAGCAACAAGTGATGCAACTGCAGGCACGCAAAGACAGTGTGCTGGCGCAGATAACCAGTTTAGGTCGTTCTGTTGAACGTTTGCACGAACAACGTGCTCAGTGGCGTGATAAACAAACCGAGATTGAATCTAGGGTTGGCAGCCAGCAACAACTAGATGATGGATCTGAGAAGAGCTTGGCGGAGCAACTGGAGAGACTGCTTACTTTGCGTGTGGAAGCAGAGACTAAAATGGAGCAAGGGCGGCGTGGCATTAACCAATTAGAACAGGTGATGCGCCAGCTTGAAAAACAGCAGCTTCAACAAGACAATGAGATTCAACAAGCTGATCGGGTGTTGCAAGATGAACGTTTAATTGAACGCGAGTTAGAGGTTAATGCAGAACATATTAAAAAATTGATGATAGAGCAAAACGTACTGGTAGAAAAATTGGCAGAAATACTACCGGAGACTATTGATCAAGAGCAGTTAAGTCGCTTACTAGAGCAGTGCCAGAACCGCATCAAGCGCCTTGGTGCGATCAACTTAGTTGCGATTGAAGAATATAAGTTGCAACAAGAGCGCAAAGCCTTTCTTGATCTGCAGCACGATGAAGTAATTGACGCTTTAGATAGTTTAGAACAAGCTATGCAAAAAATTGATAAAGAAACACGGGCTCGATTTAAACAAACATTTGACACAGTAAACGAGAGTTTAGGTAGCCTATTTCCCAAAGTATTTGGAGGCGGGCGGGCTTCGCTTGAACTTACTGATGACGACATGTTATCGACGGGTGTGACTATCATGGCGCAGCCCCCTGGCAAAAGAAACAGTAGTATTCATTTGTTGTCAGGTGGAGAAAAAGCATTGACTGCAATAGCCCTAGTTTTTTCCATATTTCAGCTCAACCCGTCACCTTTTTGTATGTTAGATGAAGTGGATGCACCCTTAGATGACGCCAATGTAGAGCGCTATGCTCGCCTTGTAAAAGAAATGTCAGCTCAGGTGCAATTTATCTATATTAGCCATAATAAAATTGCCATGGAAATGGCAACCCAGTTGTTGGGCGTCACTATGCAAGAAGCTGGGGTGTCCAGAGTCGTGACAGTGGACGTAGACCAAGCTATTAACATGACAGATCAAACTTTAGCTGTTTAGCATTCATCAAGTATGCATCAAGTATCCATTTAGTATTTATTTAGTGTTTATTTATCGTTTTTATCGCTTTTAATGGGCGTATTATCAAATAACACTATAAAAACAAGGCCTAAAGGTTTTATATCTATTATTTAGAAGGTATAGTTAAATACGACTTTGCGTGCTTTGCAGCATAATAATAATTTTTAAAAATAGAAATTCTTATGGCATTAACAACGTGGTTATTGATGTTTGGTGGTTTAACTTTTGTGGCCGTCGTAATAGATGGTGTGCGGCGTATGTTCGTGAGCCATGCAGCGTTGAAGATTGATATAGACGAAAGCTACTGTGACCTGCCTGTAGTAACTTACAGCAGTGAGTTACCTAATGGCGGCGCGCGCGTTGTGACTGCTGAACGCAAACTAGCAGTGACTGTCGAAATCACAAACATTGACCTCGAACCGACTGGTAATTTAGAAGCTGTAAATCTGCAAGCAGAAACTTTGGTTGATGAAGTCCCTAAAGTTACCCAGTTAACGAGCACTACCCCTCCTTTGACAGAATCTATAGAACAACATGAAGTTGCCGAAGAACTTGAGACTGAGCACCCCGATGTGGGTGAAGTTGTGTTTGAAGACTTAGCTTTAGTTGAATTGGCAAACCCAGATTTAGTTGAATTAGCCGACCCTGCTTTAGCCGAATTAGTGCCGCAAGACTTGACGGTTGCAGATCCTGTGGTAATGGACTTACCGGTAGAAGATGAATTTGAATTTACCTCTGACTTTGCCACTGATTGCATTACTGATTCAGCTGCCAGCGCTGAAATAACAGGCGAGCAGTCGGACATAAATTTGGATGTGACATTGGGTGCGGCAGAGATTATGACAGAGGTTATGACAGAGGGTAGAGCTGTCATTGAGAGTCGAGATGAAAGTAGTGATATGGATGTTGGTAAAGAACACTTTATTCTTGATCGGACCCCCATCAGCTTATCAAGCGAAGAAATAGAAGCATTAACTAATGTTAGCGATGAGCAAAACCTTATACCGGATACGCCAGACGTTATTTTAGCCAGTTCAGACTTTGACCCTACTCGGCCAGTTCATGAACTGGTAGAAACTAATTCAATGGTACAAAGTGATTTATTTGCTGAGCAGGATCTCACTTCACTGGTCACGGTCAAAAGTAGTGTAGGTCATGATTTACTTGAAACCAGTGATGATATCTTGTTTAGTGATACAGGGATTGAAGAATTATATGCAAAAGAGGTTTCCGTGCATGACTCGGATGTTTTGACTGAGTGCAGCGAAGATCAAAGCCTCTCCAAACGTTTTGCGAAGGTCACTTCCATGACCTTTGGTAAAAAACTATTGAGTCGAAAGCGAGTGGCAGAACAAGAAGCGTTAGATGCTGTTGAAGAAGAAGGTGCACACCATGGGACAGATGTTGAGCAAGTCATTAGTATTTTTGTCACAGCCAACGATCGCCAAGGTTTCTATGGGCCTCAATTGCTTCAATTGGTCAAAGCATGCGGCATGGTGTTTGGAGAAATGGAGATCTTCCATCGCTTCGAAGATGGACTAAGGTTAGGTAAAACCCAATTCAGTATGGCCAATATGATGGAACCAGGTACCTTTGACCTAGGTGATATAAATCATTTGCATACCCCAGGAGTGGTCTTCTTTTTGGGTCTGCCAATGGCTCAAGATAGTATGCAGGCCTTTGACTATATGCTTGAAACTGCCCAGTGTTTGGCGAGTAACCTTGGGGGTGGCGTACTTGACGAGCAACGCAGCGTTATGCGTCCACAGACCATTGCCCATTGTCGCCAGCAAATCCGTGATTTTGAGCGACGTCATTTGACACGTCGTGCACAACTCTAACTCTCTAATAGTTTAAAAATAACGATGTCAAATACGCTTATGACGCAACTCGACGTCATTAAAGACCAATTGCGCGAGCATAATCACAGCTACTACATACTTGATGATCCCAGAGTTCCTGATGCTGAGTATGATCGGCTGATGCAACAACTTTTAACCATCGAAAAAGCTAACCCGCAATGGGTAACTGCTGACTCTCCAAGCCAAAGAGTGGGAGACAAACCCCTTGAGAGTTTTAAACAAGTCACCCACGCAATTCCCATGCTTTCTCTAGATAACGTTTTTAATGGGGATGATTTATGTGATTTTGATCGTCGTGTTAGAGAACGTTTGAATAAATATCTTCAACGGCCCCTAGACCAGCCGATTGCGTATGCCTGCGAACCTAAGCTGGATGGCATTGCTGTAAGTCTTACCTATGAAAAAGGCATGTTAGTCACCGCAGCCACACGGGGTGATGGCAGTCGTGGTGAAGACATTACCCAAAATATCCGCACCCTTGATTCAGTTCCGCTGCGTTTAATTGGTAAAAACTGGCCTGAAACCCTCGAAGTAAGAGGTGAAGTCTATATGCCTAGTGTGGGCTTTGAAGCCCTCAATACAAAATTAGTTGAACAAGGGCTCAAGACTTACGTTAACCCCCGCAATACTGCTGCTGGAAGCTTGCGTCAACTGGATAGCAGAATAACAGCGCAAAGGCCTCTAGAGATGTGTGCCTATAGCATTGGTCTGGTCAGTGAAGAAAGCCCTTTACCCCCGCAACATTTCGATATTTTGCACCAATTGCAGGTCTGGGGATTTAAAATTAATGCTGAAATGCGTCGGGTGCTAGGAATTGAAGCCTGTTTAGACTATTACCAAGCATTGGCAGTCAAACGGAGTCATTTAGCCTATGAAATTGATGGTATTGTTTTTAAGGTTGATGAATTGGAACTGCAAAAAAGTTTAGGTTTTGTTGCGCGCGCCCCTCGATGGGCCATTGCCCATAAATTTCCAGCTCAAGAAGAAATGACGCGTGTATTAAAAGTTGAATTTCAGGTAGGACGGACTGGAGCAGTCACGCCAGTGGCTCGATTAGAGCCAGTATTTGTCGGTGGAGTGACCGTGAGTAATGCCACCTTACATAATATGGATGAAATACAACGTTTAGATCTCCACATAGGCGATACGGTGATTGTACGCCGCGCTGGTGACGTCATTCCCAAGGTCGTCAAAGTAGTGTTAGAACGGCGACAAGCGAATGCACAGGTCGTAGAGGCGCCCTTAACTTGCCCTAAGTGTAAAGGTCCTGTCGAGAGGGAGGATGGCGAAACTGCATTAAGATGCGTCAATGGCTTAAGTTGTGCTGCTCAAATTGTACAAGCCATCAAACATTTTGTGTCTCGCAAAGCAATGGACATTGATGGCTTGGGTGAAAAGCAAGTTCAAAGCTTAGTTGAATCGGGCAGAGTAAAGCATATTGCAGATTTATATGCCTTAGATCAGACTGCGCTAATAGCGATGGATCGTATGGGAGAAAAATCTGCTAATAATCTTCTTTCTGCTTTACAAAAAAGCAAATCCACAAGTTTGGCTAAATTTTTATTTAGCCTAGGCATACGTGAAGTTGGAGAGGCTACGGCGCGCAGTTTAGCGCTGCACTTTGGTGCACTAGACAATATTAAAGCGGCAGATATCCAAAGCTTATTGGCCGTTGAAGACGTGGGTCCAATCGTAGCTCAGCGAATCTTTCACTTTTTTACTGATAATGAAACGCTGGCTGTAATTGATAAACTGCAAAATTTAGGCGTCACTTGGCCAGAATTTGACCCCGTAGACACTGAACAGCAAAACTTGCCATTTAAGGATATTTGCTTCGTGATTACAGGCACCTTAACGAGTGTTTCTCGAGAAGAGTTGAAGATTCAATTACAAGAATTAGGTGCCAAGGTGGCATCAAGCGTCTCCAAAAAAACAGATTATTTGGTGGCGGGAGATAAAGCAGGGTCTAAGTTGGTGAAGGCGCTGGATCTTAAAGTGCCAGTGCTAGATGAATCTCAAGTACAGATGATGATGGCTAATGCTCAAGCTTGAGGGACTTGGCTTTAATCACAGATGTGCCAAGTTATTTTGCTTTTGAATGAGTATTAGTCAAATATTAGTTGAATATTTAATTAAATATTATTTTGAGTTAAAAGGAAAAGAACCACCATGACAGTAAAACAAAGTCTGGCTTGGCAGGCTCTAGAAGCACACCTGCAAAAAGATATTTTGCCTTATTCCTTGAAACAATTATTCAATAACGCAGGCCCTGAGCGTTTTAATGACCTTTCGTTATCCACACAAACCTTGTTATTGGATTTATCCAAGCAAAGACTCAGCCCTGAAACACTCACTTTGCTTATTGAATTAGCCCAACAACAAGGCCTAGGCCTCGCTTCTAAAGCACTCACTAGCGGTGGTGAGGTTAATCGTTCTGAACTCAGGCCCGCTTTGCATACGGCCTTAAGAGCCGCATCTTCAGATCAATATAGTGATGTTCAAGTAGATGGTCAGTCCGTGAACCAGTTAGTTGATAAAAACTTGTTGGAGATGGAAAGAATTGCCGTAAAAATACAGCAAGGCCAGTGGTTTGGTTACTCTGGATAGCCGATTACCACAGTCGTAAATATAGGTGTGGGAGGCTCTGATATTGGGCCTCATATGGTTTGCCATGCCTTAGATGAATTTTCTGTAGAAACCAAGTTTCCACTGGGGGTGATGTTTGTCTCTTCGATGGATGGTAGCCAACTAGCAGAGATGTTGCAGCACCTAGATCAAGCTTCAACGTTATTTATTATCGCTTCCAAAACCTTCACGACGATCGATACCTTAGCCAATGCAGAAACGGCACGTGCTTGGTTGCGCAAGAAAATACCCAGTGATAACTTGATTGGCCAGCACCATCTTGTGGGGTGCAGTGCTTTCCCCGAACGAATGGCGGTTTGGGGTATACCTGAAGAAAATCAGATTGCTTTATGGGATTGGGTAGGTGGCCGTTACTCCTTGTGGAGTGGTATTGGCTTACCTATTGCTATTAAATTAGGCATGGCTAGCTTTAAGCAGTTGCTGAAGGGCGCTCATGCTATGGATGAGCACTTTCAAAGCGCAAGCTTGCGGGAAAATTTACCTGTGATGTTGGCGTTAATTGGTATATGGAACATCAATTTTTTAGGTTTAAAGGCCCACACTATTTTGCCTTATGATGGGCGGCTGAAGTTATTGCCCAATTACCTGAGCCAGTTAGAAATGGAAAGTAATGGAAAGTTGGTCACTAACGCTGGCGAAAGAGTTGATTTTGACACCAGCCCAGTGATTTGGGGGGACGTTGGAGCTAACGCGCAGCATGCTTTTTTTCAATTATTACACCAAGGCTCACCCGCCTATTATGCCGACTTTATTGTTCCTGTAAAACGCAAAACGTTGAGGGAATATACTCAAGCCACACGCAACCAATTAGAGTATCAACAAGCTTTAAATCTGGCCAATTGTGTGGCTCAATCAAGAGTACTGATGTTAGGTGATGAGGTGCTGACCTGGGAGCAAAGCCTGGCTGCTTCGCCAGACCGTTTGTATCCTGATAACCATGGATCTAGCACTCTCATGTTCGATGAACTAACGCCAGAAAGTCTGGGTCAATTAATTGCATTATATGAGCATAAGGTATTTGTGCAGGCCGTGGTGTGGGATATTAATCCCTTTGATCAGTGGGGCGTCGAACTAGGCAAACAAATTGCTAAAACCACTCTTAGCGCCATACAAAACAGGCAGGCAGGCACGTCATCTCCAGAAGACACTAAATTTGACGCCTCTACTGAAGGCTTATTGAATCATGTGTTTAGGCATCACACTTAAATACGGCAGCTATTTTTGCTACCACCATTGTTAAAATAGAGTTCGAAGGCCTTGGGAGTGCGTCCTCGGCCAGACCATTCGTGCTTTAAACCTTGCGCATCTTTAATACGGTATTGTGGTGCTACGGGCTTGCGAGGTTTTTTAATCTTAGGTAAATCGGTAGCAAAAAAATCTTCTGGGGTCAGTCCAGCTTTAGCAATGGAAGTGAGTATGGCTTGCTTCTCTTTATGTTTTTTGGCAGCCTGCTCAGCCAGGGCTACTTCTTCTTGAGCTCTTTTTTCGATAAACTCAGATAAGTGGTTAGCCATGGACTTTAATTGTTTCAGGCTCATGCCTTTGCAAGCTGATCTAAAACGGCTTTTATTACGGGTAATTTCAGTAAATTCAGTCATAATGGTCCCATTATTAATTGCCCTCAGTAAGGCATGTAAGTTGGATTGAGTGATGATCTTTATTGGCTTCGAAAATAACTTCGAAACTATTAAATAACCATTAATTAAATGATTCATTTTTTTTGCATTTGGAACCTGAGAATAATTCAATTTCCATTTAAATAAGATAAAATTAAATTAAATTAAATTAAAAAATTATAATAATGATTAAATACGATTTACACAGTCATACCAAATACTCAGATGGTAGTTTATCGGCTCAGGCATTAATAGCATTGGCCATTGAGCGGGGTATAACCCACCTTGCAATTACAGACCACGATACGGTTCAAGCACACTTGCAATTAACTGAAAATAATAAAAGTTACGCTACTGAAAAAATTAACATCATAAAAGGAATAGAACTTTCTAGTCAGTGGAATAATATGGGTGTACATATCGTGGGTTTAAATATTGATATACACTCAACAGCGATCACCGCCGCAGTAAAGCATCAAACTCAATTGCGTATAGAACGAGTAAAAACAATTGCTAAAAAGTTATTGCAACGAGGTTTTCCAGACATTACGCAAGGTGCAATGATATTGGCTGGAGATGGCCAAGTGGGTCGACCACATATTGCACAACACATGGTCGATGAAGGCTTAGTGTCAAGTGTAGGCCAAGCGTTCAATAAGTATCTAGGGGCTGGTAAAGTGGGTGATATTTCTAGTGTCTGGCCTGATTTAGAGTGCGTAGTTGAGTGGATCAATGCCGCTGGGGGTGTGGCCGTGTTGGCCCACCCCAGTCGTTATAAAATGACCCGCACCAAGCGTCGACGTTTAATGGCAGATTTTTCAGATGCAGGAGGTCAGGCAATTGAGGTGTGTGCTGGTAATCAAGTGCCTGGAGTAGCTGAAGAAATGGCTGCAGTTTGTGATGAATTTGGATTTCATGCCTCTGTGGGCAGTGACTTTCATAATCCAGACTATAAATGGGTAAAGTTAGGCCAATACCCAAGCTTACCTAAAGCTTGTAGGCCAGTTTGGGAGTTATTTTAAGATGGAAATTAGGGTAGAAGGAAAAGAATATGAATTGCCCGTCGATCTTTATATTCCTCCCCACGCCTTGCAAGTTATTTTAGAAACGACGTTTGAAGGACCCCTAGACTTATTATTATATTTAATTAGACGCCACAATTTAGATATTCTTAATATAGATGTGTCAAAAATTACTAATCAATATATTGCTTATATTGAATTAATGGAATCCAGTCAATTTGAATTAGCAGGGGAGTACCTTGTCATGGCGGCCACCCTAGCAGAAATAAAAAGTCGTAGTTTACTGCCTCGGACCCAAGCCATGGAAGATGATGAGGAAGACCCAAGGGTTCGATTAATAAAGCAGTTACAAGAATATGAACGTTTCAAAAACGCCTCAGAAAGAGTGGCGGAATTACCTCGCATGGGGCGGGATAATTTTCCTGTCAAGATGGACATGCCCAATGTTAAAAAAGTTCGCCCCCAACCGACTGTGCTAATGGAAGAGTTGCTCGCCGCCTATAGTGATGTCCTCAAGCGGTGTGATATGTATGAACATCACACCATATCCCGTGAACGACTTTCTACGCGAGAGCGAATGTCTAGTTTGATGGCACAACTGCAAGTGCAACAGTTCATGCCATTCCATCTCCTGTTCACCATATCAGAAGGCCGTATGGGTGTGATTGTTACTTTCTTGGCAATGATGGAGTTAGTTAAAGAAAACTTGATTAAGTTGATTCAAGCCCAAGAGTATGGACCCATTCACGTAAGTCTAGGAGGATACAATGAATCCCCAAATCAGGAGCTTAGTTTATGATTATTGAACTCGCACCGGTATTGGAAGCCGTCTTATTAGCAGCAGATAAACCCTTAAGCGTTGAACGATTAGGTGAATTATTTGATGAACATGATGGTGTTGACAAAAAACGCATTAGGAACACTCTTAGGCAATTGCAAGAGAGCCATCAAGGGCGAGGGTTTCAGTTGGTTGAAGTCGCTTCTGGATTTCGGTTTCAAGTGCTTCAAGATTATGCCCTTTGGGTGGCCCGCCTGTGGCAAGAAAAACCTCAAAGATACTCTAGGGCTTTGCTCGAAACCTTATCTATTATTGCCTATCAACAACCCATTACGCGAGGAGAAATTGAGGCAATACGTGGTGTAGGGGTGAGTTCTCCAATCATTCAAACCATGTTAGAGCGCAGTTGGATACGCAGTGTTGGGCACAAAGAGGTGCCTGGTCGCCCTGAGTTATTTGCCACCACCAAAGAATTTTTGGATCACTTCAGCCTCAAACAACTCAGTGATTTGCCCGCTCTTGATGAATTGGAGTCGTGGGATGAGACTACTATGGCCCCAGCTAAATTGAAGCAGCCACAGCAGCAAGAAATCGAGGTCGTGACGGAACCCATCCATTAAGCTATAATCGAGATAATTATTAACTGTATTGATGGGATTATCATGACAGATCAAAACCTTCCTCCGGAAGACTCTCTAGAAGCTGTTGAACAAAAAACCACTGACGAAAAACTTCAAAAAGTATTGGCTCGAGCGGGGGTAGGTTCGCGCCGCGAAATGGAACGTTGGATTGCTGCAGGTCGAGTTACCATTAACAAAGAAAAAGCTCAGCTAGGTGATCGTGTTACTTGGCGGGACCATATTTCTGTAGATGGTAAACAACTTGACATCGTGTCACCTACTAACATAGAACGCCGTGTGCTTATTTATAATAAGCCAGAAGGTGAAATTGTTACCCGCTCAGACCCAGAGAATCGCTCCACAGTGTTTGACAAGTTGCCGCGTCTCAAAGGTGAGCGCTGGATTGCTGTGGGTCGCTTAGATATCAATACTTCAGGGCTTTTGCTATTCACCACAGACGGTGAGTTGGCTAATGCATTAATGCACCCCTCAACGACTATTGAACGAGAATATGCTGTCCGTGTCATGGGGCATGTGACTATGGAACAAGTTAATACCATGCACCAAGGGGTTTTACTCGATGATGGTATGGCGCGTTTCAATGACATACAAGAATTTGGTGGTGAGGGAATTAACCGCTGGTATCATGTGGTTATCATGGAAGGCCGTAACCGCGAAGTACGTCGTTTGTGGGAGTCTCAAGGTTTGCGTGTTAACCGCTTAAAACGGGTGCGATATGGTAACGTATTTTTACCACCCCAGCTTAGGGCTGGCATGTGGATGGAAATGCCACAACCGGACATCAACGCACTTTCTCAATTCGTAGGTATGCGCCCAAAGAAAGTGAAACGCCGTTTGCCTAAAGAGCAAGAAAGCTTTGATCGTCAGCAGAAACGTCAACGTACCCGTCGTCACGCCTAACCCACACAAAATTGCTTGCAAAGCATCTGAGTTAACTATTTGTTCATTCAGTTGCTCTAATGAGCATCCTTTTGTACTGCCAATGCTATTGCTAATTTGGTTCGTTTTAAAAGCCTTTTTTCTGTGCCTCGGTATAACCTTTTTCCATCGTGTGATATTTTTCAATAGTGTGACGTTTTTATTAGAGCCTACTGGGCCTTGCTAAGCTTAATCAACCGATCGTCACCTCTGTTCAACTATTTCAATCCGCCGCACTCACTGGGTCTAGATGAATAATCACGTCAGCATATGGAAACACAGCCATAATACGGTGTTCTAATGCTTCTGCTACGCCGTGTGCCTCTAGTAGAAGCATGTCTTCTTGCAGTTCTAAATGCAATTGAATGAACTGCATGTGACCCGATTGCCTGCTGCGTAGATCATGCATTCCAATAACTTGGGGTTGTGTCAGGGCCAGTTGAGTAATGAGGTGCCTTTGTTCATCACTCAACTCGTGGTCTAAGAGCAAGTGAAAAGCCGATTGTGCGATACCCCAAGCGCTATAAACGACGAAGGCACCAATACTTAATGCAAAGTAAGGGTCTGCTCCATGATAGCCAATACTTGCAAGAAAAAGGGCTATTATGACGCCAAAATTCATCAAAAAATCTGACGTGTAATGCAGTGAGTCAGCCTTAATAGCATTAGATTGGGTGCGTTTGACAACGTACCACTGGAAGACGACTAACGCTCCGGTAAGGACCATGCTAACCAGCATAATACTTATGCCAATTGGAGTATTTTCGACCACCAGTGGATTCCATAAGCGACCTAAAGTCTGTGTAAGTAGCAAACCAATGGAAACTAAAATCAATAATGCTTGAGCAAGACCCGCAAGTGCTTCTGCCTTGCCGTGTCCAAAGCGATGCTCCTTGTCAGCAGGAGCCATGGCATAACGTATGGCAAAAAAATTGATTAATGAAGCGGCGCTATCCATGGTGGAATCAATCAATGAAGCCAGTAAACTGACGCTTTGCGTTTGATCCCAGCCCCATGTTTTGACGCCAATTAAGCTAATGGCAGCA
Organism: Candidatus Njordibacter sp. Uisw_058; assembly: GCF_047730065.1. GTDB lineage: Bacteria > Pseudomonadota > Gammaproteobacteria > Pseudomonadales > Balneatricaceae > Njordibacter. The sequence continues at coordinate 1,166,271 of NZ_CP159829.1, forward strand.
ACAACAGATGCCCAGGTAGCGAGTTTGATGAGTTGGCTGTATGTCATGCTTAAAGTATAGATCAACAAGTTTGGTCTGAGTTAACTTTATCAAACACCAATACAACTTGGCTAAGACTGAAACTAAAGCTGGTCAGTTAATAGATGTGATCAGCGGTTATCTATCTCAGACGTATCCTATTTTTGGTCCATACTAGCTAACCCGTTGGCTTCTTCATGGGCACGGTTATGCCAGCGAATGTGGAGCATAGTGCTAGTGTAAAGTAGAGTGATAATTAAGGCCCCCAAGGCGCCATTAACGGGTACGTACATAATTTCTATAGTGAAATAAATGAGTAAGACAAAACACATCCATGCCATCTGGCGCAGGTGCTGCTTATACATAGCTAACCCAAAGCCAAGTAAGGGGAAACACTTGATGCCAATAATCACAAGACTGCCGATCTCAGCATAGGTTTGGGACAGGGTGCTGATCACAAAGTAGGCGATGAGTGCGATATAGGCACCGACACTAACCATCCGTGAGAACTTCCGTTTCTGCTGGTACTGCATTATAAAATCTCCAAAACTGATTTAGGTGGTCGACCAATCCGAGCTTGGCCTTGATGGACAACAATGGGCCTTTCGATTAGCTTTGGATGCTTGATCATGGCGGTGATTAATTCGGACTGAGATAATTGAGTGTTGGCTAGATGTTCTAACTTGTAGGCTTCTTCTCCCTGACGCATCAGTTGTCGAGCGTCATCCATATCGAGCATGGATAACAAGTTTGTCAACTCATCGGAACTGGGCACTTGTTCAAGGTATAAGCGGATTTTTGCAACAACACCTTGGGCCTCTAATAAAGCTAGGGTAGCCCGAGATTTAGAACAGCGAGGGTTATGATATAAAGTAACGCTCATCATCGATGTCCTAGTTTAGCCTTAACAAAGTTTAAGGCCTCCGTTAAAGGCAGGTCTTCGTTAGCTTCAGCTCTTCGGTCGCGATATTCTAATGTGCCACTATCGATACCGCGGTCTCCAATGACGATACGATGAGGTATGCCTATTAGCTCAGCGTCGGCAAATTTGACCCCTGGTCGCATTGCGCGATCGTCCATAATAACATCGATACCAGCGACCTTAAAATCACTATAGAGGGAATCTGTAGCCTCACGCACCGCTGCAGATTTTTCGTAGTTAAGGGGAATAAGTGCAACCTCAAAAGGCGCAAGGGCAAGGGGCCACATGATACCATTTTCATCAAAGTTCTGTTCAATAGCGGCTGCAACGATGCGGGTAATACCAATACCATAACACCCCATTTGCATAAACTGAGGTTTACCATTTTCATTCAACACCGTGGCATTCATCGCTTGTGAGTATTTATCACCTAATTGGAAAATATGGCCTACTTCAATACCCCGTTTGATCTCGATATTGCCATGTCCACAAGGGCTTGGATCGCCTTCTACGACATTCCTAATATCTGCAATTTGGGTGTAGCCACAGTCGCGTTCCCAGTTGAGGTTTGTATGGTGGTAACCAGGCAGATTTGCGCCCGCTGTGAAATCGCTCATTACGGTGGCGGCGCGGTCAGCGATAATTGAGATGGATAAACCCACCGGTCCAATTGAACCGGGTGTTGTGTTTAATTCATCAACAATACGCTGTTCAGGTGCCATGGTCAGTGGGCTAGCAATAAGAGGGTGCTTCTCCACTTTAATTTCATTCATGGTGTGGTCACCGCGCAGGACTAGGGCCACTAATGGCTGTTGACCATTATCATCTTCGTGGCCAAGAACCACTAGGGTTTTTAAGCTTTGGGTGGCTGCTAGGCCCAAAAATTCACAGACGCTTTGTATCGTTTTTTGATCAGGAGTATGGACCATTTCCATGGCCTTGCTTGGGGCCGCTCGAGGCGCCTTAGGGAGCATGGCTTCAGCTGTTTCTATGTTAGCTGCAAAGTGACTACTCGGATCATTACTGAAGGCAATATCATCTTCACCTGACTGAGCTAACACATGAAATTCTTGTGACGCGTCGCCACCGATGCTGCCAGAATCTGCTCGCACTGCTCGAAAGTTTAACCCTAAACGAGTAAATATATTGGTGTAGGCCAGGTGCATCGTATCGTAGGTTTGTTGCAAAGATTGTTGATCTAAGTGAAAAGAGTAAGCGTCTTTCATAATGAATTCACGGGAGCGCATGACACCAAAACGAGGTCGCACCTCATCCCGAAACTTAGTTTGAATCTGGTAAAAGTTCATGGGCAAGCTTTTATAACTGCGAACTTCCTTGCGCATCATGTCAGTAATCACCTCTTCATGGGTGGGGCCAACACAAAAATCACGCTGATGACGATCTTTTAAGCGTAAAAGTTCTGGACCATACTGTTGCCAACGACCAGACTCTTGCCATAATTCAGCGGGTTGCACAGCGGGCATTAATAATTCTTGCGCACCTGCGGCGTCTAGTTCCTCCCTAACAATGCGCTCAACCTTTCTAATGCTGCGCAGGCCCATGGGTAACCAAGTGTATAAACCTGAAGCCAAACGGCGGATTAAGCCAGCACGAAGCATGAGTTGATGGCTGATAACTTCGGCGTCTGCAGGGGTTTCTTTTTGGGTGGCAATTAAAAATTGACTGGCGCGCATGGGTGAGTAAATCCAATAAAAACGAAAATGATGAAGAGCTATTGTATGTTGCCATGGCCGCGGGATAAATGCCTTTGGTGGTTAAATTAACAATAAATGGGTAATAGTTGGATGAATGTAGGATAAAGGTGCATTTTCTACTGCCGTTGGGGACTTGGAATGGGTTATAATTTCGGGTTTTGAGATGTTCTGCTGGAATACACCATGCCTATCTACGAATACCTATGCCAAGATTGTGGTTTTGGCAAAGACGTATTGCAAAAATTAAGCGATGCGCCGTTAACAGATTGCCCCGAATGTGGCAAAAATCATTATCGTAAGCAAGTATCAGCGGCAGGTTTTAGACTCAAAGGCCAAGGCTGGTATGAAACGGACTTTAAAACCGGCGCTAAGAAGAATTTAGCAGGTGATACAAAAAAAACGAGTAGCGAGATTAATGCGGCTAGTAGCGTAAAAAGTGTGAACGCTGCCAATGATTAAACATAACCATTAAAACGATTTAATTTTTAGGAAATACAATTATGCGAAGCCATTATTGCGGCCAACTGAGAGCTAGCGATGTTGACCAACAAATTACCTTGTGCGGCTGGGTTCATCGGCGTCGCGACCACGGTGGCGTTATTTTCCTAGACCTACGAGACCGTGAAGGTATTGTCCAGGTCGTGTTTGATCCTGACCGAGAGGATAGTTTTGCTTTAGCCGACGCTTGCCGCAATGAGTTTGTCGTTAAGGTGAAAGGCTTAGTTCGTGCTCGACCTGCCGGTACGGACAACCCAGAAATGCCAACGGGCGCAGTAGAAGTCTTAGGTCAAGAACTTGAGATTTTAAATAAATCTGAAACACCACCATTTCAATTGGATGAGCACCAGTCTGTGGGTGAAGACGTGCGCCTTAAGTATCGTTATGTAGATTTGCGCCGTCCAGAAATGGCTGCAAAATTAAAATTGCGTTCTAAGGTCAGTACATTTATCCGAAATTTTTTGGATCAAAATGGATTTTTAGACATTGAGACACCTATTCTGACGCGCGCCACACCAGAGGGAGCGCGAGATTATTTGGTGCCAAGTCGTACCCACGAAGGCCACTTTTTTGCGTTGCCGCAATCACCACAGTTGTTTAAGCAGCTACTTATGGTTTCTGGTATGGATCGTTATTACCAAATTGCCAAATGTTTCCGAGACGAAGATCTGCGAGCAGATCGGCAACCCGAGTTTACTCAAATTGACATCGAGACATCCTTTATGGATGAAACTCAGATTATGGCTATTACTGAAAAAATGGTCGTTGAGTTATTCAAAAGTCAGATCAACGTGGATTTAGGCCCATTTCCAAGCATGCCTTATAGCGAAGCTATGGAAACCTATGGCAGTGATAAACCAGACTTGCGCATTCCACTAAAGTTGGTGAGCGTGAGTGATTTGATGAAAGATGTGGATTTTAAGGTTTTTGCAGGGCCAGCTAATGATGTTAACGGCCGGGTCGCTGGCCTTAAAGTACCTAATGGCGCTAGTTTAACCCGCAAACAAATTGATACTTATACTAAATTTGTGAGTATTTATGGGGCACAGGGTTTGGCCTATATCAAAGTTAACGACGCCAGTGATTTGGAAGAAGGTTTACAATCACCCATTGTGAAGTTTCTTCCTCTGCCAGTGCGGGCCTCTATTCTTGAGCGTTTAGAAGCAAAAGATGGTGACTTGATCTTCTTTGGTGCAGACAGTGAAAAAGTGGTTAATGAGGCTTTGGGAGCCTTGCGCTGTAAGTTGGGTGAAGACTTAGAATTAATGACCTGTGATTGGGCACCTTTGTGGGTGGTAGATTTTCCTATGTTTGAAACGACTTCAGATGGCGGTATTACTGCTATCCATCATCCGTTTACTGCACCTTCTTGCACTCCAGAAGAACTCGAGGCGTCCCCACTAACGGGCTTGTCTCGTGCCTATGACATGGTATTGAATGGTACTGAGTTGGGTGGGGGTTCGATTCGAATTCACCAACAAGATATGCAAACTAAGGTCTTTGAATTGTTAAATATTGGTGCAGAAGAGCAACAAGAAAAGTTTGGCTTCTTGTTGGATGCATTGAAATATGGATGTCCTCCCCATGGTGGCTTGGCATTCGGTTTAGATCGGCTAGTTATGTTGATGACAGGTTCCAGTTCTATCCGTGAAGTGATCGCATTTCCTAAGACCCAAAGTGCGGCTTGCGTAATGACCCAAGCACCTGGCTTAGTGGCCACTAAGCAACTGCGTGAACTTAATATCAAGTTACGGGAAAAAGTCGTCTCTGAATAACTTAAGGTTTTTTAGCTGCAGCGGTTAAAGCCGCAACTTAGGCTCACCATGAAATTGTTGGGCCTTTTTTATTGGCTGTTTTTAGGGTAAAAAAACTACTGTGATTTTGTACAGTATTTGCTAGTATTCATACATCAATCATTTCATCAGCGAATGCTATTTATGGCGCTCATACTAGGAATAGATCCAGGCTCTCGCAAAACTGGCTACGGTATTATCAATGCGGTGGGAGCTTCGCGCATTTATGTGGCCAGTGGTCATATAAAGATATCGGGTGATGAACTGGCAGGACGTTTAGGCCAGATATATCGTGGGGTTGATGAGATCATAGAAACTTATGTACCTCAAGAATTTGCTATTGAGCAAGTGTTTATGGCCCGCAACGCTGACTCTGCTCTTAAATTGGGTCAAGCTAGGGGTGTGGCTATGGTTGCAGCAGTGAACCATGGTTTGCCTGTTGCAGAATACTCAGCACGTCAGGTAAAGCAAGCTGTGGTAGGCAATGGTGCGGCAGCAAAAAATCAAGTGCAAGAAATGGTAGCGCGCTTGCTGAAGCTACCAGGCTTGCCCCAAGAAGATGCTGCCGATGCCTTAGCCATTGCTATTTGCCATGCGAATACTCATGCTAGTCTAGTTAGATTAGCCACCAGTAGTAGTCCTAAAAGTGTCGAAAAACAAGTTTTACTTCAAAAGCTTAAGGGAAGCCGTCGTGGACGTGTTCGATAAATCTAATGGTTATAAAGGGCGGATAAAATGATTGCACGTATTAGTGGGGTATTGTTGAGTAAACAGCCTGCTCAAGTGGTTATTGATGTGCAGGGAGTGGCATATGAGATTGAAATTTCTTTCAATAGTTTCTGTCAATTACCCGCTGAAGGTGACACAGCCATGCTGCATACTCATTTTGTGGTGAGAGAGGATGCGCAATTACTTTTTGGATTTTCCGAGTTAGATGAACGAAGCTTATTTCGTATATTGATCAAAGTAAATGGGGTTGGGCCAAAGTTGGGTTTAGCAATATTATCGGGCATGGATGCTCAAGGGTTTTGCCAATGTGTACAAAATCAAGATGCAGCCACGTTGGTGAAAATTCCGGGAGTCGGCAAAAAAACTGCAGAGCGGCTTGTTTTGGAGTTAGGTGATAAACTTTCAGCGTGGCAAACTGTAGGCAACGCGGGTGTCCAAACGGGAACCGTCAAAGCCTCACTCTTTGCAGCCAGTGCCCAGTCAGAAGCAGAAAGTGCATTAGTGGGTCTGGGTTATAAGCCGGTGCAAGCCTCTAAAGCCGTTTCGGCAGCGGTAAAATCTGCACCTGATGGAAGTTGTGAAGACCTCATTCGCTTATCATTAAAAGGCATGATATAGGCCTGTGGATATGGATTTTTATAGGTTTTGATTAGACTGTGGTTATGACAGTTTAACTGGATTATTAATAATAATAGGTAGAGCATGATAGAAGCGGATCGTTTTGGATCACCGTTAGAAGCAGTAAGCCAACTAGGTGAAGACCATTTGGAACGGGCGCTTAGGCCCAAACTATTGCAAGACTATATTGGTCAACCCGTAGTTCAAGAACAAATGCAGATCTACATTGCGGCGGCCAAGGGCCGGGCTGAAGCCTTGGATCACACATTAATCTATGGTCCACCTGGACTTGGTAAAACTACCCTTGCGCACATTATTGCCAATGAAATGGGTGGTGATTTAAAAACCACGTCTGGTCCAGTGCTCGAAAAAGCTGGGGATTTAGCTGCCATGTTAACCAACTTGGAAGCGGGTGATGTATTATTCATCGACGAAATCCATCGTTTAAGTCCAGTTATAGAAGAAATCTTATATCCAGCAATGGAAGACTATCAACTTGATATTATGATTGGTGAAGGGCCAGCTGCTAGGTCGATTAAACTCGACTTGCCACCATTTACACTGGTGGGTGCAACAACTCGTGCTGGCTCTTTGACGTCTCCATTACGAGATCGTTTTGGTATTACTCAGCGTTTAGAGTATTACTCGGTGAAAGATTTAACCACCATTGTCACTCGTTCTGCTCATCTGTCTGAAGTCTCCTTGCAACCTGAAGGTGCAGCAGAAGTGGCACGCAGATCAAGAGGTACACCGCGTATTGCCAATCGACTTTTGCGTCGAACTAGAGACTATGCTGAAGTTAAATTTGATGGTGTAATTAATGCTCATGTGGCAGATCAGGCTCTCAACATGCTTAACGTAGATCATCTAGGATTTGATGGCATGGACAGGTGCTTGATGTTGGCAATTATTGAGAGATTTGCTGGTGGCCCTGTCGGTATTGATAATTTAGCAGCGGCCATTAGTGAACAAAGAGAAACCATAGAAGATGTCCTGGAACCCTATCTCATTCAGCAGGGATTCATCATGCGAACACCGCGGGGCAGAATTGTAACTGACCGAGCTTATGACCATTTTGGCGTTATTGCCCCAAAAGGTGATGCTCAAACTTAAGGCGCAGGGCTAGTGCGAGGAACTTTTTTTAACCGTGCAGTTCAAAGCAAGGGTTATTGCGTTAACTTAGGGTTTATAATGGTATTATTGCCCACAGGTTAATGTTGAATGATGTGGTAATTTAGATATCTAATCTTACGTTACTGTTTTTTTTTGAAATTTTTAGTATTGGCTTGGCATTGAAAAATGCAAAGTCTTGGAGAGGAATGGTCTGTGGACAATAAAATGTCGGTACTGAGTTTGATCTTGAACGCCAGTTTTTTGGTGCAAATGGTCATGTTGCTGTTGCTCATCGCCTCAGTGATGTCTTGGGTCATGATTTTTCAACGCCGTCGAGCGTTGAAATTTGCCCGTGATAATATGAAGGCCTTTGAAGAGCAATTTTGGTCGGGTATCGATCTAAGTCAATTGTTTCGACAGGTTAGTGCAGAACCTAACCCAGATAATGGTGCAGAAAATATATTTCGGGCTGGCATAAAAGAGTTTACTCGGTTGAGGCAGCAAACTGATGCTGACGGTGATGCGGTAATGGAGGGTGTTCAGCGGGCTATGCGTGTGGCCATTTCTAAAGAAGAAGAGAAACTAGAAGCCCATTTATCATTTTTGGCAAGTGTTGGTTCTGTCAGCCCTTATGTGGGGTTGTTTGGAACCGTGTGGGGCATCATGAACTCGTTTAGAGGGCTAGCCAACGCGCACCAAGCCACTTTGGCTACGGTAGCACCTGGTATCTCAGAAGCCTTAATTGCCACAGCGATGGGGCTGTTTGCGGCCATCCCTGCAGTGATTGCTTATAATCGCTTCTCCCATACGGTTGATTCTATATTATCTAGCTATGAGACCTTCGCAGAAGAGTTTTCCAGTATATTACATCGCAAAGCCCACGCATCTGAGCTATAGGTTGCCCCATGAGTACGATAAGACGACCTAGAACTAAGCGCCATAAACCGAACGCTGAGATTAATGTTGTGCCTTACATCGACGTGATGATGGTGTTGTTAGTGATCTTTATGGTGACCGCACCCATGTTGACCCAAGGTGTCAATGTAGATTTGCCACAAGCTAAGTCTGATCCAGTAGCTTCTGACGAACTTAACCAACCTCTAATTATTTCAGTCACCAAAACGGGTGACTTTTATCTAGAGCTTGGTGAAAATAACAAGCAACCGGTGACCCTAGAACGGATTGGTGTGCAAGTTGGGAAAATATTGCAACGTGCGCCAGATACCCAAGTTCTACTGCGAGGTGATAAAGCGATAGAGTATGGGCTTGTCGTGCGCATTATGACCGTATTACAACAAGCTGGTGCCCAAAGTGTTGGGCTTGTTTCGGAAAGTCCGTGAAACTAGATCATTCTTATATTTTACCCAGTTTAATGGCATTGATGGTACACATTGTTGTAGCATTTATAGTAATGACAGAATGGCAGAGTCAGAGTAAACGCACGCCGCCCTTACAAATAAAGCAGCGTGTTGAAGCAACTTTGATTGATTTGGACTCATTATTGGCACAGCAGAAGCAGGTTGTTTCTGCTGCAGATAAAAAGGCTGCGGATAAAAAGGTTGCGGATAAAAAAGCAGCAGACAAGAAAGCAGCAGACAAGAAAGCAGCAGATAAGAAAGCAGCAGATAAGAAAAAAGCAGATAAGAAAAAAGCAGATAAGAAAAAAGCAGATAAGAAAAAAGCAGATAAGAAAAAAGCAGACAAGAAACTAGCAGATAAAAAAGTGGCAGATAAAAAAGCCACAGCTAAAAAAGCCGCAGATAAGAAAAAAGTAGATAAGAAGGTATTAGATAAGAAAGCGGCAGATAAGAAAGTAGCAGATAAGAAAGTAGTAGATAAGAAAGTAGTAGATAAGAAAGTAGCAGATAAGAAACTAGCAGATAAGAAACTAGCAGATAAGAAACTAGCAGATAAGAAACTAGCAGATAAGAAAGTAGCAGATAAGAAAGTAGCAGATAAGAAAGTAGCAGATAAAAAAGCCGCTGAGCAAAAAGTGGCACAACAGTTAGCTGAAGTTGAGCAAGCGTTAAACAACTTATTAGATGATGAAGACGCGCAGATGCAAGCTCTGGAGCAAGAAGCAACCAATAGTCAAGCAGTGGCGTCTGCAGTCAACTATATAAGGAGCGAAATTATTCAGCGCTGGGTTAGACCAGCCAATGCGCGCACTGGAATGGTGGTTGAGTTGGTTATTCACTTAGTACCTACGGGTGAAGTGGTTGATATTGAAATAAGATATCGAGATGATAGTGCGACAGATGCCTTTGTAGCATCGGCGGTGAAAGCGGTCAAAAAGGTGGGGCGTTTTGATAAGTTAAGCCAACTCAAAGCTGGCTTGTTCGATGCTAACTTTCGTGAATTTAACTTTTTGTTTAAACCAGAGGACTTGAGATTGTGATGCGAGTAAAAAAAGTGATTCGAATGATTCAAAGAATACTAAAAGTAAGGTTTTTTTCGGTATTTTCATCTATGGCTTTTACCTTGTTGTTTTCTCTTTCAGCTTGGTCGTCAAATCTGGTGATAGAAATAACTCAAGGCGTAGACAATCCTGTGCCCATTGCTGTGGTTCCATTTCAATGGTCTGGTGATCGAGCTTTAAATGAGGATGTGGCCCAAGTTATTGATGCAGACTTGGAACGCAGTGGTCAATTTAAATCCTTGAAACGCTCATTAATGTTGAGTTTTCCTTATCAAAAAGACGATGTTTTCTTTCGTGATTGGCAATATTTGGCGACTGAATATCTTGTCATTGGTCAAGTAGTGATTACTGACACGGGAGGCTTTCAAGTCGACTACCAACTCTTTGATGTGCAACGCCAAGAGAGTATCCTCAGCGGTCGCTTTGCTGGTGGTAAAAACGACCTTCGGGCTTTAGGGCATTCCATCAGTGATGCGGTTTACGAGGCCTTGACTGGCCTCAAAGGCGCTTTCAGAACTCGCATAGCCTACGTTGCTGCGGATAAAAAAGTTAATCCAAGCTACTATAAACTTTTAGTTGCAGACTCTGATGGATATAATGCGAAAGAAATTCTAAAGTCCAACCAACCGATCATGTCACCCTCATGGTCTCGTGATGCAACTAAGTTGGCTTATGTTTCTTTTGAGACTAATCGCCCTGCGATCTACATTCAGGACATTACTACAGGCCAAAGAGAGCGTATTAAGTCTTTTAAAGGCATTAATGGAGCGCCTGCTTGGTCCCCTGATGGGAGTAAATTGGCAATGGTGTTGTCTAAAGATGGCAATGCAGAAATATATACTCTAGATTTGGCGAGCAAACGTCTAACTCGAGTGACTAAGCATTACGGCATTGATACAGAGCCTTCTTGGAGCGTAGACGGGAAGAATATTCTCTTTACTTCAGATCGAGGGGGTAAGCCGCAAATTTATCAGGTGACGTTAGAATCGGGTTGGGTAGAGCGTTTAACCTTTGAAGGAGACTACAACGCCCGTGGCAGTTTAACTCATGATGGTCGCTTTTTAGTGCTTGTCAGTCGTCATGATGAACAGTTCCACATTGCAGTGCAAGACCTGCAGCGTGGCACTATGGCTTTGTTAACCAAAACAAGTTTGGATGAGTCCCCTAGTGTTGCACCTAATGGCAGTATGGTGATGTATTCTACCCAAGTGGGTGGCCGAGATATCTTGGCAGCAGTGTCGATAGATGGAAAAGTTAAGTTCAATATACCTGCTAATGAGGGAGTAGTTAGGGAGCCCGCTTGGTCACCATACTTGAATTAAGCGTAATGACGCCAGAAGGTCTAGTGGTAGGGATATTATCTATGCTAGAATCCCTCCACGGATGTATCAATAATTAAAAAGTTATATAAGGAGCAAATCCATGCAAGTGGTTAACTTAAGTAAAATTATCGCCTCCAGTGTTTTGGTAGCTTTTTTAGCTGCCTGTAGTTCTACTGGCGAGACCACGGATGCAAGCGCCAGTGCTCAAGCAGCCCAAGTTGCTGCAGAAGCAGCTTCATTAGCCCAAACTCAAGCAGACGCGCAAGCGCTCAAAGATGCACAGGCAGCAGCGGCAGCAGCGGCTTTGATAGAAGCTCAAGCTTTAGCAGATGCTAAGGCCGCCCAACAGGCTGCTGATAACGCGGCTGCACAGGTGGCCGCGCAAAAGCAGCAGGCTCAAAAAGCCGCCGAAGCTTTGGCTCATGTCATCTATTTTGACTTTGACCAGTCGACCATCAAAGCAGAGTTTCGTACTGCATTAAATGGTCACGCTGCTTATTTAAGCCAAAACCCTTCAGCAAAAATTGTATTAGAAGGACACGCTGATGAACGTGGAACAAGGGAGTACAACATTGCTCTTGGTGAGCGCCGTGGTAATGCGGTAAGCCGTTATCTAGTGGTACAAGGTGTCTCTATAGAAGCAATTGAAGTGGTCAGCTTTGGTGAAGAACGTCCTGTTAATTCAGGCAGTGATAGCGCTTCTTTGGCCGAAAACCGTCGAGTAGAAGTACGTTACGTTAACTACTAGCGAATGCTAGGGTCTACCAAAACGACGTAGACTTTTACCCGCCCTAAATACCATCGGTGTGCTTGTCACATCGGTGGTTTTTTGTTTATCAACTCGGTGATTTTTGAGGTTGGACTGCATGTCTCAAACTAATAATCCTTGTGCATTATTACTCTTTATTTTGGCTGTGTCTGTTGAAGTCAGGGCTAATACGGCTGTACCAGTTACTGATTTGGTCAATGACACTGCAGCTCAGTCTAATCCTTCCCCTCAGTCCATGCAGGCTGACCCCGTTACTCCGGTAACAGTGGATTTAGTAACCAACGCAGGCAACACCAATGCCAATGCACAAATCTTTGACCTGGTCGAGATGTTACAACAAGAAGTTCAACAACTGCGTGGCCAAGTCGAAGAGCTCAACTATAATTTAGGAAAACTTAAAGAGGATCAAAAACAACGTTACTTAGACCTAGATCGTCGTATTGTTAGCTTATCGACTGCCGCTCCAGTGACAAAAGAGTCTCGAGTAGCGCCTGTAACTGATCAAACAACACAGCCGAAAATTGTTGTTAGTCAAGTTAAGGTTATTTCGACAGCTGTGCCTGTTGGACCCGCAACTGAGACATCTACAACTGAGACACAAACCTTAGCAGGGCAAGCACCAAATGATCCAGAAGCTGCCAAGATCGCTTATAAGGCTGCATATGCTTTAATTAGAAAGCGTCAGTTTGATGCCTCAATTGTGGCACTATTAGCTTTTGTGAAAACCTTTCCACAAAGTGATCTTGTTGGCAATGCGTATTATTGGTTAGGTGAGGTCTATATGGTGCAAGGCGATGCATCTTTAGCAGTAGTATCTTTTGAAAATGTGATTTCTAAATTCCCACAACACAGAAAAATTCCAGACGCGCTTTATAAAGCGGGAGTAGCCTACCAAAATACAGGTAACGTTGATAAAGCTAACCAACTGCTGCAACGGGTTTTAGCTGAGTATCCAGAGTCATCAGCAGCGCGTTTAGCCCTAGAGAAAGTAAATTAATATGTCCGACTCTAATGCTTTTATGATGACCCCTAAAGACATTTCGGCAAGGGTGTTGGTGCAAGAACATTTGGCACATGAACATTTAAAAAATATGCCCTCTATTGCCGATGCAGGTGCACAAAAAAAACGTATCAAGCGCCTACTTAAACAACAAAATGCTACCTTAGTTGCCCATTATTATACGGATGCCTTAGTTCAAGAGTTAGCTGAAGAGACAGGTGGCTGTATTTCAGATTCTCTGGAAATGGCTCGTTTTGGTAGCCAAACTTCAGCCTCTACACTAATTGTTGCTGGTGTTCACTTTATGGGTGAAACAGCAAAAATACTAAGCCCCGAAAAGCGTGTTTTAGTTCCCACTTTAGAAGCCACATGTTCACTTGATATTGGCTGCCCAGCTGATGAGTTCACCGCCTTTTGTGATGCACATCCAGACCATACAGTCGTAGTTTACGCCAACACCTCGGCAGCAGTTAAAGCACGCGCAGATTGGGTTGTGACTTCAGGTATTGCAGTAAAGTTAATGGAACACTTGGCGGTGGAAGACAAACCTATTATCTGGGGACCAGACCAGCATCTGGGTCGTTACATTGCAAAACAGACAGGCACTGACATGTTGCTTTGGCCTGGATCATGTATCGTACATGATGAATTTAAAGTGCTTGGAGTAGAACAGCTGAAACAGGTGTACCCTGATGCTGCTTTGCTAGTTCACCCTGAGTCTTCTAATGCTATGGCTGAAATTGCAGATTTTGTGGGTTCGACCACGCAGTTGATTAAAGCGGCACAAGAGATGCCCAACAAAGAATTCATTGTCGCAACAGATCGTGGCATCTTTTATAAAATGCAACAGGCTGCTCCAGATAAACTGCTGATGGAAGCACCTACGGCTGGCAATAGTGCGACGTGCCGCAGTTGTGCCCATTGTCCTTGGATGGCCATGAATGACCTCGACAAGATAGAGCAAGTGTTACTGCTTGGGCATAATGAAATTATTATCGATCCAGATCTGCAACAACAGGCCTTAAAACCGCTGCAACGGCTGATGGATTTTGCAGCGGCTAGTTAAACTCGGCTTGGTCATTGATAAGGCGCAAGGCTTTTTCCCGCTGCAATAACAAAGATCTTGCTTGGGTATCTGTTTGTTGCTGACTAGCGTATTGGACTTGTTTAAGAGCTAGTTGAGCTTCCCCCCGCAATAAATGCCACTGAGACTGTGCCATATGGTTAAGCTGTAATCGCTGGTCTAAGATGCTCCATTCAGCCACTGTCCGCCAACCGATGGCCCATGTCGGCTGTGTTTCGAGTAGGGTTAATAAAACTTGCATAGAGGCCTTAGGCTGAGCGGCTTGGCGCAAGGCTAAAGCATTGATCCATAGCGACAGACTATCGTCACGACGCTGAAGCCTTCTCGACTGCAATTGCTCTAATACGGCTTGTGTTTGGTTTTGGCTGAGTAAGTTGTGCATCCAACTGTACCAAATTAGTGTTGCATTGGGATGTTGTATTGATAAGGCTTGCAGTTGTTGGCTAGCTTGCTTTACTTCCCCTGTAGCGATGTTGCCAAGCGCTTGTGTGTAAGATACCAAAGTCCCGTAATTATTGTCCAAAGGATCAAAATTGAGTTTTAGTTGATCAAGAGAAAGCTTAGGAGTTTTAGACAGTTGAGCCGTTTGATAAATTTTCAATAACTCAAAGCTAAGGTCAAAACCATGTCGTTTAGGGTTAGGTTGATTGATTAATATGCGCTGGCTAATGTCGGCCACACGTTCATTATTTATCGGATGGCTTCGAGCCCACTCCCACATTGGAGACTCTTTTACAAAGGGCGACTGCAGGCGTTCTAATAAGCTTTGCATATGGTTTACATCAAATGGACTTTGCTCCATTAATTCAAAGCCAATGCGGTCTGCTTCCCGCTCATGAATGCGGCTATATTTAAGTTGGCTGCGTTGAAGCATAGACTGAGTGGCATAAAATCCAGCCTCACCAATGTTGCCACTTACGTTACCTGCCATCCAAATGGATGCTAGAAATGCGCCCATATAAAATGGCATCTGGGCTTTTTCTTGGGCCTGAGTTTGAACGTAATGCCGCAAGCTAAGATGAGCCACCTCGTGGGCCAGAACAGCCACCAATTCGTCTATCGCCCCAGCTTGCATAATGAGCCCAGTATTGACTCCTATAATGCCTCCAGGGGCGGCAAAGGCATTAATGTTTTTATTGCGAATAATAAAAAGGTGGGTGGTTTTTTTATTAAGTTGGCTGCGACTAATTAAGGGTTGGGTTAAATCATTAATGAACTTTAGTGCGGCCAAATCGTCCCATAAGGGCAACTGTTGTCGTATACTACCCGCAATAATATGACCAAAGCGATATTCATCGTCTAGGCTCATGTGAGCAGAACTATGGGTGTTGATGATGGGTAAATTAGTGGCGTGAGCGCTTGGCAAAAGACCTGTCATTGATACGGTGGATAAGCATATGACTAGCCAGCCACACCTGATGCGTAATAAAAGGTTAATAAAATATATTAAGCATAGATAGGACTGGGGAGCCCCTTGACCTATAATGTAGCGTCTCATTGCGAAATTCCTTCTAATGAAGATGAGATATAATATGGACTATAAAATGTCGTTGAACACATTACCGTGGCAACAACTGCTAGATACTCAAGGTTTGCAATGTCCGTTGCCTCTATTAAAAGCGAAACGAGCTTTAAATCATTTAGAAGTGGGCCAAAATCTTAAAGTGCTGGCAACGGATGCGAGTTCCCAAAAAGACTTTGCCGTTTGGGTTCAACTCGTTGGGCACACGTTGCTTCAAAATGAGTGTATTGATGGAGTTTATCACTACCTCATTGAAAAAAATTAGGATAACACATGTTTAAAGTATTCCGTTCTTGGTTAGATCACTTTTTTGCTGATGAGCAAGCGCTGCTTTTATTGGTTTTGCTAGCTGCTGGTTTAACTACGATTTTGATGTTTGGAGCCTCTCTGGCGCCAGTCATAACCAGTATGATTTTGGCATATTTAACGCTCGGATTGGTGCAGTGGCTGGAGCGTTTTGGGGTTAATCATTTGCCAGCCGTATGGGGTATTTATAGTTTATTTATCGCCTTACTTTTAACCTTTGTGTTTATTGTATTACCCTTGTTGTGGCAACAAGCAACGGATTTGCTCAGCAATTTACCACTCATGCTAGAAAAATTAATGGACTTGTTCATGCTATTGCCAGAGCAATATCCTGAACTGGTCAGTGCAAACCAAATTAAACAACTCGCTGATGCAGCAATGGCTGAGGTTGGCAATTCAGGCCAATTATTAGTGTCTTTTTCATTGGCTTCGATTGGCCAATCACTCACTTGGTTAGTGTTTTTAGTTTTAGTACCCATCTTAGTGTTTTTCTTTCTAAAAGATGGCCACATGATGGTGCTTTGGTTTACCTCATTTTTACCTTTAAAACGCAACATCTTAAGCCACGTATGGCTTGAAATGGATCAACAAATTGCCAATTATGTGCGTGGGAAAGTGGTAGAAATTGCCATTGTCGGTAGCGTTACTTATGTTGCCTTTTTGTGGTTTGGGTTGAATTACGCGGCTTTACTCGCCGTCATTGTGGGTATGTCAGTACTCATCCCATATATAGGTGCAACTCTTGTTACCATTCCAGTTGCATTGATCGGCTATGTGCAATGGGGCGTTTCTACAGAATTTTACACCCTCATTATTGTTTATGGCATTATTCAAGCCCTAGATGGCAATGTGCTTGTCCCTTTGTTGTTTTCAGAAGCGGTTAATTTGCATCCGGTTGCTATTATAGTAGCCGTGTTGTTCTTTGGCAGTATTTGGGGCCTTTGGGGCGTGTTTTTTGCTATTCCCTTGGCCACCTTAATTAAAGCCGTAATGAATGCTTGGCCTAAGAAGTTGTTAACTGGCTAAGGTAATCTAATACAAGCTGAGCGTGTTGGTCTACTTTGACCGCACGCCACTCTTGTATGAGCATCCCTTCTGGATTGATAACAAAAGTACTACGATCAATGCCCAGGTATTCTTTGCCGTATAGTTTTTTCAGCTTAATGACATCAAATAATTGGCACAAGGCTTCACTCTCATCACTGATGAGTTCAAAGTTGTAACCCTGTTTGGCTTTAAAGGACTCATGCTTTTTTATCGTGTCTCTAGAAATACCGAATATTTTGCAATTGAGTTGTTTAAACTCACTGAGTAAAGCATTGAAATCATGGCCCTCTGTAGTGCAGCCGGGAGTTGCATCTTTTGGATAGAAATAGAGCACTATAAATTGACCTTTTAATTGTTCTAAATTAAATTCAATACTGTTAGTGGCT
Source organism: Candidatus Njordibacter sp. Uisw_058 (assembly GCF_047730065.1). Taxonomy (GTDB): domain Bacteria; phylum Pseudomonadota; class Gammaproteobacteria; order Pseudomonadales; family Balneatricaceae; genus Njordibacter. The sequence continues at coordinate 1,183,532 of NZ_CP159829.1, forward strand.
GGGGCTTTGAAGGGGGGCACTAATTGGCCAATAGTCAGGCTCATATGGGTAGTCTCAGTTAAAAGTGTTATCATAGGGGTTTTGAGCCATCTTAAACAATTGGACGACATTTTGAAACAACAAGGTTATACATCAGCGCATATCTTCCCACTAATTTTGGTCTTTATGTTACTTACGGCATGCTCTGCGACTCCCTTTCTTAGTAATAATGAAGACAGTATTCTCAGGGATAAAAGCTTAGATTATGCCCAATCTATAGTTATTGATCGTATCAGTGTGCCAGCAGGTTTAAATGATGCTCAAGTTCAAAATGATTTACTAATCATTCCTGCGGCCCAGCAGTCAGATGCCCCCGCAGGCATCGAAGAGGCTCCAAGGCCCGACTTTGTGTTTGCTCAAGCAGGTAGTCATTCAGCCCGTCTAATAGGGGGTGCTAGTCAACAACGGATTAGTGTGGCTGGTAGCTTAGCTAAGGTGCAAGGTCATGTGGCGCAATTTTGGTCCAACCAAGGTATTGCCATAGAAAAAGACGCGAGTGATCAAACAGTTGAAACAGAATGGTTTTCCCTTTCAGAAAAAGCGCCTTCAGATAATTTTATAGCTCGTTGGATTCGTAGTTTAACTAAATCTGATGAAGATATTGCTTATGGTCGAGTGAAAGTTGAACTCACTGAGATAGCACCCAATAGAGTTGAGCTGTCTTTGGATTTTTTACAATTGACTCAGCTTGAAATTGAGGATCAAAAAGAGATTGATTGGGAAGCTACTGGCCGCGCTTTAGATAATGAATCAGAGATTACCTTTGAACTACTGCGCCACCTCAGCCAAACAGCGTTAGTCGTGCAAAAAACGGATGAAACTAAATTGTACCAAGTACCTTTATTGGGTAAAGACCAATTTGGGCGGCCCCTAGTTCAGCTTAATATGAATTATGACCAAGCCCTGACCAACGTACTTAAGGCTATGGCATTCTTTGATGTGGGTAGTTATGACGAAATTGCTAAAAAGATTTATTTTACCCACACAAGTCACCTGCGTTCAAGTCAAGCCACAGAATCTAAATCGGAAGGTGTTTGGGGATGGTTTAAAGATTTACATTCAGGTAGTAAAAGGGAACCTGGAACAAAGGTTAAGGTCAATCTGTTGGGTGGCAAAGACGAAGACACGGTGGCAGAGCGTCCCATTTATTCATCAGACCCAGAAATAGCTGCCAAGGGGACAAGTCTGGAAGACAAGAAAGGCTATAAAGTTTGGTTAGGTGGCAAAGTGATTTATGTGTTTGAAGATGATGATCAAGGTGACGTGAGTGAAACAGGGGAATACACTTATGTGGGATCTTTCCAGTTGCACTTTGAAGAAACACTCAATAGTGTCTATGTCCAAGTATTAAATGAGGAGGGTCAGCCTGCACGTAATGTGTATGCAGAAGAAATTCTATGGCGCTTACAACAAACATTAGCCGATTAATTAATCCCCATTGGAAGTCTAGGCCATGCAAGTAGTACTTTTAGACGCAGAAACATTAGGCCCAGACGATTTAGACTTTAGCCCGCTAAGCGTCTTGAATCATGATTTATGCTGTCATCAGAGCACCCAACCTGATGAGGTCGTTAAGCGCCTTGCGCATGCCCAAATTGTATTAGTTAATAAAGTGGTTTTGGATGCCTCCTGTTTGGATCAACTGCCTCAACTTAAGCACATTATTGTGCTTGCGACTGGGGTTAATAATATTGATCTAGCCGCAGCGGCAAGACTGGGTATTAGTGTACAAAATTGCAGGGCCTATGGCGTAGAGTCGGTGGCACAGCATTGTTTAATGCTAATGCTTAACTTGAGTACAAAAATGCTCAACTATCGACGGGCTATTAATAATGGAGATTGGAGTCGAAGTCTGCAATTTTGCCTATTAGATTATCCAGTCGAAAGCTTAACAGGTAAAACCCTTGGCATCGTCGGTTATGGAGATCTTGGCAAGGGTGTGGCTGACTTAGCTCGTGCCTTTGATATGAACATACTAATTGCTTCTAGGATGGGGCAGAAACCCAGTGCGGGACGCATCCCTTTAGAACAAATGTTGCCTCAAGTCGACATTCTCTCATTACATTGCCCGCTAACTCAGGACACCACCAACTTAATTGACTGGCCACAGTTATGTGCTTTACCCAATACAGCATTACTCATCAACTGTGCTCGGGGTGGAATTGTAAATGAGGCTGCATTGGTTAAAGCCTTAGAAGAAGGTCAAATCGCAGGTGCGGGCATTGATGTGTTAGCCCAAGAACCACCTCCAAAGGATCATCCACTATTAGCGTTAGAGCTAGATAATCTCATTATTACACCACATACAGCTTGGGCCAGTCGTCAAGCTCGCCAGACCATCTTAAATCAAGCAGCAGAAAACCTGCTGAGCTTAACCACAAGTCCAGTTTTTATTCGCCAGCTGTAAGTGATTGATTTTAAAAAAGTGTCAATAGTAAGAGTAAAAAATGAATCTTTTTATGTCATTTTTTTGCATAATTATTCTTGACATCGCTAACTTGTTGAATTTTATAGTGCCTGTTGTGGACATTTATTAAGTGATGTATAAATTCAAGCTAACAGCCTATGAAGTTTCTTAAATTAACCGATTGACATTCATAACCTATTGAAATGATAGGATTAAATCAATGTGGTTAAAAAACAACCAGTTTGTTAACAAGACTGATATAATAGGCTTTGAGGCTTTTTTCCAATATTTGTTCACAGTGTTATCCACAGCTTATGTGTATAAAGCAAGAGAGCCTTAGAGCACTGGCGCTTACTGGTATATTAGAGAGCTAAAATTTAGTAAATAGGGACTTTAACCTATCGATGATTTTTTTTTGAACTGATATTATTAGGGTCTTAAAAATCGTTCAATCATCGAAAAGGATCTTCTAATGAAACTCATAAAACGACTGTTGGTCGTCATGGCACTGTTACCCATTCACCTTGTTGTTAATGCATCTGCTACAGATCAGATTTTGTTCTCTCATGCTTGGGTCAAAATGCCCATGCCTGGCATGCAAATGTCTGCGGGTTACGTAGACATAAAAAACACATCCACTAACGACATTAAAGTAATCGCAGTGAGAACCCCCTTTAGTAAGATGGCAGAATTACACGATATGGTTATGGTCAATAAAGTGATGCAGATGCGCCATGCAATTGATGGTTGGGTGATTGCTGCTGGAACATCCTTAAGTTTAGCGCCAGGGGGCAAGCATGCGATGCTTATCGGAGTTAAGCCTCTGGAGTCCAATCAATCCGAAACGATTTTAGAATTTAATATAGAAGGTCTTGGGTGGGTCTCCGTACCCGCCGCTTTAAAGGTTTCTATGCCCTGAGTTATATTGGGTTAAGGGTTGAACGAAATAACCCCTTGTTCGGTCACCACGGCGTCTAGGGGCTGGTCAAAAGGACCCTTAATGACTTGATTCATCTCTTGGGCAGCATAAGCGACACCAAATACTGACACTGACTTGGTTTGACGCAGGTTCTCAATGGTGCGGTCATAAAAACCACCGCCGTAGCCAAGTCGATACCCATGACGGTCAAATGCTAAAAGGGGTGCTAAAATAACGTCAGGCTTTAAGGCATGCTTATCCGCAAAGGGTTCATAGGTACCAAACTGGGCAATCTTTAAGCTATCATTGGGAACCCACGTGCGAAATAGCAAAGGTTTTCCAGCGCCTAGCATTACTGGTAATGCTGTTTGATGGCCTAACTCATGCAGTCTGTTAAGGAGTGGCATAGGGTCAAGTTCATCGCCTAAAGGCCAATACACAGCGACAATTTGATTGGGTTTTAGCTTTTTTGAGTCGAGTAATTGTTGGCAGACTTGTTCACCTGCTCGGGGGTTGAGCGCAAACGCTTTAGCTCTTTGCTGTTTAGCTTGAATGCGTTGTAAACCCTTTTTTTCATCTATAGATGGCATAGCTCATAGTCTCAGTCGGCACAAGAAAGACTTGTTTTGATTTATTTGCTAGTACACACTAGATCACTCTAAAAACATAGTTTTTTTCATATTATTTAGAGTTTTAATGTTAAATATATTTGGGTAATTAGGGCAATTTTATGACGATTCAAAAACTTTTAGACAACAACCAAGCGTGGGCTAAAAAAGTGGCCCAAGAACAACCTGAGTTGTTTGCTACCTTGTCGAAGCAACAGGCCCCTAAGTACTTGTGGATTGGTTGTTCTGACAGTCGCGTGCCAGCAAACGAGATTGTTGACATGTTGCCTGGAGAGCTTTTTGTGCATCGTAATGTAGCAAATTTGGTAAAACACGTTGATTTTAATTGTCAGTCAGTCATTCAATTTGCAGTCGATGTGTTAAAAGTTGAGCATATTATCGTGTGTGGTCATTACGGATGTGGTGGCGTTAAAGTGGCCATGGAAAATACCAACGCTGGTATTAGTGACTATTGGTTGCGGTCAGTTAAAGATATAGCGTTACGCCACCGAGTTGAATTACAAGACTTACCTAATCAAGAGGCACGACTGAGTCGCATGTGTGAAATTAATGTGACTGAGCAAGTGGCTAATTTGGCACATAGTAAAATTGTACAAACGGCATGGCAAAAAAATCAACCGCTAGAGATACACGGTTGGATATATGGCATTCATGATGGCGTCATCAAAAACCTACATGTGAGTCACAAAGGCTTGTCAGATTTAGATGACATTTATCAAGTAGAGATATAAATAGTATGCCAAAAAGAGTTTTTAATGAAGCTAAGATATTAAGGCATCCAACTAAGGCGCCGAATTAATGGCAGCACAATGATGAATAAGAGTGTGGTTGCCTGCTCCAAGCCTAAAACTAAAACAGAGATTACAGCCAACACTAATGGGCACCCAAACCCATCTATGAACACTCAAATTCATCTAGCAATATAGCCACCTAGCCATCTAGGTTAATGAGTGTTAGTTAGGTAACAGCTTGTTGTTTTAAAAACTGAGGTTGATTCCAACTTTCTGTGGACATAATGTCCACTAAGGCTTCAACACAATCCCATAGGTCGACATACCTGAGATACAAGGGAGTGAAACCAAAACGCAGATTATTGGGGGCTCTAAAATCCCCCACAATATTGCGTGCGATTAAGGCTTGCATGATGGCGTAGCCTTGGGGATGGGTCAAGGACACTTGACTGCCGCGTTGTTCAGGGTTGGTGGGTGAACCTAATTCAAACCAAGGGCAGCGTTGTTGGATTAATTCAATAAACAGTTGACCCATATGTTGTGACTTGCGTCTTACTTGTGCCATATCTGCTGACAACATCAGATCTAGGGCCACTTCTAAGGCCGCATTACCCAGCACGGCTGGAGTGCCACACATGGCTTGCTCAATGCCCGTTGCGCCTTGGTAATCGTCCACAAAATCAAATGGTTTAGCATGACCTAACCAGCCTGTGAGGGGTTGCTCAAACTGGCTTAAATGGCGTTGGGCTACATAAACAAAGGCAGGGGCACCTGGGCCCCCATTAAGGTATTTATAGGTACAACCAACGGCTAGGTCAGCATTAATCTGATCTAGTTCAATAGGCATGGCACCCACAGAGTGGGAGAGGTCCCACATCATTAAGGCACCTTGAGCTTGTGTTATTTGAGTCACACTTGCCATATCCCACATCGAGCCAGTCTTAAAGTGCACATGGGTTAAGAGCACTAGTGCAGTGTCTTCATCAACAGCTTGTAATACTTCATCTCTAGGTAGAGAAATGACCTCAATATGATCGCCGAGTAATTTGGCTAAGCCTTGCAACAAATAAAGGTCAGTGGCAAAGTTTCCCGTCTCAGTAATTAATTTGCTCCGATCTGGCCGCATTTTTATGGCGGCGGCAGCGAGTTTAAAAATATTAACAGAAGTGGTGTCACAGACTATGGTTTGGCCCACATCTGCACCGATCAATCGGCCCACTTTATGGCCTAATTGTGTTGGTTTTTGCATCCAATGATGGCTGTTCCAACTCCGAATTAAATCGACTCCCCACTGGTGTTTTATGACCTGACTCACATGGTCAGCAGTGGCTTTCGGTAACACGCCAAGAGAATTCCCATCGAGGTAAATAAGCCCTTCTTCAAGGCTGAATTTATCTCGCATCGGGGCTAGGGAGTCATTTTGGTCTAATAGTTCAAACTGGCTTCGGTCTAGTTTAAGTGGGCTCAACTGGGTCATATTGAATCTCATGGTAGTGGTCTGTCACTTTAATTAGGTGATTAACACGGGTGTTTTAAATACTCAGTAAATGGCAGCACTAAAGGCTCGTGCGTACCGACCAAAGCTCAGGAAAAAACTGCAGGGATAAGGCCTTTTGGAGATAACCCACTCCAGATGTGCCTCCAGTGCCATGTTTGTGTCCAATAATGCGTTCAACAGTTTTTACGTGGTTAAAGCGCCACTGTTGAAAGTGATATTCTAAGTCTACCAGCTTTTCTGCAAGCTCATACAAATCCCAAAAAGTGTTGGTGTCTTGGTAAACCTTCTGCCATGCAGTTTCAACCTTTTTGTTGGATAGGTAAGGTTGGCTCCAGTCTCTTTGGGTTTGCTCAAGTGCAATATCAAAACCACGTTTTTGCAGTAATTGGAGGCATACGTCATAAAGGCTGGGGGCATTAAGTACCTTGGTTAAATGTTGATAATTTGTCGGATGATGACGGTGAGCCTCAATGAGTGCCGCATTTTTATTACCTAATAAAAACTCAAGCTCTCGGTATTGAAAGGACTGAAAACCTGAACTTTGCCCTAAGCTATCTCTAAAACTAGCATAGTCGGCGGGGGTCATAGTGACTAATACTTCCCATGCATTGACCATTTGCTGTTGGATACGCGCCACGCGGGTAAGCATTTTAAAAGCTGGGCGTAGGTCGTCTTGAGCAATTAATCCAGCAGCCCCATGGGCTTCATGCAAACATAACTTCATCCACAGTTCTGAGGCTTGATGAATAATGATAAATAACATTTCATCATGGGCCTCACTAAGGGGGTTTTGTTGCTCTAAAAGACTTTCTAAACCAAGATATTGACCGTAACTAATATCCTGTTGCCAATGGATATTTTCATCACTAATGTCAATGGTGTTGGAGGCATAAGGGCACTGATAGGTCATGATTATTCCTAGAGTATTTTTTTATAGTTTAGGGTGTGTATTTGTTGAAGTAAATGTCATAATTTGGGGGTTAAGTATGAATTAAATGCATAAAAAGGGTAGGAGATAGCTATTAAATTGAGCATTAGGCAGTTACAAATGATTCGGGCTTTAGAGATTGCAGGCAGTGTGTCTGCTGCTGCCATAGCCCTGCAGGTGAGTCAGTCAGCTCTAAGTCATCGCATACGTGAGGCAGAACGATTACTAGACACCCCGTTATACAGCCGTCAAAATAAAAAACTAGTGGCCACCCCTGCAGGCTTGAGAGTTCAATTTGCCGCTCGAAGGGTATTAGCAGAATTAGAACGTGCCGAACAAGATGTGGCGCACATGAGTGGCGGGGTAACCACCACGGTGCGTTTAGGTTTGGAAGCGTATGCCTCACATCATTGGTTGCCTGAGTTGTATCAACAGTTGGCCATTAAATGTGCCCACATTGGCCTTGAGATCACGGCTGACGTGGGTTTGCATCCAGAGTCTGCATTGCGTCAACAAAGCATCGATATAGCTTTGATATCAGGACTACCGCCAGCCAAGGATTTTAACTGTATGCACTTGGGTGAAGATTCGTTATTAGCCTTAATGGCCAGTGATCATCCTTTAGCAAAGAACGCCAGCGTGTTCCCAGAAATGTTCGCAGACTTTCCCTATGTGGCTTACCATACCAACCCAGAACAAGGGCGTGAATATGATTTAGTGTTTCGGCGTCATCATGTTTTGCCCAGCAATGTCATTAGTGCAGGTGTCACGGAGGCGGTGTTAACCATTGTCGGACAAAGTCAGGGTCTCACCATACTTCCTGCATGGACCGCCTTATCTCAAGGTCCAAAATATGGGTTAATCACTCGGCCCATAGGAGATGGTGCATTAACCACTCAGTGGTATCTTGCTGGCTTACACCAAGTCGCTAACAGAGAAGCAATTTTAGAGGTGATGCAGACAATACAAAATATAACTCGCTTTAACGACTAACTAGCTGCACCTGCCCTTTAATTTAGGTAAAATAATGTTTCGATTGATCCTAGAAACTACCTCATATGTCTGCTTTTTATAACGTTCTTGCGAGCAATGATGATTTGCCTATTGTTACAGATTTACCTGTACACAGCGGAAAAGTCCGCAGTGTGTATTGGCTCAGTAATAAGCACAGCAAGCGTTTAATCGCCAGCAAAGGCTATAATGTGGCTGCCGATGCTCCTTTAGCAGTCATGGTCATTAGTGATCGTATCTCCGCTTTTGATTGCATTTGGCATGGAGAAGGTGGATTGCGGGGCGTGCCAGGTAAAGGTGCTGCACTTAATGCTGTGGCCAACTATTGGTTTGCGCGTTTTCGTGAAGCCGGTTTGGCAGACAGTCACATTGTAGATACACCTCACCCATTGGTTTGGATAGTACAAAAGGCAAGACCTGTAATGGTAGAAGCCATTGCCCGTCAGTATATTACGGGGTCTATGTGGCGTACTTATAAAGCAGGGGAGCGGATGTTCTGCGGTATGCAACTGCCAGAGGGTTTGCAGCAAGATCAGTGTTTACCCGAATTATTAATTACTCCTTCGACTAAAGGCATCTTAAAAGGCATCCCTAATGTGGCAGAGGCAGATGATGTTAATATTGCCCGTGCAGATCTAGAAGCTAATTATCGAGCCTTTAACTTTTCAATTCCTGCTGATATTAACCGTTATGAGAACTTGTTACGCGATGGCTTTTCGGTTATTAGCCAAGACTTAGCGGCTCATGATCAAGTGCTGGTTGATACCAAATTTGAATTTGGCTACGTCAAGGATGCCAAGGGTAACGATAAATTGATCTACATGGATGAGGTGGGCACACCTGATTCATCGCGTATTTGGGATGGTGCAGCTCTGAGGTCTGGCAAGGTAGTGGAAAATTCTAAAGAGGGTTTTAGGCAGTTCTTGCTTAACTATTTTGATGATGCTGACATTTTGCTGAACAAAAACCGCATGTCAGAGCGCAGCGCATTAGCCAAGGACAATGCATTGCCTTTGCAAGCGATGCACGACATCTCAAATACTTATATTGGTATTGCAGAGAAAATTATAGGCCACCCACTGAACGTTAGTCAGCAGCCTAGGCAAGAGATTATAGACGTCTTAGATCAAGACTATGGACTTATCCGTTAGGCCAGAACCATAGTCACAAAGCTCCTCGCAGCGGCACCGGTTTAGTTAGCCCATTAGATGCTGTAGACCATTCAGTATGGCTTTGCTTTCTTGACTCAATGGCATAACTGGCAAACGAGACTCCTCATTACACAAGCCTAATAGGGAAGCCGCGTATTTCACGCCTGCTGGACTTGGTTCATTGAACATGGCTGCATGCAGAGGTGTGAGTTCGTCATGAATGCGTTTGGCTTCCTTAAAGTCACCCTTTAAGCAGGCCGTTTGCATGGCCGAACATCGGCTCGGTGCAACGTTAGCTGTGACAGAAATACAGCCATTGCCACCCACCGCATTGTAGGCCACGGACGCTAAATCGTCACCTGAAAGGTAAGAGAAGTCATTACCTAGTGCCAGGCGTTCCAAACTTATCCGTGAAATATCACCCGTGGCATCCTTTACGCCCACTACATTTTCAAGTGCCGCAAGCTTGGCCATAGTTTTTGGTTCGATATCAACAATGGCACGGGGTGGAATGTTGTAAATTATCATCGGAATATCAACACCTTGAGCAATATATTCGAAGTGAGCATAAAGCCCATCTTGGTTTGGTCGATTATAATAACCTGCAACACACAATACGGCATCGGCACCCAATTCTTTGGCATGACGAGCATAAGCTAATGCTTCAACTGGGTTGTTTGACCCAGCTCCTGCGATTACGGGTACGCGGCCATTGTTTTCTTCAACAACGATTTCTACCACCCGTTTGTGTTCCTTTTCAGACAAGGTAGGTGATTCACCTGTGGTGCCGACAGGCACTAAACCATGCGTGCCGTTATCTAGCTGCCAGTTAACCATGCGACGCAGGGCGGTCTCATCTAACTTGCCATTAATAAAAGGGGTAACTAAAGCGACGTATGAACCACTAAACATTGAACTGACTCCTAAGACTATAGGGGAGTGATTTTAAACCTATGTCGGTGTATCAACAAGTCTGCAGTCAGGCTTATTTTGTAACGGCTATACATTAATGGAAAAAGGTGAGACCATCTTGTTAACAATCTACCAATTAAGGTCAGATTGGTTAGTTTAAATAATAATAATTAGAGATCTAAGCATCTCAATAAGAGAGTAAATAATATGACAAAAGCAAATCCCTCCGTCTACAGTGATGCAAATCAAACCCCCCCCATGAGTGAAGCATTGCCATTGGGGCTGCAACATGTGCTTGCGATGTTTGCGTCTAATGTCACACCTGCAGTTATTGTCGCTGGTGCAGCTGGTTTGGCCTTTGGTGGTGCCGAACAGGTTTACTTAATTCAGATGGCAATGTTATTTGCCGGTCTTGCAACGCTGTTTCAAACCATAGGGTTTGGCCCTGTTGGAGCTCGGTTGCCCATTATGCAAGGCACAAGTTTTGCCTTTGTTGGTGTGCTCGCTGGAATTGCAGCGACGCAGGGTCTTGGGGTTGCTTTAACCTCGTGCATTATTGCAGGTGCTATACACTTTGCTCTGGGCGCAGTCATCGTCAATATTCGCAGTTGGTTCCCTCCCTTAGTAACAGGATTGGTTATTTTGGCCATTGGTCTTTATCTTATTCCTGTGGGCATTAAATACGCTGCTGGTGGCGCCGCTGACTTTCAAATGAATGCAGACAGCTTTGGATCTTTAAAGCATTGGTCTGTTGCTTTGACGGTTATCATAGTGGCTTTGGTGGTCAAATTTAGAACCAATGGCATACTCTCCAATGCGGCCATTTTAATTGGTCTAATTGCGGGTTATGTATTGGCCTATATCCTTGGCATGGTATCGTTTGGCGCAGTTACAAAGGCCGGTTGGATTACGGGTCTGCAGGTTATGCCCTACGGCTTTGAATTTAACTTAGGCGCGGTCATCGGTGTCACTTTGGTGTCGATCGTATCAGCAGTTGAAACGGTAGGAGATGCTTCAGCAACCACAAAAGCAGGCGCGGGCCGCGAAGCAACAGATGATGAAATTTCTGGTGCCACTTATGCAGATGGTCTAGGTACCGCTGTCGCTGGCGTGTTTGGTGGTTTGCCAAATACTTCGTTTAGTCAAAATGTGGGTATCGTTGGTATGACAGGTGTTATGAGCCGTCATGTGGTGACCATTGCTGGTGTCATTATGCTAGTGTGTGGCCTATTACCTAAAGTGGGTGCAACCATCGCTTCAATGCCTCTGCCTGTGTTAGGTGGTGGCGTGATTGTAATGTTTGGCATGGTTGCAGCGGCAGGGCTCAATGTTCTGTCAGAGGTGCAAATGAGCCGTCGCAACATGATTATTATCGCCATATCACTAACCGTGGGTCTGGGTCTCAATTTGGTACCATCTGCTGTGCAGTATTTGCCGGGTATCTGGAAAACGCTGGCCACATCAGCGGTTGCACCTACGGCATTTTTGGCCATTGTATTGAACCAACTTTTGCCTGACGACGCCTAATCCGCGTCCATAGACTAACATAGCACCTCACATTATTCTTGGGGTGCTATGAACGTCAAGCACGGCCTGAGGTATGGGTTGTGTTCTAGTTATAGGCAGAGTAACTCCTTATCTAATGTGTTTGAAATCTTTGATTGAAACTGAAAAATAAAGTTGGTGAAACGAGTAGATTATAATAAGGGCAGCTTGGGTTGCCTTTTTTTAATCTAAGCAATGGCACGTATTTATGGTGTAAAGGATGCACCAACTATTGATGAGGCCATTGTCGAGGCTATTATTTACGATGTGATGCAACAACATCTTGGGCCTGGCACACATTTAAGTGAAAAATCAGTGTGTGATCGGTTTGGTGTGAGTAGAATGAACGTCAAAAGGGCGTTACTGACGTTATCAAATATAGAAGTGGTAAAATTTCAGGCAAATAAAGGTGCGCGCATCCGCCAGCCTACTTTGCAACAAGCAATGACCTTATTTGAAACCCGCAGGGCCATTGAACCCATTATTATTAAAAATGTTGTGGCTCAGAGAAGTGACGCTGATACAGTCAGTCTTAATGCCCACGTAGAGCTCGAAGAGCAAGCTTTTAGTAACAATGACCGTCACCAATTGATTCGCTTGTCGGGAGAGTTCCACTTACTCATTGCTAGTTTTCAAAACAATCACTTGTTGACTGGATTTATGCAAACCTTAATTACACAATCAAGCTTAATTACTGGTATGTATGGCCAGCACAGTTTTTCAAACTGCCCACTTAGTGAGCATCGAAATTTAATAGAAGCGATAAAAAATCAGGATGAGCACCTAGCACTCAATTTAATGATGGCGCATTTAGAGCACATTGAAGCAGATTTAGCACTGAGTTCCACTCAACATCAATAATACACAAACAACACCAATGCGCGTTTGGCTAGCGCATGCTAATTAGTACAGGTATTATTTAAAGACGTTAGCTTAGGTGATACACATGCAACTTGAATACACTTATATGCAATCTGCCGTGGGCCAGTTATTGCTTGCTGGAGAGGGAAAGGTATTGCACTACCTAGGCTTTCCAATGGGAAAAATGCCTCTCTCACCAGCTTCTGATTGGATCTTTAATCGACTAGCATTTAAGCCCATTCGCAGACAGATAGAGGCTTATTTTGCAGGAGAGTGCAAACAGTTTGATATAGCCATAGCACCCTTTGGTACTGAGTTTCAAATGCAAGTCTTAAGTGCCCTGCAACAGATTCCCTATGGGCAAACCCGAAGTTATAAAGACATAGCAAGAGTCATAGATCGCCCCAAAGCTGTGCGAGCAGTGGGAGCTGCTAATGGACGCAACCCCATGCCATTGATTATTCCATGCCATCGGGTCATAGGGGCCAACGGCAGTCTCACAGGCTTTGCTGGCGGCGAAGATACTAAGGCTTTTCTATTACGCTTGGAAGGCGCCATCAAATAACGTAAAGAAGTGCGCTGCCTATTTCTAGCTTTAACCTGACTCTACCCTTAACCTGTCTCTAGCCTTATCGCATTTCTTGCCTTTAGCTAGGCCCTAAATACTTGCTGCGTGATGACTAGTATTAGTGGCATATTGATCTCATATTAGTGAGTTTGATTATTAATCGATGGTTCCGTGATTCTGTGGTGTTGGTAGTATGTATATACCCCACCCAAAGTAATGGAGCTGCCGACTAGCTGCCAAAAAGTTAGAGACTCCCCCAAGATAAGATAACCAAAGGTAAGGGTGAAAATGGGTTGAAGTAGCACAAAGCCAGCGACACGACTCATGCCATGGCGATGAATGAGTCCATACCACAAGCTATATGACAAGATGGACGAACACAACACCACATACACTAAGCATAGGATTATGCTGATCGTAAATTGGGGCAGTATGGGTGTGGAGTCGGCTTGCAATAGGTAAGCGACAAAGCACAAAGGTGCGGTAATAATAGCAATCCAGAACTGAATAGAAAGAACGGATAATTGTTTAAGTTTACGAATTTGAATGTTACCAACAGCCCACATAAAGGTGCTTAATATCACAAGAAACACGCCCCATTGAAGATCGTTTTGGCCTAACAATAAGGTGGGTAATATGGCGCCTATGGTGGCTATAACGATGGCACACGTTTGCACAGATGTAATGCGTTCGTGAAGAAATAAGTAACTTAATAGAGTTGAAAAAGGAGCCCCTAACAGAAAACAAACGCTTGCGATGACTCCAGGAACGATAGAAATACCCACCGCTAATACATAAAAGTGACCAAGGCCCATAACTAGAGCAATGGGTAGCAACAGTTTTAACTGGGCAGTGGAAATTTTGACAAAGGGCACTAGCACAATGGTGAGTAATAAAAAACGCGCCGCGGTGAACAAAAGAGGATCCATGTCATTGAGCGCAACTTTCATGACTACAATATTAAAACCCCATATTGCAGCAACCAGACTGGCGCCTAAAGCAGGTTTTGCTAACCAATTGATTTGTTTCATGCCCGTGTCCATGGGGAAAATTTAGGCTTTATTATGCCTGATTACCATGCTATAGAGATACTTTTGGAATTTCTCTCAGGGGCATCTGCTTGCTTTAGAGAAATAAAAAAGCCTCACTGGAGTGAGGCTTTTTCGAACAACTTAAAGGCTTTGAGCCTAAAGCTTTTCAGTTGTTATGACCAGGGGAATGGACTGCTTGAAATAGGGTGTAATTTACCTTGCTCGTATCGGGTCAAGCGGAATGGCTCAAGTAATCGGTGACTTTGGCCAGTGGCAATTTCATTAGCCACTAATTTACCCACTCCAAGCATTTTATAACCATGATTCGAATCAGCTATAAAGTACGCATTGGAATGGAAAACATCAAATATTGGGAAAGAGTCAGGCGTGAAGCAACCGATACCGCCACTAGGCTCGTCCTTAAACTTGGGCATGGTTCCTTCAAAACGCTTTTGACAATGGGCCAAAGCAGAAACCCACATGCGAGCAAATTCTGGGCCAACCACAAACTCAGGAGAATCTGGGCCGTAGGGATCAACTGCGACTTCGTCTGGGTTGGTCTTCACTGGGAAGGGCGCAGCACCTCCTTGAACCCCACCAAAGTGGAAGTCTGGCTTATAGTAGATGCCCCACATTTCGTCAGTAACCAAGCTACCATCTTCGCTCGAATACAAAGGAGCATTAGAGTCTACATGGATCACGGGTGGCATGTTACCGTTGTTGTCCACTTGCAACTTAGGGTCTACACCTAAAGTGCCTTCTTGAAGAGACCAGTAAATCCACATAGGGATATCGGTATGAATGACGTCATCAGCTCCTTTCACACTGACTGTTTTTGGAAGTTCTAACATTTCCCACAAGCTCTTAGCCCAAGGGCCCGCACCAATGACTACATATTCGCAAGCCACTTTGCCTTGGTCAGTTTCAACGTGAGTCACACAGCCTTCGTTGCGAGTGAAACCAGTCACCGTGACGCCACTGATAATGCGAATATTTTCGCTCTCAACTTTGGACGCCAAACCATACATTGCTTTAGTGTTATTGGCATAACCGCCTTTGTCTTCGTGTAATACAGAAGTAATGCCCTGTGCACGCCAGTCGTGAAAGATTCCTTTCATGTATTTAGTACAGTCAGCTTCGCCTTCAATAAAAGTAGAAGGGTAATCGATGGCTTTTTGCTGTTCGTAAATTGTCGCTACATCGGCATGCATAGATTCTGGACTAATTTGCATGTAACCCACGGGATGATAAGAATAAGTTTCCATATCAGATTCCCAAACTTCTACTGAATGGGCCATCAATTCTCGCATTGCAGGTTGGAAATAATTATTTCGTACCACTCCACAAGCGATGCCTGTCGCTCCAGCAGCAATACCGTTTTTATCAAGAATGATAATATCACGACCATCACCTTTACCGTTTGCCTTGAGTTCTAAAGCGAGGTGGTAAGCTGTACTTAAACCATGGATACCTGCACCTACAATGACGTAGGGAGAAGAAGAAGGAAAGGCCATAAGAATTCCTATTTAGTTATGTTTATTAATCTCTTAACAAACATAATGCGCTTTCAGATCTAAATAAAAACCACTTAAGACGACTTTTAATGAGACAAAACCGACAATAAAGGCTATTCTAACTAAAAGTTTAGTGATAAGCCTTTAGTTTTCATCGGATCTGCTATGCAACGATTTGGATTTTTGTTAATACCTGGTTTTTCGATGCTGTCATTAGCCGCGGCAGTTGAACCTTTGCGCATGGCGAATGCACAGGCGGAGGAAGAGCTTTATCAATGGGACTTTTTAAGTTGGGACAACACATCGGTCAATGCTAGTAATAATATGGTTACTGCACCGACCATCGATGTGGATCAAGTTAAGATGCTTGATGTTTTATTAGTGGTTGCTGGCATAAATGTAGCCACTTACGGTGATGATGTTTTTTTTGCCTGGTTACGACAAGCCTCCCGTCAAGTTGATTTGCTGGGCTCTACATCGACAGGCGCTTTGTTGTTAGCCAAAGCAAAGCTTCTGCGCCATAAAACGTGCACCATTCACTGGGAATATGTGGACAGCTTTCGAGAGCAGTTTCCTGATGTGTGGATGAGTGGTGAATTGTATGAATTTGATGGCAGCCTATTTACCTGTTCTGGCGGTTCTGCTGGTTTGGATATGATGTTGCAAATTATTGCAGACCAACATGGTTATGAACTTGCACTATTAGTTGCAGAGCAATATATGCACCCGCACATAAGACCCCCTCACCAAGATCAGCGGATGCGATTGCAATCGCGTTTAAACATCAATAACCCGCGCCTGATTAAAGCCCTTGATATCATGCGTCAAAACCTGGAAGCACCCCTGACCTGTCAAGAATTGGCAGACGCTTCTAATATGTCTGCGCGACAGATGGAGCGGTTATTTAAACAGTACTTGCATCAAAGCCCTGGTCAGTATTATTTGCATTTGAGGTTAGAAAAAACCCAGCAACTATTACGCCAGTCTAGCTTGTCGGTATTGCAGGTTGCCACTGCATGTGGCTTTAGCTCTACGTCCTACTTAGCGCGGTGCTATCAAAAAAAGTATGCCTGTTCTCCCCGCCAGGAAAGAGCGCGCAATAGTAATCGTTAAAACCTGTTTTGTGCTGTGTTATGGGTTATTTCTAACTAGTTTTAAGGCTATGAAAGCCGTATAATCACGATCGTCAAATCCGCCTAATTTTTGATTTTAACTGTTTATTTTATTTCATAGGAGTTCCATTGCTCATGTTTGAGTCGCTGCGCGCTGTGCCTGCTGATCCGATCCTTAATTTGTCGATCCTTTACCGGCAAGATACAAACCCTAACAAAGTTGATTTAGGGGTTGGTGTGTACAAAGATGAGGCGGGTCATACGGCTATCATGGAAGCGGTATCGCGAGCGCAAGAGCTTATTCTAGTGGAAGAAGATACCAAAGCCTACGTGGGTATGGCGGGCTCAAAACGGTATTGTGATTTATTAGCCCAAACAACCCTAGGTGCTGATCACACAGTGTTAACCAACAATCGTTTTGCGGTAGCGCAAACGCCTGGTGGCAGTGGGGCTTTGCGTGTATTGGCCGAGTTCATCAACGTTGCTAAACCTGGCGCTACGGTTTGGGCAGGTAACCCTACGTGGGCTAACCATAGTCCAATTATGCAAAGCGCAGGACTTGAAATTAAACAATACCCTTATTACGACAAGGATACAAAAGCGGTCGATTTTGATGGTATGTTAGCTACGTTAAAAGCAGAAACAAAAGCTGGCGATGTGGTTTTGCTGCATGCTTGTTGTCACAACCCTTCAGGCGCTGACTTAAGCTTAGAACAATGGCAGGCTACAGCAGACGTAATCAAGGCAAAAGGTCTATTGCCATATGTGGATATTGCTTACCAAGGTCTGGGTGAAGGTATGGATGAAGACGCAGCAGGGCTGCGTTTAATGGCTAAAACTGTGCCAGAGATGGTCATTGCTAGTTCTTGTTCTAAGAATTTTGGGTTGTACAGGGAACGAACAGGAACGGCCATCATTATCTCCGCTACTGAAGCGCAGGCCCATCTAGCCCAGAGCCAAATGAACGGTCTTATTCGTGCCAACTATTCAATGCCACCCTCCCACGGTGCGCTAGTGGTGGAAACAATTTTAGCTGATCCAAAACTCAAGCAAATGTGGCGTGATGAGTTAAAGACCATGCGAAAAAGGATTAAACACCTACGCAGTCAGTTAGTTGATGCCATCAAAGCAGAGGGAGTGGAACAAGACTTTAGCTTTATCGAACGTCAACACGGTATGTTTTCCTTTTTGGGTATTAATGCAGCCCAAGTTGATCAACTAGTTAACGAGCACAGCGTGTATTTAGTAGGGTCAAGCCGAATTAACCTTGCGGGTCTTAACCAACGTAATATTGCCTACGTGGCCAAAGCGATTGCAGCAGTTCTGTAGTATTACAATTTAGCCTGTCTCGTTTGGCGAACCTGCAATAACCTTTGTTACTGGTACTGGTATTGATTTTGGATTCATAGCAATCTGGAAAGTCGCATAAGGAAAGTTCTATAAAGGAAGTTCCATAAAGGAAGTCGCATCCATATGGGGCAGGTTGTCATTTGGACCACGGTAACCATGGAATATTTCCAGTTATGAGCCAATCTTATGAAACATTTGGTAAACCGCAAAGTAAAGGCGTTTTATTTGCTCACGCTAACGGTTTTCCACCCAATACCTACACTGAATTATTGACTCATTTGGGTCAAGAGCACCGAATTTTAGCGCCTCATTTACGGCCATTGTGGCAAGACCTGAAAGAATTCCAAAGCCATGCGAGCAATCGTGCGGTGTGGCCAATGATGGCGCATGATCTTAATGACTTTATAGAACAGCATCACCTGTCACCAGTGGTCTGCGTAGGCCATTCTATGGGGGCCAACGTGAGTATCTTGGCGGCCCAACTCAAACCTCATTTATACCGCCAGTTAATTCTGATAGAACCTGTTTTTTTACGTCAAACGATTGCGCACCTTATTCGGTTTAGTCCTCAGGTGTTAATTAATAAAGCTCCCATTGTTGCAAAAGCTTTAGGACGCCCTGATCGTTGGGATAATACTCAACAAGCGTTTGATTTTCACCGTTCCAAACGTGTATTTGCTAGACTGAGCGATAATGTTTTGTGGCACTATATCAAGGCTGCTGTCATACCCGATGGAGATTCAGTCGTGCTCTTGTACAGTAAATACTGGGAAGCTTTAATGTATGGCAGTGTGCCCAATATTTGGCCTTACTTAAAGCGCAGTCAAGTGCCCATATCTGTATTACGAGGAGAGTTTTCGGATACAGTAGATAAGCTTGCGTGGCAACGTTGGCTGGGGCTAAGTCCTGTTGCTGGAATGCCTGAGCACAAACGTGCTGTTAACTTTTTAGATGCTGGGCATCTATTACCCCTAGAGCAAGCTAAACAAGTCGCAAATCATATTAAGCAGTGTATGCTTTAATGATCAAATTGAACCTAATCTAAAGGATTCTGCATGGCAGGAGTAAGTTTACTGGCACTATTGGATGACATTGCCACTTTGTTAGACGACGTTGCGGTGCTTTCTAAGGTAGCTGCTAAAAATACTGCAGGCCTGCTTGCAGATGACTTAGCAGTTAATGCGGAACAGGTTTCTGGGGTGAGGCCAGAACGTGAATTACCCGTCGTGTGGGCAGTAACTAAAGGATCATTCTTGAATAAGCTGATACTGGTGCCTGCGGCCTTACTAATGAGTTTGTATGCACCTTGGTTAATGACACCCGTGTTAATGCTTGGAGGTACTTATTTGTGTTTTGAAGGGGCTGAAAAAATACATGGATGGTTCCTTCACAAGCCCACTGCCTCTTCACCGCAATCACGCTTACAGCACCTTAGTTTGTCTAAGGATGATTTATTGCACTTAGAAAAAGACAAAATTAGAGGTGCGATTCGCACAGATTTTATTCTTTCAGCAGAAATTGTAGTCATTATTTTAGATTCAGTTGCGCACACTAGTTTTACTAACCAAGTGGTTGTGGTTGCAAGTTTAGCCATATTTTTTACGCTTGCTGTGTATGGCCTTGTGGCTGCAATTGTTAAGATGGATGATTTAGGCCTTTACTTAGTAGAAGCAGAAAAAGTGGGAAACAAAGGACCGATTAGTGGCTTTCTAGGCCGCAGTTTAGTTAACGCTGCAGCACCACTGATGCGTACCTTATCTGTGCTAGGAACGATTGCTATGTTTCTGGTTGGCGGTGGTATTTTGGTTCATGGTTGGCCTTGGTTATATCAGTGGCTTGAACAGTTAAGCAGTCTCTGGTCTATACTCGCTGAAATGGGCGTAGGTGTGATAACCGGCAGTGTAGCGCTGGGCTTAATTATGTTGCTAAGAAAATTGCGCGCTCCAAGCTAAAGAGCGCTTTTAAAGCTCTGGCTTGTTGTTCAACACCCTCGGTACAAACCACCATTGCAGCGGCAAAGTAGGCCTCTAAAAGCGCGTATATAGCTTCATCTACTGGGCCATAATGGTTTATATATGACTGCCTAAAACTCCTATGCCAGTTGATATCTGTGTAGGCTTTCATGTCCAGATGCTGCCAATCAATAGTAAAATCAAGCTGTTTCTCATTATGACACTCTATGCCGGTAACTTGCACATGCCCCCGACGCATAGCGGGTAATTCTCCCGTACTATAAGATTCATATTTGGCTAAATCAAATAGGGGGTGACCAGCGCTGATGCCAGCGACAGAGACGGGATCAATTAGCACCAGTTGTGTGGGCCATTGCTTTAGTGAAGAGAACTTTGGTAGTAATATGTTTTCTAAAAATAAGTCCCCATGGAGTCTGACCTGTGGTTGATTTTTAATGACCTGTAATAGTTTAGTTTGCTCTGTAAGACGCTTAATGTTGTCAGTGAATGCATCACAATATTGGCCATTGATGGTCAGTTGGTTGGCTAATATATCTTTTAAATCAGCCAACGTGGCTATGGTTTGAGCTGCTTTTTTTAAGGTATCTAAAATGTTATCAGACAGGGTGAAGGTGGCATTAGCGGGTGTGTGTAACTGCCCAAACACGCGTTTGCCTAAATGCGCTTGAAATTGGTTTGCTTGTTGCTGATTAAATAATCTTGCTCTTGCCAGTTGGCCTAAGTCCACACATTCTTTTTGATAGGCCATGTCATAACCTGGGGCTGGTTCTTCCCAAGAAGCAATGAGTCGAGGAAATAAGTCCAGCAAATGTGGCTCTAAATCTTGCAAATATTGGGCCTCAGCTCGAAGATTATCCATCCCCCAAGGGCCTGCGGATTGGTGTCCCTTTGATTGCTTGCGCACTCGTTGAGAGCCATCTGCCATACGGATAATTTCTGTGCGATCCCAGTAACCATCTCTTAAAAGAGCGTCTACTGCAGCAAGATGTGGACGTGTGCTTGTAGCCATGGTTGATCTCAGTGGTTGAACTGTAACTCACTTAAACTCTTATAAAGTGGTGAACTTATGATTAAATCGGCATGCTTGCCCTGAGCCTCTAATTTTCCCTCATTAAAGACCAAAATGCGATCGGCATGCATAATGGTGGCTAATCGATGGGCAATAATGAGAGTAGTGCGGCCTTGCATCAAAGACTGGAGTGCCGCTTGGACCTGATGTTCGCTGTTTGCGTCTAAGGCGCTGGTGGCCTCATCCAACAGTAATATAGAAGGGTTCTTGAGCATTGCGCGAGCAATGGCAATACGCTGCCTCTGCCCACCCGACAAACGAACCCCTTGTTCGCCTAAATAGCTATTGTAACCCTCTGGCAAGCGCTCTATAAAATCACTCGCATAAGCTTCTTGAGCGGCTTGCTTTACTTGTTCATGAGTCGCAGTAGGATCACCATAACGTATATTATGAGCAACGTCTGCACTGAACAACGTGGGTTGCTGCGGCACTAGGCCCAAATGGCTGCGTAAATCTTGTGGCTTAAATTGTTTGATATTATGACCGGCCACCTTAATCTTGCCATTCTTGGGGTCGTAGAAGCGTTGTAATAACTCAAATAGGGTGCTCTTGCCGGCCCCAGAAGGTCCGACGATAGCCACAGTTTCACCTGCGGCCACGTTAAATGAGATATTGTCTAAGGCGATTTGGTCAGGTCTTGACGGGTAGCTGAAACTCACTTTTTCAAAGCTCAGGGCTAAGGCTCCAGCATTTAATTGATGAGGGTTTTTAGGGGCCTGGATATCTGCTTCTTCAGCGAGCAATTCGAGTAACCGTTCGGTTGCACCTGCGGCCCGCTGGAGTTCTCCATAAACTTCAGAAATGGTGGCTACTGCCATGGCGACCATGAGTGCATAAAAAACAAATGCAGCAAGTTCACCAGAACTGATATGGCCATTAGCAACGTCTTGGGCACCGACCCAGATCATACTTGAAAGGCCTGTAAATACTAATATCATGGCCACTACGATTAAAATTGAGCGCTGTAAAATACGTTTCTTGGCAACATTAAAGGCTTTTTCTACTTCTTGGCCAAAGGCCTTGGTTTCTTCTCTCTCACGAGTAAAACTTTGAACAACCTTTATGTTTTGTACAATTTCGCCTGCATAAGTGCCAATGTCAGCCACTCTGTCTTGGCTTAACCGAGATAACTTGCGCACCCTTCTGCCGTAAAGCATCATCGGAAAGATGACCAATGGCACGCTGGCCAATACAATTAGGGCCAATTTAGGATTAGTAATAAGCATCATCACCAATCCACCCACAAAGGTTAGGATATTGCGCAGGGCCATAGAAATGGAAGAACCGATAATCGACTGCAGTAACGTAGTATCGGTGGTGAGTCGGGCATTAATCTCACCACTTCGGTTCACCTCAAAATAATAGGGATCTAAGGTTAATAAATGGTCAAACACTGCCAAACGAACATCGTTGCTGACCCGCTCCCCTAACCAAGACACCAAATAAAAGCGCGTAAAAGAGCCCATGGCCATAAGTAAAGTAATCACTGCCAAAACTAACATTGCTTGGTTTAACTGGCTGGGATCTGCAGAGTCGAAGCCTTGGTCTATGAGCAATCGAATGCCTTGCCCCAGAGCAAGAGAGACTCCAGCTGTGATAATAAGGGCTAAGGCAGCGCCTATAACCCTACTTTTGTAAGGTGCAATAAAAGGCAACAATCTAAACAGTAGGCGCAAGTCTTGCTTGTTGTTTGGTGTTTGAGACGTTTGATCAGAAGCCATGGTGTGCTCAAAAATATGGACGTAGGGGTTGTATGTGTGGGCAGACTTGTAATTTACAATTGGGTGACGTCATTAGTTAACTGTAAACGCTCAAGGTGTTGGGTTATAAGCCAAGCTTGTTAGCCTAAAAGCTAACATCCTAAAAGCTAGCATATGGATATTAACATCAACTTAAATAGCCCATCTCGATGAGTAAGTAGGTCGATAAAAACGGCTTGTCTGCAATTCACCCGCTAATCATCCTCATTTTCCTCTTGCTGGCATATTAAGCCCAAGCTTGTATAGGCTATACTTGCCTATCGCCATCTTTAGCTACTGAGCATTAATGAAAATTTCTTTATTGAGTATAAGTCGTATGCAAAATCGCATTGGCTTGCTTCAGCTTATGACTTTCGCTATGCCTTTTAGTTTTGGAGTGTGGATGGCTTTATTCAACAATTTTGCCATAGAACAAGGTGGCTTGAATGGTGCCCACATTGGGGTATTGCAATCTTGGCGGGAAGTGCCTGGCTTTTTAGCGTTTGGTGTGGTTTTTCTACTTATTGTGATCGCTGAGCAGCGCTTAGCAATATTGTCACTAGTCATGTTGGGTGCAGGCACAGCTCTAACAGGATGGTTGCCTAATTTTAATGGACTTCTGATTACCACCATGCTCATGTCAGTTGGCTTTCATTATTATGAAACGGTTAAACAATCACTCGCTTTACAGTGGTTTAGTAAAGCAGAAGCCCCTGTTCAGTTGGGGCGTTTGATATCCATTGGTGCGGCATCTTCTTTAATTGCGTATGGATGGGTATGGGTAGCGTTGCAAGTGTTTGAGCTGCCTGTGGCATGGGTTTATACCTTTGGTGGGGGAGTCACTGTTATCATTGCACTGGCTGCTTTTTTGATGTTTCCACATTATGAATCTAAAGTCACACAAACTAAAAAGTTAGTCGTACGCAAACGTTATAGCCTTTACTACGCTTTGGTGTTTATGGGTGGTGGACGGCGTCAAATTTTTGTGGTGTTTGCAGCGCTGATGATGGTGGAACGTTTTGGTTTTGGCGCTGACGAAGTGGCGCTCATGTTCCTAGTCAATGGCCTTTTAAGTATGTGGCTGGCCCCTAAAATAGGTGGACTAGTCGCTCGATGGGGAGAGCGAAAGGCACTGACCGTAGAATATATGGGCTTAATTTTAGTATTTCTGGCCTACAGTGTGGTTGAGTGGGCTCCTTTGGCCGTGGTTTTGTATATGTTAGATCATGTTTTATTTGCTATGGCGATTGCCCAAAAAACCTACTTTCAAAAAATTGCAGACCCTGCTGATATGGCCTCCACGGCTGGCGTTGCTTTTACTATTAATCACATTGCAGCAGTTGTGCTTCCAGCGTTAATGGGGCTTTTGTGGTTAGTATCTCCGCCATTAGTATTTATAGTGGGCGCTATGATGGCTGTTATTTCCTTACTATTAGCTCGTTGGGTACCCACTCATCCAGCCAGTGGTGTCGAATGGCAGAACCCTTTAACTGTAAACTCTAACTAAACAGACAACAACTCATATTATTTAAGTGAGCAGGCATTGTGACTAATGCAACTGTATTGATGAAAAGATTATTCTACGCAGCTTTTGTCGCTATACGTTCACGTGACGTAATCAGTCACTTAGACCCCCTCATTGAGCGGATATACCCATCCTTAGAGCATCATCTTTGATCTTTTTCTCATCGTTTAAGAAATCCAGTGGGCGCTGATGTTGCTAAATAAAGGGTCATTAATATTAAGTTTTTTTAAGTGTGATGACGTGTTTGTAAAATAATCCATGTTACTGCCTCTGCCACCAAAGGCTTGACCTATCATGCTGGCACATTTAGCGTGTTCAAAGTCAACGTATTGTTCATGCTTTTGATCTGCCACAAACGTAATAGCATTAATAATTCCAGAGTGAGTCGTGACTTGGCACATGCGAGGTCGGTAAAATAAAGTCACCATTTCCCTAAGCCACAAATTTTTAAAATCTTCTTGCTTTGATTCCTGCGCAACCCGTAAGGCAAGTCCTTCACAATGACCTCCATCGCGCAATGATAAAACTAAGCCAGGGCGTTCTTGAGTACCACGATGGACCGTAGATAATGAATTGAAACCCCGTTGCAAGTCGTGCACTGTGCCTTGCTGGACTTCTTCGATCTTCATTTCAGGATTCCACATTAATGAACCATAGGCAAAAATCCATAACTCATCAGGCAAAGGACATTTTTGTAAATAACAATCAAGGGCATGAAGAACTTGGGCTTCTGGGTAGGCTGGCATAATTCGTCCTGAAAAGAGAAAAATTGCATCAAAAAAATGCAATTTTTGCGCTGTCATAAGAAAGACCTGTTGCCAAGCCTTGGTAGTATTATTATGTGGGTTTAAATCAGTTTAGAATAGTGTTGCTGAGAGTTAAGATGCTGCTCCTTTTAATGAGCAGAGGCCGGAATTAATTTAAAATTCACACTCTAAAGGCACTGTCATTCCAGTTTTGGTACGATTCATGACGACTGAAGTTCGAAAACGTTTTACGTTGTTATCTTCAAAAAACAAGCGATGAGTTAGTCGTTCGAAGTCTTCAACATCTTTGCCTAACACGACCAAAGCAAAATCAGCCTCACCGGTAATGTAATAGCATTGCTGTACTTGAGGCTCTGCCGTTACTTTCTTGCGAAAAATATCCAGTTGGTGAGACTTCTCTTGCTCCATCTCAACGAAAATCAGAAACGTCATATTGTATCCTGCCGCTTCTTGGGATATCAGAGCAGTTTCTTGTTCGATAATGCCTGCTGAACGAAAATGTTTTATGCGCCTTTGAACAGTGGCAACGGAAAGACCCGTCTCAGAGGCAATAGACTCTAGTTTTTCACGGGAATTTTTTTGTAATAAATGTAGTATTTTTCGGTCGCTCTGATCCAAACTTTTCATCTGACTCTCTGCTGTTGAACTTTGACTTAATAGTCTGCGGGCAAAAATTTAGTGCGCTAATTTTTCTAAGTAAAGCACGCTTGAGGCAATAAATGTACTATTTTTAGCTAATTTAATTGCAAAATTTATTCTGTTTTATCGTTATTTTCAATGTAAATTATAATAAATTCAATAATTTATGAATGCATTGATCTAATTCCCTCACAGTTAAGCACAGTTTTGGTAAATATACTCATTCATTAGCTTTATTTGATCAATAAAAGCCATAAAATGCTGATACTATGATTTTAATCTTTATTTACGACAAAGTAAGGTTGGCAAAATTGCAGGCTTTTAACTGGAATTAAAACAACTTTTATCGATTCTATAAGACTGATTTGAAGCTCAACAATGGGTGGTTGTCATTGCACTAAAAATGAACATTTGTAAAATACTGATTTTATTTACACTATTAAGTGGCGATTTAAATTGAGTTAATAAATAAAGAGTTTCGTTAATTTATTGATTTAATTAAATATTTCAATTTTGGCATGATAATAGCTTAGGTAAGTTTAAAAATTCAAAATTCAAAAATCAAAATTCAAAAATCAAAATACAAAATACAAAATACAAAAAACCTAAAGTTAAGGGTCTGGACCTTTAGATATTGAGAAAGTTTTTATGGAAAAGATTATAGAGTTTCAAAATGTTTCAAAATCCTTTGGTGATTTAGAGGTACTGAAAAACCTTGATTTGCATGTCCACAAAGGTGAGAAACTCGCTTTAATCGGTCCAAGTGGCTCTGGAAAAACAACGATCCTTAGGATTTTGATGACTCTGGAAACAATTGACACAGGGCATGTGGTGATTGATGGAGATTATTTATGGCATCAGCGCTTAGGTAATGACTTAGTTCCTGCAAGTGAAAAACACCTCCATTATATGCGCACCAATGTGGGCATGGTATTCCAGCAATTCAACCTATTTCCTCATCTTGATGCGATCACAAATATAGTGGAGCCACAGATCCTCGTAAAGGACAAAGATCGAGTGGATGCAATAGTCAAAGCCCAAAAGTTATTGGCTTTAGTGGGACTAGAAGAAAAAGCACAACATTATCCCCATGAGCTATCGGGAGGACAACAACAACGCGTTGCTATCGCCCGAGCCCTCGCCTTGGAACCAAAAATCATGCTGTTTGATGAAGTCACCTCGGCCCTTGACCCCGAGCTTGTGGATGAAGTCTTAAATGTTTTGAGAGTGCTGGCTGCAGACACAGACACGACTATGCTGACAGTGACTCACGAAATGAATTTTGCCAAAGACTTTGCTGACCGAGTGTTATTTTTTGATAAGGGACAGATTGTCGAATCGGGTCGGCCAGACGATATTTTCACGGCTCCAAAGGAGCCAAGAACGCGAGATTTCTTGAAAAAGTTTATAACCGATATTGCTTGATTACAAAAAACATAGCGTTTGAAAATTAACACTAATAAATTTACAAGAGGAAGGTGGTGTTCACCTTCTTTGACAACAATAAGCAAAAAAAGGAAGTCACATGACTATAACAAAGTTAGAAAAATGTTCGCGCGCAATTGCGTTAACGCTCTTCACTGCAGGCCTAACCATGGGGGCTGTGTCTAAGGTTTCGGCGGGTACACTGGATGATCTTCGTGAACAGGGCTATGCCACAGTTGCGGTAGCTAATGAGCCACCATACAGCGACATTAAGGGCGATGGATATGTCTCTGGTGCTGCACCAGATGTTGCACGAGCAGTAATGAAAAAATTAGGTGTGCCTGAATTGCGTGCTAAAGTCGTTGGTTATGGCGCAATGATTCCAGCATTGATGGCTCGACGGGTTGATATGGCCACCTCTGGACTTTACATTAAGCCAAAGCGTTGCGAATCAATTATTTATTCAGAACCAGATTTATGTGGAGCAGAAGCTTTTGCTGTTAAAAAAGGCAATCCACTTAACATCCTTACTTACGAAGACATTGGCAACAACAAAAACGTGACTATGACCACTTGCGCTGGCTGTGCAGAAGAAGCTTATGCCTTAGAACGTGGCGTATCTAAAGATCAAATCAAGATTATGACTGATCCACCAAGTGGTATGAAAATGCTGCAGCAGGGCCGGGTTGATGTGTTTGCCTTATCTGGTTTGGGAACAGCTGATCTGTTGAAAAAAATGAATGATCCTAGTCTTGAGATTGTTATGCCAGTGACTGGCGTTCCAATGGGTTGTGCAGGTGCAGCATTTAATAGCGATGATACGGCATTCCGTGCTGCTTACGATGAAGCACTTGCTGAATTAAAAGCTAGTGGTGAGTTTGCTGCCATCGTTGAACCTTATGGGTTCTCAGCAGCTGCAACATTAGCGGTAAAGCGAGATGATTTTTGCCCAGGCAACTAATCCCAATTCGTTCTACTAATGTTTAGAAACTGGAATCAGCTTTCCTTGAGAGGGCTGGTTCCTTAGGTGTTCAAATATGCAAGAAATTCTAGAATACACCCCCATCCTTATTACCGGCACAATTACGACCATTGAGTTAACGTTAGCAAGCGCAGTTCTGGCCTTAATCGTTTCATTTACGGTTGGGCTATCTAGGTTTTCTAGGTTGCGCGTGGTGAGGGTTGCCGCTGTTATTTATTTAGAGTTTTTCCGAGGCACATCTGCCATTGTGCAGATGTTTTTCATGTTTTTTGTGCTACCCCTGTTTGGGGTCACATTTCCACCACTAGTTGCCGGTATCTTGGCCTGTGGTCTTAATTTAGGAAGCTACGGATCTGAAGTTGTCCGTAGCGCAATATTGTCAGTGGGTCGTGGACAACACGAAGCGGCGCTGGCTCTCAATTATAGTAACTATCAGCGCTTTAGATACGTGCTCATACCTCAAGCTATTCCGGTAATGATTCCCACGTTTGGTAACCTTTTGATTGAATTGCTCAAACTTACGGCGGTGGCATCATTAATTACTATTTCAGACTTAACCTTTATGTCTCAAATCATTCGGGTACAAACGGCGTTAACTCTGGAACCTTTTCTCGTGATCTTAGTGATCTATTTCATTATTGCTTCGGTGCTGGTTTGGTTTACCAAACTAGCTGAACGCAAGTTCTCCAAAGGCCGTCATACCGCCGCAGCGAAAGAGGTTTAAACCATGGAATGGAGTTGGCAAGTTGTTTATGAGGTTTTACCTTCCA
Organism: Candidatus Njordibacter sp. Uisw_058; assembly: GCF_047730065.1. GTDB lineage: Bacteria > Pseudomonadota > Gammaproteobacteria > Pseudomonadales > Balneatricaceae > Njordibacter. The sequence continues at coordinate 1,212,627 of NZ_CP159829.1, forward strand.
TGTGGCAAGGTTTGATTGTCACGGTGCAAGCTACCCTTGTTGGAGCTTTGTTAGCCTACGTATTAGGCTTAGTGTTAGCACTATTAAAAATGTCCAAAACATGGATCGTGGCAAAGACCTCCTACTGGATTTCAGAGGGCGTACGTCGCACTCCTCTTCTGGTTCAATTGTATTTTCTGTTTTATGTGTTACCAGATTTTGGCATTTTTTTATCACCCTTTGTGGCGGGGGTCATCGGTTTAGGCATTCATTTTAGTACCTATACCTCTGAAGTTTATCGAGCAGGTATCGAAAACGTGCCCCAAGGACAGTGGGAAGCGTCTCGGGCGTTAAACTACAGTGCTTATCAAACAATGCGGCGGGTTATCTTGCCTCAGGCAATTCCACCAATGATACCCCCACTGGCCAATTACTTAATTACGATGTTTAAGGAAACACCACTTTTGTCGGCTATTACCGTAGTGGAGTTATTTAATGCAGCGAATATTTTTTCCAATAGTCATTATAAATACTTAGAACCTATGACACTTGTGGGTCTGTTTTTCCTTATCGTCTCAGTTCCAGCAGCCTATGCGGCCATGCGCCTTGAACAGCACTTTAAGCCTAAAAACACTGGGGCTAGTTAAGCTAACCTTACACGGTTAATTAACTCCACCAATGAGTTAAGGTGTTTGAACTGGTTCGTTAAATACGTTGATTAGTCCGATCGGTGGAAACATTGTTAGAGCGTTCAACCAAGGTCATTAACAGAGTATGGGCTACCATGATTAGAGACGTTAGTGCGACATGAAAACCTCAACTTTAACCTCCACCCATTGGGGTACCTATCGGGTAGAAAGTGAAAATGGTGTGCCTTCGGCGTTGCACCCTTTTGAAGAAGATCCTAACCCATCCCCTATAGGCGATTCAATGCTTGAGACTCTATCTGGTCCGTGCCGGATAGATGGGCCTATGGTGCGACGGGGATTCTTGGAACATGGTGTGTTGAGTGATCGATCAACCCGTGGTGCCGATGAATTTGTACAAGTGGGTTGGGATCAAGCATTGGATTTAGTCGCATCTGAGTTGAATAGAGTGCGAGACACATTCGGTAATACTGCAATTTATGGTGGTTCCTATGGCTGGGCGAGCGCCGGAAGGTTTCATCACGCCCAAAGTCAGCTAAAAAGGTTCATGAACTTATTTGGGGGCTGCACGGTCTCTAGAAATACCTACAGCTATGCCTCAGCAGAAGTCATTATGCCTCACGTGGTTGGCCATATGAGCGAATTATTGCTTGAGCACACATCTTGGCGGTCTATTAAGGAAAGTGGTGCCTTAGTAGTTGCCTTTGGTGGCATGGCTCCCAGAAATGGTCAGGTCAACGCGGGTGGGACGGGTCGTCACAGTCAAGCGATAGAGATGCTTGAGGCAAAAAATGCAGGCGTAGAATTTGTCAATATCAGTCCAGATCGATCGGACATGGCACCAGAACTGCACGCACAATGGATTTCGATTAATCCTAATACTGATGTTGCTCTGATGCTTGGGCTAGCGCACACTTTAGTTAAAAATAATTGGCATGATACTGATTTCATTGATCAGTATTGCATTGGTTTTGAACAATTTCTGCCCTATTTAAATGGTGTGGTGGATGGCCAGCCCAAGGATGCGAATTGGGCCTCAAAAATTACGGGTATCCCCGTGAACACGATTACCACGCTAGCCAGACGCATGAGCCAAATGGCTACTCTAGTGAACAACAGTTGGTCTTTGACTCGTCAACAAAATGCTGAACATATTTATTGGATGCTGATTGTGTTAACTGCTCTTTTGGGTGGTATTGGCAAGCCTGGATCAGGCTTTGGTCTAGGTTTGGGAGCCGTTGCTGGGGTGGGTAGTCATCGTTCAAAGGCTCCTTGGGCTGCTTTTCCAGCAGGTAAGAACCCAATAGATAGTTATATACCCGTGGCTAGAGTCGCAGATATGCTTGCACAGCCAGGGGGCACTTATCAATATGATGGTAAGACGCGAACTTACCCAGATATTCGTTTAGCTTACTGGGTGGGGGGCAATCCTTTTCATCACCATCAAGATCTTAATCGCTTGCGTAAGGTTTGGGAAAAGCTTGAAACTGTGATTGTCCATGAACCCTTTTGGACCCCACTGGCACGTCATGCAGATATCGTTTTACCAGCAACGGTAGCCCTAGAGCGCAATGATTTAGGGGCCTCTCCAAGAGACGATTATTTAATAGCCATGCGACAAGCGGCTAAGCCCCATGGACTGTCCTGGAACGATCATAATATTTTTGCAACCCTGGCTGAACGCCTGCCTGCGGCTTCGTCGAGCAATGATAACTTTGCTACCGCCTTTACTGAGGGCAAAGACGAAGAACAATGGCTGCAAGATATCTATCAAAGAAGTGTGAGCCGTATTAGTGGCAATGGTTTTGAAATGCCTCACTATGAAAACTTTTTAGAGCAGGGCTTTCTCAAGTTAACAGAGCCTCAAAAACCTCGAGTTTTGCTACAAAATTTTCGAGAAGACCCTTTAAAATATCCCTTAAAAACGCCTTCTGGACGCATTGAAATATTTAGTGAGGTGATCGCCAGTTTTGGTCTAGTTGACTTTCCTGGACATCCTCAATGGTGCGCCCCTACAGAATGGCTGGGTGCAGAAGCTGCGAAGGAACATCCATTGCACATGATTACCCACCAACCAGCTCGACGTTGCCATAGCCAACTAGATCATGGTTCCCATAGTCGGGCAGGTAAAATCAATGACCGTGAGCCTTGTCGAATCAATCCCCAGGACGCTGCGAAGCGGGGTATTAAAGAAGGGAGTATGGTGCGGATCTTTAACCAGAGAGGGTCCTGCATCAGTGCGGCTCAGTTGGATGCAGGCGTGCGTGAAAATGTGCTGATGATGGCAACTGGCGCATGGTACGACCCTGATTGGAATGGAGACAAAAATTGTTGTAAGCATGGCAATCCAAATACCTTAACCAAAGACCTACCCACTTCTGAGTTAGCTCAGGGGCCAGGAGCATTAACATGCCTAGTCGAGGTGGAGCTGTTTGTGGGTGTAGCACCTGACGTCACCGCTTTTGTGCCACCTATAATTAACTCCTTGTAATGTCAAAGCACCAAAAGTTAGGCATAGTTTGTTTGTGTCACAGTTCTGCATAATGGTGATAAATTTACTCATTAGTGGTTCATATTTGATTAATTTAAATCTCTTGCTTTTGCTAGAATTATCATTCAAGAGGGGTATTAATCATTAGTCTTGGATGGCTTTATGCGCCAACACAGGCTGCCAATAGATACAGAGAATTTTTATTATTACTGTTGGATTTAAACTTGAATCTGGGAGTAATTGATAAGGTCGTTGATAAGGTTGATAAGGTTAATAATAGTTAAAATGGGAGCGTGAAAGGTATGTTGCTGGTGAAGTCTAGAGTTCTGTTAGATTGACTTTTGGCCTATATATAAAAGCCAAAGCATGTGACAAGATAGGCGACCCTTTTTTTAGCCTACCAACTGTTATGTCCTTAACCTTAAGTCCCACTTATTTACGACTCGTGCCATTAATATTTGTATGGGTTTGGAGCACGGGGTTTTTGGTGGCTAAATTTGGTAAAACCAATGCGGAACCTTTTACCCTTTTGAGTTATCGGTTTGCCTTGGTGTTGATGGCGCTATGGTTAATTATTAAAGTTGTGGGCTGTCGCTGGCCCACCAACTGGCGTTTGGTAATGCATTGCATGGTGGTAGGCCTGCTTTTGCATGGGCTTTATTTAGGTGGCATTTTCCAAGCCATTTCTTTGGGTATGCCGGCGGGTCTGAGTGCAATGGTGATTGGTCTGCAACCTTTGACTATGGCGTTGTTTGCAGGGCTGATGCTGGGCGAGTTTGTGTCTAAACGGCAATGGCTAGGCTTGGTGATGGGTTTAATCGGACTGGGCCTAGTTTTAGCGGAGCAGTTTGCCCTTGACACGACCACTATGTTTGAAGGTTTTTCTGGTTGGGCTGTGGTGCTTGTCGTTGCCGCACTGATGGGTATTTCTATAGGTACGTTATATCAAAAGAAATTTTGCCATGAAGTAGAGTTGTTGAATTCTATTTGGCTACAATATGCAGCGGCGTTGGTGTTGACGTTGCTTGTTGCATTTAATTTTGAAACACGGGTGGTTAACTGGCAATGGCCGTTTATTGTCAGTTTAGCTTGGCAGGTTTTAGCACTATCAATTGGAGCTGTTTTATTGCTCATGATAATGATACGTCAAGGTGCTGCTACAAAAGTAGGTAGTTTATTTTATTTAGTGCCACCGACTGTAGCCTTGCAGGCATGGTTTTTATTTGGTGAAGCAATAGGTCTGCAAGGGTTGGTGGGTATTACCTTAATCGCTGCTGGAGTCGCACAGGCGATGTGGCCGAGTCGCAATTAATTATTTTACAGCATATATTTTGGAGTTGTTTACATGACATCATCAACTGCGACTTTTCCAGGTCGGATAGATTACTTTCATAATGCAAAAGCTGATGCAAAGCTTGCCTATGGAACCAAGCGTCAAGAGATGCTAAGTGTGTCTAAAGGTAAGCATGCTTTAGACACAATTTCCAGTTGGCCCAAGTATCAAGTGACTGACTTGTACGAACTCAAGGCTATGGCTGAACAGGCCAACATAGCCCAGATTTATTATAAAGACGAAAGTAAACGATTTGATCTGAAGAGCTTCAAAGCTTTAGGTGGTGCCTATGCGGTCACGCGTTTTCTCCAACAACACTTAGAAGAGCTTAATGGCGAACAACCGACTATGGCACAGTTGCTGTCGGGGCAATATAAAAAACAATTAAAAGACGTCGTGGTCAGTTGTGCTACGGATGGCAACCACGGTCGCTCGGTCGCCTGGGGTTCACAAATGTTTGGTTGCCAATGTATTATTTATATTCATCGTGATGTGTCTGCTGGCCGCCAAACTGCCATGGAAGCTTATGCGGCCAAAGTGATTCGGATTACTGGAAATTATGATGAGTCTGTGCGCCAAGCAGCCGTTGATGCAGAACTTCATGGGCGGGTGATTATTTCAGACACCAGCTACGAGGGTTATACAGAAGTGCCAGCCAATGTGGCCTTAGGTTACACGGTAATGTTGTCGGAAACTGTTGAACAACTCAATGGTGTCATTCCAACCCATGTTTTTATTCAAGCCGGGGTAGGTGGTTTAGCCGCCGCGGTCTGTGGTTATTTCTGGGACTTATGGGCAGAGCAAAGGCCTCGCTTTGTGGTTGTAGAGCCAGAAGCCGCAAATTGTTTACAAGAAAGTGCTAAAGCTGGCAAGCTGCAAGCGGTAGAAGGGGACTTAGACACATTAATGGCTGGCCTTGCTTGTGGTGAGGTGTCTCATATTGCGTGGCACATACTTGACCAAGGCGCTGATGATTTTGTTACCCTAAGTGAAGATGCAGTAGCACCCTGTATGCAGGCCTTGGAACAGCATAGCCCAAGCATCGAAGCGGGTGAGTCTGCTGTGGCAGGCTTGGCTGCATGCTTAATAGGGGCACAAAATACCCAGTGGCGGGCTGATTTAGGCCTTAACGAGCACAGTAAGGTATTGGTACTAGGTACCGAAGGTGCGACGGACCCTGAACTTTATCAACAATTGGTATTTGGTGGGTAAAATACGGCTTAGCAGATCGAGGTAAATAGTATGACTCAATATACATTAACTGAAGCACCTCAACGGCAGTTTATGCTTGCAGAGTTTGAGCAGCGTTTGGCACGAGCGCAAACTATGATGAGAGCACTTAAATTAGATGCTGTGCTGCTGACCACTGAAACTAATGTGCGGTATTTTTCAGGTTACTTTACTCAATTTTGGCAAAGTCCAACCCGACCTTGGTTTTTAATTCTGCCCTTGACAGGCAAACCGATTGCAGTCATTCCTACTATTGGGGTGGTGGGCATGAGTAATACTTGGGTGGAAGACATCCGAGCTTGGCCCTCACCATTTCCAGAAGATGACGGTGTCAGTTTGCTCAGCCAAACCTTAGCTGACTTGCCAAAACGATTTGGCCGCTTAGGCATGACCTTAGGCCGCGAAACTCACCTGCGGATGCCGCAGCAACAAGTGCAGTCTCTGTATGCTTCAAACCACTTCGATTTGGTTGATGTGAGCCGTGAAGTATTGCATTTGCGCAGCCTTAAATCGGCTGCAGAAATTAATCGGGTGGCACACATATGTGGTGTCACTTCTAATGCCTTTGCTGAATTACCAAACTTTGCAAGAGTCGGGATGACTGAACGTGAGGTGGTGGCAGCATTTAGAATGGAGTTGTTACATCAAGGAGCTGACCATTCACCATTTATTGTCTCTTCTTCGGGGCCAGATGGTTACGACGATATTATTATGGGTCCGACAGATAGACTGGTCGAATCAGGGGATGTATTAATCATTGATACAGGTACTGTATGGCAAGGGTATTTTTGTGATTTTGATCGTAACTGGTGCTTTGGTGACTGCTCAGATGAAACAAAATCGGCCTATACGACTGTATATCAAGCTACTAATGCTGGTTTTGAAGCAGCTAAACCAGGTAATACTACGAGTGATTTGTATAGAGCAATGTGGCCCATCATGCACGCGGGTGGGGCTTTAGGCAATGATGTGGGACGCTTAGGTCATGGACTGGGTTCTGACCTGACAGAATGGCCATCTAACACAGCAACGGATGATACTGTGCTAGAAGTGGGCATGATTATGACGCTTGAACCAGGCATGTCCTATTTAAATAAGAGTGGTCAGGTAAAGCAAATGGTGCACGAAGAAAATATTGTTATCACCGAAGAGGGCGCCCAATGGTTATCGATTAGGGCGGCCGCAGAACTGCCATTATTAGGTTAACGCTTTAATCTTTAATAGCTCCTCGATCCATGCGTTGGCCAAGTCATTGGTGGGCGCATTTTTTTATTTGCATTATGGTGGCGATACTATTTAATTAGGGCCAAATTTTGTGAGCGAAAAAGAAGACATTACTAGATTAGTGAATGCCCTAGGCGATGCCATTCAAAGTTTAGCTTGACCTCAGGTGACTATTTAACCAGTAGTGCTTTTTAGACGGGCAGGGTACTATAGTGGTTAGATCAACAAGCAGTTCTAAATATCGACAGTGAGGAAGCAAAATGCAAGTAGTAGGACATTTTATTAACGGTGCAATGGTTGCCGATACTCAACGGGTGCAGGACGTTTTTAACCCAGCCACGGGTTTAGTTGAACGCCAAGTTGCTTTAGCCAGCAAAGCCACGGTTGAAGACGCAATTATTGCCGCAGAAGCAGCTTTTCCGGCGTGGCGTAACACGCCACCCCTTAAACGTGCCCGCGTAATGTTCCGCTTTAAACAACTTTTGGAAGATAACGCTAACAAAATTTGTGCAGCGCTTACCAATGAACACGGTAAAGTACTAGATGATGCTCACGGAGAACTCATTCGTGGTATCGAAGTTGTGGAGTACGCCTGTGGAGCGCCTAACTTATTGAAGGGTGAACATAGTAAAAATGTAGGTCCAGCTATTGATAGTTGGTCAGAATTTCAACCCTTAGGTGTGGTTGCTGGTATTACCCCGTTTAATTTCCCAGCCATGGTGCCAATGTGGATGTTCCCGATGGCCATAGCCTGTGGTAACACATTCATTCTAAAGCCATCTGAACGCGACCCCAGTGTAGGCATATTGATTGGTCAACTGTTTAAAGAAGCAGGCTTGCCTGATGGTGTGTTCAATGTGGTCAACGGTGACAAAGTTGCAGTGGACACCATACTTGAAGACACTCGTATACAAGCTGTTAGTTTTGTTGGTTCTACCCCCATTGCTGAATATATTTATGCCACAGGTACCGCCAATGGCAAACGTGTACAGGCTTTAGGAGGTGCTAAAAACCATGCCATAATCATGCCTGATGCTGACATGGATAATGCAGTAAACGCGCTCATGGGTGCTGCCTATGGCTCATGTGGTGAACGTTGCATGGCGATCTCTGTGGCTGTTTGTGTGGGTGATGCAGCGGCTGACGAACTAGTCGCCAAGCTTAAACCCCAAGTAGAAGGTTTAAAAGTTGGCAATGGCACTGATGTGAGCAACGAAATGGGTCCATTGATTACTGCTGCAGCCCAAGAGCGGGTGCGTAGTTTAGTAGGCAAAGGCGTTGAGCAAGGTGCCGAACTTGTTGTTGATGGACGTGAGTTGGTTGTTGAGGGCTACGAAAACGGATTCTTTGTAGGAGGGTGTTTATTTGATAAGGTCACCAAAGACATGGTGGTCTATCAAGAAGAAATTTTTGGCCCCGTATTATGTGTTGTGCGCGTTGATACTATGCAAGAGGCTATGAAACTGATTGACGATCATGAGTTTGGTAATGGCACTTGCCTCTTCACTCGTGATGGTGAAGCAGCACGTTATTTCTCTGATAATATCAAAGTGGGTATGGTGGGTATTAACGTACCCCTGCCAGTACCAGTGGCCTACCATAGCTTTGGTGGTTGGAAACGTTCTCTGTTTGGTGATCTGGGGGCTCATGGTCCTGATGCCATTCGTTTTTATACCCGTCGGAAGACTGTAACCCAGCGCTGGCCCTCAAGTGGTGTGCGTGATGGTAAGCAGTTTGCGTTTCCTTCTTAATCTAAGGCATTAAGAAATATTAAAAAAGCCCAGCATTTGTTGGGCTTTTTTGTGACTAAAGTATACTAAACAAGTTTTATTGTGAGTCATGCCTTAAATTTTGTGTGACTTTACTTTAACATCACAATCTCATCAATATTACGAGCAGGCGGTTTCAGTCATGGGTTTATTATCGAGTATTAAAGAATTTTTGTTTCAGCCTTCTGAGGGAGGTGGGGACGATAAGGGCGCTAAAACGAGTCAACACCATCAACATAACGAATTTAGTATTGAAACACAGCCTCTTAAAGAGGGTGGTAGTTTTCGGGTACAAGGATGGATTCGTAAAGACGGCAAAGAACATCATTTTATTCGGGCCGACCAGTCTCATAGTATCGAAGGTGGACACGAATTAAGTTTGTTCAAGGCTAAACAGTGCATTGATCAGATGGGAGATACAATGTTTAAATGATAGGGCCTCATACACCCCTAAAATAGGGGTGTTGAATTGCTTCTCTGACCTTTTGGCTACCACTGATGTTGTGAACAATTTAATAGGCGTTTAGTTGCTGCAATGATTCGCTTTATTGTGTTTTATTTTATTTAAAACGTCCGCTCAAAGTAGTTAGTCTGTGGCATCACCCAGAACGCTTGCGAGTACGACAATAGTGTCACCAATTTCTGTCAGAGGGGTGTGTCTTCGGCCCAGTACGATGCCGTCCATCGCTGCATAGTATTGGCAAGCAGGCGCACCTGTGCGTTTGTGGTTATGAATACGGGCTATTAAATCACCTTGCCTAACTTGCGCGCCAAGAGCGACCTTAAGTTCTAATACGCCTTGATCATGACTTACGTGATAACAGCACTCATCTTGCATATCCAATAATTGAGTGACTTGGGGTAATTCAGGGTCACCCGCAATAATACCCGTATATTTGAGAAAATTTTGTACCCCACGATCGGCAATCGCCATAGTGGCTGGGGTTGTTGTGCCTCCTCCTCTAAGTTCTGTCGTAACAAAGATTTTACCTTGGTTTTCAACTGCTGTGTCGTAGAGTTGGGTGGGGTCTATTTCCACCATTAATACAGTATAAGGGGCGCCGAATAATAAGGCACCTGTCATACAGGCCTGTTCTTGTGTTTTGTTGTGTAAACGATGGGCCGCAGCAAAAGGAATGATGTCTAAAGTTTTTCCACCCGAATGAATATCTAAAGCGTAATCGCACATGGGTACCAATACGCGGCTAAAATAGTCTGCAATTCGTTCGGTTAAGGTGCCATATGGATGCCCAGGAAAAGCCCGATTCATATTGCCAGCATCAATAGGAGAGGTCCGACTGCCCGCTTCAAAAGCAGGTTGATTCATCATCGGTACAATAATCACTCTACCTTGAACCTTATTCACATCAAGGCAGTTGGCTAATTTGAGAAGGCTGGTAGGGCCCTCGTACTCATCCCCGTGATTACCCCCTGTGAGCAATGCAGTAGGGCCATGCCCATTTTTTATTTGGCAAATTGGAATCATAACACTGCCCCAGGCCGAGCGATCACTGGAATAGGGCAACTGTAAGAATCCGTGTTGCACACCATCAGACTCAAAGTCGATAGTGGCGCTCATACTAGTGTTAGGCAATGGTTCAGAACCCATAGGACTCCCTATTATTTTATGAAGGTTTCCCGACTGACACGGGCTAGTAACTCACAGCCCGTGTCCGTGATCAGCACTGACTCTGTAGTCTCCATACCCCAGGTGTCCATCCACAAGCCCGGCATAAAATGAAAGGTCATACCTGATTCTAATACAGTGTCATCGCTGGGTCGCAGACTATAGGTGCGTTCGCCCCAATCGGGTGGATAGCTTAAGCCAATAGGGTAACCGCACCGAGCATCTCCCCGATCGAAACCATGTTGTGACAAGGTTTGCTTCAAACTAGCGGCAATATCGCCACAAAGTGCACCCGGTTTGGCAATGGCTAAACCATTTTCTAGACCCTCCAATACCGCGGCTTCAGCCTTCATATAGGCAGCATCTGGGGTACCTAAGTATATGGTTCTAGACAGGGGGCAATGGTAGCGTTTATAACAGCCTGCAATTTCAAAAAAAGTAGCCTCGCCTGCTTTCATGGGGCGCGCGTCCCACGTTAAATGAGGCGCAGAAGCATCAACTCCTGAGGGTAGTATGGGCACGATGGCGGGATAATCTCCAGCTAAACCATCAACACCGCTGATACCTGCATGATAAATTTCTGCAGCCAATAAGTGTTTGGGTAAACCGACAGCAATTTTTTCACGTATTGCGTGGTGCATTTTACTCACGATACGCCCTGCAACACGCATGTATTCAATTTCTTGAGGTGATTTTACCTTACGACACCAATTGACCAAACCTGTGATATCAAGTAATTTTGCTTGTGGTAAACCCTTGACCAAAACGGCATGAGACTGAGCACTATAATAATAGTTGTCCATTTCCACCCCGATGACACCAGAAGCCCAACCCCTTTCAGGCAATATATTGGTGCTGAGGTAATCCATGGCATGGTGAGGTGGGTTCATGACGTAGTGATCGTCGAAGCCGCAGATGTTGGTTTCATCCATGTATACGGTGCGTCTTGCACCGTTGGCGTCAATACCGCGCCCATACCAAATGGGATCACCAACGGGACCAACAATGACACACTGTGGCGTATAAAATGACCAACCATCATAACCAGTGAGCCAAGAGATATTGGATGGGTCATGGCTTAATAAGGTATCAATGCCCTGTGCAGCCATACTTTGACGCACTGTTGCTAAACGTTGGGCATATTCTTCACGACTAAAACTTAATTCTATACCATGCATCTAACATCTCCATTAAATTAGTAAAGTCGACTTTGCTTAAACCCAATATGCCTTTGGAAAAGTTGTTTAGGCTCGTAATAGTTGATCACTAATAGGCCATATGAGCTTATTTATCACCTAGTCAGTTACGCTTAATTCGAGTGTGGGTTTACCCGTGGCAATGGCACTAATTTTAGCTTCTACAAATAATTCACCATCAAGCTCTGACATTATGTGTTTATTATCATGCCGGATACGAATGTCGACGTCGGCCGCTCCCGCAGACTTAGCCAGATCATAGGCCTGTTGTTTAACGATCGCTTCAGCTTGGCTCAGGGCGACATCTAAATCATGACAATCAAAAGGTGCTGCGCTGTGGAAAATACGGAAAATACCTTCAGTGGGTTGTGTGATCACTATTTCAGAGCGCTGCACTACACTGCCCATAACAGCACCCACAGCATTTGCTACATGGCCATATTTAGGCAATATGAGATCGACATCAAGGCTCTTTGCCACTTGTGGATAATAGGTGGTAGCAGGTGCTCCTACGGCAACTATTGGGTGGCTTTTGCCAAAGGTAATGCCAAATAAGGCATTATCATTATCTTTATTACCATTTTTAAGGATCAGCTTGCTCATTAATGCGGCCAAATTACGAGAGCGGGCTTCATTCAGAAGGTTTTCCTGGTGCAAGCCAGCTTCCAGCAAGGTTTGACAGATAGCGTCGTTCATCAAGGTGAAAACCCTGTGCGCAGGCTCCTCAGAGTTGCCTTTTTCCCAACTGCCTAAACCATAAAGAAAGCGCATTTGGCGAGCCCAAATTTGTGCCGCAAGTTTGGCGCCTGCAATGCTCCAATGGTTACTATTACCCAAAACATGGGCCGCATCAGATGGCGTAAAACCAGAATAAATGGCCATGCCCTTGCGCTCTAAGCGAGCCATCGCTTTAGCCAGTTCCTGGTCTTTAAAAACTAAAGTTTCCATTTCTACAGGGCCATGCTCTAGCATTTCCCAGGCTTGGTTTTCAATCGGTGTGAGTTGGTTGATGAGGGCTTGATTGTGTTCTAATCGAGTCACAAATCGGTTATGTCTTGCCGTAGGTGTGTCGTCCAGATGAGCCTGCATGCGTTCTAATACTTGAGGGTGCTGTTGCGCTAATAAACTCATGGGGACCACACGCCTTGGGCCTAGGGCGATACTACCACCATAAAACCGAACTTCACTATCACCACCTAAACCTATGGAATACACTTTAACAGTCTCTACCATGGGTTGCCAATCACCCACGCGGGCTCCTTCGTTGGCGAGTTCTGGTTGGCCATCCGTGACAATAGCGATGTCTGTGGTAGTGCCACCCATGTCTGCAATAATAGCGTTGCGACTACCAGAGAGTGCACAGGCACCAATTACACTGGCAGCAGGGCCAGACAATATAGTCGTTACTGGGTGCACAAGGGCTGTTTCGGCGTTAACAATGGAACCATCCCCTTTGACAATCATCAAGGGGGCTTTAATGTTGAGTTGCTGTAAAATGTTTTGTACTGCTTGGATTAAATCTTGAATAAACGGGATCATACGAGCGTTTAATGAAGCGGTGAGGGCTCGCCTTGGTGCGCCAAGACTGGTGGCTAGTTCATGACCACAAGTGACAGGCATTTGAGTGAGTTCTGTGACTAAATTCTGTAATTGAATTTCATGGCTAGGGTTGCGGACACCAAACTGAGCGGAAACAGAAAAGGCTGACACCTTGTCTTTGTGAGCTAATATTGCAGCAGTGGCACTTGCAACATCCAATGGCGCGACCTGCCGGCCAGAGGCATCATGACCTCCTGCTAAGCGGATAATTAAGTTGTCATCTATGATCTCACCCAGACCACTCTTAGTGACTTGCGTTTCACTAAGGCCCACTACGAGTGCACAGACTGGTGCACCATTGCCTTCCACTACAGCATTGGTTGTGAGGGTAGTCGACAAAGAGACCATTTCAATATCAGCTAATAATTCATGAGCGACTTTGCCAATAGATTCGCCAATCCCGATAGCTAAGTTGTGACGTGTGGTGAGGCTTTTTACAGCCACTAGTACTTGGTTTTGCTCGTTGATAATGACAGCATCTGTATAGGTGCCACCTGTGTCGATGCCAAGGCGAAGGGACATTAGTTAAAGTCTCGTAAAAGCTAAATTGTTGGCGGCATTTTGCCCTGTGTAAAATACTAACGCAAGCCTATTTGAGGTGCCCTGAATGAAGCGGCATCAGTGGGTTTAAATGCGCCACTTTTGCGTGCCCAAGGAAGTTGGTTTTTAGGCTTGTTTTACAACTCAGTATGGCCTTTAATGGCATTTGATTTTTTAAAAAGTGGGAGCTTTAAATGAGCACAGTTGCATTTATTGGTTTGGGCGTAATGGGTTACCCCATGGCAGGACATCTAGCCACCCAAGGACATCAGGTTTGTGTTTATAACCGCACTAGTACAAAAGCTGAATCTTGGCAGAGTGAACATGGAGGACAGTGCGCTAATGTACCAGCAGAAGCGGCCCAAGGTGCTGATTTTGTATTTATCTGTGTGGGCAATGATGATGATTTACGCAGCGTTGTGTTCGGAGAACAGGGTGTTTTAGCGGCTATGGCGGCAGGTTCAGTTTTGATAGATCACACTACTGCTTCTGCTCAAGTGGCACGTGAGGTTGCAGTCATTGCTGCTCAACAAGGGGTGGGTTTCGTTGATGCTCCAGTTTCAGGTGGCCAAGCTGGAGCAGAGAATGGCGCCTTAGCAATTATGTGCGGTGGCAGTGACGAAGACTATCTTAGAGCCGAGCCCATTATGCAGGCCTATGCAAAAAGTACTACTCATTTGGGCGCTGTGGGTAATGGCCAACTTACTAAAATGGTAAATCAAATTTGTATTGCTGGTTTAGTTCAGGGGCTAGCGGAGGGCGTGGCATTTGCTATTAATGCGGGCCTAGATGCTAAGCAAGCGTTGGCAGCAATTGGGGGTGGTGCAGCGGGCTCATGGCAAATGCAAAATCGTGGCCAAACAATGGTAGATGACGAGTTTGAATTTGGCTTTGCCGTAGACTGGATGCGCAAGGACTTAGCCATTTGCTTAGCAGAGGCCAAGACCAATGGGTCTGAGTTACCTGTAGCTCAAATGGTTGATGATTTCTATGAGCAAGTGCAGGCTCATGGTGGCCAGCGCTGGGATACGTCTAGCTTGCTACGCAGATTACCAAGAAAAGATAAGCTTTAACGCTTATTTTTTCTTAAAGTGAGAGATTGTAAGCACCCTTTCTATGAGAGAGTGCTGATAGTGTTGTGATGGCGTGCCTAAGAAAAGTATCGGCAGTATAGGAAATAAGTTTCTTTAAAGGGCTCATTGGTGACGATACTGTCTGTCATTGGAGCATTCAACGTGCGACATTGAAGACGCATTGGGGGACACAAACCAACCTACACAGAGGTAGCAGATGACCTTTAGTAAACTCTTGTTTCTATTAGTGTGAACACGATAATCTGTTGTATTTAATACATAAAATGTTAATTATATAATAATATTTCCTGATCTTAGGAAATATTACTCATGCCGACCTCAATTTCTCTTGGATAAACCCTACTGCTAGGCGATTGACCTTGTTTCCTTAACCTCGTTATAGTGGCTCTAGTTCAAATTAAGCCCCGATGCTTCCCAATATAAATATTAAGGTAATGTCATGAGTCATACAAACCATCAACCCGTCAAAACCCGTTTGCAACGCAGTGAATTAGCGGTGCCAGGTTCTAACCCAAGCATGATCGAAAAGGCTGCAGATAGTGCAGCAGATTATGTCTTTTTAGACTTAGAAGACGCGGTTGCACCGTTAGATAAAATTGCAGCTCGCAAAAATATTATTGAAGCACTGAACGACATTGATTGGAAAGCGAAAGGCAAAACCATCTGTATTCGTATTAACGGTTTAGATACCCATTACATGTATCGTGATGTGGTGGAAATCGTAGAGCAAGCAGGCCAGCACTTAGACACCATTCTAGTGCCAAAGGTTGGCGTGCCGGCCGACTTGTACATGGTGGAAGCCATGTGTAACCAAATTGAACAGGCGCAAGGGTTTACCCATAAAATTGGCTTAGAAGCGCTTATCGAAACGGCTCTAGGCATGGCTAATGTAGAGGCCATTGCACAAGCCAGCCCACGTTTAGAAGCTATGCATTTTGGCGTAGCAGACTATGCTGCCAGTAATCGTGCCCGCACAGTGGTCATTGGTGGTTTAAATCCAGACTACCCAGGGGACCAATGGCATGCCGCCTTGTCAAGAATGACTGTTGCATGTCGTGCCTATGGTTTAAGAGCGATCGATGGACCCTTTGGTGACTTTAGTGATCCAGACTCATATATCTTGGCTGCAAAACGCGCTGCGGCTTTAGGTCTAGAAGGTAAATGGGCTATTCATCCATCGCAAATTGCTTTAGCTAATGAGGTATTCTCTCCACCACTGGAGGAATTGAATCGTGCTAAGGGTATTCTTGCGGCCCTCGCTGAAGCCCAAGCTAAAGGTCAGGGTGCCGCTCAGTTGGATGGTAAAATGATTGATGCTGCTTCTGCTCGTATGGCAGAAAATGTGGTTAACGTGGCTAACATCATTGCTGCCCAAGGCTCTTAATTGTATTACCTTTAGATCAACGTAATGGTTAAGTCTTTATTAGACTAAGCTGTTAAAGATAATGACGTCTATGGGCCCATGTATGTCATTATTTTTTAAGGCGTATGGCTAAAAGCCATCAGCTTAGGCTATGCTTGTTTTACTCTTCAAGGATGTCATGCAGGACAAAGGTGTGTTTTCTGTTTTTCGATCTATATTTTCTTTATTATTGAGCTATGGCTTTTTGCTGTTAGCTAATGGTCTTTTTAATTCCCTCTTAGGATTGCGTGCCACCCTTGAAGGGGTTAACACAAGTTGGCTTGGATTTATCATGGCCAGCTATTTTTTAGGCCTTTTGTTGGGTGGTTTGTTCGCTGTGCGTATTATCACCAGAGTGGGCCATATCCGGGCTTTTGCAGTGTTTGCATCGCTGATGTCTACGACGGCTTTATTACATCCATTGTTTTTAGAGGTGAGCCAGTGGATGCTTTTACGTTTGATTTCTGGGTTTTGCATGGCTGGATTAATCATCGTGACAGAAAGTTGGCTCAATGAAGCGACACCCAGTCATCAAAGAGGGGGAGTGCTATCTAGTTATATGATGGTGAATTACATGGCTGCAGGCTGTGGTCAATTCTTACTGAATCTGGGAGACGTGGGTCAATTTCAACTATTTAGTTTAGCATCTATTATTTTTTCCTTAGCTCTAATTCCCGTCTTATTAACCAAACAATCAGCGCCCATTATTACCACCAGCAGCAAACTCTCTTTTGGACTCTTGTCTCAAGTCGGTCCGTTAGCCATTTTGGGAGTATTCGTGGCAGGTGCTAGTAATGCCAGTGTGCATGCTTTTGCCCCAGTTTATGCCCTCGAAGTGTTTGGTGATGCTAACTTAATCCCTCAATTTACAGCCACCTTGTTAATTAGTGGTTTGGTACTGCAATGGCCCTTAGGGCGTTTATCAGACAAAGTTGGCCGAGGATGGTTAATGATGTTTGTGCCCCTTTGTATTTCTGTGTCGGCTCTGGGTGTGTTGTGGGCTACTTACTATGAACCAGAGTTTATTTGGCTTGCTGTGGCTTGTTATGGAGCCTTTTTGTTTACTCTTTATTCTCTAGCAGTGGCGCTCATTAATGACATTGTTGGCCCGGAGCTGCGAGTCAAAATTGCGGGTGCGATTCTTATTGTCTACGGTTTGGGTGCTATTAGTGGGCCCATTATAGTTGGGCCGCTCATTGATCTAATGGGTGTACAAGCCTTATTCATAGTCAGTGCAGTCACCAGCGCTTTACTGGCTGCTTTGGCGGTCTATCGACGTGTGTATCAAGCTATTTTTGTCAAGCCGATGCAGCCTTTTGTAGCGGAACCATCCAATCAGTATAGCTCTAAAGAGCTTTATCTAGCTGCTCATCAACAGGTTGATGAGCAGCCCACTTTAAGCCCAAACGAGGATATGACTAAACCTTAATGCTTAGGTGTCGATAAGTGAGGGGCAGACAATTGGAATAGGGCAACTTATGTCCCTCGACGAACTCAATAAATTACTTCCTTCGGAGCAAACATCCGATGCCGATGAGGCGTGGGTTTCTACAGATCGTTGGCTTACCTATCATGGCAGTATTCAAGGCCAAAACTTTTTCAGTAATGTGATTAATGAATCCTTTACAAGTGTCACAACTTCAACAGATGAGGGTAAAGATCTGAGTTTTTCCCAAAGCCAAAGGGTTAAGCAGGCCCAGCATGATTACGAAATTTTGCAGCCTTAAAAGGGCCTGCATTGTTCCTTTGGTTTGCTATTCTTTGATTTACTATTGTTTGGGAGGCGCTTCACCGCCGTAGATTAACCATTGATGTGATAACCAATAGTAGTTCTTTTGTCCCCATATGGGGGCTGTGCAGTTGTACCGATTACGTCCGATATTTAAAACTTTTTTGGCTTGCACGGTAAACTTCATTTTGGTTGGCCAGCGAGGTGCGTGCCTATCCCCTGTAATAAAACAAGACAGTTGCTGCCTAACTCCCAGCTTTTGGGCTTGGGTTAGTTCAACCTCTAACAAAGGTTGGCCTCGCTCTGCCTGATCTAAACGAATGACTGGGTTTTTAAACGCAGTGTAGTTAGCTGGAAAAGGTTGAGAGGCAAGTTTAGTTTTAAGACTTTTTAATTGACTGTAGGCTCCAGCAGCAGGGAACCTTGGTAAGGCTTGAAAATCAGAAAATTGTGCCACCCCACCTGACTGTTGGCCAAAGGCAATATAGCCTTTGTCTTTAAGGGCCAGCTTAAGGCGGTTGTTATATTCGCCAAAAGGATAGGCCAGCCATTTTGGGACAGGCCCAAGCTCTTCAGTTAAGCGTTGCTGAGCGTAATCAATGTTGGTTAATGCCGCAGTTAGCCATGCTTTACCGTAGTTGGGTTTACGCACCAGATAATCATGATCTCGAGTGTGGTTAGCTAAGGTGCCCCCATGTTGCTTAAGCTCCCGAAGCATATCCCAAGTCATCGTGTGGCGTTGATTTTGATCTACAGGGTCAGTGTTCACAAACACTGTAAAAGGATAATTATATTGTTTCAATAAGGGAAAGCCTTGAAAATAAATATCACGCCAGGCATCGTCAAAGGTAATTACAATGGCTTTGTCTGGCAGTGCAGCGCCTTGCTGAACTGCATCTAGAGCCTGGGCTAGATCGATCACTGTGTAGTTATTTTGTTTCAAATACTCTAAATGCTCTTCAAACTCTTGTGCGGACAAAGAGGTAGAGCGGGGCGCAGTCGAACTCACATGATGATAAAGCAAAATATTAAAGCTATCAGCAGCAAAGCCGGTCAAAGGCCAGATAAGCCCCCAGCATAAGAATGAGACAAAACAGATGATTTGCTTGAGCATGATGCTATTTATCCGGGAACAGATCGCTACACAATTCGCCCCCAAAGCCCCAGTCGGACTTTGGCACATCTCGGATCATGACTTGCACCGCACTTGGGTTTCCACCCGTAATGTCACACATGGTTTTAGTGAGTCCAGCAACAATTTGACGTTTTTGTTCGACCGAACGGCCTTCAAATAATTCGACTGTAATTAGGGGCATAGGGATTTCCAAAGGATAGGTAAGGGTCGTTCTGAGATTCATTTTATATCTTCGTTAAAGGCCTATGCAAGGTAAAAAACTTCGGCTAAAGTAGCCGCTCTTAGCTTATGCATGGATGGACAGTGAAAAATTATAAAAAGAATCCGCTTATTGGTATGGGCTTGATGACGCTGGCTATGGTGTTAGTGCCGATTCTGGACTTATTTGCCAAACTTTTGACGCTAGATTACGCCGTACTAGAAATCACATGGGCTCGGTTTGTGTTTCATGGACTATGGTTATTACCTTTGTTAGCTTGGAAGGGTATTGTTTGGTGGCGTATGCCACCCCAACCTTGGTTACAAATTAGTCGCAGTTTGATACTCACCGTTACCACGGTAGCCTTCTTTTTTGCCATCAAAGACAACCCAATTCCGACAGCATTAACGCTGTTATTTATTTCCCCTTTAGTGGTGGCCGTAGTCGCACCAATATGGCTTGGTGAGTCTTTTGATGCATTAAGAGGCCTTGCTGTAGTCTTTGGATTTGTGGGGGTTTTAATTGTATTGCGACCCACGGCAGACAGTTTTTCACCCTCCATATTATGGGGCGTGTTATCTGGAGTGACTTACGCCTTCTATATTATGATTACGCGCAAGTTGAGCGCCTCTGTGCCACCGTTATTAACGTTATTTTATACGGCCATAGGCGGTGTTTTGGTGCTGACTCCAATCTTGCTATTGAGCAATGTATGGAAAATGCCAGATTTAACAGGTTGGGTGATGATGGCCAGTATGGGATTATTTGCAGCCATTGGGCACTTTTTTATTATCATGGCGTGTGAATACGCGACGGCTTCGCAATTGAGCCCGTTTAATTATTTTGAAATTGTAGCAGCGACGGCGATCAGTTACTTTGCATTTGATTTTTTCCCAGACCCTTATGTTTGGGTGGGAGTCGCTATTATTTGTATCAGTGGTGCCTACGTGTCCTATCGTGAGTTACAGTTGAGTAAAAGAGCCCATGCGATTCAAGATGGTCGCTTAGATATACTTTGAGCAGGATAAAGGATCAGTATATGAGGCATTGGGTTAACAGCGCTCTAAGTGCAATAGAAGCCGATTATCAACGCTCAGCAGATACGCATTTAATAAAACTAGAACTGCCTAACTTTGAGGGTATCAATGTCTACCTTAAAGACGAAAGCACACATCCAACGGGCAGTTTAAAACATCGATTGGCTCGTTCTTTATTTTTATATGCTTTGTGCAATGGAAAGATTGACGCCAACACCACAGTCGTGGAAGCATCGTCGGGCAGCACTGCCGTATCAGAAGCCTATTTCGCTAAGCTGATTGGTGTCGCGTTTATTGCTGTGATGCCCAAATCTACTTCGGCCCAAAAGATAGCTCAAATTGAGGGCTTTGGTGGCCATTGCCATTTTGTTGATAATGCCACTCAAATGCATGCTGTGGCCTTAAAACTCGCCCAAGAGTCTCAGGGCTACTTCATGGATCAATTTATGTATGCAGAAAGGGCAACAGATTGGCGTGGCAACAACAATATTGCAGAAAGTATTTTTAGACAAATGTCTCATGAGCCTCATCCCATTCCTCATACGGTGGTTATGAGTGCCGGCACAGGGGGCACATCAGCCACTCTTGGACGATATATCCGTTACTTAGGGTATGACACTAATTTAGTGGTGGTCGATCCCGAAAATTCAGCCTTTTATCCCAGTTACTTGAATCAAGACCCCAGTTATGTCACTGGCATTAGTAGCCGTATTGAGGGCATTGGCAGACCTCAAGTAGAGGCCTCATTTATGCCTGATGTGATTGACAGTATGATTCAAGTGCCTGATTTAGCCAGTATTGCAGCCATGCTTTGGTTAGAACAGCAGACGGGACGCAAAGCAGGGCCTTCAACAGGGACTAATTTATGGGGTGCGCTGGAAGTGGCGCAAAACATGAGAACTCAAGGCCTTAAAGGCTCCATAGTTACTCTTTTGTGTGACAGTGGAGATCGTTATTTAAACACTTACCATAGTGCAAGTTGGGTTGCCAAGCACATAGGCGACCCTAAAATTTATCAGCACAAACTGGAAGAGATTTTTCAATAATACCCATGGACGCTGGACCTTTAGGTATTGCCTGAAATACAGTCCAAAACGCCGCTATCACTGCTACTTAGCCAAAAGTTGAAGTGTTCTACTAGTAATTAATTGTTGCAGTTCAGTTTAGTCTATTCGACTAATCTAGGGTCGGTTCAATGTCTTCTAAATCGTAGGGCGTGGCCTGATATACGCAATAGTTGAGCCAGTTACTAAAGAACAAATAACCATGGCTGCGCCACGATGCCTTAGGCTTGGCGCTGGCATCATCATTGGGAAAATAATTGATGGGTAACATGGGGTTTAAACCTGCGGCTCGGTCTCTGTGGTATTCATCACCCAAAGTATTAGCACCGTATTCTGGGTGGCCAGTAATATAAACTTGGCGGCGATCTTTACTGGTCATAATATAAGCCCCAGAGGCGTCTGACTGGGCTAAGACAATGAGGTCAGTATTTGCCAAAATGTAATCTACTTGAAAATCAGCGGTACGCGATTGAGGTGCCAAAAATTGATCATCAAAGCCACGAGTGAGCGCCTCATGTCCAAAGTTCACGGTTTGCTGGTAGACCCCAGATAGTTTTTGTGCCCGAGTTTGTTTGGGTAAATTGTACAAAGACTTTAAGCCTGCTTGGGCCGCCCAACACAAAAATAAAGTGGAAGTCACGTGGGTTCGAGACCATTGAATAATTTCGTCCACTTGCGGCCAGTAAAGCACATCTTCAAAAGCGACTAATCCAAGAGGCGCGCCAGTAATAATGAGGCCATCATAATTATGATCTTTAATTTGCTCAAAATTACGGTAAAAGCTATTTAAATGTTCTACGGGCGTATTCTTGCTAGAACGGTTGTCCACCCTTAATAACTCTATGTCTACCTGTAAAGAAGAATTAGACAATAAGCGCATAATTTGATTTTCAGTTTCAATTTTTTTAGGCATCAAGTTAAGGATGATGACTTTGAGTGGACGAATGTCTTGGTTGAGTGCCCGTGTTTCAGTCATCACAAACACGTTTTCTTTTTGCAGCACGCTGGTGGCAGGCAAGGCATCTGGAATGCGGATTGGCATGAGAAACTCTCTACAATAATAATGGGCTTAATGAGCAGTGCAGTAAGTGTAGCAGAAAAGAAGAGGCTTGCTGAAGAGTCTGTAACCTCAAATATTAATTAGAAAATCTTAAGAAATTAACCCTAACACTCAATTAATGCGCATTAATGATGCAATTAAGGTTTGAACTCTGCCGTTAGAAAACGATATACTCAGTTATCGATGCGGCCATTTGGCCCTGAGAGGCTAGGTATAATTCAATACCTAAACCAAACTTAGATTGCTAGGTTAGACAAAGTTTAAGCACTGCTTGAACGATGACTGGTCTGTATCACGATACTAAATATAAAATTCCCAGAGGAATAGGTTAATGCAAAACATATTTAAAAAGACACTACTTGCTGCAGCAACTGCAACTTTGTTGGCAGGCACTGCATATGCAGGAGGCCACGAGGAAAAAGTGGGTGTGATTCTAGGGTTTACTGGTCCAATCGAATCTCTGACGCCAACCATGGCTGACAGTGCAGAACTGGCTTTCGCTGAAGCATCTAATTCGGGTCTGTTATTGGATGGCAAGGTGTTAGTTGCTGTGCGTGCCGATTCTACTTGTGTCGACTCTTCTGCCGCCACAGCTGCTGCTGAGCGTTTGGTCAACTCTGACAACGTGGTTGCCATCATGGGTGCCGACTGTTCTGGTGTGACTGGCGCTATAGCGAAGAACGTAGGTGCTCCAAATGGCGTAGCTATGGTTTCTCCTTCAGCTACGTCTCCTGGTTTAAGTGCTATTGACGACAACGGTGTATTTTTCCGCACTGCGCCTTCTGATGCACGTCAGGGCGTGGTCTTGGCTGACATCGTTATGGGCCGTGGCATTGACACAGTGGCTGTGACTTACACTAACAACGACTACGGTAAAGGGCTAGCCGATGCCTTTGCTACAGCTTACCGTGCAGCGGGTGGTAAAATTACCATCGAAGCTGCTCACGAAGATGGCAAGGCAGATTACTCTGCTGAAGTTGGCGCATTGTCTGCTTCTGGTGCCTCTGAGCTAGTGGTGCTTGGCTATGTTGACCAAGGCGGTCGTGGCATCATCCAATCTTCTTTAGACTCGGGCGCATTTGAGCGTTTCATTCTTGCTGACGGCATGATTGGTGATTCATTATTAGATGTTGACGGTGGCATTGAAGGTACTTTTGGTACGCTACCTGGTTCAGAGTCTAAGGGCGCATCCATGTTTAATGATGTTGCAGCTGCAGCTGGCCTAGACGGCTCTGCTCCCTATGCGGCTCAGTCATATGATGCAGGCGCACTCATTGCCCTAGCTATGCAATCTGCCGGCTCTGCTGATCGTGCAGGCATTGTGGCTCACATGAGCAAAGTTGCTAACGCTCCTGGCGAAATCATCTTACCGGGTGAATTGGCTAAAGGTTTGAAAATCTTAGCAGACGGTGGCGAAATTAACTACGAAGGTGCAACCAACGTAGAATTTGATGCCAACGGTGACCCTGCTGGATCTTACAAAGAGCAAGAAGTTAAAGGTGGTGCATTCACTACTGTCAAGGTTCACTAAGCACGAACCTAATGTTTGACAAAACCCCGTCTTGGAGTGATCCAAGGCGGGTTTTTTAATGCTTCAATTTTCTTACAGATAAGGTTACAATTTAAGAATAGAAATGCTAGTCACAAGATTTTTCGTCAGCTTGTAAAGAAAATTTTCAAAATAAAAAAGAGGTAAGTATGAAGCGTACACTCATAAATGTTGTTGTTCTTGGTACAGTAATAGGGTCTAGTCTAGTGCAAGCTGGCGGTTTTGATCGTTCAGGCCAAGACACCTCGATCATCCTCAAAGAGGGTAACTTGTTAGAAGTGCTTTCAGTCTCTGTAAATCCTAAGGTTACTGGTAAATATGGTGCAGCCATTGGTGGCGGTGATACTGGTGAAACACTGCCTAATTACAGTTACACTACCATGGCCTTCAAAACAGACATCTCTGACGAAGTGTCTATAGCAGTGATTCAAGATAGCCCATATGGTGCACATGTGGGTTGGACGAGTGGCACAGTCGGCTCATCTTACAGTGGCATTAATGCTGAAATTAAGTCAAGCGCGACCACTATTTTGGGCAGTTATGATGTTGCAGATAATGTTACCGTTTATGGAGGTCTGAAATCTCAGTCTGTTTCTGCAACAGTAGCGAATCCTCTCGTTAATGGTTATACATTAACCACTAACACAGATTCAAGTATGGGATATTTAATTGGTGCTGCGATTCAAAAGCCAGAGATTGCTATGCGTGTTGCTCTTACGTACCACGCGAAAATTAAGCATGATTTAGCTGCGATAGAGGCTTTTGGAGCATCAGCTTATCCAAGTGCGCCTTTGTCACTTTACACCCCAGAAGCATTTAATCTAGACTTTCAAACAGGTGTAGCCGCAAATACTTTGCTATTTGGCTCTGTTCGATTTGCGAAGTGGAAGCAGTTTATCGTTAGCCCAACAGTATATGTTGGCGCTGCTGGACAGCCGTTGAAAGAGTTTACTCAAAACCCAACTACCTACTCTATTGGTTTAGGTCGAAAGTTTACTGATCAATGGTCTGGTGCTGTGACGTATGGAACAGAATCTGCTGAAGGTGTAGAGGGTGGTCCAATGGGACCAACTGACGGTTATAGTAAGCTTGGACTTGGTGTGACTTATACTGGTGACAAAGCAACAGTTACGCTGGGTGTTCAGAAGGTTGATCTAGGCGATATTGATGTTGTTGGCCCTAGTGTTCTTTCGGCAAAAATGACTGGTAATACAGCATTAGTAACGGCAGTTAAGGTTGGTTATAAGTTCTAATCTAGAAAGATGAGTAACCGAAATCCAAAGCCTGATTAGAGTAATTTAATCAGGCTTTTTAATGCCTGAATCTTATACTTATGCCGAATGATTTATCCGATCCACTATTAATCATTTACCAAGATGATGACCTGGTTGCCATCAACAAGCCCAGTGGTTTGTTGGTGCACCGCAGCCCTATCGATAAGCACGAGACCCGTTTTGCCGTGCAGCAACTGCGCAACCAACTGGGCCAGCATGTTTACCCCTTGCATCGCTTAGACAAACCCACTTCTGGGGCATTGGTGTTTGCATTGTCACAGGAGGCGGCTAGTTTTTATGGACAGCAGTTTCAAGAGCATCAAATTCAAAAGACTTATTGGGCCTTGGTGCGGGGCTATGGTCCTCAAAATATGGCTATTGACCATGGTTTGAAGGAGGAAGCGGATGATTATGCGGATACAAAGGTGGCTTTCGAACCCAAGCATGCGTTAACTCATGTCCAGTGCTTAAGCGAGTTTGAAATTCCCTTGCAGGTGGATCGATATGCCACAACGCGTTTATCTTTAATGCAATGTGAGCCCATCACTGGACGCAAACATCAGATTAGGCGCCATTTAAAGCACATAGGGCATCCGATTGTGGGTGATTCTCGTCATGGCAAGGGGTTACTGAATCGGGCCTGTGAGCGCTATTTTAGCGCTGGACGTTTGTGGTTGGCCTGCACCCAAGTGATACTCACAGCAAGACAGGGCCAGCCAGTGGTGATTGAAGCTCCTTTAGCCACAGATTTTGAGGGGGTATTAAGGCAGTTGGGTCATTCGTGTTAGACGTTAAAAGTGCAACGCTAAAAATCTCAAACTAAAAAGACAAACAGTAATAAAAATCTGACATAAAAAGCTAAAATAAAAACAAGAAGTTAAAAGTGGAGATATAAGACCGAAAAAGGAAAACAAAAGCAAACAAAAGGTCTAGGCAGCTTTAATCTCACTGCCATGCCCATTAACTATATGCCCAAAACCCCTGCTCTAATCCATTGTCCTATCATTTATGCTGCCTAGCACCTAAATGGTGTGTAAGCGTGTTCGTTCAGGAATGATTCCCTTTGGCATAAAGCGCATGGTAAGCAATAACACTAAGCCCATAATGAATAAACGTAAGTGCGGTGCACTCTTAAGTAAATGGGACCGTAAGTCGCTGGCTTGGTCCATGCCTGCAGTCACCAGATCCATAAAGGCGATGGATAAAGGTTCGGCTTCTATCCACATAAACCAGATAAAGAAGCCACCAAAAACAGCACCTAAATTATTGCCACTACCACCAATAATGACCATTAACCACACTAAAAAGGTAAAGCGTAAAGGCTGATAAGCAGTGGGTGTAAACTGACCATCTATAGTGACCAGCATCGCCCCAGCAATGCCTACCACAGCACTTCCCAATACAAACACTTGCAGGTGCTGGCGGACCACGTTTTTACCCATGGCATTAGCGGCTTCTTCGTTATCGCGGATAGCCCGCATCATGCGTCCCC
Source organism: Candidatus Njordibacter sp. Uisw_058 (assembly GCF_047730065.1). Lineage (GTDB taxonomy): Bacteria > Pseudomonadota > Gammaproteobacteria > Pseudomonadales > Balneatricaceae > Njordibacter. The sequence goes on from NZ_CP159829.1 coordinate 1,239,297, forward strand.
ATGGAGAGTTGAGGGCTTTAATACTGAGCAATAAAACGACGACTAAAACCACGGTAAATAATCCGGTATAGCATAATTTAACGAAGATGCTTGAACTTTGAATAACCAATTGCTGCAGAGCTTCAGTGCGCTGCGCGTCTGCGAGTGCAGATAAGCGGCCACTAAATAAAGACGTTACCAGATCAATAAACCAAGGTGTGGTTTGTAGATTAAGTTCAAAAGGCACTGGCCGGTCTAAACCTGCCACATTTTTAACTCCACGGGCGAGCCAATCTTCATTTTTTAATACGGCAATAATGATTTCAGAAATGCCTAGAGTGGCAATGGCTAGGTAATCTGAGCGCAAACCAAGAGTGATTTTACCAATCACCCAAGCCACACCCGCAGCCATAATACCCCCTAAAACCCATGAAAAGATCACGGGCATGCCCATGCCCCCAAGGAACCCATAAGTGGCTGGATCAACATTTTCAATGGCATATACGGCTGGTGCATAAAAGTGATTAATCACAAAGTAGGCACCAATAAATAATCCGGCCAAGGTCAGGCGACGTTGCCAGCTGGCGGCCATATTGCGATAAACAAGAATGGCCAAGACGATGGTAATCACCACTAAGATAAAACTGACCACCATGCCTTGACCACCCACAGACCAAGCCTCGAGGACAGGTGCTTCAGATACTAAAACTGCAGCTAAGCCACCCAATGCAGTAAAGCCCATGACGCCTAGGTTTAGCAAACCCGCGTAACCCCATTGGATATTGACGCCCAAAGACATGATTGCAGAAATAAGGCATAAATTTAAAATGGCTAACGCAAAAGGCCAAGATTGCCCCATACCGACGCCAAGCAGCAACAAGGCCATGACTGTGAAAGCTAAAGGTGCGCGATTCTTTTGGTTTAATAGTGCATTCATTATATGGATTGCCCTTTAAAGATGCCTGTTGGTCGAATGAGTAATACCACCACTAAAATGATAAAGGACACAGCGAATTTATAGTCTGTCGATAAGAACTGCATTAACCCAGTAGGCTCTAGGGATTCGGGTAGCAGGTAGATAAAGAATTTTTTATAGGCGTAAGTAACGATGACTTCTGAGAAAGCGATCACAAAACCGCCAACGACAGCGCCAATAGGACTGCCAATGCCACCCACAATAGCTGCCGCAAACATTGGCAGTAGTAGCATAAAGTAGGTAAAGGGTTTAAAGCTTTTATCTAAGCCATACAAAGTGCCAGCAGTGGTGGCTAAGGCGGCCACAATAATCCAAGTAATAAAGACCACCCGATCTGGATTAATGCCTGATAATAGTGCTAAATCTTTGTTGTCAGAAAAGGCACGCATGGCCTTTCCTGTGCGAGTTTTTTGTAAAAAGTAAAATAGAGCAGCGACACAAATAAGCGCTACAGTGAGGGTTAATACTTGAGTTGATTTTAGAGCCAAACCCTCACTTAAACCTGTAAATTCTTTAAATTCACGGGGGCGAAAAATGAATTTAGTACCGTCCATAAAGCGTTGGTCACCTGGACCTATGATAAAACGCACAATAGCGTTGGTCATAAACATTACACCCGTTGATACAATGACAAAAATAACAGGTGCACTCTTTTTGGCTCGGTAAAACTTATATACTGTTTTATCAAATGCTAAAGTTAAGGCAATTGCACCCACAATGCCAAAGGGCAGGGCGAGCAATGCCGTGGGCAAGACACCAAAACTAATGCCCAAAGACTGAAAACCCCAAGTGACTAGAATTACCATCATGGTGCCAAAGGCCATGGTGTCGCCGTGGGCAAAGTTAGAGAAACGCAGAATGCCGTACACTAAAGTAATGCCTAAGGCGCCTAGCGCTAATTGGGCACCGTAGGATACCGCAGGCACTAAGACAAAATTAGCAAACAGCACAATAGCATTTAAAATATCAATAATTTCTGGCATGGCTTAACCCCCCAAAAAGGTGCGACGCACCACAGGATCAGCCAGTAGTTCATCACCACTGCCCGTGTGTTTGTTTGAGCCCGTAACTAAAACATAACCTTTATCGGCGATGTTGAGCGCTTGGGCCGCGTTTTGTTCAACCATTAACACGGCGATACCTTGTTGCTTAACTTCTAAAATACGGTCAAATAATTCATCCATAACGATGGGAGATACTCCCGCTGTAGGCTCATCTAACATAAGCACACTCGGTTGGGTCATCATGGCCCGGCCAACAGCCACTTGCTGACGTTGACCGCCTGACAATTCTCCCGCGTTTTGACGACGTTTTTGCTTCAGAATAGGGAACAGTTCATATACCTGCTCCATGGTGCTGGTAAAGTCGTCGGTGCGCAAAAAGGCCCCCATTTCAAGGTTTTCTTCGACAGTCATGCCTGCAAACACATTATGAGTCTGAGGCACAAAAGCAATGCCCTGACCCACACGATCTTGGGGTGACATATGGGTGATGTCTTTGCCACCTAGAGTTACGCTTCCTTGTCTGAGGTTGAGCATGCCCAACAAAGCTTTCATGGCAGTTGATTTGCCTGCCCCATTGGGGCCCACAATAACTGCGACTTCGCCTTTATTGACCGACAAAGAACATCCATTGAGGATATCTGCGCCGCCATAGCCACCTCGTAACTGATCTGCTACTAGATAGCTCATGTACTTGCCTCAGATTTATTTTTCAGACCTGTGCCAAGATAGGCTTCTATAACGGCCTCATTAGCGATCACTTCTTTGGCTGTGCCTTGGGCGAGAACGGCACCTTCAGCCATGACGATCACGGGGTCACACAAGCGACCAATAAAATCCATGTCATGCTCGATCATGCAAAAGGTGTAACCTTTTTCTTGGTTCAAACGGACGATGGCCTCGCCAATCTCACGCAGCAAAGAGCGATTTACGCCAGCCCCCACTTCGTCTAGCAATACTACCTTCGCATCTACCATCATGGTGCGACCTAGTTCTAAGAGCTTTTTTTGGCCCCCAGACAGGTTACCTGCCAATTCTTGAGCCACATGATCCAAATTAAGAAAATCAATTACTTCCATGGCTTTATCACGTACTTTAATTTCTTGCGCTCGCACTAATGATGGACGAAACCATGCATCGAGGAGGTTTTCACCGGCTTGCTGCGACGGCACCATCATTAGGTTGTCTAGCACTGTTAAGGTGCCAAATTCATGAGCGATTTGAAATGTGCGCAGCAGCCCTTTATGGAATAATTCAAAGGGTGGCACTCCTGTGACATCTTCACCATCGAGGTAAATATGGCCTGAAGTGGGTGCTAGATTACCAGCAATCATGTTAAATAATGTGGTTTTACCTGCTCCGTTGGGGCCGATGAGTCCAGTAATGGAGCCTTTGGCTATTTCGATGGAGGTGTTATTAACGGCTTGTACGCCGCCAAAACGCTTACTCACTGATTCGACTTTGATCATGGATACCCTGTGGTCTGCAAAGTGTCAAAATTGGCTAAACGACATTAACCAATGCTAATTTTTTAGTAATAGATAAACTGTCTGTTGCACGTCAAGGTTGCAAAGGCTGGCTTTTCAAGGCGCAATTATACGGGCTAACTATGAACAGGAAAAGCTGAGCGTGGTTAAAAACTGCGTCAATGACAAGAATATGTCACTTAGAATGATTATTAGGATGATTATCAGGATGGTTATCGGTAAATTCGAGAACAGCATTACCTGTTGTTTAGTGGCTGCATGTTGGTGATAATAGAGTTAAATTTTTGGAAGGTAAAACGACTATGCCCACTGAACAACCGCGTAACCCTCTGCATGGGGTTAAACTTGAACAAATCGTTACAGATTTAGTGGATACCTTTGGGTGGGACGTGTTGGCAGAACAAGTTAACTTAAACTGTTTCAGGGCGAACCCTAGTGTTAAATCTAGCCTTAAGTTTTTACGTAAAACTCAGTGGGCTCGGGATAAAGTGGAGTCACTTTATGTTTATGCTATCGTGCGAGGCAAACCACTTAAGCCCCAACATGAATATCAAGCACAAGCGCACACTCGCCCCTCAGCCTCAGCCTCTGCCACACCCACAACTCAAGCATTAAAAAAGCCCAAGTCAGTGGCAACCAATAGCCATATTTGGAAAACTCTTTCTTAACATTAGCTGCTCAGATTTTGGCCTGTTTTAATGCAGTGACTCAGTAAGCGCCTAATGTCACTGGTTTGGGTATCACTATTGCCCAGTATCAGGCGAATCCCCGTTTTACCTTGGTATTTTGCATAGTCTACAAAGGCGCCACCTTCAGCTTGCATTTGCTTGCATATGGCAATATTCAATTGACGCAGTTGGGCTTCATCTAATAAAGCAGAGGGGCGGAATTGAAACAAAACATTGAGATAAGGTGCAGGTCCAATCATGTGCAAATGGGGGGACGTTTCAATGGCTGCAACACAGCCTAGTTTTATGTCTTGCAACTGATCTATTTTATTTTCAAAGCCGTTACTACCGATAGCTTTCCAACTGAGCCACACCTTTAATGCATCTGCTCGGCGCCCACACTGAATAGATTTTTGGCCTAAATTGTGGGCAGAATTTTCATCAGCATGAAACAAATAATCGGTACCACCTCCACCACAGGTTTGGGTTAAAACATCTGCATGGCGGGTTAAAATAACGGCCGCCGTAATAGGCACGTTCATCAGCTTATGGGCATCCCAAGCAAATGAATCTGCTAATTCACAGCCTTTCAATAAATGTTTGTGTTTTTGAGAAAACAATACTGGAGCCCCCCAAGCGCCATCGATGTGCAACCATAAGTTATATTGGTCGGCAATGGATCTGCACTCGGGTACTGGATCAAATGCACCTAATACTGTGGTGCCTGCAGTCAGTCCAATAAAAAAGGGGGTGTGGCCTTGGTCAATGCTCTGTTCTACAGCTTTTTTGAGTGCAATAGGGCTTAGCCGACCTTGGTCATCAGAAGCGACAGCGATCAAGTTTTCGGTGCCGATGCCCAGCACATTGGCGGCTTTTTGAGCCGAATAATGGGCCTGATCAGACACAAAGGCGACTAACACTTGGCCACCAAAGCCTTTGCTTCTGAGTTCTGGGCAGACTTGATGACGGGCCATCATCATGGCGATAAGGTTAGCTTGGCTACCGCCAGACACCATGACTCCATCACCCATATTTGCGACGCTAGTAAAGCCCACCAAACGGTTCCACTGGTTGATGAGTTCCTGCTCCATTAATGTCGCTACGGGACTCATTTGGTAGGTGTGCATGTTAGCGTTACTAAGACTAGTGACCCAATCACCTAACAAGGCAGGATTATTGCGTCCAGAGTAAAGTAGTTTAAAAAAATCGACCTGAGCAGTATCAGGTTGATAGTCCAAATATTGGCCCGCCGCTCGTTTTAAATCGGCGAGTTCAGCACCTTCTGTTCCCAGATTAAAATCCACAATTTGGCTAAGTTGTGCGGCATTAATTGGGTCACTTACTGGGCGCTCTTGATGGAAATATTGTGAGGCGAGTTGTTGAAATGTTTCAAGATATGGTAGCACTGTGTGTCCTTTGTAAAAGCAAATGTGATTGAAGAATTAAGGGCTTTGTGTTATTTTTCGGCATCTGCATCAGCCCCTTAATTAGGCTTTCTTAATGGCTTCAACTCCCACAACAATTGATAAAACACCACTTCCTAACTTTGAAAAATACGGCAAAGTGTCGGTGTGGTGTTCGACCATTAGTTATGAAACTATTCCAGATAGTTATTTTGTGGAGGATGAAGAGGGTGTAGACCCTTGGGCCAAAAACTTTTTGATCAATGAATACGACCATGAAAACATGGAAACTAATGGTGTGGCAAGTGGCATGGCCTCAGTTAAAAGTATTATTGAAGATTGTTCATACTCTAGTGCTTACGGTGAAGGGGTGATCCACAAAATTACGAAGATGGGTCATCCACAGGTGAGCTGGATTATTTTGTTGTTTGATTTCGAATATCGCAATAAACTAACGAAAATTCACGAAGATGAATACGTCCAATACGTGGGTTCTTTCGTGTATGACATGGATGCCATTAGTTTGGCCGAACAAGACCAAATCGTCGCAGTGCGTGAAGAAAAAATACGTTTAGAGGCGCTAATGGTGCTAGAAACTGAGGCCGCTTTGGCAGCCACTGCTGCTGCCCATGTGCCAGTTTCTGCTGAAGTTCCAGCAATTAGCATTAACCCAGCATCAAGAGCTGCCCCCGCACCAAAACCTGCATCCGCAACAATGCCTAGTCCAGTCTCTCAAGCATTTGAACCAGAGTCTGAAAAATCGTTCATTAAACCTGTCCCTAAAGGGCGTAATCCTTGGCTAAAAGGCTAGTTTAGTGATGAATTTATTAGTCTCGTAAAACTTGTGTATGGCTTTAAAACCAGTTAAAGCTATTTAAAGTAGCTTAAAGGCTTGCTTGATATTTTTTGTGAGCCAATAAATAAATATACTCAAGTAGAATGGTAGCCCCTGCTAAGGCGGTTATTTCGGCATGGTCATAGGCCGGATTCACTTCTACTAGATCAAAACCCACGACGTTAACGTCTTTTAAACCCCTAATAATTTTCAACGCCTTGTCAGTGCTTAATCCGCCCACCACTGGGGTGCCAGTGCCGGGTGCATAAGCTGGGTCTAAACAATCAATATCAAAAGATAGATAAACGGGTAGTTGGCCCACTCTTTTTATAATTGACGCCACAATATCATCGGCACTCATATCATTGGCTTGGGCTGCATCAATCACCTTGAATTCATGATCTTCAGGCCTAAATTCTGTACGTATACCGACCTGTATGGAATGCTCAGGGTCTATTAATCCTTGTTTAGGGGCATGGTAAAACATGCTGCCATGATCGATTTCCGTATCGTTAGGGTAGGTGTCTGTATGGGCGTCAAAATGCACTAAAGCCATCTTACCGTAATGTTTGGCGTGGGCCCGTAGCAATGGTAAGGCCACATAATGGTCGCCACCAACACTTAGCATACAAGTGCCTGCGCTAATAATAGCGTCTGCGTGTTGTTCTATTTCACGGTTCAAATCTTGTGGGTTACCAGGAATAAAATCTAAATCACCATAATCGGTCACTTTGAGGTATTTAAAGGCATCAAAAGCCCACGGCCAGCGTCTACCTTCCCAGCCCACGTTGCTGCTAGCTTGCCGCACTGCATTAGGACCAGAACGGGTACCTGCTCGGCCTGTAGTGGCTAAGTCAAAGGGTAAGCCCACCACCGCTGCATCAAATTCTTGTGCCATATCTCGGCTTAAAGGCCGTGCCAAAAAACTAAATTGGTTGGCGTACATGGAAATGATAGGAGCGTCACTAATGAGCTTATTCTTGGCCATGGTCAGGAAATCTCTGTTTTATTATGTTCAAAATATTGCACAATATGGCCAATATATAAATATATTGCAAGGGCAATAGCATCACTCTCTACCTTGGTTGCTTGCATCACACCCATTTGATTGTCTTGGGATGCTTTTGACTCACTTTTTGTAGATATTAGAACTGAGTTTACGAGTGTGCTCATGAGTGATAAAAAAGTGGCAAAGCTAGCTAAGATTATAGGCGTTAGATTGAGAGGCCATAATCTCGTTCTACCTTGGCAATTCGAACTTTAAACGAGGAGTACCAAGATGAATGGCCCATTGCTTGCGCGTTTAGATGCTCAACGTTGGCTTTCCAATGGGTGATTGAAGCCAGATCTGCCCAGTAAGATACGGTAATACCCACAGATTCATGAGCTGACTCTAGTCCTAAAAATCCAGGTTGAAGCTGAGCTAGATCAACCATTTTATCAGACATGGCATCATATCCGTGTCCACCTTTGGTGTGGGTAGAGGTAAAAATCACAGCAAAATAGGGTGGCTTGGGCGTATTTGCAATTATTGACATAGTTAGTCCTTGGCAGGTTGCTGTGGGTTTTCATTCATGCATTTATTTTATTTATGGTTTAATTTAATTTATTTATTTTACTAATGTCCAAAGAAAACCTAGAATGCAATCCTTCTGTTTTGCCTCTAGTGGTGTCGCTAGAAGTTCAATATTTTAAAGTATAGGTGATCACCATGAATCCACAAAATATGCCTCGTACCATCGAAATTCCTAACGGCCAAAAAGTGACTGCTACTTTTTCTAAGCAAGAGCTAAGCAACCGTCTTGCTAAATTACGTGCACATATGGCAGACGCCAATGTAGATGCGGTCGTGTTAACTTCCTATCATAATATAAACTACTTTTCAGATTTTGTTTATTGCCGTTTTGGCCGCGACTATGGCTTGGTAGTCACCCAAGACAACTACACCACGGTCACTGCAAATATTGATGGCGGTCAGCCTTTTCGTCGTAACCAGTTGGGAGACAATGTGGTTTACACTGATTGGCAAAAAGGTAACTTCTTTGTTGCTCTTCAAAATCTCATTAAGCCGGGCAGTCGTATAGGCGCAGAATATGATCACATGCCCTTAGCCACCATGGATATTGTGAAATCTAGTTTCCCATCCTCAGAGTTTGTTGATATTGGTGTGCCCACCATGCAAATGCGCATGATTAAGTCGGCTGAAGAAATTGCAGTCATTAAACACGGCTCACGTATAGGTGACATCGGTGGTGCAGCCATTCGTGATGCTATTGCTGTGGGTGTGCCAGAGTACGAGGTGGCCATGGCAGGCACACAAGCCATGATTCGTGAAATTGCTAAAACCTTTCCTGATGGAGAGTTAATGGACACGTGGGTATGGTTTCAATCGGGTATGAATACCGATGGAGCGCACAACCCGGTGACTAGCCGCAAAATTGAAGCGGGAGACATTCTAAGTCTTAACTGTTTTCCGATGATTGCAGGTTATTACACAGCACTGGAACGCACCTTGTTCTCTGAGCATGCAAGTGATCGACATTTAGAATTATGGGAAATCAACTGTAAGGTTCACCGCCGAGGTCTAGAGTTGGTTAAGCCTGGTGTAAAGTGCAGCGATGTGGCCCACGAGCTTAACGAAATCTTTGCAGAACACGATGTGCTGCAACACCGCACGTTTGGCTATGGCCACTCGTTTGGTACCTTGAGTCACTATTATGGCCGTGAGGCAGGTCTTGAGTTTCGTGAAGACGTCGATACGGTGTTAGAGCCCGGCATGGTGGTATCTATTGAACCCATGATCATGTTACCAGAGGGCATGGCAGGGGCTGGCGGTTACCGTGAGCATGATATTTTAGTGGTGGGTGAAGTAGGCGCGCAGAACATTACTAAGTTCCCCTTTGGCCCAGAGCATAATATCGTTAAAGGCTAGCCTTATTGAGGCTTAAGGTTAATAAAGCTTAGACGCTTTAAAAGTGTATGCTGTTATGCAGACTGTTACTCTAGATTTGCCTGGTAATAGGTTGTTAATGAAAAAAAGCCAGTGCTTGTTGAGCAAGCACCGGCTTTTTTATGGGTGCTAATCACTCACAATCATACTGGGTTGGTTAGAGTCTTTTTTCTAGCATGGCTACACTGATCATATGGCCAAATTTACTGCCCACTTCATCAAGTATGGCGACTTGTTTAAACCCCATTTGTTGGTGTAAACCCATCGATATTTTATTTGGCAGGGCAATGACTGCGTATAAGCGATGGATACCAAACTGCGCTAAATTTGGTAATAGTGAGTTGTATAAAGCCTTACCTACGCCTTTACTTGCACCTTTACCTGTAACATTGGTTTGTAATTGGTGATGGCTGTAAATAGTCACTTCTGCAGAGCTGTTGTAGGCGGCCTTGGTACGAAACTGACCTGTGTAAGCAAAGGCCTGTACTTTGCCATCTACTTCAGCAACCGACAATTGATAGCTTTTACCATCAAACTTTGAAAACCAGTCCAGTCGCTTTGTCATAGGCCATGGCTCTATGTCAAAAGTCACATGAGTATGGCAAACATAGTGATTATAAATACTGTTGATGACATCCAAATCACCGAGTAAACCAGGCCTGACTAAAATATCATTCATTAAAACACCTTTTTTACCGACTAATTTTTGTAGCTAAAGCTTTAGCTGCAGCACCATGTTGTTGTAACAATGGGCTCACGTCTAAGCCTTCAATCAATCCCTTTTTAACTCTCCATCGTCCAGCCACCATCACGTGCTCAGCTTTGTGGGCACCGCATAGAAGTAGCGCAGCTAATGGGTCGTGGCTTCCACTAAAGCGCATTTCATCAAGTTTGAAAAAGGCAATATCAGCCTGTTTACCAACGACTAAAGACCCAATGTCGGAACGGCCTAACATCTTGGCGCTACCCTCAGTAGCCCAGCGATAGGCATCAAAGTGACTCACCTGAGCACCGTATTTTAAGCGTTGCAAATATAACGCTTGGCGCACTTCTTGGATCATATTCGAGCCGTCGTTAGATGCTGATCCATCCACACCTATACCGACAGGGCAGCCTGCAGCTTCTAGTTCTTGCACTGGCGCTATGCCAGAGGCGAGCATCATATTTGAAGTGGGGCAGTGACAGATGCCCGTACCCGCAGCACCTAAACGTTGAATTTCATCGGTGTTAAAATGAATGCCATGGGCAAGCCAAGTTTGTGGGCCAAGCCAGCCTACACTGTCAAGGTAATCAACAGTGCGTAAACCGAAACGCTGGACACAAAAGTTCTCTTCGTCAATCGTTTCTGCTAAATGGGTGTGCAGCATTACTTTATGTTGAAGGGCAAGCTGTGCTGAATGGCGCATTAATTCTGGGGTCACTGAAAAAGGTGAACAAGGGGCTAAAGCCACTTGTAACATGCTGCCTTCTGCGGCGTTGTGATAGCGCTTAATGACCCGTTCACTATCAGCTAATATGATGTCTTCATGCTGCACCGTGTTTTGTGGTGGTAGGCCACCGTCATCGGTGCCTAAACTCATAGAACCGCGGGTCATGGTCATGCGCACACCCATGCTGGCTGCCGCTTCGGCTTGTATATCCATGGCCTCTGTAAGTGCTTCAGGAAACAAGTAGTGGTGGTCGGCGGCGCTCGTACAACCTGACAACAATAGCTCTGCTAAGGCTAAGCGAGTGGCTTGGTAGAGCATGTCTGGCTCTAGCCCCGCCCATACTGGGTAAAGGCTTTGCAGCCATCCAAATAAAGGCTTGTTGAGGGCTTGGGGTAATGCTCGAGTGAGGGTTTGGTAAAAATGATGATGGCCATTGATTAATCCAGGCAGTATGACTAGATCACTGCACTCCATGACTTCACTATAGGCATGGGTTGGTTGTTGCCCTTGGGGTACTAATTCAATGATTTTCTGGCCCTCAATGACTAAGCCACCCTCGGCGTTGTTGGCGAGTATGGCCAAGGGATTTTTAAACCAAATGATATGTGGCGATGATGTATTTAATGCCATTATTGATGGATCCAGTTATTTTTGACTCTGTAAAATCATATTGGCCGCCTTCTCAGCAATCATGATGGTGGGGGAGTTGGTGTTGCCTGATGTGATGGATGGCATAATGGATGCGTCTACTTCTCACAAGTCACTCACCCTATTGACCCGCAAGTCTATACCCACCTCAGCTTTAGCATCTGACACCATACGGCAGGTTCCCACTCAGTAGCAACGTGGTTTTTATTCTTTTAATAACAAGCATTGATAGCCACCTCATAGTACGTGTGTAACTTCGTCACCACATCGCCGTTTTTTCTACGCTTGCGTGCCTATTGGAATTCAATAGTTTACGCACTTAGTAGTTACGCAGTGCAAGACGAAGAACGAGCTTAATCCATATATATTCTTCTGTCTTCTCATTACTCCGTGTTCACTTGTTTTTTTGTACCAAACGTTTACCAAACTGTGCTTGCTGTTTTACCAGTGCGTCTAACTCACCTAGTTCAGCACCTTCACGCACCTTACGCACCTTACGCAGCGTGTCAGCTACTTCAGCTTCACTTACTAGCTCAATAGCTTTCTTACCCTTAGTAAACTCCAACGGCTTACTTCCATAACAGACAACAAGGTTAGCCTTTCCATCAACGCTTGCTGTTCACCAACGCTTAACACGCTTGGCAACTTCAACTTTGGTTTGCTTACCTTGTTAGCCTGTTTCCCATTTGTGTTGCGTGGGAGTGCAGTCTTTGTCGCTTACAAGTTAGATTTGTTCATCTATCTACCTTTCTTGACAGCACTATGTGGCTCAATGTTTTTTCTACCCCGTCGAGGGTGGCAAAGGTATCGATGCTTAAGTCTAGCGCTTCTGTGGTTGCCTCGGTGACTTTGGCAATCAGATCGTATTGGCCACTTATCGTACAGAGCATATCTAGCTGCGGGTGATTCTTAATCTGGCGCACGATGTCTGCGGTCTTTTTGGGTACCACCGAAATCATAATGTAGGCGCTGACCTGCTGCTGTTCAAAATGTGGGTTAATCTTGATGGTATATCCCTGAATCACACCCGTGCGTTCAAGTCTCTCCATGTTTTGCTGCACCGTTGCGCGACTAAGCCCCATCTCATTGGCTAGGTCAGATACGGTGCGGCGGCTGTTTTCTTTGAGTAGTTGCAGAAGCTGTTGTTGGTGTTTCATAGCACTATGTCAATTTAGTTTACAAAATGATGGTTAATAATAAACAATTTGATAGGAATAACAATACAAAGTGACAGTAAGTAACTCTAGAATGGCCCTATAAATCGATATTAATGTTTACAAATAACAGGTGTGATATGAGTCTAGCTACCGCAGTAAAGCTAACTAATGATGATAAAACCCAAAGACGATTAATGGTAGAAGAAGATAGCCGCCAGCAAATCGCTTTTACAGCGTCCCACACGGAAGACTACAGTCAGCCTGTTCTGGTTATGTCGAGGCAGCGTCTGCACGATAATGCCCGTCGGTTTATCGCTGCCATGCCTAGAGTGCGCCCTCACTTCGCGGTTAAAGCTAATGCTGATGCTGAAATCTTGCAGATATTTAAAGAAGAGGGCAGCTGCTTTGAGGTTGCATCGATTGGTGAAATTAATGCAATGATCGAACTTGGTGCAAACATGGAAACGGTATTTTACTCCAACCCAATCAAATCGCCAGTCTCTATTGCCCATGCCGCTAAAAATGGCTTGCTTTGGTACTGCGTAGATACCCCTGAAGAAGTAGCAAAAATTGCCGCCATTAAACCGGATGCAAAACTTTATCTACGAATTGAAGTTAGCAACGAAGGCTCAAGCTGGCCCTTAGCGGGCAAGTTTGGCGCTACTCCCAAAGGTATTGAAGCAATTATTGAAGCGGCAAAAGTCCTAGATATGAAAATCTGTGGAGTCACTTTTCATGTTGGCTCCCAGTGCTGCAACATTGATAACTGGGTTGCAGGTATCGGCGCGGCTAAAAAGCTGTTCGCTAAATTATCTAGCCACGGTTTTGTGCCTGAGCTTCTTAATATGGGAGGCGGTTACCCTCTGCAATTCACCGGCGAAGAGCCCACCATTGAGGAGATCGCTGTGCGTATAAACCAAGAGCTTGAGTCTATCCCAGAAAACATTCAGGTGATGGCTGAACCCGGCCGCTATTTTGTTGGCTCCGCCGGCTGTTTAGTCTCTCAGGTAGTGGGTACAGCGACTCGCGACGATTTGCGCTGGGTCTATCTGGATACGGGTGTCTATGGCGGTCTTATGGAATTGACTTTAGATTTTCCAGTAATAATAGTGAGTGAACGCACCGGTGAGCCGGGGATGTGGACTATGGCAGGCCCGACCTGTGACTCCATCGATGTGATGGGCCTGCACAAGCTGCCAGCAAATACTGAGGCTGAAGATTTTATTTATATGCCAAACCTAGGCGCTTACTGCACCACCTGCGCTTGCGATTTTAACGGGTTTCCCCCGCCTGTTATGCGCATGATCGACTAGGTTTGTTATTATTTTGAATCTAAAGTTTGGTGATGGAGCGTCCAAGTAGTTTGAACGGGTAGTACCCAAAATTGTGTCAGTAGGTGAGAATCATGCGTTAAGCACCTATTTTAATACGTTGTAGACGCTGTTTTTCTACCCACCACTCACCTCCAGTACCATGATAATCGTCAGCTCCGGCATAATAGTCTTCTGATTTTTTAAAATAAGGTAAGACATCTTCCCAACCCCCGCATGAATTGCCCATTTGGCTCCAACCATCGTAATCATCAGCCTGACCGCGCATAGACATCATGCCATTGATGGATGAACAGCCACCTAGAACCCGTCCTCGGGGATAATTGATTAGTCTACTGTTTAAACCTTTTTGCTTAGACGTTTTAAACTCCCAGTCTTTGCGGGGGTTACCCATGCAGTAAAGATATCCGACGGGGATATGAATCCAAATGTAATTGTCTTTACCACCAGCTTATAATAGCAAAACCTTATTCTTTGGGTTCTTAGAAAGTCGATTGGCAAGCACGCAGCCAGCGGATCCAGCACCTACGATGATGTGATCGTAGTCTGTGTTCTTTATGGTCATGTTAGTGCCTATGGTAGTGCTTATGGTTGATGACTTTGTTGGGGCTATTGAGGTTCTTATGGCGTCAGTGTTTAAATAACTAGATGCTTTAGACAGTTGCCTAATCAGGCTTTCCAAAGTATGAATAAAAAATAAGTGGGGTGGAAAAAGTAGGTTGGCAGGCTAATTATTTAAGGGCACAATACTCCCACATAAAATTCGTTTAGGTGATTATTTTTATGCAGTTATTTGCCCATCGTGGTGTGAGCGATTTAGCGCCAGAGAACTCTATGGCAGCATTTGAACTGGCCCTATTGCAACAATCTGATGGCATTGAGTTGGACGTGCGTTTGATGTCTGGGGAGGTGGTGGTTATGCATGATATTACTGTCGACCGAACCACCAATGGAACAGGTTTAGTGCAGCAATATAGTCTTGAGCAATGGCAATTGCTTAATGCTGGGGATGGTCACGCGCCACCTAGTTTAAGACAGGTTTTAACCCTAGTGGCTGGTCGCTGTGACGTTAATATAGAGCTTAAATCGAATGATTTAGTGCATCAAGTGGCTGCAGAAATCACCTATGCAGTTAATTGCTTAAGCTTTGAACTAAAGCAATTGTGCGTGTCAGCCTTTGACCATCGTGTATTAATGGTGTTAAAAGACATTTTGCCGCAAGCCAATATTGCGCCACTCATTGCTTCTTGTCCCATTACATTATCGCAGTTAGCCGCCGACATGGGTGCTGAGGCGTTACACAGTGATGTGGAAACCACTGATGCAGAACTGGTGCATGACGCCCATACCCGTGGTTTAGCGATAAGAGTGTTTACAGTAAAGCAGGCTGACGATTTGCTGCGCTTAAAAAAAATAGGTGTCGATGCTGTGTTTGTCAACGATGTAGCTTGGGCAAGGCGTGTTCTTAATACTGCTGTTTAAGTTTTTTATAACTCCACCAGATGACCATTAACAATAAGCCTAGTAAAGGCAGGCCCATTAAGTTGATTGTTTGCCAGCTAGTGGCCAGTAGCAACCATCCAGCAGATAATGAAGCGATGGCTTGGGCACCAAATACCATCAGCTCATTAAAGCCTTGGGCACGGTATTTTTCAGCCTCTTGATAGGTGGTGATGATGAGTGATGTGCTGCTCACAAAAATAAAATTCCAACCGATGCCTAAGGACACTAAACTCAGCCAATATCCAGCGACGCTTTGATTAACTTGGCTAACGCTAATGCACACTATTAACGCCCCGATGCCTATGAGCATCATTGTTCTATGGCCATAGTAGGTAATTAAACTACCTATAAATAAAGAGGGTAAAAACATACCCACAATATGCCACTGAATAACCATGCCCGCATGGCTAATGCTATGCCCATCCATTAAATGCATGCTCACGGGTGAGGCCGTCATAATAAATACCATCAAGGCGTATGATGCAGTAGCAGCGACAACAGCTAAAATGAAATCAGGGTTGTGGGTAAGTTGTTTAATACTTCTGCCTTGGCCTAAAACATTTTTTTGTTTTGGTTGGGGTGTTTTGAGCCATAATAAGATGACTGCAGGTATAGCCACCATGATGGCTAAGGCAAGGTAAGATCCAACAAAGGCGCGCTGTGGAATCCAGTTTTGAGCGTACTCAACCACATTCGGACCAACAAATGCGCCAGCAACACCGGATAATAAAATGGCCGATATAGCCTTTGGCGCCAATTCTATGGGCACACTTTCTGCTGCTGCAAAGCGGTAATGCTGTACAAAAGCGTAGCTCATGCCCAGAGTCAAACAAGACAAACCATAGAGCCAAAAGTGACTATGCCATAATGCAAAAGCGCCAACCAAGGCAGACCCCGAAGCCACAATTGATGCACCAATAAAACCAAACCTGCGGCCTTTTTTACTCATTACCATGGCCGCAGGTACGGTGCCCAGTGCAGTACCTACCACCATAGCTGCAACAGGCATAGTGGCCCATGATAGAGACGGTGCTAATTGGGCACCAATAATACCCCCTAAGAAAAATGTAACAGAGGCACTGGCAAAAGAGAAAATGTGGGCGATAGACAACAACCACACATTTTTACTGAGTTTTGGAAAAGACATAAAGCGAGCCTAATTTTTTTGCTACAAATAACTGGGTTTGATGGCGTAATTACTGGCTTATTAACGCGTAACTAAAGCGTAATTAAAGAGTAACCAAGCCGTGATTGTATAGCCACTCAACTGAATTACCTAATGACTAAACCTGTGCCAATCTTTAGTGACTATGCGCTTGCTAGGGCTGTGCTGCCATGTTAGTTTAAAACACCTGTTTTAAACATAAACGATTAGCCTTAAATCACCATGACCCACGCTACCACTGACCGTATTCTTGATGCTGCCGAAGTTGAATTTGCATCCCATGGGTTTGTAGAGACGTCTGTAAGGACAATTACGACTAAGGCCAAGGTGAACCTAGCCGCAGTAAACTACCACTTTGGTTCAAAAAAAGGTTTAATCCAAGCAGTGACAGATCGGTTTTTAGGGCCGCTTTCTCAGCACCTGCAGATTCAGTTAAATGCGTATGAAAAGAGTGCCCATCAAAGCCAAAATGACGAGCACGAACTGCGCATCCTGTTTAACATATTGGCTCAATCTTGCCAATATGTAGCCCAACATAATCACTATAGCCTAGCGGTCTTTGCACGCCTAATAAACACCGCTTATAGCCAATCTCAAGGGCACCTTCGTAAACATCTTACGAAGCAATATGGTGCTTCATTTTTGTACTTTATGAAAATCTTACGTCAATTTATGCCAGTTATGACTAACGAGCAGTTCTTTTGGCGCTTCCATTATTTGTTAGGAATGTTAGTTTTTTCTCTTTCCAGCAGTGAAGCACTATTAGCGATTTGTGAAGGAGAATATGCAAGCCACCGAAGTTTAGATCAAATTATGGCTGACTTAGTGCCTATCATGGCAAGTGCAGCCCAAGCACCAATTTTAGGAGACTGTTAATGGACACGATGGATCAGTATTTACTCAATTTAGGTCTAGATTCTTCACCATCAATCTTGCTGAGTAAAATATTTTTACTGGTATTCGCGGTACTACTATTTAATTTTTTGGTGCGTAAGCTATTTTCACAGTTTGCAATAAAACTCAAAAAAACAGAAAACGAATGGGATGACGCACTATTAGATGTTGCTCGTAAACCCCTAGCTTGGGGTGTTTGGGTAGTCGGTATGGCATGGGTGGTGGGTATTGTTAGCCACGCCTTTGATGCAGATACGCTTAATTTCGTAGCGACCTTGCGTGATACTTTGTTAATTATGCTGGTCTCTTGGTTTGCCGTGCGTTTGGTCAACGTGGTGGTAGCCATGTTAGCTCGCCCTGGAAAAAATAGAGATGCCTGGGATAAAACCACAGTAGAGGCCATGGGAAAGTTGGTAAAAGCGGCGGTCATTATTACGGCCATCTTAGCCTTGATGCAACACTTTGGTTTTTCTATTTCAGGCGTTTTGGCCTTTGGTGGAGTGGGTGGTATCGCCATTGGCTTTGCTGCTAAGGACCTTCTGTCTAACTTTTTTGGTGGTTTAATGATTTATATGGATCGCCAGTTTTCAGTGGGTGACTGGATCCGTTCACCTGATAAAGAAATTGAAGGTACGGTAGAGTATATTGGGTGGCGGATCACCCGTATTCGAACCTTTGACATGCGTCCCTTGTATGTTCCTAACGCAACTTTCGCTAACATTTCAGTAGAAAATCCCTCTCGAATGACGAATCGCCGATTTTATGAGACCTTTGGCCTGCGCTATCAGGATCAATCCAAAGTTCAGGACATCACGGTGGCAGTGAAAGCAATGTTACTCGCCCATGCCGCTATTGATACCCATCAAACCCTTATGGTTAATGTGAATACCTATAATGCTCACAGTGTGGATTTTTTTGTATACAGTTTTACCAAGACCACTCAGTGGGCCGAATTCCATGAAATTAAACAGGAGCTACTTGGATTAATTGGAGACATTGTTGCGCAAAATGGAGCGGAGTTTGCGTTCCCCACACAAACTATTCAACTGCTGCCGCAACAGGAACCAGGTGCCAACGGCGTATGAATAAACAGCACTATATTTTTGGCTACGGTAGTCTAATTAATAGTACTAGTCGACGTTTGACTGGCATTGCGGGTGATTCTCTAGCGGTCCGAGTTCAAGGGCTCGAGCGCACATGGGTTGGGTGGAAAGATATGGGTATGAGGGCTGTTGCTGCAAGACCTATGCTGGGTGCTTGTTGCAATGGTGTGTTGTTTGAAGTGCCTGAATCTGAATTAGAAAAGTTTGATGCAAGAGAGCATCACTATATCAGAGTTCAACTAGATCTAGCGCAAGTTGAATACCTAGAGGGCGCGCAAGCATTGAGTGTCAATGCTCAGGTATGGGTGTATTTATATAACCACCAAGAGCAAGGCTTAATAAGTGCGCCTATCGTCCAATCCTACCTTGATGTCATTCTTTTGGGATGTCAGGAAATTAGCCCTCAATTTACATTGGAATTTATCCAATATACGCTTAATTGGGAATACTGGCACAATGATCGTCATCAGCCCGTTTATCCTCGACCTCAGTCTCACACCGAAGCTGAACAGCTAGACCAGTTAATGGCCCAACAACTGCCTCAAGCCTTCACTCTGAGACGTTTAGCACCGTAAGATCCACCAATGTTCGCGTGTCATCAGGAGTTACCTTTAAAACAATCTCTGCTTCTAGTATCGGCTCTGCTGGCTCATAAGGAATAATTTTAACCAAAAGTACGAGCTTAGGGTGATCTAAATAATGCAGTTCTTTGCTGCGCATCTTGCGCCTTTGAATCAGACTGTAACGCCTTTCTACGGTGGGTACCCAGCTTCGCCATGTCGTTAAAGATTTGGTTTGCTCAGGCAGATCACTTTCATCGATCACACTTGGGAATTGGTTTAAATGTAATTGACTATGAACGTGTAAAAACCGTCCTTTACTGAATCCTAAACTCCCTTCAAGTTGATAGTGTCCCGCCCAAGTATTGCCTTCTTTAATATCGATCCAGTTAATGGCTTTATTACCTTTGAGGATTTGGCGCCAGCTTTGATGCATCAAAACTTGATAGCTTTTATTATTATGGAGTGTTTGAACCTCATTGTTGAGCATGCGTTGCTCTGATGGAAGGGCTATAAATTCAACATTCTCTAATTCTGTAAAGTCGCTTGTGTCTGGGTCAAAGGGACGCAGAATTTGGCCCTGCGGCCATGCTATGGAGTCTGGCCGTAATGCAAAGCTTTCCAAAGTTTGAACGTTGGCCCCCCGTTTAGCGATAATGACTTCTATTTGATACCAAGTTTCATCTTTTTCTTCTGCAGTCCAAGCCAATGCTGACTGGAGCGTTAAGAGAACGCTCAGCAACATCGTATTGAGTTGCGAATGTGAAAAGGGTCTAGCTTGCATGTTTAGCTCAATTGTTTAATTAGATCTTCCATCCGTTGGAAGCGTGTTTCTATTTTTTCCATGGGTAAAGTAAAACGTAAAACGGTGCCACCTTCAAGTCTAAAATTCTTGGGCTGCATTTGTACGAGTTTGACTAACACCATGGGGTCTATCTGCGTAGTCTTGGCAAACTCCATGCGCCCACTGCCTGATGATGCTTCAATTCGCTTTACACCCATCGCTTGAGCTTTTAACTTTAAGCGATTTTGACGGAAAAGGTTTTTTATTTGATCGGGTAGTAGGCCAAAACGGTCAATCATTTCCACTTGTAGTTCTCTTAGTGCACCATCATCATCAGCGTTGGCAATGCGCTGATACATGACGAGTCGATTATGCACATCGGGTAGGTAAGTCTCAGGAATAAGGGCGGGCAAATGCAAATTAACTTCGGTGCCCCGAGATAAGGGTTGGTCTAAATTTGGAGTTTCCCCTTTTTTCATGGCTTCAACGGTTTGGTTAAGCATCTCCATGTATAAACTAAAGCCAATGCCCTGCATCTGGCCACTTTGCTCTTCACCTAAAAGTTCGCCGGCTCCACGAATTTCTAAGTCATGACTCGCAAGGGTAAAGCCTGCACCAAGGTCAGCAGTGGCTTCAATGGCTTCGAGACGTTTGATGGCGTCTTTACTGAGTTGTTTTGGATGGGGTGTCATCAAATAAGCATAAGCTTGATGATGAGATCGACCCACACGACCCCGTAATTGATGTAGTTGTGCTAAACCAAATTTATCTGCACGTTCAATAATAATTGTATTGGCTGTGGGAATGTCAATGCCAGTTTCAATGATGGTTGAGCACACGAGAACGTTAGTGCGCTTATGGTAAAAATCACCCATGACCTCTTCTAGCTTGCGCTCACGCATTTGCCCATGAGCTACACTGACCCGTGCCTCGGGCAAAAGCTGGCGCAATTTTTCAGCACTATGCTCAATAGTTTTAACTTCGTTGTGCAAGTAATAAACCTGTCCACCTCGCAGCAGTTCCCGCAATATGGCTTCTTTGATGAGTTTTTTGTCATCTTGACGAACAAACGTCTTGATAGAAATTCGCCTAGCAGGGGGTGTGGCGATAATAGATAAGTCTCTCATGCCTGCCATGGACATATTTAATGTTCTGGGGATAGGCGTGGCTGTGAGGGTTAAAATATCGACTTCTGAACGTAGCTTTTTAAAGGACTCTTTTTGCTGCACGCCAAACCTATGTTCTTCATCAATAATAAGCAAACCTAGGCGTTTAAAGTTGAGTTTACCTTGCAGAATTTTATGAGTACCCACCAAAATGTCTAATTTGCCATCCTCAGCCTCGACCATGGTTTTATTTTGTTCAGCAGGCGTTTGGAAACGTGACATAACTGCCACATTGACAGGCCAATTGGCAAAGCGATCTTGGAGTGTGTTGTAGTGCTGCTGAGCTAATAGGGTCGTGGGTACTAAAAGCGCCACTTGTTTGCCACCATTGATGGCCATAAATGCGGCTCGCATGGCCACTTCGGTTTTACCAAAACCTACATCGCCACAAACTAACCTGTCCATAGGTTGATCTGCCATCATGTCACTGAGTACAGACTTAATGGTTTGCTCCTGGTCTGGCGTTTCCTCATACGGAAAGGCGTCACAAAATGCCTGGTAACTCTCATCTGGTTTTGGAAATGCATATCCATCACGTGCTTCACGAAGCGCATAAATATGCAGTAATTCAGCTGCTGTATCTTTAATTTTTTCTGCAGCTTTGCGTTTAGCTTTGGTCCACTGCTCGCCACCTAACTTATGTAAAGGCGCATTTTCGCCACCTGAATAACGTGACAATAGTTCGATGCCAGAAACGGGAACATAAAGCGTGGCCTCATTGGCGTAAAGTAATACTAAAAATTCCGCATCTTGACCATCTATGGTCAGGCTTTGCAAGCCATTATATCGACCAACACCGTGGTCTTGATGCACCACAGCATTGCCAATGTTCAGTTCAGCTAGATCGTGAATGGCTGTATTAGGATTTTCTGTGGCCTTATCTCGGCGTCGGCGTTGGAGTACTTTTTGCCCAAACAGTTGTGCTTCACAGACCACTAAAAGCCGATGCTCAGGTAAGTTCAAGCCTTGTTCTAAAGGCGCAACACAGATTGCAAACTTGGGTCTGTTAGTCAGAAAGTCAAGCCAATCTTCGGCGTCTTCTGGGGTCTCAGGTAGGGTTTTGAATAAGTCCAACAGTGCTTCTTTTCGGCCTGCTGATTCAGCGCAGATCAAAACGCTTTGTTTGTCAGTTTTCAGCAGAGTGGCTAACGCTAGCAAGGGTTTAGACAATTGGTTGTTAATCGCCACTAAAGGAGACTGAGACCCCCCTAGATTATAGCTGCCTTTATTTTTGTCTGGAGCAGTTAAAGCGCCTTCTTGTAGGTCAATGATAGGGAATTTATTAAGCCCAGAAAACATTTCATCAGTAAATAAAAATAGTTGTTTTGGTGCTAATAGGGGGCGCTCAATGTCATGGCCATAATCATCATATCGCGCTTCAATGTCTTGCCAAAAATGGATGGCTTGAGCTTCAATATCACCTTGCTTAACCACTAAGGTGGATGCAGGTAAATAATCCATCAGAGTCGACATAGAGTTAAAAAATAGAGGGATGTAATATTCAATCCCGGCTGGAGCATAACCTTGGCTTACATCTTGATAAACGGGGCAGGCTTTTGGGTCTAGATCAAACTGGCTGGTAAAGCTTTGCCTAAAATGGCTAATGGCGGCTTTTGTTAACGGGAACTCGCGTGCGGGTAATAAATTAAACTCTTTGATAACGGCTGTAGTGCGTTGACTATCAGCATCAAAATATCGCAAACTTTCAATTTCATCATCAAATAACTCGATGCGCAATGGTGCATGACTGCCCATTGGATAGAGGTCAATTAATCCCCCCCTTAAGGCATATTCACCTGCTTGTGATACAGTCTCTGTCAGTAAATAACCGGCTTGATCTAAGCGCTGGCGAAATTGTGTTTGAGGTAACTCTTGGCCGGTGGATAAGGTAAAGCTATTACCCGCTAGGTAGTTCATTGGAGGAAGACGGTGCAAAAGAGTAGCTACGGGAACAATCACCACTCCCTGGCTTAAATGGGTGATTTGGTTAAGGGTACTGATACGCTCAGAAACAATGTCGGGGTGGGCTGAAAAGCTATCATAGGGAAGTATTTCCCAATCTGGCAGCATCAAACAGTCAAGCCCTGTTCCAGTCAGAAAAAAGGTGAGTTCAGCACTGAGTTTGAGTGCGGCATCAGTATCTTTGACTAATGTGAGAATGGGTCCTTGATGAGATTGAGCCGCTTCAGCAATGGCCAAGGCAGAGGTCGCACCATGGGTTTGGCCCCAATTGGACTTATGACCGATTGTAGAGGGTATATAGGTAGGTTTTAATAACACTCAAGAGTCCTAAGGCGCTGGCCGTAAAGGCAAAAAATACACAGCATTGTAGTGGCTTACGTTTTAACTTGCATTAAAAGACTGCAAATGGACTATAAAAAGTGATGTTGTAGGTTATTTATCTTGTGGTTGATTATATTGTGCGAACGCTTTGGTATTCTTAGCGTGAATGTAATCAGCTACTTTTATAGGTGGGTAGTGCGATACATCATTAGCAAATTTTTTGAAGTCACTAGGGTCAATAACGGTGTCGGCATCTGGGTCAAAAAAGATGGGCATAGAAAAACGTTCGTTACTAGATCGATTAATGACCCGATGCAAGTTTGAAGATAAATACCCATTGGTCCAGCGTTGGAGTAGGTCGCCAATGTTACATACAAATGTATTTTCAATAGGTTTTGCTTCAACCCACTCTTGTTGTTTATTGAGCACCTGAAGGCCTCCGTTATCATCTTGATACAACAGCGTTATGACTCCAAAGTCGGTATGAGGGGCGGCGCCAAAACGTTCTTCATCTTCGTCTTGTTGGGTTGAGCGCGGATAGTACACCAACTGGCTGCGAGCTAATGGGTTAGTATACCTCTGGTCAAAAAAATCAGAATCTTCTCCTAAACCAATAGCGATTGCTTTAAGTACCTGCCTGCCAAGCGAGCAGGTTGCATTATAATACGCTAGAAGGCCACCTTGCAGTTCGGGTAGCGAACTGGGCCACAAGTTGTGCGTGATAAGAGGTGTTTGACATCGTTTGGCCCACATTTCATTAGACCAGATTTCTGGGCCGGTAAAAAATATTTCTTTTAGATCGTGAGTTTTTGCCCCGTCTAATGTGGCCATTTTTGGCCCTAGCCATCCTCTTT
This sequence comes from Candidatus Njordibacter sp. Uisw_058, assembly GCF_047730065.1. Taxonomy (GTDB): domain Bacteria; phylum Pseudomonadota; class Gammaproteobacteria; order Pseudomonadales; family Balneatricaceae; genus Njordibacter. The sequence continues at coordinate 1,263,474 of NZ_CP159829.1, forward strand.
GACTAGTATTAACCGACACAATGGTCTTTTCTTCGTGACTTAAGTGGAAAAAACGTTTGGACGCAGCGAGCGCTGCTTGTATAACTTTTGGGTCAATACCATGATTTTTTATATAAAAAAACCCGGTGTTTAAAGCTGCCAGCATCAAAGGCTTGGATACTGCTTTAAGGTTGCCTTGTGACATTAGCGGTGCAAAATCGATGACTGGAATATCATCGATTGACATTGGTTTAGCTTCTGCGAAATCACGATTCATTGCTTTTGCTCTTGGGTCTTTTTTGGGGGATTATCGACCCCGTATATTATTAGGCAGCCACGTGGCTAGTTCAGGCCACATCACTAGAATTACAATCATTAGCGCCATCAGGCCCACCATAGGCAGGGCTGTTTTAGAGATGTAAGAAATTTCATGTTTAGTCATGCCTTGCAAGACGAACAAATTGAACCCAATTGGTGGGGTTACCTGCGCCATTTCTACGACCACAACAACAAAAATACCAAACCAGATTACGTCAATACCTGCTTGGCGGATCATTGGTTCAACAATGGCCATAGTGAGCACCACGGATGAAATACCATCTAAAAACATGCCTAATATAATATAAAATACAGTCAATGCCATAATCAGCACCAAAGGTGACAAGCTCATGCTGTCAATAAAAGCGGCTAATGCCCTTGGGATACCAGTAAACCCCATAGACAGAGACAAAAATGCAGCACCCATGAGTATCAATGCAATCATTGCTGATGTTCTTGTGGCACCTAGCAGGCTAGCAACAAATGTATCCCAGTTTAGTGAATGCTGAGCTGCGGCTAAAGTTAATGACCCTACAACTCCAACAGCAGCGGCTTCTGTAGCTGTAGCGTAACCCAGGTACATGGACCCAATCACTGCAAACACTAGTAAGAGTACAGGAATAAGAAAGCGACTATTCTTTACCATGTCCACAAATTTCATTGAAGGTTCTGGGTCAGGCCGTTGGCCTTTACTAAAATAGTGCCACAAAACAATGTAGCTCATAAACAATCCAGCAAGCACTAGACCTGGAAAAATACCCGCCATAAATAGCTTGGTAATGGATTCATTGATGGTAACACCGTATACAATCAAGGTTAATGAGGGTGGAATCATTAAACCCAAAGTTGCAGCGCCTGCTAGGGTGCCAATGATCATATATTCTGGGTAGTTCCTAGCACGAAGTTCTGGGATAGACATTTTTCCAACAGTGGTCAATGTGGCTGCAGAGGATCCGGACACGGCAGCAAAAATAGTACAGCCCACAATGTTGGTGTGGAGTAAACCACCAGGCAACCAGCTCATCCATGGCGCTAGCCCTTTGAACATATCTTGGGATAAGCGGGTGCGGAACAATATTTCTCCCATCCAAATAAATAAGGGTAGAGCGGTTAAGGTCCAACTCGAAGCACCTGTCCAAATAGTAGTGATCATTGCATCACCTGCAGGGCGCACGGTAAATAATTCCATGCCTACCCAAGCCACACCCATGAGCGCAAGTCCGATCCAAACAGAACCGCCTAACAAAGTAAACAAAACCAGCAAAAATATGCCTACTGCGTAGAGCTCATTCATTCTATTGACTCCGTTTGTATTTGAGATTCTCTGGTGACAAGCAATCTCATTAAATGATCCCATACCGCAATAGCTAATAATACAGAACCAATTGACATGGCAATCTGTGGCAGCCACATAGGGGTATAGATCCAGACGTTAGCAGATTGACTCCAAATATCACCCCATGCTGTAGGCCATGAACCAAACATAGAAACAACATTAACCACCCATTGAGGAATTTGATCTTGTCCTTGAGTTGTGTCGTTGAGCATGGCAGAGAGTTGGTTAGTTTTAATGGCATAACGGGCAAAGTAAGTGGCAATAAATGCGGCAACATACATTGCTAAAGCATCAAGTCTAAATTTGAGCCAGTCATTCCAATTTAATAGTACTGAAACTCGAATATGAGTACCTGTTGTTAGTGCATAAGCGAGGGCAAAAAAAGAGGTACAGGCCATTGCGTAACCTGCAAATTCAGTTGACCCTGGAAAGGCAACGTTACTCCATCTAGCGATCATTTGCGCCACAATAAGTATTAAAATCAACACCATAAAACAAGAAGCTATCAGTCCAGATAAACGGTATAGCTTATCTAACCAGGGCCAAATAGGGGTGAGCCACGAGCGTAATACCTTGGGCTTTAGCAGAGCAGCAAGGCAAACGATTGAGGGTAATACGAACAACAAAATCCACAAAGGTACGCCTAAAACAGGTGACCAATCATTCATTGTATTCTCCAATAAAAAATGAGCGGCGGAGGTTCCCGCCACTAGTTTGACTCAATTGGAGCTACTGTGCGTTATACGAGTCTAGAATGGCTTGGCCATCACTACCGACGTTAGCTAACCAGTCTGCTGTCATTTTGACACCAATAGCCTTTAGCTCAGACAAGAATACTGGACTAGCATCTTCAACGCTCATGCCATTAGATGACAGTTGCTCAAAGTACCAATTGGCAAGCGCTTGTGATTTGGTAGAGCATGCTGCACCCGTTTCATCGGCTGCTTTTTGAACTTGACCTTGAGTGGTGGAATCTAAACCATCCCAAACCCCTTTATTAACCATCACGTAGTTACGCGGTAACCAAGCGTTAACCTTGTAGTAATGAGACAAGCTTTCCCATACTTTACGATCGTAACCTGTCGAACCTGATGAAATAAAGGACTCCGCTACGCCAGTTGCCAACGCTTGGCTTAGTTCGGCTGCTTCAATTTGTACTGGAATCATACCTAACTCTTCTGCAAAGGTTGCGGTTGCAGAGTTGTATGAACGGAATTTAATACCTTGTGTATCGGCACTAGATTTTACTTCTTTCTTAAAATAGAACCCTTGCCCTGGCCATGGACAGGTGTATAAAGCCACTAAGTTTTGTGCTGACAAAGCTTTGTTGACATAAGGCTTTGCAGTGGCCCAAAGTTTGTCATTGGCTGCGTAAGTGGTGGCTAAAAATGGTATGTTATCCCACCCTAAAATGGGTAATTCGTTTGCATGGGCAGACATAAAACGCTCACCAATAGGGGCTTGGCCTGTTTGTACAGCACGTTTTATTTCACCACCTTTAAACAGTGAGCCTCCCGCGTGTATCGTAATGTCTACTTCACCACCGGTGTAGTCTCGCACTTTGTCTGCAAATACTACTCCCATTTCTGAGTGGAAATTACTTGATGCATAAGCCATAGGCATGTCCCATTGCGCGGCCATTGCTGGCGCAGACATAGCCGCTAATAAGGTGGTGGCTGTGAGTAGTTTTTTAATTGAGGTCATAATACGTTTCCTTTTATTTATTATTATAATGCTTCTTAAACGAAGCGGTTTGGGGAATAAATGCTAACGTCTTCGTGCAGCATATTTCCATTAATTATTTGGGCTAGCAGCCAGCCTGTTTTAGGACCGCTGGTTAAGCCGATGTGGTGGTGGCCAAACCCTAAAAAAACACCAGGTTTTTGAGCCACTTCTCCTATAATAGGGATTGAATCAGAGGGTGCTGGACGGTGCCCCATCCATTCACTTTCATGGCTCCATGTTAATTTAGGGATAGCATGTTTGATGCTGTTGCGCAATAAATTGAAGGCTTTTGCCGATGACGGCGCGTTTAATCCACCGAATTCAACAATACCAGCAAGTCTTAACCTATCTTTCATTGGGGTGATCACAAACTTACCGCCAGCGACCATTACTGGCGCTTTAGGCATGAGGTTAGGGTGCCAGAGGTCAATGTGGTAACCCCGTTCGCTTTCCAGAGCAACGTTAACTCCAAGTTTAGCAGTCAGCTTTTTAGACCAGGCGCCAGTGGCCAAAACAGCTACATCGCATAGTGTCTTCTTCCCGTCAATGATGACAGCGTTGAGTTCGTTGTCTTGGTATTCAACATCTTCAAAGCATCCATTGATCTTTATGGCCCCTTGGTCGATTACATGCTGCTCTAAGGCGTGTAAATATGCTCCTGGATCGCTGATTCTTCCATGATTATCCATCTTTGCTGCAAACGTCAAACTGTCGGCAAAACAATCGTCATAGGTGGAAAACTCTGTACCATTAAGCTCGGTCCATTTTATGCCATGTTTAGACCTGAGTGACCAACCGAAGGCGTCACTTTCAAAGTGTTTGCGGTTTTTATATACGTAAAGGTAGTCGCTAGGAATAATGAACCTCTCGGCCCCAGTACCTTCAGCCATAGCTTGATGATTGCCGATACTGTTTGATACTAATGGGTGCAGTGCAGCAGCAGTTAGGCGGCAATGTTTAGCGTTTGCGCGACGTAAATATTGCCATAACCAAGGTAGCATTTTGGGTAAGTAAAGCCATTTTATAAATAAGGGTTCATCAGGATCAAGCAGCATCCTCGGTGCTTTTGTTACTAATCCTGGGCTGTTGATGGGGACCACAGAGCACGAAGCCAGTACGCCACCATTGCCATAGCTAGCACGTAAATTTGGGCTCGATTTATCAATAAGGATAACTTGATGACCTAATCGTTGCAGCCATATAGCAGTAGCAATGCCTATTATGCCATTACCTATGATGGCAACACGTTTGATTTTTTTCACCAATGTAATGGCCCCGAGTTATATCATTACCCAGTATCGCTAATCAATGGTATCATTTCCAATATCAATTTATTCAATACCTATAAGTTTAAGTGATGAATTTATGAATCTACGGTTTCGTCAATTACAAGCCCTTCATAAGGTTGTTGAGTCTGGAACGGTGTCGGGTGCGGCTGAGCAATTGAATATTTCTCAACCGGGCGTTTCAAACTTATTGAGTCAGTTAGAACATACCTGTCAACTGAAGTTGTTTAACCGACTTAAAGGGAAGCTGATACCTACTAATGAAGGTTTAGTTTTATATAACGAAATTGATACCTTAGTAAGAGGTCTGGCTCATGTAGAGCAATCAGTGATTGATTTACAAAATAAACAGACGAGTAAGTTGCAAATTGCGTCTATTCACGCTTTGTCATTTGGGTTTATGCAATCACAGATTGCGCAGTTTTCAAAGCAATACGAAAATATCTCGGTGTCATTTCAATCTCAATACTCACAGAAAATCCAAGAATGGATTGATGTTGGCCTATTTGAAATAGGTGTGAGTGAGATGCCAGTATCTTTGGGGCTGTTTAATACATCTGTGTTTCAAATTGAAACCCTGTGTGCAATCCCTAGCGGCCACCATCTAGCGTCTCATGAAGTATTGACGCCAGATTTACTGTCTGGAGAGCCACTAATTATAATGGGGCCTCAACATATGGTTACACGGCGAGCCAAGGAAGCGTTCATGAGCGCTGGGGCGCACTGGAATCCGGTGGTGCACACGCATTTATTTGCTAATAAGTTGAGTTTTATTAAAGAGGGTATGGGGGTTGGTTTAGTCGACCAAATTTCTCTTCGTAATAATTCTTCAGGCAGGTTTATCACTCGTCCGTTTGCACCAAGTGTCAATTTAGATGTGGCTATTATAACCTCAAAAAGTAGGCCTGTATCTGACACTGGGCAAGCATTTCTAAGTCAGCTTGAAGTCCACCTTGGGGCTAGCTGTAAATCTATTAAAGCATGGGAGTAAGGGATGTTATGCGGCCTACGATTGGTATTCTTATGCTTGACTCACAGTTTCCACGTATTTATGGAGATGTTGGTAATCCCAATACTTGGGGGTTTGATGTTGCAATCGAAGTGGTGCCCAAAGCGACGCCACAGGCGGTAGTTTGTCGTGGGGAGGATTTGTTAGATCAGTTCATTATGGCCGGGCAGCGATTAGTTATTCAGGGGGTGTCTGGCATCACCACTACGTGTGGCTTCTTGTCTATATACCAGGATAAGTTATCTAAGGTACTGGGTGTGCCCGTATTAACGTCATCCCTCATGCAGGTTGCCAGTGTTAATGCCACTTTACCTGAGGGGAAGCGCGCAGCTATTATCACCATTTCTGCTTCAGCGCTCACTACAGACTATCTGCGTGCTGCCAAGGTGCCGCTGGACACGCCAATAGGCACCACAGAGGGTGGGTTAGAGTTTAGCCGTTGCATTCTTAATGACGAATCTGTACTTGATGTTGACCTGGCAAGAAAAGATAATGTAAACGCGGCCCTAGCGCTGGTTAAGTCAGACCCAAGTATCGGTGCTCTAGTGCTGGAATGCACTAATATGGTGCCCTATGCAGCAAATATTGCTGCTGCAACGGGTATGCCCGTTTATAGTATGTACAACCTGATTAGTTGGTTTGAAATCAGTTTACAACCCCCTCAGTTTTGCAGTTTGACTAAGGCACAATAGGTTTAACCTTGTCGCTTCAATTAATACTAAAGATATGCCTTAGCCATTTGCCAAAATTGCCTATTTCTACGATAATACGCGCTCCCAACAACGGGAAATTAAAGGTTAGCCGCCTGAACCGAATCTAAACCGCCTTTGACCGGCATAAAAAGGGACTCATTGTGAGCCAAGAACAAGTGTTTTCAGACTGGAAAGAACGTGAAGCATTAGCCGAAGCCATGATCCCCTTGATTGGCAAAGTGTATCGAGAGAATAACGTTGAAGTGTCTGTATTTGGCCGCTCTGTTGTCAATCGCTCTGTCATTAGTATTCTAAAATCTCATCGTGCTGCGCGCATGTTAGAACACACTAATCTATCTGTGCACGAGACTTTTCCAGTGGTTGAGGTGCTGCAAGCGTTACCTTTATCGAACGTGCATGTGGACATTGGTAAGTTGGCTATTGGTTTCCGAGACCATGGCAAGGGTCAAAGTTTGGAAAGTTATGTGGCTGATGCTTTAAAAGGTGCGGTGAACAAAGATAGTGCTAAAACCCAAGCCGATGTGGTGCTGTATGGTTTTGGCCGCATAGGCCGCTTGCTAGCTCGTTTGTTGATTGATAAAACGGGTGGCGGCCAAAGCTTGAGATTACGAGCTATTGTGGTGCGTAAGGGTGGTGACAACGATCTTGCTAAACGGGCGAGTCTGTTGCGGCGCGATTCTGTGCATGGAACTTTCCAGGGCACGATTACTGTGGATGAAGAACACAATGCTCTGATTGCTAATGGTAATGTGATTAAGGTGATTTATGCGAGTTCACCCGATGCCATAGATTATACTGACTATGGTATCAGTAACGCTGTAGTGATTGATAATACAGGAAAATGGCGTGATGAAGATGGGCTATCTTTACACCTGCGAGCCAATGGCGTGTCAAAGGTCATGTTAACGGCCCCTGGTAAGGGCATTAAAAATGTTGTGATGGGGGTTAACCAAAACGACATCGACGACACAGATACAATATTGTCAGCAGCTTCTTGCACCACGAATGCCATTACACCCATTTTGAAGGCTTTGAATGATAAGTATGGAGTGGCTAATGGGCATGTTGAAACCGTGCATGCTTATACTAATGACCAAAACCTTATTGACAACTACCACAAAGGTGATCGTCGCGGGCGTGCTGCGGGGTTAAATATGGTGATTACAGAGACGGGTGCAGCCAAAGCGGTGGCTAAAGCCTTACCCGAATTAGAAGGTAAACTGACGGGTAACGCTATTCGAGTTCCGACCCCCAATGTTTCTATGGCCATTCTCAATCTAAACCTAGAAACTGAAGTTGAACGCGAAGAGTTAAATGATTATCTGCGTCATATGGCGCTGCACTCTGATTTGCAAAAACAAATTGATTACACCGATTCTCCTGAAGCAGTTTCAAGTGACTTTGTGGGTTCTCGTGCTGCGGGTGTGGTTGATGGTTTAGCCACAGTGGCCACGGGTAAGAAAAATTGTGTTGTTTATGTTTGGTACGATAATGAATTTGGCTATTCTTGCCAGGTGATTCGTATGTTGCAGCATGTTACCAACACCGCCCTGCCTGCATTTCCTATCGAAGATTAGATAGCAGCCTCAGCGGTTTGCGCCTTAAAGTGACGATTTATGCTATGTCATTGAAAGTCAAGTGACTAAGGTGATAAAAAAGGCTGCCAAAGGGTAGCCTTTTTTGTTAGAAGGCTGGAAAAATTTTGCGAATTTTCGTATAATAAAGCCGATTTTTTTAAGGGCTTTAGTTGTGTGTGGTATTTCCTGCGCAATAATCCCTAAAGCTAACCAACAACTCTCAATTGGGTACGACTTATGATCAAGATCAGACGCGGTCTGGATCTGCCATTGTCTGGCGCTCCACAGCAAAGCATCGAAGATGCAGCAGCGGTGAGCCAAGTGGCTGTGATCGGTACTGACTATGTGGGCATGAAGCCTACTATGCTAGTCAGAGTAGGTGATCGAGTGAAACTCGGACAGGTGCTTTTTTCTGATAAGAAAACAGTGGGTGTTAATTTTACGGCGCCTGCTGCTGGTGTGGTAAGTGCAATTAACCGTGGCGCCCAGCGCGTGCTCCAATCGGTGGTAATCGACGTTGATGGTGATGCCGCCATCGAGTTTGCTACATGTGCTGCGGATGAGTTGGCTCACTTAACAGGTGAACAAGTTGCTGCTAACCTGCAGGCTTCTGGTTTATGGTCTGCTCTGCGCACGCGACCATTTAGTAAAGTACCTGCCATAGACAGCAAACCTCGCTCTATTTTTGTTACCGCCATTGACACGCATCCGTTAGCTGCAGACCCAGCGCCTATTATAGCTACTGAGCAAGATGCCTTTGCGCAAGGCTTGCAATTATTGACTAAGCTCACTGATGGCCCAGTTTTCGTCTGTGCAGCTGCAGCAACGCAAGTGCCAGAGGTTGATGGTATTGAAGTTGAACGATTTGGAGGAGTTCATCCTGCGGGCTTAGCCTCAACACACATTCATATGTTGGATCCTGTGAATGCTACCAAGACCGTTTGGGTGGTGGGTTACCAAGATGTCATTGCCTTCGCAAAACTTTTTGCCACAGGCGCATTGCCTACAGAGCGTATTGTCGCTGTGGCTGGTCCTATGGTAATCAAGCCACGCTTAGTTCGCACGCGCCTAGGTGCGTCTACCAAAGATCTTTTAGCCGGTGAAACTAAGCAGGGCGAGTTCGACAACCGAATTATTTCGGGTTCTGTATTGGGTGGTTTTACAGCCTTTGGTCCTACGGCGTTTTTAGGCCGTTATAACAACCAAATCACAGTGCTTGAAGAAGGTAAAAAACGGGAATTTATGGGTTGGATGAGCACGGGCCGCAAGAAACACTCGATGTTGAATATTTTTCTGTCTTCGTTCGATCGGGCAAAAAAAGTGGCACTTAATACCTCTACTAATGGTTCGCAACGGTCAATGGTCCCTGTTGGTACATTTGAACGCCTTATGCCCTTAGATATTCTGCCAACGCAGCTTCTGAGAAGTTTAGTAGTGGGTGATATCGTGAATGCACAAGAGCTTGGCTGCCTGGAACTTGAAGAAGCTGATCTGGCCTTGATGACCTATACCTGTGCTGGCAAATATGAGTATGGCGCTATTTTGCGTGATGTTCTAACTCGTATTGAGAAGGAGTGCTGATCATGAATTTACGTAGCATGTTAGATTCCGTGGAGCCCCACTTCCATAAAGGTGGTAAGTATGAAAAGTTTTATGCCTTGTATGAGGCTGCGGACACCATTTTTTACACCCCAGGCTACGTCACCAAGGCCGGTGCCCATGTACGTGATGGTATCGATCTTAAACGGATGATGATTACCGTGTGGTTATGTACCTTTCCCGCTATATTTTTTGGTATGTACAACTTGGGCTATCAAGCTAACACAGCCATGGAAGCGATGGGCATGGTCCAAGCTGAAGGTTGGCGTGGGAGTCTAGTGGATACTATTGCTGGCTTTGATGCAGCAAGTGTATGGGACAATATGATGCTGGGAGCCTCGTATTGGCTACCTGTGTATATGGTGGTGTTTTTAGTTGGTGGTTTCTGGGAAGTCTTGTTTGCATCTGTGCGCGGCCATGAAATTAATGAAGGCTTCTTTGTCACTTCTATATTATTTGCTCTGATTCTTCCTCCAGACATACCCCTATGGCAAGCCGCCCTAGGCATTACCTTTGGTGTGGTTGTGGGTAAGGAAGTATTTGGTGGCACAGGTATGAACTTCTTGAATCCGGCCCTTACAGGCCGTGCATTCTTGTACTTTGCCTATCCAGCCCAAATGTCGGGTGATGCTGTATGGACTGCGGTGGACGGCTTTTCTGGTGCCACTGCACTGGGTCTAGCTAACGCAGGTGGAGTTGCTGCTATGGCCGATGCAGGTATTACTTGGGCAGATGCGTTTATTGGTAATATTCAAGGTTCTGTAGGTGAAGTTTCTACCTTAGCTATTTTTGCAGGTGGTGCAGTGCTGCTGTGGACCCGTATCGCGGCTTGGCGCATTGTGGCTGGTGTCATGGTAGGCATGATAGCCATGAGCTTTTTACTCAATCTAATAGGTTCTGACACTAACCCACTATTTGCCTTGCCATTTTATTGGCACCTAGTATTGGGTGGTTTCGCCTTTGGTATGATTTTTATGGCCACAGACCCTGTGTCTTCATCTATGACACACACGGGCAAGTGGTACTTTGGGATTTTGATTGGCATCATGGTGGTATTGATTCGTGTACTTAACCCAGCCTTTCCTGAAGGTATGATGTTGGCCATTTTGTTTGCCAATTTGTTTGCCCCTTTGATTGACTACTATGTCACCGAAGCAAATATTAAGCGGAGGGTTGCACGTCATGTCTAATTTAAAAGATTCGGTCTCAAGGACTGTTTTGGTGGCCTTAGTGCTGTGTGTGGTTTGTTCTGTCATTGTTTCTGCGGCAGCGGTTATGTTGCGAGATAAGCAGCAAGCTAACGCAATTAATGAAAAGAAAATGAACATCCTGGCTGCGGCTGGTATTGAAGTCATTGATGGTAATTTAGATGCGGCATTTGCCACCATTACACCCAAGTTAGTCGATATGCGCACGGGTCTATTTAGTACAGCCGAAGATGTCGCAACATATGACATGCGTAAAGCTGCTAAAGACCCTGCTAGAGCGCGTGCTTTAACAGGTGAGCAAGATATTGCCAGCATCCGCAAGCAGTCTTTGTATAGCACTGTTTACTTGGTTGAAGGCGACCAAGGCATTGAACGCATTATTTTGCCAATTCATGGTTATGGATTATGGTCGACTTTGTATGGCTTTATTGCCTTAGAAAGTGATTTAAACACGGTTTCTGGCTTAGGTTTTTATGAGCATGCTGAAACGCCAGGACTAGGTGGTGAGGTAGACAATCCTAAATGGAAGGCGCTTTGGCCGGGTAAGAAAGTCTATGCAGATGGATCTTATGAACCAGCCATTGGTTTAATTAAGGGTAAGGCCCCCACAGGCGATATGCATAAAGTGGATGGCTTAGCAGGAGCTACATTAACGAGTAATGGTGTGACCAACCTTGTTAAATTCTGGTTGGGTAAGAATGGCTTTTCGCCTTTCTTGGCCAAACTTAAAGTAGGAGAGGCATAACCATGTCAAACACACGAGAAATTTTGTTAGGGCCTATTTTTGCGAATAACCCGATAGCGTTACAAATTTTGGGTGTCTGTTCTGCCCTTGCTGTCACCAGTAGTTTGAACGTCACCATTGTTATGTGTATTGCACTCACAGTGGTGACTGCGTTTTCAAACTTCTTTATTGCTTTAATCCGTAACCATGTACCTGGCAGCATTCGAATCATTGTACAAATGATCATCATTGCTTCTTTAGTGATTGTGGTCGATCAGGTGCTTAAGGCATACGCTTATGAAGTGAGCAAGCAGTTGTCAGTATTTGTGGGCTTGATTATTACCAACTGTATAGTCATGGGACGTGCAGAAGCATTCGCGATGCAAAACCCACCCATCCCGTCTTTCTTTGACGGTATTGGTAACGGCCTAGGCTACTCGATAGTGTTGTTATTTGTGGCGACAGTGCGCGAGTTGACAGGCTCTGGTAGCTTGTTTGGTTTTGAAATCCTACCCTTGGTTACTAATGGTGGTTGGTATTACTCCAACGGTCTCATGTTGCTGCCCCCGAGTGCTTTCTTTGTCATTGGTGGCTTCATTTGGTTACTTCGCAATGCGAAAGTTGATCAAGTTGAGGCCGCTGAATATAAACTTGCCTCGCACACTAAATAGGATCTGAAACAATGATTGAAGATTATTTAAGCCTATTCGTCAAAGCCGTGTTTGTAGAAAACATGGCGTTGGCATTCTTCTTGGGCATGTGTACTTTTTTGGCTATTTCCAAGAAGGTTAAAACCGCTATTGGCCTTGGTGTTGCTGTAATTGCAGTGCTCACTATCACGGTACCGGTGAACAACTTAATTTATACTTACTTCCTTGCAGATGGTGCTCTTGCTTGGGCAGGTCTGCCTAACGTTAACCTAAGTTTCTTGGGTCTGATCTCTTACATTGGTGTGATTGCAGCCATTGTGCAAATCATGGAAATGTTGCTTGATAAGTATATGCCAGCTCTTTATAACGCCTTGGGTGTATTCTTGCCCCTGATCACCGTAAATTGTGCGATCATGGGAGCGGCCTTGTTTATGGTCGAGCGAGATTATAACTTTGGTGAATCGGTGGTTTATGGTTTTGGAGCGGGTGTAGGCTGGGCGTTAGCTATTGCCTCCCTTGCTGGCATTCGTGAAAAACTTAAGTACTCAGACGTCCCCGCGGGCCTCCGTGGCCTAGGAATTACCTTTGTGACCGTAGGGTTAATGTCACTTGGTTTTATGTCTTTTTCTGGTATCCAATTGTAACGCGCACTATACAAGGTATTAACGTATGAATAACGAAATCACCCTCGGTGTTTTAATGTTTACTGCAGTGGTTCTCTCTTTGGTAGCGATCATTCTGGTTGCTCGGGCCCAATTAGTGAGTTCGGGTGCGGTGACTATTAGTATTAACGATGATCCGGAAAAATCTATTACCGTAGCGGCTGGCGATAAGTTACTACAAACCCTTTCTGCCCAGGGCATCTTTTTAGCTTCAGCCTGCGGTGGTGGTGGCACTTGTGCACAATGTCGTTGCATCATCAAAGATGGTGGCGGGTCTATGTTGGCAACTGAAGAAAGTCACTTCACTATGCGTGAAGCCAAAGACGGCTGGCGCTTGTCATGCCAAGTTGCTGTCAAGCAAGACATGGTGATTGAAGTTGAAGAAGATGTCTTTGGGGTCAAGCAATGGGAATGTACTGTTGAGTCAAACCCCAATGTTGCTACATTTATTAAAGAACTCACTTTGCGTTTGCCTGCAGGCGAAAGTGTAGACTTTCGTGCAGGTGGATATGTTCAGTTAGAATGCCCAGCGCATGTGATTGACTACAAGACCTTTGATATTGAAGAAGAGTATCGGGGAGATTGGGATAAGTTTAACGTTTGGCAACATCAGTCTGTGGTTGGTGAAACGATCATCCGGGCCTACTCTATGGCTAATTACCCAGAAGAGCAGGGTGTGGTTAAATTTAATATTCGTATCGCGTCTCCACCTCCAGGTAGCAGCGGTATCCCAGCCGGTAAAATGTCCTCTTATGTGTTCAACTTAAAGCCAGGGGATAAGATGAAAGTTTATGGTCCATTTGGTGAGTTCTTTGCTAAAGATACTGAAGCTGAAATGGTATTCATTGGCGGTGGGGCGGGTATGGCACCCATGCGGTCACTCATTTTTGATCAGCTAAAACGTTTAAATTCTACGCGCAAGACATCCTTCTGGTATGGTGCACGGAGCATGCGTGAGGCTTTTTATGGTGAAGAATACGATGCTCTTGCGGCGGAAAATGAAAACTTCGATTGGCATTTGGCTTTGTCAGATCCGCAACCCGAAGATAACTGGGATGGCCTTACTGGATTTATTCATAACGTATTGTTTGAAAATTATTTGAAAGACCATGAAGCACCTGAAGATTGTGAGTTCTACATGTGTGGGCCGCCGATGATGAACGCGGCAGTAGTACAAATGCTTAAAGACCTCGGTGTTGAGGACGAAAATATCATGCTAGATGATTTTGGCGGATAACTTAAAACTCTCAAAAAAATTTGGCCTGGCAACATGGTGGGTATTATTACTCATCGTCTTGCTGGGCTGTTCTGCGTCTGACGAACCGAAAATTGAAGCCCTTACGGGTCTATCTATGGGCACCAGTTATACGGTCAAATGGGTCAATAAGGAAGGTGAAGATAGGCCTGAGGTGTCACAGGGAGTTGCCAATGAGCTGCGCCGAATTGAAGACAGTATGTCGACTTACATGGATACCTCTGACCTCAGTGGTTTTAATGGTGCCAAAGTTAATCTGTGGCATGCAATACCAGCAGAAATGGCGGCTCTGGTAGCCCAGTCCCTATCCCTTAGTGAAAAAACCAATGGGGCTTTTGATATTACCATAGGTCCTTTAGTTGATTTATGGGGTTTTGGCCCTCAGCCTATACCTGCAAAAATTCCTAGCCAAGATGCGCTTGATGCACTGCGGCCTGTGGTGGGTTATCAGCTTTTGCAGGTGCGACAGCAGCCACCTGCTATGCGCAAACTTGCGCCCAGCACAATCGACCTTTCTGCCATTGCCAAAGGTTATGGGGTTGATGCAGTTGCCTTATGGTTAGAGGCACATGGCATTAATAATTATTTAGTTGAGGTGGGAGGTGAGTTGCGTGCCCATGGATTTAAGCTGGATGGATCACCCTGGCGCATTGCCATAGAACACCCAATTGTAGGCGCCCAACAGGTGTATCAGGTGGTGAAGGTAAATAATATGGCAGTTGCAACCTCTGGCAACTATCGCAATTATTATGAGAAAGATGGTGTGCGCTATTCTCATACCCTTAATCCTCTGACTTTAAGGCCTGTGACTCACAATTTGGCTTCTGTAACAGTTATTGATGCGAGTGCTGCTCGAGCCGATGCGTTAGCGACAGCCTTAATGGTGATGGGGGGCGAAGACGGAGTAAGTTGGGCTACCATGCATCAAGTGCCAGCTTACTTTATAATGAAAAGAGCTGATGGTTTTGTGGCACAGTCTACAGCAGGCTTTGATAGTTATTTGGAGAATTGAATGGAAACTATGATTTTATCTTTTGTCATCTTACTGTTAATCGTTGGAGGTATGGCAATCGGTGTGTTGATGGGAGGTAAGCCAATTGCAGGATCTTGTGGGGGCATGACAGCCTTAGGCATGGACGTGGCCTGTGACGTGTGCAAAGGCGACCCAGAAGTGTGCGAAACAGAACAGCAAAAGGCCATCAAAGCCGATAACATATCTCAAACTCCATCAGATGATAATAGTTATGATGTGGGCCGATCAAAATAATGACTCAATCTACTTTAGTAACCTAATAAAAAAGATCAGCAAAGAGAGAAACACATGGCAAGTTATGAGTACGATTTAGTCGTTATTGGCACCGGACCTGCGGGTGAGGCTGCGGCGATTAATGCGGCTAAATTAGGTCGTAAAGTTGCTGTGGTAGAAATGCGAGATCAAGTGGGTGGTGGCTGTGCCCACAAAGGTACGATTCCTTCTAAGGCTTTGCGTCATGCTGTAAAACAAATCATTGAGTTTAATACCAATACTTTATTCCGTGTCATTGGTGAACCTAAAAACTTCTCTTTTCCTCAGGTACTCAAAACTGCCAGTGAAGTCATCGCTAAACAAGTGATGCTGCACACACAGTTTTATGCCCGTAATCGTGTGGACGTGTTTTTTGGTTTTGCTCGCTTTTTAGACCCCAACAACATTGAAATTATAGGCAGTGAAGGCAGTGAAAACTTACGCTTTGAGCAGGCAGTCATTGCTACAGGCTCGAGTCCCTATGAGCCCGAGGATGTAGATTTTTCTCATGACCGCATTTATACCAGTGATACGGTACTTAACCTCAAGCATACGCCACGCTCATTGATTATTTATGGAGCAGGAGTCATTGGTTCTGAATATGCTTCAATTTTTGCAGGCTTAGGTGTAAAAGTTGAATTAGTTGATAACCGTGCTAACTTGCTTGAATTTCTTGACGTTGAAATATCTGATTCACTTAGCTATCACTTGCGAAATAATGGTGTGCGTATCCGCCATAATGAAACCTATAAGACGGTCATAGCAGACGACACTGCGGTATCAATAGAGTTAGAGTCTGGCAAACGCATCTGTGCTGATATGCTGCTATTCTGTAATGGACGCTCTGGTAATACTAAAAACCTGGGGCTAGAAAATTTAGGTATTGAGACCAATAGTCGTGGTCAATTAGAAATTGATCAACGTTATCAAACTAGTGTAGAGGGCATCTACGCAGCTGGCGATGTTGTGGGCTGGCCCAGTTTAGCTTCGGCTGCCTATGACCAAGGCCGATCAGCGGCCACAGATTTGCTAGGTTTGCCTGGCGTTCGATTTGTAGATGATGTACCGACAGGGATCTATACTATCCCAGAAATTAGTTCGTTAGGTAAAACTGAAGAGCAACTAACAGCAGAAAAAGTACCTTATGAAGTGGGCCAAGCCTTTTTCAAAGACCTTGCTAGAGCACAAATTAGTGGCGAAGTGGTGGGTATGCTAAAGATATTGTTTAATCGTGAAACCTACGAGATTTTAGGTATCCATTGCTTTGGTGACCGAGCCTCAGAAATTATTCATATCGGTCAAGCCATCATGAATCAAAAAGGGGACGCAAATACTATTGAGTACTTTGTGAGTAATACCTTTAATTTTCCCACGATGGCAGAAGCCTATCGTGTAGCGGCTCAGTTAGGCCTTAACAGAGCGCGACAAGTTAATAACTAAGCCAAAATGATTAAGCCTGTCACGGGGCGGGTCTTTATATCCCAATAGGTAACTTATGTTTCAATCCATTGCTTTGACTGTTGGCCTAAGATACACCCGAGCTCAGCGGCAAAATCACTTTATTTCTTTTATTTCCCTCATCTCTATGTTGGGCTTAGTGCTGGGTGTGACCGTGCTTATTTTAGTACTGTCGGTAATGAATGGCTTTGATCAAGAACTCAGGCAGCGTATTTTAGGTATGGTGCCTCATGCGATTGTGCAAACTGCACAGCCGGTGATGGACTGGCAACAACCTGCTGCCTTGGCCATGCAGGTTGAGGGTGTGGTTGGAGTGGCTCCTTTTGTGCATGGCCAGGGCATGTTTAGCAATTTTGGCAGGGTAAAACCTGTCCTGTTTCATGGTATTGAGCCCGAGGCAGAAGCTAGAGTCTCCATATTGCCCAACCATATGACACAAGGGTCTGTGTCAGACTTAAAGGCGGGAGAATTTAATATTCTCATGGGTGACCTGTTAGCTCGTCAATTAGGTGCGAGCGTGGGTGACAAGGTCACTTTGTTTTTACCTGAAGCCTCGTTATCTGTGGCCGGTATTATTCCCAGATTAAAGCGTTTTACCTTGGTTGGTATTTTTAAAGTTGGTGCTGAGCTGGACGCTAATTTAGCTATTATGCACATTGCTGATGCAAGTAAGCTTAAACGGTTAGGTGGTGGGGCAGAGGGCTTGCGCTTAAAGTTAGATGATTTATTTACTGCTCCAGAAAAAGCAAAACAAGTGGCATTAAAACTGCCTGGGCAATATTGGACTAATGACTGGACCCGCACCCATGGTAGTTTATTCCAAGCTATTCAGCTAGAACGCCGTATGTTAGGACTGTTGTTAATGCTTGTAGTCGCTGTAGCAGCATTTAATATTGTTTCCACATTAGTCATGCTTGTGGTTGAAAAACAGGCTGATATCGCAATTTTGAGAACTTTGGGGGCAAGCCAAAGGGATGTTATGGGTATTTTTATTGTGCAAGGGAGTATTATTGGATTTTTAGGCACCTTAATGGGCACCTTAATAGGCGTTGTGCTGGCATTAAATATTACCAGTTTGGTGGACTGGGCTGAACGCATATTTGGTTTTAAAGTACTCAGTGCTGAAGTTTATTTTATTAGTTATTTTCCATCTCAAGTCAAACTTGAAGATGTATTGGTGATCAGTATTGGGTCCTTCGTTCTTTGCGTAATGGCGACCCTTTATCCAGCTTGGCGAGCTTCAAAAGTAGAGCCAGCAGAGGTATTACGTTATGAGTAATTGGGTTCTGCAGGCGACTGGTTTAGTCAAGTCGTTTAAGGATGGCGAGCTTCAAGTGGATGTGCTCAAGGGGCTGGATTTAGAGCTAGTTGAGGCTCAAAGTATGGCTATCATTGGTAGTTCAGGGTCTGGCAAAAGTACCCTGTTACAATTACTAGCGGGTCTTGAGCAGCCTGATGCTGGGAAGGTATCAGTGGTCGGAGAGTGTTTATCAGATTTGAACGGTAATCAAGCGGCCAAGTTACGCAATCAGCACTTGGGTTTTGTATTCCAATTTCATCATTTGTTAGCCGAATTTAGTGCTTTAGAAAACGTCATGCTACCCCATATGATGGCAGGTAATAAGCCGGCTGAAGCAGAAATAAAAGCGGTATCTATGCTTCAAAGGGTAGGTTTAGGAGAGCGTGTTGGGCATAGGCCTGGAGCGCTATCTGGCGGAGAGCGCCAGCGTGTAGCCATTGCGCGCGCATTAATTAATGAGCCCGCATGTTTGCTAATGGATGAACCCACAGGTAATTTAGACAGGCACAATGCTCAACAAACTTTGAGTCTATTGAAACAACTCCAAGGGGATCTGGGCACGGCGTTTGTGGCAGTCACTCATGACCTTCATTTAGCGGGTCAGCTAGACTCTCAGTTAAGTTTACAAGACGGTGTCTTAGTCCGTTACCAATAACAATATCAATATCAATAACGTTAACGTTTACGTTTGAGCCAATTACGCTTGACTTGCCAGCTCCAAAGCAGTTGCACGGTAAAAAAAGTCACCACTGCTAAGATTAACCCACCCGCCAAAGAACCCGCATAAAGGGGTTTCCATAGAATGTGTAATTGATGGAATAACCAGCTTCTAGACCACTCAAAATCCAAGTTATAGGCTGGAGTTTGCAACATCCAAGCTCCAAACTTGTAATTGGCATAAAGTATGGGCGCCATGGTGAGTGGATTACTGACCCACACCAAAGCCACAGACAAAGGAATGTTGGCTTTCCAAACTAAGGCTATGGCAGCAGCTAGCAACATCTGTAGGGGCATAGGGATCATGCAACAAAAAAGGCCTATAGCGCAGCCCCTAGCCACACTTGTGCGTTTGAATCCCCACAATTTTGTATCGTGCATTACCCTATTTAACCATCTCAGCGACTGATATTGGCTCAGTTTTTTTGGATCTGGGCTAATGCGTTTGAAAAACTTACGCGGCATGTACTAACCTTATTCTAAGTGGGAGGAAAGGCGTTGATTTCGAGCGTAAGCCTTAACCTACTAATTATGCGCTTATATACAAACTAAACCAAGGTTTAGGGTGCTCAAGGATGAGACTTTATGTATATTAATGGTTTGTTTTTGTTACTTTTTTGGTGTCTGGGTTGGGCTCAATTTGGATTTATAAATAGCCTTTATCTAATCATCCTTTTATTGGTTGGACTTTTATTCGGTTATACTCGCCGCAAAGCGATGACAGCGCTGTTAGTTTTTTTGCTAGCCAGTGTTCTTCAGTATCAACTTATTTCCATTCAATACCCCCTCCCATGGGCGCGCAAAGACCTGCGGATGGAGGCTTGTGTGACGGAGTTAAGTAGGAGTCAGGCTGGCATCAGCCTGATGTTAAGTGATGCACAAATCGATATCCCCTCACTGCAAATGCATAAGCCTGCTAAACCCACTTATTTAGCTAGACCACAAGTGTTAGGTAGCAATGTGAAAGTGACGATTTACCCATTTGCAAAGGCTGCTCAGCCTCAACTAAATGGTTTCGACCAAGCCTTGGGTCTAGGGTATTTAATGGGTCGTAAAGTAGAGCTGATTGTGCGTTTAAAAGGGCCAAAAAACTTACAAAACCCAGAGCATTTCGATTATGTGCGGTGGCGTCAGTTAAGGGGGCAAGTGGCGTCTGGGTATGTGAAACAATGGCTTGCTACTGGGGGTGCTTGCAATAGCTGGAACTGGCCAAAATTATATTTGGATAAACTACGTCAAAGCCTATGGCAGCATATCCAAGACTTTACTGAAATACATGCCATGTCGTCTGTGTCTGTCGCGCTTTGGGGGGCTCTTATGTTGGGGCAGACATCAGCTTTAAGTGCACAGCAATGGCGAGTTTTAGCTGCTTCTGGCACTACCCATTTGCTGGTCATTTCTGGACTCCATGTGGGTTTAGTGGCTGGGTTAGTCATGCTATTGATGCGTCTATTAACATTTCCTTTTGGTATTAACAGTAGTCTGGGTCTTCGAGTAGGTGCTTGGGTTGGTCTTGGAGCAGCTATTGGTTTCGCGCTATTGAGTGGCTTTGGGTTACCTGCTCAATGTGCGGTTATAATGCTTGTTGGTCTCATGTTGGGTTTGATGTGGGGCTTACAGTTGAGTTTTACCCAGCGCTTATTTATCGCCTTTTTTGTGACCTTAGTCTTACAACCGTTAAGCGCGTTTAGTCTAGGATTTTGGTTATCTTACACCGCCGTTCTGGCCTTAGGTCTAGTATGGTATGGGTCTTCTAACCAAGGTTGGCGACATCGAATCATGCCGTTGTTTGCTGCCCAAGCAGCCTTGTCTTTGTTGGTATTGCCGGTGATTGCCATAGGGACTGGTAATATAAGCTTGGTTAGCCCCTTAGTAAACCTATTCTTAGTACCTCTTTTTTGTTTATTGTTTATTCCAGCCCTACTACTTATTAGTATTACGGCAATATTTACGCCTCTTGATCCCACTTTTTTTATGGGTATCGATGTGACCTTTGCAGTGCTATGGAAAGGGCTTGAAACTGTCGCAAGCCTAGCATGGGCAACGGTTTTTGTTGGCCAACTGCCTATTGCCATATTTGTATCTATATTTATAGTCGCCTTGCTGTGCCTTTTAATGAGACGATGGCATTGGCCACTATTGCTATTGCTGATGCCTCTGGTGCTTTTTAAAACTCTTGAAGTCTCGCAAATTAACGCCCCTAAATATGCACGCCTTAATGAGTTGCCTGTGGTCATCACGCTACTAGATGTGGGCCAGGGCTTGAGTGTGTGGGTGCGCCAAGGCAAACACAATATGCTTTATGATGTGGGTAATTATTACCTTAGTGGTTTTAATTTTGTTGATGCTGTGATCTTGCCCGAGATGCGTTCGGAGGGGTACAGCAACTTGACCTAGTCGTAATCAGTCATTGGGATATGGACCATAGTGGTGGTCTAGAAACTTTATTGCAGCAACAAACCGTGCAGCGACTCCTATTGCCCTCTGAGCGTAACTTAAAACGCGAACAGAACTTAGGCTCTAAAGTCGCAAACACCAGTCGATGCGCCAGCACAGCTTGGCAAAATCTTTGGCAAGATAGCTCTAGTCAACTTCTGTGGCGCCAAATTGCTTTAGCCGAACAAGGTTTGCAGGGTAATAATGCCTCCTGTGTCATATTACTCCATGTTTTTGGACGTCAGGTATTAATTACTGGAGATATTGAAGCTAAGGGGGAAGGCAAGCTACTAGAAATGATTGATAAACTAGATTTGACTTCATTGGCGAGTGAGGTACTAATTGCGCCTCACCATGGCAGTAAAACTTCATCTACCGAAGCCTTTCTGGCTCATGTAAGGCCAGCGTATGTGTTAGTGTCTGCAGGTAAAAATAACCCTTATGGCCACCCTCATAAAAATAAAACCAAGGCATATTGGGAACAGGGTAGTCAGTGGTATAACACAGGGCGCCACGGCCAAATAAAGATGGTGTTTAACCCTACTGGTGAATATCAAGTGCTGCCGTTTTCACCTTAGGTTCACCCTAGATGAGCCCTAGACGAGCCTTAGATGAGCCCTAGATTAGTGAAGTGAGCTGCACACAAGGGTTTGATATAAGTGCTTGATAGCGTTCTGGTGTGGGTTATAATGAGCACGTCAAGGTATGCATTACTCAATTAAGTGGCGCTATGTCCAAAATCAGCTTCAGACCAGCTATTTGATAGCTACATGGCAAACAAACGTTCACTAGGTGCAAGCGCAATATGGAACAAAGGTGACACAAAAGATACTCAACGCATGGTATAGGGGTGCCTGGTGGTTATATTTACTGCAACCTTTCTCTAGTCTGTATTTATGGCTCAGGACTTGGCACCTTGCAAGACAACCTAAGGTGGGGAAAAATCCGCTACCCTTAGTGGTGATCGGCAATATTACCATTGGTGGTACTGGTAAAACGCCATTAGTAGTGGCCTTAGTCGCAGCTTTAAAAAAGCAAGGATTGCGGTGTGCAATTATCAGCCGTGGGTATGGTGGTAAGATAGGAGCAGGACCTCATTGTGTGAGTGCAGGGGATAGTGCCCATATGGTGGGTGATGAACCTTTGTTATTGAGCCAGTTAACGCAGGTGCCTGTTGTTGTGGGATGGTGCCGTAAAACCAGTATTGCGTGGCTGGCAAAGCAGAAACAATTTGATTTAGTCATCAGTGATGACGGTTTGCAGCATAGTGCCATTAAAGGTGACGTAGAATGGTGCTTAATTGACGGCAAGCGTGGCCTTGGAAATGGTTTGTGTATCCCAGCAGGCCCCCTTAGAGAGCTGCCCATTAGGCTCACTCAGGTAGACCAGGTATTTATCACTGGGGTGGCCGATAGCAAAGTGGGCAAACAATTACAGCAACATATGCCAGATCAACTTGTGTGCAACATTGAACCTCAATTGGAGCGATTAAGGCGGGTGAGTGATGATGAAATTGTGCCTTGGCCTGATACCAATCAAATTATTGATGCGGTTGCTGCCATAGGACATCCTCAGCGTTTTTTTGATGACTTACGTGATCGTGGCTATGAGGTCCATGGCAAAGGCTATACTGACCATTATCTATTCAAAGCCCACGATTTAGCTCAATGTAGGCTGATCATGACAGCTAAAGATGCAGTTAAGTGTCGACAGTTAGCGCAAGGAACGAGTGACCAACCACCTAAGCAGTGGTTATATGCAACTCAATCATTAACCATAGCACCTGCGCAAATTGATGCGCTGTTATTAAAGTTAGGTTTAAAACCTAACCACACTAATCCATAAAATAAGGATCCCCATGGATAAGAAATTATTAGAAGTTCTCGCCTGCCCTGTGAGCCACGGCCAGCTATTTTATCATGCCCATACCAATGAACTATTTTGCCCAGCTAGTGGCTTAGCTTACCCTATTGATGCTGGCATCCCTGTTTTGTTAGAGGCTCAAGCAAGGCCACTTACAGATGAAGAGAAGCAAGCTTAATGGCATTTTCAGTGGTCATTCCTGCACGCTTTCAATCTAGTCGTTTACCAGGTAAACCGTTATTGGATCTCGGTGGTTTAAGTATGCTGCAACGAGTTTACCAGCAAGCATGCAAGAGTGATGCATCCCAAGTTTACATCGCTACAGACCATGCCGATATTTTGTACCATGCAAAGGAGTTCTGCGAGCAAGTGATCATGACGCGTCAAGATCACTCCACAGGCACTGATCGATTGCAAGAGGTTGCTCAATATTTGTCTTTGGCCGATGATCACATCATAGTTAATGTGCAAGGTGATGAACCATTTATACCCCCGAGTTTAATTAATCAAGTCGCCAGTAACCTGCAGTACCAGTCCCATGCGTCTATTGCTACTTTAGCTGAGGCCATAGACGATATTGAACAGGTGTTTGATGCTAATGCAGTCAAAATAGTTCGCAATGACGCTAATATGGCGATGTATTTCTCCCGAGCGCCTCTGCCTTGGGATAGAAAATGGAATCAAGTTGATGCTAAGCAAGCACAAAAAGATGTGTACTTACGTCACATTGGCCTCTACGCGTATCGGGTGGGATTTTTGCACCGTTATGTGAGTTGGCCACAGACGAATTATGAAAATATTGAGTGTCTTGAACAGCTTAGAGCTTTGCACTTCGGTGAAGGTATCCATGTGGACTTAGCGCCTGAGGGCATACCTGCTGGGATAGACACACCTGAAGATCTAATGCGAGTGCGCGCTTCTCTTAATGTAGCAGTGTTTGAATCTTAATGAATCTGCAATACGATGTTAGCCTTAAACCTTATAACACCCTCAGTTTAGATGTTAAAGCTGCCTATTTTGTCTGCATCAATGACCTGTATGATTTGGATGCTGTACGCAAATTTTGTCTTGATCAAAAGTGTCCGTGGCTACTCATAGGCGGTGGAAGTAACTTAGTATTAACCCAAGATTTTGAAGGGTTAGTAATGTTTATGTCCATGAATCAAGTATTCTGGCCAGTCGAGGCTGCATCAACTGAGCCAATGGATCATTTTACTGTAATTGTGCAAGCGGGTTATGATTGGGATCTTTTGGTTGCAGAGTCATTACTGAGAGGTGCTAGTGGGCTTGAAAATCTATCATTAATACCGGGGCAAGTCGGTGCCGCTCCGGTACAAAATATTGGCGCTTATGGGGTAGAGCTCAAGGACACTCTTGAAAGTGTTGAAGTGTTTGACTTTGATACGGGAAAAGCATTTACCCTGGCTGCGGTGGATTGCGAATTTGGTTACAGAGACAGTATATTTAAACGCCATCAATGTTGGATCATCACCCAAATCCAATTACGTTTAAGTCTTAATCATAAACCACAAGTTGGCTATGGCATTATTGCAGACACTATTAAAGTCCTGTCTGGTGAAGTAGCCGCTAAAGCGTCTCCCCAACAAGTAAGAGATGCAGTGATCCACATTCGCAGCGCTAAATTGCCAGATCCAAAAGATATCCCTAACGTTGGCAGCTTTTTTAAGAATCCTATCGTCAGCGATAGTAAAATGAAAACCTTAGCCCGTCAGTGGCCGGGACTTGTGGCATACGCAATAGGCTCTAATGAGCATAAGTTGGCAGCAGCTTGGTTAATTGACCAGTTAGGTTGGAAGGGTTTTGTACAAGGTGAAGTGGGCGTGCATGAGCATCAAGCGCTCGTATTGGTTGGTTCAGGTGTCGCTACAGGTAAGGAAATTTTGGATTTAGCTCAACGAATCAAAGCTGATGTGGCTGAAAATTTTGGTGTCATGTTAGAAGTAGAACCTCGGCTGTTTAACGGCCGAGGTGAATTTTACCTAGAACTATAGTCTAGCCCTCTTTAGCGGAAGCTTCCTCTGCCGCTGCTTTTTCACGGCGACGTTTCTCACGCGGATCGTTGTGGGCTCTTTGGCGAGATGAGCTAGGGGCAGCGTTTTCTCCATCACCGGTTGGCTTAACTTCTTCTAAGGCGTGGGCCGCCTTAGCCTCAAGAGGCTGCTCTGATATAGCAGTAGCGCTAGATTCTTTAACTGGTGTTGTAACCGACTCAGGATCTGATTCAGTAACTGGCGCAGCAACTTCAGCCTTGACTCGAGTTCTGCTCTTTACTTTGGTTGGAGCTTTAGTAGCCTCTACTTCAACTTGGTCAGTCACTCCTTCAATCACTGCTTCGGGAGTCAACTCCGTGACAACTTGTTGAGATGTACTAGTAGTTGCTTCCACAGCCACTTTAACGGCGACCTCTGGAGCATTCTCAACCGCATCACTAGTCTTATCTGTAGTGGTTTTTTCACTCAGGGTTTCAACTACTGCTTCGCTCGTTTTAGTTTCTTTAGGCTTACGTTCACGTGGTTTACGTTGACGCGGTTTTTTATCAGCAGTGTCTTTTTTGGTGGTTTCTTCTTTACTTGCCTCTTCTGCATCAGAATCAGTTTCATCGACCGTCACAGTTGGACTTTCAATCCCGACTTCAGCAACGACTTCAGGCTGAGCTACAATTTCAGTCGTCAAAAGCTCGACAGGAGCTTCGGTGCCATTCGTTTCTAAAGCTTGATCAACTGTTGATTCAAGTGTTGCTTTAGCGTTGCTACGCTTACCACTGCGATCACGACGACGTTTCTGATCACGACTGCGGTTAGCATTCGATTCATAAGCCTCCTCTGGTGCTGCAGGGGTTGGCATGACTGCGTCTAATGGTTCGACAGTTTTAGACTCTCGACTTTTATTGCGAGTCTCCTGGCGGCGATTATTGCGTTTTTCATCTGTGTTACGCTCATTCTTGCGCTCGGCATTACGACTGTCGTTGCGAGCATCTGCTGAACTCACTTCGCTCCGTTTCTCGTCTCTAGACTCATTACGTGGCTCATTGCGTCTATTGCCATTGCGACCACGACGTCGATCATCATTTTGATTACGGTTTTGAGTATTCCGAGCACTATTGCGCGAATCGTTGCGAGCAGATGTTGGTTTAGTTGGCGCTTTTGCGACGACCTCGTTCTTCGGTGCACCATTAATTAAACGACCTAGGGCACTGATAATGCGTGAGCCTAGACTCTCCGATGAAGCTCGCTTAACTGGAGTAATACTGGTCTTAACTGGGGCAGTTGACTCTTGCGCGGTGGGTTTTGCGACCTGAATACTTTGAACCGCTGGCTTTTCTGTGGCTAGAGGGGTCTTAGCATCAAATTCCTTTGCATCAAAGTGATGTTGAACTAAATCTATCTCGTAACTCGTTTCACTGGCTTGGGCGGCTTCATGGTCATCCCTAAGGCGGCTCACTTCAAAGTGTGGTGTATCCATTTGTGGGTTTGGAATGATCACAATGCGAACGCCCGCAGTTTTTTCAACTTCTAATATTTCGGCACGCTTCTCGTTGAGAAGGTAAGTCGCCATGTTGACTGGCAATACGACCCTAATTTCAGCGGAGCGATCTTTACTTGCCTCTTCGTTGATTAAACGAATGATCGACAGGGCTAGAGATGCTACATCACGAATACTGCCTTGACCACTGCAACGAGGACAAACGATGCCTGAAGTTTCCCCTAAAGATGGACGCAAACGCTGACGTGACATTTCCATTAAACCAAACCGAGAAATACGACCCACTTGCACACGCGCACGGTCAAGCTTGAGGCTGTCACGGAGTTTGTTTTCTACAGCACGTTGGTTGCGCATAGGCCCCATGTCGATAAAATCGATCACAACTAAACCACCCATGTCACGCAAGCGCAGCTGGCGGGCAATCTCCTCGGCTGCTTCTAGATTAGTGTTCAGCGCCGTTTCTTCAATGTCACTGCCTTTAGTCGCTCGAGCTGAGTTAATGTCTATTGAGACTAGAGCTTCAGTGGGATCAATAACAATGGCTCCACCGGAGGGCAGGGTCACCTCGCGTTGAAACGCAGTTTCTATTTGAGATTCAATCTGAAAACGATTAAACAAGGGGGTTTCCTGGTCGTACAGCTTGATCTTATTCTCATAGCTTGGCATCACTTGTTGCACAAAAGTTAACACGTCTTGGTAAACTTTAGGCTCATCAATTAGCACTTCACTGATGTCTGGACGCAAATAGTCGCGCATCGCACGGATAATGACATTACTTTCTTGGTAAATTAAGAAGGGGGCTGGGTGTTTGTCCGAAGCGACAGTAATAGAATCCCACAACTGCTGCAAGTAATCGAGGTCCCATTGGATGTCCTCAGCACTGCGGCCAATGCCAGCTGTGCGCACTATAACGCCCGATTCGGCAGGCACAGTCAATTGATTCATTACATCGCGCAACTGAGAGCGTTCTTCACCTTCAATGCGGCGAGAAATGCCACCTGCCCGAGGGTTATTGGGCATTAGTACCAAATAACGTCCAGCCAAGCTTATAAAAGTAGTTAACGCAGCGCCTTTATTACCGCGCTCTTCTTTGTCGATCTGAACAACAATTTCCTGGCCCTCTTTCACCAGTTCTCGGATACTAGAACGGCTACTTTGGGATTGGTCTTTGAAGTACTCTCGAGAGATTTCTTTGAGGGGTAAGAACCCATGGCGTTCGGAACCATAGTCTACGAACGCAGCTTCTAAGCTGGGTTCTACACGGGTAATCCGGCCACGGTATATATTGGCTTTCTTTTGTTCACGAGCGCCAGATTCAATATCTAGATCAAACATACGCTGGCCATCGACCAGAGCAACGCGCAACTCTTCAGAGTGAGTTGCATTAATAAGCATTCTTTTCATGGTGTTCAAATTTCTTGAAACCCATCTACCCAACGGCAATTAATATTTTGACGGGTGCACAAGAGTTCGTTAGAGCCCTAACGGTGGAGGAAACCATTACCTTCTCGGATAAATGTAAATTGAATTATGCAATTCACATTATGTTATTGGTCTGTTTTATTTAGCAATATCAATCATATAGGTTAACGTACAAGTTCACTCACCAGCAGCTCAAATCATATGAAAAGGCTCTGTTTATTCTATAGATTGGGACATTGCCCCTTTTGTGCCTACTTCAACACTGTCATCTTTGTTCAGACCGGTCCATGGGTAGGGTACATCTCCACCTAAACACCTAGCATAAATTAATTCGCCGTAACTGGGTAAAACGGGTTGTTTTACGTTAAATAACTGGGAATACCCCAAGTTACAGCCTATTTCATTTGGATTTTGAGGTGCTGAGTAATAATCAAGCATAACGTCAAAATCAACGGGCTGGGTTTGTCAGGCCCCACCTAAAATTGGTTAACTGAACTGGGCCATTATATTTGTGCCCACTGACTGTTTCAATGTCAGTTTCAGTGACCATATGTTACCATTTAAGGCCTTGTCCCGCAAATAATTAAGCCACTAGTTTAACGTTTATGCCACAAAAGCCAACCCCCCCACCCCCGTTGACTGCATCGGTTGTTAAATTCATTCCTATTGATGATGATAGGGCCGGGCAGCGTATCGATAATTTTCTCATGACCCAGCTCAAAGGGGCTCCTAAAAGCTTAATTTACCGCATTGTAAGAAAGGGGGAAGTACGGGTTAACAAAGGCCGTATTAAACCAGATTATAAACTCAAAACTGGTGACCTTGTGCGCGTGCCACCCGTTAAGTTACCAGCGCCAAATGCGCCGCCAGCGGTAGGCAAAGGCCTAGAAAAACAGTTACGTGAGGCCATTTTATACGAAAGTGCGGGTTTGCTGATTATCAATAAACCCCATGGTTTAGCAGTACATGGCGGTAGTGGCATCAACCTTGGTTTGATTGAAAGCTTGCGTCAATTATACCCAAGTGAGCGGTCTTTAGAACTCGTACACCGACTAGATAGAGATACTTCGGGCTGTATTATGGTGGCTAAAAAACGCTCCACTTTGAGAGCCATTCACGCCCAACTTAGAGAAGGTGGTATCGACAAGGTTTACCAAGCATTAGTCATTGGTGGCTGGCCCAGATCTTGTCAAAAAGTGGATGCCCCGTTAATGAAAAATGTGGTGCAGTCTGGTGAACGCATGGTGCGGGTAGCGCAGGACGGTAAACGCTGTATTACAAGCTATCGAGTGCTACAAAACTTAGGTCAATTCACCCTCATTGAGGCTAAACCCATAACGGGTAGAACCCACCAAATTCGGGTGCATTGCCAGCATATGGGGCATCCAATAGTGGGTGATCCTAAGTATGGTTTAGACGATGTTAATCTAATACAGCGACAGTTAGGGTTAAATAGACTATTTTTGCATGCTGCTCAGTTGCGTTTGGTCGACCCAAGTACGGATAAAAAAATCGATGTACGAGCGCCCTTAGATCAGCGGTTACAAAGCGCTGTTGACCGTTTGTGCTAAAATCAGACTAATGCGTACTGCGGCTGGCACTATTAATATTGTTTCGTTATGCTCCAGACCGTTTAGAAATCAAAGCAGGTGCCCTTTATGTATAACACTGATCTAGATAAAAATAAGGCCAACTTTCAAAGCCTATCACCTTTGTCGATGCTCAAACGCGCTGCACAGGTCTACCCAGCGGTCGAAGCCCAAGTATATGGTCAGATACGTCGCACTTGGTTGCAAACATATCAACGAGCCTGCGCTATGACTGATGCACTCAAAGGTAGGGGTGTAGGGCTTGGCGATACGATTTCTTTAGTCGCTCATAACGGTCCAGAATTATTTGAATCCCATTATTCAGTGCCCATGTCTGGGGCCGTGCTTAATGCTATCAACACCCGTTTAGACGCGAAAACGATTGCTTTTATTTTTGATCATGCTGAAACTAAAGTGGTGTTTGTAGACCGAGAGTTTTCTGAGACAGTGGCCTTAGCACTGACTTTGTGTCAGGTAAACCCATTGGTCGTAGACATAGATGACCCTACTTTTGGGGGCGGTCGGCTTATTGGGGAGTTGACTTATGAACAGCTTATTGGTGAAGGGGATCCGAACAGCCAGTGGCATATGCCAGCAGATGAGTGGCAGGCCATCAGTCTGAATTACACATCGGGTACCACAGGCAACCCCAAAGGAGTGGTTTACCATCACCGTGGGGCTTACTTAACAGCTATGAGCATGGCGTTTAGCTGGGATATGCCTAAGTACCCTAAATTTCTGACCGTAGTGCCTATGTTTCACTGTAATGGCTGGTGTTTCCCGTGGACCACAGCTTTAATGGCTGGAACTAATATTTTTATTAGACATTTGAAACCAGAAGTTCTACTTAAACTTATTAAGCAAGAGCAAGTAACGCATTTTGGTGGAGCACCGATCGTACTCAATATGCTTAATAACGCTGATGAAAAAGACAAAACTGGCATTACCCATCAGGTTAAAGTGATGACCGCGGGTGCAGCTCCTCCAGCAGCTGTTATTGAAGCGATGGAAAAATTAGGCTTTGATGTGACACATGTTTATGGCCTAACTGAAACTTATGGCGCTTGTGTGATTTGTGAGTGGCAGCCAGATTTGTGGGACCATTTGCCCAAGTCAAAGCAAGCGGCGTTAAAGGCTCGCCAGGGAGTAAGAAGCCCAGCACAAGAGGATCACTCGGTCATGGATACAGAATCGATGCGACCTGTCCCCAAAGATGGCGAAACGATTGGTGAAATTTGTTTACGTGGCAACATGGTTATGAAAGGTTACCTTAAAAACCCATCTGCAACAGCTGAAGCTTTTGTGGGTGGCTGGTTTCGCACTGGTGATTTGGCAGTTTGGCATGCCGATGGCTACATGGAAATTAAGGATCGAGCGAAAGATATTATTATTTCAGGAGGAGAAAATATTTCTTCAATCGAAATAGAGAGTGTACTCTACAGCCATCCAGCAGTTTTTGAAGCTGCTGTTGTGGCAAGGCCTGATGAGAAATGGGGAGAAACCCCATGCGCTTTTGTGACCTTAAAACCTGATACCGAAGCAACAGAAGTAGAACTGATTTCCTATTGTAGGGACAGTATGGCGCGCTTTAAAGTACCCAAACATGTTGTGTTTGGCTCCTTGCCAAAAACAGCGACAGGTAAAATACAAAAATTTGTACTGCGTAAAATGGTGCCTGTTTAGCTAAATTAGGGTAGAATTTTGTAGGTTTTAAAAAGATTAATTTTTGACCTATTATAACTCTCAGAGACAAATGTACCCAATGGACGATCAGATCGATAAAGTTAAGTTGCACAAAATTGCCAATGATCTCATGTCATCAGGCGAAAAGATCAGTGTGCAAGCTATTGCAGATATAATGCGTATTAAACCCTCTGAAGAATTAGGCAGGCAGCTAGAGCATTGGTGGATTAAGCAAGAAAGCAGAGTTGCTTTTCGCCGCACTATTCAGCCCAATAATCGCCCTGATATTCCAGAAACTGTGTATCAAACAGTGCAAATGATTTGGGATAATGCCCTTAGGGATGCTCGTTTAGAATTAGAACTCAATGCCAATAGTGACCGACTTGTTAATGCGACGGGCATTGCTCTGGAAGACGAAATTTATTTAGCTAAAGCTCAGTTAGAAGCAATTGAAGGTTCCAACCAGCGTTTGCGTGTGCAGTTAAAAGATAGCCAAAATAGTGTGAAGAAAATGGAAGCTGAGCGGGCCATGTTGCGCAGTAATCTACAGTCTGCTGAAAAAACCATTAGCTCCATGAAAAACGCTGTGTCTGAGGCGAAAAGTGAAATGCAGCGGGCCGTTTCAAGTAGTGATGAAGCTAAGAAACAGCTTGATAATCGCATGAAAGAAGAGACAACTCGGAACAATACAAATATCGGTAAATTAGAATCCAAGGCCAGTTATTATCGCCATCAACTGGATAAATTGAGGGATGATTGGGGCAAAAAAGAAGCCGGATTAAATTCTCAGGTTCAAGAATTGCAGGCTGTGGCAGCCAGGGGCACAGTGACCCAAGACACCCAGTTTAGTCAGATTCGTAGTCAGGATGAGGAATTGCGTAAATATAGAGGGGAGATTACTAATCAGTCTCGCCACATGTCACAATCTAATAGTCAAGCCTTAGCGTCGACCAATAGAGTAAAACGTTTGGAAGATGCTCTGCAACAACGTGAGTTTGATGTTAAAGAATTACAAAAGCGAGCGATGGTAGAAAAGTCTGATGCATCAAGGCGAGAGAAAGAACTGCGCAAATTAATCAAATCGCGAGAAGTTGAAGGTCTTGAAATTAATAATAACCTTTTGGGTCTGCAACGCACATTGATTGCCCGCGAGGAAGAAATTAGACGTCTAACTGCCAAATTATAATCAGCGTCAGCTTTTTTTGTCGACCATCATCGAAGCAGTTCCGTCCAAAACTAACTTGGTGTTTACAAAACATTGAGTATTCAGGCTCACTCTGCCAAGACGTTGATTAATATCCCTTACGGTCACTGTGGCCACCAGAGTATCGCCTATAAAGACAGGGGCCTTAAACTTAATCTGCTGTTCTAAATAAATACATCCTGGGCCTGGCAGTTGAGTACCTAACACCGTTGAAATTAAGCCTGCACTAAGCATACCGTGTGCAATGCGGGCCCTAAAGGGAGTTGTGGCGGCATATTCTGAGTCTAAGTGCACTGGGTTAGTGTCGCCAGTGAGCGCTGCAAAGGCGTCAATGTCCGTTTCTGTAATCGTTTTTTGATAGCTTGATTCCATACCTATGGTTAAATCTTCTAAATAATACCCATGTTGGTTATTCACATACTACTCCTTTAAAAGTTGCCTCGTGAGTTCTTAGTGGAACCCGTGGGTCAGCATGATAGGCATTATTTCGCTTGGCTACAAATGTCAGGCTAAAATTACCTTAATTATAATACACACCTTAAATTGCAACTGATTCAAAAAGAGCGCCTAACATGAGTGAATACCAAGCCCCCTTAGAAGAAATGAACTTTGTTGTTAATCGTTTGCTTGATTTACCTAATTTCGCCTTAGTGATTGACAACCAAGATGCCAACGAAGATTTGTTGCAGGCGGTGTTGACCGAAGCGGATAAGTTAGCTCACGAAGTATGGTCTCCCATCAACCACTTTGGTGATCAACAAGGAGTGACTTTAACAGAAGGCGGCGTTAAAACGGTCGAAGGTTTTAAGGAAGCTTATCAAGCATACGCTCAAGGGGGCTGGAATAGCCTCTACTTTGATCCACAATATGGTGGGCAAGGGTTACCGTTCACTTTTTCTATGCCCGTGTCAGAAATGATGAATGCGGCTAACATGGCACTTGCACTTTGCCCCATGTTAACTGCAGGAGCTACGGAAGCAATCGCTGCCCATGGCAGTGATAGTTTGAAAGATATTTACCTTGGTAAAATGATTAGCGGTGAATGGACTGGCACCATGAACCTCACTGAACCTCATGCAGGCACAGATTTGGCTGTCATTACCACCACAGCAACTCCTGATGGAGATCACTTTCGAGTTAAAGGCCAAAAGATTTATATCACTTGGGGCGACCACAGTATGACTGAGAATATCATTCATTTAGTGCTGGCTAAATTGCCAAACGCGCCCGACGGTGTCAAAGGCATTTCCTTATTTCTTGTGCCTAAGTTCTTAGTCAATGCAGATGGCAGTTTAGGTGAGCACAATGATGTTTATGCCATTAATGTAGAGCACAAAATGGGTATCCATGGCAGTCCAACATGTGTCATGAGTTACGGTGATAACGAAGGGGCTGTTGGCTATTTAGTGGGTCAACCCCATCAGGGTTTAGCCGCCATGTTTACCATGATGAACAATGAACGCTTACTCGTTGGTTTACAAGGTGTAAGCTTGTCAGATCGAGCCTATCAAGGAGCTCTTGAATATGCTCATGATCGCATACAGTGCGCTGCTCCTGGCACTAAGGAACGTGGTGCTATAATTCACCATCCAGATGTGCGCCGCATGTTAATGACGATGCGCAGTTTGACCGAAGCTTGCCGAGCCATTGCCTATGTTAATGCCGCCCAGATCGATTTAAGCCAGCTGTCATCGGATGCAGCCACTAGAGGCTTAGCTCACAAGCGTGTCGGGTTACTTATTCCTATTGTAAAAGGATGGTGTACTGAAATTTCGCAAGAATTGACTTCTCTGGGTGTACAGATACATGGGGGCATGGGTTTCATTGAAGAGACAGGAGCAGCACAACACCAAAGGGATGCTCGTATACTCACCATTTATGAGGGTACGACTGGTATTCAGGCATTAGACTTAGCGGGCAGAAAAACCCTCTACGACCAAGGTGAAGCAATGGCAGATCTAGTGCAACAAATGCGTGATGATTTGAGCTTACATGGTCATGCTGTAACTAAGTCACACCAGTCTGCTATGGCTGAAGCCATCAATGGTCTTGAATCGAGTTACCAAACTCTTCTGAAACAAGCCCCCAACGATGTTATGTTTGCTGGAGCAATCAGTTTTGATCTCTTAATGTTGAGTGGTTATGTGTGTGGGGCATGGCAAATGATCCGCAGCGCCAGTTTAGTCGCGCAGGAAGACAATGAGAGCTTCAAGACCAATAAATTAGTTACTGTGGCCTATTACTTAGACCATATCCTGCCTCGCTTTGAGTCGCACCGCCGTTCTATTTTAGCCGGTAGTCAAAGTGTAATGGCCATCGCAGCGGGAGACCTTTAATCGGTTTTGATTGAGTTCGTTAAATTCAATATTTGTTGAATTATCCTAACCCTTCCTAGCCCATCCTAATCATGGCTGATTCTTTTTTGGTTCTATAACAAACTTGAAATAACAGTCTTTTAGTTTGGGTTGTTGTCAGCTCCTAAGTGAAACACCTGTTGGTAAAAAGCCAGTTCAGCCTCCATGGCCTGTATGATATTTTTGGCCTTTCTAAAACCGTGACCTTCATCTGCAAAGGTGACGTGTGCCACCTTAATGCCTTTTGATCTGAGTAACTCAACCATCATTTCAGCTTGATTGGGAGGTACAACTTTATCTTCTAGACCCTGTAAAAAGATCACAGGGCAGTTGAGACCTTCTGCATGGTGAATAGGCGAGCGTGCGATATAGATGTCTTTTCGTTCGGGGTAAGGACCAATAAGACTGTCAAGATAACGGGACTCAAATTTATGCGTATCAGTTGCTAGGGTTTCTAGGTCTCCAATGCCATAGAGACTGGCTCCTGCTTTGAATGTATCAGTAAAGGTGAGGGCGGAGAGCACTGTGTACCCGCCAGCGCTGCCACCACGAATGAGACAACGCTGCGCATCTATTTTTTGTTGTTGAGCCAAATAGTGGACAGCATTTTGAGTGTCTTCAACATCGGCTAAACCCCATGCGCTCCCCAAAGCTTGGCGATAAGTTCGTCCAAAACCAGTACTGCCACGATAGTTGATATCCACAACAGCAAAGCCACGACTAGTCCAATACTGTAATTTCAGGTTTAAACCACTGTCAGTTGCACCTGTGGGGCCACCATGACACATCACAATAACAGGAGGAAGTTCGTTAGCTTGGCCACAATAGGAGGCGCTGGTGGGATGGTAGAAGAACGCATGCACCATTTGGTGATTGCCACTTGGGAAAAAAATCGATGTGGGTTGAGCAAGATTAGTTGTTTCTACATCTAAAGTTGCTGGAGCATAAATAGAGGTAATAACGGCTTCTTGATCGATGCTGATGAGTTGATTAGGCAAAGCTGCAGCACCTGCAATGGTGTACAAACAGCCTTGGTGGCAGGTGAGTGCGTGCATGCTGCTGTAAGGGCTTATAATTGGACTTAACTGCGCCGTTGCAATGTCAATAAAACCACTATGCCAAAGGCCTTTATCGGTCCATAAGCAAGCAATGGTGTTGGTATCGATAAAATCATAGGTCGCCATGCCAAACTGCCATAAGGGTGTGGCAAACTCGCCATCTAGGGCTAATACTGGCATGTTTTTAGAACCATCAAAACGGTAAATATTCCACCAATTCGTTTTGTCAGACACAAAATACAGATTATTATCAGGTGACCAATGAGGCTGAAAGATAGCCTCATCACCCTGACTTCCAGCGATGACTCTTGGCTTGCTAATACCTGTTTGGCTCAGGTTAGCCAAGCATAATTCACTGCTATCCCAGGGCATATTAGGGTGTGACCACTGGATCCAGCAAAGTCTTGTTTGATCTGGACTTAGGCGCGGGTAAGCATAAAAATCAGCCCCAGACTGTAATTTTTTAATGCTCGCCTGGTCATCGTTTAAGGCGATAGTAACCAAATAATTTTCAGCTTCTTGTTGGTCCTGATGTTCTTCACAGACCGCGATTAGGCGCTGGTGTTGAGCATCGACAATAAGGTCTGCAAAGCGCCATGGACCCTTTTGGGTAATGGCTATTGGTGTACCCAGTGTATCAAGGTGTTGACGGTAAATACGCTGGTCTGCGGCATTAACAAAGTATAAATAAGCGTCATGAATTGTATAAGCCATACCTCCATACTCGTGCACACTGCTGTGATGACTAAAAGGGCTGGGCAGTAGGTCAATAATTTTGTCCTGCTCATTACGCTGCATAATCACGCAGCGGCCAGCATCCCAGGGCCGGCTTTCAACCCAATATAGACACTGTTCATGAGATTGTACAAAATTTAAACTAGGCGCGGCGCGAGTAATCAATTCGGCACTAATTGGAGATGGCCAACTGCCATAGGCTTTTGGAATTGGAGACATCTTATCCTCCTGCCAGTTTGACCTGATGGCCACGTTTCTCTAGCTCAGTTTTGAGGATCTGACGATGATCACCTTGAATTTCAATCACCCCATCCTTGACTGTGCCGCCGGTAGAGCAAGTCTGCTTAAGTAGTTTGGCTAAGGTTTTTAACTCGGCTGCAGCTAGATTGACGCCAGACACAGTAGTCACCCCTTTGCCTTTACGACCTTTAGTTTCGCGGCGGATACGCACGAGCCCATCAGTCTTGACAGACTTTTGGGTGGTAGGCTGTTTTATGCGCCCGACGTCGGTCGAATAAACCAGATGCGACGTTTTATTGTGCATAAACTGCCTTATTAAATAGTGAAAGCTAAAATCCTTAATGGTATCAATAAAGCTACTCGGTATAAAGCAAATCGGTACAAAGTGGCTTTTGTATTTTTTAGACTCAAGTGGCACTGACTTGTAAACAGTGTTTTATTGTCTTAGTCGGTTTTAGTAGGTTTTAATAAACTACATAAGGCGCAGACAATATGGCTAGACGTTGCAGCACAAAAATATGGTAATCTATTTAAAAGGGTGACTTCTCGCTCGACCATATGTTCACAATAAGCCCTGTACTGCGGGAGTGGTAATGACAGTTAAGTGTTTTACAAAGAGTTTAATGGCCATTTTCATTCCAATATTAATGGTTTTTTCTACAGCGCATGCAAGCGACTTACATTACTCCGTGGGAGCTCAAGATTTCAAAGGCCACATCGCTAAGCCTAAAGGCAAGACCTTGGGTAAAGTGTTTATTATTCATGATTGGAATGGCTTAAATCAGTATGAAATAATGCGTGCTGAAAAGTTAGCCGCATTAGGTTACGAAGCTGTAGCTCTAGACTTGTTTGGTGTGGATGCCACCTTAGAAGGCTTTGAGGATTATAAACGCGAGGCAGGTGCTCTTTATGCTGATAGGCAAAAGTTTCAGGCAAGAATTTTAGCTGCCGTTACGGCGGCATCTGAAAGTTCAGCAGATGACGTGGCAGAATTTTTGATGGGTTACTGTTTTGGTGGAGCCGCAGTCTTGGAAGGTGCTCGTATGGGCTTGGATATAGACGGCTTTGTTAGTTTTCACGGTGGTTTGGAGACGCCAGAAGGCCAAGATTACACCCGAACCAAAGCCCCAGTTTTATTACTCCACGGATCAGCTGACCCTGTTTCTGGAATGAACAGTTTGGCTTCTGTACTTCAGCAAATGCAAGCTGCTGAAATCTCCCACGACGCAGAGGTTTATGGGGGTGCACGCCATTCATTTACAGTGCCAGGATCAAGAGATTACCACAGCGCTGCCGATGAAAAATCCTGGCAAGCCCTGTTGAGGTTTCTCAAGGAACATCAATAATTAGGATATATAAGCCCAGTGTAAACTGGGCTTTTAAGGGTCTTATCACCGCTACATAAGAGGCATTAACCGCACTATATAAAAATTGATTGAGTTAGTCTGATAAGGCTTCATCAAGTGCTGGAACGGCCTCAAATAAATCCGCTACTAAACCGTAGTCAGCCACCTGAAAAATAGGCGCTTCAGAATCTTTGTTGATGGCAACGATCGTTTTAGAGTCCTTCATGCCCGCTAAATGCTGAATGGCACCCGACAAGCCAACTGCAATGTATAGGTCTGGAGCAATCACTTTACCTGTTTGGCCTACTTGGTAGTCGTTGGGCACAAAACCAGCATCGACCGCGGCACGAGATGCGCCCACGGCAGCCCCTAGTTTGTCAGCAACGCTTTCCAACATTTGAAAATTTTCACCATTTTGCATACCACGACCACCAGAAATGACGATGGCTGCAGAAGTCAGCTCCACACGCTCGGTTTTTGAAGACGATAAGCCAATAAAACGAGAAAGACCAGAATCAGGGCTGGCACTTACCGTTTCAATTGGAGCAGAACCACCACTTTCAGCGGCAGCGTCAAACTTGGTAATACGCACAGTGATTAACTTGATACTGTCGCTTGACTGTATTTTAGCCAAAGCATTACCCGCATAAACGGGGCGCACAAATGTATCGGCTGAGATCACTTCACTGATTTCAGAAATTTGACTGACATCTAATAACGCCGCAGCACGAGGCATGAAATTTTTACCAAAGGTGGTGGCAGCGCAGAGAACGTGAGTATAATCCTGAGCAAGAGAAACCACTAAGTTCGCCATGTTTTCTGCTAATAGACCTTCTAGGCTGGCGTCATTGGCAACAAGCACACGGTTTATCCCCATTATTTGAGAGGCGACCTGTGTTGCTGCCTCACAGCCGTGGCCAGCAATCAATAAGTCAATCTCACCACCGATCTGTTGGGCCGCTGTCACAGTGTGAAGGGTGGCAGCAACCAAGTTGGCGTTGTCATGTTCTGCAATCACTAAAATACTCATAATCAACTCCTTAAATAACCTTGGCTTCGTTGCGCAACTTTTCTACCAATTCACCCACTGTTTCAACGATAATCCCCGCTGCTCGGGCAGGCGGTTCCATCACTTCAAGAGTCGTCAGGCGATTAGCTGTGTCTAAGCCTAAGTCTGCTAGTTCGATCTTATCAAGTGGCTTACGCTTGGCTTTCATGACATTGGGTAAAGACGCATAACGTGGCTCATTTAAGCGCAGGTCTGCAGAGATTACCGCAGGCATATTAACGTTAATAACTTCGATACCGGCGTCCACTTCACGCGTCACTTGAGCCGTACCATCAACAAGTTCTAGTTTTGAGGCAAAAGTGGCTTGTGGCCAATCTAGCAGGGCAGAAAGCATCTGCCCAGTTTGGTTACACTCGTCATCAATGGCCTGTTTGCCCACCAAAACCAAATCGGGATTTTCTTTTTCGACAATGGCCTTAATCACCTTAGCAAGAGCCAATGGCTCTAAAACTTCTTCAGTAAGCACCAAAATAGCACGATCGGCGCCAAGTGCTAGAGCGTTACGGAGGGTTTCTTCAGACTTGGCCGCACCAATAGAGAGAGCCACCACTTCCTCAATGGCACCAGATTCACGCAGGCGAATAGCTTCTTCAACCGCATTTTCACAAAATGGATTCATGGTCATCTTGGCATTCGTTAGGTCGATACCTGATTTGTCTGCCTTAACACGGGCCTTAACCTGAGGGTCTAACACACGTTTTATGCCAACTAAAACTTTCATGGACATGATCTCTCTTAAATATAAATATTAAGTATAAGTATAAATTCAAATTCTAGAGCTAGCTTTTGCTAACACTAATGAAAGCAGGAAGTTTAAACCTGCTCACCAAGAAGTCAACGCTACTTCAGATAAAAACTAAAGGGCCGGCTTGTTAACTCACTTGACCCATGACAGTGACTATTATTGCGGCAACTGATTAAGCACGCAATTTAACGTTTGTTGGGTCGAAAGGAGACTCTTCAACCACGGTTGCCTTGTACATCTCTCCCAGAATTTCAATCTCGAGTTCGGTTCCAATAATAGCTAACTCTGGCTCAACCATGCCGAGGGCGAGAGACTTGCCAACACGCCAGCCATAGCCACCTGAAGTGGCTCGACCAACGACCTCCCCATTTTTGTAAATGGCTTCAGAACCACGCGCATCTGCATCAGTAACGCCATGAACTTCGATGGTGGCAAAGGCATTTTCAGCCCCCCGTTCCTGCCAAGCTTGTAAGGCTTTTTTGCCAATGAAATCGCCTTCTTTATCGAGTCGAACAAAACGATCTAAAGCAGATTCCATCGCTGAGTATTCAATAGACATCTCACGAGGGATTAGACGGTAAGATTTCTCTATACGCATACTATCCATGGCGCGAATACCAAAAGGCTTAATGTCAAATTCAGCACCTGCTTTCATCACTTCATCAAAGATATAGTTTTGCATCTCAATAGGATGATGAAGTTCCCATCCTAATTCACCTACAAAGTTAACTCGCAAGGCTTCAGCGGTGGCATAACCCACGTTGATCTTTTTACCTGTTAACCATTTGAAGCTGTCGTTAGCCAAGTCTGTGTCAGTTAACTTTTGCAATACTTCGCGTGAACGGGGGCCAGCTAATACAAGCACACCTGTATTGGTGGTAACACGTTGAACGTCAACAC
Source organism: Candidatus Njordibacter sp. Uisw_058 (assembly GCF_047730065.1). Taxonomy (GTDB): domain Bacteria; phylum Pseudomonadota; class Gammaproteobacteria; order Pseudomonadales; family Balneatricaceae; genus Njordibacter. The sequence goes on from NZ_CP159829.1 coordinate 1,304,423, forward strand.
TACCATCGGTGGGTTTAAGTTTGAACAAGTAATCGTGATCATGGGTCTCAAATGCACCTGCGGAAACGAGGTAGTAACTCTGCGGGCCCGTTTTGTAAACGGTAAATTCAGCTCGTACTCCCCCATTGAGCGTTAACATGTGCACAAGGGAAATGCGGCCAATCGTTTTTGGCACTTTGTTAGCAAAAATATACTCTAGCCATGCCTCTGCACCCGGTCCTTTAACAATTGCTTTGGCAAAAGCAGACATGTCTAATAAGCCCACTTTTTCAGTCACATGTCGACACTCGTTACCAACAAACTCATGGTAATTAGAACGACGGAATGAATTTTTTTCGACAATGGGACCACCGTCAAGAGGTTCGGAAAAGTTTTGGTTCCATAACACTTGATCAACCTTATCGGTGGCTAGCTCCTCAGCACTCAATGCGTAGTCTTTGGAGGGTAAGAACCAGTTAGGGCGTTCCCACCCATAAACACTGCCAAACACCGCGCCTAGGGCTTTCATGCGGTCATAACATGGTGTGGTCTTTAGGGGGCGAGCAGCTTCACGCTCTTCGTCTGGGTAGTGTGTCGTGAATACGTTAGAGTAGGCTTCCTCATTCTTTTCCTTCAAGTAACCGCGGGTTGCGTAGGGCCCGAAACGACGTGGATCTACACCCATCATATCAACCGTGGGTTCTCCATCGATCATCCATTCTGCTAATTGCCAGCCAGCACCACCTGCAGCAGTTATACCAAACGAATGGCCTTCGTTAAGCCAAAAGTTTTTAAGACCTGGGGCAGGACCGACAATGGGATTGCCATCTGGAGTATAAGCAATGGCCCCGTTATAAACCTTTTTAACCCCCACTTCTGCAAATGCAGGTACACGATTCATGCAAAATTCGATATGAGGCATTAAACGATCTAATTCTTCGTTAAATAGCTCGTATTCACAGTCATCTGTGGGACCATCCACGTAAACGCAAGGTGCTCCTTTTTCGTATGGCCCTAATAATAGGCCTCCAGCTTCTTCGCGTAAATAGTAGCCGCCATCAGATTCACGCAAAACACCCATCTCAGGCAAACCTAATTTCTTTCTTTCTAAAATAGCAGGGTGGGGTTCAGTCACAATAAACTGATGCTCAACGGGAATAACAGGAATATCTAAACCGACCATTTCACCTGTTTTACGAGCAAAACTGCCAGTACATGACACAACATGTTCACAACTAATGTCCCCTTTATCCGTTTTCACAATCCAAGTGTGATCGACTTGTTGTTCAATCCCCATAACCTTAGTAAAGCGGTAGATCTCAGCACCCATATCACGGGCTCCCTTACAAAGGGCTTGAGTCAGATCTGCGGGCTGTATATAGCCATCATCTGGATGTTGAATTGCGCCGAGTAAACCCTCCGTGTTGCAAAGAGGCCAAACTTCTTTCACTTGCTCAGGAGTAAGAAACTTAGTTTTTACACCAACAGTTTTAGCGACCCCTGCATAGTATTTGTATTCATCCATGCGATATTCACAGTTGGCCAGGCGAATATTAGAGACCACTGAAAAACCCACGTTCATGCCTGTTTCTGTTTGCAACTCATGATAAAAGTTAACAGAGTACTGATGCAGCTTGCCGACAGAGTAACTCATGTTAAAAAGAGGTAGCAAACCTGCAGCGTGCCATGTTGACCCGGAGGTTAGTTCCTTACGCTCAACCATAACGACGTCAGTCCAACCTTTTTTGGCTAAATGATACAAAGTACCTGCGCCTACAACACCACCGCCTATGACGACGACTTTAGCAGAAGATTTCATGTGTGCTTGCTCCCGGAGAAAGGGTAGATGGCCCACAGTGCTCGATTGCCTATGGGTGAAAATAATGAGCAAATTTTACCCATGGGTCATGGTACTCACTTGTCAAAAAGCGACGCACACTAACGAAGCACGAGACGCCTTGGGAACATTGTCTTAAGGCCAAAAGATAAAGTAGCCAATTTTATCTACTTTGGACCAATAATTGTGCTTGGTAATGGTTCAATATAATGTCACTCTTGGTTGCTTTATTCTGCTCTAGTACAGGGCTTTTGTGGCGTTTGCAGCAGCTTGGTTATTGATACCCAGAATGCTTCGATAATCTCGCCAAATAAAACAATAATAAATGAGCATTATGGCTTTAAACTAACTCATATGGTGGTTTAAAAAAAACCACTGCTGGGTTTATGGATCAGCTTAAGAGACTGTTTATGTGACTTGTTTGACGCTCTTGGGATCCAAGTTAACTAATTTCAGATAGGGGCTTGAAAACTAAGAATTCTCTACTAAAGTTAGCATTAACTGTGTTTTGTCATTGCTTAATAATTAGTTTCTCTAAACCAATCTATCAATGGTTAACCCATGCAACCAGTCTACTCACAATTACTGTCCAGTTATAGCATCAACGATCAAGTGAATATGCACCAAGTGGGTGGGCACGAATTCAAAATAGCCTGCCAGTATGAATATCAACAAAGTTATGTTCGAGCTCAGTTCTGGTACCAAACGGCGGCAAAAAAAGGGCATAGCCAAGCGCAAAATAACCTTGCGGTCATGTATGCTTTAGGCCGAGTAGAGGATGCGGCACCTTTAGATGCCCTTGATTGGCTTTTAAAAGCTGCAGCGCAAGGCGATGTAAAAGCTGAAAGCAATTTGAATTGTTTGCAAATAAGCAACGAAGCTTTGGGCAAACAGAGCTTTGTTATCTAACTTTTCAGATCTCTTGTGCAGGGCTAACACAGGCGTATTGGGCTGTGTATAATACCTCCTTAATTCGCCACAATAGATCCAAGCAATGCAAGCCAAACAACGTGTGCTCACAGGCATTACCACGACCGGAACACCGCATCTAGGCAATTACTTAGGCGCACTTAAACCCGCAGTGGCAGCTAGCCAGCAAATTGACACCGACAGTTTTTATTTTTTAGCTGATTACCATGCACTCATTAAATGCCAAGATCCACAAACAGTTCATCGTTCTGGGCGTGAAATTGCTGCAATATGGTTAGCCTTAGGTCTCGACACTGATAAGGCTACGTTTTATCGACAATCAGATATTCCTGAAATCCCTCAGTTAGCATGGTTTTTAACCTGCATGACGGGTAAAGGGATGATGAATAGGGCTCATGCCTATAAGGCTTCTGTAGACGAGAATCAACGCCAATTAAACTCTGACTTAGATCAGGGTATCAGTATGGGTTTATATAGTTACCCCATACTAATGGCGGCTGACATTTTAATGTTCAATGCCCATCACATTCCTGTCGGTAAAGATCAAATTCAACATATTGAAATGTGTCGTGACATTGCCATGCGCTTTAATCACACCTATGGTGAGCACTTTGTGTTGCCAGAAGCGATGGTTGATGAAGGCGAACCCAAGGTTCTATCAGGCCTTGATGGGCGTAAAATGAGTAAAAGTTACGGCAATATTATTCCGTTATTTGCCCCAGCTGATGAACTCAAAAAGCTTATTTCTCAAATCACCACCAATAGCTTACAACCGGGGGAAGCCAAAGACCCAGACAGCTGCACTTTGTTTGAAATTTATAGCGCCTTTGCCAGCCCTGAAGAAACGCTTGTGGTAAGGCAAGCCTATGCAAATGGAATTGGTTGGGGGGACATGAAAGGTCAGTTATTTGAGTATTTAAACGACTACCTAACGCCTGCGCGCAAGCGCTATGAGGAAATCATGACAGACCCTGCCTATATAGAGGCGGAACTGCAAAAGGGCGCAGCTAAAGCTCGAGCTCACAGCGAACCGTTTATGCAGCGCTTACGTTCGGCTGTGGGTATTATGTCTTTAGTTGGTGGTGTGGAAACCAAGACCACTGGAGTTAAAGTAAAAAAAGAGCTAAATCAAGCAGAACAAGCTAAAGTGAATGCGGGTAAAGCCAAAGCGATCGCCATTGCGAAACAAAGGGTCGAACAAGAAGCTCAACAGGTTGCCTTAGAAGTTGAAGCTTTAGTTAAGACCATTAAGTCCAGCAGTGATCCTAAAGCTGCGAGTGAGCAGGTGCTAAGGGCCTTGCAAGAAAAAGTTGGTGGTGCCAAAAAGAAAGCTAAAAAGACCCTACAACAAACCCTTGAATTGCTTAAGCAACAGTTAACTCATTAATTGAGTTAACTGAGTTCATAGAGTTAACTGAGTTCATAGAGTTAACTGAGTTCATAGAGTTAACTGAGTTCATAGAGTTAACTGAGTTCATAGAGTTAACTGAGTTCATAGAGTTAAGGAGCCGCATTTGGCTAAGCACATTGTTATTGTAGAAGATGATAGGGATCAGCGAGATAACTATCAGTTTGCCCTAGAGCAGCGAGGCTATCGCGTGACCGCCTACGCTGGCAAAGATCAGGCTGAATTGGGCTTAAAACAAGAGCGACCTGATTTAGTCATTCTTGATATCATCATGGATGAAAACATTGATGCAGGGTTTCAGTTATGCGCCGCCTTACTTAAAATCCACCCCGAACTGCCAGTGCTATTTTTGACAGAGCGGGTGGGCGAAATTGATCGGATTTTAGGCCTTAGAATGGGAGCTTGGGACTACCAACCCAAACCAGTCTCGTTGGATTTTTTAGCGGAGAAAGTGGCCACTCTGGTCCGCTTAAGTGATATAAGAGTAGTCACAGCCGAAATAGATGATCAAAATATAAGGGTTATCGGGCACTTGCAGTTACTCGAAGAAAGTCGTCAGGCTAAATGGCGTGACCAAGCCATAGCCGGGCTTACATTAACTGAATTCCGTATGATTGAAGCCCTAACTCGCAGGCCTGGACATATTTTAACTTACGATACCTTAGCTCAAGCGACCCATCAACACTACGTTTCTAACAACACCATCAGCACCCATATTCGTAATATAAAACGCAAACTAAAAAATATTGATGCTGAATTCGATGCGGTCAAATCAGAATATGGTATGGGTTACCGCTGGTCGGAAAACTAATGCTTTTTGCAAATCGGCGACTAAGGTTTCGACTTAATACGCAAGTGCTAGTTTTTGCTTTGGTGCTAGTCAGTATTCCATGGTTATCTTATCGTTTTGTGGCAGAAAGTCGTGTGTTTATGATTGAGGGTCAAACGCAAGCTCAAGAACAATTGGCCCGCGGTATTGTAACCTTATTCCAAGGTCGCGATGATCTGCTCGCTGAGTTACCCTACTTAGACAGTCAGCAGGTGGTGTTTAGCCATCCCTTAACAGGCCAAGCTAAGGTCGATGGTTACACCAATGAATGGCTAGATTTTCAGCTATTTGCCAATCACTTTGGCAGTGGCGACGATAGTGAAGACGGCTACAGTTTGTTATTGGGTGAAAAAGACGACCGGATCTTTGGCCTTGTGCGCATCCAAGATGACAAAACAGTGTTAAGAACCAAAGGGGCACCTAATTTAGATGCGAGCGATCATTTACGGCTCACAATGCCTGATCGCAACGGCAATGAGAGAAGGCTAGTGATCGTCGCCACTCAAGCTGGTGTAATGGAGGTATGGTACGTCAAAGAAGATTGGGCCACACCACAATATCGAAGCCCATCATCCTCTTTTATTATCCAAGCGGTCATGCGTCCATTGGTTGATGGTTATTTGGTTGAGTTCGCCTTGCCAAAATATTTTTTAAATCAACGTCAGGAATTTGGTCTAGCAGTCGCTGATGTAGACGGAGAAGATGGCTCCATGCGCCATTTAAAAACCCTTGTGGGTGCAGACACCACGATTGAGAGCCATTTTAACTTATTGGCTATGCGCGCCCCCGAAGCTAATAAAATTTTGTCGAGCTTAAGCCGTTCCGACTCACAAGTTGTCATTTATGATAATAATTTACAGGTCCGAGCTAGCGTGGGCCAAGTCAGTCCTGCTAAATCTGAAAAGGTTAAACCAGAAGATTTCCTTGAAGGTATTCAGAGCTGGCTTAACCGAGGTTTAGATTGGTTTATTGCGATACCAGACTATTTAAACCCAGTTCAGGCTGCGAGTCAGGAGCGAGACTTACTTAACCGTGCTTTGGATAAAAAGTTTGCTAGTGGGCGCTGGCATAAAGGTCCAGCAGAACAGATATTTGCTGTTGCTGCGCCTATCGTAGATCAAGAAGGTGAGTTGCTTGGGGTCGTGCTGATTAAGCAATCGACAGCTCAGATACTGGGTTTACAGCGTCAAGCTATGGAAAATATTGCCCTACTAAGCCTATCGACGATGTTAGCGATTCTGTTAGTTTTATTGTTGTTTTCATGGCGCCAAGCCATGCGTATTAGACGCTTGGGAAGGGAAGCACAGCAAATTGTGGATCCAGATGGAAGGTTAAGAACGGATCAACTGTACAACGAAATACGAGCGGGTGACGAAATTGGTGATCTGGCTCGAAGTTTTTCTAGTGTGGTGGCCAGGTTGCATGAACATCAAGAGTTTATGAGTACTATGCCACGAACCCTGCGACATGAAGTTAATAACCCCCTTAATGCAACCATGACTTCGTTAGAAAATTTGCAAATGTTGGGCGTAGAAGAAGGACAGCAACGTTATATTGACAGCGCGCAAAGGGGGCTTGTTAAGATCAGTGGTATTGTTGAAAAGTTAGCCGATGCTGCTAATTTGGAAGCGGCCTTGCATGAGGATGAATTAGAACCATTGGACTTATTGCATTTGTTACAGACCTACGTGCATCATCAAAATCCAAGTATCCGAGGTGGGGCCGCGGATGTGGTGTTTGAGGCAGACCAGCAGTCGGTTCTTGTGGCTGGTGTTGATTACCGTATAGAACAGTTGCTTGATAAACTGCTGGATAACGCAAGAGATTTTCGAGCTAGTGGAAGTTTAGTCAAGGTGCGTTTGTATCAGCAAGATTATGATTGCTACTTGGAAGTAGAGAACACTGGGCCAAGTATTCCCCCAGACCTAATGGCTGGAATGTTTAACTCAATGGTCTCTGCTCGTGCTGCGGGAGCAGGCCATGCTCATTTTGGCTTAGGCTTATATATTGTTCGTTTGATTAGCCAATTTCATGGTGGCAGTGTGACTGCCCATAACTTAAGACAGCCTGAAGGTGTTATGTTTAGAGTTAAACTACCGATATTATTGGTTTAGACACATGCTTAAAAATAACCAAATGTCGTTCTCTGCTAGAGCTTTAGTCAGCTTAGTTAAAGGTTATCAATACTTAGTAAGCCCTTTACTAGGCAGTAATTGTCGCTATTTTCCGTCGTGTTCTAGCTACACTATTGAGGCCATTAAATTACATGGTGCAGCTAAGGGGCTTGTGATGGGAAGCTGGCGTATTTTGCGCTGTAATCCGTTTTCTAAAGGCGGTTATGAACCCGTCCCTGGAAGTTGTGAACATCGCCAAATGAGCACTGAAGAGCCACAATCCAAGTGAATCAATGATAATTTGCTATTAACATGGCTTTAATGAGCATGCTTCATGTCACCAGCGGATCTAATCTAATCCTGCAAAGGGAAACTCGTCATCTTCTGCTTGCCACCCACCCAGCTGTTTCCAACGGTTGACGATGGTGCAAAATAACTCCGCAGTTTTTTCGGCATCATAACGGGCACTGTGAGCATCTTGATTACTAAAGCGGATATCAGCTGCTGCACAAGCTTTAGCTAATACTGTTTGGCCATAGGCTAAACCAGCAAGTGTGGCTGTATCAAAACAAGAAAAAGGGTGGAAGGGATTGCGCTTTTGTTGACAACGAACTACCGCAGCATTGATAAAGTTTAGGTCGAAGGCCGCATTGTGACCGACTAAAATTGCACGTTTACATTCATTGGCTTTCAAGGCTTTACGAATCGGTTTAAACAATTGATCTAAAGCGTCACGTTCGCTAATTGCCTCACGTTCTGGATCTGCTGGATCTATGCCAGTAAATTCCAATGCAGCAGCCTCTAGGTTAGCACCTGCAAAAGGTTCAATGTGGCAGTCTATTGTTTCTTTCGCATACAGCAGGCCATCATCATCCATATCGATGATGACTGCTGCGGCTTCCAAAAGTGCATCTGTCTGGCAATTAAAACCTGCAGTCTCAACATCAACGATAATCGGCAAGTAGCCTCTAAATCGGTCTTTAATCACGTTGTTATGCCTCTATTTTCCAGTTCAAGATTTCGCCAGCACCCAAGGGGATAATAATATCATCTCCAAAAGTTAGGCTAGAAGGGACTTGCCAATCGCATCGAGTTAAGGTGATGGTTTCACTATTACGGGCTAACCCATAAAAATCTGGACCATTTAAACTCGCAAAAGCTTCTAGTTTATCCAGCGCATCAAAAGATTCAAAGGCCTGGGCGTAAAGTTCAATGGCTGCAGGAGACGAATAACAGCCAGCGCAGCCGCATGCGCTCTCTTTTGCGCCTTGGGCATGGGGTGCTGAATCTGTACCCAAAAAGAATTTATGACTACCAGCGGAAACTGCAGCTTGCAGAGCTTGCTGATGCGTATTACGTTTAAGTACGGGTAGGCAATATAAGTGGGGTTTAACTCCACCAACGAGTAAGTCGTTACGATTATACAATAGGTGTTGAGGTGTAATTGTGGCTCCGACCCAATCACTGGCATCAGCAACAAACAGGGCTGCTTCACTAGTCGTAATGTGCTCAAACACGCACTTTAGTTTTGGAAAGCGCTGCAATAAGGGGCCTAATTGCTGATCAATAAAACCTTTTTCGCGATCAAATATATCAATATGAGAATGAGTCACTTCACCATGTACCAGTAATGGCATGCCTAGTTCTTCAAGCTTTGCGATGGCTGCATAGGTATTTTCTATATTGGTGACGCCGGCTGCAGAGTTTGTTGTGGCTCCCGCAGGATAAAGCTTAACCGCCTTAACAATGCCTGAATCAAAAGCTCGTTGGATCTCGTGAGCGCTGGTTTGGTCTGTAAGGTATAGCGTCATTAAGGCGGTCAAAGAGCTATTTTGCGCGTCCAAACGCGCCTTGTAGTCAATAGCCATGTTGGTATTGACTACGGGTGGAGACAGGTTGGGCATAATCATAGCCCGTCCAAATTGGGCTGCAGTGTCAGCTACAGTTCGAGCCAGAACAGCGCCGTCCCTAAGGTGCAGGTGCCAATCGTCAGGGCGGATGATGGTCAATGATTGCATGGGAAATTCTCAAGCCCAGTGGCTAGTCAGTAGGGGCAAACTTTCGTGTCATTTTATCAGGACTAGGGTTAATAAAATACTCACAATGCGGTAATTTTTGTTAGCTGATGCTGATCTGATACAAGCATCCATGTATAATTTATGAATAAACTGGCTCATTATATTTGTTACAGGAATTTCACTGCTATGGCAGACATCAAAAAAGTAGTTTTGGCTTATTCTGGTGGTTTGGATACATCGGTTATCGTTAAATGGTTACAAGAAACTTACCACTGTGAGGTGGTTACGTTTACTGCCGATTTAGGGCAGGGTGAAGAGGTGGAACCGGCTCGAGCTAAAGCTGAGGCCCTAGGCGTTAAGGAAATTTATATTGAGGACTTAAGGGAAGAATTTGTTCGAGATTTTGTGTTCCCTATGTTCCGTGCCAATGCAGTATATGAAGGTGAATACCTTTTAGGTACGTCAATTGCACGCCCATTAATTGCCAAACGTTTGATTGAGATTGCTAACCAAACAGGGGCTGACGCGATCTCTCACGGTGCCACTGGCAAGGGCAATGATCAGGTTCGATTTGAATTAGGAGCCTATGCTCTAAAGCCAGGCGTGGAAGTGATAGCACCATGGCGCGAATGGGATTTAAGCTCTCGTGAGAGCCTGATGGACTATTGTGAAAAGCATAATATTCCAGTCGATTTTAAAAATAAGAAAAGCTCTCCTTATTCAATGGATGCAAATTTATTACACATCTCCTATGAAAGTGGCATGTTAGAAGATCCTTGGCACCCATCAGAAGAGGATATGTGGCGTTGGACTGTATCCCCAGAAGCTGCCCCAGATAAAGCGACTTACATTGAATTAGAATATCAACAAGGCGATATTGTTGCCATTAATGGTGAGACCATGAGTCCTGCCACTGTGTTAACGGAACTTAATAAGATCGCTGGAGCGAATGGCATAGGGCGACTGGATATTGTTGAAAATCGCTATGTTGGTATGAAAGCCCGCGGCTGTTATGAAACGCCAGGTGGTACAATTATGCTAAAAGCGCATCGAGCTATTGAATCCATCACTATGGATAGAGAGGCAGCGCACCTGAAAGACGAAATTATGCCACGCTATGCAAAGCTAGTTTATAACGGCTATTGGTGGTCCGAAGAACGCCAAATGTTGCAAGCGTTAATTAACCGTTCTCAAGAATATGTAAATGGCACGGTTAAACTTAAGCTCTACAAAGGCAACGTAGACGTGGTGGGCCGTAAATCAAATGACAGTCTGTTCGATGCTGCTATGGCAACCATGGAAGATGATGCAGGTGCTTACGATCAGCAGGATGCGGCTGGCTTTATTAAACTTAATGCATTACGTATGCGTATCGAAGCGAGTAAGGGACGAAACTTGCTTAAGTGACGTTAATTCGCCTTTCAAACAGTAAAAAGCCAAGTAATCGCTTGGCTTTTTACTGTTTGAGTCTGAAAAATCAAAAGATCCATTATTTCTCCATTATTGGTGCAATTTTTATCCATCTTCCCAGTCCTTAATAGGTACTGTTGATAAAAAGGAGTTGCCAATGCAATGTTTCATTCCGTTCTCTGAGGAAGTGTTAGAACAACACCCTGAGCTACTTGCTGGTGGCTTGGTGCCGTTTCGTGAAGAATTTTTAAACTACACCGTGGAATTTGAAGTGTTGTCTCCAAATCAAGCCAAGCAGTTGGCGGCAGCAAATAGTGAACTAAATGAAAAAGTGTTTCCTAAGGTTCATGCGATATAAAAGTTGAACTTTTGGTTTGATGGTTGGTCTTATATTTATAGCTAGTAAAATCCAGTACCCTATACAGGCTTTCGCTTCCCCTTCGGTCGCCATGTATAGGGTATTTTTTTGCTTTTTTTATGCAACTCTTGAGCACTGAAGTGTCACTGAAGTGGCCTTAACACTGTCTAACGAGCAGGCCGTTTGCGAGATCGATTAGATGTCTCCCAAGGGTTTTGCTTGGTGACTTTGGTGTCTCCAGCTCCAGTGGTTGAAGATCTGCGTTGATTCGATTTAGACAAAGGTGATTGGACTTGGGGTTTTCTCTTGTTAGGAGCTTGTAAACTTAATTGTTCAGATTTGAGTTTAGGTTTTTTGGGTTTCTTGTTTTTTAATGAGCGCAGATCTCGTGATGGTGGTAATGCATGAACCGGTATGAAACCCTCAATATAGTCGCGTTCAATGTGCTTTTGAATGAGGTGTTCAATCGATTCTAGAAATTCAATTTCGTCAGCACAAACTAAAGAGATCGCAGCACCTGTTTGGTTAGCTCGGCCAGTTCTGCCAATCCGATGCACGTAATCTTCGGCAATGTTGGGCAGGTCATAGTTGACGACCTGAGGCAGTTGATCAATGTCCAAGCCCCGAGCTGCAATGTCTGTTGCAACCAGCACTTTAACTTCACCCGCTTTAAACTGTGCTAGAGCTCTAGTGCGGGCTCCTTGGCTCTTATTGCCATGAATAGCGTCAGCACTTATGCCGCCTCCTACAAGCCATTTAGCAAGCTTATTACAGCCGTGTTTGGTGCGGCAAAACACTAACACTTGGGTCCACTTATTACTGACGATAAGTTCTTGCAGGAGGGCAGGTTTTTGTTTTTTATCAACTGGACATAACCATTGCTTTACAGTGGGGGCCGTTGTGTTGGCAGGACTAACATTGATCTCCACTGGCTGATTCATTAGGCCCTTGGCCAGGTCTCTGATTTGTTCTGCAAAAGTCGCTGAAAACATCAGGTTCTGGCGATCTTTTGGAAGGACCGATAAAATACGCTTCAAATCATTAATAAAACCCATGTCTAACATTCGATCAGCTTCGTCGAGTATTAAAACTTCAAGTTGGTTGAATTTGACCGCTTTTTGTTGATATAAATCTAATAATCGCCCAGGCGTAGCCACTAAAACATCTGCACCACGACGCAAACGCATCATCTGTGGATTAATTTTAACGCCACCAAAGACCACTGCAGAAGTTAATGGTAGATCAACTCCATAGGTGGCGACACTTTCTGCTACTTGTGCAGCAAGTTCTCGGGTAGGGGTTAACACCAGGGCTCGAACTTGGTTGGCTTGGGCCCGATGCCCCTTTGCTAGTCGCTGCAATAATGGCAAGGTAAAAGCCGCAGTTTTACCGGTACCAGTTTGCGCAGCAGCCATCACATCATCGCCGGCTAATATGGCTGGGATGGCTTTCTCTTGAATGGGGCTTGGAACGGTATAACCTTTGGTCTCTATCGCAGTTAATAGGCGTGGCTCAAGACCAAGTTCGGCAAATGACATGAATTATCTCAGTATTAGGAGGATTAGGGCGCAGGAGCATACAGGAAATGGCTTTAAAGCGCTATTTAAAGCGTGTTTTTTGGGCTTGTTAGATGATTGAATAATGGGCAAGTTAGGCGCTTTGAGTTACAATTGGTGCACCTGAAGTAAACCACTGTAGCCCCCTTAAAAATGCCAAGTAAACAGTTTTTGATTGAGCCCGCAGAACAATTTGTCAACTTCCTTAATGCCCTTGAACAAAGTGGGTTCGTAGGCGAAATATCCCCCCAACAAGCGGACCGACTCATTGCTTCTACTGACAACAGTATTTATCAGTTATTACCTCAAGGGGTGTTATATCCAAAACATGAAGATGACTTAAAGGCCATTTTTACGCTTGCAGGCCACGCAAAATTTAAGCACATCTACTTCGCCCCCCGTGGGGGTGGTACAGGCACCAATGGTCAATCCTTAACCGATGGTTTAGTGATAGATTGTTCCAGACACTTGAATAACATCCTTGAAATTGACGTTGATGCGGGCTGGGTAAAAGTGCAGGCTGGCGTGATTCGTGACCAACTCAATGATTACTTGCGGCCCTTTGGGATGTTTTTTGCCCCTACTTTATCCACCAGCAACAGAGCAACACTAGGCGGTATGGCCAATACGGATGCATGTGGCCAAGGTTCTCGCATATATGGCCGCACCAGCAACCATGTTTTAGCCCTTAATCTGGTATTGGCCAATGGTCATCAAGTCACTAGTGAGCAACTCTCCAGTCAAGCTTTACGATCTAAAATTGAAACAGGGGGTGAGGTCGCCAAACTATATCAGCAGGTGAGTGATTTAGTGATCCAAAAGCAGTCTGTTATTAATGCCCGATTCCCTAAGCTTAATCGCTTTATGACAGGCTATAATTTAGCCCATATTCATAACGAAAATAGTTTTGATTTAAGCAAACTTATTTGTGGTTCTGAAGGCACGCTGGCGTTAGTCTCAGAATTAACTCTCAAACTCACACCCATTCCTCGAGCAAAAGAATTATTAGTCCTTCGTTATCAGTCATTTGATGCTGCTTTGCGTGATGCTAATCTGCTAGTTCAACAGAATCCTGATGCCATAGAAACAATTGATGACACCATACTTAATCTGGCCAAAGGGGATGTGATCTGGCCGCTTGTGGCTAACACCCTAGATCAATTCAATGCTGCGCCATTAGCTGCCATCAATTTAGTTGAATTTGGTGCTATGGATGCTCTCGAATTGGCGGCCAAGTTAGATGCGATATGCGTCGAGTTAAGCACTAGAAATGCGAGCTATGAGCGTCTTTCTGCACCCCAAGACATAGCAAACTTTTGGGAATTACGTAAAAAAGGGGTTGGCCTGTTAGGTAATTTGCCTGGTTTAAAACGTCCCATTGCCTTTGTTGAAGACACGGCTGTGCCACCTGAACACTTAGCCGACTATATTGTAGAGTTTCGACAATTACTTGATCAAATGGGAGTCAGATATGGCATGTATGGACATGTGGATGCGGGTTGCCTGCACGTCAGACCAGCGCTCAATATGCGTGACCCAGAGGACGCCTTAAAACTGCGAGTAATTTCTGATTCAGTACAGGCTTTAGTACAAAAATATCAAGGGGTGATGTGGGGTGAACATGGCAAGGGTTTCAGAAGCGAGTATACAGAAGAGACCATAGGCGCAGAACTTTATCTTGACATGCGTCGCATAAAAACATGGTTTGACCCTCATAATCAACTTAATCCTGGGAAGATATGCACGCCTTTAGGGTCGGAGAAAAAATTAGTACAGGTTGATGACCCTCGCACTCGGGGCAGTCAAGATCGTCAAATCGATGAGTCAATTATTGAGCATTGGCAGCCTGTTGTATCATGCAATGGTAACGGTGCGTGTTTTAACTATCAGCCAGAAGCGGCCATGTGTCCCTCCTATAAAGCCACTAAAGATCGTGTTCAATCGCCCAAGGGCAGAGCGAGTTTATTAAGGGAATGGTTAAAGCAAGAGGCTCAAGGTGGTGCTGATGCAGAGCTAGAGCGCCAAGTTTATCAATCGATGCAAACCTGCTTGGCATGTAAAGCCTGCACCACTGCTTGCCCCATCAAAGTTGATATACCGACTTATCGTAGTCGCTTTTTGCAACATTACTTCAAACGAAACCGTCGACCCTTGGGAGACTATGCTGTCGGATTGGTAGAACAATTTGGACTTTATGCAAGTAAAGTGGCTTGGTTAAGTAATCTATGCACGCAATTACTACCTGTTCAGTGGTTGATAAGAAAGGTTTTTGGCTTGGTTAATATGCCCCAAGTCTATGCCTATAATATTAATCAACTGGCGCGCATAGAGGGTGTTAAGGTTTGGCATAAAGATGCGTTTAAGGATCTGAGCGAACTCGAAAAAAAGCCTTATTTAGTCATAGTGCAGGACGTGTTCAGCAGTTGTTATGATCTACCGCAAATGCAAGACATCCTGTCTTGTTTAGTCAACATGGGTTTTAAACCTCTAGTTATGCCGATCATGCCTTCTGGTAAGCCTCTCTATGTCAAAGGCTTCTTGCAAGCCTTTGATCGACAAGCAGCGAAAGTCGTTAAGCAGTTACAAATAGTCAGGCAACAAGGTTTTGAGCTCGTTGCAGTTGATCCGAGTGTGGGCTTAACTTA
This sequence comes from Candidatus Njordibacter sp. Uisw_058, assembly GCF_047730065.1. Classification (GTDB taxonomy): domain Bacteria; phylum Pseudomonadota; class Gammaproteobacteria; order Pseudomonadales; family Balneatricaceae; genus Njordibacter. The sequence continues at coordinate 1,319,507 of NZ_CP159829.1, forward strand.
TCGCGATGAATATTGTCAGCGCCTAGGCGCTGAGAAAGTACCAACGGTATTGTTGCTGCAAGAGTGGTTGAGTCGCCATCTGGATGAGGTTAAGCTACCTCAAGGTGAAAACCGAGAAAAACGTGAGATTGCTTTACTGGGTCATTGTTCAGAAAACGCTTTAGTTACCATGAGCTTGGACGTTTGGCGCACTATCTTTGCTAAATTCTCAATCGATCTGCTGACACCCGCTGCCGGATGCTGTGGCATGGCGGGTACTTTTGGTCATGAGCAAAAGCATCGCGCGATGTCGGATGAACTCTATCAAATGAGCTGGCACCAGCCAGTGCAAGAAGCCATCAATAATGCGGGCACTATTCTAGCCACTGGTTATTCATGCCGAAGTATTATTCGCCAGCAAACGGGGGCTCAACCACAGCATCCGCTGACTTACCTTAACCACTTATTTAATGAAACTGAGGGTTAAGAGTAAGGCTAAAGTCCACTTTTTTACCCTCTTCAAAATTATCATTGGTGCCCACGAAACGGGTCAATAGTTGCAGTTTGTCATTTTTATTGTGGGTCAGTTGAGCTGAAATATGCTGGAATTGAAATTCGCTAAGAATTTCTTGCAGATAGATGGCCCTATCAGATAAATCGACATCATCATTGGTTTTATATTGGATGGTGCCTGCTTTACTGCTTGATAGGCTTGCACTAGATACGCGCCACGTTTGATTGCCACTCGAGGTTAGATCTAACGCCATGTTTACATCACCAGAGACTTCTCCATTTGCATCTAAGTTGGGAGTTTTGGCCAAATTGATAAGGTCTTTAAGATTAATGCCTTGTAAACTGATGGGCAAGGTATTTAAAAGCGCAGGCTGAATGGACAAGTTCTGTCCTAAAACACTTCCTCCCAGCCACTCAGCTTCAATTTTATCTATTTGATAGGTAACGGCTGTCCAGCCATTAGTGCTCAAGCTTAGTTGCGGGTTGAGTAATTTTTGACCCACGGCAGGACCCCAATTCATCTGCTCTGCTTTAATCTGATGAGTGCCAGTAAACTGGCTAGTCTTTGGTCCGCCACCAACGCCTTCCTCTGCGTTCTGCCCGCTCTGGACTCGGTTAAGCTTGTAATCAAACTGACTTTGGCCAGTTAAACCTTTGATCTTTAAGTTTTCACTATGGGCGTCTACAAAGGAGTAATTGAATTTCTGATTAGCTGATAAGTTGTCCCTACTCCAGTGCCAGTCTGCTTCATAATCTGCCGTGCCACGGGTAATATTAGCCAACAATGGAGCGGGTAGTTGGAGGCTGTTTTCAAGTTGATTAAGTTGGGTCATTAATGGGGGCAAAGCAACGTCTTTTGCTTGCACTAATAATTGATGATCAGCCGTATTGGCGCGCCAAGTGTATTTTCCATTTAATGCACTGATATATGGGGACAGTTCAGAGTTAAAGTTGATGTTCAGTTGCCCATCAAGCCAGTTAAAGCCTCCCGTTGACATGACTTGGAAACTGGGCCAGTCAGTTAGATTGACAGACGTGGGACGCAGTTCAAATGATCCTTTAACGGGTTGATTGGACAATAGCGTTGAGCCTTCTGCAAGATTGACTTCCAGACCTTGGCTCGGAATTAACTCAGGCCTTAAATGGACAAAAGCGTTAGACCAAGTCCAATAATCCTGCTCTGGAAGATAAGCCAATTTAATAGTTTGGTCATTAGTCAGATTGAGCTTGTCACTCGCAAACAGCTGAACTGTGCCTGCTTTACGTCTACTCACAACTTGGGTTGCTGATATTTTACTATCAGACTTGACTTTAAACTGCCATTGTTTGGGGTCAAAATCAAAGTCTACGGCGCCTAGAAACTGCAGTTTGCGCAAATCTATAGGTAGTTGTGTCATCCAAGGGTTGGCGTCTGCATGCGCAAGATAATAGCCACTTAAATTGGCCAGCCCTTGCCAATGATTGAGGGCGTGCACCTGAAGTTGTGTTAGCTGGCCAAATACTTGGTACACAGAATGTGTATTTTCTAGCGTGGCATTAATGTCCCCTTTTAAAATCAAACTTGTTTTTGCACCTAAAAAATTGGCAGTTTGTACCCTTTCAATAACCACCGGACTATCTGCACTGAAGGTCAGTTGTGCTTGTTCGAGCAGCAGAGATTGATACAAACTGGGGTCTATAGTGGTGTTGTCCCAAGCAGGGGATATGCGCACAATGCTGCCTTCATTAAGACGCCATTCTGGCTTAGTATTTGGGCTAAATATTTGTGTTAGACTCGCATCAATACTGAGTTCTTTGACATTGGGGTGTTTAGCCGCTAATTGTATTTGGCTTTGCAGCTCTCCTTGGGCTTTGTTGAGCCAAGCATCAACATCCGCATAATTTTGTTTATCAATTTCAGCTGGGAGACTGATTTTCCAGTGACTGCTTAGTTTACCTTGAGTAATGGTTGTTTGAGCCAACTCAATGGGTAACAGTTCAGGTAAAAACTTTTGGCCATAGGCTAAGTTAACAGCACCTTGGCCTTGCCAAACGTATCCTTCACCTTGGGGTTTGACGGTAGAGGTAATTTTTGCCACCGGTGAACTGTTTTGGGTTGCAAATAATTTAGCATCAACCTGATCGTCTAAACCTAAGGTTGCGTCAAGATATATTTGTTGCTGGGTGGGCGTTGCTATCTTACTTAATATACTTAGCCCTTCACTTTGATTGGTGAGTTGTCCAGACAGATCAAATTTTTGCCCTTGGATACCGACATCTAGCTCGAACTTATGCACTTTAAACTGGGGCCATTCAAGCAACCATTGGCTAGGTATTAACGCAAGTATGGGCATTAGTGGTAGGCCTGTGGGATTTGTTTCAATAGAGGCAGAGGCCTCACCAACACTAAAATATGGCCACTGTCGATTATTGATTGATTGCCATGTATAGGCCAATGACACATCTTTAAGAGTTGCAGTAAAATTGCCTTCCATACCAATTTGACGCCAACTTACTTGCTTGATATGCCAGCTCTCATGACTTGGGTAACCCACATTGAGTTCTATTTCTTGCCAGTTATAAGGTTTAAGTAGCATGACAGCAATGCTGGGTACCCATAGGGGGATGGCCGCATAGCAGATCAGTAGGAGGGCGATTATAGGGAGTAGTAGATATCGGAACAAAAGCCTAAACATAGGGTAGAATCTTTCATTAAATGTGCGTAATTTTGATGATTAGTATGTGCCAGTTTTTGGAAAATGCCAAGCAATCTAGCACATAACTTAATCTGAAGTTTTGTGTTTAAATTCACAAAGATTTTCAATCGTGCAGGCACCACATCTTGGTTTTCTCGCAACACAAACATAACGTCCATGAAGTATCATCCAATGGTGTGCATCTAAAAGGTATTCGTTGGGCACAAATTTCAATAGTTTTTTTTCTACTTCTATCACGTCTTTACCAGGTGCCACTCGCGTGCGGTTAGACCAGCGAAAAATATGGGTATCTACAGCCATAGCAATTTGTCTAAAGGCGGTATTTAGCACCACGTTAGCTGTTTTTCTACCCACGCCAGGTAAGGCTTCGAGAGCTTCTCTAGTCTCCGGGACTATGCCGTTATGGAGGTCTACCAACATCGTTGCAGCTTGTATCACATGCTTGGCTTTACTGTTGTATAGGCCAATGGTTTTAATGTGCTGTTTTAAACCCTCTAAACCCAGGTTGAGCATGGCTTGTGGCGTATTAGCCACCTTAAACAACTCATTTGTAGCCTTGTTTACACTCACATCTGTGGCTTGGGCAGAAAGCGCTACAGCCACCAAAAGCTCATAATGATTACTAAAGTTTAACTCTGTTTCTGGTACTGGATTATCAGCCTTTAAACGGGCAAAGATTTGTTCACGTTTGCTTTTATTCATTGCAGTATCCAGTTTTGATGTTAAGCAATGATGCCAGTTACCCTAACCCGCTTGCCACCCACTTCTGCTAGAGGGTTAGCCTTAAGTTTTTGTGTTTTTTGGTATTGATCAAAACAGTTTTTGGCAGCAATGATTAACCCCATACCCACAAATGCCCCAGGGGGCAACACTGCAAACAAAAAGCCACGATAGTCGGATATAATCACTAGTGTCCAGTCTTTTGCGATGGGACCTAGTAATAAGTGCATGTCTGCAAACAGAGTTCCCTGGCCTAAAAATTCACGCATCGCCCCAAGTATAAATAATACAACAGCAAACCCAAGGCCCATGCTTAAACCATCTAACACGGCTAACAGCGGTGGGTTTTTGCGAGCATAAGCGTCTGCTCTGCCTAGAATGGCACAGTTAGTCACAATGAGTGGAATAAAAATTCCTAATATTTGATACAGCTCATAGGTCAAGGCTTGCATAGTAAGTTCTGCAATAGTTACTAAGGCCGCTATAATCATCACAAACACAGGCAGACGAATGTCATCCGCCACCTGATTTCGAATTAACGAGACCAGCAAGTTTGATCCGACTAACACTAATAATGTGGCAAAACCTAAGCCTAGGGCATTCACAACACTGCCCGTTACGGCTAGGAGTGGGCAAAGCCCGAGCAATTGAACTAAAGCAGGGTTGTTATTCCAAAGTCCATCCATGACTATTTGTTTTTGCTCTGTAGCCATTTTAATTCTCCTGCGTTTTGGCATAAAGGGCCGCATGATGACGCTCATGGTAGAGTAGGCCTTGATACACTGCTTTGACAACAGCTCTAGGGGTGATCGTGGCACCAGTAAAGCCATCAAACACTCCTCCATCTTTAGTTACCGACCAATCCTTTGATGGGGTATTGGCAAGGGAACGCCCTATAAAGCTGTCTATCCACGGTGACTTTTTACGCTCTACCTTATCACCTAAACCTGGTGTTTCTTTGTGTTCAATCGTGCGCACGCCTCGAATAAAACCCTCTTGATCTATGCCAATAAGTAATGCAATGTCACCACTATAACCATCTTTTGTAATCACAGGTAAGACGATAGCTTGGGTACTTCCAAACTTAACTGCCGCATAACCAAGGGCTGGGGGTGTAATATTAAGTGGTGCAAAATCCTGCAGTTCTATAGGCGCTGATAATAAGCTTTGATCATAGAAATCTGGTGGCATTACGGCTGATAATGCACGCGCTTTAGCCGCGGCTTTATTGGCAGCAATTGCATCACTGCCAGTGACAAAAGTGAGGCTAATAGCGGCCGCAGTCACGACAGCAAATACACCCAAACTAAAGGCACCATTGCGCACTGACTTGAATAAGTTGTTAGGGCCTTTCGCACTCATTACAGGTCTCCTTGAGACGACGACTTCGAAGGCTTATGTCCATATGCTTTGGGACGAGTATAAGTGTCGATTAAAGGCGCCGATAAATTCATTAGCAGTATGGCAAAAGCAAAGGCGTCAGGATAACTTCCAAAAGTGCGAATGATGAACACCAAAATGCCAACCCCAATGCCAAACACCACTTTACCTTTGCGACTGGTAGCGCCAGAGACAGGGTCTGTAACTATAAAAAACGCAGAGAACATGGTTGCGCCAGTTAATAGGTGTTGTGATGCGCTTGGATAAAGGTCAGGTTCACCCATGTGAAATAGGCCAGCACAAAAGCCCAAACTGGCTAACATAGCGATCGGTGCATGCCAAGTAAAAGCGTTAATAGCCAAAAGTCCAATGCCCCCTGCTAGGTAGGCAAGGTTGACCCACATGCTAACTGATAAACTTAAACCCAACTGAGGGTTATCAAGAGCTACTTCGTTTAAGGTTAGACCATTGGTATGACGCATTAAGTCTAAAGCTGTTGCTCCGGTCCAGGCATCAATACCACCGTCAATCGATTCCATCCAAAACCATTGCCACTGTTGCCCAAAGCTTAAGGTCTGTTCGATAGCTGGCCATTGAGTCATGGACACAGGGAATGCAATTAAGCAGATTGCATAACCTACCATAGCTGGGTTAAATGGATTATTGCCTAAACCTCCATAAAGATGTTTAGCAAACACGATTGAGAATAATACTGCGATTAAAGTAAGCCACCACGGGCTAAAAGGAGGTAATGCGAGGGCAATCAAAAAGGCTGTCACCAAAGCACTTCCATCGGTTAAGAAAATCATGATGGGGCGTCTACGTAAACCCAGTACTAGCGCCTCAAGACCAAGGGCAAGGCCACTGGCCCAGACCAAGTTGATAAGGGTGCCATAACCATAAAAATAACTCTGTACGGCCAAACCTGGAAGTGTCGCTAGCAACACCCAAGCCATTAAGCGTGATGTTTTACTTAAGCTGTGGTGATGTGGAGACGATAAGTTCATTAAGGCCATGGTTATAATTCCTCAGCCGGTATAGCTTTTGCACGGGGGTTATTTTGGTGCTCTGCCAAGGCATGAGTGGCAGCTTCCTGTATACTTTTAGCCGCTATAATATCTTCTTTAACCTGCTTTGGGTCAGCAGCGGTAGCCAAGCATTGCTCTTGTTTGCGCAATACCCCATTGGCTTTTGCCAAAGCGGCTTGAAGTATTTTTTCTTGCTCTGGATCTAAGCCAAGTTTGGTTTCATAAGCGCTTAATTCAGCTTCCGCAGCGGCTGCTTTAGCCGTCAGAGCAGTTAGGGTTTGTTGCAAGTCTGAGGCTTGTTCATGGTTTTTTGCTAGCGCATCTGCGAGCGCTTTACTGGTCTTCTTCAGTTGAGTGCGGCTAATAGCTGCGGCTGTTTTAAGAGCCTTATACCCGTCTTCAGGAAGTATGGGTGAGTTAGTCGTGTGTTGCGCCTGCTTTTGTTTGTTCACCCGAGCTAATGCAGCGGCAATAGGGTCTTCTGCATCAGGGTTAGCTGCTCGCTTAGCTTTTTGAGCGGCAGCAGCGGCCAATGCTCTAGTTTTACGTTTTTCTTCTTTAGCAGATTTTTCATCCGACAAACGTTTTTCACGAGTTTCAAAGCGCTCGCGAGCTACTTCTGCTAGCTGGGCTTCTGTGTTGAGAGTTTTGATTCGCCCTTTAGCAAAACGATAATACTGCACTAAGGGAATCTGACTTGGGCAAACCCATGCACAAGCACCACACTCTATGCAATCTGATAAATTGTGGTCCTGAGCTTTTTCAAACTCCTCAGACTTTGCAAACCAAAACAATTGTTGTGGAAGTAACTCCGCTGGACACGCAACCTCACATTGACCACAGCGGATACACGCATAGTGGTCAGCGACAGGGGCCAGTTCTAGGTCGGCTGCTGCTAAGATGCAGTTACTGCTTTTGACCAAGGGCGTATTAGTATCTTGTATGGTAAAGCCCATCATCGGACCACCCAAAACTAAGCGTGATGTTTGAGAAAGGTCAACCTTGGCAAAAGCTAAAAGATCAGCCACCTCTGTGCCTATAAGCACTTCATAATTACCCGCATTAGCAACCGCTTTCCCGGTTACGGTAGTGATGCGTTTTATCAGTGGCTGGCCTAGCATAACAGCATCAAAAATAGCTTTGATAGTGCCCACATTCTGGCAAACAATGCCAATGTTTGCAGGGATGCCACCCTGAGGTACTTGATTCCCAGTGAGAATTTCAATCAGTTGTTTTTCACCACCTGAAGGATACTTTGTAGGAATGACACACACTTCAATATTACTATTTTGACTTGCAGCTGTTGCAAGTGCTGCAATTGCCTCAGGTTTGTTTTCTTCGATGCCAATTAAACATTTAGGTTGGTCAAGCAGTTGCTGCACCAGTTGGATGCCCATAATAATTTCATCAGCATATTCACGCATCAAGCGATCATCTGCTGTAATATAAGGCTCACATTCAGCCGCATTAATGATAAGGGTGTTGATGGTATGTTTAGGTTGTAATTTAATTGAGCCAGGAAAACCTGCACCTCCCAGACCAACAATGCCAGCCGCTTGAATAATATTTAATAAGTCCGACTTCGATAGTGATTCTGGATTGGCCACAGGGCTTAACTTAATCCATTCGTCCTTGCCATCAGTGTCAATAATAATACAGGGGCCTGATAGCGCCGATTGATGAGGTAAAATTCGTTCTGCTAATGCCTTAATGTAGCCGGAACTTGGGGCATGTATGTTTGCACTTAAAACGCCTTGAGCACTGGCAATTAACTGCCCCTTAAAAACATAGTCTCCAGTATCAACGATCGCTTTAGCGGCTTTACCTATGTGTTGACTCAAAGGCAGGGCTAACTGCTTGGGGGTCGGCATGACGTTAATGGCTAAACCATTAGATTGTGTTTTATTTTCGTCAGGGTGGACGCCACCATGAAAGTCCCATATTTTACGCATTGTCATTTGTCCCATGGCTAAGAGGTAAACTACTGGTTGCAATAACATGCCCTGGATGCTGCCAATGCCAACTGCTTGGTGTGACTTGTACAGGGAGCATATCAATACAATCAACGGGACAAGGTTCTACACACAAGTCACAACCGGTACATTCATCAACGATGACGGTGTGCATTTGTTTGGCAGCACCAAGAATAGCGTCAACAGGGCAGGCCTGAATGCACTTCGTACAGCCAATGCATTCATCTTCACGGATGTACGCTATGGTGCGAATGGCTTCACTGCCGTGTTCTGCATCTAATGGAATCACTTCTAAATCTAATAAATCGGCAAGGGCCTTTATTGTTGCTTCCCCACCTGGTGGGCAACGGTTAATGGCTTCACCGTTGGCAATCGCTTCAGCATAGGGCTTGCAACCAGGATGACCACATTGTCCACATTGTGTCTGAGGTAGAAGGTTATCTATTTGATCAACGATCGGGTCCCCGTCTACCTTGAAGCGGATCGCAGCAAAACCCAAAACGGCACCAAAAACGAGGGCCAGTAACGCCAATATCAAAACGGCAACGTAAAGTATCTCCATTTAAATAGCCACTAACCCGGTGAAACCCATAAAGGCTAGAGACATGATGCCCGCACTGATCATGGCGATCGCCGCCCCTTTAAATGGTGCAGGTACGTCAGCCGCAGTAATGCGTTCTCTCATGGCGGCAAATAAAATCAGTACTAAAGAAAAACCAATAGCGGCACCAAAGCCATACAGGATGGACTCAATAAAACCGTTGGCTTTTTTAATGTTGAGCAAGGCCACGCCTAATACGGCACAGTTGGTCGTGATTAAGGGAAGAAAAATCCCCAGCACTTTGTGCAATAGAGGGCTAGTTTTATGCACTACCATTTCTGTAAACTGAACCACAAAAGCGATCACTAAAATGAAGCTAATGGTTTGCAGAAACTCCAAGCCAAAGGGTTCGAGTAGGTATGTGTAGGTAAGATAACTGCACAATGAAGCTAGCGTAAGCACAAAGGTGGTTGCTAAAGACATACCCATGGCCGTCTCTAAGCGCGAAGATACACCCATGAAAGGGCATAATCCAAGAAACTGAACGAGCACAAAGTTGTTCACTAACACGGTGCTGACTAGGATGAGTAAATAGTCTACCATTTTATCCTTAAATCCTTCGTACCCAAAGCAACTTGGCGCAGGCAAATTTTGCCTTCATTAACCGAGACCAATTATAGCCTACAAGTTACATCAAAACGCCGTTCAGGCGCATTAATTTACAATAATTCTATATTCTAATTAGATATAAGTAAATCATCTTTAAGTATTTTAGGTTATAAATAGATTAGGCTATGATGACTCGCATAACATCCGAAAAGCAAATTAGGATAGTGACATGTACGCCTACAACAAATTTGATCAAACCCTCGTAGATCAGCGAGTGGAACAGTATCGTGACCAAACACGTCGTTATCTAGCAGGAGAAATTCCGGAAGAAGAATTTCGGGTTTTAAGACTTATGAATGGGCTCTACATTCAGCGTCTTGCTCCCATGCTGCGCGTGGCTATTCCATACGGGCTCATGAAAAGTGATCAATTACGCATGCTTGCCCAAATCTCAAGAACCTACGATAAAGGTTATGGCCATTTTACCACGCGACAGAATATGCAATTTAACTGGCCAACCTTAGAGTCTGTGCCTGACATTTTAGCTGACCTAGCTAAAGTACAGATGCATGCGATCCAAACCAGTGGTGCGTGTATTCGAAACACTACAACAGACCCATTTGCGGGTGTCAGTGCTGACGAGATAGAGGACACTCGCCCTTGGTGTGAACTCATTCGCCAGTGGAGTACCTTGCACCCAGAGTTTGCCTATTTACCCAGGAAATTCAAAATAGCGGTTTCCGGTTCCAGTAGCGACAGAGCCGCTTCCCAAGTGCATGATGTTGGTTTACATTTGTATCGCAATGAAGTGGGTGACATGGGTTTTGAAGTTTTGGTAGGTGGTGGTTTAGGGCGCACACCAGTGATAGGGAAGACGTTGCGTAAATTTCTTGAACCGCAAGAACTTTTAACCTATTTAGACGCAGTTTTGAGGGTGTATAACCTCAACGGTCGTCGGGACAATAAATACAAAGCGCGTATTAAGATATTAGTTAACGCCTTGGGTGTTGACGTGTTTGGAGCGATGGTTGAGGCCGAATGGCAGCTAATAAAGGGCCAAGAATTACGTTTACCTGAAGCTGAGATTGAGCGAGTGAAAGGCTTTTTTAAAGCCCCAGACTATCTATCGGCCATGCATGCCAGTCGTGATTTGAATGACACTTTTGCAGAACACTCCCAGTTTGCCGCATGGTATAAACAAAACACGCGAGACCATAAGCAGGAAGGTTATCGCATTATTATTGTAGCGCTTAAAAATCAGTTGCAAGCCCCAGGCGACGTTAACCACCAACAAATGGATGGCATTGCCGCCTTGGCTGATGAGTTTAGTTTTTCTGAATTACGTTCGACCCATGATCAAAATCTAGTGTTAGCAGATGTTGCTCAGCGTGACTTATTCGCCTTGTGGTTAAAATTACAAGATTTAGGTATGGCCCGTGCCAACGTCGGTACCTTAACCGATATGATTAACTGTCCGGGGCTTGATTTTTGTAGTTTAGCTAATGCTGAAACCCTCATACTGTCGCGGCAAGTCAATGAAACCTTCGACGATATGGATTATCTCTATGGCCTTGGCGAAATTCAGCTAAAAATATCTGGCTGTATCAATGCGTGTGGCCATCATCACGTTGGGCATATTGGCATTTTGGGTGTTGAAAAAGGTGGTAAGCAAGTCTACCAATTTACTTTGGGTGGCTCTGCTTCTAATGATGCAAGTTTGGGCAAGACCTTGGGTCGTTCGATCGAACAAGATCAGGTGGTGGTGGTAATTGGTCAAATATTAGACGTTTACGTAGAGCAGCGTCAAACGGATGAAACATTTTTGCAAGTGATACGTCGTGTTGGCTTTGCACCATTTAAGGAGCGTGTTTATGGCACTCATCAAAGATCAGCGGCTTAGTTTTAGCCATGCTGCAACGCCAGAAATAAGGTTTGCTGATTGGCTAAGTGGTGGCATAGCAGCAGGTGATGCTGTTCTAGCTAACGGTGCAGATGACTTGCCAAGTTTGTTAGCCCATGCTGAAAAATTGTCCATGATTGCTATTGAGTTTGACACCTTTGCCGATGGCCGAGGGTTTAGTATGGCCCGCATGTTGCGTCGCCAAGGTTATACAGGAGAAATTAGAGCGGTTGGTGATGTGGCGATGGACCGCATTGACTTTATGCAGCGGGCAGGTTTTAACGCCTTTGAATTGCGAGATGATCAGGATGCTCTGCAAGCCCTTCAAAAAATAGGTGAGGTATCAGTGCACTTCCAACCCAGTGCAGATGGCAAAGGTCCAGCATACATGATGTAAACACCATCACTGTGTAGCCCTTAAATCCAGCTAATTAATTGAACCATAGTTAAATTATATCTGAAGCATAACTGAACAAAAGTTAAAACCTAGTTAAAGCTTTAAATGTGGTAGATGAAGTGTCTTATAAAGCCTCTTTATAATGCTTAAAATAATGCTTAAAAAGCGACTTTTTGGGGTCTATGTTGGTCTTACATTCTCAGCTTGCAGGCCTTTTTCACCTTCAGTAATAGTAAATTCCACTTACTGGCCTTGTTCTAGGCTTTTATAACCATCTTTGACGATGGCACTGAAGTGCACAAACACGTCTCCACCACTAGGCTGCTCTATAAAACCAAAACCTTTTGTGTCGTTGAAAAACTTTACAGTGCCGGTGATAACTTCTGACATGGGTGTTCCCTTTGATGGTTCAAAAATTAGCCACTTACCTACCCACAACTCTTAGCTGAGTGTGACTAAAAGAGTTTATATCTGCTTTTCTGATCAGGCCATTGGCCCTCTAAAAAGGCCCCACATAGGCCCCGCATAGGCCCTACATAGGCCCTACATAGCCCCTAACTAGGCCCTTGAAAGGTGTTCAAAAGCCTAAACTATTAATCGCGCATACTAACTCTGCAAGGAACAGGGGTCAATTGTGAATTTGTTGTCATTATCTGCTGCAGATCGGGTAACATGCGACGGGTAAAATTAGTTAATTGGTTGTTAGGTGGGGCAATGACAGTGGAGTTTTCGTTAGCCTATTTTGTGGCTGTGTTTGTATTTTCGATTACTCCTGGGCCTGGAGTTTTTGCACTTATCGCTAAAGCGTTGAAACAAGGTGGGAATGCCTGTTGGGGTTTAGCCATCGGCATGACAATGAGCGATATCGTCTATTTACTGCTAGTGGTGTGGGGTCTGGCTTACATTGCTAACGAATATCAATTGATCTTTGTTCTCATTCGGTGGTGTGGCGCAGCCTACTTATTTTACCTCGCTTGGCAGATATGGCACGCCCCTATTGTATTAAGTGGGAACGCTGCCGTTAAGACCCGTTCTAAAGGCGTAGGTTTTATTTTGAGTTATGCAGAAGGCATGCTCATATCAGCCACTAACCCGAAAGTGATGCTATTTTACATTGCCTTTTTACCCACCTTTGTCGATTTGACAGTGTTAACCAACCAAGATGTCATTTGGGTTGTCGGTCTTAATTTTATGGCTTTGATGCTGGGTTTGATGCTCATCGCTTTTGGTGCTAGCAAAGCCCGGAAATTATTTAGCCAACATAAATCAGTACAAAGGCTCAATCGATCTACGGCCGGTCTTATGGCCACCGCTGGCATGCTTATCCTAACTAGATGATTGCTCTAGGCCAGTGTAAAGGTATTCGTAAAGCCGTTTTGTGGCATCTGTTTGATTGCTTTGGTCATGCTTGAAGACCAACTTTACGTGGCCCAACCGAGGACTGTTTTCGATTTTCAGGTGACTATGCAAACCTTGCGGCACAGTACTTTGAGCCAGGGCACTAATGCCTAACCCTGCTTCAATAGCAGCTTGAATGCCGAGTAGGCTAGACGAGCTATAGGCGATCCGCCAGGCAATGCCAGCCGCATTGAGTTTGCTGATTATTTGTTGTCGGTACCGGCATCCAATAGGGTAGACCACCAGAGGTATAGGTTGTTGGTCAAACCAGTCAAAATGGCCGTTAGTGACCCATACGATGGTTTCATGAAATTCGTCCTCCGTATTAGGTTGCAGAGTTTCTTCTAAACTATCTGTCGCCAAAACTAGGTCGTAATGCCCTTGTTGGAAATCTTTTAATAAGGTCACACTCAAATCACAATTTACTTCTAAACTGACTTCAGGGTGGGCTTGTCCAAATTGGCTCAATAATCGGGGTAAAAAAGACACTTCAAAGTCATTAGGTATACCCAACCGCACCTGCCCAGAAATGCGACTTTTCGCTAAACGGGTCACCGCACTGTCATTGATATCTAACATTCGTCTGGCAAAACCAAGTAAGACCTCACCTTCTTCAGTGACTTGAAGACCATTGTTTCTTTGAAACACCCTAATACTTAACAAGTCTTCCAATCGCTTTACTTGTAGGCTGATGGCAGGTTGGGAGCGTCCTAAGAGTGCACCCGCTAGGGTAAAGCCGCCTAAGTCGACAATGGTAGTGAAGGTGCGTAATAGTTCGGTAGGAATATTTTTCATGGGTAAATTATAAAACAAACTTATAATGAATAAAAAGTTATTAAAATATTAAATATTTTACGGTTTAATAAAGCTTCCAAGCACGGCATACTCCAGAGCACGTAATGTACAGATTTTAATCATGTCTTTAGCCATCAAAATTTCACCACTACTTAATGTGCTAGTGGCCTTTGATAAAGTAGTAACGAATGAGAGCTCTGCTGAGTCAGTGGTTAAGTTGTTTGTGCATAAAACTCTTTTCATGCAAAGTGTGGCTATCGTTTGATTGACGTCAATTTTAGGATCCTAACATGGACATCTTAGACCGTATTCCACTCACTAGCCTTGAAAACATCATGCTGCCCATTGAAGATGCGAGTGGCCTTCCTAACGCTCTTTACCATGACCCAGATATGCTAGCCGAAGAGCGAGACCGTATTTTGGGTAAGACATGGTCTGGCATTGGTTTTGCTGGGGATTTATCTACTTTAGGATACGTTAAACCGATTACGTTTATGGGCTTACCATTGGTCATTGTGCGTGGTCAAGATGATGTGATTCGGGTGTTTCATAATGTCTGTAGTCACCGTGGAATGATACTGATCAATACAGCAGGTCCAGTGCAAGGCAATATTCGGTGTCCTTATCACTCATGGACCTATGATTTAACAGGGCAACTTAAAGGCACTCCCCACTTGGGTGGTGTCGGGGTGCATAAACTGGATAGCTTTAACTGTGAACAACACGGCATGAAGCAGTTGTCTAGTTCGGTTTGGTTTGACATCGTGTTTGTAAACCTTGATGGACAGGCTCAACCGTTTGAGCAGTTTATTGCACCAGTGATGGCCCGTTGGCAGCCTTTTTTAGGTGATTCTGGTTATGCCCGTATGCGCAGAGAGGATCCAGTGGGAGACCAGTTACAAGGCGCTTTTACCTTGAATGTGGCTTGTAACTGGAAATTAGCCGTAGAAAATTACTGTGAAAGCTATCATTTGCCATGGATTCATCCCAAGCTTAACGTATATTCTCGTATTCAAGATCATTACCACATTATGTTTGCCAATGAATTTGCAGGTCAAGGCACCAATGTATACAACTTAGCTGATTCTGCAGGAACACAGTTGCCGGTGTTTCCAGAATGGCAGACAGAGCGCATGAAAGAAGCGGAATACATTACCGTATTTCCTAATGTGCTCTTGGGTATCCAAGCTGACCACACGTTTGCGATTGTATTAGAACCCATTACACATAGTCAGACAGTCGAACACGTGCGCTTAATGTATGTGGGTGATGAGTCTATAGGGGAAACTTTTAAGGGCTGTCGAGACGCAACTTTAAAGGCTTGGAAAGAAGTGTTTGGTGAAGACATAGGTGTAGTAGAGGGCATGCAACGGGGTCGTGCTTCGCCTGGATTTAAAGGGGGCAAGTTCTCTCCCATATTAGATAATCCGACACATTACTTTCACCAATGGGCTGCCAAACGTTTAATTGTAAGCACACAATCAACAAGGAATTAAAGTGATGAATCAGTTGCAGCAGGGCGTGACTCACCGGACTAATTTTATTAACGGACAGTGGGTGGATAGTGAACAGTGCATTGAGGTAGAAAATCCTGCAACTGGAGAGCTCATTGGGACCATAGCCTGTGCCACTTCCCAGCAGGTCGATGAAGCGGTGAGTGCCGCTCGCCAATGTCATGAGCTAAGACTTATGGCAGATATGGCTCCCTACGAACGGATGCAATTGTTACATGCTATTGCAGCCCAAATTAGGGCCCTTGCCAAGCAGGGTGGGGAATTATTGTGCCTAGAAAATGGCAAACCTTTGAGTAAAGCGGAGTGGGAATTCGAGGAGGCAGCGCGTTACTTTGAATATTATGCAGGCATGGCTGATAAGATTGAAGGTAAGTCTATTCCCTTAGGGGAAGGGTTAGTAGACTTTACCGAGTATGAACCATTCGGTGTGTCCGCTCAGGTGATTCCATGGAACTTCCCTGTGTCGTTAGTGGCTCGATCATTAGCGCCTGCCTTGGCGGCAGGTAACAGTGTCGTCATCAAGTCTCCCGAATTAACACCCTTGGCCGTGTCGTTGCTTGCAGAAGCCATAGTTAAGGCCAAAGTGCCTCCCGGAGCGGTGAACATAATATGTGGTTATGGCCACGAGGCGGGTGCAGCGCTTGTGTCTCATGGTGATATCGATCAAATTGTATTTACAGGCTCTGTCGCCACGGGTCAGTCTATCATGCAAGCGGCCACCGAATATGTGGTGCCTTGTGTCATGGAGTTGGGTGGAAAGTCTGCAGGTGTGGTATTTGCAGATGCTGACTTAGATCAAGTCATTACCAGCGCTGAAGTGGGAAATTTATTTAATTCTGGACAGGTTTGTTCGGCCATGTCTAGGCTCATTGTACATGAGAGCATTTATGATGAAGTTAAGCAGCGTTTAGTGACTTCTTTTGCTGCCAAATCTGTTGGATCAGGCAAAGATGAAGCCGATGTAACCCCCATTCTAACGCAAGCGCAGTTGGATAAAATTGTGGCCATGTGTGCGGGTGCTAAAGCACAGGGTGCTAAGTGTTTAATCGGAGGTGAAGCCCTACTTAGGACAGGGTATTTTATGCCCCCTACTATTATTGAGGCTGCCGTAGATACAGAAATAGCGCAGCAAGAAGTATTTGGACCCGTATTGGTGTTAATGAAATTTGACAGTGAGCAGCAAGCCTACGCCATGGCCAATGGCACTGATTTTGGTTTGGTGGCGGGCGTATTTACTCAAAATGTAAGTTTAGCCTTGCGCGCCAGTCGGGCCTTAGTTGCCGGTCAGGTATTTGTTAATGAGTGGTTTGCTGGTGGTATTAGTACACCTTTTGGTGGTGTGGGAAAATCTGGATTTGGACGTGAAAAAGGTCAAGAAGCTTTGTATAATTACGTCCGCACCAAAAACATCGCCATTCGCTTAACCCCTTAGAGAATTATGTATGTCAATTCATGACGAATCTGCGCCCTATAAAAAATGGCTGTGTATTATTTGTGGTTTTATTTATGACGAAGCCCTTGGCTGGCCCCATGATGGTATAGAACCGGGCACTCGTTGGGATGATGTGCCAGATGATTGGTTATGCCCAGATTGTCTGGTAGGCAAAGAAGATTTTGAAATGATTGAAATGCCTGCAGAGCCTATTCAGTCAGGAGCTAATGCCACGGCAGCGACGTTAGTGCTGGAGGCCACTGAAAAGCCTCAAGGCCCTATTGTTATAATAGGTTCAGGCTATGCCGGCTATAATCTTGCAGAAACCATTGTGAAACTCAATGCCCAGTTAGAGGTGGTGGTGTTAACCCAAGACCAAGGCATGCATTATTCTAAGCCAGCCCTATCGACGGGCTTAGCTATGCAAGAGACTGCTAAGGACCTAGTGGTGGAGTTGCCCCTCGATAGAGCCCACCGTTTGAAAATTCGCATTATTACCCACTGCACGGTTGAACGGATCGACTCTAAGGCACAAATATTGTTCACCAATATAGGCCAGCAACCCTATGGTCAGTTAGTTTTAGCTCAAGGTGCGGAAGCGATTAAGATACCTTTTGAAGGTAATGCAAGCGCAGACGTTATTAGCGTCAATAGCTTAGAAGATTATGCGCATTATCGGCACCGTCTTGAAGGTAAAGAACGGGTATTATTGATTGGTAATGGCCTCATTGGGTGCGAATTTGCTAATGATCTAGCGTCAGTGGGTAAACAGGTACATGTGGTCGGTTTAACGTCGTGGCCCATGGATCGTTTGATCCCCCATCCTGTGGGCTTGCGGTTGCAAAAGGCGCTCTCTAGCATGGGTGTAAACTGGTACTTGAATAACACCATTAAGACCATTAATTACACGGACCCAAACCAACCGCAAAAAGGTTACTTAGTCACTCTCAATAATGATGAACTAATACAAGTGGACATTATTGTCTCTGCGGTAGGCTTGCAGGCGCGCACAAAATTAGCCATCAACAGTGGTATTACTTGTGGGGTGGGCATCAAAACAGATGCCCGACTAATGACGAATGTGCCACATATCTATGCTTTAGGTGATTGTGTAGAGTTCAATGGTCAGTTGCAGCCCTATATTGCACCGATTTACTGGGGTATCCAAGCTTTATCGCAGACATTAACCGGTACCTCCACAGAGGTGAATTACCCCTTAATGACCGTTGTTGTCAAGACACCCGCTTGCCCCATCACGCTGTTACCGCCGCCCTTAGGACAGTTAGGCGAATGGCAATTACAACAAACTGAAGCAGGCATCAGTGCGCGTTTTAAAAATGAAGCAGGCAGAGTTTGTGGGTTTGTTTTACAAGGAGACCAGATAGACCAACGCCGCCAGTTGTTAGAGGAAATGTTAAACAACTAAGCAGGCATAATTCTGTTAGAATAGCGTCCCCTGCGATTGATTAGACTATGTTCCAATCTTGAACGAGCGCACTGCAAACACATAAGTGGTTTTTAATATTGCTGCAGTTTAATGCAGCCACGCATTTATAGTTGCCTGCTGTTCCAAAACATAATACGAGAATGCCTTTGTCACGCTACGATTTTTCCAGTTTAGGATTGAATTCTGCCTTAGTCGATAATCTTTCCAGCCTAGGGTATGCAGAAATGACGCCCATTCAGGCGCAAGCTTTACCATCAATTTTATCCAATAAGGATGTCATTGCTAAGGCCAAAACAGGGTCTGGTAAAACGGCAACCTTTGCTTTGGGTTTATTAAATAAACTTGAGGTAAAACGGTTTCGAGTGCAAACCTTGGTATTGTGCCCCACCCGTGAGTTAGCAGATCAAGTGGCAGTAGAAATACGCAAACTAGCCCGTGGTATTCATAATATTAAAGTGCTCACTTTGTGCGGTGGCATGGCTTTTGGGCCGCAAGTTGGTTCGTTGGAGCATGGCGCCCATATTGTTGTAGGTACGCCGGGCCGAGTAGAAGAACACCTGCGTAAAGCCAATCTAAATCTTGATAATCTCACCACTTTAGTATTAGACGAGGCTGATAGAATGCTGGATATGGGTTTTCAGCAGGCCCTTGATGACATTATTAGTTACATGCCTAAACAGCGCCAAACTCTTCTATTTAGTGCAACCTACCCGCCTAAAATAGAACACACTGCAAATCGAATCATGCAGTCTCCGATCATGGTCGAAGTGCAGGATAGCCATAGCAAAAAAAGCATCATTCAAAACCTCTATGAGGTTGAAAATGATGATGCCCGTATCGAGGCTGTTAGACTTTTATTACAAGCTCATCAACCTGAATCGACGCTCATTTTTTGCAATACTAAGATTGAAACTGACCAAGTGGCTAATGAGTTGCGCGGGGTGGGCTATGAAGCTTTAGCCTTGCATGGTGATTTAGAACAAAAGCAACGGGACCAAACCTTAGTGCGTTTTTCAAATCGCAGTGCCTCAATATTGGTGGCCACCGATGTGGCTGCGCGGGGTTTAGATATTGAAGCCTTGGATCTTGTTATTAATTATCAGATTGCCCGTGAATTGGAAGTTCATACCCATCGTATTGGCCGCACAGGCAGGGCTGGTGCACAGGGCATTGCCTGTACGTTGTATACCCAAAAAGAAAACCACAAAATTGGGTTGCTAGAAGACTACCTCAAACAAAAGCTGGAGCGTGATGATTTGCCACCTCTATCATTATTGCGCCAACCCGCATTTTTTGCCCCCATGATCACCCTTCAAATTGGTGGTGGGAAAAAGCAAAAGGTGAGGGCGGGTGATATCGTCGGAGCGTTAACTGGAGATGAGGGTGTGCCTGCCTCAGAGATTGGTAAAATACAGGTGGGTGACCAATGGGCTTATGTAGCAGTCACCCAAGCCCATGGTAAAACAGCCTTTAATCGCCTCAGTGAAGGTAAGATTAAGGGCCGTAGTTTTAAAATAAGACGCTTACGAGGTTAGCATGAGTTTAAATTTATTATTGCGAATCAATAGTGGCTTTTGGCTAACTTTGGGTTTAGTAATGTTACTCAAAACTGATGTGGTGAACTTGTGGATTGGCACTGAAAAAACCATGTTGATTCATTCCATTGGTATTATTTTAGTCGTTAATGGCATGATTCTTTTAGTGACATCCTTACGCCAACAGATAAAACCTCATGAGGTTATGTTTTTTGTACTTGGTGACTATGGTTGGTCCTTACTGATTATTGTATTAATCAGTTTAGGGGCAGTGATCGTCGATCCATTGGGCATTAGACTCACCTTTGTGTTAGCTCTGTTGTCGGCTATTTTGGGAGCATTTCAATTTAGGCACTACAAGCAACTTAAAGGCCGAGCTTAGTGATTCATGTTCTTGTCTAAAAATAACAAGCGTAGCTCAGACCTCTTGGTAAATAAGCGCCTTGCTTGCTGGAGCAATATCACTGAGCTTTCGTGTTAAGCTTGAGGGTTAAAATAGGCTGGCTTTAAAAGAGATTATTTATGTCTGATTTACCTCACTGCCCCAAGTGTAACTCTGAATACACTTACCAAGACGCGGGCCAGTACATGTGCCCAGAATGTGCCCATGAGTGGTCAGCAAGGGCCTCTGAGGATGCCTCTGAGGGTAGTGGTGAGCATTTAGATGGCAAACAAATTCATGACAGTAATGGCAACCTTTTACAGGATGGCGACACCGTTACGGTCATTAAAGACCTTAAAGTCAAAGGCTCCTCACTAGTGGTAAAAGTAGGCACTAAGGTTAAAGGTATTCGTTTAGTTGATGGTGACCATGACATCGATTGCAAAATCCCAGGAGTTGGGGCCATGAAATTAAAGTCTCAGTTTGTTAAAAAGCAATAACCCCTGACCCACCTAGCTTATATCGTCGGTTTAGGTTTCAAAAAGCCAAAATATAGAGTCATCAAAATGCATTTATGGGTAATCGTTGCACTCACTTTTGTGCATCTTGGTTAACTAAAGGGGTAGTCACAGACGATCACAATTTTAGTAACTGTGGGTAAAAAAGGAAGCATTAAAATGTTTGTTGAAAAAGAATTTAACTCCCAAGGGTCTATTCTTCGGGGCCGTTGGTATGCTGCTTCGGAAGCATCTCTGTCACCGTGCATTGTCATGTGTCATGGCACTTCAGCAACGATTTCCATGTGTCTTGCAGACTATGCCACTGAATTTCAAAACAAAGGCATCAATGTTTTTGTTTATGACCATGCGGGTTTTGGTCGCAGCGATGGTAAGACACCGCAGACTATCAATCCTTGGCTTCAAGGGCGAGGTATTGCTGATGCTGTGACCTTTTTGAAATCTGAAAATCAGTTACATAATGGGAAAATTATTTTGTGGGGTGATAGCTTTGCTGGCATGCTTGTGTTGGTTGCAAGTGCTCTTATTGAAGGTTTAGCGGGGGTGGTTTGCTTTGCTGCCACTTGCGGACTAAGCACCCTAGAAGTACAGAACGCAGGAAAAAGTTTAAACATACTTAAACACACCTTTGATCAGGGTGAGTTTGAAAAACTGGACGATCTTTCGCGCGAAGGGCCCATGGCAGTGGTGTCTTCTGACCAACAGACAAACCCCTCTTTACTCACACCCATTCAAGCCTTTCGTTGGTTTATAGATCAAGGAGGTCAGTGGAACACTGGTTGGAAAAATAGCATAACTCGAGTTATTCCCAAGACTGAAGTCGCCTTTTCACCGTTTATTACCGCCCCATTTATCGAAGTTCCTGTATTAATGATGACGGGTAAGGAAGACGAAATGCCGCACATCAAACGTGAGGTGCAGTTAGAGATATTTGACTGCATTAAATCCAAAAAACAGTTTTATGAAATTGATGGTGGCCATTTTGGGGCTCTTTACCCTCATACACCATTATTTTATGAGGCCATAAGTGTGCAGCATGCCTTTATTAAGTCAATTACCTAAGATTTTTGAACGATATTAATTTTACTTTAGTCACTTTATGATGGTCACTGTAGTTTAGTCGCTTTATTGCAGTCACTTTAACCATCAGGCTTTAATTGCGTTGGGTGCTCACCTTTACTGAGGTGAGGGCGGCTATATCGGCCCTAAGAGCGCTTAATTGCAGACTTGGCACAGTGACGTTAAGGCTTAATGAGTCGCTATAATGCCTTTGATTTATACGGGCATCATGCTTTTTACAAAGGTATTCGAGTTGTCCACTGAGGTCATAATGGCACTCGATGTGCAGCTCAGTTAAACTTTGCTTTAATGTAGTTGGGCATTGTTCCACCACCTGTTTGACAGCTTCACCATAGGCCTTCACTAAACCACCAGTGCCAAGTTTAATGCCACCGAAATAACGACATACCACCACGCTCACTTCACCAATACCGCAATGACTCAGTACTTGGAGCATGGGTTTGCCGGCTGTGCCAGACGGTTCACCTGCATCACTTAAACCCCAATAAGTACTATTGTCTGGTGCTGCAGCCACCACAGCCCAACAATGATGATTAGCGTCAGGGTATTTTCTGCGCATGTCATTTAAATGAATATCACATTCGTCGCGCCCATTGGCATGACGTAAATTGGCAATAAAGCGACTGTTTTTGATGGTTAGGGTCAACTCTAACTCTTGGTCCTTTAGTTGTGGAATTTGGTAGCTCAAATTAGACCTTAAATTATCAGTTAAATATGCTTTAAAACCCGCAGTCTTCTGGTTGTATATGGTCCCAAGCAGGTACAATGGACGGAAGCTTAACAGACATGTAATTGAATTAATGACTCAAGCACAACAAGGTTTTGATGGTGTCGAAAGATTATACGGAGCAGACAGCTACAAGGCCATCCGTAAGGCACATATTTGTGTGGTTGGCATTGGCGGTGTGGGTTCTTGGGTAGCTGAGGCATTGGCGCGTTCTGGAGTTGGTCAAATCACGCTAATCGATATGGATGATGTCGCTACATCGAATATTAACCGTCAATTAGTGGCGCTACTATCAACCGTCGACCAAGTAAAAATAGAGGTCATGGCAGACCGAATTAAAGATATTAATCCTTCATGTCAGGTTAATTTAATTGAAGAATTTGTGGGTGAAAACAACCTAGAAGCTTGCTTAAATCGAGATTATGACTACGTCATCGATGCCTGTGATTCCATTAAGGCCAAAGCCATGATGGTATCTTGGTGCAAACATCGGCGTGTTCCCATTATCACTATTGGGGGCGCTGGAGGACAGCGCGACCCAAGCAAAGTTAAAATAGTGGATCTAGCCATGACTAAAGTGGATCCCTTGGCGGCTAAATTAAGATCAGTTTTACGCAGCCAATATGGGTTTAGTAAAAATCTTAAAAGTAGATTTAGGATTGAGTGCGTATGTTCATCTGAACAGCTGCATTATCCGCAGCCTGATGGGAGTGTCGATTGGGCTAAAAGTGCAAATGTGGCAGGGGCTAAAATGGATTGCAGTCGAGGCTTTGGGGCGGTCAGCTTTGTTACTGGTACCTTTGCATTTATTACTGTGGCCCGCGTGTTAGACAAGATTGTTGCTAAGCATCAGCGTCTCGAAAATGAAAAATAAGGAATTTTTATGCCACTAAGTAGGGCACAAGCCGCTAACATTGCACATATTATGGATGCAGGCTTTACCGAGTACCGTAGTCAATTTGAGCACATATCATCTGGCGCTAAGCAACGTTTTGAGCAGGCGTTGTGGCAACAGGTTCAAGCCATTGGCATGCGACGCATCGATCTTTATGGTGAAATGGTGACAGAGGTCACAAAAAGGCTTGATATATTTCGTAGTGCTGAAAATTTGGGGCAAGAAAAGGCTCGAGAATGGGTTGCTGTTAAACTTGAATTTGAAAAATTAACCCCCCAACGCACGGACCCAGAGCTAGCTGAAACCTTTTATAACTCTATTTTCTGTCGTACCTTTCGCCACCGTGCTTTGCGTGAACACCGCATGTTTCTATTTAGTTCAACAGA
This sequence comes from Candidatus Njordibacter sp. Uisw_058, assembly GCF_047730065.1. GTDB lineage: Bacteria > Pseudomonadota > Gammaproteobacteria > Pseudomonadales > Balneatricaceae > Njordibacter. The sequence continues at coordinate 1,343,352 of NZ_CP159829.1, forward strand.
GCAAGCACCCAAGGTATTGGCTCAAGATATGTACCGACAATACGATGCTAGTCAAGGTGTGGTGAGCATGGTCAATGAAATTCTGGAGGATTACAAATTTAGTGTGCCTTACGCTAATAAACGCCTTGATGTCATTAACTTAGTACGCATTATCAAACACAATACTGACTTTCGCATGGCCATTGGTGCCCAAACACGGGTACAAATTCTAAAGTCTATTTTTTACCGCAACAAAGGGGCCTATCTAGTAGGGCAATTAGTCAATCCAAGTCACTCTCAGCCGTTTATTATTCCTTTATTGAACGATGAAACCCAAGGCATTTACACCGACACGTTAATTACAGACCCAGACGATGTGAGTATTATTTTTAGTTTCACCCGCTCTTATTTCATGGTGGAAACCCCAGTGCCTGCAGAGTTTGTGGGCTTTTTACAGCAAATCCTGCCGGCCAAACCCTTAGCTGAAATTTATACTAACATTGGGTTTTATAAACATGGAAAATCAGTATTTATGCGAGACTACCTGCATCACATGGATGATTCTGATGATCAGTTTATTATAGCTCCAGGCATCAAAGGTATGGTCATGAGTGTATTTACCTTACCCTCATTAGACATTGTGTTTAAAATCATTAAGGATAAATTTGCCCCGCCAAAAGCGATGAGCAAAGCGGTGGTAAAAGAAAAGTACCGTTTGGTAAAAGTCCATGACCGGGTGGGTCGTATGGCAGATACCCAAGAATTTAAACACTTTGCTTTTGCCAAACACCGTTTTTCGCAAGAATTAATTGATGAGTTGTTTGCTGTAGCACCCAGCATGATCCACATTGTTGACGAATACGTAGTCATAGAACAGTTATATGTAGAACGTCGCATGATCCCTCTCAACATCTATATCGATACCGCCAGTGATGAACAACTGTACGATGTCATTGATGAATATGGCAACGCCATCAAACAACTAGCCGCCGCTAATATTTTTCCTGGCGACATGTTATTTAAAAACTTTGGTGTGACCCGTCATGGCCGTGTCGTTTTTTATGACTACGATGAAATTTGTTACCTGACCGAATGTAACTTTCGCAAAATCCCAGAGGCCATGTATCCAGAACAAGAGTTGGCTAGTGAACCATGGTATTCAGTAGGACCCTACGATGTTTTTCCAGAAGAGTTCCACGTCTTTTTAGCAGGTCGACCCCGCATAGCCAAGATATTTCGCCAAATACACAGTGATATTTTTGATGCTAATTACTGGCAGTCTTTGCAGCGAGATATTGTAGATGGGCAGGTGAAAGACGTATTCCCCTATCGACGTAATAAACGTTTTCTCTCATCAAAAGCGTCGGTTTGAGCGAGACAGTAGCGGCTGTAAACGATTTTTATTGCCATTAATATAGTTTTTAATACCAGTAAATATTCAGTCTATTAAGGAGTCGCACTATGCACAAACCAGCAGGCTATGAAGACATTTTCCCGCGACCACTTTCTGGTCATAGTGTTAGCCTCCCACCACCCGCTTTGTTACCCTCAAGGGCTGAGTTGGTGGGTCGTGAAGTGGTGTTAGAGCCACAAAACGCGCTACTCCATGCTGAGCAACTCTATATTGCAGGTCATGAGTCACCAGAAGCCTTGGCCATTTGGGATTACCTCACCTATGGGCCATGGCCTAATGTGGATGCCTATAAAGAAGTATTACGCTCTCAATCTGCCAGCACTGACCCCATATTCTACGCTATCCGCTCAAAGCAATCGGGCAGGGCATGTGGTCAAGCGAGTTTTTTAGACAACAATGCGCAACATGGAGTGACCGAAATTGGACACATATGGTTCGCGCCAGAGTTGCAAAGAACACGGGCTGCAACGGAGGCCCTGTTTTTGATGTTAAGTCACGCTTTTGATGATTTGAATTATCGACGCATGCAGTGGCGCTGTAATTCACTCAACCAAAAATCTAGAACGGCGGCCAGACGTTTGGGGTTTAGGTTTGAGGGTGTTTTTTATAATCACCTCATTTTTAAAGGTAAAAACAGAGACACAGCTTGGTACTCTATTCTGGATACTGAGTGGCCAGAGGTGCGTTCGATTATTGAGCACTGGCTGGGGCATGACAATTTTGATGCAATAGGAAGTCCATTAACTTCGCTTGCCCAAAACATGCAGACCCGCACTAATCCAAAGCGCAACAGTGATGACTTGAATTAGGTTTAATCTGGTTTTTGAATTGTCGACACCAAGTCTTTACCCGATTAATGTGAGTTTAAGGATTGTCTTTTCTAAGTTGCACCTGGGCCAAGGCGTGTAACTTTTCTTCTTTACTCATGATCATCCAGTTTCTCACTTCATCTTGGTTGCGGTAACAGCCTTTACACACCAATTCGTCACTCTTAAATTGGCATACTTTGATGCAAGGCGAGGCAATACTGAGGTCAATGTTACGGCTTTGGCGAGGTCGGCGGCGCATAATCGATGTCTGGCTAATAGTTAGTAAGTAAGGTGCTTATTATGGCCCTAGAAAGGCGCTTAGGAAAGACCTCTGTGTTAGAATGCGGGTTGATTTTATGGGCTTCAGGTTTATGGCATTATGTTAGGTCGGATTGGTTTTTTCTGGGGTGCGATTGGGGTCGTTGGATTACTGCTAACCTCTGTGGTGCGCTTGTCTAATATTGCACTAGAGTTCCTACATTACCCCGCCCAAACTTGGCATTATGTGGTGTTGTCCGTGTGGGTTGTGTTTATGGCTTACTCAGAGGGTTACAAAGGTTTTCAGCAGGCCTTTTCGCCCCGTGTTGCGGCTCGTTTGCTTTGGTTGCAAAACAACCCCAAACCTTGGTTGGTGTTATTGGCACCTTTGTTCGCTATGGGTTTTGTCTATGCCTCCACCAAACGCTCTCTTATTTCGTTTACTATTTTAATAATGGCTGCGGTATTTATTTTTATCGCCCTAAATTTACCGCAACCTTGGCGTCCCATTTTAGACGCAGGCGTGGTGATTGGTTTATTGTGGGGCGCTGTGGCCACGGGCTGGCAGATTTATGCCGTCATGCGCGCAGGAACGAGTCTAATTGATCCAGATTTACCCCGTTCAGCCCACTCACATGCATAGGACACGATAATGCGCGCTATAGTTTGGATGTCTGGGGCTATTTTTTCCTTTTGCCTCATGGCCATTTCTGCACGAGAGCTAGACGGATTAATTGATAAGTTTGAGTTGCTGGCCATCCGTAGTATGGTGGGTTTAGTGCTACTAGTGATCATTATGAACGTGATCAAACGCCCAAGATTGATGTTCACTCAGCGCACTAAAACACATGTTTGGCGTAACCTATTTCACTTTGTTGGCCAGTTTAGCTGGCTTGTTGGCATTGGCATATTACCTTTGGCCGAAGTGTTTGCTATTGAATTTACTGTGCCTCTTTGGGTGTTAATTATTGCTGCTATATTTTTGGGTGAGCGCATTACTGGCCGCAAGTTTGCTGCTGTGGCATTGGGTTTAATCGGTGTGGCAATCATTGTTAAACCGGGTGTAGAGATTCTAGATAGTGGTGCGATCATCATGCTCATTGCCGCCTTGTGCTTTGCTTTAACCTTTATCTTTAATAAGTCGCTATTACGCACTGAACATCCACTAACTGTGGTGTTTTATATGACCTTGATACAATTGCCTCTTGGGGCATTAATGGCAGGCGCCGACTGGACCATGCCCGAACCTTGGATGTGGCCTTGGGTCATGGCGGTGGCATTGACGGGCTTAGCAGCCCATTACTGCATCTCTAAATCTATGCAACTGGCCGATGTGAGTGTAGTTATTAGCCTCGACTTTTTGCGCCTGCCCATCATCGCCATTATTGGCGTGTTAATGTATGGCGAAACTTTTGATGTGGCAGTGATTGCAGGCGGGGCGCTGATGTTAGTGGCCAACCTAATCAACCACTGGCATCCCAAAAAGCAGCTAGATGCCGATATCAAAACGATGCTTTAACCAATGAAGCGCTGACAATTTGTAACCGACCTTGCTGCAAGTTACGCAGCATGTTAGCGCTCATCATACCTGCCGTGGGACCCAGAGCAATATTGGGAGTGAAAGGTGGTGGAGGTGGCTGATTTCGAGTCTTATGCAACCATTCCAATGCGTCCATTGTGTTGTCCTCAAACTTAATTAGGTTAAAGCCGATTGCATGGGCTAGTTGCATAAAACTTGGCCAATGGCTTAGGTGGCTGTGATCGTATTGATCAGCCCAAGGGGTAGGGTAATCCACACTAGTTTGCGTACAGTCTTGTGCCAACATCACTTCGTGCAGTAACAAGCAGCCCTCAGCTTTTAACACTTTGTGCACAGCGGCCAATAAAACAGCCTTTTGGGCAATGTTCATGCTGGCGTGTTGGCTCACCGCAAAGTCAAAACGATTCTCAGCAAAGGGTAGAGCCAAACTATTGCCCACCACAAAGTGGCAATCAGATAGTGCAGGTAAGTGGCTATTAAGCAACTGTGCCGCCTGAATATAATCGTTATTAAGGTCTAAACCAACCATAGAGCAGCCATGATTAACTGCCAAATAACGGCTGGTGCCACCCAAACCACAACCTATTTCTAAGCCACGTGTAGCGTTCAAGGGCAGCCATCGCGCCAGAGCCTTAGAAGCCTCAAGCCCCCCTAAATGTAGTTGATCAATACCTGCAAAATCAGACGCTTGCCAGACTTTTGGCCCCGCTTCTTTTAGCAGGTTTGCCAATCTCTTAGTCAAGGGTTGATGATTACGTATGAGGGAGGTTGAGTTCATTAAAGGGTCTGATCATTAGAAGTTTAAGCCAAGTATTAAGCCATTGTAAGTCTTAAAAAACTAACTTTAACATCCTTTAGGCATAACAGTTAACACCCTTTAGATCTAACATTTAAGACACTGACTCGTTCCTTATGATGGCTCAAGGGTAGTGCAAGAGGTGTGATATTTTTTTAAGGAGAAAGCAAGATTGTTACCGTTTGCAAACGCTAAGGTACCCGCTCTACTGAGGACCAAAGCAAATCAAACCGTCTTAATAGATTAAACCACGACGCCGATCTAACAGGCGTCGGATAGTTATTGGGGTCAATCAACTTACGCCATAAGGTCTTTAAAGAAGGTCTTCAGGCCAGCAGCACCCGAGGCTTCCCATATTTTTAATGCGGCGGTGCCAATAATGGCTAGGTCAGCGGAGCCTCGTAACGCATCTAGGTCGGCTTTACTGCTAATACCAAAGCCCACGCCAATGGGTACGCTGGTGTGTTGACGGCAACGTGCTACTAAGCTGGTGACGTCGTCGCCCATGTTGGTTTTAGAGCCAGTTACGCCTCTTCGAGCCACTACATACACCATGCCTCGGCTTGCAGCACCCAATTGTGATAGGCGTTTTTCACTGCTGGTAGGCGTCATTAAAATAATGGGTTCAATGCCGGCTTCTGCCGATAAGCGGTGAAGGTTGTCTGACTCTTCTACCGGCAAATCGGGTAAAATGTAACCCACGCCACCCGCCTCTTGAATGCGTTTGACGAAAACGTCTTCACCCATTTTAAAGGCGGTGTTGTAGTAACCCATCATTAAAATTTTAAACGCAAAGCGCTCGCTTGCCAGTTTCATAAATTCAAAACACTGATCTACCGTTGTGCCTGCCTTGAGCGACTGCTCGTTAGCTTTAACAAACAAGGGGCCATCGGCACTGGGTTCTGAGAAGGGGAATTGTAGTTCCACTAGATCAACACCGGCCTCTGCCATGATCTCTAAGGCTTCCATGTTGGCTGCAAAACTTGGGTAGCCACACACCACATGGGCCATCACTAGCAGGTCTTTACTTTGCTTGCGCTGTTCAATATAGGTTTGTAAGCCCATTACATACCCTCCGTACGATATTGCTGGGCCTTACCATCAATAAAGGCTTTCCACTTGGCATCACCTAGGGCATCGGCAATAGTAAAGATGTCCTTGTCACCACGGCCAGATTGATTAATTAAAATCACCTCATCTTTGCCCATAGTGGGGGCTTCTGCAATGGCCGTCACAAATGCATGGGTGCTCTCTAGGGCAGGAATTAAACCTTCGGTGCGCATCGTAAGCTTGAGGGCTTCTTTCACTTCAACATCAGTGGCCGCTTCAAAGCGAACTTTACCTTGCTCCCAGAGGTAGGAGAAAATGGGGTTAATGCCAATGTAATCGAGTCCTGCGGCTACTGAATGGGTTTCATTCATATTGCCTTCGTCGTTCTGCAAGAAATAGGTCTTGTAGCCCTGGGCTACGCCCACAGACGCATCGTCGTACGCTAGGCGTGCCGAGTGCATGTAAGACCCCACACCCTCACCACCGGCTTCACAGCCAATGAGTTCTACGTTTTCATCATCAAAAAAGCCTTGGAATATACCCATGGCGTTAGAACCACCGCCCACACAGGCATAAACCCGGTCAGGCAGTTTGCCGGCTTGTTTAATAATTTGTTCACGGGCTTCTATGCCGATCACCGATTGGAACCAACTCACCATTTCTGGGAAGGGGTGAGGCCCGCAAGCGGTACCTAAAATATAGTGGGTATCGGCCATGTTTGTGACCCAGTCACGCATGCATGAGTTGACCGCATCTTTGAGGGTTTTTTGCCCATCTTCTACGGCAATCACTTCAGCACCTAGATTCTCCATCCAAAATACATTGGGCCTTTGGCGTGCAACATCCACAGAACCCATATAAATTTTGCAGTCGTAGCCAAACTTAGCGGCCATAGTGGCGGTAGCAAAACCATGTTGACCCGCACCCGTTTCTGCAATTACGCGGCGTTTACCTAAACGCTGGCAGAGAAGGCCCTGACCCATAACATTATTAATTTTGTGAGAGCCCGTATGATTTAAATCATCACGCTTCACATAAATTTGTGCACCACCGAGTTTACGCGATAGGTTCTCTAAGTGCGTAATGGGTGTGGGCCGACCTGAATAGTTTTGAAGTAAGGCAATGTAATCTTGCCAAAACTTGGGGTCTTTCTTACACTCACGAAAACAAACAAGCAACTCTTCTATGGTTGCATGCAAAATTTCTGGTAGGAAAACACCACCATACTCTCCATAGTAGCCTTCTTTACCATTGGAGAAATCAAAGATATCCATTTAATAGCCTCAGCAGTTTAGGGCAGTAAAGGTGTTACCGCCCGCAGTTCAAGAAAAGATAGGATCATATGTTATCGAGTAAATTAACTAGGCACAACAGCCACAAGGGTGTCATTTGTAAAGACTAGGTAATAGTTTCCCTATGTCATCAAAGATTGCTTGATTTACACATTTTAATCGCAAGCTAGCGCCGGTAGACCAACAAATAAATCCAATGCTTCAGGATTAGCTAAAGCATCCATATTTTTCACGGCTTCACCATGAATGACCTTACACACAGCAAGTTCAACAATTTTTCCACTAATGGTACGAGGAATAGCTGCCACCTGAATAACCTTTGCAGGCACATGCCTTGGAGTGGTGTTGGTGCGTATTTTTTGTTTAATTTGGGTGATAACGGCGTCCGTTAGTAAGGCATTTTCACGCAGTACCACAAATAAAATAACCCGCACATCGTCCTGCCAACTTTGCCCCACAACAATGCTCTCTAGCACCACTTCAATAGTTTCAACTTGGCGGTATATTTCTGCCGTACCAATGCGCACTCCACCTGGGTTCAACACCGCATCTGAACGGCCATGAATAATAATACCCCCGTGTTGGGTTATTTCACCATAATCACCTTGGGCCCAAGTTCGATCAAACTGGCTGAAATAGGCCTGCTTGTATTTTTCCTGTTGAGGGTCATCCCAAAAGTAAATGGGCATGGCGGGAAAGCTACTTGCACACACTAATTCGCCTTTTAACTGAGTAATGGATTGACCTGCGTCATTAAAAATTTGCACGTCCATACCTAGGCCTGCACATTGCAACTCGCCCCTGTAAACTGGCAGTATGGGGCAACCTAGAGCAAAGCAGGACACAATGTCGGTGCCGCCAGAAATGGAACACAGCATGACGTCAGTCTTTACCTGTTGGTAAACGTAGTCAAAGCTTTCGTGGGACAAAGGTGAACCTGTAGACAAGATACTTTTGAGGGCTCTTAAATCATGGCTTTGTATGGGCTTTTGGCCTATTTTTTCTAATGCGGCGATGTACTTAGCACTGGTGCCAAAAATACTCACAGCTTCATTTTGAGCCATATCCATGAGAATGCTTGGGGTTTTAAAGGGTGAGCCATCATACAAAATCACACTGCAGCCTAAGGCAAGCCCACTGACGAGCCAGTTCCACATCATCCACCCACAGGTGGTGTAATAAAATAGTACGTCATCACGGCTCACATTGGTATGCAAGAGGTGTTCTTTGTTGTGTTGCAGCAAAGTGCCACCCACACTATGAACAATGCACTTAGGTACGCCCGTTGTGCCGGATGAATACATGATGTAGAGCGGATCACTGAAGTTACAATCCACAAAATCAATTTCGCTGGTAGAGGCGTCAACAAAATCGTCCCAATGCATGGCTTTGTTGGGCACTATGGCATTTAAGGCAGACAAATCGACCTTGGTGCCAATGTGGTCAGACACCACAATGGCTTCAATGCTATCCAGTTGTTTGGCAATACTGGCGACCCGTTCTAAAGAATTGAGTCTTTTGCCATTGTAAAGGTAGCCATCAGTGGTAAACAAAATGCGTGGCTTGATCTGTCCAAATCGATCTAGCACCCCATTAATACCAAAGTCAGGAGAACAAGAACTCCAAACAGCACCCAAACTGGCAGTGGCAAGCATGGCTGCTACGGCATCAATGACATTAGGCATAAAGCCAGCAATGCGATCACCTGGTTTAATGTTATAGGCCTTAAGCCCCGCGGTGAGTTGTGCTACGCGGGTATATAATTGGGCATAACTAATTTGATGTCGATGGCCGTCTTCACCACAAAAAACCAGCGCTGTTTGCTCATCTTTATATTTTAATAAGTTGGCTGCAAAATTAAGTTTTGCTTGAGGGAACCACTGGGCGCCTGGCATAAGATCGTCATCAGAGACAATACAATCACCTTTTTTGCTGGCCACTATACCGACCGTGTCCCATAAATCACTCCAAAAATGATGCTTTTGTTGAATGCTCCACTGGTGCAAATCGGTGTAAGTTTGCAGAGTTAACCCATGTTTAGCATTGGTATGCTGCATAAACTGCCATATGTGGGTTGATTCAATATGGGTTTGACTGGGTTGCCATAAGGCAGGTTTCATGGGGTGTCCTTGGATTCAATTAACTTATCATCGTACATTTTAGTAGAGAAATTACCGATTTCGTTAGTTTATTTTATGCCTAGCGGTTAATAGTGTGGCTATTGCACAGCACCACTATTTCATAGCACCACGAATTAATAGTTCTGTTGATATAAAGCAATGCCCGCTTTGGCCCCGTTAGGACGGCCTAATAGTCGGCTAATATCATGACCCACTTTAATCAGACGATCTAGAGCCACATCGGTTTTAATATTAAGCCCATGCAGTAAATAAACAAGGTCTTCAGTAGCTAGGTTGCCACTGGCTCCCTTGGCATAAGGGCAGCCACCAAGGCCAGCTACAGAACTGTCAAAGGTGCTCACGCCCGCTTGTAATAACACCAAAACATTGGCTAAGGCTTGACCATAGGTATCATGGCAATGACCTGCCAGTTGAGATACAGGCACTGAGTTTTGCACTGCATCTAGCATATGTAACATGCGCGCAGGCGTAGCGGTGCCAATGGTGTCCCCCAAAGAAATTTCGTAGCAGCCCATCTGTTGCAGTTGATGAGCGACCTGAGCCACGACATGGGGCTTAACGGCACCTTCATAAGGGCAGTCAATAACAACAGACACATAGCCGCGCACTTTAATTCCGGCTTCTAAAGCCATTTTTACGAGGGGTTCAAAACGCCCTAAGCCCTCCGCCATGGAGCAATTGGTGTTGCGTTGACTAAAACTCTCTGTGGCAGCCGCAAATACTGCAACTTCATTAACACCAGCTTTTAATGCTCGCTCTAGACCTTTTAAATTGGGTGTTAAGGCACTGTAGGAAACGTGAGAAAGACGTTTTACTTGAGCCAATACCTCACTACTGTTAGCCATTTGTGGTACCCATTTAGGGTGGACAAAAGCGGCAGCCTCAATGTGGCGCAAGCCTGTGGCTGCAAGCTGGTTAATTAAGTTGGCTTTAACGTTGGCGCTCAACATGTGGCCAGCCTCATTTTGCAACCCATCACGGGGCCCCACTTCTACAATTTTAACGTATTTAGGTATTAATGTTAGGGACATGTTTACGGGTCTAGTATCTGTATTTAATGCAATTGTACATGATTGTGTAAATCTGCTCACTAGTAAACACTTGGGCGAAAAGAATAGAAATGAAACAGATTATTGGCGCGATATAAACTTTAGTAACAACTCCAGTTTAAAGATTTATGTGAGTGGCTCATCGTGGGCTAATATTTATATAGACTGAATAGAAAGTGCCTTTTTACAGCGTTTTTCGGCCTCATCAAGTTCTTTTTTCAAGGCACTAATATCCAGCATTTGTTGCTCTAAAGCGGCTTTTCTAAGTTTAATTTTGTCAATAAAGGCTAATAACTGTTGGTCATTATTGCTGGCAGATGAATCGTACATGTCCAAAATTTGACGAATTTCAGCTAACGAAAGCCCCAATCGTTTGCCTCGGCAAATAAGCTTGAGCCAAGTTCTGTCATGACTTGAGTAGATGCGCTTTTGGCCATCACGTTCAGGGGACAATAAGCCTTGGTCTTCGTAAAATCGAATACTCCGCGTCGTGATGGCAAACTCTTTCGACAATTGGCTAATTGTGAATTGATGGGTTGGCATGGATAATGCCCAATCGTTTCATTGAAAAACATATTTTGATTGACGTTAACGTAAAGGTCAATCAATATGTTTACCTTATTACATGTGCTGTATTGGAGCCCTACAAAATGAGTCAAAAAGTTTATATTGTTGCTGGAAGTCGAACACCTATGGGAGGGCTTGACGGCAGCCTTGCGAGCCAAACTGCATCACAACTTGGTGCCGTAGCGATAACGGGTGCCTTGACTCGGTCCAAAGTCCTTCCGACACAAGTTAATGAAGTTTATATGGGCTGTGTGCTGGCTGCAGGCCAAGGTCAGGCTCCAGCGCGGCAAGCCACCCTTGGAGCGGGGCTTCCCAAAAGTACGCCATGTACAACAGTCAACAAAATGTGTGGCTCGGGTATGCAGACCACCATTATGGGCTACAACGCTATCAGAGCAGGGTCTGCAGATATTATGGTATGTGGGGGTATGGAAAGTATGACTAACGCGCCCTATTTATTGCCCAAAGTGAGGCAGGGCATGCGCATGGGCCATGGGCAAATGTTAGACCATATGTTTCTAGATGGTTTAGAAGACGCCTACGAGGGCGGGTTAATGGGCAGCTTTGCTCAAACCACAGCTGATGCATTTGGTTTAAGCCGCAAAGCCATGGATGATTTTGCCATTTATTCCTTGTCAAAAGCTAACTCGGCTATCGCCGATGGGGTTTTAGAAAGTGAAATTGAAGCTGTTGAAATAACCACTCGCAAGGGTAAGGTAACAGTCACTACTGATGAACAACCGGGTCAAGCCCGCATTGATAAAATTCCACAGTTGCGAGCAGCCTTTAAGAAAGAAGGCACCATTACTGCAGCTAATGCCAGTTCTATTTCTGATGGAGCGTCGGCACTAGTGCTCGCCAGTGAAACGGCAGTGGCTAAAAATAACTTAACCCCTGCAGCGCACATAGTGGGCGTGCAAAGCTTCGCACGAGAGCCGAGCGATTTTACCCTTGCACCCATTGGAGCAGTACAGGGTTTGTTAAAAAGCATAGACTGGCAGGTAAAAGATGTGGATCTGTTTGAAATTAATGAAGCTTTTGCCATGGTCACTATGTTGGCGACAAAGGAATTGGGCTTAGACAGCAGTAAAGTGAATATTTATGGGGGTGCTTGTGCGCAGGGACACCCTATTGGATCTACGGGCTCTCGTATTATTGTGACCTTAATGACCGCGTTAAAAAACCAAGGCCTTAAACGAGGTGTGGCTGCTTTATGTATTGGTGGCGGTGAAGCCACGGCAGTCGCGATAGAACTGGTGTAGTTACACTCACTGCATGGCAGGCGAAGGCATTTAATGAGTATTCATTATGAACTTTAATTTAAATGAAGACCAATTAGCTTATGTGGAATTGGCTCAACAGTTTTCTGTTAACGAGTTGGCCCCCCATGCGGCGCGCTGGGATGCTGAGGCTATTTTTCCCATAAGCACGTTAAAGCAAGCGGGTGAGTTAGGTTTTTGTGGATTATACAGTGACCCAACTATAGGTGGTTTAGGTCTTTCTCGATTAGATACGGCGCTCATTTTTGAGCAGTTAGCCATGGGGTGCACCACCACCACTGCTATGTTGACCATACATAATATGGCCACTTGGATGGTGTCTAGTTATGCAACTAATGCAACTAAGACTGCCTATGGGCCTAAGCTCACCCGTGGCGAACTATTAGCATCCTACTGCCTGACTGAACCTAATGCAGGCTCTAATGCGGCAGCCCTTGCTACTAAGGCGGTTAATACTGGAACAGAGTATGTTTTGACGGGTAATAAAGTATTCATTTCTGGGGCTGGGGAAACTGATGTTTTGGTGGTTATGGCCAGAACGGGTGAGGCTGGGGCGAATGGTGTATCAGCCTTTGTGGTTGATGCAACCTCTGAGGGCATTAGTTTTGGCCGCAAGGAACACAAAATGGGGTGGAACGCGCAACCTACCCGAGCCATTAATTTTGATCAGGTGCAAGTGCCACTAGACAATTTGTTAGGCCAAGAGGGTGATGGATTTGCCATGGCCATGCAAGGCTTAGATGGGGGTCGTATCAATATTGCAACTGTGGGTGTAGGTACCGCTCAACAGGCTCTTAATGATGCTTTGGCTTACGTTCAACAACGCCAGCAATTTGGCAAACCAATTGCAGCTTTTCAAGGCCTACAATTTAAGCTTGCAGACATGAATACAGAGCTCGTTGCTGCGCGCCAAATGGTGCGTTTGGCAGCTTTTAAGCTCGACAACAAAGATGCTGATGCCACCACTTACTGTGCCATGGCAAAGCGCTTTGCCACCGATATAGGTTATCAAGTATGTGACGAAGCCCTACAATGCTTTGGTGGTTATGGTTACATGAAGGAATATCCTATGGAGCGCTATCTGCGCGACTCACGAGTCCATCGGATTTTAGAAGGCACCAATGATATTATGCGGGTCATTATTGCAAGGCGCATGTTAGCGAATGATGCGCAGCCTATTTTATAACGGCTTTATTAATTAACTGTTTTTTTGATTAACGGATTTCATTATGCATGCATGTATTCCTTTTACCATTAAAGGTCATGTGGCTGTCATTACTATGAGCAATGCTCCAGCTAACACATGGACCCACGACAGCCTAGATAGTTTGGCTGACCTGATTCTTGACTTTAATCAGGATAAAAACATATACAGCCTAGTCATAACTGGTGCGGGTGAGAAGTTTTTTTCTGCTGGGGCTGATCTTAAACTGTTTGCCGACGGTGACAAACAAACGGCAGTTCTCATGGCCACCGCTTTTGGGCGTGCTTTTGAGGCGCTCAGTCAATTTAGGGGCCTTAGCATAGCCGCCATTAATGGTTACGCCATGGGTGGAGGCTTAGAAGTCGCTTTAGCCTGTGATTTACGCATTGCCGAAAGCCAAGCTCAAATGGCTCTGCCTGAGGCGGCTGTGGGCTTGTTACCCTGCGCGGGTGGCACGCAAAACTTAGCATGGCTAGTAGGAGAGGGCTGGGCTAAGCGTATGATTCTATGTGGCGAAAGAGTGAGTGCACAACAAGCCCTCGATATTGGTTTAGTGGAAGCCGTAGTTGAATCAGGCCAAGCCTTAAAGCAGGCTCTGTTATGGGCACAAAAATCTGAACAACAAAGCCCCACAAGTGTGGCGGCCTGCAAGCGTTTAATTCAAAACGCACGCAGCCATCCCATGATGGCGGGTATGGCTTGTGAACGGGATGAGTTTGTTAATTTGTTTAACAGCAATGACCAAAAAGAGGGTGTGCGAGCCTTTTTAGAAAAACGTCAACCTCAATGGACTAATTCATAATGATAACAGAGATAAATTCAGGGCCATTGTTGGTGCAGGCTCACGCCACTATGGCTGGTCAGCTAGTCATTGAAGTCACACTCAACGCACCTGAGGCGCTCAATGCCCTTAATGTTGCAATGGTCGATTTGTTGCTAGAGCATGTGCCTGTGTGGGAAGCCGATGACACAGTCATTGCTATCATTATGCGTGGTTCAGGCAGCAAGTCCTTTTGTGCTGGGGGTGATGTGAGGCATTTGTATCATCAAATTAAACAGGGCGATTGGCATATTGGTGAAACTTTTTTTAATCATGAATATCACCTTGATTTAATGCTCCATAAATTATCTACACCACTTTTAGTGTGGGGTAGTGGCTATGCCATTGGTGGGGGCATGGGATTATTACAAGCTGCAGCCATTCGCATTGGCACGCACTCAAGTCGCTTAGCCATGCCAGAGGTAACTATCGGGTTATTTCCAGATGTTGGTGCTAGCTATTTTTTACGTCAAGTGCCAGATGATCTGGGTTTGTTTTTAGGACTTACAGGGGTCATGTTAAATGGCAACGATGCTCGCCAGTTGGGTTTATTAGATGCTTTATTGGGTGATAATGATTATCAGCAGTTGATGCAAGCCTTGGTAAACTTACCTGCCCAATCGCAATCTGACACCCTAAGCAAGGCGCAAAGCCTTATTCAAGGCATGGAATCTAAGGCGGCTAGTGAAGTTCAAACCTCTGATTTAGATAGCCATCGTCACTATATTATTGAGGCCTTGCAGCAGCCAGACCTTGCCAGCATTGTGGCTAGCTTAGGCTTATTAAAAGGGCGAGGCAAATGGTTAGACAAAGCCATACGCACCATGGAGCATGGTTCTCCCACTAGTTTACATCTGATTTATCGAGCGTTTAATATGAATTTCACTACTGTTGATGATGCCTTGTTGCAGGAATACGTTCTGGCGGTTAACGCCACCCGTTTGGGGGAATTCAAAGAGGGTGTTAGGGCGTTATTAATTGATAAAGATCGAACACCTAATTGGCGTTATACCAGTGTTGAGACTACGCCTAAAGCATGGATTGATCAGTTTTTTAGTACTGACGATATGGTGCCAGCCCAATTTCTGTAATCATGTTAACCGTGAATTGACTTAATAATAGGACAATAAAAATGACAAAAATCGCGTTTATAGGGCTGGGAAATATGGGTGGCCCAATGGCGGCTAATCTACTCAAGGCTGGGCACTTAGTGACGGCCTTTGATTTAGTTCAAGTCGCATTGGACGAGTTTGTTAAATTGGGTGGTGTTGCTGCTAGTTCAGCTTCTGAAGCGGTGATTGGAGCCGAAGTCGTGATTAGCATGTTACCTGCAGGCCAACATGTGGCGGGGCTATATCTAGGCGATGAACGCAGGCAAGATGGACTTTTAAAATTGCTAGCTAAGAACTCCTTAGTTATTGACTCTAGTACTATTGATGCACAAACATCGCGCCAGGTAGGGGCTGCAGCCCAAAAACTTGGTATTTCTTTCATTGACGCCCCTGTTTCAGGGGGCACAGCGGGGGCCAAAGCGGGTACCCTAAGTTTTATCGTAGGTGGCGAAAAAGATGCCTTTGCACAGGCACAGTCCATACTTAAAGCTATGGGGGCCAACATCTTTCACGCAGGTGACGTCGGCTCTGGTCAAGTTGCTAAAATGTGTAATAACATGCTTTTGAGTGTGTTAATGGCTGGCACTGCTGAAGCTCTGCGCATGGGCATGGAAAACGGTCTAGATGCTGAGGTGTTATCAGACATTATGGTTAAAAGTTCGGGCAGAAACTGGGCTTTGGAAATTTATAATCCCGTGCCTGGAGTCATGGAAGGCACTCCGGCCAGCAAAGATTACCAAGGTGGTTTTATGGTGGACTTAATGAACAAAGACCTTGCTCTGGCCCTGGCAGCAGCAAAAGTCTCTGATTCCTCTGTGCCCATGGGCCAGCAAGCTTCCATGTTATTTAAAGCACACGGCGAGGCAGGTCATGGAGGGCTAGATTTCTCCAGTATTTATCAACACTATGCCAATAACAAGGTTTAACGTGATAAGTAATAAAGCTGGGCTAAGCCTCTATTTACCTGTCGCACACTAGTTAAACTTTAAAGGAAGGTGACTTATAAGGTTTACCTATAAAGGTTACATAAGATGATTAAATGAGAAAGTAAGACACACATTAATTAAGAAAAAATTAATAAAAAGTTAATAAAAATAATTTTATAAAATTAATGGTCTACACTTTTTACAGTAACCCTTTTGTGCCCAGTTGATCTGGGCTTTTTTATAGCTCAATTTTTAACAGTCCCCGTAGTTTGGGTACTCGTCTTTAAGATCTTTTCTTTAAGTAGAGGTCTTTTTAAGTATGATTTTTATTTTAGTCTCAAGCCTGCTCTATGTTGCAGTCATGCCCTTTGCTGTTAGTAGTTTGGCTACGCCAGATGTTGAGCCAAAACACGGTTACTTAAATTATAGGCATTATCTCTATTACCTTCATTACCTTCATTACCTCCATTACCTCCATTCAATAAATGGTTTGCGGCATCAGGTTTTATTATTCTGCATTAAAAAATATCGACATTATGAATTAATGGCGATATTATTATGAAAAGGCAAATAATATAGCCGCAATATATATTAACGGGATTTAATTATGGCAACGCGTACCGAATTTTCTTGGCAGGATCCTTTCTTTTTAGACCAGCAACTCACTTCTGAAGAGCGCATGATTCGAGATGCAGCTCGAGATTACTGTCAGGATGGTTTAGCCACCCGGGTATTGAAGGCTAGCCGCGAAGAGGTGTTTGATCGTGAGATTATGAACGAATTTGGAGCTTTGGGCTTATTAGGCGCTACCATCCCAGAAAAATATGGCTGTGCTGGTATTAATTACGTGAGTTATGGCCTAGTAGCGCGTGAAGTGGAGCGGGTAGACAGTGGCTACCGCTCAGCCATGAGCGTACAGTCATCTTTAGTAATGCACCCTATCCATGCCTATGGCACAGAAGAGCAGCGTATGAAGTACCTCCCTAAACTAGCCAGTGGTGAGTGGGTGGGGTGTTTTGGATTAACTGAACCTGATTCTGGTTCCGATCCAGCCAGTATGAGCACTCGTGCTGAGGCTGTTGATGGCGGTTACCGCTTGACGGGGGCAAAAATGTGGATTACTAACTCGCCTATCGCGGATGTGATGGTGGTGTGGGCGAAGTTAGATGATGTGATTCGTGGTTTTGTATTAGAACGTGGCATGGATGGTTTAACCACACCTAAGATCGAAGGCAAGTTTTCCTTGCGTGCCTCGGTGACAGGCGAAATAGTGATGGATCAGGTGTTTGTGCCAGAAGCCAATTTATTTCCTACCATTAAAGGCCTCGCAGGGCCTTTTGGTTGTTTGAATAAGGCCCGTTATGGTATTGCTTGGGGTGCTCTTGGGGCAGCTGAGTTTTGCTGGCATGCGGCGCGTCAATATACCTTAGATCGGAGTCAATTTGGTCGGCCATTAGCGGCCACTCAACTGGTGCAAAAGAAACTGGCTGATATGCAAACTGAGATTTCTATCGGTTTGCAGGGTTGTTTGCAAATGGGCCGTTTAATGGATGATGGCAACTGCCCTGTTGAACTCATTTCCTTAATGAAGCGAAATAATTGTGGCAAGTCTTTGGATGTAGCGCGTCAGTCTCGCGATATGCATGGAGGTAACGGGGTAAGCGATGAGTATGGTGTCATACGTCATGTCATGAACCTAGAGGCAGTGAACACTTATGAAGGCACTCACGATATTCATGCCTTGATATTAGGCCGTGCTCAAACGGGTATCCAAGCTTTTTACTAGGCCATCTACTATGACCATAACAACCCCATTGCAGGGCATTAAAGTGCTGGATATGAGCCGTGTGTTGGCAGGCCCGTGGGCAGGGCAAATGTTGGCAGATTTGGGTGCAGATGTAATTAAAGTGGAGCGGCCTGGCAAGGGCGATGATACCCGGGCTTGGGGACCACCCTATATGCCTGCTGCTGCAGGTTATGCAGTTGCTGATGCGACAGAGGCGGCTTATTTCCAATCAGCTAACCGAGGCAAGCGCTCTTTATGTGTGGACATAGCCACGCCTAAAGGCCAAGACTTAATTAAGCGGTTAGTGGCCCAAGCGGATGTGCTGATTGAGAATTTTAAAGTGGGCAGTTTGGCTAAGTATGGTTTAGATTTTGAGTGCTTAAACACCCTCAATCCGCGTTTGGTATATTGTTCCATTACTGGCTTTGGTCAAACGGGGCCCTATAAAGATCGCGCTGGTTATGACTTCATGATTCAGGCCATGGGGGGCTTAATGAGTGTTACGGGTAGTGAGGACGGTGAGCCTATGAAGGTGGGCGTGGCATTAGCGGATATCATGACGGGTTTATATGCCTCAAATGCCATTCAAGGCGCTCTGATCCATCAATTACGCACAGGGCAGGGGCAACACATAGATTTGGCCTTACTGGACGTGCAAGTGGCTAGTTTGGCTAACCAGGCGATGAACTACTTGGCGACTGGGCAAAACCCTAAGCGTCTTGGCAATGCTCACCCAAATATCGTGCCTTATCAAACGTTTGCTACGGCAGATGGGCACCTTATTTTGGCGGTGGGAAATGACAAACAATTTGAGCGATTTTGTAAGGTGGCTGGAGCGCAACAACTAGTTTTTGACCCTCGCTTCCAAACGAATGCGCTGCGGGTGGCTAATCGGACACTATTAATACCCAAGCTCATGCAGCTGTTAAAACAACAGGCAACTGATTGGTGGTTAACTGATCTCAATGCTGTGGGTGTGCCTTGTGGGCCAATATGTACCCTCAATGAGGTATTTAATAACCCACAGATTCAAGCTCGAGAAATGAAAATTGACTTAGACCACGAACAACTGGGCAAGGTGCCCAGTGTAGCTAACCCCATCAAACTTTCAGCCACCCCTTTGCAATATACCCAAGCTCCACCTATGTTAGGCCAGCATACCCAAGTGGTATTGCAGGATTGGTTGGCTATGACTGAGGCCGAATATACCGCTTTATTAAGCGCTCAGGTGATTGCTTAAAGCTAGCTTAGGTCATAGCTCAGTTACAGACCATGGCTGAGCCTTTTTTCCAAGGCTAGTTTTCCAAGGCTATTTTTCTAACAACGAGGCCTCGGTGTAGTCAATTAACTTCTAGCTAACTTGGTAGCAGGGTTTGTAATCTTGGCTACCTGGTAACTTCATGCGCTCTTGGGCGACAAAACTTTTCAGTAAGACATTAAGTTTGTCCAGCATTTCTGCTTCTGCTTTGAGTTGAAAGGGGCCATGTAATCGAATCTGTTCCAAACCGAAGGTCTTTACATTGCCCGCCACTATGCCGCTCATGGCTTTGCGTAAATTACTTGCTAAACTGGCAGTGGGTAGGTTGGCTGCGAGTTTCAGATTAGCCATGTTGCCATGGGTGGGAATAAAGGGGTGCTGGAAATCCTCCTCAATGTGCAACTGCCAGTTGTAATGGTAGGCATCACCTGCTTTTTGTCGGTGTTCTACCACCTCTTTCATATAGGCTTTGATAGCAATCGCCACAGCACTTGGGTTATCGATGATAATCTCATATTTGGCTTGGGCTTTAGCCCCCAAAGTGGCTCCAATAAAGGCATCGATTTGCTCAAAGTAGGCTTTCGCACTGGTCGGACCCGTAAATATCAAAGGCACCTTAAGTTCATCATTTTTTGGGTGAAGTAAAATGCCTAATAAATACAAAATTTCTTCTGCGGTGCCTACTCCCCCCGGAAACACAATAAATGCGTGACCCAGTCGCACAAACGCCTCAAGTCGTTTTTCAATATCAGGCATAATGATTAATTCGTTGACCATGGGGTTAGGTGACTCGGCGGCAATAATGCCTGGCTCGGTTAGACCGATGTAGCGATAATCATGGCGCCGTTGTTTAGCATTGGCGATGTGAGCGCCCTTCATGGGTCCTTTCATTGCTCCTGGGCCACAGCCAGTGCAAATGTCATACCCTCTTAACCCCAATTCATAACCCACTTTTTTGGTGTAATCGTACTCGATGGTGTTAATTGAGTGGCCACCCCAGCACACCACAATGCTGGGCTTGCGCCTTGGTGCGAGGGCCTGAGCGTGGCGTAGTATTTGAAATACTAAGGCGGTAAGTTCAGCGCCAGTGCGCAACTCTTCCTTATGCAGTAAATTATTACTCAGGTAGATAATATCGCGTAACACTGAATAGAGGTTTTCTTTGATGCCAAGAATAATTTCACCATCCACAAAGGCGCTAATGGGGGCATTGTTGAGTTGCAGCAGTACACCCCGGGTCTGGGGCACCACTTCAACGTCAAACTGTTGATTGCGTGCTAGCAAGGCCTCAATATCATCCTCTTCACTGCCACAATTAAGGATTGCAAGACAGCACTGTCTGAATAACTCATGCAGGCCTGTAGAGGCTGACTTATGGAGTTGACTGATTTCCTCCAAGGTGAGTATATCTAAGCTTCCTTGGGGCGATATGAGGGCGTCGATGGTGTGCATATAGATCCTTAGTTGTAATGGCGCTTTATTGATCGTGAGGATTAATGATAAAGCTTTGACGACTTAGCATAGCAGAGAAAAATACAAACGGAAGGGCTTTTAAAACAAACATTTGGGCCCATTAATATAATTACATTGATACATGCTAAAGGTCTAGCCCATGAGTGAAGATGCAAATAAACCAGAATGGCAGGTGATTGGCCAATTGGTCTCCAGTATTCAGGTGGAGCAACGACGCACTAGGCGCTGGGGTATCTTTTTTAAGAGTATTACCTTTATTTTTTTATTTAGCGTACTTGGCATAATTATGTCTGGTGATGATGGCGAATCTTTGTTGGAATCACAAGAACATGTGGCTGTGGTGGATGTGTTCGGACCTATAATGGCAGGATCTGAGGCCAGTGCAGAGCGCTTGCTACCGGCCTTAGCAGATGCTTTCGCAGCGCCTAATGCAAAAGCGGTGATGCTTAATATTAACAGTCCTGGGGGTAGTCCTGTGCAAGCGGGCATTTTGTTTGATGAATTGCAGTTGCTCAAGCAAGCTTATCCAAGCAAGCCTTTGTATGCTGTGATTGCAGATGTTGGGGCTTCAGGGGCTTATTATATTGCCGCAGTGGCCAATTACATTTATGCCGATAAAGCCAGTACGGTGGGTTCAATAGGGGTCATAGGTAGCGGTTTTGGCTTTGATCAATTAATAGACAAATTAGGCATTGAGCGACGCACATACACTGCCGGCGGCAATAAAGATTTTTTGGATCCTTTTTTACCAGAAAAAGCGACTCAAAAAATCATGTTTCAAAACTTACTGGATAACATTCATCAGCAGTTTATTACTCAGGTAGAAGTAGGTCGAGGAGGGCGCTTAGTGCATGATGAAGATCTTTATTCTGGGGTTGTTTGGCATGGAGAGCGTGCTCTAGAGCTAGGCTTAATTGATGGCCTAGGTAACTTACATAGTGTAGCGCGAGATGAAATTGGCGTGGCAAATGTGGTGTGGTATTCACCCGAACAATCGCCTTTGGAAGAAGTCATGGAGCAGTTAGGTGCACAAACAAAAACCGCCCTTGGTTGGGGTTTAAAGCAGAACTTAGTGATACACTAAATTTTTGATGAGCGTGATATTGACTTAGGTTTCACAAAAGGCATGATTAAACTGCATTTTTTTACTTTTGATGCTGTTTTTCTTTGACATAAGGACGTTAGATGCATATCATATCGCGCCATGTTTGACACAGAATTACCCCGTTTTTTAGACCCGCGCAAGCTGTGCGATGGCCAACAAACCATCACTGGAAAAGTAGAGTTATCAACCTTAACTGGTTTTTGTAGCTACCTTCAGTCGGATCAGGGTCAGGTCAGTGTGGAGTTACATTTTTCACGTGATAACGCGCATCGGCCCATTATTAAGGGTCATGCTGCGATAAAAAACGTACAAATTAGTTGTCAGCGCTGTTTAGATGCCATAGGCATTGATATAATAGGGGACATGAACGTAGGTATAGTGCTTAACGAAGAACAGGCCGAAAAACTTCCACATGAATATGACCCTTGGTTATTGGAAGATAAGAAGCTTGATATGCGTGAGTTGATAGACCACGAAATGATTTTGAACATACCCATTGTGGCTTACCATTCAGATTGTGCAGTAGCAACTGAATATGGCGACAAAGAAACCGCGCAGGAAAAGCCTAATCCTTTTGAGGGATTGCAGGCTTTACTGCAAAAAGATTAGTTTACCAATTAGGAGTTTTTAGTCATGGCTGTACAAAAGAGCAAAGTAACCCGTTCTAGGCGTGGACAGCGTCGTTCACATGATGCGTTGGAAGTCGCTACTCTTTCAGTAGATGCGACTACGGGTGAAACTCACCGTCGTCACCATGTAACTGCTGATGGCTTTTACAAAGGCCGTCAGGTAGTTAACCAAGACGCAGAGTAATTTGTCGTCACATTACACCCTAGCATTGGATGCTATGGGTGGGGATCTAGGTCCCAGTACCAGCCTCGAGGCGGCGCTTGCCTGCCTCGAGTGCTACCCCCGCTTAACCCTTTATTGGGTTGGTCCTCAAAGTGTCCTTGCCCCCTTACTGGAGTCAGTGAAGGTGGAGCAGGTGTCGCTTTTGCAGAGACTACATTGCATTGATGCCCCCCAAGTCGTAGAAAAAACCGATGACTTGATGGTGATATTGCGTCAAAAACAAAATTCTTCTATGTACATTGCCTTAGCTTTAGTAGCGCAAGGTAAAGCCCATGCATGTATTAGTTGTGGTAGTTCTGCAGCCCTAATGGCCTTGAGTCGTCATCTCATAAAAATGCTACCTGGCTATGAACGTCCAGCCTTCGCTAGTCATATCCCCACCCGCAAAGGCATGTGCTTAGTCTTGGATATGGGGGCTAATCTGACCTCAACTGGGCAGCAGCTTTATCAGTTTGGCCAGCTGGGGCAAGCTTTAGAAGCAAGTTTACAACAAGACCCCTCTGTTACCCTAAGACTACTAAATATTGGCACTGAGTCTGGCACTGGGCAAGCACAAGTGCAGGCGGCGGACGCGCTACTCAAGGCTGACCCTAAACTGAATTATTTGGGATATATAGAGCCTCAGGAGATCTTTGAGGGTCAGGCCAGTGTCGTTATCTGTGATGGATATGCAGGCAATATTTTGATTAAATCAGGCGAAGGCGTGAGCAATATGTTAGCTCACAGTTTAATGGAAAACCTCACCAGTAGTGATTTAACCCAAGTTCAATTAGAAAAAATTATGCAAGCTTGGCAGTCACAATTTGATCCAAATCGATTAAATGGTGCGTTTTTATTAGGCTTGCAAGGCTTAGTGGTTAAGTCCCATAGTTATGCTAATGCAGCAGCCTTGCAGTATGCCATTGAAGCAACCCAAGGTTATGTTGAAATGCAGGTGGCAAAACGTCTGCAAGAAGATAGTTAGGTCTCAATAGATGCCATTGATGTTAAATAAAGGAAATAGGATGAGTGCTAAGATTGCATTTGTATTCCCCGGCCAAGGCTCTCAGAGTATTGGCATGTTGGCTGAGTTAGGGGCCCAACACGCAGTGGTAACGAACACCTTTGCCGAAGCCAGTGAAGTGCTAGGCTACGACTTATGGGAATTGGTTCAGCTTGATGTGCATAACCAACTCAGCCAAACTCACATCACGCAACCCGCTTTAGTGGCGGCAAGTGTATCTTTATGGCGCTTATGGCTGCAGCAAGGTGGAGCAACGCCGAGCTTATTAGCGGGTCATAGTTTAGGGGAATATTCGGCTTTAGTCTGTTCTGGAGCATTAGATTTTGCTGACGCCATTCGCTTGGTAGAAGCCCGTGGTCGATTTATGCAAGTCGCAGTCCCGTCAGGAGAAGGAGCGATGGCAGCAATTATTGGGTTAGATAATGATGTTGTTGCTGGTGTATGTAAAGCTAGTGCGGAAGATCAAGTGGTTGTGCCGGTGAACTATAATGCTCCTGGACAAGTTGTTATAGCTGGTTCTAAACCTGCTGTAGAGCGCGCCATGGTGGCCTGTAAAGAATCTGGTGCAAGAGCGGTTATGCCCCTGCCAGTAAGTGTGCCGTCTCACTGTGAACTGATGTTGCCTGCAGCTGAGCAATTGCGTGTGCTGCTTGAGAGCACTAAGGTGGTGATGCCAACTATTCCTGTGGTGCAGAATGTGGATGGCAAAGTGGCAGGTTCAGTGAATGCTATCGTTAGCAACCTAGTTACTCATTTAATTGAGCCCGTCCTGTGGACCCAGTGCGTAGAGTCTATTGCAGCGAGTGGTATTGACCTTGTGATAGAATGTGGGCCGGGGAAAGTTTTGAATGGTTTATCAAAGCGGATAAATAAAACCCTGCAAACTGCGTCCATAAATAACGCTGCCCTGTTAGCAGCTACACTAGAACAATAAGACGGATTATATTATGTTGGCAATTGACGGTAAGATCGCATTAGTCACAGGAGCAACAAGAGGCATAGGTAAAGCCATCGCGCTGCAACTTGCTTCCCAAGGTGCCATTGTTATAGGCACTGCCACTTCAGAAGCTGGAGCCCAATCAATTACTGCAAGCTTATCTGCAGTGGGTAATGCTGGTACTGGCATGGTACTTAATGTGGCTGATTGTGAATCAGTGTCAGGCACACTAAAAGCTATAGTTGACGCTTATGGTGCACCAGCGATACTCGTTAACAATGCTGGTATTACTCGCGATAACCTATTAATGCGAATGAAAACTGATGAATGGGATGATGTGGTTAATACTAACATGAGCTCTATCTTTCACATGGCTAAAGGCTGTTTAAGGGGCATGACCAAGGCTCGCTGGGGGCGGGTCATTAACATTAGTTCGGTGGTTGGTTCTATGGGTAACATGGGGCAGGCGAACTATGCTGCTGCCAAAGCAGGTGTTGAGGGGTTTAGTCGCGCCATGGCGCGTGAAGTAGCGTCTCGTAATGTAACGGTGAACTCTATTGCGCCAGGTTTTATTGCTACAGATATGACCGATGCCTTGGGTGAGGATCAAAAAGATGCGTTGCGCACACAAATTCCATTGCAACGCTTGGGCACGCCTGAAGATATTGCGCAATTGGTTGGCTTTTTGGCCAGTGATGCTGGTGCCTATATCACTGGTGAAACAATCCATGTCAATGGTGGCATGTATATGAGCTAAATCTATGGGTAAAACTACTGGTTTTACGTTTAGTCTAAATTTATCTTTTTATGGGGCATATAATTGATAATATAAGATTGCTTTTGGTGTTTTAAGGTTGCTTTTTTGGTTAATTTGTAGATAATAGGCCCACTCTATACTGAGTAGAAAATAGAACTATGATGCGGAATACTCCGCGTACTGTTTTCTAGGACATGCGTTAGCTGAAGGTAATTGTTAACGGCGTATAAGAACCAATTAGGAAAAACTATGAGTATTGTAGATCGCGTTAAAAAAATTGTTGCTGAACAACTAGGTGTTAAATCAGAAGAAGTGACCAATACAGCTTCTTTCGTTGATGACCTTGGCGCAGATTCTTTGGACACCGTAGAGCTAGTAATGGCTTTGGAAGAAGAATTTGAAACAGAAATTCCAGATGAAGAAGCTGAGAAGATCACCACTGTTCAAGCTGCAATCGACTACGTTAATGCTAACCAATAAGCTAGCTTAGTTTTTGCACTTCGAATTGAAGTCAGAAAAGCCGCACCAATTGGTGCGGCTTTTCTGCATCTATAGCTTTTAAACATCTGTTTTATCGTGCAAAAGTGTCATAATGGAAACTCTACTTGCGCAATGTGCGTTGGTGACTATTAAAAGGAGATTCAAATGAGTCGTAAACGCGTTGTAGTTACTGGCATGGGCATGCTAAGCCCAGTTGGCAACACCATGGACGAAACTTGGAGCAACCTCTTAGCCGCTAAAAGTGGAGTGGCTAATATTACTCATTTTGATACTGAAGGTTTTGGCACACATTTTTCTGCCAGTGTTAAAAACTTTAACCTTAGCCATTACTTGCCACCTAAAGAAGGCAAGAAAATGGATTTATTTATTCAATATGGTATGGCTGCAGGTATTCAAGCAATACAAGATGCAAATCTACAGGTTACCGACGAAAATGCAGACCGCATAGGGGTCGCCATTGGTTCTGGTATTGGGGGTTTGCCCTTGATTGAGAAGTGTCATGAAGCACTCAATAAAAGTGGCCCACGTCGAATTTCTCCATTTTTTGTGCCGGGTAGTATTATTAACATGATTTCTGGAAATTTGTCGATTATGTATGGCCTACGTGGGCCTAATATCGCCATTACGACAGCCTGTACAACGGGTACTCATAATATTGGTGCTTCAGCGCGCATGATTGCCTATGGTGATGCAGATGTCATGGTATGTGGTGGTGCTGAAATGGCAACTACACCCCTTGGTTTAGGGGGTTTTGGTGCTGCTCGTGCACTATCAACCCGTAATGATGATCCTTTGGCTGCTAGTCGCCCTTGGGACGCAGACCGTGATGGCTTTGTCTTAGGCGATGGCGCTGGCGTCATGGTGCTAGAAGAATATGAGCTAGCTAAAGCGCGGGGGGCAAGAATTTATGCTGAGCTTACAGGTTTTGGTATGAGTGGTGATGCATACCATATGACCTCACCACCAGAAGACGGCCGCGGTGCTGCAGCGTCCATGCGCAATGCTATGAAAGATGCGGGTTTGAACGGCGATGATATTCAATACATTAATGCCCATGGTACCTCTACACCCGCTGGAGATGTGGCTGAATCAAATGCTGCAAAGCTAGTGTTAGGGCCGGCTGCTGAGCAGGTTCGGATGAGTTCTACCAAGTCTATGATTGGTCATTTATTGGGCGCTGCGGGCGCGGTAGAGGCTATTTTTTCGGTGCTAGCTATACGTGACCAAGTTGCTCCACCCACCATAAATCTCGATACCCCTTCACCAGGATGTGACCTTAATTATGTGGCACACCAGCCTCAAGAAGCGCGCATTGACTCAGCAATGTCAAACTCATTTGGGTTTGGTGGGACTAATGGCACTTTGATTTTCTCTCGGATTTAACGCTCAAATGAGACGGGAGCCATGGACGTAGCAACCTTAGTTAACGGCCAACCAGCATCCTTTATAGATGTGTGGGATCGTGGCTTGGCTTATGGTGATGGCGTGTTTGAAACCATTGCTGTAAACCAAGGGCAAGTGCAGCTCTGGCAGGCTCACCAGCAACGTTTGATTAGTGGGCTGTTACGTTTAGGTATCGTCGCTGATGAAATCCAGGGCTTACAACTGATTAAACTGATTGTTAAGGATATTCAGTCAGCTTATGTGTTATTTGCTCAGCCTGATGGGGTGTTAAAGATTATAGTCACCCGAGGCAGCGGTGGACGTGGTTATGCTGTGCCCAGTGAGCCAAAGCCTGCACGCATCGTCTCTATGATGCCTTGGCCAAAAGACCGAAGCCACCTCACTAAAGTAGGTGTGTGCGTACGAGTTTGTCAGCACCGCTGGTCAAGTAATGTGGCTTTAGCGGGTGTAAAACACCTTAACCGCTTGGATCAGGTCATGGCTCGTAATGAGTGGAACGATGGTGATATTCATGAAGGTGTCATGCTTAATCAAGCCGGTCTTGTGGCTTCGGGTGTCATGAGCAATGTTTTTATAGAAACAAATGGTGCACTCATTACACCCAAGATCGACGATTGCGGCATTGATGGCACTATGGCAAAAACAGTTGTCTTTATTGCTAAAGAATGTGGCATTCGTTTAAGCCAGAGCGAGGTCACCTTGGACACTTTGGTCAATGCTGACGGGGTATTTTTTACTAATAGTCTAAATGGTATTTGGCCACTCGTAAAATTGTTACCCTACGCGCCTAGGCATCCTGATTACGATGCTATAGGGCTGACTCATTGGGCTATTTCTACAATGACTATGCGGCTTCAAAAAGCTTTAGCACTGCATTTATCTAAGCAAGTGAACGTGGGTGACTTATGTTAAAGAAAGCATGGTTCTGGGCTCTTATCATCGGAGTTTTAATAGCCTCATTATTAACTTATGGAGCCGTGCGGCAAGTCCAAGTTTGGTTGTATGAGCCTATACCCATCTCAGAGCCCACTTTAGTTACAGTTTCCCCGGGGGCTGGATTAGGTAGTATTAGTAATAAACTCTTTAAGGCTGGCGTGATCGCCCATGCGGACAGTTTTAAATACTATGCAAAATGGCTGCAATTAGACCGCCTCATAAAGGCTGGTGAATATCAGTTCAGTGGGTCTCTCAATAGCGTTGAAGTATTGGCACAATTGGTCACTGGAAAAGTTTTAGAGTATCAATTTACAGTTCCAGAGGGTCTTCGCTATAGCGATTTTATTACCCTTTTGAGCCAACATCCCGCGATGCAAGGCAAACCTGTACCTGAGGCGAGTGAATGGCTTGCCAGTATGCATAGCCGATGGCAACATCCAGAAGGTTTATTGTTTCCCTCTACGTATCGTTTCGCGCGGCATAATGTGCCTGCAGATATTATTCAACAAGCGCATTTGAAGCAATTACAGGTTTTACAATCTGCTTGGGCTGATAGAGCAGATGATTTACCTTACAAAACGCCCTATGAGGCTCTGATTATGGCATCTATAATCGAAAAAGAAACAGGCTTAGCCAGTGAACGGGCAACCATTGCAGGCGTTTTTGTTAGGCGCCTTCAAAAAGGCATGAAACTACAAACGGATCCCACTGTTATTTATGGCATGGGAGTCGCTTTTAAAGGCAATATTCGTCGCTCTGACTTATCCAGAGATACGCCTTATAACACATACGTGCATCGAGGCTTGCCACCCACACCGATTGCCTTGCCGGGCAGTGCAGCAATTCATGCAGCCTTGCACCCAGAGGATGGTCTGAGTCTATTTTTTGTTGCTAGGGGTGATGGTAGCCACGCATTTGCAGAGACCTACCCACAACATCAGGCCAATGTGCGTAAATATCAGTTAAAACGGTAGGAAACTTTAATGGCCTCATCATTTATATCAATTGAAGGCGGCGAGGGTGCTGGCAAGTCGACGAGCATTGCCTACATTAAACAAAAGCTTGAAGCCTTGGGTATCGAATGCATCGTGACACGGGAACCAGGTGGTACTCCCATGGCAGAAGATATGCGTCAGCTATTACTACAACATCGTGATGAAAACGTTGATCCTTATACGGAACTTTTATTGATGTTTGCCTCACGCCGGCAACATGTAGAGAATGTCATTAGACCCGCTTTAGTAGCTGGAAAATGGGTGATTTGTGATCGTTTTTCAGACGCATCTGTTGCCTACCAAGGATTTGGGCGTGGACTAGATCAAGATTTTATCAGCAGTCTAAAATACTGGGTGCATGGTGATTTAAATCCAACCCTGACCTTATTGTTTGATCTTGATATTGCTATTGGTATGGAGCGCGCAGGTCAACGGTCTAATTTGGATCGCATAGAGACAGAAGAACTTAGTTTCTTTGAACGCGTTAGACAAGGGTATTTGTCACAGGCTAAAGCTGAGCCCCAAAGGTATCGTGTGGTTGATGCTGCTCAGACTATCGCTAGTGTTGAGAGCCAGTTGGATGGCTTTCTTGCGCCTTTATTGGTCACTGTGGGAGATTAGTGCCATGACTGAGCAAGTTAGCGCAGCTCCCTCAGACTTGTATCCCTGGCAAGTGGATCAGTGGCAGCAGGTGAGCCAGATGATACGGCAACAGCGTCTGCCTCATGCTCTAATTATTGGAGGTGCGGCTGGACTGGGCAAATTAAAATTTGCTACAAGACTCGCTGCCGCCTTGTTGTGCCAGCAGCAGATCGACAACATGGCATGTGGTGCATGTAAATCCTGTAAGCTTTTAGCGTCTAACAGTCATCCTGACTATAAGTTAATGCAGCCTGAAGAACCCAGTAAAGCCATCTTGGTAGACCAAGTCCGCAAATTGCAGCATGCCATGGCCACTACCGCCCAGCAAGGTGGTGCTCGTGTGGTTGTTATCAATGGTGCGTCAGATCTAAATTTGAACGCTGCTAATGCACTGTTAAAGCAGTTAGAAGAACCTGGTGATCGAAGTTATTTTTTGCTTCTGCACCAATGGCCACAAACCTTGCTACCTACAGTCCGTAGTCGTTGCCAATTACTCAATTTTAACATTCCTGAGTCTACACAGGCTTTAGATTGGCTGCTGCAACAATTGCCCACAGCAGAAAGAAGTGTTGATACAACGATTAAGTTATTGCAGTTAGCAAACGGAGCGCCACTTAGAGCTTTGCAGTTACACGCCTCTAGAGCCCACGAATTACGCCATCAAATGTTAGTTCAGCTGACTGCTGTTTTTAGGGGTAAAGAAAGCCCAGTAGATGTGGCTAAAATTTGGCATAAACAACCTCTAGAACAAATGTTGAGTTGGTGGATAGAATGGCTCAATGACTTGATTAAGTTGAAAATGACCTCCAATGCCCAACACTTAGCCAATCCCGATATTATTAAATTACTCCAAGCCGTGGATCAACGCAGTAATATCATTGACATTTACGCTTTGTTAGAAAAACTCACGGAGCAACTTAATTTTATTAATCTGCGACGCAATTTAAATACCCAACTCGTGTGTGAGGACCTATTGCACCAATGGTACTTATTAGTTAGGTCAGGAAGATAACCATGATTATTGATTCCCACTGTCACCTCGATAAATTAGATACGAGTCACTACACTGATGGGTTCGCTGGCCTCATTGCTGCTGCGCAGGCTAATGACGTTTCACAAATGCTGTGTATTAGTGTGGACACTGAGAAATTTGACCCGATGATGGCACAAATAGCAGCCTATGACTTTATACATGCCTCTGCAGGACTTCACCCTCTAAGCGTAGAGCACTTAGACTGTCTCAGGCTATTAGAACTGCAAGCTCAGCACCCAAAAGTGGTTGCCGTTGGCGAAACAGGCTTAGATTATTTTTATCAGCAAGATAATGCAGCCCTTCAGCAACAAGCCTTTATAGCGCACTTGCAACTCTCAAAGCGCCTAGCTAAACCAGTCATCGTTCATACCCGCAGTGCTAATGAAGACACCCTAAGATTGTTGCGAGAGGAAGCTGATCAAGATGTGGGTGGAGTGATTCATTGTTTTACAGAAGATTGGGCCATGGCTGAAGCTTGTTTAGACTTAGGTTTTTATATTTCTATTTCTGGTATTGTGACCTTTAACAGTGCGAATGATTTGAGAGAAGTTGTTAAAAAAATTCCAATGCATCGTTTGTTAGTGGAAACTGATGCTCCTTATCTCACTCCAGTTCCTCATCGTGGGCAACAAAATGAACCCAAGCATGTGCGTTTAGTGGCTCAATATATCGCTGACCTTAAAGGTGTTTCCTTGGCAGAGCTTGCCACCCAAACGAGTCAAAACTTTACCCAATTATTTTTATCACCGCAATAGTTCTTAAGACAGATGAATGATAGCCTTTTGCAATTTTTATGACTATTATGTTGGGTATAGTCATGGCTAGACTGCTCGACTAGCAATCTAAAGCATGGGTCAAATGAAAGGGATCATCATGAACTGGGGTATTGCTGCAAAACCAAACATTCCGACCTATTTCCCACGGGAAAAAGAAAACCGCAAGGTGCGTGAATTTAAGCGCAGGGAAGAGGAGATACTCGACACGGCTCTAGAACTGTTTAGAGTTCATGGGGAAGACAAAGTGACCGTAGAAATGATTGCTGATAGTGTTGGTATTGGCAAGGGCACGATTTACAAACACTTTAAGTCTAAATCAGATATCTATATTTACTTACTCATTAACTATGAGATGCAGTTAGCTAGTCTGTTAGCGACTGAAGACTTCTCAGACCCTGAATCCTTGTGGCGTAGTTACTTTGAATTTCGTATGAATGACCCTGAACAAGCACTGCTGTTCGACCGTTTAGAAGATCGGTTGATCAAGGGTGAGGAGTATGAAAAAGAAATTGCAGAAGTGCACCGCATTCGTAACGAAAATATGCAGGTGCTCACTATTTTAGTTGAAAAGCGCATCGATTCTGGCAAATTGGAACAAGTGCCGGCTTACTTTCATTTGTCTGCTTCATGGGCACTTGTGCACGGAGCTTTAGCGCTGCATGATTCTGGCTTTTTTAAAGAATTTATCCAAGATCGAGAGGCTTTTTTTGAGTTTTTGATGCAAATAGGTATGCGCATGGGCAACCGTGGTCAAAGTCGTCATTCAGATGCATCAAAAAAGGCTCACTATGAGCCTCTTATTAATGATAAAACTTAAAAGTTCATGTTAGAAGATTTAATAAACCATGCTCAGCAATTACCCGCTTATGATCTATCATCTTGGACCCCTATATTTAAAGGCGATATGGATTTAGTGATTGCTGCTGATGGTCAATGGATTCATCAAGGCACTGCTATTGCTAACACCAAGATAATGCAATTGTTTGGGCGCTTGTTGCAACGTCAAGACAATGGTGATTATTGGATTATTACTCCGGTAGAAGCCTTTCGTATTGCTGTCGAAGACCTGCCCTTTGTTATTGTTGCAGCTGACTTTTTACCCCATAAAGGGCAGGGAGAATGGCACTTCACTAGCAATACGGGTGATCAAGTTTACTTGTCTGAAGTTAATCAGTTAATCGTGACTTCTGATGCCGATCAGCCAAAGCCAAAATTACTCGTAAGGGATGGCCTTTGGGGGCGTATCGATCGAACTGTTTTTTATCAACTCGCCATCGCTTGCGAGGTTCATAAATCCGCACAAGGTAACCGAGCTCAATTAATTAGTGGCGCTCATGGTTATGACTTTGGGCCCGTATAATATCAAAGGAAATAGACACAATGCCTGTTCATGAAATTCACCATCCTCTAATATCACATAAGCTAGCACTCATGCGTAAAGCCCATGTGAGCACTAAACAATTTCGTGAACTTTCCAATGAGGTTGCCAGTTTGTTGACCTATGAGGCGAGTCGTGGGCTAGTTTTAGAAGAAGTCAGTATTGATGGTTGGCAGGGACAGCCTATTCCAGTGCGCATGTTAGCGGGCAAGAAGCTCACTATTGTACCCATACTCCGAGCTGGCCTAGGCATGCTTGAAGGGGTGATGCAGCTTGTGCCCAATGCTAAGGTGAGCGTTGTTGGGCTATATCGGGACGAAGAAACCTTAGAACCTGTGGCTTATTTTGATAAAATAATTACTGACGTTGATCAACGCACAGCACTGATTATTGACCCTATGTTGGCAACAGGAGGCACGCTCTTAGCCACCATAGATTTACTTAAGCAAAAAGGTTGTAAGACTATAATGGGTTTATTCTTAGTGGCCTCACCCGAGGGCTTAGCCAGGTTGACCGAACTGCACCCAGAGGTCAATCTTTACGTGGCAGCGATTGATGATCATTTAAATGAACAAGGCTATATTCTTCCTGGCCTTGGTGACGCTGGTGACAAGATATTCGGCACTAAATAGCACTCAATAGCATTAAAGACACCACTTATATAAGATTGTGAAGGTGGCATGACGCACTAGAGGTTGAACTTTAGGGTCATGCCAATTTAACCTGCTGTATTTAATAACGCTAAACTCGATACCTTATCGAGGGAATGCGGCTTCAGGATTGTAAGTTTTGAAACTTTCTAAATACTGAGCGTTAGCCTGATCTTGCCACTTTGTGTTGGGTTGGATGGCAGTAATACACTTATATTTCTCCCGATACTTAGCGGTGGTGTCATTGTCTTCCATAACAATGGCAACCATGCCTGCAACAATGCCGTTTTGCTGTTCGACTAATTGTATCGCACCATGCATGGTGCCTCCTGTTTCAACCCACTGGTCGACCAATAACACTCGAGTGCCTGGAGCATACGCAGGTAGGCGCATTTCCATGGCTTGAGTGCGCCCAGTATAATTGGTCATGTCCGCACTATCCGTATCAACACATAATTTTCCAGCTTTGCGAATCGGTAAAAAACCACAGCCAATGCGAGCAGCAATACCAGCAGCCATCACAAACCCCATGGCATCTAATCCAGCAACTACATCCACATCTTTTGCACTGATCTCTGCACAAAGGTCATCAAGTAAGTCATGATAAGCTTCACCATTAATATAGATTGATGTTGGATCAAGCCATGCAAACTTATCACCTTTGGTATTGGGTGCCATGATCGAAAAATACCAACGATCATCTCTTGGACCTTTATCAAAATTCATATGCTTCCCCTCAATGTTTTATGGCAAACATTAATTTTTTTAATTTATTGGCATCAATATTGTAAAAGTCACCCTCTATATTAATGCCAGTAGCGACCATGAATAAATCCACATTATTTTTGTATTCTGCTGCATTTTCTGGAGTAATTCCTGATGCAATGGCAAGACTCGTATGGCCACAATTTTCGCGAAAAGTTTTAATTTTTTCAACATCGGCGGCTTGGCCTGTAGCCACACCAGAGGTGACCACTATATCCATATGTTGGGCAGCAAGTTGGGCACTGTAAGCGTAATCAGATGGACTCACTTCACGTTGTTTTTTAAAGGCGGTACCACCAATATACAAACCTTTCCAACCACTATTCTGACGCACATCATTAATTCTTGCTGCATCTATTTGTTCATGTACTGGTCGTCGCTCGTCAATACAAGCGTCATCAGCCCAATACCCATCTACACGAATACCCTCTGTTTGAAGGGCGCCTAAAATTGGAAAGGCGAATTCACCAGTGACGGCAAGAAAATTGATGCCAATCCAATAATCAGGAAATTCAGCCCGTATACTCTTAATAATGGGAAGTAGTTTTTCTTTCTCAAAATCATGGTTAATCAAAAATACACCGGGGCAACCCCCAAGCTTAGCGATGACGATATTACGGTATGCTTGGTCATGATCTAAAACATGAATCACAGGTAAGACGATAGGATTATCACTACCAAACTTCAGATGGAATTCACTGCGGAGCATGAGATGGGTTCCAATAAAATGCGTTCAATGCGTTCTTTGGCTTACACTATCATAGAATTTTAGTGACTCCAAACTACCCTTTAAACTACATGTTGGGATAGTTTGGCCCACCTGCACCTTCTGGTACCACCCAAGTTATATTTTGACTGGGGTCTTTAATATCGCAGGTTTTACAGTGGACACAGTTTTGACTATTTATTTGAAAGATTTTTTCACCCTTATCATCCTCTAAAACCTCATACACCCCAGCAGGGCAGTACCTTTGGGCAGGTTCGTCCCACATGCTTAAATTGATACCTAAGGGTAAACTAGCATCTTTTAAAGTCAGGTGGCAGGGCTGATTCTCTTCATGGTTGGTACCAGAAATAAAGACAGAAGATAGCTTGTCAAAACTGATCAAACCATCAGGCTTGGGGTAATCTATTTTAGGCATCTGTGCGGCTGGTTTTAATTGGGCGTGGTCTGGTATGTTATCTTTCAAATTTATGGGCAGTTTGCCCGCAAATATATTTTGTTCTATCCAGTTGAAGGCTCCCCCTAACCACATGCCAAACTTATGCATAGCGGCACCAAAGTTTCGTGCTTTGTAGAGCTCTTCATGTAACCAAGACTGCTTGAATTTATCGCCATATACCTGCAAATCTTGCTTACCTTCATCACCATTAGCAAGGGCTTCAAATAGAGTCTCAGCGGCTAACATGCCAGATTTCATGGCTGTGTGACTGCCTTTGATTTTAGAAAAATTCATGGTGCCAGCATCACAACCAATTAATAAAGCCCCTGGCAGACTCATCTTTGGCAAAGCAAAAAGTCCCCCTTTTTCTACTGCACGAGCGCCATAAGATACCCGTGTACCGCCTTCTAAGTGTCGCTTAAGTACTGGGTGATGTTTGAGCCTCTGAAATTCATCAAATGGGCTTAGGTGGGGGTTGTCGTAGCTTAAATCAATTATGAGTCCGACTGTAACTTGCTTGTTATCTCCATGGTACAAGAAGAAACCACCATTGGTACCGTTACTCAAGGGCCAGCCCGAGCCATGAACAACCAAGCCTGGTTGATGCTTGCTGGGGTCAATGTCCCACAATTCTTTGATGCCGATACCATAGTGCTGACTGGTGGTGTTGGCATCAAGATCAAACTTCTCTATAAGTTGTTTGCCTAAGTGACCCCGACAACCTTCCGAGAAAACGGTATATTTTGCGTGCAGTTCCATACCTTGCATATAACTGTCTTTTTGTTCGCCAGAGGCGCTCACGCCCATGTCACCTGTAGCAATGCCTTTGACACTACCATCAGGGTGATAAAGTACTTCAGAGGCTGCAAAGCCAGGGAATATTTCTGCACCTAAACTTTCTGCTTGTTCCCCTAACCAACGGCATACATTGCCTAAGCTAACAATATAGTTACCCTCATTATGCATCGGCTTGGGTATGGCAAAACTAGGCAGTAAAAAGCTATTTTTTTGGCTCGTAAGAATATGCATCTCATCCTTAACCACTGCTGTCGTTATGGGAGCACCCATAGATTTCCAATCTGGAAAAAGCTCGTTAAGGGCGGTAGGTTCTAGTACTGCACCAGATAAAATATGTGCTCCCACTTCAGAACCTTTTTCAACCACACACACACTCAATTCGTGTTCTTCTGCTTGAGCCAATTGCAGTAGTTTACATGCGGTAGCAAGTCCAGACGGACCCGCACCAACGATAACAACATCAAACTCCATCGATTCACGTTCCACTGTATAACTCCTGTGTAGTCTTGTGGTTATAAAATTGACACTCTACCTTTTGGATCAGCAGGCTACTGTTCCTTTAACGACTAAGTTTGGCCCTTCTTCAGCGGAGTTTCAATCAGAACTGACCAGTTTTTTAGGTTAATTTCTAAAAATGTCCAACGCCTGCAAGGTTTGCTAAACTAGTGACTCTTGAGATCAATAAAGACGCTCCAATGCATATAGAAATCACCAGTACGACCGCGCAGCAACAGGTGCACGATGAGTTACGTCAATTGCGTTCAGGTGACCGAGTGCATTGCGATAATGTCGGGCAGTTTTTGTTTTGTAAACGCTTATTAGAACAATGGCGTTGGGGTGATATTCTTTTGTTAATGATGGATGATCAAAAGCAGGTATTAAAACAGTTTAAATACAAACCCCCAGCTCATGATGAAGTTCCAAGAGAACGTTTGCTCAAGGACCAAGAACAAGTGGTACATGCACTGGAAAAGGTTTTTGCGCATTGCCACAAGGTGGGTCTACAAGTGGTATCTTTTAGTGATGGTTTGGTGGTGGTGCCAAAGGATCTAGCTGAAGATCCAATGGCGTTGTGTTCTGCTGCAGCTTTGGGCATCAATGATTATGAAACCTACACCACGTTTGCTGAACAGGTAGAATAGTCGACTTATCTTGAGTCGCTATGCGACTTCCTCATTCGGTTCTTCTGGGTCTTCACCCATAACCCGCATAATCTTATCGATGCCTTTGCGAGTGTTCGTTTTAGATTTAGCTTTTTGTAACTGACTCTCTAGTTTGGAACTCAAAGAATCGATGGCACTGAACATATTTTCGCCTTTAGCTTTAGCGAATATTTCTTGGCCTGTGTCTAGGTGGAGGGTGGCTTCAGCAAGGTCTAGGCTGCCTTCTTTGTCTAAAGTGACCTGTATGTTGGTGATGTGATCGAAGTGGCTTTCATTTTTTTGTAGCTTCGCCATAATACGTTGTTTTATAGCGTCGGAAGCTTTGGTATCGTGGCGAGCAGTAATGTTCATTTGCATAATCGATTCCTTCTTAGAGAGCGTTAAATGGTTTATAAATAGGCCTTGGTTCCTCTTGCATTAGATAGCGATGTGAATTGAGTTGTTAATCGTTAGACTAACTCTTTTAAGACTGCAGATAATTATATAATTATTTTTAGGTCTTGCATTTAATAGACCATAAGTGGAAGAGGAAGGGAAGTTATTTTGTCAGGCAAGGATAAATTAAACTGAGTCATTAATTGAATAGGCAATAGGCGATTAAAAGTGAAATGTAATTATGACATTGTAATATGTGGCGGGGGTATGATTGGGGCTGCTTTGGCTAATCAGTTAGCACCCCATGGATTCTCTATTGCGTTGGTTGAAGGTCAAACGCCGACTGATTATGATTTGAGTCAAAAGTTTGATCTAAAGGTTTGTGCTTTAAGTCCTAAAAGTGCACAAATCATGCAGCAGTCCTCAGCATGGGATATTCTCCAAGGGATGCGGCTATGCCCCTATAAGCGCATGCGCGTTTGGGAAATGGATGGTTTTGGTGATTTAATGTTTAATGCCAACCAGGTTGGAATGCTGGAACTTGGGCACATCGTTGAAAACCGCTTAGTGCAGTTAAGTCTTTGGCAGGCCTTGGAGAGTCATGAAAATGTGGCAGTGATTTGTCCAGCCTCCCCAA
This sequence comes from Candidatus Njordibacter sp. Uisw_058, assembly GCF_047730065.1. Lineage (GTDB taxonomy): Bacteria > Pseudomonadota > Gammaproteobacteria > Pseudomonadales > Balneatricaceae > Njordibacter. The sequence continues at coordinate 1,381,976 of NZ_CP159829.1, forward strand.
TAAGGTTTAATCGCCATGGTGATGTCACAAACGTCGTGCTTGATAATGGACAACATCTTTCAGCGCGCTTAGTGGTGGGAGCAGATGGTGCTCAGTCTAAGGTCAGAGAGGCTTTTGGGGTGGGGGTTAACCGGGGTCAATATCAGCAAGCGTGTTTAGTAGCTTCTGTGAATACCCAGCTAGGTCAACAAGATATTACTTGGCAACGGTTTGTAAATACAGGTCCACAGGCTTTTTTACCCCTGCTTGGGCAGCATGGTTCGGTAGTTTGGTATCATCAAGCCGATCGAGCCAGAGCACTTTCAAACTTGTCTCATGAAGATTTATCCACTGAGATTATGACCCACTTCCCACCTCAGTTGGGGCATATTGAGGTGACTGCTAAGGCCTCTTTTGGGTTACAAAAGCAACATGCTCAGAGTTATTATGACGAGGGTATGGTGTTAGTTGGCGATGCTGCACATGTGATTAACCCATTAGCTGGACAGGGTGTTAATTTAGGCTTCCAAGATGTTGCCAGTTTGGCCAATGTACTGACCCTGGCCCACAATAAAGGAGAAAACTGGTCCGCTAAGGAGGTGCTTAGCCGCTATCAAAAACAACGAAAGTTAGCCAATGGCTTAATGTTGCATAGCATGGATGCTTTTCATCATGGATTTAGTAACACTAATTCAAAAGCTAAGTGGCTGCGTAACTTGGCTCTTTCATCAGCCAGAATTCCACTCATTAAAAAACAAGTTATTCGCTATGCAATGGGCATTTAATAGGCTAATTAAAGTTTCTTTTAAAGAATACTTTTCTAGCAACGAGTTTCAAATTATACTCAAGTTTATAGGCCGACCAGTAGAACATTACTGGTTTGGAAAATTTTGAGATTATTGCCCTAGTGAGCCAAATGACAGACTTCGAAAACAAAGTGTATTCAGCCCTAATTGTTGACGATGATGAAATTAATTTGGAGATACTCAGTGATTACTTAGAGGCCGCAGGCTTGGCTGTGATGACTGTGGTGGATGGAGAATCAGCTATCAAGGTGCTTAATAGCCAAGACTATCAGTTTGACGTGATGTTCTTAGACTGGATGCTTTCTGGGATTAGTGGTCTAGAAGTACTAAAACATGTGCGCACTGCCAACACTAAAAATGTAGACTTACCGATTATTATGCAAACTGCCAAAGCTAGTGATATCGATCGCAGAAACGGTCTCGAAGCAGGGGCTGATTATTATTTAAGTAAACCCTTCGATGAAAGTGCATTCTTGTTGGCCTTGCAGGTGACTTTGCCTACAATCTCTTTTACTTAGTTTTTATACACCGAATGTGACGCTAAAAGTGACTTAGCTTTTAGGTCTTTTTATTACATCCATTGGTCTTTACCGATGGTGTTTTTTGAATCTATTAATTGGTATGAATATGTCCGCAGCACCACAATCGCACCCTGCATTTAGATTTTTGCGTCAGCAAACAATTGATTCGTTAAATATTAGTATTCAGCAGTATGAACATATTGCTACTGGGGCAATGCACATTCATTTGGCAAGCCAACAGACTGAAAATGTATTTTTAGTGGCCCTAAAAACCATGCCTCAAGACTCCACAGGTGTGGCTCATGTGTTAGAGCATACGGCTCTGTGTGGTAGTGAAAAATTTCCTGTGAGGGATCCTTTTTTTATGATGATTAGGCGTTCCTTGAATACCTTCATGAATGCCTTTACGAGCAGCGATTGGACCGCATATCCATTTGCTAGTCAGAATAAAAAAGATTTTAATAACCTCTTGGAGGTTTATTTAGATGCCGTATTTTTTGCCCGTCTTGATGCACTAGATTTTGCCCAAGAAGGTCACCGCGTAGAGTTCACAGACGATGACAAAGGACAAAAAAGCCTCACCTTTAAGGGTGTAGTCTTTAACGAAATGAAAGGGGCGATGAGTTCTCCCGTAAGTCAACTTTGGGATACCTTAAGTAAGTACCTCTTCCCTAGTACGACTTATCATTTTAACAGTGGCGGTGATCCCTCAGATATACCCAATTTATCTCATGAACAGCTATTAGCCTTTTATAAGCGTCACTATCATCCATCAAATGCTATTTTCATGACCAGTGGTGATATTTCGGCAGCAACCCATCAAAAATCTTTCGAAGAACATGCATTACATCGTTTTTCAGCTCAAAAAATTGACTTGTTTGTGGCTGATGAAAAACGCTATTTCAGCCCCATCAAAGTGCAGGAAAGTTATCCTGCAGAAGCTAATGACAAGCAAGCTAAGAGTCACTTAGTTCTTGGTTGGTTACTGGGTCACAGCACAGATTTAGCCCAACAGATGCGGGCTAATCTTTTGGCGCGTGTATTACTCGATAACAGTGCTTCGCCACTAAGACGAGAATTAGAAACGTGTGGCATTGGTACCGGACCTTCTCAGTTGTGTGGCTTAGAAGATTCGAATAAAGAAATGACGTTTGTATGCGGACTCGAAGGCGCCGATGTCACAGACGCAGATCAGTTCGAGACCTTAGTGCTTGATTGCCTTAAAAAAGTGGCGCTTGAAGGGGTGCCCCAAAGTGAAATTGAAGCGGCTCTGCATCAACTGGAATTGGGCCAGCGAGAAATTGGTGGAGATGGCTACCCATTCGGAATGCAGTTAATATTGAGCGCATTACCAGCCGCCATTCATGGTGGTGATGCTCTAGCTGCACTTAATTTAGATCCGGCATTAACACAACTGGCTGAAGACATTAAGGATCGCAACTTTATTCCCGCTTTAATACAAGATTTACTTTTGAATAATGGCCACCAAGTGCGGCTGACACTGGCGCCCGATGAGCACATGTCAAAGCGAAGAGATGACTCAGAAAAGCAACGTCTAGATATTATGCTTAAGTCCATGAATGATGAGCAACGCCAGTCAGTGGTCGACCAAACTGCCGCTTTATTAGAGCGACAGTCACAAGAAGATGACGCTTCAATTTTACCAGAAGTCACCCGCCAAGATATCCCAGCCACTCAATTCATTGCTGAGCCTACCATGTCAAATAAAGACCTCGGTTGGGAGTTCTATGGTGCAGGCACCAATGGTTTGGTATACCACCAACTTGTGATTGATTGGCCCCAACTGAATGTGAGTCAGCTACCTTATCTCAACTTATTAGCTCAGCTAATGACTGAGTTAGGCATTGGGGAGCAGGACTATCTAGCCGTTCAAGCGAAGCAAGCAGCAGTCTGTGGTAGCCTTTCGGCATATCTTTCGTACCGCGGACAAGCCACTGATGCTGATCAACTAAAGGCTTATTTTGTCCTCAGTACCAAAGGCTTAGTCAGCCAACAAACAGCGATTGTCGATTTGTTAAAGGACACCTTATTATCGGTACGCTTTGATGAAAAACAGCGAGTGAAAGAACTGGTGGGACAACTTCGTTCGCGCCGTCAACAAAGTGTGGGGCAATCTGGGCATAGTTTTGCACTGGGAGCTGCCAGTCGGAATATGAGCGCTGGTGCAAACCTTGCATTTAATGTAAGCGGTCTACAAGGTCTGATCTGGCTGCAACAACTTGACGATAGTTTAAAGGACGAAAAATGTTTGTCAGACTTGTGCCAACAACTGACAGCACTTCAAGAACAGCTAGGCAAACAGCCATTGCAATTGGCAAGTGTAGGTGAAAAGCTACAGCAATCGCACATTGAATCTACGTTTACTTCAGCGTTTTCTGAGCAAGTGGGGGTATTAAAAGGTGAAGTACAATGGGCCTTTAATAAAGTGCATACCCAAGCTAATTATCAACCAGTACAACAGTTATGGACCACTAATACGCAAGTTAATTATTGCGCTAGGTCTTTCCCCACTGTATCGAGTGCCCATCCAGATGCCGCTTCTCTCGTAGTGCTGGGTGAGGTGCTGCGTAATGGTTATCTTCATCGTGCCGTGCGTGAACAAGGTGGCGCTTATGGTGGGGGAGCAGGACAGGATAATAATAATGCTTGTTTCCGCTTTTATTCCTATCGTGACCCGCGCAGTGAAGAGACCTTTAATGATTTTAGTGCCTCAGTCGACTGGGTGCTATCAAACCAACTGCTCCCTCAGCATCTTGAAGAAGCTGTGCTTGGGGTTATTGGTAGTCTTGATAAACCAGGTTCACCTGCTGGAGAAGCGTTACAGGCGTATCAAAACCAACTGCATGGTCGCCATGCAGAGGTTCGCCAAGCTTTCAGACTAGCGCTGTTGGCAGTGACATTAGAGTCTTTAAAAAATGTGGCAGCAACCTATTTAAAAGACAAACACCCCTCAGAGGCTGTTGTTGCGCCAGCAGAGTTGAGTGAGCATAAATACTTCAAAGACTTTGAAGTTTATAGTGTTTGAAAAGGTATCGATGACCACTCATAAGTTTGAAAAGCTGGCTAATTAGTCAGTTTTTTTGACGCCAAATATTATATCGTTATAATGGTTTTTAGTATTACTTTAAGTGCTGAGGTTTCATGCTCAACAAGTCGAATAATAATGCATTACCTGTGTTGTTACAGGTTAAAGATATTAGTAAAAAGTTTGGCGACTTTTATGCCAATGATACGGTCAACCTAGCCATAGAAACAGGCAAAGTTCACGCTTTGTTAGGTGAAAATGGAGCTGGGAAATCGACCTTAGTTAAGATGATGTATGGCGCTTTGCAGCCCACAGCGGGTCGTATTTATTGGCAAGGGAAACCAGTTTCAATTACAAGCCCAGCTCACGCTAGAGAATTGGGCATCGGCATGGTGTTCCAGCACTTTTCGTTGTTCGAAGCCCTCACTGTGGCAGAAAATATAAGCCTTGCTCTGCCTAAATCTCTACGACAAGGTGATTTGAGTCAACGCATAGCTAGTTTGTCACAAGACTATGGCCTGCCGCTTAACCCCGATGCTTTAGTCGCTGACTTGTCTGTGGGTGAGCGGCAACGCATTGAAATTGTGCGTTGTTTGTTGCAACAACCTAAGTTATTAATTATGGATGAGCCGACCGCGGTACTTACCCCACAAGAGGCCCAAGGTTTATTTTCAACCCTACGTCGTTTAGTTAAAGAAGGATGTGCGGTGCTGTACATCTCCCACCGACTAGAAGAAGTTAAACAAATTTGCCACGATGCTACTATTTTGCGTCATGGAAAACTGGTTGCACAAGTTGATCCCCAATTGGAAACTGCGGCTACACTGGCCCAATTGATGGTAGGGGCGAGTGTGCATCAAGTTAGCCGTGATGCCAATGGTCAAATGGGCGATGTATTATTGTCACTGTCTCTACTCAAACAAGTTTCATCTACACCTTTTGGAGTTGATCTAGTCAATGTCAGCCTAGAGGTTAAAAGTGGCGAAATACTCGCCATTGCTGGTGTTGCAGGCAATGGTCAAAGTGAATTATTCAGCGTCATTTCAGGTGAAGAATGTAACCCTAGTAAAGATTATATAGCTTTGTTAGGGCAGGTGAGTGACGGCCTCAATATTAATCAAAGGCGTCGCTTGGGAGCAGCTTTTGTAGCTGAAGAACGCATGGGGCATGGCGCTGTAGAGCACTTAAGCTTAACTGAAAATATTTTACTTTCTCGTCATGCTTGTAATGACACTGAATCCTCATTAAACCTTGGCTGGTTGGGCATAGATCGACAGCAGTTAATGCAATTAAATGAGACCATCAGTGCTGAGTATGACGTGCGTAAGTCGACTCAAGACGCAACTGCAGGCTCTTTATCTGGGGGTAATCTGCAGAAGTTTGTAGTCGGGCGTGAACTTAACCGTAAACCCAAAGTTTTAGTGATTAACCAACCCACTTGGGGAGTGGATGCGGGTGCAGCAGCTCTTATTCGTCAAGCTGTCATTGATTTATCTCGTCAAGGTAGTGCCATTTTGATTATCAGCCAAGACCTTGATGAAATTTTTGAGTTAGCCGATAGCATTGCCGTAATGTCTCGGGGACAGCTGTCATCCACCTATGCAGCAGAGGATCTTTCGCGCGAGCAGATAGGTTTGATGATGGCAGGATCTCATGAGCAGACTGACCGAGCAAGTGGAGCTTAACATGCAGTTAATTTTAGAAAAACGCGCACAGGCCGCAGGCATCATGAACTTATGGTCGCCTATACTGGCGATCTTCCTCACTGTAATTATGGGAGGGCTAATTTTTGCAATCATGGGCAAGCCTCCACTGACGGCTTTGTACCTCTATTTTATAGATCCCTTGACTAGTTGGTGGTCTATTGAGGAGGTGTTGGTTAAAGCTGGGCCACTGGTGCTGATTGGTGTGGGTTTAGCTGTTTGTTTTAAGGCTAATGTTTGGAACATCGGTGCTGAGGGGCAACTCACTGTTGGTGCCCTTATGGGGGCTATGGTTCCCGTGTTGTGGGGTGAATGGCAGTCGCCGTTAGCACTTTTATCGATGCTATGCCTAGGGGCATTCGGTGGGGCACTGTTTGGTTTGATTCCTGCTTGGTTAAAGACTCGTTTTGGGGTTAATGAAATTCTGACAAGTTTGATGCTAGTTTATATAGCACAGTTATTATTAGATTGGGTGGTACGCGGCCCTTGGAAAGACCCTCAAGGGTATAACTTTCCAAAGTCGGTGGCATTTGAAGGTTGGCATCTTCTCCCTATGTGGGGTGACGGCCGCATGCATGCGGGTCTATTGATTTCGCTAGTGGCTGCTTTAGTACTATTTTGGATCATGCGCCACACCCTGAAAGGTTTTGAAATTAAGGTGGTTGGCAGCGCTCCTAGAGCAGGAGCCTTCGCGGGTTTTTCACACACTAAAATGGTGTGGTTCTGTTTTGCCCTGTCTGGCGGACTTGCAGGGCTTGCGGGGTTACTCGAAGTCGCAGGTCCCATCGGCCAGTTACAACCACATATTTCTCCAAATTATGGTTTTACGGCAATTATTGTGGCCTTTTTGGGACGTTTAAATCCTCTAGGGGTCATCTTTGCCGGCATCTTGTTAGCCATTAGTTATATTGGTGGTGAAGGTATACAAATCGAGTTAGGTATTTCTAGCAAGATTACTCAGATGTTTCAGGGCATGTTGCTATTCTTTATTTTGATGTGCGATACGTTAATTCTATATCGACTTAAATGGATTAGTACTAAAACTAATCAACATATTTCAGGTCACACATTATGAGCCCTTATGAAGCAATACTTCTAACCATTATCACAGCGTCTACGCCTTTGTTATTAGCTGCTATTGGCGAGTTGGTGGTTGAACGCTCAGGCGTCCTGAACCTTGGTATTGAGGGTATGATGGTGATGGGAGCCGTATGTGGCTTTGCTGCTGCCCATTTAACGGATTCAGCTTGGGTAGGTATTGCTGCAGCTACCTTTGCAGGCATTGCCACCTCTTTGTTATTTGGCCTGCTAACGCAAACTTTAATGACTAATCAAGTTGCGACGGGTTTATCAATTACGTTACTAGGGTTAGGGCTTTCGGGTTTAATTGGTAGTGGGTTTGTCGGTTTGCCAGGGGTTAAGTTAGCCAATGTGTCTATCCCTTGGTTATCAGATTTGCCTTATGTGGGTCGATTAGTATTTGGTCAAGACCCGTTAGTTTACATTTCAATTGCTTTAACTATTGGCGTAGCTTATGTATTAAATCACACTCGTATGGGCTTAATTATAAGGGCTGTTGGACAAAATCATGCATCTGCACACGCTTTAGGCTATCGAGTAGTCGCAGTTCGTTACGCTTGCATTGCTTTTGGAGGCGCGACATCTGGTCTTGCCGGGGCCTATTTATCCTTGGTATACACACCGCAGTGGATAGAAAACATGACTGCAGGTAGGGGCTGGATTGCACTGGCATTAGTGGTATTCTCTACCTGGTTGCCGGCTAGGTTAGCCGCTGGAGCCTATTTATTTGGTGGTGTCTGGATTTTGGGGCTTTATGCCCAAGGTATGGGTGTAGATATTCCGTCACAACTGCTATCTTCACTACCCTACGGTGCAACTATTTTGGCGCTGGTTATTATTTCTACTAATAGGCGTTTATCCTTGATCAATACCCCTGCCTCCTTAGGGCAGGGTTTTGTACCCGATCGTTAAGCCTGGCTTAAGATCGATATTGCTGTAACATTTTAATAATAATTCATCATAATAGATGAGGAGAAGTTGTATGAAGAAGTTGCTCACAGCTGCAGCCAGCATTGCGCTGGTCTCAGCACTATCCATTTCTGCCGTTGCTGCAGATAAGCTCAAGGTTGGTTTCATCTACATTGGTCCTCCAGGAGACTTTGGTTGGACCTATCAGCATGACCAAGGCCGTCAAGCCATTGATGCTCGCTTAGGTGATCATGTAGAAACCGTGTTTGTTGAAAATGTGCCCGAAGGCCCAGATGCCGAAAGAACAATTACGCGACTAGCACGTCAAGGTGCAGGCTTAATTTTCACCACTTCATTCGGTTATATGGATCCAACGATGAACGTTGCAGCTAAATTCCCAGACGTTAAATTTGAACACGCCACGGGATACAAAAGAAGTGATAACGTATCGACTTACGGCGCGCGCTTTTATGAGGGCCGTTACGTCATTGGTCAAATTGCTGCCAAGATGTCTAAATCAGGTGTGGCTGGGTACATTGGTTCGTTCCCAATACCTGAAGTAGTGCGTGGAATTAATGCGTTTCTGTTAGGTGCTCAAACAGTTAATCCAAACTTTAAACTCAAAGTTGTATGGGCTAACTCTTGGTTCGACCCAGGCAAGGAAGCTGATGCCGCTAAAGTATTGATTAGCCAAGGTGCTGATATCATTACTCAGCACACAGACTCTACAGCCGCGGTCCAAGTGGCAGAAGAGCAGGGTGTCTATGCTTTTGGTCAAGCATCAGACATGTCTCCCTTTGCGCCTAAAGCTTTGTTAACCTCTATCATTGATAACTGGGATGACTACTATGTTGAACGCACACAAGCAGTATTAGACGACTCTTGGGTGAGCACTGATACGTTTGGTGGTATTGATTCTGGCATGGTTTTCATGGGCCCATACATCAATATGCCTGCAGATGTTAAAGCCATGGCAGAAGCAACCGCAGCAGCCATTAAAACAGGTACACTGCATCCATTTGCTGGCCCTGTTTATAAGCAAGACGGGAGCTTAGCTGCACCTGAAGGAACGACTGTAGATATGGGTACTTTGCTGGGTATGGACTGGTATGTTCAAGGTGTTGACGACCAGCTCTAAGTGAGTCTGATATGTGTTCTGGACACGCCTTAACCACGTGATCAGATGGCATAAAAAAACCCGCTAAAGCGGGTTTTTTTATAGCTATTTTTTAATTTTGGTGACGTTCACAAAGAGGCTTAACTTCTGGCCTGGTTGCAGGTACTTTTTCAGACGTCTATTCCATTTTCTAATGTCTTTCACCGTCACACTAAAACGCTGGGCAATGGTTGATAGGTTATCTCCAGAACGCACCTTATAGGTTAGTTTCTTAACGACTTTGCGACCTGGTCTGGTTAGTTTGGTCGTGGTGCTGCGTGGCCAAATGCTTAACTTGTCACCAATTTGCAGCACTGACCGGGTTCCCAATTTATTCCAACTAGCAATTTGTTTGATGCTAATTTTGTACTTTTTAGCGATCTTCCATAGGCTATCACCACTTTTTACCTTGTATTCGATACGTTGGCTAGCCTGATTTTGCGTAATCTGTTTTTGTCGGTTAATCACCCGCTGAGCAGCACTTAAGCTGTAAGCAGCAGCGTCTTTACTGGCAATAGGAATCATCAGGGTTTTACCCATCCTAATCATACTACCGTTAATATTATTAATGGTGCGTATTAAATCTACACTGACTTTAAAGCGCTGAGCAATCTTGCCTAGACTGTCTCCTGAGACTATTTTATATCGGTTCCAAGTCACTCGCTTACTCGAGGGAAGTTCTAATAAGCCAGCTTTAAAGCGTTCAATATGAGCAATAGGGATGAGAAGTTTGTGCGGGCCTTTTGGGTCGGTTGCCCATTGATTGTAGGCCGGATTTAAGCGGTACATTTCGTCCGTAGTAATATTCGCCATTTCGGCAGCTTGAGCCAAATCAATTTGTGACCCGACATCGACGGCTTCAAAGTAGGCTTCATCGTCGATGCTATAAAGTGTTTTAGTGCCAGCATTCTCTGCAACTACTCGGGCTACAGCCAATAACTTAGGCACATAATTCATCGTTTCTCTAGGCAGCTTCAATGACCAAAAATCTGTTGGTTTACCCGCTTTTTTGTTCCGTTTTATGGCTTTTCTGACGGTGCCTTGACCGCCGTTATAAGATGCAATTGCGAGTAACCAATCGCCATCAAACATTTTGTGTAATTGTAATAGATATTTGTGGGCCGCATTTGTAGAAGCGACAATATCTCTGCGTCCATCAATCCACCAATTTTGTTTGAGGCCAAAACCCCGTCCTGTTGCTGGAATAAATTGCCAAGCTCCAGATGCGCGCCCAGAAGAATAGGCAAAGGGATCAAACCCACTTTCAATAATAGGGATGAGGGCGATTTCAGCAGGCATAGACTTATCTAAGGCTGCATGCAACATAAAGTGATAATACCGACTCGCTCTAGTGGTCACACGGTGCATGAGTTCTGGATGTTTGTTATAGAAGTTGTACTGTTGACCAATGCGTTTGTTGTCTACAAATTCTAAGCCATAATTTGCCACAGTAAGCTGCCACAGATCAAAAACTGGGGGAGCTTCAGGCGTCGGGATTACGTTTACCTTTGGAAGTGGATCGCTTTTAGGTTTTCTCTGTGCCTCTGCAAGAAGTTTAGCAGCTGCATCAGTGCTTGCCTCAGAGTCAAGTTCAGACCAATTTAGGTAATTATCTTTGCTGATACTTTGGGCGATAGCTTGAGCAGACTGATAAGATTCTTCGCCTGTTGGGGGAGCCATGTCACTGGTTGCTGTATTAGCTGGTAGTGGGTCAACGACCAATTTGATCGCCATATCTTCTACCATAGCTGTCTCAGAATCATTATTCGTGTGATCAACTTCAGGTGTTGCGGTGGCTATTGATGTTTCTGTGGCTTGCACCTTAGCGACAGTACTTTTTAGCTGTGCCGTTTGACAAGCGCTAAGGCTAAATAATGCGAGCATTAATAAAATGGCATTAAGTGGAATTCGAGAGAATGATTGAAGAAAAAGGGTTTTCAAAGCAAAGGTCACATTTTTGATGTCGAAAGGCAGTTGATTTTAGCAGGCTAGGTGCCAAGGTCAATATAGAATGCCCAGTCTAGGGTTAGTTACTTGTCTTTTTAGCACTAATAACTACTAAAAGTTGTTTTTCCACTGTCTTAAAACGGCAAAGACCTCTACGGGGGTTTTTAACGTTTGTTGTTGATAATCTTCTGCACTGGCAATAACGGCCTTGTCATGAGTGCGTAAAAAAGGGTTAATCGCCGCTTCTTGTGCCAAGCGCGTGGGCAATGTAACTTGGTTCTCAGATCTAATTTCATGGCACATTGTTTGAGCTAACTTTAGGGCCTCATTGTTGCCATCCACTGCCATGGCAAATTTCAAGTTTGCAACACTGTATTCATGGGTTGGATAGGCCATGGTCATGGCAGGTAAAGCCATAATTTTATTGAGTGACTGATGCATTTGCAAAGGAGACCCTTCAAACACTCGTCCACAACCTGCTAAGAATAAGGTGTCTCCACAAAATAAAAGGCCTTGTTGATCATTATAATAGGCAATGTGGTCTAGGGTATGGCCAGGAATTTCCATAACCCTAAAGTGAGCATCAAATATGCTGACTGAGTCATTTTCCTTAAGTTTATGAGTAATGCCTGCATAAGGACTGTTAGCAGGCCCGTATACGGGAAGGTCTCCAAAATGATCAAGGAGAGCCTTAATGCCACCTGTGTGGTCTGCATGATGGTGCGTAACCAATATAGCAGAGAGTTTTTTTTGTAGCTTTGAAGCCTGCTCAATAACAACTTGTGAGTCACCGGGGTCAACCACTACGAACCCGTCTACCTCTGCATTTTCGATACACCAAATGTAGTTATCATTAAATGCGGGTAGGGGTGTGACGATCAGATTTGAAGTTAATGCATGCATAGTATGGTCTTTTTTAAACTAAGTATTTATCCCTAAGAGTAGCTGTGCGATGCAAATTACGCAAGCAAGGTGGCAAGGAATGGCTTATTATGAGGTATGAATAAAAACACCCACTTACAATCGTGTCAATTCGAAGAACAACAATTTGCCACATGGTTAACCAGTAAAAAAGGGGCCTCATTCATGGCTCAAGAACAGCAGCAGTTAACGTTATTGATGCCCAGAGCTTTTGGCCATTATAGTGTTTATTTAGGACTCAATGCCAAATTAAGTTCCAATTTAGTAAGCCCCATAAAAAATGCCATGGCCCTTACGTCAAATTTTAATTTGGGGGGTGATGTGGTGATGGATCCACACCAATTGCCCCTAGCTAGCGAATCTATAGACCTTGTGGTACTTCAGCATGTATTGGATATGAGTGATAACCCACATCAAACCCTTCGCGAAGTTGCTAGGGTAGTTAATGCCGGAGGTCGAGTTGTAATTACTGGGTTTAATCCCTACAGCGTATGGGGTTTGTGGCGCCAATTAAGGCTAAAACGTGGTCTACCTTGGCGGGCTAATTTTATCGCTCACAGCAGACTTAAGGACTGGCTAACACTGCTCAGTTTTGGTGACTTTGAGATTAAGCCTGTATATGATTGTGCACCTGCCAAATGGAAGATGAGTCCTTGGTTATCTTGCTTCTCCAATCCCTTGGGGGCTGGCTATGTTCTATCTGCAGTAAAACAAGAGACACGGGTGCACATACTTAAAGCTCATTGGCGCAATAGCATTGTAAAACGCAGTTTTGGCTTAGCTGGAGCAACCCGCCAACCCAGTCAAAATAAACAACCACTGGAGCACAGTTGATTGACTTCAGATCGCATTGAACTATTTACAGATGGCGCATGCAAAGGTAATCCAGGTCCTGGCGGTTGGGGTGTGCTGATGCGTTTTAAAGAGCAAGAGAAACGCTTGTATGGTGGCGAGCCAGTAACGACGAATAACCGTATGGAGCTGATGGCTGCCATTAAAGGACTCGAGGCTTTGACACGGCCATGCAAGGTTGATCTGACGACTGACTCCCAATATGTGCGCAAAGGTATTACGGAATGGATTGTTAATTGGCGTAAGAATAATTGGCGTACCGCCGCCAAAAAACCTGTTAAAAATGCTGATCTTTGGCAACTCCTAGATCAGACAGTGCAGGGCCATGAGGTTGAGTGGCATTGGGTCAAGGGGCATAGTGGGCATATTGAAAATGAAATTGCAGATGACCTAGCTAACCTAGGTGCTGCCGAACACACTAGATAAATCATACAGGAATAAATTTTGCGCTTAATAGTCTTAGATACGGAAACAACTGGTTTAGAATCCAAACAAGGTGATCGCTTAATAGAGGTGGGTGCCTTAGAAATGGTTAACAGGCGTCTTACTGGTGAGAGCTTTCATGAATACGTTAATCCTGAACGAGATATACCTATGGAAGCCCAGGCAGTGCACGGCATTACTGAGGAGTTTGTGCAAGATAAACCCTTATTTTCAGCCGTTGCTGATGCCTTTATTGAGTTCATTAGAGACGCTGAATTAATTATTCATAATGCGCCTTTTGACCTTGGGTTTTTAGATAATGAATTAGCTTTGGTGGCCAAAAAGACTGGGCGTAGTTATCCAAAAATTGCAGACATTTGTAAAATTACAGATTCCTTAAAACTTGCCAGACAAAAACACCCAGGACAAAAGAATAACTTAGACGCTCTTTGCCGCAGGTATGGGATTAATAATGCCCATCGACAGGTGCATGGCGCCTTGTTAGATTCTGAGATATTAGCGGATGTTTACCTGAGCATGACTGGAGGTCAAACAGACTTAATGTTGGGGTCAGAAACATCCCCTAATCGGTCAGAAACTGCGTTAGATCGGCGAAGAATAACAGACCTCCAAGCCTATGAGCTTAAGGTGGTCTTGGCGACAGATGAAGAACTGGCGGCGCACCAAGTAAAGCTTGAAGCAGTGGCTCAAGCGTCTGGTCACGAATGTTTTTGGTAATGATGGTAGGTTAATTCTTGCCTTAGACTTCAATTGTATAGGTTAGGATTAGGGTTGAGGAGGGGCCGTCTTTTTGTCTATCGATGACTCAGGTTAGATGGCTACTTAGGTTAGATAACTACTTAGGTTAGATAACTACTTAGGTTAGATAACTACTTAGGTTAGATAACTACTTAGGTTAGATAACTACTTAGGTTAGATAATTACTTAGATTCAATAGCGACTCAGGATTATTAGATTTTACGCTGGGGTTTCTAAAAAGGACGACTAACTCTCCTACACGCATTAAGAGACTGCGATAAAGGCTTTGAATTTAAGTGTTTACTCGCCCATTTCGAATAATTGGCTTAATCGTGCACCCAGCATGACGTCGCCTTCAGCTTGTAAACGTCCTCCCATAAAAGCAGCCATGCCGTCGAGCTCTCCAGCAACGATTTCTGAGAGTGTTTCCGCATCCATGGACATAGTGATTGCGGGATCATCATGCTTACCCATCATCGCCTTGCAGCTGCTATCTTCAATGGAAATATAGAAATCGTCATCGTCAGCAATACAAAATTGAAAAGTGGCATTCAATCCGTCTGCTTCTTCGGGTACAAAAGCGGATTGCATTTTCTGCTTAATTTGGTCAACTGTCATAATATTGCTCTTGTTTGTGATTTCAATACAATGATTTTATGTGTTTTTAAAAAATAAATCAAACGATCGTTTGAATTATCTATTTGGTGAAGGTTTAGCTGTGGTTTCAGAGCTGACTAGACTAGAATACAGCCCTATTGCTTGGTGAAACCAAGAACTGCAACTGGAGACTAATGTGTTAGATTTTTTGTACGATTATGGACTGTTTTTAGCTAAGGTGATTACCTTCTGTGTTGCAGCCATTGTGGTGATTGGCATTTTAGTGATGGCAGGTCAAAACCGTCGACAACATAGCAAGGCAGGGCATATTGAGGTTCGTAATCTTAACGAAGAGTTCGAAGACATGACCGATACATTAGATCACGCCATGATGGATAAATTTCAATTTAAACAGCTGCGTAAAGCTCAAGAAAAAGCAGATAAGATTCAGACCAAGCAAGATAAAGCGGAGGCTAAAAAACAAGCCAAGCAAGCAAAAGCTGAAGGTATTGACGCTGCCAGTGAAGAAAATTTAGTAGCCAATGTGAAGAAGCGCACCTTTGTCATTGACTTTGACGGTGATATTAAGGCGAGTGCTGTCGAGTTTTTACGACATGAAATTAGTGCCATTATTTCTGTTGCCAAAATCACTGACGAAATCATTCTGCGCCTTGATTCTAGTGGTGGCATGGTGCATACCTATGGTTTGGCTGCATCACAGTTAGGGCGAATTAATAGTGCAAAAATTCCACTTACGATCTGTGTAGACCAAGTTGCTGCCAGTGGTGGATACATGATGGCGTGCATGGCCAACCACATTACGGCTGCTCCTTTCGCTCTTGTTGGGTCTATCGGTGTAGTTGCAGAAGTACCTAACGTTCACAGGCTGCTAAAGAAACACTCCATAGACGTTGAGGTGCTAACGGCTGGTGAACATAAACGCAGTCTCACTGTCATTGGTGAGAATACCCGTAAAGGGCGTGATAAATTTGTTGAAGACTTACAGCAAACCCATGGTTTATTTAAAAGCTGGGTCAAACTTCAGCGTCCCCAGTTAGACATGGATCAAGTGGCTAATGGCGACGTATGGTATGGACAGCAGGCAATTGAACTAGGCCTAGTTGACGCTGTGGGTACTTCAGATGAAGTTTTACAAGAAGCGGTAAAGCAAAGTGACGTTTTGCTGATCGAATATGTGGCCAAAAAGACCATAGGTGAAAGATTCGGTATTGCAGCAGCTACTGGTATAGGCTTATTTGGTGATCGAGTGTGGTCGAAAATACGACGTCAATCTATCACCCATTAAACGAGTTTAGGAGTGGTCTAATGCAATCCTTTTCAAGCCTTTGTAAGCCATTGTCACCTGCATTTTTGCACCCCAATAATATGCCTGTGCGCATTGGCCTTGTGGTGCTTGCAACAGACATGGTGGTTGAAGTGGAATGGCGAGAGATTTTTGCTGGGTTACCCATAGAAATTTTGGTGGCTAGGATCGCCTGTGCAGCGGAAGTTACCCCCAAGGCTTTATTAACTATGGCTCATGAGATCGGCCATTGTGCCAGCCTAATATTGCCAGATGTAGAGCTGGATGCCATTGCCTATGGCTGCACTTCTGGTAGTTTAGTGATTGGTGAAGAAAAGGTACAGCAACTTTTGCAACAGGGTAATTCTGAGCAAATTACAAGTAATCCGTTTAGTGCCATTAAAGCAGCCCTTGCATTTATTAAGGCTAAAAACATAGTAGTTCTATCGCCTTATTTAGCCTCTGTTAATGAGCCATTCTATAACGCCTTAGATTCAGTAGGTTACAACATTATGGCGTGGGGTAGCCTAGATTTAACCTTAGATAAAGACATTGGATCAATGAATCCTGAGCATCTGCCAAAGCTAATAGAAGAGTTATTGGCGGGCGTGGATGCAGTTCCTGATGCTGTGTTTATTTCATGTACCAACTTTAAAGCCGTCGCTAAACTCGCTGAACTTGAACAACGTTATGGGTGTTATTTTATATCTAGTAACCAAGTTATGGCTTGGCACTTGTTGCATCAGTTAAATATTAGCCTGCCTAACATTAAGGCTGGGCGTTTATTTGAAACCCCATCAATCTAACTGCCACTTTATCTGCTCATACAATTTTGGTTTTTTTAAAGACGTCTATGATCAATTCTGATGTACAATCATTATTATTTATAGTCACCGAGGACTGAAAGAATTTGCCTTCTATTAGCCAATTAACTGAATTTCGTGAGCCTCTGGTAATAGCGCGAAATACAGGCCATCGTTTGATGCTGGTATTGGCCATGGAAGAAGAAAGAGGCCTAATTCAGGCGCAGCACCTAAGCCAATTAGGTGGTTCGTGCTTATGGGTCGATGTGTTAAAAGACGATCATTCTCACTCCAAGCAACAGCGATACATTACTTCAACTCAAGCTAAACAATATCTTGGCACGTCTAATCAGCATGTGGTTTATAACGCTCACAGGGCTTTTAATGCGAGTGCCCTATGTGCGGTTAGCGGCACCATAAGAGGAGGTGGCGTATTAATCTTATTGACTCCTCCAAGTGCCCAATGGCATAAAAATTATGATTTACAACTGGAGTCCTATGGTCATTCAATAAACACTGCCCATTCGCATTTTATTCAATGGTGGCAAAATCAATGGCAGCACCATAGTGCCGTCTTTGTTTTGCAAGAACTACATGCTGAGCCCCAACATAAAGTAGTGCCTATTGATTGGCAGCCTCTACCACTTATCTTTGAAGCATCCCAACCACTGCAACCGACCGAAGCACAAGGCCATCTGATTAGTCAATTAGTGATGGCTTATGAGCAACAAAATAGCATGGTGCTTGCCATTGATGCACGCAGAGGCCGGGGTAAATCAGCCTGTTTGGGATGGTTTATTAAAGCCCTTGGCTCAAAGGCCCAGCATGGCCCTGCCATCGTAACTGCACCTAGTAAGCGTTCCCTTAATGCTATGATGCAAACCTCAGCTATGCCAAGCATTAATTTTTATGCTTTAGATGCCCTGTTAACATCACTTCCAGACGCAGGGGTATTAATTGTCGATGAAGCGGCTGCTATTCCTTTGTCACAATTAATCAAGCTGATTAAGGTCTATAAATTAGTCGTTTTATCATCAACTCAGGATGGATATGAGGGTAGTGGGCAAGGCTATCGACTAAAACTACCCCATATCATTGCAAGCTTAGGGCGTTCAAGTAAACACATGACCCTTACACAACCCATGCGTTGGCAGGCTGGTGATGCCCTTGAAAACTTTATTCGTAGCAGCTTTTTATGTGATGTGGAGTTACCAAATATAACTCATAATGCATTTGCTGACTCATCAATGGCCCTCGCATATAGTCAGGTCACAGGTGCAAAACTGGCACAAAACCAGACCTTATTAAGGCAAGTTTATGGCCTGTTAATGTTAGCTCATTACCAAACCACACCCCAAGACTTAAGATTGTTATTAGATCACCCCCAGCATCAGATGCATTTATGCTTTGTTGGTGAGCATCTGGTTGGTCTTGCTTGGGTTGCAGAGGAGGGCAACTTAGATGCATCTTTGGCGCGCCAGATAGCGCTTGGCCAACGACGGATCCAAGGCCATTTGTTAGCTCAGATTTTATCTCAACAAGCGGGTTTTTCAGTGGCTTGTGAACTGAGTAGTTGGCGCATTCAACGCCTTGCTGTGACGCCGTCCCTCCAAGGTAGAGGTATTGGTTCCAAATTACTTCAGCGAGTGTATGGTTTAGCTCAAGAGAGACAAGTTGACTTTGTGGGTGCCAGCTTTTCTGCCAGTTCCAAAAACCTAGATTTTTGGCAGCTCAATAAGTTTATTCCTATATGGCTAGGTGTGCGGGCGGATACTGCGACTGGATTCAATAGCGTGCAGGTGATGCAACCCATTAGTGCCGATGCGAAGATATTACAGGATCAATTGAGGTGCCATTTTCGAGACTATTTAACCTTTGGCCAGTACCTTTGGTTTTCTTCAATCGATGCAGATCTCTGGCAAATAATATTTGCATCCTGCCAAAAAAATGTAATGGTGGCGCTTAGTAAAAAGCAACAACAAAACTTATTAACCTTGCTGGCAAACGGACGTGCTGGGTTCAGCGGCCCACTTTACTTGCTACATCAAAATGTGCGGGATGCCAAACATAAATCGATGATCATCCAAGCTGCACAAAATAATACTCACAAAGGTCTACAAGAGCATGTAAGGCGACTAGCACGAACCACCTTAGCATTATTACATGGAGTATGATGCGCAGCACATCAGTACTAAAATCGGTATACTTCTAACTTTACTAATAGGCCAGAAATCGTCATGAGCTCAGTCAAACTTACCCAATATAGTCATGGAGCGGGATGTGGTTGTAAAATATCCCCCCAAGTTCTGGATATCATGCTGGAGTCCCAGTTACCAAAATTTTCCCATCCGAATTTGATTGTGGGTAACGAAAGTCGAGATGATGCCGCAGTTTTTGATTTAGGTGATGGCACTGGCATTATCAGTACCACTGATTTCTTTATGCCTATTGTGGACGATGCATTTGATTTTGGCCGAGTAGCGGCTACCAACGCCATTAGTGATGTTTATGCTATGGGTGGACTGCCACTGATGGCCATCGCCATCTTAGGTTGGCCAGTGGATAAGTTAGCCCCAGAAATAGCCGCTAGGGTCATAGATGGTGCTCGTGACGTTTGTGCCAAAGCCAATATTTGCCTAGCTGGAGGTCATAGCATCGATGCACCAGAACCCATATTTGGCTTGGCTGTAACGGGCAGAGTGGACTTAGAGCACCTTCAGCGTAATGACCAAGCCCAAGCGGGTGATCACATTATGCTGACTAAACCTTTAGGCGTGGGGATTTTAACCACAGCTGAAAAACGGGGTATTTTACGACCACAGGATATTAATTTGGCTCGTGACAATATGGTCAAGCTCAATGACTTAGGGGTAAAGCTAGCCCCATTGAAAGGGGTTCATGCCATGACGGATGTGACTGGATTTGGGCTCATGGGACATTTGCTTGAAGTCTGTGAGGGCAGTCGGTTACATGCGCATATTGAATTCAACCAAATTCCATTGCTAACAGATGTGCAACACTATTTAAACCAAGGTTGTGTGCCTGGTGGTAGTGGGAGAAATTATGCAAGTTATGGTCACAAACTGGGTCCGCTTAGTGAAGAGCAATTAAATATCCTTTGTGATCCGCAAACCAGCGGGGGTTTATTGGTTGCTGTAGCCGAAGATAAAATGACTCAGGCAGAAGATATTTGTCGTGCACAGGGCCAAGACTGTGTGTGGATTGGGTATTTATCAGACCCAGTAATAAGTCAAAATTACTGTGTTGAGGTGGTTTGAAATGCCTCTTAAAGTCATTGAGTCGTTGCTACCAAAACCTATAAAAGCAGCTGATTTTGATGATTTATTATTACATCAACGCCCCATGTTTGATGTACGGGCACCCATAGAATTTGACAGAGGTGCGTTTCCAAACGTTGTGAATCTGCCACTCATGAGTGATGACGAGCGCGAGCAAATAGGCACTTGCTATAAACAACAAGGCCAAACTGCTGCCATTGATTTAGGTCATCAATTAGTTCATGGAACAACCAAGAGTAATAGAGTTAAAAAGTGGTTAGATTTTGTCAATGAGCACCCCGACGCGGTGTTGTATTGTTTCAGGGGTGGTCTGCGGTCTAAGTTAAGTCAGCAGTGGTTGGCAGACGCTGGGATTGGCATACCCTTTTTAGAGGGTGGCTATAAGGCTCTGAGAATGCATTTGATAACGCGCTTAGACCAATTGGTAGAAGAAATTCCAGCATTCGTTCTCAGTGGCCGCACTGGCACAGGCAAAACTGAAATTTTGCCTCTGTTTGATCGAACTATAGATTTAGAAGGCATTGCTAAACATCGAGGATCGAGCTTTGGTAAATACATTGAAGAACAACCAAGTCAGATAAACTTTGAAAATAACTTAGCGATCACGCTAATGCAGCGAAGACGAACCAATAATGAGCCCATCATTTATGAAGATGAAAGCCGTTTAGTCGGTTGCCGATTGCTGCCATTAAGTCTTCAGGCTAAGCTTAAGAGTTCGCCAATTATGGTGCTAACAGATGATTTTGACGCACGAGTAGAGCGTATTTTTGATGAATACGTCGTCAAGGCAATTGAGGCTTGGAAACATGAGATGGTCAGCCCAGAAGATGCCTTTTTAGCCTTTGGCGATAGCCTTTTACAGAGCCTGCATCGCATTAAAAAGAGGCTAGGGAGCGAATCTCATGCGCACTTAGTCAAACTGCTCGAATTGGCTTTAAACCAGCAGTCTGAGCAGAAATATTTAGACCTTCATAAAGATTGGATTGCCTATTTGCTCATTCATTATTATGATCCTATGTATGACTATCAACTTTCCCTCAAACAAGATCGGGTGGTTATGCAGGGGAATTCAAGTGAATTAGTCCATTGGTACAAAACCAACAATACATTGCACACTTAACCATATTAAGGAGACCTAAACCATGAAATCTAGAGCCGCTATTGCCTTGGCAAAAGGACAACCATTAACCATCGCAGACATCGATGTAGAAGGCCCAAAAGCTGGGGAGGTGCTGGTGCGCATGGTGGCCACAGGGGTTTGTCATACGGACGCTTTTACTTTATCTGGCGATGATCCTGAAGGCATATTTCCTGCGGTGTTAGGTCATGAGGGAGGCGGCGTTGTAGAAGAAGTAGGCAGTGGTGTGACCCATCTTGCGGTAGGCGACCATGTTATTCCACTTTATACTCCAGAATGTGGTCAATGTAAGTTTTGTTTGTCGGGTAAAACGAACCTTTGTCAGGCCATTCGAGGCACGCAAGGCAAAGGCTTAATGCCCGATGGAAGTAGCCGTTTTTCGTTAGACGGTAAAACCTTATTTCACTATATGGGAACCTCTACTTTTTCTGAGTACACAGTAGTGCCAGAAATTGCCTTAGCAAAAATTAATAAGGCTGCCCCCTTAGATAAGGTGTGTTTGCTAGGTTGCGGTATTACTACAGGTATTGGAGCGGTGCTTAATACTGCTAAAGTGCAAGCTGGCGACTCTGTGGCCATTTTTGGTATGGGTGGGATTGGTTTAAGTGCTGTACAGGGTGCGGTAATGGCAGGCGCAAGTCGTATTATTGTCATCGATATTAATGAAGATAAATTTGAAATGGCAAAAATGTTGGGAGCCACAGATTGTATTAATCCTAAAAACTATTCTGACCCGATCCAAGACGTCATTGTTGACCTCACTGACGGCGGTGTGGATTTTTCCTTTGAATGTATTGGCAATGTCAACGTGATGCGTTCAGCCCTAGAGTGTTGCCATAAAGGCTGGGGCGAGTCAGTGATTATTGGTGTGGCGGGAGCAGGTCAAGAAATCACCACTAGACCCTTTCAATTAGTCACAGGGCGTGTCTGGCGTGGCACTGCTTTTGGTGGAGTCAAAGGGCGCAGCCAGTTGCCAGACTATGTAGAACGTTATATGGCAGGCGAAATTAAAATTGATCCAATGGTAACCCATACGATGGGGCTGGATGATATTAATAAAGCCTTCGACCTCATGCACAGTGGCGAAAGTATTCGTTCAGTTGTCATTTTTTAGGAAGCTTTTATATGTCGTTAAATCAAGTTTCAGAAATCAAGGTGAGTGGTGGGCGCTTATTGCGCATAGAACATGATTCTAAGGTGTGCCAAGGATCAATGACTTTTGCAATATTTTTGCCACCACAAGTACAAACAGGTGCCTCGGTGGCTAAGGTCCCCGCGTTGTATTGGTTATCCGGGTTGACCTGTAATGATGAAAACTTTAGTCAAAAGGCAGGTGCATTTGCTCTTGCTGCGTCCTTGGGAATGGCGATTGTCATGCCAGATACTAGCCCACGCACTGCCGGCATTGCCAATGAGGATGATGGGTATGATTTAGGGACTGGTGCAGGTTTTTACCTCAACGCAACGCAAGCGCCTTGGTCAAAGGCTTATAATATGTACAGTTATGTGACAACAGAATTGCCAAACATCATTCAAAGCAACTTTCCTGTAAATACTAAAGCAGCCATCAGCGGTCATTCAATGGGTGGGCATGGGGCACTGGTTTGTGCCTTAAAAAATCCAGGTCAATATACCTCAGTCTCAGCCTTTGCTCCCATTGCATCTCCTTCGCAATGCCCATGGGGTCAAAAGGCCTTTACGGCCTATTTGGGCACTGATTCAGCAGATTGGGTACCATGGGACAGCAATGAGTTGGTGCAAAAAAACCATGCTGCAGGTTTGATACCGCAGCCTATGCTGATTGATCAAGGCACGAGTGATCCGTTTCTTACTGAACAGTTGATGCCTCATTTATTCAGTTCAACCTGCGCCCGCTTGAACATTCCACTGGACTACCGCGAACGGCAAGGCTATGACCATAGCTATTACTACATTAGCAGTTTTATCGACGAGCACCTGCGCTACCATGCAGCCTACCTTGGTTTAAAGGCTTAAATGATGACAGAAAAAAAGCGCCATACCCGTCATGGTCATATGGCAAGAGTTTCTAAGCTAGCTCTAGGCGACCAAGCCTTACCAGTACGTTTTATGTACAAAACGATACCAGAACACAGTAATGATACTGGCTGGCGCTTATTTACAGGCTATGAAACAACCGCATTTCTAGCTCGGTTTTCTAACCTAGAACCATTCCCTCTTGAGCCTATGTGTGAAGCTGACCCAAGTTTAGATGCGTTGCTAGATCAAAACGCAGGTAGTGTTTGGGAGCGACTTCCTGATCAGCCGTGGCAGCCTGTGCATAATTTTGAGATTCCCGTAGAAGAAGTGGATGTAGTTATTAATTAATGCTGCTCCATACGGATCAATTTAATAGACTGGGTGGCACCCCTCTTGTTGTATTACATGGCCTATTCGGGGCATCAGATAACTGGCGTAGTCAAGCAGCCATATGGTCACTGGAACGTCCAGTGGTGACTATGGACCTGCGCAATCATGGCTCATCTGGTCACGATCCTGTTATGGATTATGCAACAATGGCAAAAGATGTAACTGATACTTTAAATGCCTTGAATTTCGACATAGTAGACCTGTTAGGCCATTCAATGGGTGGCAAAGTAGCCATGCAACTGGCTGTCAAATATCCGCAACGCTTACGCAGTATCTTGGTCGCTGATATTGCCCCCGTGGCTTACGAACCCCGCCACCAATCAATATTGGCAGGTCTCAAAGCCATTAATCTAGTCACCCTAAAGTCCCGTAAAGAGGCTTTAGAGGTGCTACTTCAGTACGAACCTGACCAAAGGGCCTGTCAATTTTTACTTAAAGGTCTTTACAAGAACCATGTAGGGGAATTTGCCTTACGTTATAACCTTGGTGCTATACAAAATAACTACCCAGCCATTAGTGCAGCACCTACACTTTCTGAGGATGCAAGCATATACAAGGGGCCAGCGTTGGTGCTTAAGGGGGAAAACTCGGCTTATATATTACCCCAACATAAAGCCTCCTTCGATCAGCTTCTGCCTAATTGCACATTGAAGATCATGGCTGATTGCGGGCATTGGCTACACGCTGAAAAACCAGAGTTATTTAGTCGTTTAGTATCGCGTTTTTTAAATGGTTTAACCTAAGGCATGCGTATTCTTTTGCTATCAGCTTACGATGCTCAAAGTCACAAATATTGGCGAGAAGGCATGGCCGCCCAGTTCCCTGAGTACGATTGGACTCAATTAGCGCTGCCCGGGCATCATTTTAGCTGGCGTATTCGGAGTAATAGTTTGCAATGGGCTTTGAGTGAACGAGCTACTTTAGATCAGCCCTATGACTTAATTATAGCTACATCAATGGTGGACTTTGCCTCTTTAAAAGGGTTTGTGCCTAACTTGGCCAACATACCTTCGATCCTATATTTTCATGAAAATCAATTCATTTACCCCCCCAGTCAGTTAACAAAAAAACCCTTTTTAGATCCAAAACTTGTGACCTTATATGCAGCTTTAGCAGCTGATCAATTAGTGTTCAATAGTCGCTACAACCAACAAACTTTTATCACTGGGGTGAGGGCGTTACTCAAACAAGTGCCCGAAAAGCTTCCTGTTGATTTGGCTCAGTTATTTGAGGAAAAAAGCTCAGTTCTGCCGGTGCCACTTAAGCCTCTGAATATCTCCGACTACATGGGTGTTAATGGATCTGCACAGTGGCCAAAAAGGGCGAATAAGACATGCTTAAGGTTAGTTTGGGCGGCGCGCTGGGAATATGATAAAGGACCCCACTTATTGTTGGCGATACTGCGCCAATTAAAACAACGAAAGGTGGATTTCAAATTATGCATACTGGGGCAAGTGTTCCGTAAGCAACCTCTCGAATTTGACTCTATAAAGACTGAGTTTAGCTCGGAGTTGGTCCAATTTGGGTTTGCCAAATCACGTCACCAATACCTGTCTTGGTTAGCTGGAGGGGACATTATATTGTCTACTGCATTGCATGAGTTTCAAGGCCTAGCAGTGCAAGAAGCAGTGCAATTGGGGTGTATGCCAGTGTTACCCAATAGACTTGTCTACCCTCAAATTTTTGCGTCACATTATCTTTATGACTCTTTTCCAAATAACCATGAAAAAGAGTCCAGTGCTGCTGCAGACTTGATCCAAGAGTTTCCATTGCGGCCACTAAAAAATGACAGTGCGCTAGCCTTTGTGCAGCAACTGCTTTGGCCCAATATAAAGGTCAAATACCAACAGTTGTTGCATTTTCATACCTTGCCTAAAGATAGTTAAAAAGCCCAATATCGATTGCTCTGTGTGTGTGGTTTAGCTAAAGCCATGTAAAATAGGAGAGTTGCTCACATCCCTAGGACGAAGCGTGTTAAAATTGGCCACTGACGCTGTTTAATTATAGTCTTTGAGCCCACAACACCATGACCCGAGCGAAAAAGAAAATGCCCGCCCTAGCTGGGGTAACTTTCAATCCCAACAAGAAGAAAACGACTGTTGCTAAAAGCTTTTCTCCTTCAAGTTATCAAACGCGCAAACAAAAAGGCTTAGCTACTAAAAAGAAACAAAAATCTGTGTTTCAGCAACACCAAGACGAGAATTAAGTAATGGAGTCTTTGATCATTTATATGATGGCAGTGATGTCAGAACAAGGTTGGAATATCTTGTCATTAACCTGGTTTGTGATTGCCGTGCAAGGTTACCAAAGCTACGCCATCCGTGCTTCTAGGCGCAAAGATTCCTTGGCAGGGGTGTTGCATGCGTATCGGCAGCGCTGGATGATGCGTATGATTGGTCGTGATATGCGCATTTCAGATATCGGTGCTGTGGCCAATTTAGAGCGTTATGTTACCTTGTTTGCATCGTCTAGTTTGCTTGTTTTAGCCGGTCTTGTGACTTTGGTGGGTTACACTGATGATGTGGTGCATATCGGTGGGGGTATTCCTTTTTTACCTCCTCAGTCGTCCTTAGAATGGCAGTTCAAATTGTTCGTTCTAATTCTTATCTTTGTGTATGCTTTTTTTAAGTTTACATGGAGCTTAAGGCAATATGGATTTGCCACAGTAATGATTTCTAGCGCCCCTGTTGTGTATGGTGATATTGCTGATAATAAAGACCTGATGGACCATGTGAATCGCTCTGCTAAGATTTTATCCATGGCTGCAAACAACTTTAATTTTGGCTTGCGCGCATATTATTACAGCCTTGCGGTGTTGACTTGGTCTATTCACCCGCTAGTGTTTATGACCACAACTTGTGTGGTCGTGTATATCCTCTACAGTCGCGAATTTAACTCAAGTTCTTTAGCCGAACTAAAGGGCACCAACGATTCGAAGAACCGAAAAACAATTGTCGACTACCACATTATTTAGCTTCCCTTGAGTCTGATAAGCATCCCACGTAGGCTCTTATTATTGTCCTCACAGGCGCTATTTTGTTAGTTCAAGAATCAGTTTATTAGCACAGGCATATTCCATTCGTTTGTAGCTGCGAAAATTTCTTTAACACAAGCCTAGCCAACTGTTGTGGTAAATTATTGAGTTTGGTGCACGAGTTGCTGCTGGAATTCAATTTTTATTAGCTGAAGACGGATAAAGCTGCTTACATAGCTTGAAATTGGTTCAGCCAACCCCATCATTGATGCCATAACTATTATCCTTTCGCTATCAGCACAGCCCAAGATCGACGGAGAAACAAGGCCCCATGAGCACTACTACTAAAACTGAAACTTTAGGTTTTCAAACAGAAGTTAAACAGCTGTTACATTTAATGATTCATTCTTTGTATAGCAACAAGGAAATTTTCCTCCGCGAACTAATTTCTAACGCGTCTGACGCAGCAGATAAGATGCGCTTTGCTGCAGTGTCAGACGGCAGTCTGTATGGTGATGACAGCGAACTTGCGATTCACATCAAGTTTGACAAAGAAGCCAATACATTGAGCATCAGTGATAATGGCATTGGCATGAACCGAGCTGATGTTATTGATCATTTAGGCACTATTGCAAAGTCTGGCACGTCTGAATTTTTACAAAACCTAACCGGTGATCAACAAAAAGACTCTCAATTGATTGGTCAATTTGGTGTGGGTTTTTACTCATCCTTTATCGTCGCTGATGAAGTGGAAGTGATCACCCGTAAAGCGGGCTCAAAAACCTCTGAAGGCGTTCACTGGCGTTCAAAAGGGGAAGGTGAGTTTGATATTTCAAAGGTTAAGAAAACGGGACGTGGTACGGAAATTATCCTCCACCTCAAAGCGGATGAAAACGAATTTGCTGAAGGCTTTCGTTTACGCAGTTTAGTGCGCAAGTATTCGGACCATATTTCTATCCCTGTCATTATGATGAAAGAACATTATGGTGAAGATGCAGACAAGCAGGAGCCAGAGGAAGAAACAGTCAACTCAGCCACTGCTCTTTGGACTAAATCGCGCTCAGAAGTTAAAGATGAAGAGTACCATGAGTTTTATAAGCACGTATCACATGACTTTCAAGAACCTTTGTCATGGGCACACAACAAGGTAGAAGGTAAACTTGAGTATACGAGTTTGCTATACATACCTGCCAAAGCGCCTATGGATATGTGGCAGCGCGAAGCCACTCGTGGATTGAAGCTCTATGTACAGCGCGTATTTATTATGGATGAAGCGGAACAGTTCTTGCCTATGTACTTGCGCTTCATTAAAGGCGTAGTCGATAGTAATGACTTGTCTCTTAACGTTTCTCGTGAGATTTTACAAAAAGACCCAGTCATTGATTCAATGCGGTCTGCCCTAACCAAGCGCGTGCTTGATGTGCTGGAAAAAATGTCAAAGAAGCAGCCTGAGCAATACGCTAACTTTTGGAAAGAGTTTGGTCAGGTCATGAAAGAAGGACCTGCAGAAGACCACAACAACAAAGAAAAAATTGCCAACTTGTTGCGCTTTTCGTCTAGTAATGATGACAAGACAGATCAAATTCATAGCTTGGCGCAATACAAAACTCGCATGCAAGAAGGTCAAGATAAAATCTTCTATGTGGTTGCTGATAACCATAATACGGCGAAGAATAGCCCGCACTTAGAAATCTTCCGCAAGAAAGGTATCGAAGTTTTATTACTTTCCGAACGTGTTGATGAATGGTTAATGTCGCACATGATGGAGTTTGACGGTACCCAGTTACAAGACGTAGCAAAAGGTGCTTTAGATCTTGGTGAGGTAGAGGACGAAGCCGAAAAGAAAGAACAGGAAGAGCAAGCTAAACAGTATGAAGGTTTGGTGGAGCGAGTGAAGGCCTTATTAGAAGAGCAAGTGGAAACAGTCCGTATTACCCATCGTTTAACTGATTCGCCAGCCTGCCTAGTGGTTGGTGAAGATGACATGGGGCTGCAAATGCGTCGTATTATGGAAGCTGCGGGTCAAGCTATGCCATCTACCAAGCCCACCTTTGAACTTAACCCAGGGCATCCACTGGTTGCTAAGCTCAACGATGAATCTGATGAGGACCGTTTTAGTGAGTTGACTCGAGTATTATTTGATCAAGCTCAATTGGCTGAGGGTGGGCAGTTGGAAGACCCGGCAGCCTATGTGTCTCGTCTTAACAAATTGTTATTGGAACTGAGTGCCTAACTAGACCCCATTAGTTGATAAAGCCCTCACTTAGCTTTGCTAGTGAGGGCTTTTTTATGGTTTGAATATACGCCTTTAAGATGGGCTCACTGTTATAAACCTATCCCTCAACCTAGCCATTAGCTCACTTTTAATACACCACCTTTTTTGAGCTTAACAAGTCATCTGGCTAGAGCAACCTTTAAGGGTCACTGTAAAAACTTTGATTAAGAGCATGAGTAGGTGACTTAGTATGCAGGTAACTTAGTTTGAAGGTAACTTAGTAAACAGTTAGATTAGTCACTTGGTCAGCAACTTGGTCAGCAAGTTGATAGACTAAACTTTACATGAAGCTATGGGCTTATTAAAATCATTGGAGACGAGTCAATGAACTCAAAAAAACAGGGTCTGGAACAATTAAAACAGGTGTTTGGCAGCCAATTCAGTGACCATCTTAGTGCCCGTAAAGAACACAGTTGTGGAGAAAGTTATGTCAGTGATAGATTGCCTGACGCTGTACTTATGCTCGATAGCACCCAAGCGGTAGCGCAAGCAGTATCGATTTGTAGCGAATTTTCAATTCCAATTATTGCTTTTGGAACAGGGACATCCTTAGAGGGCCAGTTGGTGCCCATTCATGGTGGGCTCAGTATTGATTTATCAGGCATGAACCAAATGCTAGAAGTTAATGCAGAAGACTTTGATGTTAAGGTGGAGGCTGGAGTCACCCGAGAAGACTTAAATTATAATCTAAAAAACAGTGGCTTATTTTTTCCTTTAGATCCTGGTGCAAATGCCAGCCTAGGTGGTATGGCATCGACCCGTGCTTCAGGTACTAATGCTGTGCGTTATGGCACCATGAAAGAGGTCGTTCTTGGGCTTACGGTGGTGACACCTAATGGAGATGTCATACACACAGGAGGGCGAGCGAGAAAGAGTGCTGCAGGTTACGATCTAACCCATCTTTATGTGGGCGCAGAGGGTACGCTTGGAATTATTACTGAGTTAAGGTTGCGGGTTTTTCCTGTACCAGAACAAATTCGAGCGGCAGTTTGCAGTTTCCCCAGTGTTAGCCAAGCTGCCCAATGTGTGATTGAGTGTATGCAGTTAGCTGTGCCCTTAGCACGCGTTGAATTACTTAACAGTTGCCAAATGGGTGCCTGTATAAAGTACTCAAATTTACAAGGATTTACTGCTCAGCCCACGTTATTCATGGAGTTTCACGGTTCAAATACGAGTGTAAAAGAGCAAGTAGCTTCGGTAGAATCAGTGGCCAAAGATCATGAAGGGGATGACTTCCGCTGGGCTGAGAACTTAGAGAGCAGAAACGAGCTATGGACTGCAAGGCACCACGCGTGGTTTGCCGGTTTAGCTCTGAATCCGGGTGCTAACGCCATCAGTACTGATGTTTGTGTACCTATTTCGAAGCTCGCTCTTTGTATCGAGTTAGCAGAGGCGAAAGCCGCAGAACTGGGCTTCAATTGCCCATTAGTGGGACACGTGGGAGATGGTAATTTTCACCTTATCATACCTTTTTACTCAGACCAGCCTGAGCAAGTAAAAGCCGCCGAAGAACTGAGCCATTACTTGGTTAAACAAGCGTTGGCACTTAGTGGCACTTGCACTGGTGAACACGGCATAGGCTTGAGGAAAAAAGCCTATTTATTGGAGGAACACGGTGTTCATGCAGTTCAAACAATGGGATCAATCAAGCGGGCTTTAGACCCAAAAAATATAATGAACCCGGGTAAGATCTTTGACCTCTGATTAAGCGCAGTAGAGCTGATACAAAGTTTTAATCACCGTAGATGAACGACCATCAGAAAGTGAATAATAGATGGTTTGGGATTCTCTACGGGTCGTTACTAGCTCATTTTTCCGGAGTACGGCTAAATGCTGAGATAGGGCAGATTGGCTCAATTCTAAATGATCATTTAATTCGGTTACCGACATCTCTTTGCCTTCCAGTTGGCATAAGATGAGTAGTCGGCTTTCATTCGCTATGGCTTTGAGCATGGTCGCAGCAATTTTAGCATTAGCGTTTAAATCAGATGCTGCTTTCAGGGCATCTTTTTTAACATTTGACATGGGCGATCGTCTCCGTACTTATGTTAGTACTTTTGAGATTTAATTAGGGATGTTAGTGTATGCGTTACTCCACCTAATGTATCTCATTATATGTTAAATTTGTTAAATTGACACAGTTTTACATTGTGAGCCTGCACTAATTTAATGGGTGTTGACGCTATTACAAATTTGAAAAAATACTATAATTTGCAAGTAAACATAATTTTATAGTCCTTGGATAGCCAATCTCAGTCTAATTCAAGCTTAACAAAAATTGGACAGTGGTCTGATGGCTTGTCCATTGCGCGTATTACATAATCAATATCTGCTTCTTTACAGTGTTTAAGTAAACTTTTGGTTAATAATATTTGGTCAATTCGCAGGCCACGCTTGGGTTCACGTTCAAACCCTTTACTTCGATAATCAAACCATGAGTATTGTTCACTGAAGGGATGCAACTTTCTATAACTATCTGTCAGTCCAAACTGACCAAGCCGTTGCAACCATTCACGCTCTTCAGGTTGGAAACTCGCTTTACCAGACTTAAGCCAACGCTTACGATTGTCCTCTCCTATACCAATATCAATGTCTTGGTCCGCCACATTAATATCCCCCATCACCACCAAATGCTGTGTGTTTTTGTACTCGGTAATTAAAACCTCTGTAAGGCCGGCATAAAAGTCTCTTTTGGCTGGGAATTTGCTAGCATGCACAACATTTTCTCCCTGTGGAAAGTAGCCATTAAAGACTGTTAAAGTGTCACCACTTGGCAATTGCAGCACAGCTCCCACAAGACGCCTTTGAGAATCTTCAGTATCCCCAGGAAGGCCCTTAATCGTCTTTATTATGGGCAAATTGGTCATCAATGCCACGCCATAATGACCTTTTTGACCATGAAAAATAGTCTCATAGCCTAATCGTTGAGTCTCGTTTATAGGAAATTCAAGATCTTGAACCTTGGTTTCTTGCAAACCAATAATGGCTGGCTGATATTGCTCTACTATCGCTTCCAATTGGGGAATACGTGCACGGATACTATTGATATTAAAGGAGACGAGGTACATAAAATTAACTCAATTAAGGTGACTTAAAACCAACAATAAGGCTGGAAGGCTGCTAGAATTTAATCTATTGTAATGCAAATAGTGACGGCTTAGAACGTTCATGATTTGCTTTTCTGACTTTGAAATTAATTTTAACTCACAATGTGGCATGAGAGATTGGTCTTTATGATGTTTGATTTTGATGTATTTGTAATCGGTGCTGGATCTGGTGGTGTTAGAGCAGCCAGAATGGCGGCAGGGGAAGGTGCAAGGGTTGCTATTGCTGATGACCGTGCACTTGGTGGCACCTGTGTAAACGTAGGCTGTGTGCCTAAAAAACTCTATACCTATGCGAGTCACTTTAGTCATGATTTTGAAAATGCTAAAGGATTTGGATGGCAGCTAGGCTCAGCAACGTTTGACTGGCCAAAGCTGGTCAACAACAAAAAAACTGAAATTAGTCGGCTGAATGACATTTACGCTAACCTGTTGAACAATTCAGGGGCCCATATCATTCGTGGATACGCCTGCCTTAAGGACCCACATACGGTCACTGTGAATGGCACTGATTACACTACAAAGCGCATCATTATTGCAACGGGTGGTACCCCCAATATTCCTAATGTCGATTATGCTGATCTATTAATTAGTTCAGATGAGATATTTGACCTACCCAAGTTTCCCCAACGTTTGTTAGTGGTGGGCGCGGGTTATATTGCCCTTGAGTTTGCTTGTATTTTTCAGGGCTTAGGTAGCCAAGTACAGGTGTCATATCGTGGCGACCTAATAATGCGTAGTTTTGATGATGATGTACGGCGTTTTCTTGATCAAGAAATGTGTAAGCAGGGCATTGATATTCATTACCAAAGTCAAGTCACCAATGTGGTTCGTCAGCCTGATCAAAGTTTGTTAGTGACTTTCTTGGATGGCACTCAGACAGAGGTTGATCAGGTGCTTATGGCCATTGGACGCAAACCCCGTTTGACAGGTATTGGTCTGGAAAAATTAGGTATTAAAACGACAGCTCAAGGAACTATCGCGGTAAGCCAAAATTTTCAAACAAATATCGATAGTGTATATGCCCTTGGTGACGTCACTGGCGGTATCGAACTGACGCCAGTAGCGTTAGCAGAAGCCATGACTTTGGTTAATCATTGGTATGGAGATGGTACCAAAACCATGGAATACGACCTAGTTCCAACGGCCGTATTTACTCAGCCCAACATAGGCACCATAGGCCTCACAGAAGAGCAAGCTTTAAAGAAACATGGCAAAATTACAATTTATCGCTCTGATTTTAAGCCCATGAAACATACCTTGAGTGGCAGTGATGAGCGCAGTTTTATGAAACTAATCGTTGATGCTGTTACAGATCGCGTAATTGGGTTGCATATCGTTGGTGAAGGAGCTGGAGAAATGTTACAAGGTTTTGCAGTGGCTATAAAAGCAGGGGCGACCAAAGCTGACTTTGATGCAACCATTGGTATTCACCCAACCAGCGCAGAGGAATTAGTGACGATGAGATCTCCTAGCTAGTTAATGTTGGGTTTTATTGGATGTCGAACCAAATTTTTCATAAAAACACAGCAAACTTCATAATCTATCCTATATTTTTTATAACAAGCCGCGACGGTAATCAATAATACTATTTGGAGTAGTTAGGTAATGAAATTTAATAAAACAGTTCTAGGTTTAACCATGGTTCTTGTAGTGGCCCCGTCTTGGGGTCATGGTGAACATGGAACTAATACGGTATGGCTATCAGGTGATGGCACTGCTGTCTTGAGTGGCAACGGAGAATGCGTGCTTGCCACCGACTTTGCTAGTCTTGATGGTCGCTCTTGTCATACAGTCAAAGTTTAAGAAGTAGCAGTTTTAGAAGCGCCTATGGACGAGTTACCGGTGGCAGAGGCCCCGGTTATCGCCATGGTTGAAAAAGTAGAACCTGCAGCGGCAGAAATTGTTTATGCCGTTGAAACACACCATAACATTGTCCATTTTGACTCTGATAGTTCGGCCTGAACTATGAAAACCAAGCTAACGCTTAAAGAGATGATTGAAGCTTCACGCAGCGCATGGCAAATATTAGCAGTGCAAGTGATCGGCCATGCTGATACTTCAGGAAATACGGACTATAACATGGCCTTGTCTGAGCAACGAGTAGCCACAGTGGCTAATTTCATCGCTGCTCGCGGGCTGAGAACTACTTCTAACTTTGCCCAAGGTGAAGCACTACCGGTGATTGAAAACGGTGAAGAAAACAAAGCAGCTAGTCGGCGTGCTGAACTAAAAATTAAAGTTCAAGTTCAAGTAAAAGTCATGAACTAAGCCACCCATCAAGTAAGGCACCGATCAAATAAGTGCCTCAGTCCCAGCCTCAATACATGCCTTGTTGATGCTTTTTTAGTCGTGTCGTAAATGATCCTTTACGGCGATAGGGGATTTAAAATTCCATACAACAAGATAAGATGAAGCCACAAAGGTCATAATGGCAGTCGCTTGTATGAGTATTGAAGCCGATTCGCTAATCAATAAGCTTGAAGCAGCAAGGGTTGCAATGAGTATTGAAAACTCACTGGTTTGGCCGAGTCTAAAACCAACCTCCCAAGAAGTTGATTTAGACTTACAAATTGGCCTAATAATCCATCCAAAGACCACCGGCTTAACTGTAACCACCAAAAGAGCTAATACCAAGCACTGCAGCCATACAGATTGCATAAGGGGAAAGTTAAAGCTAGCGCCGATAGAAAAGAAGAATAGGACCAAAAAGAAATCTCTAATGGGCTTTAGGTTAATCGCGATGTATTGACTGATCAGACTCGAGGCTAAGCTCACGCCAGCGATAAATGCACCGATTTCAGCTGACAAACCAATGCTATGAGCTAATTCAGCTAAACCCAAGCACCATCCTAGAGCCAAAAGAAAAATATATTCGTGAAACCGGTCAAAGCGTTTAATTAACGGCAATAGCACCCATCTAACAAAACCTAATGCCGCTAGCATGAGTAATGGCAAAGCACCAAGACTTAGGAATAAATCAGTGGTTAAAGACAGCTCTAAACCTTGGCTATATTGTTGACCTAAGGTGGTTAAGAGGGTTAATAAAATAATAGCTAGTAAATCTTGAAGCAACAATAATCCAACTACTAATTCGCCTGTTTGTTTATGATGCAACACGGTCGTGGGTAATAGTTTAATGCCAATAATAGTGCTGGAGAACATAGTGGATGCACCAACAATTAGACTATCAAGTGTGTTAAAGCCAAAGCCATAAGCCACAGAAAACCCCAATAAAGCGAAGACTACAGAACTTATAAAGGCCACCATATAACCTTTTTTCAACATTTGAAATAAATGGCTTGGCTGCATGTCTAGACCAATAAGAAACAGTAGAAATATAATGCCCACATGAGACACATCTGCTAATAACTCTGTGTCGACTACCCAAGCCAAGCCATAAGGGCCCAATATTGCACCTAAAACGATGTAGGCTAAAAGTAGTGGCTGTCGAAAATACAGGGATAGGGTCGCTAAAAGAGCTGCACCTGTAAAAATTAAGAAAAATGAGAATATGACTGATTCTGTGTGCATTATTCGGCCTTATTAAGTGAGGGCTTTAAGCCTATCAATAGGCTTTTGATGTATTGTCGCCAAATTAACCAAAGTAGCAACACGCTTAGCGCTCGATAGCCAATATGCAACCACCACACAAGCATAAAGCCATAACTTGGAGCCAGCCAGGCTAGTAATGGCAAGAACACCAGCCATTGACTAGCACTAACAAGTATTAAAACTGTCTTACGAGACCCTGTTAACACGACCATGCGGCTTAAAATGATGATGCCCGTTTCTAGAACCATAGCCATGCCATACCAAGGCAGGGCTGCAGACGCTAATTGTTGTAGTTCCCGATTGACCAGTAACCATTGAGTCAACCATGGGCTCATTGCAGCAGCACTAAGACTAATTACAATGGCTATTATTAAACCCGTTTGTAAAATTAATTGACTCCATCTGCGGGTCTGTTGAATATTCTGCTTGGTCATTGCTGTACCGACTAAGGTCAGTGTAGCCTGACCTAAACCAATGGCAGGTAAAATCATCACCAGACCAATATTTAAGACCGCAAAAGAGGCTGCCATAGCAGAGGCGCCAAGTTGACTCAAGATCCACAAAAACACCGCTAAATGCAACGCAAATGCTAGTTGCTGTAACATTGGTGCCCACGTTGCTTTGAGTAATAATAGACTTTGCTTATGGATCAAATAAGCTGTTGCAACCTTAGGCTTTTGGCTTTGCCTCAATAATAATATCAGTTGTAATAAAACACCCAGCCAAAGTGCGATGCTAGTGCCAATCCCAGCGCCTACAGCCCCAAGGGCAGGTAACCCAGCGACACCAAAAACTAAGCCAAAGCTAATCAAAGCATTAGTAAAGTGAACCAATAAAATTATTTTGGTATATTGCCACGGTGAACCGCGTTCGCTCCAATAGATTCTTGCACCAATACTTATCACAATAGCAGGCAGTCCCCATAAGCGTGCTTGTGCATAATGGGCCGCAAGACTATTAAGGCGATCGTCAACCACAAAAAAATCAATCACCCCATGAATACAGTAGGCACCCGTTATAGCCAAACCAACACAGATTAAAACACCATAGACCAAACCCAGAACCATCAATCCATCTTGAGAGTGTGTCTGTCTGGAGAGTAAACTGTGCCAACCTGTGCCAAAGCCTGTGACTATTGCGACCAAGATAAATACCAAATAGCTACCAATGCTGACACTGGCTAATGCCAAGCCACCCAAGTGGCCTACTAGAGCAGTATCCACCAAACTAACGAGAGCTTGAGATAACATCGCTCCACTTAATGGCAATGCAATAGGCCATAAGTTGGTGAGCTTGGGTTCATTAGAAGAATACAAGTGTGCGGCTTCAGAATTACTCATTTGTGGTTGCTTATCGCAAGGTGCCTAATCGGTATATGGAATCATTCAGCCCCATTATATGCTTTTTTATGAAGTCTTTAAAATGCATACCCAAGTAAAACACTAGGGTATATAATAAGGCCATAATTGAGAGCCTTAAGGTGACTCACGCAGTTGGTTATAACGGAGAAAAACATTGGATTACATAGACATTACACCTAGTGCCCAAGAGTATTTAGCGGAGTTGCTTTCGAAGCAAGATGTAGAAGGTATTTCAGTGCGTATTTTTGTCACTGATGCGGGTACGCCTAATGCTGAAACTTGTTTGGCTTATTGCCGGCCAGATGAAGTGAAAATAACCGATGAGTTTTCTGACTTAGAAAAGTTTAGGGTGTATGTCGACCCTAATAGTGTCGACTATTTAGATGAAGCATTCATCGACTATAGTGCAGACCGGATGGGTGGCCAACTGACCATTAAGGCACCGAATGCTAAAATGCCTAAGGTGAGTGCAGACAGCCCACTTGATGCCCAAGTTAATTATTACTTATATACAGAAATCAACCCGAGCTTAGCCTCTCATGGAGGTGATGTAAGTTTGGTGGGTGTGGTAGCTGAAGAACAAGGGCACGTAGCAGTATTGAAGTTTGGCGGCGGTTGCCAAGGTTGTAGTTCTGTGTCGTTAACGCTTAAGGAAGGCGTTGAGAAAACCTTAAAAGAGAGAATACCTGGCATTAACGCAGTGCGTGATGTCACAGATCACTCTAATACTGAAAATGCATATATGTAGTTCACCCCGTTAAAAAAACCAGCCACTGCGGCTGGTTTTTTTATGTCTCAAATCATCGTTATACCAAGCGGGCCCGTCTGGGTAGAGCAGCTTGTAATTTGTGCGTCAACTGACGCATACTTGTTTCTGTCGTGTCCCAATCAATGCAGGCATCTGTCACAGAGACACCATATTGTAATTCGGATAAATTCTTGGGAATCGATTGGTTACCCCAATTGATATTACTTTCGATCATTAGACCCACAATAGATTCATTGCCCTCATTAATTTGCTGTGCAATGTTTTCCATAACTAAAGGCTGAATAGCAGGGTCTTTGCTGGAGTTAGCATGGCTGCAATCGACCATGATGTTACCCGACAAATTATCTTTAGCGAGTGCTTGTTCACACAGAGCCACATTAACTGAATCATAGTTTGGTTTGCCACCACCTCCACGCAAAACAACATGACCATATTGATTACCACTGGTTCGGGTAATTGATACTTGTCCATTAGGATTAATACCCAAGAACGAGTGCGGCGACGCCATTGATTCTAATGCGTTAAAGGCAACCGTTAGGCCACCATCAGTGCCATTTTTAAAGCCTATGGGGCAGGATAGGCCAGAAGACATCTCTCGATGTGTTTGAGATTCTGTAGTGCGCGCTCCAATAGCCGCCCAACTCCAAAGATCAGATTGATATTGAGGTGAAATTGGGTCTAGTGCCTCTGTAGCCAAAGGTAACCCAAGGGCTGCTAGATCTAACATAAGCTTACGGCCCATGTGCAGGCCTGTTTCTATATCGAAGGTGTTGTCTAAATGTGGGTCATTAATTAAACCTTTCCATCCAACTGTGGTGCGTGGTTTTTCAAAATAGACGCGCATGACGATATAGAGTGTGTCTTTTAGTTCATCGGCCAACACTGCCAAGCGGCGCCCATAGTCTAAAGCAGCCTCCGGATCATGAATAGAGCAGGGGCCTATCACCACAAATAAGCGGTGATCCTTACCATCTAAAATATTTTTAATGATTTGGCGAGCCTGCATTACCCCATCGGCAATCATGCTTGTTGTAGGCAGTTGGGTTTTTAAATCTTCAGGTGAAGTTAATACCTGTTGGCTGGCAATATTTAGGTCTTCGATACGACGATCGGTCATAGTCTATCTCTGTAAAATAACAAATAGTAAAAATGGGTAAATGGTGGCTTAAACGCAGGTCTAAACGCTATAATTCAACTGCCCTTTGTAACATATTTAAAGGCCTACAAACAAATGAATCTCAACATAATAGTATTGAAGGGAAGAGGAATTCGAACATTTTAGTTATAAAGCGGCATTTATTAGTTATTGGACAAATATTGATCTTATGGTCAGGTTTGGTTATGTGTCTACAAGCCCAAGGGGCTTTATTTAGTGCAACCAAACATCCCTTGCCAACTGACCAAGCTTTTGTGGTAAGTACTCAACAAAATAATGGTCGCATTGACTTAATTTGGAATATTGCTGAAGATTATTACCTCTATCAAGATAAATTAGCTTTTTTTACTTCTAATAACCAATCTTTAGAACAAGTTTTATTGCCGCCCGCTGAGATGAAGCAAGATCCTTTGTTTGGCAAGACTATGGTTTACTATAGGCAACTTCATGTCTCTGGCTTATTACCCACTTCAGATACCGTAGCGACTCATTTAGAGATTCATTACCAAGGCTGCTGGAGCGGGGGGGTCTGCTATCCACCCCAAACTCACACCATGGTGCTGCAACCGATAAGTCTTGATGACAGTATTTCTCCAAGGTTTAACAAAAACAATGATGTCAGGCAAACAGACTGGTCAAAAACCACGAGTACAAACGCTAATTGGTTTTTAAATAATTTAGAAAATACCTCTATGACCACCTTAATGGTCATCTTCTTTTTAGCGGGACTCGCCTTAGCTTTTACACCGTGCGTCTTACCAATGGTGCCAATTTTATCAAGCATTATTGTAGGACTGCATCCCAAACCTAGCCCACTGAAGAGCTTTTTATTATCTGTTACTTACGTTTTATTCATGGCAGCGACCTACAGTATCGCTGGTCTAATTGCTGGTTTGAGTGGAGCTAACGTACAAATTGCTTTGCAACATCCGGCAGTCATAGGCACCATAGCTGGGTTATTTATTTTATTTGCTGGGGCCATGTTTGGTTGGCTTAATGTACAGATGCCTCAGGTGGTGCAAAATAAAATTAATGCCATTGGCAATAATCAGTTGGGGGGTCACTATTTAGGGGTTGCCCTAATGGGCACATTATCAGCTTTAGTGG
Organism: Candidatus Njordibacter sp. Uisw_058; assembly: GCF_047730065.1. GTDB lineage: Bacteria > Pseudomonadota > Gammaproteobacteria > Pseudomonadales > Balneatricaceae > Njordibacter. The sequence continues at coordinate 1,421,907 of NZ_CP159829.1, forward strand.
TTGGCCCGTGTGTGGCAGCGCCATTGGCAGGAGCCTTGTTATTTATTGCACAAACGGGTGATGCAACGACGGGTGGGTTGGCCTTATTCGTTATGGGGTTGGGCATGGGTGTGCCGTTATTATTGGTAGGAACTTCTGCCAGTCAGTGGATTCCAAAAACAGGTCCATGGATGCATCGGATTAAGGTCGGTTTTGGGTTCTTAATGCTGTTAATGGCAGTTTGGATGACTGACCGAGTTTGGCCCGAGGCCAGCCTAACCCTGCTAGCTATTATTAGCTTAGTTATGGCTTTGCTCTTAGCCCTTCATCACCGCTGGCAACCCCCTTTAGAGTCACTCTCGGCTGCAGTAATAGCCTATACCTTGGCGCTCTTTATCGGCCTTTACGGCATCGCTTTGATCGTGGGGCAGTTAGCGGGTACCGGTACCCTAATGCAACCCATAGGCAATTTAGGGGTCATCCCGACGACCTCTGAGAGCGCAGTTCCTGCTCAAAAACTTAATATCGTGAAAGTGTTACCCCAAGCTATAGAGCCGCTTTTGTTGCAGGCCAAATTAAATAATCAGCCAGTAATGCTGGATTTTTACGCGGACTGGTGCGTTTCCTGTAAAGAATTAGACGCTTTCGTATTTACTGATAAAAAAGTTCAACTTGCTCTGGCCACTTTTAAAGTGATTAAGGTGGATGTGACTTTGAATAGTCCGTCAGCAAAGCAACTCATGCAGGCTTTAAGTTTAGTGGGGCCGCCCGCATTGGTTTTCTACAGTGCGTCTGGACAGCTGCATGAGGAAACCATCATAGGGGTGCCATCAGTCGATGATCTAATCAGTGTATTGCGCCAAGTTCAGAGGTTGTAATGAGACCTATATGCTTTTTTTGTCTATGTGGTATCATTTATAGACCAACAAGCAAGGCCTAACAGAACAAATGAAGTTACAACAGCTTAGATACATCTGTGAAGTAGAAAAACATAACCTCAATGTTTCAGCCACGGCTCAGAGCTTGTTCACATCCCAACCAGGCATAAGTAAGCAGATTCGTTTGTTAGAAGATGAACTGGGGGTTGAGATCTTTTCCAGAAGTGGTAAGCATCTGACTCATGTCACACCTGCAGGCCAAGCTATTTTAGAGTCAGCGCACGAAGTACTATTAAAGGTCGATGGCATTAAGCGCACGGCGCAAGAATATTCCGATGAAACCAAAGGCTCCTTGTCCATTGCAACCACCCATACCCAAGCTCGTTATGCCTTGCCCAAGGTGATTAATAATTTTATTGGCCATTACCCTGATGTGTCATTGCATATGCAACAGGGCACACCCAAACAAATTGCGAGTTTAGCCTCCAATGGTGAAGCTGACTTTGCCATTGCGACAGAAGCCATTGACCAATTTAGTGACTTATTAATGATGCCTTGTTATCACTGGAACCGATGCGTTGTAGTGCCCAAAGATCATGCTCTAGCGCAAGTGGAACAGCTGTCTCTAGAGGAGTTAGCTCGGCATCCGATTGTGACTTATGTGTTTGGTTTCACTGGGCGATCTAAGTTAGATGAAGCGTTTAATAGGGCTAATCTAGAGCCGAAAGTGGTTTTTACAGCGGTCGATTCTGATGTTATCAAAGCCTACGTTAGGCTTGGTCTCGGAGTGGGAATTATTGCCTCTATGGCCTATGAACCGGAACTAGACAGCGACCTAGTGGCACTGGATGCAAGTCACCTATTTGCCCACAGCACCACTAACATTGGTTTTAGAAAAGGAACTTTTTTACGCGGCTATATGTATGACTTCATCGAAGCTTTCGCCCCTAATTTGACTAAGAGTAAAGTTGAGGCAGCTCAAGCATGCCGAACAAAGCAAGACCTTGATGCCTTGTTTGAGCACAAAACATTGCCGATGCGGTAATCTGTCTTTTGGGACTGCGGGTGAAGGTTAAATTGGCTTAAAGCTTGCGTAAACCGTTGAGTAGGTTATTGACCTTATCAAAGGTTTCCTGATACTCAGATTCACACTCAGAGTCAGCAACGAGGCCTCCACCAGCCCAACAATAAATATGGCCACCATTATCGCCCTTAGCGTTAGTCACTAATGTGCGAATGCAAATGTTAGTATCCATACGGCCATTGCTGCTAATGTAGCCGATTGAACCTGTATACCCATTACGGCGATGGGGTTCTAACTCCTCAATGATTTCCATGGCCCGTAATTTAGGCGCACCCGTAATTGATCCCCCGGGAAAGGCACCTTTGAGAAGCGGTAAAATGTGTTCCTTAGATTCAAGCCTTCCCGTGATTGTTGTGACCAGATGGTGCACATTACTGTAACTTTCAATGGCAAACAACTGGGGCACCTCGACGGAAAAAGGTAGGCAATGTTTACTCAAATCATTGCGCAGTAAATCAACAATCATCAAATTCTCAGAACGATCTTTTGGACTAGCGGCCAACTCTTCATATAAATATTCATCTTCATTAACCGTTTCGCCTCTTTTGCGCGTACCTTTGATGGGCTTCGTTTCAACCTTGCCATTATCAACCTGTAATAACCGTTCTGGCGATAAACTGAGTATTGCGCCCTTAGATGTTTCCAAATAGGCACTAAATGGTGTTGGGGAGACCCGGCGAAGATGTTGATAGGCTTGCCAAGGATTACCGCGATAGGGCGCATCAAACCTTTGGGCTAGGTTCACTTGGTAACAATCACCTGCATGAATATAGTCAATGACCCGATGAAATTTTTCAGAGTACTGTTGCTTCGTCATATTTGAAACAAAATCTTTTTCAAGGCAGAAGCTTTGGCTCTTGGGTGGGTGCGCTTGAAGAATATGCCGCTCTAAAGCATGCGTACTGGATTCATCGAGTTGACTGACTAGGTAGCTTTTTTGTAGTTCATGGTCATTGATAATTGCCCAAGGGTAGATGCCTATGCATAGATCTTGCATTGCAATATCGGCAATAGCCTTGGATGGGAGGCTTTCGATAGCACGTCCTAGATCATAGCCAAACAAGCCAGCAGCACCGCCAGTAAAGGGAATGTGTTTAGCTTGGGGTAGAGTGCTAGTGTCTGTAAGTAGCTCAGTTTGCAATTGACCAATCAAATCAAACGGATCCACGTCCGTTGTTTTAATTACGCCATTTTGTTCGACTTGAGTCACACCATTTTTATGGCTGATCACTACAAGTGGCTGCGCCATAGCAATATCGTAGCGACCAAAATGGCTTGCCGGACGACTAGAATCCAATAGCAAAGGCATAGGCAGGTGCCTTATGGTTTCAAAATAATGGCAGGCGTTTGCTACGAACGGTAAATCAATTATATACACTGCGTAAGCCTTCAAACTTTTAATAACCTTATTCTAACTGCCTGCAAGCAATCGAACTAGGGTTTTACAAAACCTTTGCTTATTCTCCAACCACTAAACATCAAAATAATGGCTTAAAATAGTAAATATTGTCTACAATATAAGACAAATGTCTAATTTGACGGCGATTATAACCTGTTTTATAATGAACTTACCCTAAATGTGTTGACAATGTGATATGCAAGAAGAAACGACAACTTTAGCAAATAAAGTATGTAAACTCATGTTGAAAGACATTGTTACGGGCGCTATTGGTCAAGGTCAAAAACTAAACGAACCGGAGCTGGCCCGTATCCATGGAATCAGCCGTGGACCATTGAGAGAGGCGATGGGGCGTTTAGAGGCAATGCGTTTAATTACTCGAGTGCCAAATGTCGGGGCCCATGTTGTGAAACTTTCCTATGATGCCCTGTTAGAAATTTATCAGATCAGAGAGTCACTTGAAGGGCTCGCTGCAAGATTAGCAGCCGAAACCATGACAGGTGAAGAAAAATTAGCCCTTCGAACCCTGTTAACAAGCCACCATAAACACCTCTTAGACACGCAGGGCCAATCATACTTTCAACAAGAAGGAGATGTTGATTTCCACTACCGAATTATTCACGGTAGCAAAAACCAGCGTCTGATAGATATGTTGGCTGGAGATCTTTATCAATTGGTACGCATGTATCGTTACCAATTTAGCTGGTCGAGTAATCGTCCCCATCAGGCCTTAAAAGAGCATGACCAAATTTGTAGCGCCATTGAAGAAAGTGATGGGGAATTAGCAGAATGGCTAATGAAGCGTCATATCAATAATGCTCGAAATAATATTTTGGCGAGTATGAACAACCAAAAACACCCCAATCTGGAGAAGTATAATGAGTAGGATGAGCCAAGGTGCAAAATTCCGTGCTGCCATAGTGAATAACGACCCGCTGCAGATCGTGGGTACCATAAACGCCTATAGCGCCATGATGGCTGAAAAAGTCGGCCATAAAGCCATTTATTTATCGGGTGGTGGCGTCGCTAACGCCTCTTTTGGCCTGCCAGATTTGGGCATGACCAGCCTCAATGATGTTTTGGATGATGCGAGTCGCCTTACTGCCGCTAGTGATCTGCCTCTCTTGGTGGATATAGATACTGGTTGGGGTGGTGCTTTTAACATTGCAAGAGCCATAAAAAGTATGGAAGCAGCGGGTGTAGCGGCGGTGCATATAGAAGATCAGGTGGCACAGAAACGTTGTGGTCATCGTCCCAATAAAGCCATTGTCCCCACCCAAGAAATGGTAGACCGTATTAAAGCCGCCACCGATGCACGTATCAATGATGAATTTTTTATTATGGCTCGAACAGATGCATTTCAAAAGGACGGTTTACAAGCTGCTATTGATCGTTCTCAAGCCTGCATAGAAGCAGGCGCTGATGGGATTTTTGCTGAAGCTGTTTATGAACTAAGTGATTATCAAGCCTTTGCAGATGCGATCTCAGTGCCATTATTAGCCAACATTACCGAATTTGGCGCCACTCCTTTGTATAACAAAAGCGAATTAGCTAATGTCGGGGTAGACATGGTGCTGTATCCATTGAGTGCGTTTAGAGCGATGAGTAAAGCAGCGCTTAACGTCTACCAGCAGGTATTAACAGATGGAGACCAGAAGGCCGTCATCGACACCATGCAAACTCGGATGGAGCTTTATGAATTTTTAGACTATCACTCCTTTGAAGAAAAATTAGATGAGTTATTTGCCGCCGGCAAAAATTTATAAACACAACCCCAACCCTAACCCTAACCCTAACCCTAACCCTAACCCTAACCCTAACCCTAACCCTAACCCTAACCCTAACCCTAACCCTAACCATAAACAGGACTATTAAAATGAGTACTAAACCTATTTCTGGGGCTGGCCTAAGGGGTCAGTCTGCAGGTTCTACTGCATTATGTACCGTGGGTTTAACCGGTACAGGCCTCACTTATCGTGGCTATGATATTAGTGAACTGGCAGAAAAAGCGAGTTTTGAAGAAGTTGCGCATATGCTGCTTAAAGGACATTTGCCAAATCAAACAGAACTTGATGCTTACACCAAGAAGTTGCAGACTATGCGCCGACTGCCTAAGGCATTAAAAACGGTGTTAGAACAAATTCCTGCGGAAGCGCATCCCATGGATGTAATGCGCACAGGTTGCTCCATGCTGGGTAATTTAGAGCCCGAGGCAGACTTCACGATGGAGCAAGAAGTCACAGAGCGGCTATTAGCCTTATTTCCAGCCATTATTTGTTATTGGTATCGGTTTAGTCACCATGGTGTGCGCATCGAGACTGAAACTGATGACCCCTCTATAGGCTCTTATTTTTTAAGTTTGTTACACGATACGAAACCAAGTGCATTGCACGCTAAAGTGATGAATGTGTCCTTGATTCTATATGCCGAGCATGAATTTAATGCATCTACGTTTACGGCACGGGTGTGTGCGTCTACTTTGTCAGATATGCATTCATGTGTAACGGGAGCGATTGGCAGTTTGAGGGGGCCATTGCACGGTGGAGCTAATGAAGCTGCCATGGACATGATTCAAGGCTGGCTCTCACCCGACGATGCCGAAACATCTATTATGGCTATGTTGGCCCGTAAGGATAAAATCATGGGCTTTGGCCATGCCATTTATAGGGAATCTGATCCTCGAAATATAATTATTAAAAGTTGGTCAAAAAAACTGGCAGAAGCCATGGGTGATAATCACCTATACCCTGTTTCTGTTCGTTGTGAAGAAGTCATGTGGCGGGAAAAAAAGTTATTTTGTAATGCTGACTTTTTTCATGCATCTACCTATAACTTTATGGGTATTCCAACTAAGTTATTCACCCCAATTTTTGTCATGTCACGACTCACGGGTTGGGCCGCTCACGTTATGGAGCAGCGTACGAATAACCGTATTATTCGCCCAAGTGCTGACTACACGGGCCCAGAAACTGCCCAATGGGTCGATATTGAAAAGCGAGGCTAGAGCCGATGAATACCAATTATCGTAGGTCTCTGGCTGAAACAGGCCTAGACTATTTTGATACCCCCAAGGCTATTAATGACATTAGCGAGGGCGCCTATGCCGAACTACCTTATACCTCCAAAATATTGGCGGAACAGTTAGTTCGTCGCTGTGAACCAAGTCTATTAAATGCTTCGCTTAAACAATTAATTGAACGCAAACAGGACCTCGACTTTCCGTGGTATCCAGCCCGCGTAGTGTGTCATGATATTTTGGGACAAACGGCTTTGGTAGATTTGGCTGGCTTAAGGGATGCGATTGCCGATCAAGGTGGTGATCCATCAAAGGTCAATCCCGTTGTGCCTACACAACTTATTGTCGACCATTCTTTGGCAGTAGAGCATGCTGGCTTTGATGCTGATGCGTTTGCTAAAAATAGGCATATTGAAGACCGTCGCAACGATGATCGTTTTCATTTTATTGAATGGACTAAAACGGCCTTTGAAAACGTAGATGTGATCCCTGCAGGTAACGGTATCATGCATCAAATTAATTTAGAAAAAATGTCTCCAGTGATTCAAAACCGTGATGGACTGGCTTTTCCAGACACTTGCATTGGTACTGATAGTCACACCCCTCATATTGATTGTCTGGGAGTTGTTGCTATCGGTGTAGGGGGATTAGAAGCTGAGAATGTAATGTTGGGGCGAGCATCGATGATGCGATTACCCGATATTATTGGTGTTGAGTTAACAGGTGTGCGTCAAGCAGGCATTACTGCCACAGATATGGTTTTAGCACTGACTGAGTTTTTGCGAGTTAAGCGAGTCGTTTCTAGTTACCTTGAATTTTATGGTGATGGCGCTAAAAGTCTTACCATTGGCGATCGGGCAACTATTTCCAATATGACCCCTGAGTTTGGAGCCTCAGCAGGGCTTTTTTACATTGATCAACAAACCATTGATTATCTTAACCTAACAGGCCGTGAGCCCGAACAAGTTGCGTTAGTTGAAACCTATGCTAAAACTAATGGTTTGTGGGCTGATGACATGGTAGCCGCTAAATACGAGCGGGTATTAAGTTTTGACTTGTCCAGTGTCGGTCGTAACATGGCTGGACCATCAAGCCCTCATTTACGTCTACCCACGGCCGCCCTTGCTGAAAGAGGCATTGCCAAGGCCTATGATAACGCAGATGCTGAAGGTCTAATGCCAGATGGCGCAGTAATTATTGCAGCCATTACCAGTTGTACAAATACCAGTAACCCACGTAATGTTGTTGCTGCAGGGCTATTGGCCCGTAATGCTAATCGTTTGGGTTTGAAACGCAAACCGTGGGTTAAGTCTTCTTTTGCTCCTGGCTCGAAAGTCGCTAAACTCTACTTAGAGGAAGCAGGATTATTGACTGAGATGGAGCAGCTTGGCTTTGGCATAGTGGGGTATGCGTGTACGACATGCAACGGCATGAGTGGAGCCTTGGATCCTGAAATCCAACAGCAATTAATTGATCGAGACCTTTATTCAACAGCTGTGTTATCGGGTAACCGTAATTTTGACGGTCGTATTCACCCCTATGCTAAGCAGGCCTTTTTAGCGTCGCCACCCTTAGTGGCTGCCTACGCTATTGCGGGCTCTATGCGCTTTGACATTGAAAAAGACATACTAGGGCAAGATCAGCAGGGTAACGACATTCGGTTGAAGGATATATGGCCCATCGACGAAGAAATTGATGCCATTGTCGCTAAATGTGTTAAACCAGAGCAGTTTAAGCAGATTTATATCCCCATGTTCGACCTTGGAACGGTTGAGAAATCTATCAGCCCATTATACAACTGGCGGCCCAACACGACTTATATTCGCAGGCCTCCTTATTGGGAGGGCGCATTAGCGGGTGAACGAACTCTAAAAGGCATGCGTCCTCTAGCCATTCTGGGGGATAATATTACTACAGATCATTTATCGCCATCTAATGCCATTCTAGCTAATAGCGCAGCGGGTGAATACTTGACCAAAATGGGTTTGCCAGAGGAAGATTTCAATTCCTATGCCACCCATAGAGGTGATCATTTAACGGCCCAAAGAGCTACTTTTGCTAACCCTAAGTTAGTTAACGAAATGTGCACCAATGCGCTAGGTCAAATTCAACAAGGTTCCTTAGCTCGGTTAGAGCCGGAGGGGCATACATTGCGCATGTGGGAAGCGATTGAGACCTACATGCAGCGAGCCCAACCGTTGATTATTATTGCGGGAGCGGACTATGGGCAAGGCTCATCGAGAGACTGGGCTGCTAAGGGAGTGCGTTTGGCTGGTGTTGAAGCAATCGTTGCCGAAGGCTTTGAGCGTATTCATCGTACAAACCTTGTGGGTATGGGAGTTTTACCCTTAGAGTTTAAGCTCGGTGAAAGCCGTTCGAGCCATCAGTTAGATGGGACAGAAACCTTCGATGTGGGGGGTGACCCAAGTCCGGGTTGTGACTTAACCCTAGTCATTAACCGCTCCAATGGTGTGCGTCAAAATATCACTGTAACTTGTCGCTTAGATACAGCAGAAGAAGTGGGTGTCTACAAAGCAGGTGGAGTATTACAGCGCTTTGCACAAGATTTCCTAGAATCGACAAACTCTCATTAGGACGCACTATGAGCTTTAAACCCCAACTAAAAATCCCAGCTACCTATATGCGTGGTGGTACGAGTAAAGGCGTATTTTTCAATGTATTAGATTTACCTGCCGCTGCCCAAGTGCCGGGACCATTTAGAGATGCCTTATTACTGCGAGTCATTGGCAGCCCAGACGTCTATGGGAAACAGATTGACGGCATGGGAGGGGCTACATCGAGCACTAGTAAAGTGGTGATCTTGAGCCCATGTACCCAGCCAAATCACGACGTCGATTACTTATTTGGACAAGTCTCTGTCGATAAGGCGTTTGTCGACTGGAGTGGCAACTGCGGTAATCTATCATCGGCCGTGGGGGCTTTCGCTATTAGTTCTGGTCTGGTTGATACCTGTCACATTCCAGACGATGGCCCGGCAGTGGTTAGAATTTGGCAAACTAATATTCAAAAAACTATCATTGCTCATATCTCTATGGTTGGGGGGCAGGTGCAAGAGACTGGGAACTTTCAATTGGATGGGGTAACCTTTCCTGCGGCTGAAATTAAGCTAGAATTTATCAATCCTTCAGCTGCGGATGCAGCGATGTTTCCCACGGGTAATTTGGTCGATCAACTGCTCGTGCCCAATGTGGGAAACTTTGAAGTGACTATGATTAATGTGGGTATCCCTACTATTTTCTTAACGGCACAAGCGTTAGGTTATAGCGGCACAGAGTTACAAACTGACATTAATACTGACCCAGTGGCATTAACAAAACTAGAAACAATCCGCGCCTATGGTGGCGTGCGTATGGGCTTGTTTAACCACATAGATGAGGCCAAAACCCGCCAACATACCCCCAAAATAGCCTTTGTAGCGCCCGCCAAGAGTTATACTTCATCCAGTGGCAGTTTTGTCAGCGCTGATAAAATTAATTTATTGGTGAGGGCGATGTCTATGGGACAGTTACACCATGCCATGATGGGTACCGCAGCGGTGGCCATTGGCACAGCGGCCGCTATACCCAACACCCTAGTTAATCTCGCCGCTGGGGGAGATGCTTTGTCACAAGTCACTTTTGGTCACCCATCAGGCACCTTAACTGTAGGTGCGCAAGCTCATCAAGAACAGGGTCAATGGCAGGCCACCAAGGTAAGTATGAGCCGCAGTGCGAGAGTGCTGATGGAAGGCAATATTAGGGTGCCAGATGCCTGAGTTCCATATTCATGTGACTGACACATCAATAGTCGCCCCTGAGTTATTAAAGCAGTGCAGTGGCTTATCTAAACAACAATTAAAACGGGCCATGAAAAAGGGCGCCGTTTGGGTGAGTGAAGCTGACAGCGGCTATAAACGCCTTAGGCGAGCAGATAAAGCTCTCAAAGTGGGCCAACAGTTGCATTTATACTATGATGCCAATGTTTTGGCTCAGCAGGTCGAAGCGGCCACTTTGATCGCTGACGAAACCGACTACAGTGTTTGGTATAAGCCCTACGGTATGTTAAGTCAGGGATCTAAATGGGGTGATCATTGCACTATTAATCGTTGGGTAGAACAACACCACCGGCCTCAAAAGCCCGCCTTCATTGTAAATCGGTTAGATCGTGCTGCGCAGGGACTGATGTTGGTTGCCCATACCAAAAGTTTGGCCGCATCCCTAAGTGGTTTATTTGCTAAGCGCTTAATTACTAAGCAATATATTGCCCTGGTTACGGGTTTGTTCCCTGATCATTTGTTAATAGATGCACCTGTAAACGACAGTCCAGCCATCAGTAAGGCTATTTTGTTGAGTTACAGCACGCTTACTAAGCAATCCTTAGTTAATGTAGAGATTGAAACGGGCCGAAAGCACCAAATTCGTAAACACCTTAATGGTGCGGGTTTTCCTATTGTTGGAGATCGCTTATATGGTTCAAGTGCGCATGACATGAGTGTTGATTTGTGTCTTGTGTCTGCTTATTTGGCTTTCGAATGCCCTATTACTGGTCACAATAAAAGTTACCGCCTTGAGGATGATTACCTCCCTCAATTTGGTTAAACTGAGGTTCAATTAGCTTCTGCATTGATTTCATTGATGCTTAAGGATGCCCCTTATATGCAAGATTTATTACCCGAACTATGTGATCGCTTTGAAGACCTCGTGCAGGTTGTGGAGCCTATATTTACCAATTTTGGTGCTAAAGAACGTTTCAGCGGTGAGATTGTGACCCTCAAATGTTTTGAAGATAACTCCAAAGTACGAGAACTTGTAGCCCAAGATGGCGCTGGAAAGGTATTGGTAATTGATGGCCAAGGTTCATTAAAACGGGCGCTGCTGGGGGATATGTTAGCAGAAAAAGCTTTAGTAAACGGCTGGGAAGGTATGGTTATTTATGGCTGTATACGCGATGTTAATGCCATTAGATCAATCAATTTGGGGGTTCAAGCGCTAGGTGTAAACCCCATGAAGACCGAAAAACGTGGCTTAGGTGAGATTAACCAAGACGTTTATTTTGGGGGTGTCACCTTTGTTCCAGGTGACTATATTTATGCTGACAACAATGGTGTTTTGGTAGCCCCCCATGCCTTGTTGCTAGACCCTTCATAGATGGCTATCACGACCATTTAGGATCAGACTATTCGTCAGCAAAGTAGAGGTAACCTTGATTATGTAGGATCAACAGCATAGCCTTGGCGGCGTCGTGTGCTAAAAGGGGCAAAATGTCCTCCACCTCTAATACCCACTGATTGGCAATGGCTTCAATAAAAACAGTGGCATCGGGTGGGCAAGGTAGCGCTTCACCTTGCACGAATAGTGTTAAGCCGCCGTCCCCTTGCCATGTATAGGCCAGACGCACACCCTCTGACACTCTCAAGACACCATAACCATCCTTGATAATAGCCTCTAACTCCGCTTGATCCATGGCTTCTTCAGACATATCTAAAGCGGGGTATTTAGCTTCGGTACTGTGTTTTCCAAACCACTGAGCCACATTTTCTGGGGTAATCTGAGCTTGCATAAACTGCATCAATGCTGCGATATCCGTAGCACTTATTTCGCCACTTTTAGACGCAAAACCCTGATCCTTTAGGCGCAGATCAGCACTAATGTCCGTACTGCGCTCATCAGCAAAACTGGCTAGCACATCACCATAAGACGGTGAACGGAAGCCGACGGAATAAGTGACACAGGCATCTGACATGGCCACACCCTTATGGGCTATCAGAGGTGGAATATAGAGTAGATCACCAGGGCTAAGAATAAATTCTTGGTGCACGTCAAAATTTTGTAATAAACATAGCTGATCGTGGGCCATTAGAGCTGAGTTTTCACTACAGGCTTGACCAATCTGCCACTGACGCTGCCCTTCACCTTGAATCAAAAAAACATCATAACGATCAAAATGAGCGCCCACCCCCGCGCCTTGAGTGGCATAGCTAATCATGATGTCATCTAAGCGCCAACTAGGCACAAATCTAAACTTAGCCAAAAAATCATGCACTTGAGGGACGAAACAATCAACACCTTGAACCAGAAGAGTCCAGGGAAAATCTCGCTCTTTATTAAAGTCAGCCTCTACCAAAGGGCCATGAATGACTTGCCAATCTTTTACATCGCCTTTATTTTCAATTAAGCGTGACTCTACTTCAGGCTCTAAAGCTAACCCAGCCAATTCATCCACGGCAATAAGTGCCTCTTGAAAAGCCACGCCATTACGGATGCACACGGGTTTTTTTTGCCAATAGTCGCTTAAAAATTCGGTCACACTCAAGTCCCCTAAATGACTTAGGGGTATTAAGGGGTGATCATGATTACTTGAACTGCTCATCGGTTAGATCGATGCTGCCTGAGCTACCGCGTTACCGATGTAATTGGCCGGGGTTAATTTTTTAAGCTCATCTTTGACTGATTGGGGTAACTCTAAAGTGTCAATAAAGTCTGCCATAATCTCTGCATTAATGGCTTTTCCACGGGTGAGTGCTTTTAGTTTTTCATAAGGCTCCTCAATCGCATAGCGCCTCATCACTGTTTGAATAGGCTCAGCTAGAACTTCCCAAGCGTTGTCAAGATCAGCATTTAAACGTGGAGCATTAAGTTGTAACTTACTGATGCCTTTTAGGGTCGACTGATAGGCAATCAAGCTGTGTGCTAGGCCGACGCCCAGATTGCGTAATACAGTAGAGTCGGTAAGGTCTCGCTGCCACCGAGAGATTGGCAGCTTACTGGCAAGGTGCTGCAATAAAGCGTTAGCAATGCCTAAGTTGCCCTCTGAATTTTCAAAGTCAATAGGGTTAACTTTGTGTGGCATTGTAGATGAACCTATTTCTCCAGCGATGGTTTTTTGCTTAAAGAAGCCGAGGGAAATATAGCCCCATATATCACGGTCAAAATCTAATAAAATGGTGTTGAAGCGTGCTATGGCATCAAATAACTCGGCGATATAGTCGTGAGGCTCAATCTGAGTGGTGTAGGGGTTCCAGGTTAAACCTAAGCTTTCAACAAAGGTTTGGGCGTTAGCCTGCCAATCGATTTCTGGATAAGCGCTATAGTGCGCATTGTAGTTGCCCACGGCACCGTTGGTTTTACCGAGTAACTCCATCTTCTTAATTTGTTTAAGCTGCCGTTGAAGACGCGCAGCAACATTGGCCATCTCTTTGCCCATCGTCGAGGGTGATGCAGTTTGACCATGGGTCCGAGATAGCATAGGTTGGCTTTGGTGATCATGGGCTAGTTGCTTTATTTGACTCAGTACGTCTTGCATCGCTGGCAACATCACTTGTTCTAAACCCTGTTTAAGCATTAAACCATGGGCGAGGTTATTAATATCCTCTGAAGTGCAGGCAAAATGGACGTATTCATTGACAGCGAGTAATTCAGCGTTGTCTTTAAACTGTTCTTTAATGTAATACTCCACCGCCTTTACATCGTGATTAGTGGTGCTTTCTATGTCCTTCACACGCTGAGCTGCGGTTTCGTTAAAACTCTCAATTAAATTTTCAAGCAGAGCATTGGCTTTGGCACTTAAGGGTGAAACCTCAGTGATTTGCGGATGAGCAGCAAGGCATTGCAACCAGCGAACTTCCACTAAAACTCGGTTATAAATAAGTCCAAATTCACTAAAATAGGGGCGCAGTGCAGCAGTTTTACTACCATACCTGCCATCTACTGGAGAAAGGGCTGAAATTGACGATAAATCCATAACGGAGTCCTGGGTTGGGTTTTGTTTAATCACTAATTTGATGAAGCAGCGTGTCTAATTCGCGCTGCAAGGAATTTTTAAATAAAACTAAATGCCACTTGCGACCACCCACTTGGCGCCACAGGGTAGTGGCTCGAATACCTGCCAAAAGATAACTGCGCACACGATTAGTATTCATGGGTTGCTGCAAATAGGTAGGATTACCAGTGACTTGTATACGAAAACGAAAGCTGCTCAATGTAGACGAGTAGGTTTCAGCCACACTTGCGAATACATTAGCGTGACTTAACTCATACAAATCGACCTGTCTTTGACTGTGGCTTAGTTGTTTACTAATGTTATTAAGCATGTCTGGATGCTTAACTAGCTTAGCTTGTAAGTGGGCTAAACCGATAAGGTAACGGGTAATCTCAGCGGCACATGGACTACGACTTTGGGCTAAGATAGATTTTAAGGTCACTAAACCTAATCGCAAATTACTAATAGCGTTAGGCCCACCAAATACATCTTTTGTACTTTCTGGGCTAGTTACAAAAAGAGAGGCAAGGCTACAGTTACTGGCATTTTCATCGGCTTGCCCAGTGGTTGCAATCTGATGCACTAGAGCGGCGGCCTGAACCACCGCAGCTAAAGCCATTACCCGCTCTTGGTTAGGACTTAGCTGTTCATTGTCGCTGGGGCTAGGGCTAGGGCTAGGGCTAGGGTTTAGATTATTAGTCAATGACTGCTCCTCCAAGACACACATCACCGTCATAAAAAACGATAGATTGCCCTGGGGTTATGGCTCTTTGTGGTTGCGTAAAAGCTACCTCTATTTTGTCTTTGGACAGGCGGGTGATGACACAAGCTTGATCAGCTTGTCGATAGCGAATTTTAGCCATCAATGGTACCAAGTTTTCTGACTTTAAGTTAGGACCTTTGCCATCGACCCACATCAATTGCTGACAAGTAAGGAGAGATTTAAATAAGCGGGGATGATTTTTACCTTGAGTCACAATTAAACGATTGCGCGGTAAATCTTTATCGATAACGTACCATGCAGACTCATCATAAGCAGCCAAGCCACCAATACCTAATCCCTGCCTTTGACCAATAGTGTGATACATCAGGCCTTGATGATCACCGATCACATCTCCGTCGCTCGTTTCAATTTTGCCAGGTTGGGCAGGCAAATACTGTTGTAAGAAGTCTTTAAATCGACGCTCACCTATGAAACAAATACCTGTACTATCCTTTTTGTTATAGTTTGCCAATCCATGACGTTCGGCAATGGCTCGGACTTCAGGTTTTTCCATGGTCCCAATAGGGAACAGGGTTTGGCTAACTTCTTCAGCACCGACTGCGTGTAAAAAATAACTTTGGTCTTTGTTGGCATCTAAACCTTTGACTAGTTGGCATTCAATACCTTCCCCTCGACGCTGCACATAGTGACCCGTGGCAATATAATCGGCTCCTAAGGTTTTTGCATAGTCTAAAAATGCTTTGAATTTTATTTCACGATTACATAATATATCAGGATTAGGTGTGCGGCCCGCTTTGTATTCATCTAAAAAGTGTTCAAACACGTTATCCCAATATTCTGCAGCAAAGTTGGCCGCATGCAAGACAATGCCTAATTTTTCACAAACTCCTTGGGCATCCTTTAAGTCTTGTTTGGCAGTACAATATTCTGTGCCATCATCTTCGTCCCAGTTCTTCATGAACAGGCCTTCGACGTGGTACCCTTGCTCTATTAACAGCAAAGCAGAAACAGACGAGTCAACACCGCCAGACATACCGACGATAACCCGTTGAGAAGTGGATGCACTCATAGTTTTAATTCAAGCGTTCAAGAATATAGATCACGAGTGCAATTTTAACCGAACCCAGTCCCTAAGCCTAGACTTAGGGTCATATTCCAAGGATTTTTAACTGCATGAAAACGAATGACCTCATCCTT
Organism: Candidatus Njordibacter sp. Uisw_058; assembly: GCF_047730065.1. Lineage (GTDB taxonomy): Bacteria > Pseudomonadota > Gammaproteobacteria > Pseudomonadales > Balneatricaceae > Njordibacter. Next base: position 1,437,942 of record NZ_CP159829.1, read on the forward strand.
GTGCAAGAAGCTGATTTTGATATCAACCAGCATTATCAAAAATTACTGCAAATAAACCCATCGAATAGTGGCGCCGCTGTGCTATTTATTGGCTTAGTGCGTGATTTAGATCATGCGAAAGTAGAGGCCATGCAGCTCGAACATTATCCGGGCATGACTGAGGTGTGTTTACAGCAAATTGTTGACAGAGCCCGTTTGCGCTGGTCTTTGGAGGGAATTCATATCGTTCATAGAGTGGGAAAGCTATTGCGCCATGAACAAATTGTGTTAGTTGGGGTCACATCACGTCATCGCAGTGATGCCTTTTCAGCTTGCGAGTTCGTGATGGACTACTTAAAGCAAGATGCACCATTTTGGAAAGCTGAATATACGGAGCATGGCAAACAATGGGTTGAGGTTAAGGCATCGGACCAACAAGCCAATGAGCGCTGGTAACTTGGCCTATGTGTTGCATTTATAAGTAAACGGACTCCCAACGCCACTCGCCTACATTAAGGTCTTTGATTCGCCAAGGTCCAATAGCAACGCGGATAAGGCGCAACGTGGGTAAGTCTACTGCAGCCGTCATCCTTCTGACTTGTCGATTGCGGCCTTCGCTAATGCGAATCTCTAGCCACTGAGTGGGGACTGATGTTCGCACTCTAATGGGTGGTGTTCGAGGCCAAAGAGTGTGTGTTTGCGCCCCTAGCAGTCTTACTTTTGCAGCTTGGGTAGGTCCATCTTTCAGCGTTGGCCCTGCACGCAAGTCTTTTAACTGATGTTCATTCACTTGACCTTCCACCTGAACCCAATAGGTCTTTTCTAACTTATGTTTAGGATTAGATATCTGTTGCTGTAACTTTCCATCATTGGTTAACACCATCAAACCCTCTGAATCATAATCTAAGCGTCCCGCAGCATAAAATTTAGGCATGCTAATGTACTTGGCGAGCGTAGGACGGCCTTGATCATCGTTAAATTGACTCAAAACTTGATAGGGCTTATTGAAAACGAGGATGTTAGACACGCCGTAATTTCCTTATTGGTTCTATGAATTGTTACAATTTTGTAAAATAACTACATTGTTCCTTGGGCCTGCAGGGGCATTCAAGCTATAATATCAAGCGACTACAAAAGCCACTTTCTAACGACTAAACACTCGCTTGAATCTTATTTTTAAGCATCTGGAGAATACATGACCTATCAAAACATTACTGTCCCAGAGCATGGCTCTAAAATTTCTGTCAATGCGGACCTCTCTCTTAACGTACCGAACGACCCCATTATCCCTTATATTGAAGGAGATGGCATTGGTTTTGACGTTTCACCTGTTATGCTTAAAGTCGTAGATGCCGCTGTAGACAAAGCCTTTGGTGGTAGTAAAAAGATCCATTGGATGGAAGTATACGCTGGTGAAAAAGCAACGGTGACTTATGATGCCGATACTTGGATGCCAGAAGAAACATTGGCTGCTTTTAAAGAATTTAAAGTCGGTATTAAAGGGCCTTTGACCACACCAGTGGGAGGTGGTATTCGCTCTTTGAACGTGGCTCTGCGGCAGGAACTTGACTTGTATGTGTGTCAGCGTCCTGTGCGCTGGTTTACCGGTGTGCCAAGCCCTGTGCTCAAGCCTGAAAATGTTGACATGGTCATCTTCCGAGAAAATTCAGAAGACATTTATGCAGGTGTTGAGTGGCAAGCTGGCTCTGCTGAGGCGATTAAGGTCATTAAGTTTTTGCAAGAAGAAATGGGTGTGACCAAAATTCGCTTTGATCAGATGTGTGGTATTGGTATCAAACCTGTGTCAGAAGAGGGCACTAAACGTTTGGTGCGTAAAGCGATTCAATACACCATTGATAATAATCGAGACTCTTTGACCTTGGTGCACAAGGGTAACATTATGAAGTTTACCGAAGGTGCGTTTAAAGAATGGGGATATGAGATAGCCCAGCAAGAATTTGGTGCAACCCTCATAGGTGCTGGCCCTTGGTGTGAAATGGTTAACCCTAATAATGGTAAAAAAATCATCATTAAGGATGTGATTGCAGATGCCATGCTGCAACAAATCCTTTTACGTCCAGAAGAATATGACGTCATCGCTACACTGAACTTAAACGGCGATTACCTATCGGATGCCCTTGCGGCAGAAGTAGGGGGCATTGGCATTGCACCAGGTGCTAACCTGAGTGATGATATTGCTATTTTTGAAGCAACCCATGGCACTGCACCTAAATACGCTGGCCAGGATAAGGTTAATCCAGGATCTATTATTTTATCTGCAGAAATGATGCTACGGCATATGGGATGGCTAGAAGCGGCTGATTTAATCGTGTCGGGCACCGAAGGTGCTATTCACGCCAAAACAGTCACCTACGACTTTGAACGTCAAATGGATGATGCGACTTTGCTATCTTGCTCTGAATTTGGCGATGCGATTATTGCCAACATGTAATCTTTTCTAAGTGCAGTAAAAAAAACCAGCGCAAAGCTGGTTTTTTTTGGGCACCCACTTGAGATTACTCAGGATGGCCAACATTTGGCTTCAGAACAATATTCACTGCCTGGGGACCTTTAGGTCCGTCTGTAAGTTCAAAATCTACATTTTGCCCAGCTTTTAAACTGCGGTAGCCGTCACTTTGAATTGCAGAGTAATGGGCAAATAAATCCTTATTTAAATTATCATTGGAAACAATAAAACCATACCCCTTAGCATTATTAAACCATTTCACTTTGCCTGCTTGCATGCCTTCAACCCTCTACCTTTTTTAAATAAAAAGAAGGCTCCGTAACACTTAACCAACAGCTCTTCCAATGACTGTATAATAATATTAGCAGCAGTTTTTCATTCTGCTCTGGAAAAATGCTGACACAGGCCCAATAGTAAAGTTATTATGAAAACAATATTTAAATCTAGAGAGCAATAATGCCCATTTTTTCTACACCCAACTACGATGAATTACATCAGCTAATCCAGCAACCACTATTGGCGAGTCAGGATGATGCCAACGACCCGGATGACAACCACGACCTTCAGGTGATTGAACAAACAGCACCAAAGATTGCTCACCCATCTTTATACAAGGCTGTACTGTTGAACGATGACTATACGCCTATGGAATTTGTGATTGATATCTTAGCCCGTTTCTTTAACCATAATGAAGAACAAGCGACCCAAATTATGCTTGCTGTTCATACCCAAGGCAAAGGGGTATGTGGCACTTATACGAAAGATGTGGCTGAAACTAAAGCCATGCAAGTCAATCAATATGCACGACAACACAAACATCCATTACTATGCGAAGTTGAATCTGCTTCTTAGAGGAAAGAGACAATGTTAGACAATGATTTAGAACGAAGCTTAAGCGAAGCCTATAAACACGCAAGCTGGAAGCGACATGAGTTTATGACGGTAGAACATCTATTGCTGTCGCTACTGACTAACCCATCGAGTGCAGAAGTACTTCAGGTCTGTGGGGTGGTGTTGGATGAACTTCGCTTGCCTTTAGAAAAGTTCATTAATGATACGACTCCAGTTGTTTCAGATACCAATAATGACTACGAAGTTCAACCCACTCTTGGGTTTCAAAGAGTGTTGCAGCGTGCGGTGTTCCACGTTCAGTCTTCAGGTAAAGGTGAGGTGACTGGGGCTAATGTACTGGTTGCTATTTTTAGTGAAACCGAGAGCCAATCAGTTTATCTGCTGGATTTGTTAGACGTTGAGAGAGTAGATATTGTGAACTATTTATCTCATGGAGTGAGTAGAACAGAAATGGAAGGCTCAGAAAAAACAGTGGAGGGCGAAGGAGAAGAAGCCAGTCATTTAGTCAAATACACCACTGATTTAAACGCAGAGGCGCGCAATGGCAACATAGATCCACTCATAGGACGAGGCAAGGAATTAGAACGTTTAGTGCAGGTATTATCTCGGCGCAGGAAAAATAACCCCTTACTGGTGGGAGATGCTGGTGTAGGCAAAACAGCTATTGCTGAGGGCTTAGCCTACCAAATTGAACAAGGCAATGTGCCACAAGTCATTGCGACTTCGCAAGTATACTCATTAGATATGGGCGCCTTATTAGCGGGGACAAAGTATCGTGGCGACTTCGAAAAACGCCTCAAGGGGCTGTTGGCAGATATTGAAAAAACGCCTAATGCTATTCTCTTTATTGATGAAATTCATACCATTATTGGAGCCGGGGCGGCATCAGGAGGTTCGATGGATGCATCAAACTTATTGAAGCCAGTGTTGAGCTCAGGTAAGTTACGTTGCATCGGATCAACAACGTTCTCAGAATTCAGAGGTATTTTTGAAAAAGATCATGCCCTAGCACGGCGCTTTCAAAAGATTGATGTGGATGAGCCCAACATAATTGATACTCAAGCTATTTTGCGGGGTCTTATCTCCCGTTATGAAAATCATCATCAACTTGAATATACACCTGCCGCTATTGATGCTGCAGCGGTGCTTGCGGATCGTTATATCACTGATAAAAAGATGCCAGACAAAGCCATAGACGTGATTGATGAAGCGGGTGCCTATCAGCAGCTGTTTGCGGTTGCAGATCGTAAGTCGTTTATTGATGTACCAGAAATTGAAGCAGTGGTAGCTAATATCGCTCGCATACCACCGAAAAGCATATCCGCCACAGATCGAGAACAGCTTCATTCTCTCGAACAGAATCTAAAGCGTGTTGTGTTTGGTCAAGATACTGCCATCGATACTTTAGCCAATGCTATTAAATTAGCCAGGGCAGGACTTAATGCTCCGCATAAGCCAGTAGGTAGTTTTTTGTTTTCTGGTCCTACTGGTGTGGGTAAAACAGAGGTCACTCAGCAGCTAGCCCGGGTCTTAGGTATTGAGTTAGTGCGTTTTGACATGTCTGAATATATGGAACGTCACACTGTCTCTCGCTTGATTGGTGCACCACCAGGCTATGTTGGTTTTGATCAAGGTGGACTGTTAACTGAAGCAGTCACACAAAACCCACACTGCGTGTTATTGCTTGATGAGATAGAAAAGGCGCACCCTGAAGTCTTTAACATACTTCTTCAAGTAATGGATAACGGGACTTTAACTGATAATAACGGTAGAAAAACTGATTTTCGTAACGTTATTTTAGTCATGACGACTAACGCAGGTGCGGAGCTAATGAGTCGCAGCTCCATTGGCTTTACTAAACAAGACCACAGTTCTGACGGTATGGGTGCGATAAAGCGTTTATTTAGCCCAGAATTCCGCAACCGCTTAGATGACATCATTCAATTTAACGTGCTTTCAAAGGATGTTATTTTAGGTGTTGTTGACAAGTTTTTGGTGGAGTTGCAGGTTCAGTTGGAAGATAAAAAGGTGCACCTTCAGGTCAGTGAAAAAGCTCGGGCATGGCTCGGAGAAAAAGGCTATGACCAAGAAATGGGGGCAAGACCTATGGCCCGGCTCATCCAGCAAGAGTTGAAAAAACCCATGGCAGAGTTACTGTTGTTTGGTGATCTGGCAGCTGCTGGAGGAAAACTTATAGTCAACTTAAAAGGCGATAAAATTACCTTAACCAGTAAACCTAGTAAACGGGCTGCCAAGCTGTTGGATCCTGCTTAAAGCAAAAAGAGCACCCTAGGGTGCTCTTTTTTTGTTTGACTAAAGCTTCAAGCTGAGGCCTTAACGAGCTCTGTAGGTAATTCGGCCCTTGGTTAAGTCGTAGGGTGTTAATTCGACTTTGACCTTATCACCAGTCAGAATTCGAATATAATGCTTGCGCATCTTGCCGGAGATGTGAGCAATAACCACGTGGCCATTTTCTAACTCTACACGGAACATGGTGTTAGGTAAGGTATCTATAATGGTACCTTCCATTTCAATCTGGTCTTCTTTAGCCATTAAAGCCTCAAGCGTTGTTACAAAATTTATGGTGTTTACAGTGCGCAATATTATGCAGCAATGACTTACAAAAAGCGAGCAAAAGACCTTTTTAAGGCTCCTTGCGTTTGAGCGGTTGCCAAATTAAATCTTCAAATACTTGTAAAGGCTCGTATTCGGCCTTATAAGCCATTTTTTGACATTCTTTAATCCAATAACCAAGGTAAACAAAGTCCATTCTGTGCGCTTGAGCCCAACGTATCTGCCATAGCACTGCAAGACGCCCCAAGCTTCTTGAGTCATAAGCAGGATCAAAAAAAGTATAAATCGCAGATAAGCCTTTAGGCAGAAGATCGATCACAGCCACTGCTAACAACTTTTGTTCTAGTCTAAAACATATAAATCGAGTTCTGCTCGCTGCAGGTGCTTGGCACAAAAAACTCTCAAACTGGTCAAGTGAAGGCGGATACATATCACCATCGCCATGACGCTGATTAATATAATCTGCATATAGGGCATACATTTCATCTGAACTCGAGGGCATGTGAAAACTGACATGAAGGTCTTGATTGCGCTTTAATACCCGTTTTTGGCTTTTACTCGCATTAAAGTTATCCACGGGGACACGCACTGATTTACATTCACCACAAGCATCGCACCAAGGCCGGTAAATATGTTCACCACTGCGCCTGAAACCCATATCTGTGAGTCGCATATAGGTAGACTCGTCCAATGGCTGATCTGGGCTCAAAAAAATCGACTTGGCCTTTCGGTTATCCAAGTAACTGCAGTTATGCTCTGGAGTTGGGTAAAATACCAAACTATTTATATCAATTGATGAAGAAATGAAAAATCTCCACTGTAATAGCTATACAAAAAACGTTAGAGCTTACTTTAGCATTCACCCCACAAGCTATCTACACCAAAGGCTAAATTTTCGTCCAAGTGATTTTGAAACTCTAGCATGGGAACCTCTTTAGCACCAAGACTTGCCAAGTGGGGGGTAAACATTTGGCAATCTATCAGCAAAAAACCCCAGCGTGAAAGATGCTCAGCAAGATCAATAAAAGCCATTTTTGATGCATTGTCAGTGAGGCTAAACATTGACTCACCAAAGAATAAACAGCCAATTGCGACACCATACAATCCTCCAACCAGCTCACCCCGATCCCATACTTCGACACTATGGGCGTATCCACCTCTATAGAGTTCAGTATAAGCTTGCTGCATTGATGCTGTAATCCAGCTTCCAGTCTGCCCCTGATCTGACCTTGGGGCTTTACCACAGGCAATAACAACGCGTTCAAAAGCTTGATCAAAGGTGACTATAAGGGGCGTCTTACGCATAAACTTAGACATACTGCGAGCCACATGCACTTGGCCAGGTGCAACCACCATGCGCGGGCTTGGAGCCCACCAAAGAATAGGGTCTTGGTCAGAAAACCAAGGAAAAATGCCACATTGGTACGCCAACAATAGCCGGGGTACCGACAAATCACCGCCCACTGCCAATAAACCTTGTGGCTCATCAAGTGCTTCAGAAACGGGTGGAAACCAGTATTCATCAACGTCAAGCTGGTAAACAGGCATGCATTAACCCACCATTAAGTGTTTATTGTTCTATCAAGTAGGCTAGGCGAGCAGCTGATAACAAAAGGCTATCTTTTTCATCAACTGCAGAATTATGAACGTAGGCATACACTGGGTCTGGATGTTCCTCTGACGATAAATCATTGGGGTCACGCATTTGGGTGAAATGTTCATCTTCATAAGAGATAATGTCATCCATACTATCCAAGATCAAAGCAAACCAGGGAGTCACACCATCGCGAGTAATATAGAGCACCACAGGATGTACAGCCGATTTTAATTGAGACTTAGTGTAACTAAATAAGCGTATCAATTCGCTGATGCGGCCTCTTTTAACACCAGAAAGCTGCTCTAGAGCTTCTTCTTTGCCAGTGTCTGAGGCGACCTTTAAAAGCAGCTCAGCTTGTTGATGAAATTCTTCATGAGGTTCTTTAAAGCGTGATAACAATGCTTTTGTGGTGTCATCTGTGGACTCTTGCATGTGCTGCAGCCAATGGTTGAATTCACATGACTGTGCGTCTAGTGACCCGTTAAAACTGGACTGGTTAACAAGGCTATGCTCTAACTCTTTCAACCAAGTGTTATGTAGGTCTTCAGCCTCGTTGAGAGCCACAATTGTTGCTTCCAAGTTGGTGCGGTTTGATTCACGCCCCAACAGATCAGAGCATTCAAAGGCATTGACTGGCTTGTTACGGTAATACAAATAACCCAAAAAAGCAGGTTGGTGGTTTTGAGAGGCTTCAATCTTGCCAAAGTCATCAGTAATGGAAAGTATGCTAAAGATATCAAGGGCATACCTTGTATCGCCTAAGAGGAAGGTCAATATACGGTTAGAGCGTTCAGTTTTTTGAGCTGTTGCTGTGGTCATCATAAATTGCCATGGCTATAAACACGTTTTCAGTATATTACGCCTAAGGATGATTGAAAACGAGCCAATTAAAATAATTTACATATTTAAATAGGCTAATATAAGGATAAAATAGCCGTCAAGTAGTAATCAAGCATAAGAACTAGGTTATTATTAAGCTTGGTTCACCTATCAGGATTGCGTATCATAGGCCAAAGTCTGCACCATCAAACATTCGGACAAGGAACATATTAGTGGCCGCCAAGATCCCACATACATTACCGCCACACGCCAACGGCAGTAATTCAAGCTGGATACACAAACTAAGCTGGCGCGGATACCACCTTGCATTAGTAGCCTTTAGTGTTTATTTGCTCATTGTATTAGCAACCTTTGATGCCAGTGATCCGACTTCTACGCAAGCCTTTGATGCCTATGATATCAATAATGCTGGCGGTACTTTTGGCGCTATTTTAGCTGATTTATTTTTTTGGGCCTTAGGCATCATCGCCTACCTCATCCCCATACTCATTATACAATATGAAGTTACCCGGTTTATTGGGCACTCGCGTTATGCAAAACACGAGACCCAAAGCAGCTTTTGGTTTAAAGGTCTCAGTTTTAGTACTTTGATTGTGGCTGCGTGTGTTTATGCTTTTATTCATATTACCAATACTGGATCAACCTACCCCCAGGGGAGCGGGGGTCTGCTAGGGTTAACCCTAGGCTTGCCATTGCATCAAACCTTTGGCATGACAGGCACTAATATTTTAGTGCTCACGACGATGCTGCTCGCCCTTAGTCAGTTTTGGCAACTTCGCTGGGGCAATATTACCGAAGCTTTAGGGCGTCATAGTATGAATTGGCTTCAACACTTGCGCCAAAGTTTGTTTGGTGAAAAGAGTGATCGACAAAAACAGCAAAAGTACCAAGCCACGAAAGCAGCGCAAAACAATTATTATAACCCAAGCACTAAAGCAACAAAGCAATCACTCCTCATGCGTCCAATAGTTAGCTCATGGGGTTTCATAAGCTCTTTAGGTTGGTTCCAAGGCCGAGATAGGAATGCAACGCCAGATGTCTCCAAACCAATTGTGCTACAACAAAAAGCAACTTTAACTGGGGCATCGAAGGAGGGCAGCCTAACGGGCCTTACTGAAGATTTTAGTGTTGACCAAGTGGCCGCTGCACTCGACTCATCTGTAACCAAAAGTAGGGGACTTAAGGCTACTTCAACTCCAGTCGATAAGACGATTAAGTCGCCGCAAGCAGCTCAAAAAACGATTCCTCCCCAAGCGCCTATGAAAGAAGTTAAGATCGTTCCTTTGTCAGAAATTCACCAACAAGATACAGGCTCTTCTCAAGCAGAACAGCATGACAAAATAATTAAGCATAAACATTTGCCACCCGTTAGCTTATTAGACCCTCCAAGCGTTAGTCTTAACCCTGCCATTACTGCAGAAGAGTTAACTCAGCTAAGTCAGCTTTTAGAATCTAAACTGCTGGACTTTGGCGTTATTGCAGAGGTTGTTGAAGTTAACCCAGGACCCGTTATTACTCGCATAGAGATACGCCCCGCTCCTGGTACAAAGGTCAGTAAAATCAGTAATCTTTCAAAAGATTTGGCACGCTCAATGGCGGTAATGAGTGTGCGTGTGGTTGAAGTAATTGCTGGTAAATCGGTCATCGGTATTGAAATTCCAAACCAACATCGTGAAATGGTACGCATCAGTGAAGTCATTGGCAGTAAACCTTATTTATCCTCAAGTAGTCCACTGACTCTTACCTTAGGTAATGACATCGCAGGTAAACCTGTGGTTGTGGATTTAGCTAAGATGCCACACTTGCTTGTGGCTGGCACAACGGGCTCAGGTAAATCGGTGGGTGTTAACGCCATGATTATGAGTATATTACTCAAATCAACACCGGATCAGGTGCGTATGTTGTTAGTGGATCCAAAAATGTTAGAACTGTCGATCTATGATGGTATTCCGCATTTATTAGCACCGGTTATTACAGACATGAAAGAGGCGGCTGGAGGGTTGCGCTGGTGTGTTGCTGAGATGGAGCGCCGCTATCGTTTGATGGCTTCTCAAGGGGTAAGAAACCTGGCAGGTTTTAATACTAAGGTTACCTCTGGAGAGCCTATTTTTGATCCTATTTGGATGCCAGATGAGGCTAATGGAGAGAACGTAGATGACTGTCCTTACCTAGAACCCTTACCTTATATTGTGGTCGTGGTTGATGAATTCGCAGACATGATTATGGTAGTGGGTAAAAAGGTTGAGGAACTCATTGCTCGCATCGCTCAAAAGGCTAGAGCAGCTGGCATACATCTTATACTGGCAACCCAGAGACCCTCAGTTGACGTAATTACTGGTCTCATCAAAGCCAACGTGCCCACTAGAATTGCGTTTCAAGTCAGTTCTAAAATTGATTCGCGGACTATACTTGACCAAGGTGGAGCTGAAAGTTTGTTAGGCCATGGTGATATGCTCTATTTACCACCAGGTAAAAGTACACCTGAGCGAGTGCATGGTGCTTTTGTGAGTGATGATGAAGTGCATAGAGTTGTTGAGGCTTGGAAGCAAAGAGGGGCGCCACAGTTTATTGAAGCTATCGTCGAAGGTAACTATGATCAAGAGGTTGGTTTTGGCTTAGCGTCTTCTGAAGGTGCGTTTGAAGAAGATAAAGATCGTTTATACGATGAAGCTGTGGCCTTTATCACGGAGACACGCCGGGCTTCAATCTCCTCTGTGCAGCGTAAGTTCAAAATAGGCTATAACCGTGCAGCCCGTATGATTGAGTCTATGGAGGCTGCTGGGGTCATTTCACCCCCTGCTCATAATGGTGCTCGAGAAGTTCTTGCTCCACCCCCTCCGAGGGATTAACTATATCTTTTTAAAGGATTTATAATGCGTTTAGCTATTTTTTTGTTAACTGTGACTCTTGCCGGGTCTAGCCTAGCCCAGACCGCTGCCCAATCTCTAAGCCAACAACTAGGGCGACAAACCAATATCCAAGCTGATTTTGTACAATATGTATTAGATGCCAGTGGTAGTCGGTTACAAGAAACTCATGGACGAATGGTGTTGGCCCACCCTAATCAGTTCTGGTGGCAGACAGCAGATCCATTTGCGCAATTACTGGTTAGTAATGGTGAACGTCTGTGGATCTATGACGAAGATTTACAGCAGGTCACCATTCAGGCTATAGACCCACTGACAACCAGCACTCCCGCGTTATTACTGAGTGGCAATAGCACTGATATTGGAGCTGAATTTAAAGTCGTGGTTAATTATGTGGACGATGATCTAGTGCTATATTATCTCACCCCTAGAGACCCAGAAAGCTTATACAAAAGCCTAAGGCTAAATTTTAAAAATAACCAATTATTAGAAATGCAGTTGGAAGATACAATGCATCAGAAAACTAGCCTTAATTTCAGCAATATGGTGTTTGACCCTCAGATAGATCAACAATTATTTGAGTTCACTATTCCCGAGGGTACGGACGTATTAGAACTGGACCAGTTTTGAAAAACGACTTATTTGCGCAAGCATCGACAGGCTATCAGCCCTTGGCCAGTCGCATGCGTCCGCAAACCTTGGCCCAGTTTGTAGGACAAGGTCATCTCTTAGGTGAGGGCAAGAGCCTAGGCAGAGCGCTTTCCCAAGGGTTGCTGCACAGCATGATTCTCTGGGGTCCTCCTGGAGTTGGTAAAACCACATTAGCAAGACTAATGAGCCAAGTGAGTGATGCTCATTTTATGACTCTATCTGCAGTTATGTCGGGGGTTAAGGACATTCGAGCAGCAGTGTCAGAAGCACAACAGGTGCGTGCACAATCGGGCCGAGATAGTGTGTTATTTGTGGACGAAGTGCACCGATTTAATAAATCTCAACAGGATGCATTTTTACCTTACATTGAGGATGGAACCTTTATTTTTGTCGGTGCTACGACTGAAAATCCAGCCTTTGAACTCAATAATGCGCTCATGTCTCGGTCTAGGGTTTATGTATTAAAGTCATTATCTGAAGTTGATCTTGCGGCATTATTACAACAAACTGTCACTGATTTAGATCGTGGTCTGGGTAAGTTGAATATTGACATTAAAGAGCCTCAACAAAAACTGTTATTACAAGCCGCCGATGGTGATGCTAGACGGTTGCTTAATTTATTAGAAATTTCCACAGATTTAGCAGACCAGAAAGATGGTCAGTTAGTCATTGATAATGGAGTCTTAGAGCAAGTACTCCAGACTAGCTCCAAACGCTTTGATAAAGGTGGAGATATTTTCTATGACCAGATTTCAGCCTTTCATAAGTCGGTACGTGGTTCTGATCCAAGTGGGGCTTTGTATTGGTTAGCCCGCATGATTGATGCTGGTTGTGACCCGCTCTATATTGCTCGGCGTTTATTAGCCATTGCCTCAGAAGACATCGGGAACGCTGACCCGCGGGCACTTCAAGTCGCCGTTAATGCATGGCAAGTGTTCGAAAGAGTAGGGCCTGCAGAAGGTAATCGGGCCATTGCTCATGCGGCTGTTTATTGTGCATGTGCGGCTAAGAGTAACGCGGTTGACACCGCATTTAAAGCAGCCATGAGATTGGCCAGAGAAGAACCTAGTTACGACGTCCCTAACCACCTCCGCAACGCTCCTACAAGCCTGGCCCAATCTTTGGGCCATGGCGCAGACTATCGCTACGCTCACCAAGAGCCTATGGCATTTGCTGCAGGAGAAAATTATTTGCCAGAAGCCCTTGCACAGCATGTTTTATATCATCCTAGTGACCGAGGGGTTGAAAATAAAATCAAAGAAAAGTTAGAAAAACTCACTCAACTAAATAAAAATAGTGAACAACAGCGTTATAAATAGCATCACATGTAAGTTATAATATGTTGACATAATCAGTGGGGGAGAACGTTATCGGAAGCCAGTTAATCGCCATCGTCTGTGGCGGTGCTATTGGTGCTTTAAGCCGTTTTGGACTGCAGCAATGGTTGGCACCCATGTATAGTGGACGCTTTCCCTTGGCCATTTTTATTGCCAATTCCATTGGATCCTTGTGCATAGGTTTAATCTATGTGCTGATCATAGAGAGAGGAATGCTGCCTGAGGTTTGGCGAGCATTCTTAATGGTGGGTTTGCTAGGTGCCTTTACTACTTTTTCTGCCTTTTCATTGGACAGTTTGCGCCTTATTGAACAAGGTGAGAGTTTAATCGCCCTGAGTAATATTTTTGCTAATGTTGTCGTAGGCTTAATTAGTGCCTTTATTGGTATGTCTATTGGTCGCTGGTTATGAAATTATCTTTTACCCCATACTCATTATTGTTTCACCCTAGGAATACTCCATGTTAGACCAAAAATTGGTTCGAAATAACCTTCAAGAAGTGGCTGATAAGTTAATTAAAAAGGGCTTTCAACTTGATGTAGCTAAACTAAACAGTTTAGAGGAATCTCGTAAACAGCTACAAATTGATACGGAAAACTTACAAAGTGAGCGTAATTCCAAGTCTAAAGAAATTGGTAAGCTAAAAGCCCAAGGTGAAGATACAACAGGGGTTATGGCGGCAGTAAGTGCCTTTGGCACCCAATTAGATGCTAAAAAAATCGAACTGAAGGAAGTCCAAGATCGCCTTAACATTATGTTAATGGAAATACCCAATATTCCCCATGAGAGTGTTCCTCCTGGAGCAGATGAGGAAGATAACCAAGAAGTTTTAACCTGGGGCCAAAAGCCAAGCTTTAATTTTACCGTAAAAGATCATGTTGATTTAGGCGAGGGTTTAGGTGGACTAGATTTTGGTGCGGCTATTAAAGTCACAGGAGCCCGTTTCATGGTGCTTAAAGGGCCACTAGCCCGTCTGCATCGAGCCTTAATTCAATTCATGCTCAATAGCCACATTCATGAACATGACTATGAAGAGGTTTACGTTCCCTACTTAGTCAATGCAGATTCTTTAAGGGGTACTGGACAACTGCCAAAATTTGAAGAAGATTTGTTTAAAGTTCCGGGAGAGCGGGATTTGTATCTCATCCCCACAGCTGAGGTTCCAGTCACTAATCTAGTACGTGGCGAAATAGTAGATGCAAACAAGTTACCATTACGTTTCACTTGCCATACACCATGCTTTCGCAGTGAAGCTGGCAGTCATGGACGAGATACCCGCGGATTAGTCCGACAGCATCAATTTGAAAAGGTAGAAATGGTACAAATGGTTAGACCAAGTGAGTCCACAGTTGCCTTAGAAGAGCTCACAGGCCATGCAGAAAACATATTGAAAAGCCTTGGTTTAGCTTACCGTAAAGTCATTTTATGCGGTGGTGATTTAGGATTTTCAGCGATCAAAACATACGATTTAGAAGTATGGCTGCCTGGCCAAGATAAATACCGCGAAATTTCTTCATGTTCTAACATGGGCGACTTCCAAGCACGCAGAATGCAGGCTCGATGGCGCAATCCAGAGACTGGAAAACCAGAGTTATTGCACACGCTCAATGGGTCTGGGTTAGCTGTAGGGCGCACTTTATTGGCCATTTTAGAAAACTATCAGCAAGCAGATGGTAGTGTTCTTGTGCCAGAAGCATTGGCCCCCTATATGGGTGGGCTGAGTGTGCTTGTGCCTGCAGGCTAACTTTAGGCCATTAGTTGACGCTAAGAAGGCCCTTAAAGGCAGTTTGTGGGTCGAGGTAGGCCTGCTATTTTAGCCACTAATTTTGCAGGGCTACCCGGAAACAGGGTTAACAAATGAATACTGTTACCTTTATCTATACTGACATTTTGTTGGACAATTTTAACTAAAATACGCATAGCAGGAGAAATGCCCGTATTTGCATAAAAAACCCGCAGGGCATTGATGACTTCCCAGTGTTCTACTTTTAAGGTGATATTCTCGCTCTGGGCTAACCACTGGGCAACCTCAGGAGTCCAGTCATTGAGGTGTTTTAAATAACCCTCCTTATCTGTTTCTAATTGCATATCACCAACTTACAGAAGTAGGGTAGAGTGTCGTTAAACTGACTAAGTCTGACATCTCAATAAACTGCACCTGATCATTCTTATCCTCCGTCAGTCCTCGCTCATGGCCATGCTGTGCTAAAACGTAGACAGATCGCACAGAAAATTCCGTGAGGTGTTTGCTAAGTAGCACATAAACACCATCGTCTATAAACGCATAACCATCCTCAGCACCGCTTCGATCAACTAGCTTAGAAAGTTCATCAGCGTTAAGGTGGCGGGCAATGATATGCAAGATAGCCATGGTTAAAATACCAAATGTTGATCGTATTGAGCGTATAAAGAAGCTACTTTAGAGCGATCTATTACCGTGACTGTCTGGCTTAGATCAGTAGCCAAAAGGCCGAACTGCTCGAGGGACTGTTGTTCTACCCATAGTTGGTGAATGTCATACATTTCTAGGGCACAAAGAATTTTTCCAATATGCTTATAGGAAGAGGGGAGATTGCTGGTAGGTAACAGCTGTAACACGCCTTCATCAATGAACAAGATGCCAGGGGATTGTTCAAAAGCAGCCAACACTAAAGCCACATCTAAGGATTCCTTAGCGGCTTGAAGGCCATAAGGAGTAGACCTTAGGGTCATTAAACACGCCATGAGCTATCCTCCAAAACTAACTAACCTATCACACTCTGCAGAAGCAGCGGCAAACTGTCCAAGTCCCACTAGGGTAAAACGAGCAGCCAAATTATCGCCTCTGAGTTCGTAACGATTGGCTTCTTGCTGATCGACGATGCCCGCTTGAAGGGCAGCAGCGATGCACACCCCAAGCTCAAGATCATGGTCGATGCTCAACTTCTGCCATAACGCCGTGAGGTTAGTCTCATCTTGGGGCATCACTTTGAAATCTGAAGCTAAATAGACAGCCTGTTGATAAAAGAACACCCTTATTACTTGATGTCCTTGTAGCAATAGTTCCTTAGTGAAGCAAAACGCAGACAAGGCTTGGCTTTGTTGATCAGCACCACAGCGCACAACAATGGTATAGGTTAAAGACCCTGTATTGGGAGCAGAAGATTTTACTGTTGTTAAATCAGGCATATACAAAAACCCCGCCAAAAGGCGGGGTTCCACGATCAGTTAACAAACCAAGCTGATTAATCATCGCCACTCAAGGCACCCGTCAGATGCAACAACATCATAAACAAGTTATAAATATTGAGGTATAAGCTGACAGTCATCATGACGTAGTTGGTTTCACCGCCATTCACCATGCGGCTAGTGTCGTATAATATAAAACCAGAAAAGACTAGAACGCCAACTGCACTAATCGCTAGAGATAACGCCGGAATGGCAAAGAAAATATTAGCCAATGAGGCGATGATCACAAGGATCAAACCAATCATCAAAAAACCACCCATAAAGCTGAAGTCTTTGCGGCTCGAAATGGCATAGGCAGACAAGCCCAAGAAGGTAATACCGGTCATAGATAAGGCTGTCATCACGATGTCACCACCGTTGGCCATCCCCAAGTAGAAATTAACGATAGGGCCAGCCGTATAACCAAGAAATCCCGTAAAAAAGAATACCAGCGGGATTGATAAAGCAGAATTTCTAAATTTTTGCAGAGCAAATAATGTACCAAACAATACTACGAGTTGGATGATCCAATTCACAGGGGCTGCATTACTCGCAATGGCCATGGTTGCAGTAATGGCACTGAAAATAAGTGTCATAGAAAGTAGGGCGTAAGTGTTACGCAGTACCTTATTGGTCGCTAACGCAGATTCTTGAGCGCTGCTTGAAACTTGAATTTGATCTTGCATGTAATAAATCCTCATTAAACTGTAGGGATTATTGTAATCTAACTAGCTAGAGATACTAGTTTATTTACAAAATAATTTGTAAATATTAGCAAATACAACTACTTAATATTAGTGATAACATAATTTAATGTGAAAATCATGGGTTTGAGTAGCGCAAAGGCCCAGATGGAAGTCATGAAAACACTTTGAAGTGTTTTATTAAAAGGCTATAATCAGCCCCTTACTATACTTAAGAGTATTAAATTTAATGCCACTTTCTCATGCTCACTTCAACATTGGCCAGGTCGTACAACATAAGCATTATGGCTTTCGTGGGGTCGTTTTTGATGTCGATTTTGAGTATTCACTCGACGAGCAATGGTATCAAGCAGCCTGCAAAGCGATGGAAGGTTTAGGTCAACCACCCATTGCAAAGAACCAACCGTTTTATCATTTGTTAACAGATGGAAGTGTCCACGAGTCCTACGTATCGCAACAGAACTTATGCGCAGCAATGGATGTGGCGCCAGTGCAGCACGCAGGCCTAGAAGCATTATTTACCATCACCAATGGCCAATATATACATCGATACAGTGTTAATTAGGCATCTTGTAGACAGAGTAATTTAACTAAACAAGCCATTGTAAAGTTACATTAGGGTCAGTTTGGTTGAGTTTAATGCAGACTGTCCAAAGCTAATTAATTAAAGATAACTAAAAGACACTATTTAAAACCAACTTTAGTTGGTTTTTTTATGGGTTAAAATTAATGCGCCTGACCAAGTCACGAACTAACGTCTGTTGCTCACTTGATAACGCAGCCATGTTCAGTAGTAATTCGGCTTCGTCGTCATTATCAGTGTAGAAATATGGTACCGGCGCGCCAAGAGTCAAGGCTAATCGACATAAGGTTGCGTAATCAGGCACGTGCTTACCACGCTCATACTGATTCATGCGCGCGCTTGCTGATGCTTCGTCTATGCCTGCTGCAATGCCCAAGCTACGTTGTGAAAGGTTCAGCTTGAGACGTGCAGCCTTAAGGCGGCGTGGCACAGGACAGGACAGTGGGTCATGCACAAGGTTTTGAATAGGTTTAACCACAATAGCTAATTAGAACGTAACAGTGGACAAGTGGGGTAAGTATACCGAGGGAGCCGTTTATAATCTATATTTAACTTCGCATAATGTATATTATGTTAAATTATGGAAGTATATAAATTACCCCACAATAAACGGTAACAATATTGGCTAGTTATTCGAAGCCATCAGCTCTATACTGTACGCACATACAGTAGATCATATTATGGATAAACCATGACAATTCGCACAGTACATCAGGTCATTAACAAGTCAGGCACAGTAATTGGAGAATTCATGGATATTAAATTAGCGAAGGATTTAGACAACCGCACCGATGTCCTTTATTTTATCGCTGATCTAATCGAAAGCGCTGGCATCGATGAAACCACTGCAGAAAAAGTTGCTGATGTCATGCTTGAAGACAACACTCGTAAACAACTCCTAAACCAACTAAAATCAGTAAAAGACCTACCCTCTATGAGCTCAGAGACTTAAGACTAGTGCCACAGCAACGACAGCAATTTATAAATTGGGCCTTATTGGTATCCCTTGTGGCTTTATGGGGCACTTCTTTTTTAGGCATAAAAATAAGTCTTCGCTCATTCACTCCTGATCAAGTCGTGGTATTAAGGCTTTCCATTGGCGCTATCGTGCTCATTGTGTTTATGCTAGCCCGTGGAAAAATGTTACCTAAAAAACCCATTGCATGGGCACACTTTATGCTCCTGGGACTGGTTGGCAATGTGTTACCATTTTGGTTGATTGCTAAGGGGCAAATGTTTGTTACTTCAGGTATGGCTGGGCTTTTGATGGCAATCATGCCTTTGATGACATTAATTTTAGCCCATTTTTTTATTGCTGGTGAAAACCTTAATCGCAACAAATTATTGGGTTTTGTATTTGGAATTTCTGGCATCACATTAATACTAGGGCCCACAATTTTGGGATCTGAAAACAGTCTGTTAGGCTGCTTATTAGTTCTATCAGCAGCCGTTCTGTACGCCACGAACACGATTATTGCTCGACGCTTACCCACTTATAGCTCTGCGGTGGTAAGCACAGGTGTCACTATCTGTGCGGCGGTAATCAGCTTCATGATCTGGCCTTCGGTGCTCACTATTGATTGGCCACAAGTGTCAAACTTAGCTTTGGTCACGATTATTTGGCTTGGAGTTTTTCCTACGGGTGTGGCTGCTATTATTTTCTTTGTTCTTATACGGCGGGCTGGACCGACTTTTTTGTCTAATATCAACTACCTTATTCCTCTAGTGGCTTATTTTACAGGCGCGTTAGTACTAGGAGAACTGATAGTTTGGCACGATATGATAGCCTTGGCTGCTATTCTGTTTGGCATTGCGGTGAGTCGACGCTCTGTGCGTAATAGATCGGTCAATATAGAATCATAACCTCAATTCTTAACCTCAATTCTTAACAATGCCCTGTAGTATTGCAAACTGAACGATACTAAAACTTGTTTCAAGCTTCAGCTTTTTCATGATATTAGATCGATGAGAATGTATAGTTTTATGACTTAAGTTCATATCGTGGCCGATTTCTATAGCTGTGCGCCCTTCTGCTAACAACGAAAATACTTGAAACTCCCTTGGAGTTAACTTATTGATTGCGGCTTCGTCGTTACCGGGCGTTTTATTGATTTCACGCATCACCTGATTAGTGACAAAAGTCTCTCCCCTGTAGACCTTACGAATAGCTTGAATGAGTTCTTGTGGCGCACAACGCTTACTCAAATAGCCTTGTGCACCCGCTGCTAAAACACGAGAAGGAAAAGGCTCTGTTTCATGCACTGTTAGGGCAATTATTTTTTCTTTAACGTTGCGTTTACGTAAGCGCCCTATGGCTTCTAAGCCGCCAGTACCAGGCATGTTAATGTCCATGATAATGATATCAGGCCTTAAATCGTTTACCAATTGATAGGATTCTTCACCACTTTGAGCTTCTGCCAGAACTCTAACATCACTAGTAGTTTCAATTAAACGTCGGAACCCGACCCGGACGATTTGATGATCATCAACTAACAATACCGTAATTGGCTTTGACTTTGACATATATTTATAATGACCCAAATCCTAGCTGCTCTGCAGTAGTCTTTAAAATTTGATTTAAATCTGCAAACAGATTTGCTTACAGCAAGATTTCAAAGAATTAGTTTGGGCCGTTAGAATCATTGCCTGCTGTTTTTAACATCTGATTTAGTATATTAATTTTAAAACCGACGAAAGCTATAAAAGACTGCGGATACTGCGGGTTAGTAACACTCATATGATCAGTGTGCAAAATGTGCCATTTGTAGCAAGATTCGCTCATCCACTTTAGGGCACGAACTTGTCTATTTTTGAGATTGACTACTAGAATGCCCATGTTATTTCTGCCTTTTCTTTCCAATAAGAAAGTATTGGAGAACGGTCAAATTAACTGATGTGTGCGTGAGAAGCAACAAAGAATATTTATTAATGAGATCAGTGAGATTTAATTTAGTTGGATTTAGTTTTAGTTTAACAAAGAAACTAATAATCGATTTGATTGCATTTTTCCTGTATAGCCGACGGACTGGACAACACCTATATGGCCACATCAAACAACTTAGCTATTTCCAAAAACGCACTTAGGCGTTTGCTTACATGTCCTTTTTGAGGTGCGACCATGCAGCGCTTAAGTACAACATCATAGACCATAGCGTCAAAGCCGCAGCAGCATACAGCATGACTAAGCCGAGGGTGGCAATGAGTGTTCCAGGTGGCGTAGCAAGTAAAAATACAATAGAGCCCATTTGCATAGTGGTTTTGACTTTACCAATGTAAGAGACTGCCACATGAGCCCCTTTTCCTGTTTCTGCCATCCATTCACGCAAAGCCGAAATAACAATCTCACGACTAATAATAATAATCGCTGGTACCGTTAGCCATAACTCAGAATAGGATTCAACGAGCACAACCAAGGCGACTGCTACTGTAACTTTATCTGCAACAGGATCTAAAAATGCGCCAAAGGCAGTGGTTTGATTAAGTTTTCGAGCTAAGAAACCATCTAGCCAATCGGTTGCCGCTGCCAGCATGAACAAACCAGATGCCCACAAAAATCGGCTTTCTGATGGCCAATAATAGGCGATCAAAATAAACGGAATTAACACCAAACGAAACAGCGTCAGTAAATTAGGGATATTCAACATAATCAATCGTTTGGCATAGTGGATGTGTCTGGGGTGCCATTCTAGCCTATCCGTCTTCACCCCGTAAAGAACGATAAATTGTATCGGCCATTTCTGCACTAATTCCCTTCACTTTGGTCAATTCGTCAATACTAGCCTTGGTTAAGTCCTGCATGCCACCAAAATGGCTTAATAAGGCTTGACGACGCTTTGGCCCTACCCCATCAATCTGTTGTAGATTAGATTGGGTACGTTTCTTATTTCTTCGAGCCCGATGTCCAGTAATAGCAAACCGATGGCTCTCATCCCTGATATGCTGCAATAAATGCAAGGCTGAAGAATCATCTGGTAGGGCAATCTCTTCCCCTGTCCAACCATTAAATAGCCGCTCAAAACCTGCTTTACGAGTATCTCCTTTAGCTACACCTAAGACATAAAGGTCTTGTAACTGAAGTTCAGATAACACTTGAATCGCTTGAGTGATCTGGCCCTTTCCACCATCCACAATCAACAGATCAGGCATGACTCCCTGATTTTCTTTAAGTCTGGTGTAACGTCTGGTAATCGCTTGCGACATGGCTGCATAGTCATCGCCTGGGGTAATACCCTCAATATTAAAGGTACGATAATCTGATTTTTTTGGACCACCTTGATCAAATACGACACAGGAGGCCACGGTCGCCTCACCACTAGAGTGGCTGATATCAAAGCACTCTAAACGTTCTGGCATTTGTGATAGATCCAGGGCTTCTTGCAAGGCCGCAAAACGAGATACCTGAGTTTGTTTGTTAGCGACGTAACTCAATAATGCTTGGTCTGCATTAGTTTGGGCGAGTCGAAGCCACTGTGCGCGTGGCCCCCTGACTTTACTGATCACTTTAAAACCATGCTCGGCTCGTTGAGCAATCGTTAAAGCTATGGTCTGTTGAGCTTCTTCCGCATCACTTACAAGCACCTCATCAGGAATTTCCCGATACTGGCCTGATAAGTAATACTGACCTAAAAATGCGGTCAAAATTTCTGATTTGAGTTCTTCTAAACCCATCTTTGGATAAAAGTTTTTACTGCCAATGACGCGGCCAGATCGAACCATTAATTGATGAATGCATATACCTGCCTGTGAGCCTGCTGCGGCGAATATATCTAAATTACCTCGTTTTGAAACCACATGTTGCTGCTCTTGAACCTGTCGAAGGAAACCTAATTGGTCCCTCAGTTGAGCTGCAGATTCAAATTTAAGCTGTTCAGCTGCAAGTTCCATTTTTTGACTAACTTCATCTAATAATTGTTGGTTCTTACCCTCTAGATATAAGGTAGCGTGACGCAGGTCTGCAGCATAGTCTTGCTGACTAATTTCACCTGTGCAGGGACCACTGCAGCGGCCAATTTGAAACTGTAAACAGGGGCGTTGACGGTTTGCAAAAAATGCATCTTCACATTGGCGTATGCGAAAAATACGCTGCATCAAATTAAGACTTTCCCGCACTGCTCCAGCACTGGTATATGGGCCAAAATAGCGGCCCTTGCGTTTTTTTCCTCCCCTGACGTATTGCATTGCTGGGTAATCATGTTGATCAGAGATGTAGACGTAGGGATAAGATTTATCATCTCTCAAAGAGATATTGTAGGGTGGTTTTAAACGCTTGATAAGCGTGTTTTCAAGCAGCAGTGCTTCACTTTCACTGTGGGTTAGCGTGACTTCTATAAAAACAACTTTTGACACCATCAACTGTGTTTTAGTATTGTGACTTTTACCTCTAAAATAGCTACTGACTCGGTTTTTTAGATTAACCGCTTTACCGACATAAATGACCTCATTATCAGCATCAAACATGCGGTATACACCCGGACGCAGTGGCAATTGTTTAAGATATTCTTGAATATCAAAATTTTTGGCAAGATCCTGAGTCATAGTAAATTAATTAATCCGTCTTGAGCGCTTATTTTCACTCATATGAAAGTGTGTTGCTTGCTTATAAATTTCATCAATTTGTTCATGACTTTCAGCAGTAATCCCTGCCCCATGAGATAAGGAAACTTCTAAATAAACACCTATCTCCGCATAATAGTATAAACGCGCATTAAAGGACTGCGCTCGGCGCATTTTATTAAAAGCGATTTGAGCACCGTTTACTATAATATGGTTGATATCTGTATTCATAATTCAACACAACAGCTTACCTAATGTAATCGTTCATTCTACCTTATCTACCATCCGCCTACTCCCCATAAGTTAGTAAAATTCAATATTCTACCAATCATTCTTTTGCGTTATACTGACTCACTTTTGCAAGGCATAAATATGACAATCACATACGCACAAGCGATTTCCGTGCATGAACAAGCCGATTTATTAGTCAGCGGTGAAACCATAGCTAAGAGTATTGAGACCATGGCAGCAGACATTACTGCGACCTTGTCTAAAGAAATGCCTTTAGTGTTGTGCGTGCTCAATGGGGGATTGATCCCCATGGCGCAGCTTCTACTAAAATTACAATTTCCCTTAGAAACCGACTACCTGCACGCTACACGCTATGGCAAAAAAACAGTTGGTACTAATCTGTCATGGCTAGCCCGCCCCAGTATCGATATTAATAACCGGACTGTGCTTGTCGTTGATGATATTTATGACGAAGGCCATACACTTGCGGCGATTTGTGAGTATTTGAAAGAAGCAGGTGCTAAAAAAGTATATGCGGCGGCGCTATTAAATAAAGTTCATGATCGCAAAGTAGACTATGTGCCAGATTTTATTGGCTTAGACGTAGAAGATCGCTTTGTTTACGGCTTTGGCATGGACTACCAAGGCTATTTCCGTAACGTTGATGGTATTTATGCCGTTAAGGATATGTAAAGAACAGGGTAAGACATAAAAAAAGCAGCTTTGGCTGCTTTTTTTTCAAACAATTAACCCATAATGGGGTTAGAACGTTTCTATGACCGCTTGAGTATTTAACGATCCTTCAAGCAACTTAATGTCAGCCTGACCTTGCAGGCGAGTTAAAGCCACAGATAAAGCTAGGCGCTGCTCTGATGTTTGTTCGTCAGGGTTAGCATCCGTCACACTTTGCACTTGAATAATGCTCACATCTCCTGTGAAGCTAGGTGCGATGCCGTAGCTTACGCCAGCATCAGCGCGGGGCAAGCCAAATGCTGATTGAACTAATAAGCTGCTCATTTGATCAGAACTGCGAGCAACATCATTAAACTGTTGCCATATTAACCCTTCAGTAATGGCTACAGAGGCCATATCAGTTCCATTTTTTAGTTCTTCAACGTAGGCTTTTACTTTGGTGTCCAAAGCTTCTGAGGCCTTTCTAGAGACCAACTGCTGGGTAATACTATCCTCAACATCTGCCATCGGCTGTTGCGCTGATTCATTGTGTTGGTTGACTCTAATCACAACCAGTTTATCCGAAGATAATTCTAGTACGTTAGAGTTATTACCTTGTACCAATACATCATCCGCAAAAGCAGCACTCACGACGCGCTCATGGCTAGCAATCCCTTCGCCCCCTTGGCGTCCAAATAACTTACTCGTTTGCACACTCAATCCAAGCGCATCCGCCACTTCTAATAGGTCTGGAGAAGAAAAAGCAATGTCTGCCATTTCCTCACTCGCAGCAACGAATAAATTTTCAGCGCCAGACTGCTTTAATACTAAACTAAGCGACTGTTCCTGCTCTTCAAAACTTGGCTGAGCACTGACATCTTGGGCTTGGGCATAGAGGATTTGAACACCAAACTCTGTCACTGTGGGAACACTGTAAGTACCTGGTTGTAGTTCAAAAAGTGCACTGTCAAAAGCTTCACCAAACTCACCTTGGGCCAATAAACCAATATATCCACCATCAGCAGAGGTACTGGCATCTTCAGAAAACTTTTGAGCTGCACTGGTAAAATCTAGCCCTTGTTCAAGTTGATTATAGGCCACCTCTGCCAACTTTAACGCTTGGTCTTCAGTTTGAGAGTCGTTCACCAAAAACAGAATATGTGACGCTTCAATATCAGTTTGTTCTGATGCGAGTTGCTGAGCGTCAAGATAAGCTTTTCTTAGGTCGTCCTGTGTGACTTCGACTTGGTCATAAAAGTCACTCTTATTCAATTCCACAAAACTAACGCTAAGGTTTTCAGCTGTCATAAACCTCAATTTGTTCGCTGCATAATAGGTTTCAATTTCTTGTGAATCCAAGGAAACCGTTACTTTTTCTGCCGCGATGGGCAGGGTTAAAACTGCTACATTACGCGTCTGACCATCAAGACTTGCTACCAGATCAGCATCAGCTTCAAGTGTAAACGCACTCGCCGCTATAGCTTGTTGTACCTGGCTTATCAAACTGCCCCGCCTTAATTGTTGCCGATAAGTAGTGGGTGTTAAACCGAAATTTCTCAACAATGACTCAAATAGCTCTCGATTAAACACGCCATTAACTTGAAAGTCTTCGGATTGGACAATCATTTGATCAACGGCTGCATCCGATAAAGCAATTGCATTATTCTGGGTGTACTGAAGCATCACCCGTTGACCAATCAGTTGCTGCAAAGCAGCAGATTGGATGGCTTGCTGGTTGAGGGTAACAGGATCAATATCTGGATTACTTGCTAAGATTTGTCGACGCTGTAGTTCTGAGGTCTGAAGCAATTCTTGCAAACTGATCTCTTCACCGTTGACTTCTGCAGGCGCACTATTGTCAGATGAAACAGTCCATAGGGCATCTGCGCCCCATATTACAAAGGTAAAGGCAATAAGACTTACCAAAATTTTGGATACGATACCTTTTGAATTATCCCGAATATTTTGTAGCATGGTAGGTGACTTCTATAGCCTTGAAGGCTGTTTATTAAGGTTCTACAAACACAAAACGCATTCAAAAGAATGCGTTTTTCTAAACTAATGGACCAAAGTTATTAAGTTAAAAATAATGAGTCCATGTAGTGCAGTATTCTGTCTTAGTTATTGACCGCATCTTTCAAAGCTTTACCAGCTTTAAAGCTAGGAATGTTAGCAGCAGCAATTTGAATGGCAGCACCAGTTTGTGGATTACGACCTGTGCGAGCGGCGCGAGCTTTAACAGAGAAGGTACCAAAACCCACTAAAGAAACAGATTCACCATCTTTAAGAGCGCCTGTAACAGCACCGATAACGGCATCTAGAGCACGACCAGCAGCAGCCTTTGAAAGATCAGCATCCGCTGTAATGGCTTCAATCAGTTCAGATTTATTCACTTTAATCCCCTTTTGTTTTAAAAAACTTTAATGACCTGCTCCAGCAGGTCTTTTTTTCTTATGATGTACTATTTCAGCCCAAATAACCGAAGTACAATTTATACCAACTTGTTCAAACCCTTGTCAAGGAAGGCTTTGAATTTAATCTAAAGAACATGCTAATGGGTACTGACAGCTCCATTCCCTGACACTTCCTTTACACTATCACCACCCAATTCACCTTCGTCTACTAAAAGTGCGGTAGGCGGGAATTGTAAAGCTAAATCTAGTACTTCGTCTATCCATTTAACAGGTTTTATGGATAAATCTGCTTTTATATTATCAGGAATCTCTTTTAAATCCCTCTCGTTCTCTTCTGGAATGATAATTGTCTTAATTCCACCCCTGTGAGCAGCCAAAAGTTTTTCTTTCAAACCTCCGATAGGCAACACCTGTCCGCGCAAAGTAATCTCGCCAGTCATAGCGACATCTGCACGCACAGGAATACCAGTAAGGACAGATACCAACGCCGTACACATTCCCACACCTGCACTTGGACCATCTTTAGGTGTGGCCCCTTCAGGCACATGAATATGTATATCAGTCTTCTCATGAAAATCTGTTTTGATGCCTAAACCAGATGCCCTTCCACGCACCACCGTTAAGGCGGCCTGAATCGACTCTTGCATCACATCACCTAGAGATCCAGTTTTTACTAAACGGCCCTTACCCGGCACTACAGCCGACTCAATGGTCAAAATATCACCACCTACAGACGTCCAGGCTAAACCATTAACATGACCAACCCGATCATCAACATCTGCCTGCCCAAAGCTATGCTTGCGCACCCCGGAGTAAAGCTCCAAATTATCTGCATTAACTTCCTTAGAAGGGCTGTCATTAGCCGTTGTATAGCCTGATAAAAGGTGTTCTTTGACCACTTTCCGACAGATCTTAGCGATCTCACGCTCTAAGCTACGCACCCCAGCTTCGCGAGTGTAATAGCGGATCAGATCAACAATAGCATCATCTTTTAAGGCCAACTCTGTTGGAGATAAGCCGTTCGCTGCGAGTTGTTTAGTGAGTAAATAACGCTTTGCTATACTTAACTTTTCATCTTCTGTGTAGCCTGGAATTCTTATGATTTCCATGCGGTCCAATAACGGCCCCGGTATGTTCATGGTATTCGCAGTACAAACAAACATGACACTGGAGAGGTCATAATCGACCTCTAAATAATGATCATTAAAGGTGTTATTTTGTTCTGGGTCTAACACTTCTAGCAAAGCAGAGGCTGGGTCTCCCCTGCTATCCATGCCCATTTTATCGATTTCATCCAATAAGAATAATGGGTTTGCAACACCGACCTTGGACATTTTTTGAACTAACTTACCCGGCAAAGACCCAATATAGGTGCGTCGGTGACCACGAATTTCGGCCTCATCTCGAACACCACCTAAGGCCATACGCACATACTGGCGCCCCGTCGCTCTAGCTATGGATTTTCCCAGAGACGTTTTACCTACACCAGGAGGCCCAACCAAGCAGAGAATAGAGCCTTTAACTTTTTTAACCCGTTGCTGCACTGCTAAATATTCAAGAATCCGTTCTTTGACTTCAGACAAACCGTAGTGATCCTCTTCTAAGACCGACGTTGCCTTAGCTAAATCATGTTTCAGGCGACTCTTCTTCTTCCATGGAATAGTCACCATCCAATCAATATAACTTCTCACTACCGTCGCTTCAGCAGACATGGGTGGCATATTTTTAAGCTTATTTAGCTCATTTTGTGACTTTTCTTTTGCTTCAGCAGGCATACCAGCTGCGTTAATTTTATTTTGTAGCTCTTCTAAATCATTCGGAGCAGCATCATCAATATCACCAAGTTCTTTTTGTATGGCTTTAATTTGCTCATTCAAATAATATTCACGCTGGCTCTTTTCCATCTGTTTCTTAACTCTGCCCCGAATGCGCTTTTCTACCTTGACTAGATCAATCTCACCTTCCATTTGCCCCATTAAGCGTTCAAGTCTCTGAGTCAGGTCACCCATTTCTAAAAGGTTTTGCTTCTCTTCAAGTTTCAAGTTCATCTGTGATGCAATGGTGTCAGCCAGACGGCTTGGGTCATCGATATTAGTGATGGATGACATGACGTCACTTGATATCTTTTTACTCAGCTTTACATACTGCTCAAACTGAGCCATTAAAGTATGCGCTAACGCCTTGCGCTCACCTTCTGAAGGCTCAGCATCATCAATAGTCAATACAGTCGCAGTGAAGAAACCTTCAGTTTCATCCACCTGCTCAATCTTTACACGTTGCTCGCCTTCTACTAAAACCTTCACTGTTCCGTCTGGGAGCTTTAATAATTGTAAAATACGCGCGGACGTCCCAACTTCAAATAAGTCTTCTACTTTAGGGTCGTCTACAGTGGCACTTTTTTGCGCAACCACAACAATCGCCTTATCAGCGGCCATAGCATACTCTAATGCATCAATTGAATTCTGGCGACCCACAAAAAGAGGAATAACCATGTGTGGGTAAACCACAACATCACGCAATGGAATAAGAGGAAGAGACTGAGTCATAAAAGATCCTATGGGCAAACGTTAAAGCCGTTTGCGAATTTTCGATATGCTTTAATAAATGAGGACAAGCCTTAGAAATACAAGCCTTGAACTAAAATGAAACCAAAAAAACCACCCTAAGGTGGTTTTTTTCAGTTCTCAAATAATCATTACTCGTCTGATGCTGCGTGCTGAAGTTCGGCACTGTCTAAAACAACCAATGGCTCACTCTCACCGGTGATACATTGCTCATTCACAACCACCTTCACAGCATTGGCTTGATCTGGTAACTCGTACATTGTAGGCAAGAGCACAGATTCTAGGATTGAACGCAAACCCCTAGCTCCAGTCTTACGTTCCATGGCTTTTTGAGCCACTGCTCTAAGAGCCTCAGGTCGGAATTCAATTTCGACATTTTCCATTTCAAATAACTTATGATACTGCTTAGTTAAGGAATTCTTAGGCTCTGTTAGGATTTGAACCAGAGTTTCAGAGTCTAATTCCTCTAGCGTAGCAATCATGGGTAGCCGACCAACAAATTCAGGTATCAAGCCAAATTTGACTAAGTCTTCTGCTTCAACCGAATGTAATAATTGACCCAAATCTTTACTATCGTCCTTACTCTTTACAGTCGCCGAAAAGCCAATACTGCTTTTCTCTGTACGATCACGAATGACTTGATCTAGGCCAGCAAATGCACCCCCGCAAACGAAAAGGATATTACTAGTATCAACCTGCAAGAATTCTTGCTGAGGGTGTTTGCGACCACCTTGGGGTGGGACCGAAGCTACGGTCCCCTCGATCAGCTTCAACAAAGCCTGTTGCACACCCTCGCCTGACACGTCCCTAGTAATCGATGGGTTGTCAGATTTTCTAGAAATCTTATCTATTTCATCAATGTAAACAATGCCACGCTGAGCTTTCTCAACATCATAATCACATTTCTGGAGTAACTTTTGAATAATATTTTCGACGTCTTCTCCCACATACCCAGCCTCAGTCAACGTGGTCGCATCAGCAATGGTAAATGGCACATTTAATAAGCGGGCTAAAGTCTCAGCTAACAGAGTCTTACCACTGCCAGTAGGTCCTATGAGTAGAATATTACTCTTACCTAACTCGACATCGTCTTTGCCACTGATATAGTTTAAACGCTTATAATGGTTATAAACGGCAACGGCCAGCACCATCTTCGCTCTAGGTTGGCCAATGACATATTCTTCCAAGGCCGCTCTAATTTCTTTGGGCGTTGGCAAATAATCTTCAGATTCTGGTTGTTCTTGATCTAATATTTCTTCCCGAATAATGTCGTTGCACAAGTCAACACATTCATCACAGATGAAAACTGAAGGTCCAGCAATTAGTTTGCGCACATCATTTTGGCTTTTACCACAAAAGGAGCAGTAAAGTATTTTGCCACCATCTTCTCCAGATCCGTCTTTGTCTATGCTCATATCATTACCAATATTGGAAGCCTAAAATAAATCTTAGACTAAAATTATTCTTTACTCACTTTATTATCGGCCAATGGTGACTAATGTTTAGCCCTCAGTATAGCCTGCTGCTGCAGAGTTTTAAACTGGACGCTTCTCTAATACTGTATCAATGAGTCCATAATCGACCGCTTGCTTGCCTTCCATGAAGTTATCACGATCAGTATCAGCGGCTATAGTGTCTAGTTTTTGACCCGTATGTGTGGCCATAATCCGATTCAGTTTGTCACGAATGTTTAATATTTCTTTCGTGTGAATTTCGATGTCTGTGGCTTGACCCTGATAACCACCCAAAGGCTGATGGATCATCATGCGTGAGTTTGGTAGACAAAAACGCTTACCTTCTGCGCCACCCGTTAATAGCAAAGCACCCATACTTGCCGCTTGACCAATACACATGGTACTTACATCAGGTTTAATAAACTGCATCGTGTCATAAATCGACATGCCAGCAGTCACAGAACCACCTGGTGAGTTGATATACAAATGAATGTCTTTATCTGGATTCTCAGCTTCCAAAAATAACAACTGAGCCACCACTAGATTGGCCATATGATCTTCAACCTGGCCCACTAAAAAAATAACACGTTCTTTAAGAAGACGTGAGTAAATGTCATAAGAACGTTCACCACGGGAAGTCTGTTCAACTACCATTGGCACTAGTGCACTTAATTCAGGGCTTAATTGACCCGCTTGTGAAGGAAAGGAAAAACTCATTGTCACTAAAACTCCAATACATAAAGACGTTACAAACCACTATATTGTGGCGTTTTTAACAAATGCCAAGACCTACACTAAGAAAAAGACCAAATTAATCATTTAATATACAAAAAAAACGGCATGAATTACAACAAAGTAACTCATACCGTTGATCTGTTCAAGCCCCATTAAGATCTATTAATACCGCAACAGGTACCGAAGCGCATTAAGCTTCTTGGCTTGGCTCTTCTTCATCGCCAGTGACGTCTTTGGCCTCTGGTTCAACCGCTGTTTTGTAATCAACCACAACGTCATTGACGCTAGCCGCCGATAACAAGTGCTCAACCACTTGGTCTTCGAGTACCACACCATCTAACTGACCCCGTTGCTCAGCGTTATTCATGTAGTAATCAATAAACTCTTGCGGATCTTGGTAACCTTCTGCCATCTCTTGCACCAAGGTCTTTACTTTGACTTCATCAGCTTTGAAGTCATTCTGCTGGATGATTTCAGCTGCCAACAAGCCAATTTTTACTCTCTTGTCAGCTTGGTCTTGGAACATTTCATCTGGCAAGATACTTGGATCTAGATTTTCATTACCACCGCCAAACTGTTGCAGTGCTTGTTGCTTTAAGCGCCCCAACTCCTCAGTCACCAAGGCTTTTGGCACGTCAAACGTATTTAATGCTAAATAGGCGTTTAACAAGCCATTTTTAAGCTTCGCTTTAAGAGCTTGGTTCAATTCGCGATTCATATTGGAGCGAATTTCCGCACGAAAACCTGCTTCGCCCTCTTCTTTTGGATTAAATCGAGCGAAAAACTCTTCGTTTAGTTCAGGCTTTGTTGCTTCACTAACCGTGTTAACCTTAATGGTGAACGTAGCTTCTTTACCTGCTAATTCAACCGCGTTGTAATCTTTTGGGAAGGTCACAGTGATATCTTTGTCTTGACCGGCTTCCATACCTAAAATGCCATCTTCAAAACCTGGGATCATGCTGTTAGATCCAAGCACTAAATCATGACCTTGAGCTGCACCACCGTCAAAGGCTTCACCGTCAAGGTAACCTTCAAAATCAAGATTAATTTGATCCGTATCTGCTGCTGCTCGCAACACTTCGGTCCACTGGGTTTGCTGGTTTAAAAGAACATCGATCATCGTGTCCACATCAGCATCTTCAATATTAGATGTCATCCGATCAACAGCTATACCTGCCGCATCCACTAACTTAATTTCTGGATACACTTCTACTATGGCCGTGTACACAAATTCACCTTCACCTTTATCTTGTTCAGGCTCAATGTGGGGCATGCCTGCAGGCTTAAGGTTTTCTTTTTGCATTGCTTCAAAGTAACTAGATTGGATCACGTCACCCAAAACGTCTTGGCGGATGCTTGCACCGTAACGCTTTTTGACGACCTTAGTAGGTACTTTACCCGGACGGAATCCATCAATCCGGATAGTTTTAGCGGTTTCGTTAACCTTTTTATCTACCGCAGTATCCACTTGCTCCGCAGGTACTGTGATGGTTAAACGTCGTTCGATGCTTGTAGTCGCTTCAACTGAAACTTGCATTTAAATGCCTCATTAATTATCAAATGAACATGCCCTTGACTAGGCTGGTTCTACTAAATTCTTGCCTAACCAACGCCTTTGCAGGCCATTACCAACAACTTGGTAATTTTAGACGAAATCAAAAGACAGAATTTTCCGTATTTAGCGGCTATTAGTCAAGCTATAAGCACTACAGGTTGCTTATTTTGCCAAAAAAAAGCGCCTCCTATTTAGAGACGCTCTATATTTATCATAAAATTGGCCTAACTAGTCGCAGATAGTTACGCTACTAATTGCGCAGTCACATCTGTCACCACTGTCTCTGGGGGCACATAATCATAGCCCAAAGCCTCTGCCACATGCTTATTGGTCACCTTACCTGCATGCACATTTAACCCAGCTAAAAAGTGCACATCTTGCTGCAGGGCTTTTTTCCAGCCTACATTTGCCAATTTCATAATGTACGGCAAGGTGGCATTGTTAAGGGCGTACGTAGATGTCATTGCCACACCACCTGGCATATTAGCCACACAGTAATGCACTACACCATCCACGACATACGTAGGGTCTTCATGTGTAGTGGCTTTAGAAGTCGCAAAGCACCCGCCTTGATCAATAGCCACATCAACCAGCACAGAGCCCATCTTCATAGCTTTTACCATAGCTTCTGTGACTAATTTAGGCGCGGCTGCACCTGGAATTAATACGCCACCAATCACTAGGTCTGCATCCAACACATACTCTTCAAGACTATCTTGGGTCGAGTACACTGTTTTTACGGCGCCATTAAATTCTTTATCTAATCGCGCTAAAGCTTGGGTAGAACGATCGAGCACTGTCACCTGAGCTCTGGCTCCCAGTGCCATTTGAGCCGCATTAGAACCTACCACACCACCCCCTATGATGACCACTTTAGCAGGAGCAACACCCGGTACTCCTCCAAGTAACATGCCACGCCCACCTTGGGCTTTTTCTAAAACATGGGCTCCTGCCTGAATGGACATGCGACCTGCTACTTCAGACATAGGAGCCAATAATGGTAATCCACCCTGGGCAGAGGTTATGGTCTCGTAGGCAATACAAGTTGCACCAGAAGCAATTAAATCATGCGTCTGCTCGGCATCTGGAGCCAAGTGGAGGTAGGTAAAAAGTAACTGCTGTGGGCGTAGCATAGCGCGCTCAGCAGCCTGAGGCTCCTTGACCTTAACAATCATCTCGGCCCGAGCATAAATCTCTGACGCACTATTGACAATTTCTGCACCGGCAGCAATATAATCTTCGTCACTGGAACCAATGCCATTTCCAGCTAAGGTTTCAACCATTACAAGATGCCCAGAGTCATTTAGTTCTCTTACACTGGCCGGTGTCATGCCTACGCGATACTCATGATTTTTAATTTCTTTAGGTACACCAATTAACATTATACAACTCCTTTAATGAACGCTTAATTAAATTAAATTAAAACTAGAGATAAAACTAATAATGTTATTTTAATACTGTTATTACAGCATTATCTTGCTATATTCGTATATACTTCTTAAATTACCGCATTTAATTTCAATAAAAGGCTTTATAATGCAACTTAATTCAAGCGCCCTCATAGAAATTGATCAAGTTGATAAAAGAATCATTAATGCCCTCCAAAATAATGCACGGCTAAGTAATGTTGAACTTGCTGAACAAATTAATTTGTCACCTTCAGCCTGTCTTAGGCGCACCAAGTATCTGTTAGAAAACTCTGTGTTTGATCGCTTTGTGGGTCTACTAAATCGGGAGTTCTTTCACGTACAAGGCACCGCCTTTATCTTTATTAGTTTAGACAAGCAAAGTGAAGCGGTGTTTGCAGAGTTTGAAATTGCTGTGGCTCAACTAGAACAAGTGATGGAATGTTACCTAATGGCTGGAGATAATGATTATATGCTTAAAGTGGTGTATTCAGATGCCAAGGATTACGAAGAACTTTACTACAAGAAAATACTGCGTTTGCCAGGTGTAGTAGGCACTCAAACTCGCATGGCCTTGCGCCAAGTCCACAGCAACACTAACATTACGGTGACCTAACACGGGCATAAGCAAAGTTCACAATTTGTCGACAACATGCTGTGAATGTAAAAAACTATTTTGATTGACCACTCTGGCCAACCACATCAAGATGTGTTGACTAAGTTAACACTTAAATAATCCACTAAATTTCAGAATGAGTGTAATATTATTGATTGTCAAACGACAACGTTCTTCGTTTGCCTGTAAACTTTAGACTAGGGACTTATGACACGCAAAAACAGCACTGGCACCAGAAAAAAAATCTTGCTATTACTTTTCATTGTATTGATTTGCATGATGTTGGTATTTTTGACTGATCAAGCGATTGACTTAGGCCGCATCCAGGCAATGGTGGCTGACGTTAAGCAGTGGCGCCAGCAAAACTTGATGGTCTCTGCAGCTCTATTTTTTACTATTTACGTTTTGGTAACGGCAACCTCACTGCCTGTTGCAGTCTGGATGACATTAGCTGCGGGTGCTTTATTTGATTTTTGGTGGGGCTTATTACTGGTTTCTTTTGCCTCCAGTATAGGGGCCACGTTGGCGTTCTTATTATCGCGATATTTGCTACGGGACTGGGTACAAGCAAAGCTTGGAAACTACAGCCAAACAATTAATACCGGACTAGAAAAAGATGGTGTGTTTTATCTATTTAGCCTACGCTTAATCCCTGCATTACCTTTTTTTGCGGTTAACCTTTTAATGGGATTGACTGCAATGAAAAGCTGGCGCTTTTACTGGGTAAGCCAGCTAGGCATGTTGTTGGGCACTGCAGTCTACGTCAACGCGGGCACTCAGTTATTCCAGCTCACTAGTGTGTCTGATATCTCGTCACCCTTTTTGCTCATGTCTTTTGCTGCATTGGGGCTATTGCCTTGGATGGCACGTTTTGCCTTAGACTTTTATCAGCGTCGTAAAGTTTATGCCAAGTGGGTCAAACCCAAACTATTTGATCGCAACGTCATCATCATAGGCGCTGGTGCGGCAGGGTTGGTTTCCGCTTACATCGCCGCTGTGGTGAGTGCTAAGGTCACCCTAATCGAAACCCGAGAAATGGGTGGTGACTGCCTCAATTGCGGTTGTGTTCCATCCAAGGCTCTGATTAAAAGTGCCAAGGTGGCGCACCAGATTAAACACGCGGATCGTTTCGGCCTTGAGGCGTCCAACCCCAGCTTTAGTTTTAATAAAGTGATGCAGCGCATACACCAAGTAATTGCTGCTATTGCCCCACACGACAGCATTGAACGCTACCAATCTTTGGGTGTTGAAGTATTACAAGGTCACGCGAAGTTAACTAGCCCATGGAAGTTAGACATCACTCATGCCGATGGCAGCATTACTCAACTTACTAGCCGTAGCATTATAATAGCCACAGGCGCTGCACCCTTTGTGCCCGCTTTACCTGGGTTAGATACAACTGGCTATCTCACTTCAGACACATTGTGGGAGAAATTGCGTTATGAAGATAAGCCCCCTCAACGTCTCGTGATACTTGGAGGTGGCCCCATTGGTTGTGAACTGGCCCAATCTTTTGCTCGGTTAGGATCTCAGGTGACTCAAGTAGAAATGCTCAATCGCCTCATGATACGGGAAGACGTGGAGGTCTCCCAATTTGTAAAAGAGGCATTACAGCATGATGGTGTTAAAGTGCTGACAGGCCATACAGCCTTAAGTTGTGGTGTAACCAAACTGGAGGGCAACGAGGATAAGTGGCTTGAAGTGGCACACCAAGGACAGATTAGGCGCATTAACTTTGACCAAATTATTGTCGCTGTAGGACGGGCTCCCAGATTGAAAGGTTTTGGTTTAGAGGCACTTGGAATTACCACTGATAAAGTGGTGCAAACGAACGATTATTTGGCAACCTTATTTCCTAACATCTATGCTGCGGGTGACGTTGCTGGGCCATATCAATTTACCCATGCTGCCGCCCATCAAGCTTGGTATGCCTGTGTAAACGCTTTATTTGGGCAATTCAAGCGCTTTAAAGTGGACTATCGTGTCATGCCTTGGGCCACTTTTGTTGACCCTGAAGTGGCAAGAGTTGGACTTAACGAACAAGAAGCAATCCAACAAGGCATCGCTTTCCAAGTGACTCGTTATGGTATTGATGATTTAGACAGGGCCATCTGCGATGGCTCTGCCAAAGGCTTCGTCAAAGTTTTAACGGTGCCGGGAAAAGACAAAATATTAGGCGTTACCATTGTTGGTGCCCACGCTGCCGAACTCATTGCTGAGTTTGTAATCGCTATGAAATACAACCTCGGATTAAACAAAGTGCTAGGTACCATTCATATTTATCCCACCATGGCAGAAGCCAACAAATATGTAGCTGGAGAATGGAAGCGCAATCAAGTTAACCCTAAACTGCTGCTTTGGTTAAAACGATACCACACATGGCGCCGCTCATGATTGACGCCAAATTACTGCCTTTACAGCGCAGACTGCTGAGGCCTATTGCTTTAGGTTTAGTTACCTTTGGCGTGCGTGCAGATCAGGTCACTATCACTGGCTTCCTGTTAGGTATCGTTGCCCTGCCTCTGTTAGCGTCTCAACAATATACTTGGGCCTTAGTGTTTATATTGCTCAACCGGGTACTCGATGGCATCGATGGTGAAGTAGCGCGCCTAACGATCGCTACTGATCGTGGTGCATTTTTAGACATTGCCTTGGATTTTGTATTTTATGCCACAATACCACTGGGTTTTGCACTGGCTAACGTGACTGAGAATGCCCTTGCTGCGGCAGTGTTATTAGCTGCATTCGTAGGTACAGGATCATCATTTTTGGCATTTTCTTTGATGGCTCAAAAGCGCAAACTGCATGCTCAAAAATTTCCAAGCAAAGGTCTATACTATTTAGGAGGTCTTACTGAAGGGGCTGAAACCATTGCTGTGTTTGTTGCTTTTTGCTTTTGGCCAGACTTATTTACCCCCTTAGCTTACGGCTTTGCGTTTGTCTGTGGACTGACTACTTTAAGTCGTTGGCTACAAGGTTGGCATCTTCTCGCTGATTGAACATTACTATTTACCATAATGATGAGAGACCATAAAAATGATGACACTTTTGAACTATTCACGGGCCACACAACTAAGTATCATTTTATTAATGACTAGTTTGGGCCTTTTAAGCCAACTGACTCATGCTAACGCTACCCCTACCTCTGCCCCTACCCCTAAGTGGCAACAAACCATCGACCAGGGCGCTGGCGATACTGTTTACTGGCACGCTTGGGGAGGCGATGTTCGAACTAACGATTTTATCACTTGGGTAGGAGAGCAAACTGAGATTTTATATGATGTAAAAGTGAAGCAAGTCAAATTATCCTCCACTTCAGAAGCAGTCACTCAAGTGTTGGCAGAAAAAGCTGCAGGTCAAAATACAGATGGCGCAGTGGATATGGTTTGGATTAATGGAGCCAATTTCTTAGCTATGAAAGAGCAAGAGTTATTGCATGGCCCTTTTGTTGCTGATTTACCGAACGCAAAGTACCTTGATTTAAGCCCTAACGCTCCTGCTACAGTCGATTTTACTGAGGCGGTTGCAGGTCTAGAGGTACCTTGGCGTTTAGCCCGTTTTGTATTTATAGTTGATAGCAAAAGAGTCACCAAAGCGCCTTTATCAATGGCGCAAATGCTGACTTGGGCAAAAGCAAACCCAGGACGTTTAACTCACCCTGTGGTGAGTAACTTTATGGGTACTACCTTTTTAAAACAAGCTTTAATTGAATTAACTCCTGACGTCAGCTTGTTACAACAGCCCGCTACAGAGCAGGCATTTATAACAGCAACAGCCCCATTGTGGCGCTGGTATGATGCGATAAAACCCCACCTGTGGCGTGCTGGGAAAAATTTTCCAGAAAATGAATCTATCCAACAACAAATGTTAAGTGACGGAGCCATAGATATTGCTATGGCGTTTGACCCTGCCGCTGCCGCTGCTGGAATCGCCAGTGGTTTGTTGCCTACTAGCGCGCGAATATTGGTACCAAGCCTAGGTTCCCTGGGGAATGTTAGTTTCGTAGCTATTCCATACAACGCTAGCCATAAAGCAGCAGCAAAGTTAGTGGCTAATTTTTTACTGCAACCAGAAACCCAAGCGCACATGCAAAACATCAATGTTTTAGGCAGTTTTTCCGTACTTGACCCGACACAGTTCAACGAGACTCAAGCTCAAGTCTTTGCCGACTTGCCAACGTCTGAGGCCTTACCCACACTTACTGATTTAGGCCCCACCTTACTTGAACCCCATGCCAGTTGGAGCGTACAGCTAAAACAACAATGGAGTCAGCGATATAGTCAGTAATGTTATCTAGCCATTGGCCAAAACTGTTAATGTTGATCGCCTTGGGGATGAGCATTTTATTACCCGTCGTGATTGGACTGGGTGAAGCATTGCGAGCGGCTTTTGGCATTTTACCTGCCCTTGGACGACATAGCTTTAGTGTTAACGCATGGAAGCAGCTATGGCAACTTCCAGGCCTTATTAGCAGCTTAAGATTGACACTATTTAGTGGGTTTGCAGCAACTATTATGGCTCTATTATTAGCAATTTTTGGAAGTTCTTGGGTATATAATAGCTCACTGAAACTATCTTTTTTGGGTAGACTCAAACCTTTAGTGCAGCTCATCATAGTGCCCGTTTTAGCAGCCCCTCATGCCGCCATTGCCATTGGCCTTGCCTTTTTAATTGCACCTTCTGGCTGGCTAGTTCGCTGGTTTAGCCCTTGGCTAACAGATTGGACCTTGCCTCCAGACTGGGCTACCGTGCAGGACTTGTGGGGTTTAAGCCTAACCTTGGGCCTAGTCATCAAAGAATTGCCTTTTTTATGGTTGGTTTGCCTCGTAG
Organism: Candidatus Njordibacter sp. Uisw_058; assembly: GCF_047730065.1. Lineage (GTDB taxonomy): Bacteria > Pseudomonadota > Gammaproteobacteria > Pseudomonadales > Balneatricaceae > Njordibacter. Next base: position 1,477,629 of record NZ_CP159829.1, read on the forward strand.
CACTTAAGCAGATTAACGTCTCTAAGCAAATGTCCCTAGCCCAGAGCTTGGGTTATAGCCATAGCTTAGCCTGGAGAAAAATAATTATTCCCCAGTTATATCCGTTAATACGGTTACCCGTCATGGTGGTGTTGGTTTATGCTCTTTCAACAGTTGATATGGCTCAGATATTAGGCCCTAATAATCCACCCACTTTAGCCCTAGTCACTATGCGTTTGTATACCGATGCTAATGCGCAGATGCTGTTACCCGCCTCAGCAGCCGCTATAAGTCTGGCCATGCTCATGGTGATGAGTATTTTATTATGGGAAGTGTGTGTGCGTGGGTTAATGCTGATTAACAAGGTGAGCATTAGATCAGGCGGACGTGCCAGCAAATGGACCTTGCTTGGAACAACCTTAATAACAGCCCTGCCTATTAGCTTTATACTCGGTTTATTGTCGTTATTGGTGCTGGCCATATGGTCCATCACATGGCGCTGGTCTTTTCCAGAGACTTGGCCCACAAGTTGGTCTTTTGATTATTGGTTACAGCTTTGGACTGAGTGGCCTTTGGCTTTAAAGCATAGTTTAATTACTGCCCTCATTAGTAGTGGTTTGGCATTGATGATCGCGGTTATCTGGCTAGAGGTACAGGATCGCTTTGGTGGCCATGTTTATCGTGCGACCCTTTGGCTTATATATTTGCCATTACTTGTACCTCAAATAGCATTTTTATATGGCCTAAAAATAAGTTTTTTACGTTTAGGCCTTAGTGGCGGTATTGGAACTGTCATTTGGGCCCACTTGTTATTTGTCTTTCCGTACGTCATGTTGAGTTTGGTGGATTCATGGCGAGCTTTGGATCAACGCTATTTGTCTGTTGCTAAAAGTTTAGGAAGCTCTTCTTGGACTTGTTTATGGCGTATAAAACTTAGTTTACTGCTCAGGCCATTATTAATTGCTTGGGCCATAGGCATGGCTGTTTCAATTAGCCAGTATCTGCCTACTTTGTTAATAGGAGCAGGCCGTGTTGAAAGCCTGACCACAGAGGCGGTTAGCTTAGCCTCAGGTGCAGATCGCCGCTTAGTGGGGGTCTATGGTTTACTGCAGGCTTTGGTGCCATTATTGGCATACTCCTGTGCCTTACTGCTACCTAGATGGATCGCGTTAAAACACATGAAATAATATGATGAGTAGAAAATTTTGAGTTTAGAATTAAGCAAGTTTAGTGTGATTAACCGACAAGGCCAAAACCTCTTTACACCAGTTGACTTTGTCATTGCTAAAGGAGAAGTGGCGTGTGTTATGGGACCTTCAGGCGTGGGAAAATCAACCTTGCTTAATGCGATTGGTGGGCACTTAAGCAGTGACTTTCGGATCGCTGGCAAGCTTGTATTAAATGCCCAAGAAGTCACCCACATGCGCGTTGCTGAACGTCACATTGGCATTCTGTTTCAAGACCCCCTATTGTTCCCACATTTAACTGTGGGTGACAATTTGGCATTTGGCCTAAAAGCAAAAGTGGGCGATACAAAACAACGGCGTTTACTTGTAGAACAGGCTTTAGATCAAGCTCAGCTAACCGATTTTTACCATAGACATCCTCAAACCTTATCAGGGGGTCAGCAAAGCAGAGTGGCGCTAATGCGCGCTCTTCTAGCCCAGCCCCAAGCATTATTACTGGATGAACCTTTTTCTAAGCTCGATTTAGACCTAAGACACACCATGCGTGAATTTTTGTTTGACCAAGCACGACTGCGCCTCATACCTGTATTGTTAGCCACTCATGAACCCGCAGACGCACACGCCGCCAATGGTCCTCTGGTGATTTTAAAGCCAGCTTCAAGTCAAGCCCTATAAACATGTGAGGTAGCGCCTTGCTACTCATTAATTAATTCATTGTTACAGGGCTATTTTGGATGTTCTTGGAATCACGGTATTCCCTTACGACCATTGCGGCCTATGCATTACCCTCAAGCCTATTTACACCCCAAACTAGCAGACTAAAAATAAACTTATATTAAATAACATCGCCTGATGATCAAATCAAATGAAACCCTTCAACTTCATATTAACTGGGTTTCGTATTACTATAACCATAGCCTGCTTTGAGGCAGTTAATCAGGAGTCTACCTATGCGCGTACTCGTTTTTCAGCATGTTGATTGCGAACATCCAGGTTCACTAAGGCAGTTTTTAGCGGCAGATAATATCCCATGGGATGCAGTATACCTCCATCGCGGTGATAAAATTCCAAATTTTGAACTTTATGACGCCCTTTGGGTTATGGGTGGGCCCATGGATATCTGGGATGTTGAGGAACATCCTTGGCTAGTTGAAGAAAAAGTGGCTATTCGTCATTGGGTAAAAAATCTGGGCAAACCCTATCTAGGCCTGTGTTTAGGACATCAGTTACTTGCCGATGCCCTTGGAGGTACATGTGGGCCTCAAAAAACGCCTGAAATTGGTGTGCTTGAAGTTGAGTTAACTACGGAAGGTTTAGTGGATCCACTTTTTAAAGGCACGGCCCCAACCCAAAAATGCCTTCAGTGGCACTCAGTTAAGGTAGCCCAAGCGCCTGAAGGTGCTGTAGTGTTGGCTAAATCTGATGTTTGCTCTATTCAAGCCATGAGAATTGGGTTGCATGCTTGGTCCATGCAATATCATGTTGAAATAGAGCCTGATACTATCGACAACTGGGGTGCTATACCCGCTTATGCCCAAGCTCTAGAAGAGACCCTTGGTGAAGGGGCTTTGCCTCGCCTTAAACAGGATGCGGATAAGAGCATGGATCTGTGTTTAAACAGCGCTCAAACCATCTATAAAAACTTTATGCTAGCGATTAATTGAGACCGACTGACTTAGATTAGTAACGGGGCATCACAACCAACTCATTAATTCCTTAATCCTGCAGCGATAAATAGCAGCATACTCAGCCCCATAAACCCATAGGCGAGCTTGTTTAAATTCTTAATAGCGTTTTCTGACAAGGCCCCACGAGATGCCAACACGGTCACACAGAGGGACAATAAACCCCCAATAACCGCTAAGGATACAACCGTAGAGCGCTGCAGCAGTACCTCAAGCATTTAGAAGAGCCCACACTGCGCGTTGAACATCCACTGATCAACCCGCTCTTTTAGAATAGGCATCAAGGAAATCAGCTGCAGCAGCGCTGCCGCCAGAGAAGGACTTCATTGCTTCCTCATGTAACAGGGTCATGACCTCAGTTTTGATGTCATTCGCTTGTTTAAGATCTGCCATTGCTTCTATGTTTCTTGGCCGGGGGATATCAATTTCAATGACTGATCGGGTCGATGTAGGTAAGTTAGTCATGATCAAAAGACGATCCGCAAGAAAAATAGCCTCATCTATGTCGGTTGTGACAAAGAAGTTAGTATTACGGTCTTCTTCATACAGAGCAGCATAATATTCCCACATCAATTCTTTAGACATATGGTCTAGCCCACGAAATGGCTCGTCCAAGATCATTACTTCAGGCTTATTAATCATCGCGCGGGCGAGTTCAGCACGACGTTGCATGCCACCTGATAATTGAGCTGGGTATTTATCTCTAAAGGCTTCTAGTCCAACTTTTTTAAGCAAAAACTCGGCTTGAGCCTCAGACGCATCCGCATCTTCGCCACGCGCACGTGGACCGTACATAACATTATCCCACGTTGTCATCCATGGAAATAAAGCCGATTCCTGAAACAACACTAAGCGATCTTTTCCAGGTCCCTCTATTGGCCGACCACCAATAGTGATTGAACCTGATGTAGGTTGATCAAAACCAGCAATGAGCTGTATTAAAGAACTCTTTCCACAGCCAGAAGGGCCAATCATTACCGTTAGCTTGCCACTTTCTATGGTAAAGGAGCAGTCTTTAATCACTTCTTTCGCAAAAGGACCTGCACCAAATGTTTTACTCACATTTGTGGCAATAATTTCGTTACTTTTTTTAATTGTTGACATAAATAATTCCAGAATCTCGACTCAAGATTAAATAATCTTTCATATTAGGTTTGAGTTTAGTTTTTTTAACTACTTATCGTGTTTTCAACCAAGGGGTAAAACGCCCACCTAGTTTTCTTAATAACTCGCTACTAATATAACCTGCGATGCCGATGCTGATCATGCCAACAATAATTTGCTCGTAAGAACCACCAACATAGGAACTCCAAATGAAGAAGCCAAGGCCACCGCTTGCGCCACCACCTGCCCCTCCACCAGAGATCATTTCTGCTGCCACAACCACTTCCCAGGTAATACCCATTCCCACAGCTGAACCCACTACAATTGAGGGTAGCGTTGCAGGTAAAACTATACGTCTAAAAATATCCCTCTGGGTAGCGCCCATAGACTGCGCAGCCTGCAAATATTGACGGTTGATCGAACTAGCACCGCCCAATACATTAATTACTATGGTATAGAAGGCACCAAGAAAGGTGACAAAGGCAATCGACATTTCTTGCGTAGGCCAAAATATAATCGACGCAGGCACCCAAGCGAGTGGTGGAATTGGACGTAAAATCTCAAACGAAGGAAAAGCAATGCCATAGAATGTTCTATTAATTGCCATATACAATCCAAGAGGAATACCCACAATCATTGCCACTATAAAGCCGGTAAAAACTCGTAAAAAGCTCATATACCAGCTCTGCCAGTAACTAGGCTCCATAAATAAGCCTGTCCAACTGGCTAACACATCACTAGGTGGAGGTATTAAACCTACAAAGGGCATACGCCAGCCAATTAGATCTAAGGACCTCGATCCAAATTCCCATATGGCGATAAAAATAACGATAGCAATTACGCCTCTAAGAGCAGCACGTCCTGAAAGCTTACTTAAAAATTTATTAATAGTCATTGTTTTAACCTTCTTTCTCACCAGCTTCAAAAGCCTTCCGAGCCTCTTCGTTAACCACGCCTTTGGCTTCATTCATGATTTCACGGAAGCGCGGGCTTGTGAGCACGCTATAATCTCGAGGATGTGGAATATCCACTTCAACAATTTTCTTTGGCTTGCACGGACGCGAAGACATAATGATCAATCTATGTCCTAGAAAAATAGCCTCTTCCAAATCATGGGTGATGAAGAAGATAGTCACTTTATTCTTGTAATAAATATCTAACAGTGCTTCGTGCATAACTGACTTGGTTAACGAATCTAAGGCACGATAGGGCTCATCGAACAACAATACCTTTGGCTCGTTCATCAACGCTCGAACAATTTCGACGCGACGCCTTAGGCCAGATGAAACTTCTCCAGGGTATGAGTCCTCAGTCCCTTCCAAGCCCGCATCAACCATCATTCTTCGGGCCTTATCATAAATTTCAGCTTTACTCAGCTTGCCTTCCATCATGGGTCCAAAGGCAATATTGTCCAGATTAGTTTTCCATGGGAATAATGCACCATTTTGAAACACTACAATCCTGTCTGAGCCAGGCTCAGCTTTTTCCTTGCCTGGACCACACAAAACCTCATCATCTAAATAGATATGACCTGAAGTTAAGCCATGAAAGCCTGCAATGGTATTCAGCAACGTGGTTTTGCCACAGCCTGATGGACCAACAATCATGCAGATCTCACCAGCTGGGATATCAATAGAGCAATGATCCACAGCCATCACTGCGGCTCCATCTGGATCATAAACCTTAACTACATCTTCGATTCGAATCGCACCCTTGGTCGGCATTGAATCGTTTTTTTCTAAAGTACTCATTTATTAATCTCCACCTAGTGCAAGTTCACGCACTCTCCATTGCATCATATAATCACCCGCCACACGTACTAAAGCACTAGTTATGTAACCAAATAAACCCAACGTAATCATACCAATGATGATTTGTGAGTATTGGACCATTATGTAAGCGGTATTTATTATGTATCCCAAGCCATATTGGCCAGAAACCATTTCTCCTGCCACCAGTGAGAACCAAGCCACACCGATAGAGATTTGCAGTCCAGTAAATATGTAGGGCATCGCACCAGGGACTACAACGTGAACAAAGGTTTGCCAGCGGCTTGCACCTAAGCAGTAGGCTGCCCTGCTGTATTCCTCATCAATAGATTCTACTCCCAACATTGTATTCAACGTTGTGGCAAAAAATGAGGCCAAGAAGGTCAGGAAAATGACGGGGGTTTCAGAACCACTAAACATAATAATTGCTAATGGAACCCATGCAAGCACTGGAATTGGGCGCAAGAGCTCAAACAGTGGAAAGATATATTCTCTTAACTTTTGCGACCAGCCTAAAAATAGTCCGAGAGGGACCCCTAACGCTGTTGCGAGGCAAAACGCATAGGCAATACGGCGAAGACTAATACCAATGTGTTTATAGTATTCGGGGGTGTAAACAGACAGACCGTAGTAAGGGTCCTTACTAAACCACTCTTCAAGCACTTCTGTTAGCGCAGGCATGTCTTGAAAACGAGGTAATTTCCATACTTCTACTGAAAAATACCAAAATGAAAGAACAAAACCAAAACCAATAAACATCAGATAAGGTTTTGGGCTTTTTAACCAAGATGAAATACGATACATCGTCAAGTTCATTGTCGTGTTAGATTGACTCATATTATCCAGCTCAAAATAAATAGGTTAATCCTTGACAGACCCTAGGAGTGTCTTTTCAGGGATAAAATTAGTTCGACGTACGACCCATCACTAAAAATGATATTCATTAGCTTTATTTGGTGTGTACTTCGAAGATCAGTATATATATTGCTCCCACTAGATAGTGGGAGCAACAATGCAGTAAATGGGGCTTCAAACAATGGCGTTTTAATAACCACGTTTAAGGAACATGTTAAAGCCCCATAAATGACTACTCTCACTCACACTAGTTTAGCCAGGGAAAGCTGAATCAGGTAGAGCCATCATTTTACCAACAGGTGCAGTTAATCCGCGCTCTTTCAAAATTTCTTCTGTAAAGCGTGTCTCGATTGCATCGTCACGTAAAGTGTCGACCTTGATCGTCTTGATGGAATGTAAGAAAGTAGTCGCCGTAGTAATCAAAGCGAGCGCCTTTGGCGTAATAGCAAAGGCCATTTCGTTTCGAACGTCTGTACCACCTTGGGCTTTTGGCGTACTTCCTACCATTGCCTTCCAAAGTACAAATTCATCAAAGCCCGTAGTTTGCTCAGCAGCCATCTTCACAATGGCCATGTTGTTGGCTGGGTCAGACATAAACAATTGAGCGTCAAGCTCAGCGTTCAACCACGCTTTTACAACATCAGGACGCTGATCAATTAAGTCGCCGCGCATATCGATGAAACCACCATCGTTCTCGTCAACAGAGGCGCCTGTTGCCACTTTGCGTGCTAGACCTTCCTCTACAAGACGAGAAGCTGTTGGCTCCCAGATTGCTGCAGCATCAAGCTTACCAGCTCGGAATCCACTGGTGATCACTTCGATATTTTGGTTTAGATATTCAGCTGGCTGGATGTTTTTCTTTTCAAACACAGCCAGAGCAAATCGGTCTGTACATGCACCCTTGGGAACAGCAACAGTTTTGCCATCCATCCATTGGATTGCTTCATCTGAGTTTGCAAATTCAGGGGCATCTGTTCTAACCAGCATGTTATTACACTGGTCCATCGCTAGCCCTGCTGTTGCTACAATCCGAACATCCGCTACACGTTCCTTAGTGGTCGCCACAATTGCAGGCATGTCACCCATGTAACCAATGTGCTGCTTGCCAGCTAACATGGCGTTTACAATAACACCACCTGCCAAACCTATTTGGAACTCTACAGTAGAACCTTTTGGTAAGTACTTTTCATAAAACTTCATGCCCTTCATAACTACACCGGACCAGGCCTCAGTGTAATATGGCTGATAACCGACAACTAGGTCGATAGGCTCTCCTACATTACCAAAGTCAATTTCTGCGGCATTTGCAGTGTTTACTGAACCTGCGACAGCTAGGCCCATTACCAGCATTGCAGTAGTTAGCTTATTTTGAATATTGCGAACCTGAGTTCTCATAATTCTCTCCAGATTAGTTATTTTTTTTATTAAATCCTTATATCAATCCAATACCTTCACAAAACCTTCCGCACCAGATCGTTCTTCATTTTTAAACCATTGAAACTTAATTGTAAATACTTTAATTTCAATTAAGCCATTGATTAAACCTATCATGTAGGTCGGACACAAATAAAAACCTTTCGCTCTCAGACAAACAAGATGTTGTTAATCAACAAAAACCGCTTGAATCAATCCCACTTTCTACCCAAATGACAAGTGATTTTAGCGTTTAAAAAAAAGTTTTAGAGTAATTAACCCATTTAAATTGAATATGTTAGCTTCATTTTGAAGCAATAAATTAACTCTCAATAAACGGTTAAAGATTTAACCTAATGTAGGATTAAGTGATTTATTTATTTTGCCTATTTAATATATTTGATCATTTTTAAAACATTAAAGGGATCAATTCATGATGCCCTTCAATTTTTAAACAATTCAACGAATCTAAAGGGCGATCTAAGTCCAGCTGCATGATTGCCTGCTTGGACGATTAGTCAATCACTTGCACAGAACTAATTAAACTTGTCATAACGTATCCCGTCTGCAGGGATTTTAGAATCAAGTACTAGAGGTCTTATTAAGGCATCTACCATTGGTGCTGGACCAGCCAGATAATGTATCGTGCCCTCTCCACCCTCTTCCACAGCTGGTAACGCTATTTCATGAACCATTCCAAACGAGTAATTAATACCATCGGCACCAACTAACTGCTCCTCGGTCGGTGGTTCAATAGAAAAGGCTATATTTATTGAAATATTGTTTGGAAATTTTGCTTTTACAGCCCGCAGCCTGTCAGCAAAAAACATGTCCTCAGGAGTCCGAACTCCAAAATATAAACTCGCCCGGTGGTTTTTAAAGTGATCGGCCTGGCTGCCATGTTCTAGAATCGACATTAACCCAGCAATGCCCGAACCTCCAGCAATCATGAATAGGTCCTTGGACTCATCTGGGTGAAACGTTGCGCGACCCAATGGCCCAAAGACTTTTATTTCCTCATTTGAGCGGTCAGACTCAAACACCCAGTCCGACAGTTTCCCACCAGGAAACTGCTTAATTATGAATTCAAGCTTATCTGAACTCGGAGCATAGTTAACCATCGAGTAGGCTCTGAAGCCTTCTACTCCTGGCACCTGTAAAACAAAAAATTGACCCGCATGAAATGTTATTTCTTCAGGCAGCCTAACTTCAAACCTCAAAACATCCCTGGTCAATTTTTCATATTGAGTTATCATCCCTAAATGATGATCTGGAATTAAGTCATCCTCACGAAAGGCCTTAATTTTTGATGGGACAGTCAAGTTACAATTGGTTTGAGCGACACACTGACACATAAGCATTTCGCGCTTTGCAGCCTTGAAATTCTCTTTACCTGGTGCTTCTGGCCATCCCTCGTCAATGTCCCCTTCGTTCACCCTAGCCTTACAGGAGCCACATGTTCCAGAAGCACACTCAAATGGCAAAGGCACCCCTGCTCGCAAGCCTGCATGGAGGATCTTTTCCCCTGCATTAGCTTCAAAACGGTAGGTTTTAGACTTCTTTTCAATCTCTATTAACATAGCTTCACTCCGGTCAACAGTGCCTATTGAAATCGGGCTCTATCCATTAACTTGTTCTTATTATTGGTACTGGCAGTGCGATCCACTGCAAGCCCCCTTTAGTCATCATCATCGTCATCGAAGTCATACTCGAGCTCTTCATCAATGAAAACCATGACCTGTCCGTCTTCCTCTTTCGTGTCATATATAAGCAAAGGCTTCTCAGCAGGTCCCAAAGGCTCACCTGTTTTCATATCCCATTGCCAAAGATGCCGGTCACAGGTCATTACATTATTGGCACAAATTCCAGAGCCTTCTAAATACTGTTCCATGTGGGGACAAACGGGCGGATAGGCTCTAAAACCGTCCCCAACATTGACAAGAATAATTTCTACACCATCGATGGTGCACTCTTTTATTTTATCTTGCTTCACATCGCCCGCGGGGCAGGCTGCTTTCCAGCTCATAATTTTACTTCCTGATTAGGGTGGGAATTAGATTGGCCAGTGCGTGCCTTTATCTAGGCGGCGCGTATCCAAGCGAACTTCCCGATCCTCAAATTTAATACTGTCTTTATCAATAACAAATTTGTCATTGTATCTGCCTACTAGAAACACGCTTGTTGTTCCAGCATCAACATGGGAGTTTACTCCATCTAGCTGTGTCTGGTGCACTACCAGTGAACTTATCGCAGTAGCAGATTTTCCATCCTCCGCCACATCTACCCTATACACAGTGCAATGGCGCCTTAAAGGAGACTGATCACTATTATGCTTGTTCAAAAGTTTCGTAATTGATTCCATGTATTCCTTATCACCACCGTGATACTTAATATCTGCCTGGACTTCTGGACTATAGGCTTTAATGGCGTAATTGAAATTTTCTGAGCAGTTATCGTGCCACTCCTCCCACTGGTAGTCATCTAGATGGATACATGTATTATAGATTAGCTCTCTTATTTTTTGTTGTATTTCGTTATTACTTGCAGCCATGGAGACCTCCAAAAACTTATTTTATTTTCAAAAAAATGGCAGGGTAGCTATTTGCTTACCTGCCAATTTCTCCCTAGTTAGCCATCTACTCTGCGGCAGCAGCAGCCTCTCGCTGAGCAACTTGTTCCTTGAACTCAGGATATGGCTTAAACTTTTGCATTGGGTCACTTGGATTCCGATCTAGCAACTTACCCCACTCTTCATAATAATGGCGCATACCATTCTCATCATGGATCGTTTCATTTTCATGGCGCCCGTGGAGAATTTTACGACTTTCTGCCAGCGGGTGCATAGACGCACCTTGGCCAGTCACAGCCAAGAGATCTTCGTGCAAGTTACGTCCGAACGGACCCCAAATGGAATTATGGTGGTCAATCCGAGTTTGGCGATCTTTCTTAGAGTCACTGGCAAGGCCAAGGCCCCGGAACTCAATCATGACGGAATTGGGACCCAGTGGTGTCATTAAGTCGCACCGCAAGGCTGAACCGCGCAGGTTAAAGTTCACTCCAGGAAACATGTCTATCATGTACCAGTGATTGGGTGGCAGATGAGGGAAGGAAAGCTCCTCCCGTCCGTGAGATCCCTCGTAGTTTTCGTACTGAACTTCAAAACTGCCCACGTTAATGTGGCCACCATCAAAACCATTATTCTTACGCGCAAAATAGGCATCGTTGAAACCGGTGATCCGATTATGATAATGCAGGTAATCATGATAGAACTCACAGTTTGTGTCATGCCACAGTTTATAATTGCAGGGAATGATTGCCTTATGATAGTGAAAGACCTCCAACGGCTCCTCAGATAAAGAGGGAAGCAGCACGTCAAGCGAACCTTTAGCAAATTCTGCAACTGTCACGCCAATGTCATCGTTTAGACTCACCCAGACAAACCCACCAAAGTAAACTTCACACTTTAGCTCACGTAAGCCTACCTGATCTTCATTTAAACGGTCTTGGTAGCCCGCCTCTTTGCGTGAGATGTTCACACATTTGCCTTTCATATCGAAACTCCATGCATGGAACATGCATGTCATTGTCTTAGGTGTGCCTGAAGGTGTTCCTTTTTTGTAATTACCAGAAGGCCGTCGCTCAATCATGTTGCCCCTGTGAGGACACACATTTAGGAATGCTCGTACCACCATGTCTTTGCCACGCACAACAATAACAGGCTCGCGCGCGATGGTCATGGTGCGAAAAGAGTACGCCTCTTTAAGCTCCGATTCATGACAAACAGGGATCCAGGTCTTCTTCCAGATCTTGTTCAGCTCGTCTTCAAAAATTTGCTCGTCTGAATAAATTCTACTATCTACCCACTCACCACGCTGCAAGTCAGGAGTAGCATTCCATTGGGTATGATTTCTTGATGACATAATGTTACCTCACCGGTAAGTTAAAAAAAATTTGACTTAGATAACCCTATTTGCGGGCTGCGTCTAACTCAGCTAATTTGGTTTCCCAGTTCATTTCTTTAGCGAACTTCGCAATTTCTTGGTCGTTCATATAAACCGTGTGCTCTGGCCCAGGATAAACTCGTGATTTAACTTCATCACGATACTGAGTAAATACATTTTCCATAATTGGAATAAGGTCATGGTAAATCTTTGAATGACGAGGAGTGTGCTCTTCATAAAGATGGAATAGATCTGAGGTAATAATATGCACGCCATGAGCCCTATTACCAGCACCCAAGCTGATGACAGGAACAGGAAGTATTTCAGTCAAATATTCACATACTTCTTGGCTTGTGACTTCGCACATAATTGAAAAACAACCGGCATCGACCATGGCCATCGCGTCATCGATTAATTCTTTGGCACGATCAGAGGTCTTACCTTGAGCGAAAAAACCACCTAACTGAGGCATACGCATAGGTGTAACGCCAATGTGGCCTTGAACTGGAATACCCGCTTTAACAATGGCTTCAATATTTTTTGCATGGTGTTGGTTACCTTCGCACTTCATTACTTCTGCATTGGCTCGGGATATAAATTTTCCTGCGTTCTCAACCGCTTGTTCAGGAGAAACATGGAAACTCCAGTAAGGCATGTCTACCATGCGTAAGCCATACTTACTGCCACGGTCAACAGCTTGGGACATCATCATTACTTCTTCAAAACTAACGGTAACGGTAGACTCATGACCAAACAGCACCATGCCTCCTGTATCAGAAACGCAAAGGATATCTATGCCCAAACGATCCGCGATCACTGCACTGCGGTAGTCATAGATGGCCATTTGCACGATACCCTCGCCTTCCTGCATTTTCTTTTGCAGGCCGCGTATGGTGATTTTCTTTCTTGGTACTGATAAGTCTGTCATGGCATTCTCCGCTCATTAATTGATTTTTTTATACAAAGCACTTTTTTGGCGCACTTTTAAACTTGCAGCAATCATAGGCAATGGGCCTAAAAAGAGTCAAACAGATAGTTTTTATCAAGTGATAGCTTTGGCCTAAAGACGGAATTTTTCAAACACATAAAAAAAATGAATTAAGGGGGAAGACAACACAGAAGCTCATTAGAAAATTACGCTATCTGCCTTTATCTAGACTAGGTAGTAGCCGATTTGGTGTCTTGCTGGCGCTAGACATGCAGGTAGAAGCGCACTAACATCGCCATTGCGACACTAATCAGTAGCCAGGCCACTAATGTCTTTAAACTATCTACAGGCAGGCTGTGCACTAATTTGGCCCCTACTAGTGAGCCACCAACCATGGCTAAAGCCAGCATAGCTGCTAGCTTAATATCAATATCACCATGTAAAAAATTACCTACACTCGCCGCAGCCGAGATAGGAATTTGAATAACCTGAGACAAGCCAATGGCAATTAATACGGGCACCTTAAACCAGATAAGAATGGGGATTAATAGCAGAGGCCCACCTGTTCCACTTAATGAAGACCCTATACCTGCGACTAACCCAATAACAAGTAACGGCGTGTTATTTTCTATGTGTGGGGTAAATTGCTGATCTGACGCTTTACGCAATAAGGAGTTGGCCCCAGATGCAAGAATCAGAACTGCAATAAGAACTTCAAGTACATCAGCTCGAAAAAAAGGTAGAAAATAAGCCCCTAGGTATGCTCCAGGCAAAGCTCCTGCGCATACTTTGATTGCCATCGACCAATTAATGGTTCCATGACGCGCGTAGATAAACGCTCCTACTGAACCAGTGACCATATAACTTAGCATGCAGGCAGGAATGGCTGAATGTAAATCTATACCGCCCATAAATTTGAGTGCGGGCACCAAAAGCACACCACCAATACCCACGCTACCAATCAGCAGACCGACAAAAAAGACGACAGTTGTTAAAAGAGGAGTTAAAAACATAATGGGGTCATTGACGATTTAATTTTTGTTACTTTTATACTACAAGATATTGACAACATAGACACCCTTAGTGATAGAGTGAGTCATGGCTAATTGCAATACGCCATATCTTATCAATGACAGATAATTAACTTTAACTAATAAAAACAAGAGGTTAGTCGTGTTTTTAAGACAATTTCAATATTTAGTTGCGTTAGAACAAGAAAAACATTTCGGTCGAGCGGCTGAAAAGTGCCATGTTTCTCAGCCTAGTTTGTCTAGTGCCATTAAAAGCCTAGAAAAAGAATTGGGCATTCCACTCATTCTCCGCCAACAAAAGTTTGAGGGCTTTACCGAAGAAGGAAAGCGAGTAGTGACATGGGCTAAGCGATTATTGGCAGACAGATCAGCAATGCTGGAAGAGTTGAGTATCATGCGCAGTGATTTGAACGGACGCCTGCGTATTGGTGCTACTCCACTGAGTTGCCCTTTATTTCCAACCGTAAGTCAGTTGTTTCAAAAACGCTACCCATCAGTGCAACTAGACATTCAGTTTATTGGTATTGATCAACTAGTTTTAGGCTTAACGAATTTTGAAATAGACATTGGGGTAACTTACCTAGAAAACCCCGCCCTCGATCGATTTGTGACTATGGCATTATACGAAGAGCCTTTGTATCTGCTGTTGCCAGATAACGATTGGTTAGATGATAGCCCCACTATTTCTTGGGCTGAGGCCAGCAAACTGCCCCTTTGCTTACTGTCTAAATCAATGCGTGAAAGAAAAATTATGGACGATGCGTTTGCAGAGGCTGGTGTGCAATGCCAGCCAGTTTTAGAATCAAATTCTATTTTCCAATTAGCGTTTCACGCTATGGCTGGGGACCTAGCGACTATTGTGCCCAAACGTTTTGCCCACCTACCCAACACTAAACAGAAGCTACTTGAAGCACCTACTGTGTCGCAAACCCTAGGTTTGGTTTGGGTCCACGGCAACCCCGTATTACCCATGACTAAGGCAACATCTGCTCTTATGCGAGAAGCATTAGAAGCTGGCGCCTTTGAAAACTTTAGCTTTTTAGGCCTAGAGTAAATTAACAGCGTTAACTAAATTATTGGACATAAGTGAGAACAGGCAACATGAAACCAACCACACATAAACCCTTACTGAGCCCCTCACTTGCCCAAGCAGAGACCTTAATCGGCGGACAAGTCTCTCTTGTTTTTGAACAGGGGGAACTGCAGGTATTAGCTGATCAAGATAGTGTTGTTAAAAACCTAGAGGTTAATTCAGAAGCGAGTGATATGTGTGGGGTAAAAATTATGGGCAACGCCATCATCTTAAAAGGCGATACCAAATGGGCTTAATCGGTTTGGCTGGACCAGTGCTCACGCCCATTTCTCACATCTAAAGGCACGCAAGGTCCAAACACCCTTTTAATATACTCTATTTAGAGCTTAAGAATACTTTATTAACTAAGCATTCCTTAGCGATTTTTGATTAAGGTAGCCGTTGCCTAAGATGAAGTGATTTTACACCCTCTTAGCGACCACACTCCGCCGGCCCAGTCTTCAACATCAGTCCATAATTCAGCCTTACCAAGGGTTTTTAAGTCCAGTGGTTTACTGCGCTTATGAGGTTTAAGCTCCACATAGAGCGGCTTTTCCAATACTTCGCCTGGGTGCACATTGAGTAAAAAGTACGCCATCTTGCCCACCAAATGGCCTGCTCTAGTCAACTTAAGATTCACTTCGTTATTCAGATAACCTGGATCTTTAGACAGTCCACCCATGCGCCAAGCACCATTGATTTTCACTGCTTCAGAACTTATATCCAGATGACCCTGAGCCATATTCCAGTTTTCAATTTGCCCTTCTGGCTTATCTTCATATTGCACTCGGCGTAGATTAAATTGACACCTCACAGGTTCTTCTATAACTGCGAGTTGGTAGGGACTAAAATCAAACTCTGTCTTAATAATAGATTGAGATAATAACTGGGCTTTAAGTTTGGGGGGCATATTTAATGCATACAAAACAATACCCTGATTTTTGGGTAATGACTTACCCTCTGCCTTTTGTTTTTTCCCACTTGATTTAGCACTACTGCCACAATTTAGCCCTCGTTGCAGAGCTTCTGCCACAAATTCTGCATTGTCAGGCTTTCCTGCAAGCAGGCGACACACCGTTTTATCACTCCAACCCGACATATCTGCTGCCATAGCAGGCACAGCCATTAAACTCGCAGCAACTATGCCCAAAAGCAGTCTGGCTAAGTTAAAGGTAAAATAAAAGTGGAAGTAAAGGCAAGAGGCATGTTTGGGTGATGCTTGGGGCATACTAAACTCCGTTTCAATAAACGATCTAGGCAAACAAATGATCAAATACCCGTGGTAAGTCAGGTTGGCGAAACACTTGGCTAGCAATAACATCATGCTCAAGCCCTAGAGTCTTTTCAACACAAGCGGCACAGACAGATCGATAATCTATCGTCGCCATGAGGTCTCTTTGGTCGAATTGATCTTTCTTACTCAACCCAGGCCAATCAGCCACCACTCCATTAGCCGCTAGAGTTCCTCCAGCGAGTAACCCAACGCTTGCGTAACCATGATCCGTACCCCAAGTTCCGTTCGCTGCAACGGTGCGACCAAACTCAGTTAAGGTCAAAATAATAGTATCATCCCATGCATCGCCCAACCCACGACGATACCCAGCAATGACCTCGTCTACCACACCTAACTGCCGCGCAAGACGGCCCTCATCTGTATTATCTTGATACACCTGATTAGCATGGGTATCAAAATCATCAACACGAATGACCGATGCCAATGGTCCATTCGCTTTTGCCATAGCCTGCCCTGCATATTGCGCTAGACTGGCTGGGTCTCGGGGTACTTGAATGTTTTCCTCACTTTTGCGGGCGACTTTAGTGAAAACTTGCGCTGCTTCCATGCTATGGCCCATGGCAATTTTTTCTAATAACTTAGACGATGGCCGGCCTGATCCCCGAATACTTGCAGGATAAAAATTATCATTGTCATGATGGCCTCGCAAAATTAATGGCATATCTAACGAAAGAGACCGGCCCGCGACACCCGCTAAATCTAAAGCCCGCCCTAACCAGCCTGTCTTCTCACTAAAAGGCGACAATCCCCCGCCTTCAATGACGTTTTGGCCTTCAAAATGTGAGCGTTTGGTGTAGGGAAAAGCCGTGGCATGTACTGCAGAGGCATGACCTCGAGCCATCAATTGGGCATAAAACTTTAATGCTGGGTGCAAACCAAAAAAGTCATTTAGGGGTAAGTAATTTTCTGGGGAAATGGCCTTACGCATGCGCATTAAATCTGGATCCCCAATAGGCGGCACTGTGGCTAGGCCATCCATACCACCTTGCAAAATAATCACACAAATGCGGCCAGCAGCCTTACCTTTTGCCAAGCCAGAAACAGGCATGCCTGCAAGGAAAAGTGAAGCAGCACCTGCTTTGAGTAAACTGCGGCGATCTATTGTTAATTTAGACATAATTTAACCCCATTAACTCTGGACTGCACATGAGAGCGATAAATTGATCCTTTGGTGAAGAGCCAACACTGGCCACCAAAGCTCGCGTTTGTTGTGTTGCACCAATGCGATCCATAATTTTATTGACTGAACGACGCGTGCGACCGTTTTGGTAGATGGCATCAGCAAAGCGAATGCGCCGCTCAAACATTTCAGCAGACAGCCATTCTGCTTTATCACTGGAATAACCATTAGGTTGTCGAGAACTCCAAAATGATTGACCTAGCTCTTCTAACACTTCTTTACTATCCATGAGATTGTCTTGGTATTCGTAAATTTCGTTCCAGCCTTTAAAGTAAGTGGCGCCTGACAAACGCACCACCTGAAACAACCACGTCATAGGCCACATGAACTTCGGCTCAGTTGCCGTCATAGCTAGCTTGAGCACTTGGGTGTGAATTGCTTGTAAATCACCATCACTTTGTTGCCAAACTAATTTAACCGCTTCAATTTGTGCCTTAGTAGGGGCATCACTCACAAAGTGTTGGCACAGTTTTGTAGAAATGTAATGGATAGTGTGATCATGGTCGGCAAGAAAATCAGTTAACTGGCGTAAACCATTGCGGCCTCCACTTATGGTCTTGCCCATAACTTTTTTTGTGCCTGGCTCTGCCCAACGTTTTTTATAGGCATTCCAGTGATTAGTTGTGCCTGTATTTTTGCGCATGGCACTTAAATCTTCATCAAACCACACACCCCAGCCTGCCAATACATGCGCAGCATTGCGAATGTCGTCTTCGGTGTAACCTGCGGCCACAGACACTGTGTGCAATTCCAATAATTCCCGCCCTAGGTTGTCGTTAAGACCCGCTTGACAGTCCGGCTTGCGCCGACACTGTTTAGCTTGTTCAGAACGTTCCCCAGCACTATCTACATTATCCAAATAGTTCAGCATACCCGGATGGGTAGTCATGCCATAAAGCATGTCTGCAAAACTGCCGTTAAGTTTAGCTAGAATACCCTCATCAATGGCATGGCCAATTGTACTGCCCGTGTCGAAGGTATTACCAATGGTGAAATGATTCGCCCAAAAAGCCGTTAACCTCAGTTTTATTTGATCTGCGCCATAAATATTACGTTGCACAAACTTCAGCTCATCTTTTTTTCGCATTAAGTTTTCACGGCGGTTGGCCTGCTTTGCAGCTTCCGTGTCTTGACCATTTTTGCCTTCACGTTGTTGCTGTTTTAGGTCCCTGTAGCGGCGCCATAGATGGGCTCGTTGAGATAAGTCGGGCTGCAATTTTTCAGGCCATTCAGCCACGTCTGTAGAAATATTAGCAATCCCCAAAGCCGGAGATGGTGCGTTCAATTGAGCCTTTATCCAAGTTTCCATGTCTTGGGGTAACTCCTGATCATAACGAAACATCAGGCCCACCCGCTGAGCAATGCTAAATTGATTATTCATAACAAACTTACCCTCTTTAAAGCAAGATAAAACTCAACGCTATATTAGAACGTTAACATACTTATAACAAAGGTAATATCAAACTGACCTCGCTTTTAAAACAAAATCAGTTAATACGTTTATCTGACAAGTTGTTTGTTAGATTCGTTAGAAATGTAACGTATGTTATTTTTTTGCGATGGATAAGTGTTTTGGCAGGAGTCAATTATTTTTCAACTCATTTTTAAAACAGCTTTTTTTTAGTACAATTTTTGATAATTCAATAACAAAATTAACGACTTAGTCTCTCAAAGCGAATAGGCATCTTCTTGTCCATTATCTAAATCTTTATCTAAATCTTTATCTAAGTCTCTGTCTCTGCCTTTATCATGATTTTTATCTAGATCTCTAAAATGCTTTTGGGTATGTTCCAATGCCCCACTGTGTTGATTTTTTGTACCGATGTAGCCACCTATATGCAGAACACATTGGCCACATAAGTTTAGGCTTTTTCCTAAACATTGCTTACAGTTGCCCGCAACTGTATTGGCGTATTCCATTTGCTTTAATTGATCTTCTAACAAAGCCAATGTATTCGACAGCGTCTTGAGGTATTCAGTTTGATCATTATACCGACGCTGCAACTTTATAAATTCAGCTGGACTTTGCTGTAAATCAGCATCTAACGGTTGCCATTGATAAGTTTTTTTAGGCACCAGCGAATCGCTTGCGTCCATGACTCTGAGCAATAGGTTGTTCATGTTTATGCCTCACATTAGGTGATGTTAATTTATTTTAAAAATTAACAAATTATTCTTAATGATAATCATTATCATTAAGAATAACAACCCAATTACATAAAATTTTTAACTCCCACAGACTCAAACATACGTTGCCTTCAAACATGCACCTAAAACCATTTGGGGAACTAAGTTCTCCAAAGAGATGAGACAAATTTTTACTTCCTAAAATCCCTTACCACCAACCTAATGTTCTACCATTGCCAGCTATAATGAGAACACAAGTCAACACATGTAATGCAATCCAAAAGGTTCGAAACGCTAGAGCTTTTTTAACATCGGTTTGGGTTATAGGCAAAAACTCTGGTTTATCATCGTCATCCACGCCAATGGGCATGCCAACGGTTCTCGCCCACACTTTCAAAAACCGTCTTTGACCGCTCATAATTGATTTTTCATTAATTTGTTCTCGTTTTTGTGAATTATTGCCAATAATTAACTCTGAATTAGAGCCAGAATATACCGAATTAAGCTGTTACAGTCAGCCTTTAACTCACTAACTTCAGCGCTTATATGCTTCGACTTCCCCATGACATTATAAGTCTTGTGATTATACTGCTAATATAGCGGTAGTTGAGTTCTAAAGGTTAGTAATGAGTTTAGTCTAGTTATCCCCGCTAGTGCAGAATCAGGGCCCGTTTAACCCTAATGTTGTTACGCAATTGATAAGGAAGTAATAATGAAAACAAAACTAGTTCTTTCAATCTGTGCAGCAGTTCCTGCCATCGTCGCTGCGGCATTTGCCTCAATTCCTGAATTAGTCACTTTAGCTGCCTTTCCCGAAGCGCAGGGTTACGCCTTAGAAATTGGAGTCACACTTCGCTACGCCTTAGCCTCGGTTGTGTTTATGGTAGCAATCGTCATTTTTAGTATGCGCAACATTGAAGCGATAAATGATCAAAGGGCTGTATTAATGGGCTGCACAATTGCATTTGCGTTCATGTTTACAACAATTATAGCGTTGTCTGTATTCCGAGGTATTCCTCTGCAGGTTCCCCCCATGATCGCTACTGCATTTGTGGCTGTGTTGTGCTTAAGGACCCGCAGTAAATTAGAACCAACTTTTAGCGTTTTATAGGCAATTCTCAGTGCAATTAACTAAGGACCATTTAAATGAAGCATCTATTTAAGCTCGACAATCAACCATCAGTTGAGGTAATCAGTGAAATTTTAGAGGGATGGACCGTTGTAAAGGGCTCGCCTACCATGAAAACTTGGGTACTCCATACATCCAATGATGGCAGTATGATATCTGGTATATGGACAGCCACGCCAGGAACCTATCATGCGACTTATGCTGAATATGAATTCGTTCACCTTATAGAGGGGCGTATCACCATCACACCTGATGGTGGACAACCCATGGACGTAGGCCCAGGGGATGCTTTTGTGGTTGACGTCGGGTTTAAGGGCACTTGGGAAATCAAAGAGTCTGTGGTCAAGCATTTTGATATTAAGCTATGAGGTTTGTTGTCGCGTGTGGCTAATGGGTCTATATATTAATAAATACTTGTGGCAAGTCAATATTATGTCAAGAGCGTGTGCCAGGGTATATTTTTGTGAGAATGAGAACTAAAGAATGTGATGTGTGTAAAAACGCAAATGAAGTCCTTTACAGGTGTAGATATCAAGACTCGGATAATTGGGTATTTCTCTGTGGAAAGTGCCTCAAAGAGGTTAAGACAAGTTTTGTAAATACTTACCAATACGGTGGCACTTGGAAAAGCAAGAAGAAATAAAGACCTGCTCATGAGCTTACATGACTGCACAGGTATAGGTATGAGCAGCAGTGAAACCCTTTTAATGTTGGATCAGGAGGGCTTTATTGGATGGAAGCATAAAATAGTTCTTAAGTGTAAATGTTTACATAATCAATGGTGAAACTCATAACTGTTCACTGCAGAGATCGATCTTACAGACGCGTTAGATTAATACATTATGCTAATAAACATAATTGATCCCTGCCCATATATCGTAAAGCTATGTAAGAAACATTGTGAGCTAACCAAGGTGCTGATAATTTGTTGTTACAATTCAACCAAACACACACGGCTGTGTTTTGGATATGAGGTTATTCAGAAAGTCTGACGTCGATCTTACCTATATCCCCTTGCTAACATTGGACTTCTCATGATTACTACCATAGCTTGTGTTGCTGGCTTCTTTATTGTAATTATTTACCTTTTATTGACTCTATCGGCCAAACGTAGGCATCTTAAACTGATGCGTGTCAGCCCTAAATGGAAGGTTTAGCATCACCTGACAGGCCTTAAAAGTTATAAAATAAAGCACTAAAATGAAAGGCATTAAAATAAAGGCACTAAAATGAATAAAATGGATGAGCCAATTAACGTATTTGGTGAAAAATTAGAAATCTGTGGAGTGGATCCAATCACTGGGTTCTACCGAGATGGCGCGTGTAATACCTGTAAAGATGACATTGGTTCTCATACAGTTTGTATTGAAACTTCGCAGGAGTTTCTAGAATATTCAAAATCTAAAGGCAATGATCTATCTACCCCAATGCCTGCATTTAATTTTAAAGGCTTAGAACCGGGAGATAGCTGGTGTGTATGCGCTGGGCGTTGGTTAGAGGCTGAGAAAAACGGCATGGCCCCCAGACTGTATCTTCAAAGTACCCATATCAGGGCTTTGGAAATCGTGCCCATGAGCCTGCTCAAAAAATATGCGGTAGATTTAAACTAGCCAAAGAAAGCCTTAAAACAAAGAGCGTACTCATGGGTCTGAAGAGATCAAACGGGTTAGGGCTTACAATAAGACTTGCTGTGAATCTATGAAAAAGCAACTTGGAGCGATTTTAGAAGGTTGACCAACTAAGTTCTCCAAAACCTCGAGCCAATTAAAGCACTAGATGGACCGGCTTACACATTGGTGCACGAGTATCTATGTTTTATAGCCGACAGAGCTTGTCAGGTTGAGCGCCTAACGTTCCCATTTAGAAGTGATACGGGTCAGCGAATGTTTTCTTCGCACTTTTGCTAGAATAAGGATTAGGTAGGTCACTATAAGAAATCCAGCGACCCAAGTTAAAGTAATAGTCATAACAGTTTCTTCGTTTTCAAGGACTTAACTGGAAAACAATATATCAGCAGATTATGATATTGTCAACAATATAGTCTAGAGCCTGAAGTCCCTGTGGAAGTCTGTCTCTTGTGAACCTATATCTCCCATTTAGGATTGATGCGGGTCAATGACGTTTTCCTTCGCTTCGCTCTAAAAACAAGCATTATATAAGTAGATACAAGAGCAAATACAGCTAAACAAATTATAGTAGTAACCATGGAAACTCCATTGTCGACGAAGAGGCTAAGTTTATTAATTTATCAGCAATAGTGTTGCCTAAGAGTATTACTTATGTAGCATTAATGTATCTTAATAATACTTACAATAGACTTAAGGTTATTATTAGGTAATTCAAACTGTTGGTCATAAAGCACAGGCTAAACGTGTCTATAAGCTAGATGTGAGCCTTATACTGCCCTATGACCCTAACCAACTGCTTTGCACACTTGTATGCTTAAAGACTTGTGTAAAACCACTCTATTTTGTGTGTGAAAAGCTAACAAAGTGAACAGTAGAACCAATTTCGCCCTCGTGCCCTATGTTTAACTTAGGATGGCTAGAGTTTCACAGTAATGTCACCGTAATAACTCTATACCCTAGTCATTATTTTAGTCAATTTACGCCCTTTGACTATGAATTAGACATCCTTTAGAGTCACTGTTTCATTATGCATTGAGTTGCTTGCTGCTCTCTTGAGGTGCCACAAGATTGGCTTAAGAGCGAGTCTGTACTATTTGAAAAGCGACAAGTAATATGAAAGAAACAGTAAATATTATCTGGTTTAAACGGGATCTCCGTATCAATGATCACAACCCGTTACTAGAGGCCTCTAATTTAGGGCTACCGGTATTACCTTTATATGTGGTGGAACCTGAGTATTGGCAGCAAAACTTTAGTTCTAGTCGTCATTGGCACTTCATTTATGACTGTTTATTTGACCTCAATATGGCTTTAACACGGCTGGGACAACCGCTTATTATTCAAGTCGGTGAAGTCTATGATGTCATCACTCGACTGCATTCAGAATATAATATTCAAGCGATATACGCACACGAAGAAACGGGCAACCTGTGGACCTACCAGAGGGATATCAGCGTTAAGAAACTATGCAGTTCGCTGGGCATTCCACTGCATGAATACCCGCTTAATGGCGTCGTAAGGAAGTTACGCTCTCGTGATGATTGGTCAACTATTCGAAATAAGCGTATGGCGCAAAGAATTGCACCAAAACCCTCTAGTGTGCCCCCCTTAGTAAACTACTCATCAGTACCTTTGCCAGATAAAGACCACCCTATGTTTGGCACACAATTTGTCGGCACAGTACAGCAAGGGGGTCGCCTCGCTGCAGTTAATAATCTGAGAGGTTTTTTAAACCATCAGTCCTGCCAGTATCTCTACCATATTTCTGCGCCAGGCTTATCGTCTACATATTGTTCGAGACTATCGGCGCATCTTGCATGGGGAAGTTTATCTGTTAGGGAGGTTGTTCAATCCACCAAAAAAAGAAAACAACAACTTAATGCAAAAGAAAAAAAGCAATTTGGTCGCAATTTAACCGCATTTAGCTCCAGGCTTGCATGGCGCTGTCACTTTATACAAAAAATTGAAGACCAACCCTCTATTGAAACTCACTGCATGCATCCTGCTTTTGAGGGCCTGCGTGAGAGCGAGCATGATGAACTAAAATACAAAGCATGGGCTTCAGGACATACCGGGTACCCATTTATTGACGCTTGCATGCGAAATTTAATTGCCGAAGGTTGGATTACTTTTCGAATGCGGGCAATGCTTGTGAGTTTTGCTAGCTACCAGCTTTGGTTAGACTGGCGCATTGTGGGCCATCATTTGGCTGGCCTATTCACTGATTACGACCCTGGTATTCACTACAGTCAGTTGCAGATGCAATCGGGTGTTACTGGCATAAATTCAATGCGGGTCTACAATCCAATTAAGCAGTCAATGGAACATGACCCCCACGGTGATTATATAAAACACTGGGTGCCTGAGTTAAAAGACCTTCCCAATGCTTTTATTCACGAGCCTTGGAAGTGGGGTAAAAACTTAGTGGATGATGCCTCACTTTTATTAGGTACTGTTTACTCCAACCCCATTGTTGACCATGAATTAACTGCAAAAGAAGCAAAAGAGAAGCTAACCAACGTGCGAAAAAGTGACCATTTTAGAGCCATCTCAAATTCTGTTTATAATAAACTAGGAAGTAGAAAACAAAGGACAAACAAACTTAAAAAAGTGGTCTGTGAAAACCAATTAACGCTGTTTTAAACCATATTTTTTATGCAGCCTGGTTACAGTCTGACCAGGTGATCAACGGGGATTATCTGTCATCGGGAACTTGGGAAATAGATATTGCCGGCACTCACTATCCTGCTACGGCACACTTGAGAACGCCGTATGACCGCTTGAGTGAGCGAGTTAAGGTTTAAGTTCAAAGCCTGTATCAATCCATTCTGTGATGATGCTCATCGCCAAAAGTGGCGATCTCAGCGCAAAAAAATACTGGAGGTGAAAGAGGAAATCAAGTAAAACGTTAGTTAGACGAGCAGAAGGACAGCTTGTCTGGATGACGCCAGTGTCACAGTTAGTGTTACATAATGATTCTCCTTAGAGGGTTTGCTTCCGACTCTTTGATCTTCAATAGGATCCCGAGTAGTATCATAATCTGATTGTCGACCCAATCTCTTGATGGATCGTGATCGAGTGTTGAGGGAAATATTGAGTTTGCTTATGGGAAATGATGGATACTTGGAACATGTTTGACGACTTATCACCTGAGCATCAGTTACGGTTTGATTTAGCCCTAATTCACCGCTATATGGCAGACCATTATTGGCATGAAGGTGTTGTAAACCATTTAACAGCCATGTTGCCAGATAGTGCCGAACATTTTCTGGCACTTCCATATGGTCTACATTGGTCAGAAGTTAAAAGTTCAGATTTTTTAGTAGCAGATTTTGATGGACATGTGATTTCAGGGGTTGGCGAAGTTGAACCAAGCAATTTGAATATTCACGGGGCAATTCATCAACAAGTCCCCCGTGCCAGAGCTATCTTGCATTCACATCAACCAAATATAACCGCACTGACGTTGCTAAAAGATCAAACTATAACGATGTCCAGCCAACATGCACTGCGCTTTGTAGAGCGTATTGCCTATCTTGGGGTGTATGGCGATCCGAGTGATACAGCGATTGGTGGCATTATCGTCGACAGTTTGAAAACCAAGGATGTGTTGATGTGCGCCAACCATGGTGTAATCATCTCTAGACCCTATCTATGGGATGCTTTCGATGATCTCTATTTCTTGGATCGCGCTTGTGAAATTCAATTAAAGGCTATGCATACAGGGCGAGAACTCAATGTGATTCCAGAGTCTACAGATAACGATTATGGTCAAAATATTATTAAATGGAGCAAAAAAGAAGGCCAAAAGCACTTTATAGCTCTTCGCCGTATGTACCATAAAAAATACCCTGATTTAGTTCAATAACCTGATTTGAAACTGAGTTCAAACCAAGACCAAGACCTTGTTAAAGGATTAATCTAAGGCCGATACCCGAGACCCTACGCCACGTGTATGAATCTTCAGTGCTACGTTTGACTTCCTTTAGTGCCACGATATCGATCATTCATAGTGACTCCACAGGGCGTTTTAAGAGGCTTAGGTTGGATGCTGCAAAAGGGTATTTGAGTGTGTGTTTCAGGTGGACAGCGAGACTAGTTAGACAGATATGGCGGTTTCTGAAACTGTATTCAAAACTTACATACATTAAATGCCTTGTTGACCAGTTGAAAGGCCTATTGTATGGTCTAAAAGTCTTACTGTTCAGGTGTATTGGTTCTGGTAGTAAGCAGTGAGCACTTTACATTACGCTCCGTCCGCAACATTTTAGAAATTACTAATATATTAGATGTCACCTTTTAGTACTTATCGTGCACACTTAAATTATTGAATTGTAGGCCTTTCATTCACTGGCCGTGATTCACCTATGGTGTTCTATGGCCAATTTAAAGCATTTTCTTCTTTCATGAGAATTGGCCTTCCATCTGGAGTGCTCAACGGAATAAGCTTACCTTTATATCGAGCACAAAGTGTTGGGCTGTTTTGTTTATTTTTACCCAAATTAACCTCTAAATCTACTAAAACTAATTCAGCATCTAAAACTTCCAAGACCTTCATTTTCTTTCCTTTGGTAAATAATAAATTGTTATATAGTCAGTTGAAAAAGATAGTATTGCAATAGCAAGAATGACAATAACTAGGGTTAAGTTGCGCCACCCTCCTCTAATCAATAATAAGTTTCACCATCCATTCATGCAATACATCTAGCTTATAACCTTCTCCATATTTCTCACCGATACTACCAACAGTCCAACCTCCAATAGCATCAATGATATCTCTAGAACACTGAACAGCTCTAAGCCTATCGGTTAATGCGTGACGAAATGAATGGAGTGAGACTGGTTGTGTGATAATTTGTTTTACCCACTTATTCAGTGCTGCGGATGCACTATTTGCATTACACCTTCCACCTTTGGTGTACCTAGGGACGCTTTAGATGCCTGCATCATGACCATCAGTTTATAACTAACAAAACATAGGTAAGGAATATTGGATTGGATAACTCTGTTGCTGTTAGATTAGTTACCGCTAACCCCTGCAACAACATTTGAGAGGATGTTAATTATCACTACCACTATAGCTTCTGTAGTTGGATTTGCCCTTGTTTTTATTTACCTCATAATTATTCTAGTGAAACGAAATAAGAAGGATTCATTGAAACATATCAATTCTGAATGGGAGCCTTAATAAATCGTATGAGAGATAGCACAGAGACAATGTTAGGCTAACCAAAGGGTTCGTCCAATAAGACCCTAGACCACGAGGTTCTCCAGAACTTCGTTGGTCAACCTCTTTCAATTAATATATTTGTAAAACCTCACACTGAGCTTCAGTAGTATCAGGTGTTACCCCAGAAATGAATATATCTAGCGGACAGCAGTATGAGTTAACCGCAGACCAAGCCAATAGTTTTCAAGCTTACTTAAGAGGGATTTAGACGATAATTCAGCTTTCTTGGCTGACTTAGTCTTGAGACAAATAATAATTCAATTACGGGTGCAATGAGGCTTTAAATCACGAGGCACAGTCTTAGAAAAGTAATAAGTACCAGATTTGGTATAAGTGTACTTAGGAAAAACGTCTACCATAATGTCTACCACGCTTGTCTTTAATTAAGAAAACGTATGTATAACAACAGGATAAGTCGCCCTGAGGGCTTAGAATGGTGCGGACGGAGAGACTCGAACTCTCACACCTTGCGGCACTGGAACCTAAATCCAGCGTGTCTACCAATTTCACCACGTCCGCTTAATCAACTCAGGCCGGGCCTGTGTTCATTGTACTTCTTTTGTTGCAATGTAATGGGGTGGACGATGGGGCTCGAACCCACGACCACCGGAATCACAATCCGGGGCTCTACCAACTGAGCTACGCCCACCAATACAACACTACATTTACGCTTTACCCTGATGACGTTGGCACGCCCTGCAGGATTCGAACCCGCGACCTACGGCTTAGAAGGCCGTTGCTCTATCCAACTGAGCTAAGGGCGCATGTCACTGCGGTAAATAATGGTCGGGGTAGAGAGATTCGAACTCCCGACATCCTGCTCCCAAAGCAGGCGCGCTACCAGGCTGCGCTATACCCCGACATCCTCTACAAGACTAGTGCCCATGGGCTCAAGCCGTTGAAGAGGTGCGTATATTAAAGCTGCTACCCCGTTTCGTCAAGCATATTGTTTGGTTTTTTTCCAATAAAACCAAACCGTTAAAATAAACTTCAATTTTAGACTTCACGTTTCCAGACGGTGCCTTCTTTGCTATCTTCTAATACGATACCCGCCACTTTTAATTGATCACGAATTTGATCTGAGAGAGCAAAGTTTCGATCTAATTTGGCCTGTTGGCGCTGCACTACCAAGGCTTCAACATTAGCATCTGCTAGATCACCCTCTCCTGCTTCACCCCTTAAATAGGCTTGAGGATCTAGTTCTAATAAACCTAAGATATTACCTAAACCGCGCATCTGACTGGCTAACACGGCCGCTTGGGGATCAGTATTACGTTTAAGACGGTTTACTTCTCGTGCCATTTCAAATAATACTGAAATGGCCTCACGGGTATTAAAATCATCATCCATAGCACTGTTAAAGCGGTCTAAGTATGGCCCTTCTAGCGAAACATCCTGCAACTCAAGTTGATCCATGGCAGTGTATAAACGATCCAAAGCTCTTTGCGCTTCAACTAAGGCATCCTCTGCATAATCAATTTGGCTGCGATAATGGCTGGCTGTGAGCAAATAACGCACAATTTCTGCAGGGAATTTTGCCAATACCTCTCGGATAGTGAAAAAATTTCCCAAAGACTTTGACATCTTTTCTTTGTTAACGCGGACAGCGCCAGCATGCAGCCAATAGTTAACAAAGGTTTCGCCATTAGCGGCTTCAGATTGGGCAATTTCGTTCTCATGGTGAGGAAAAGGCAAATCTGGGCCTCCACCATGAATATCAAAATGGTTGCCTAAACAACACTTGGTCATGGCAGAACATTCTATATGCCATCCAGGGCGACCTTCTCCCCATGGTGATGGCCAAGACACTTCATCCTTCTTTGCCGCTTTCCACAGTACAAAATCAAATGGATTCTCTTTCACATCGTTGATGTCAACTCGCGCCCCAGCTCTCATATCCTCAAGTTTGCGGTTGGTTAGCTTACCGTAGCCATCAAACTTCTCTACCCGATAATACACATCACCATTGCTAGCAGCATAGGCATACTTCTTTTCAATGAGTGTTTGTACCATATCGCGAATGGCTTGAATATGACCCGTGGCACGAGGTTCTTGATCAGGTGGTAGTACATTTAAAGCTAACTCATCCTCATGCATAGCATCAATAAAACGTTGAGTGAGCTGTTCGCAAGACTCACCATTTTCTGCCGCGCGCTTAATAATTTTATCATCAACGTCAGTAATGTTGCGCACGTACTCAACTTGGTAGCCAGCATGCCGAAGGTAACGCGTAATCACATCAAACGAGACCATGACCCGGGCATGACCAATATGGCAATAGTCATAGACGGTCATACCACACACATAAAGACGGATTTTACCTTCATCAATAGGGGTGAACGGGACCTTGCTATTACTTAAGGTATTGTGAAGCTGCAACATAATTAACTTTTCCGTTAGGCCTTTTTAGCCCAAGAGTCACGCAAAGTGACGGTGCGGTTGAATACTAAACGCTCGGCTGTCGAGTCTTTATCAACACAGAAATAGCCTTCACGCTCGAACTGAAACCGTTCACCATCAACAGCCGATGTTAAAGAAGGTTCTGCCATTGCGCCTTTGATTAAACGTAAATTTTCTGGGTTCACATAAGCCATAAAGTCCACGTCTTTATCACCGTCTGGGTTGGCATGATTAAATAGGCGATCATATAAGCGCACATCAATTAATTGATGATGACTAGCACTGACCCAGTGCACTACTCCGTTAACCTTATACCCCTCTGGTTTTTTGCCTAAGGTATTTACATCATAACGGCACACTAGCTCAATTATGGCACCACTGGCATCCTTAACCACTTGCTCACAAGTAATAATATAACCGCCACGCAGACGCACAGATTGCTCTGGTGCTAGGCGCTTCCATTTTCCTTCTGGCTGCTCAGCAAAATCAGCTTGGTCAATAAACACCTGCTTAGACATTACTAACTGGCGCTCACCCATGGTTTCGTCTTTAGGATGTTTTGGCACAGTCAAGCTTTCAGTATGGCCTTCAGCCCAGTTAGAAATAGTCACTTTCAATGGTTCTAGCACACACATGGCTCTGGATGCCGTTGAATCTAAATCATCTCGTACACTCGATTCTAAACGACTAAAATCAGTAATACCCTTGCTGCGCGCTACAGGTGTGGCGGCACAAAAATTACGCAAGGATTCTGGTGTATATCCACGCCGACGCATGCCAGAAATCGTTGGCATACGCGGGTCATCCCAAGCGGTGACAGTTTGACTATCGACCAATTGTTTAAGCTTACGCTTACTGGTGATGGTGTAGTTTAGCTCCAAACGTGCAAATTCATATTGCCGTGGTCGACGTTTGCCACTTGGCAAGGTCACATGATCAATAAACCAATCGTAGAGGGGCCTATGATCTTCAAATTCTAAGGTGCAAATAGAATGGGTGACTTGTTCCAGTGCGTCAGACAACCCATGAGTAAAGTCATACATTGGATAAATACACCAATCATTGCCTGTCTGGTGGTGTTCGATATGCCGAATGCGGTAGATAATTGGATCGCGCATGTTCATATTAGGAGAAGTATTATCAATTTTAGCGCGCAGCACCCGATCACCATCGGCAAACTCCCCTGCTTTCATACGCGCAAACAAGTCTAGGTTTTCTTCAATGCTGCGCTCGCGGTGAGGGCTATTCTTACCTACCTGAGTAAGATTGCCTCGGTATTCCCGCGCCTGCTCTGGGCTTAAGTCACACACGTAAGCCAAACCCTTATTGATCAGCTCGATGGCGAAACTATGAAGTTGATCAAAGTAGTTGGATGCATAGCATTCTTCTGTGCCCCACTCAAAGCCCAACCACTCAACATCACGTTTAATCGACTGAATAAATTCGTCGCTTTCTTTTTCAGGATTTGTGTCGTCAAAACGTAAATTACATTGCCCTTCAAACTCTTGCGCCATGCCAAAATTCAGACAAATTGAAGTTGCGTGACCCACGTGTAAATAACCATTGGGTTCTGGTGGAAAACGAGTCACAACTTGGCCATCATTGTTGCCCTTTCTAACATCTTTAGCGATGATATTTCGAACAAAATTCGATGCCTGCACGACAGTTTTTTCAGCCACGAATGGGTCTCCTTGAGGTTTGCCCTTAAAAACCGATAATTATATGTCTTTTGGCGCCCGCCTTGCCAGCTAATTTCGTTAGAATTTGAGCGCCAAACCCATGCCAATGATTGCATCTATGAACTGCCGGCTTCATAATAAGGCTTCTTTTATTAACAATTACTTTCTAGGGCCGCTGTATGTCGAATGTATTAATGCAAACCAACTTTGGTGATATCACCATTGAACTAAACTATGAAAAAGCACCTATTACAGCTGCGAACTTTGAACAATATGTTCGTGATGGTTTTTATGATGGTGTTATTTTTCACCGTGTTATCGATGGCTTTATGGTACAAGGTGGCGGTTTTGACGTCAGTATGGATCAAAAAGAGACCCGTGCAAACATTGAAAACGAGGCTGATAATGGCCTTAAAAACGATGAAGGTACGTTAGCTATGGCACGCACCATGGACCCACATTCGGCTTCTGCTCAGTTTTTTATTAACGTGGGCGACAATGCCTTCCTTAACCACACGGGCAAAGACTCACAAGGCTGGGGCTACGCAGTATTTGGTAAAGTAGTTGAAGGTATGGACGTCGTTAATACCATTAAGAAAGTGGCCACCACTTCTAAATCTGGTCACCAAGATGTGCCTGCAGACCCTGTGGTCATTGACTCAGCAACTATGATTGAAGACTAACAAAAGTGCGTCGCCTATTCATTGCCGATTTGCATCTGCATCCGGCTCGGCCAGAACATAGCCGAGCCCTGATCGATTTTTGTCAGCAACGAGTGAATGCTAATGATGAACTGTATATATTAGGCGACCTTTTTGAAACTTGGATTGGCGATGATGTGGGTATAGTTACCTATGCGGACGTGATCGCTTGTCTCAAGCAACTGACCGAGAGTGGTACTAAAGTCTATTTTATGGCGGGTAATCGGGACTTCTTAATAGGCCAAGACTTCAGTCTAGCCAGCGGTATTACCATATTACCAGACCCCAGTATAGTAACCTTTGATGGTCAACCTGTTTTACTCATGCACGGTGATACTCTGTGCACCGATGACAAAGACTACCAACAGTTTCGCGGCCTGGTGCGCAGTTCTAGTTGGCAAACTGGGTTCCTCGCTCAGGCCCCTGCTGTGCGCATGCAGCAAGCTGCAGAATACCGCCAACAAAGCCAAGCCATGACAGCCATCAAATCAGACGACATCATGGATGTTAACTCTGGGACTGTTGAACAAATCATGCATCAACACCAAGTTAACTTGCTTGTTCATGGCCATACACATAGACCAAAAGTTCACCACTTAGACCAAGGCGACCGTATTGTGTTAGGGGATTGGGGTGGGCACTTTGATTATTTAAGTTGGCCAAAGGATGAAAATTGGCACTTAATTAGAGAATCTATTTGATTTGAATGACTAATTTAAATTTTGACGAAGCTTGGCACCAATTAAGCGAGTGTCTGGATCTATTCCAAATTTCTACAACCTCTTTATTATCCAACCTAGTTTTGTATAGCTTTCAGTCTTAACCGAAGCTATGTATATACCTACATTTAAGTTAAGGCGCTAAACAAGGCACTAAACAAGGCGATGGTGGCAAGTAACGACAGCAACGCTAGGGTTAGCTTGCGAATTAACATGAGGTCCATGTGGTTAAATAGACTGGCTCCCATTTGATTACCCACTAACATCGCAGGCACCATGATCACTAGCAGGCTAGGTAAACTTGATGAGATTAAGCCCTGCCCCTGTAACCAAGACAAACCGTAGGCATCAGTAAAAAAGAAGAACAAAATTAGGCCAGCACGCATGGCGGTCATAGACATATTTGAAGATAGCATATACACAGCTACTACTAAGCCACCAATACTTGCTAGGCCATTCAAAAAACCAGCAATAAAGCCAACAAGCACTAGCCAAATTAAAGATTCAGTCCCTTTGAACTGCCAATCACGCCATAAAGCCAAACAGGCAATTAAAACGCCACCACCCGCCAAACCACGCACTATCTCTGGTTGCCAGTATTGCAAGGCAAACACGCCCAAAGGCGTCCCTATAATAACCCCCATAAATAGTATGGTGACCCACAACCAAGGGATGTTGCGCCACACCTTTGGCAATAGATGCAAGCTAGCTAACATCTCCAATACAAACATAAGAGGCACAATAATCTGCGCGCTCAATACAGGCGCTAAGGCAAAAAAGCATAAGGCAGAAAAACCAAAACCCGCTAAGCCTCTGACAACGCCTGCAAGTAAAACGATGCCAAAAACATATGCCAGTTCGAAGGAAGTCAGTGTTAAGTCAAACCAGTCAAGGTTCACACTAGCCATTTAAGTACGCTGTTCGCCCTGATAGAGGCGCACAACATGCCGTGCTTCAGCAAAAAACAACCAACGCTCTAATAACAAGCCAGCCATCATAATTAACCAAGCTAAACCAAGCAGTTCTGCCCTAACCAAACCACCAAATACGCAGTAAACAAGGGCTAATGGAACAATAAAGGTGACTAAGGTCATGATAATACGCAAACGAAGAAGTTGGTCTGCAGCGACTTGGTAACCAAATTCACGGTTTAAGAAAGTGGGCGCGCTATGACCTGCATCTAATAACCGAACGCTGGCTTGAGAAAACCCAGTGGCTGTTTGAATAGTGGCTCCTTGTGGTTTACCCTGCCAGAAAAAATATACCAGCTTGAGGGCTAAGGTAATAACAACTAACCCCATCACAACGGCTTGTAGTTGAGGTTTCAAGGTTCCAAAGAAGGCGTCTACAGCCAAAAATAACAAACCACCACTAATTAGGGCATAGGCCATAAACAACGCAGGAACCATGGGCGTGTTCCACTGACGGATGGTCTTTAAGCTGGCGTAAATCATACTCGTTGTAAACAATGTGACTAGTGCCAGAATCATACTCAGCCCAGCTAGAATGTTAATACCCGACCATTGCCAAAATATAGCCACGGCATAAAGACCTGCAACTGGATAAAGCAAAATGGCAAATACTGCTTCACGCGATAACCATGAAGTGCGAAAGCGGCTAAACGATCGCCACGCATTCTTAGGGTTAGCCAAGTGCATAGTTGAAGACACCAAACCAATACTGACAAGCACCATAGCCATGAGACCAATAATAATTTGTTGGTTAACGGTAAGTGTTTGAGTAAAACCCAACAACTGTCCCGCTCCAAGCCATGCTAACAATCCATAGCCAGCACCAGATGTCACGGTAAAGATAAGAACTGAAAAAGCTGGATGCATAATAAATACCTAAAATTGAAGCAATAATTAACGGTTAATGATGCGATTGACTAATTGCCTAACACCCTGCATTGGTGACACCGCAATACTATCTTGCTGCTTAGGAATTCTAGGTGGCAGATAAGTATTGACAGGGTTGTAACCTAATTCTGGCATAAGTTGTTGGCCAGCACGTTCTCTAGTCAACCTTGAAACTTCTGAATCCGGATCATCAAAATCACCAAATACACGAGACGATGTTGGGCAGGTTAATACGCATGCTGGCTGACGCTCAGCCTCAGGTAATTGTTCATCATAAATTCGATCAACACACAAAGTGCATTTTTTCATGGTGCCAGAATTAGGATCTAACTCACGAGCTCCATAAGGGCAGGCCCAAGAGCAAAGATTGCAGCCCATACACTTATCTTGATCAATCAGCACGATGCCATCTTCTTCTCGTTTGTAAGACGCACCCGTTGGACACACCGTCACACAATCAGCAGTCTCACAATGCATACAAGACATGGGGATATTCACCGTTTTACTATGGGGACTATCTCCAACCTCATAGGAGTGGATACGGTTGAGCCAACTACCACTAGGGTCTTTGCCATGGGGTCGCTCATCGCTCAAAGGACCAATCGTGCCTGAGGTATTCCACTGTTTACAAGCTGTCGCACACGCATGACAGCCAACACATGTGTCTAAATCAACGACTAAACCTAGTTTCATTTGTCACCTCGGCTAAAAATGTCACGCCAACCACGGCTAATATTAATATTGGGATGAGTGCTATAGCTGCTCATCTTGCTTGCAGGA
This sequence comes from Candidatus Njordibacter sp. Uisw_058, assembly GCF_047730065.1. Taxonomy (GTDB): domain Bacteria; phylum Pseudomonadota; class Gammaproteobacteria; order Pseudomonadales; family Balneatricaceae; genus Njordibacter. The sequence continues at coordinate 1,513,319 of NZ_CP159829.1, forward strand.
GTAAAACTGGGTAAAGGTTTAACCTTATCAAAACGTGGCCATGTCAGATTTTGCTCGGCTAAGTCTGTCTCATCAGCTCCCACAGGGGTGATCTTGACTCTTAAATCATACCAAGCCGCCTGACCCGTGACTGGGTCAGAGTTGGTCATTCGATGACCGCCAGCTTCAGTTTCCCCAGGTAATAGTTCATTGATCAAGTGATTCATCAAAAAGCCTTGTTGAGATTCGTTGGCGTCATCACTTAGACCCCAAGTGCCTTGTTGTTTGGCAATAGCGTTCCAGGTCCAAACTGTTTCTGGGTTAACCCCTTCCATAAGTTTAACTTGAGCTCGGATACGACCATTATGCGACTCTACCCAAGCCCAGCCAAAGTCTTTGATACCCAGTGCTTCACCCTTACTACGGTGCATGTAGAGGTAATTTTGAGACATGATTTGACGCAACCAAGAGTTTTGCGAGTCCCATGAGTGATACATAAACATAGGGCGCTGATTAACGGCATAAAAAGGGTATTCTTCTGCGTCTGTTCGTTGCTGCTCTAAAGGCGCATAGTAGAACGGTAGAGGGTCAAAATAAGTCTTTAAGCGCTCTTTATGCCGTTCTTCTGTGGGTTGTGGACCATCATATAGCCCTTGTCCTGCCAACCGGAACTTTTGCAGGGTTTCAGAATAAATTTCAATGACGATCTGATCCGTACTGCCCACCCAACCCGCTTCCTTAGCTAATTCCATATAATCTTTGTTGGCGTGGCGCATGTACCTTTGATTTGGCTTCAGCTCAAACTTAAAGAAACATTGGTTATCTATGTAGGCCTTCCATTGATTAGGATTAGGTTCACCACGTAATGATTTATCACCGTTTTTACCCCGCCACCCCGCTAAGAAACCAATGCCAGGGGCGCGCTCAAAGTTAATGATAAAATCTTCATAGCCCTTGAACTTGGGTTGACCTTCATCGTTTGTGAAGGCTGGGAATTTCAGGCGCCCAGCTAAGTCCACCATTACTTCTTGCCAACTGCGAACATCACGATCTAGCGCCAAAATTGGCTGACGGATCGAATCACAGGCGGCATCAACTTCAGAAATAGGACGATCCAACATGGAGATCGTGTCATAGCGTTCTAGGAAGGTGGTGTCTGGTAATACTAGGTCAGAAAAATTAACAGTTTCAGAATGAAATGCATCACAGGTCACAATAAAGGGTATTTTGTATTCTCCTGCGTCATCTTTAGCCCTTAGCATGTCCATGGTCTGAGCAGTATTCATGCTTGAGTTCCACGCCATATTGGCCATAAACAACATCAAAGTATCTATGCGGTAGGGGTCTCCCGCTACCGCGTTACTGATCACCATGTGCATCAAACCATGGTTAGCAATAGGCGCATCCCAAGAATAGGCTTTATCAATACGCCTTGGTTTACCATTTTCATCAATCACCAAGTCTTCTGGTTGAGTTGGAAAACCTAATGGAGCTGATTCTAAAGGCGTATTAGGAGCATTACCTTTGGCAGGTTTAATGGGTGGCACGATATGCTTGGGGAATGGAGGCTTAGCCAAGTGGCCACCAGGACAATCTATAGTGCCCAAGACAACCTGTAATAAGTGAATTGCTCTGCACGTTTGAAACCCATTAGAGTGCGCAGAAATACCACGCATGGCATGCATAGAAACAGGCCTGCCAATAAATTGAGTTTGTGTGCGTCCTGCCCAATCGGTCCACTCTGTGTCAATAGTAATGGTTTCTTTAAACGCTACATGGGCCATTTCTAGGGCAATACGTTCAATAGTGCCCGCATCAACTCCACAGATCTTTGCAGCTGCTTCTGGCGCATATTCAGGCGCCATGTACTTTTCCATTAGGATACTGAAAGCGGTCCGCACAGGAGTGCCACAAGACGCTTCGTACTCTCCAATTAGGGCCGGAGCAACATCAGGGCTAAGAGCCGATTGCAGAGAGTTGGTATGTTGATCCCATATTTGTGGGTTACCTTCGGCATCCCTTAACAATAAGCCATCACCCTGTTGACCAGGGTTGTTGATGACAAGTTGCGGCCCATTGGTATATCGAATTAGGAACTCATCATCGATCAGACCTTCTCTAAGCAGCACTTGCATCATTGATAAGGCAAACATTGCATCACTACCAGGTGTGATAGCTATCCATTCGTCGGCAATGGCTTGATAGCCTGTCCGAACTGGATTAACAGCCACAAACTTGGCGCCCCGTTCTTTAATCCTCTTAAGCCCTAGTTTAATCGGGTTAGATGCATGATCTTCGGCCACACCCCACATCATAAAGTATTTGGTATTTTCCCAATCAGGATCGCCAAATTCCCAGAACGAATGGCCCATGGTGTATAGACCCGCCGCTGCCATGTTAACGGAACAGAAACCCCCGTGGGCTGCCCAATTAATGGTGCCAAATTGGCTAGCCCAAAGCCCAGTGAGGGCCTGCATTTGATCTCGACCGGTAAAGTAAGCCAATTTTTTAGGGTCTGTCGCTCGAATGTTAGCTAAGCGGGCAGTGAGTATGTCTAGTGCAGCATCCCATGAAATAGGTTCAAACTCTCCTGCACCCCTTTCAGTTCCGGGCTTACGCATCAAGGGTTGAGTGAGTTTGGCAGGCGACAGCTGCTTCATAATGGCTGAATTGCCTTTTGCGCAAAGCACCCCTTTATTAACAGGATGGTCAGGGTTACCTTGTACAAAACGTATTTTTTCGTCTTCTATGGTCACCTTAATACCACATCTACAGGCGCACATATAACAGGTAGTGTAACGGTGTTCTTGTTTCGAGTGATCTTCAAACTGCGGCAGGTCTTGGCTTTGTGTCATAGTAACGTATAAAGATAATTCTGGTAGCGTAAGCTTATAGGATGTAACGCTTTTTACCAACAGCCAACCTTTATTTAGCCATAGGGCCACCCTTTCAAAAACTTCTCAAGACAACAGATTTGGGGCATTATTAAGGGCAAAGAAAAGACTGCCAGGGGCAATCCTAAAAGGCATTATTAACACTATTTCAAAGCATTTAACTAACCCGCTAACCCCACAAAAATAGGTGTAGTCTCTGCATAGATAGGTGCTTCTGGTTCACAAACCAAGCATAAACTTTTTACCTTACTGGCGTCAGTAGTAGGCTTAGTTAGGTCACAGGGCGCTAAAATTTCGGGGAAGAACTCCAAGTTTAGTTGACTATTAGGTCTAGGCATCAAAGTATCCTTTCAAGATAAAATAATTTACTGGACCCAATTAAAAATAACTTTTGGCACCATTAATTCCATCATAACATCAGTCATGAAGAAATTAATAGTATATAGAAGATAATTTTAATTACTTTTAGGAATATAGAGAGGTGGATGAGGCAGATAGTTATAAAAACTATCAATTGAAGAAACTAAAAATAACAGCTCCCAAACAGGACTCATAAGAACTAACAGGCTTTATTTAACCTACGATACTGACGCACTAGGGCGCTGGGGGGACTGTGACATAGGCAATCAGGCCTCTAGCATCAGCGCCGGTTAGTCGACTTTTGGCATCGGCTAAGGATCAGTCATCCTTGTCGGGGCGATCCCAACCAGATTCACCTTCAGTTAAATGCCTATCGTTCCTATTAAATAGCAATTCACATGAAACATAGTCTTGCTCATCGCGAGTGTGCTTATCTAAAATTGAGAACTCTTTGTTGGCTTGCTCAGCGACATAATCCTCATGGTAAGGATCAGCAGTGCTTGATGGACTGTTATCAAAGTTGTTTAAAAACTTTAACAACCCCTTCTTGTCAGTCGGCACTTCCCATACTTCATATTGGCCAAGTTCTTTCTTGGCATCCGCTTGGGTGCCCGCCCATTTAGTTCGGTTTTCATTTACATACAGTTTCATTTGATTTTAGTGCTTTATTATTTTTATGAATCTTCACTATATCACCAATTAAAGTCATTTCTATATAATTTTGAACACTATGTTTTAAACTTTTAGCTATATACAAAAGTGTTAGAGTTACACTAATTTAAAACCGGTGCTGGCTACTAATTTAACAGTGTCTAGCCCCGTATTGGCGGCCTCGTTAGCCTTAGCCCACGCATTAATTGAGCGATTACCAGTGCGACAAAAGGCTAAGACCTTACCTGAAGAGTGTTCAAGAGCAGCAGCCATCTGTGCCAAAGTCTGGGGGGGAAAGTTCATACCTACAAATGGAATAAAGTAGTACTTCAGACCTAATGCCTCAGCAGCACTTTGCAGTTGTGCATGACTCGATGGATGCCCATCCTCGCCATCAGGGCGGTTATTTATAATAGTGGTAATGCCCTGCGCTTTAATAACTGGCATATCCGTCTCTAACACTTGCGGTGCGACTGCAAAAGTAGCAGTTACTTTGGTAATATCCATGGCTTATTATTCCCTGTAGTTGGCGATATGATTGGTTAACACTCATTACAACTGAAACCTGCAGTTTAATGAGCTAAACATGCGCTTAAGTTTAGCAGATACACACTAAATAATGTTTACATCAGTGTCTCATTCCCGCATTACTAATGAGCGGCCGAACCGTAAACAGGCGATAGAGCACTAAAAATCAATGTATTCCAAACATTACATCCAATAAAAAGCCCAAGACCTCACATCTTCCGAGGAGGGCTTGGGCCTTGTTTGAACTTAAACCATTACTGGGTTTGCTAGGCAGTGGTGCGCGTTATGGCGGCATCGATCGCATCTACAATTTCATCCAAATCAGCTTGTGTAGCAATGAGTGCTGGGCTTAAGCATAAGGTATTATTATGCTTAGTAAAGCTGCGGTTAGTTCGGCCAATGATTACGCCATTAGTCATGCAGTCGGCTGCAATCGCCATCGCTACACTTTCGTGTACTGGCTCTCTAGTAGCTCGGTCTTTGACTAATTCAATGCCTTGAAATAGTCCCTTACCACGCACATCTCCAATAATAGGGTGCTTGTCTTTGAGATCTTGCAAGCGCTGGCTCAAGTAGTCTCCCATGACCACAACATTCTCTAAAAGATTTTCTTCTTCAATAATACGCATATTTTCTAAGGCAGCGGCAGGACCTGCAGTACAGCCACCAAAGGTAGAAATGTCACGGAAGTAGTCCAATGGATCTTCAGAATTACTCTTGAACAGATCAAACACAGCTTCTGTGGTCACAGTACAAGAAATAGCGGCATAGCCACTGGCCACACCTTTAGCCATAGTGACTATGTCAGGCACGATATTAAAATGCTGATAACCAAACCAAGTTCCTGTCCGGCCAAGTCCACAAACTACTTCGTCCATGTGTAACAATATATCGTACTTGTCACAAATACGGCGGATTTCTTGAAAATAACCTTCAGGTGGCACAATAACACCGCCACCTGCAGTAATAGGCTCCACTACTACGGCTCCCACTGTGTCCGCGCCTTCGCGCAAAATGACGTCTTCCATAGCCCGTGCAGCTTGAATACCATAATCTTCATCAGCGCCATTTTCTGCGTGATAAGCTGAACAATGGGGAAACTCAACAAATCCTGGGGTAAATGGCCCATACTGGGCTTTACGTTCTTGTTGACCGCTTGAACTTAAAGTAGTGATAGTGGTGCCATGGTAATCACGATCACGGTAAAGAATCTTGTGTTTTTTACCACCATATTTTTTAACTGCAATTTGACGTACGATTTTGTAGGCTTTTTCATTAGCTTCTGAACCAGAGTTTGAATAATACACTCGGTTCATGCCTGGCATCTTGTCTATCAAATGTTTAGCAAACAAAGCTCCAGGTAAAGTTCCAGCACTATTGGCAAAGTAATTCAGCTTAACTAATTGATCACGAACGGCGTTAGCAATAGACTCGCGCCCATAGCCTACATTTACAGTCCACACAGCGCCAGAAACTGCGTCAAGGTGTTCTTTGCCATTGGCATCCCATACCCGCATGCCTTTGCCTTCAACAATCATTAAAGGATCTTTTTCTTCTAAAACTTTGTGCTGGCTTATGTGGTGCCAAAGATGATTGCGGTCATCAGCTATGGCATCCTTTGTATCGTAAGTACTTATGTCGTATTTCATGATCTAACGCTCCAACTCTAAAAAGGCCTATATATGCCAAGGCCACAGCAACTAATTAGGGGGACCTACCTATTGGTACCAAAGCTTAATGGTAAAGTAAAGCAACGTCCTAGAACCAGTTAAAAGTAATGGGTGATACCAAAGACCCAATAATACAGCTTTTCACAGAAAACATTAGCTATTTTACCCCTACACACCTTAGAATTGGCACAATTAATAGGATAAAGATTCGACCTATGAGCCACCCATTGTTTATTTTAGATGCTGGATTAAAAGCTAGCCTACAACAACAACTGCGTCAGCAGATTGCCAAGGCTATTTTAGATCATCACATTCCTTTAGATTCACCTCTGCCTTCGAGCAGAAAATTGGCTAAACAGCTTAATGTTGCCCGCAATACCGTGGTGCTCGCCTACGAGCATTTGTTAGATGACGGTTATCTTATTGCGCGTGAACGCAGTGGTTATTTTGTTAACCCAAATATCCTAGATCATAGTGTTCAACTAGAATCTGTATCAGACGAGCGCCACACCTCAGGCACAAAACCAGACTGGCAAGGTCGATTCAAACTTCACCCAACTAAACAAGAAAATATTACCAAACCCAACGATTGGCAAAATTTTCAATATCCTTTCATTTATGGTCAGTTTGACCCAGATCTATTCCCCACCAACCACTGGCGCGAGTGTTGCCGAGATAATGTGAGCGTGCCTGCCATTCGCAGTTGGGCGGCCGATCATTTTGTCGCTGACGATCCCATGTTAATCGAACAAATTCATACCCGTGTGCTGCCGCGTCGAGGAGTATGGGCCAAGCCTGAGGAAATTTTAATTACCATAGGCTGTCAACAAGGCTTATACATGTTGGCGCAACTGTTACTTGATAAAAACACCATCATGGGTCTTGAAGATCCGGGCTTTGTAGATATGCGCAATATCGCAAGTCTTAACCCATCTAAACTCAAAGCCCTGCCCGTTGACGAAGGTGGCTTAATTGTAGACGAGGGCCTTGCCGAATGTGACTGTGTATTTGTTACCCCAAGCCATCATTATCCTACGACCGTGACCATGCCATTAGACCGGCGGCATAAGTTATTAGAAATGGCCAGCCAAGAAGACTTTTTAATTATTGAAGATGATTATGAGTGTGAAGCTAATTTTCACCACGCACCATCACCAGCTTTAAAGAGTTTAGATAAGCATGACCGAGTCATTTATATTGGCAGCTTTTCTAAAACCCTCGCTCCGGGTCTGCGGATTGGTTACTTGGTAGCCAATAAAGAGTTAATTGCTGAAGCTCGCTCATTACGACGCTTGATGCTGCGCCATCCGCCTGCCAACAATCAACGCAGCATTGGACTCTTTATTGCTAGAGGGTATTACGATTCCTTGTCTGCGACTTTAGTCAAGGCATACCAAGAACGCCACAAAATCATGGCTGATGCCCTCCAAAAGCATATGCCAGGCCTTGCAGAGCAGCCTACTTTTGGGGGCTCATGTTATTGGGTCAAAGGTCCCACGGGTTTGGATGCACGTGAACTCAGGGCTAAAGCTGCAGAACATGGCATTTTGATTGAATCAGGTGACATACACTTTTTAGATGCGGATTCTCCTAAGAATTACTTCCGCTTGGGTTACTCATCCATCAACCCAAAGTTAATTGAACCTGGTATTGAAAAATTGTCCCACATTATGCATGAGTTAGTGAATAATTAAGTTCAATTTATTAACATGCCATCTAACCTCACAGACGTAAGCCAAAGCCTTCTCTTAAATTTCCATGCAGGCTCGCCAAAGCGAGATATCTGAAAAGCACATAGATATGAGGAATGATTAAGCTATGCCTGTAGCGGGCCTCTGTGGCGATCTCTGGTTAAGTGCTGCCCCTCAATGGTGTATCTGATTTCTAACACACTACTGTTTGGCTCTTAAACTGGGTGCCATTAAATTTATGCAGATGATAGACCGGCTTGACTGCCGTGCCTCTGGGAACATCATCTAAACGCAGATCAACAGCCACACTCGGCACGGTGCTGGCTGGAACGCCAACTAATTGGCTCTTAACATTACGATGCGTGTGGCCACAGAAGATTTGCTTTACTTGCGTATTTTCTTTTAATACCTGCGTCAAATAATCGATTGTTTCCCAGTTTTCAAACTGAAATGGGTAGGTGGATTCGACAATTTCAAAGGGTGGATGATGCATGAAAAGCACGGTGGGTTTATTTGGTTTTTGAGCCAGCATTTCATGCAAGGCATCAGCGCGTTGTTGGCAATAGTCACCCATATTGGTCGTCGCTGAAAGTGTATCTACAGCAACTAAGCGCACTGGATAATGATCTATACTATATTGTAGGAATGGAGAATCCACAGCTATATTAGTGCCAGTGAGGAAATTCTTAACGATTAAATTTCGATCATCACGATTGCCGGGGCAGACATGCAAGGGCATGTGAATGTCGCCAAGAATAGACAAAGCCAAGTCGTATTTTTCCTGAGATCCGTTGTGCACAACATCCCCTGTATGTATGACGATATCAGGGGCTGGATCGAGATGATTAAGACTATCAACGACACGCCGAAGATCTTCAAGTCGATGCTTAAGTTGCGCTGATTGAGGATCTATATGGCTATCCGATATTTGCGCTATTATCATTATGTCGAAACCAGACTACGCTTGCCACTGCCCTAACAAAGTTTTGTTTTGGCATTGCCAAGCATTAATTAAACTTGGGTATCGTAAAATTTCCGTAACACTGTGACCACCTCTGGACGACCAAATTTAGTCGAAACTTCCTCTCCATTGGATAACATTTCACGCTGACGTGTGCCAGACACATTAATTCTGAATTTTTCGTCGTGCGGGCAAGTTTTGGCTGTTGCCATGCCATCACAGACTTCACAAAAGAATGTAATGTCTATTTTTAGAGGCTGAGTGACTAAGGCTCCCTCCCACAGCGTATCAAAAATATGATGCGCGTCAAAAGGCCCATAAAAATCACCAACACCGGCGTGATCGCGGCCAACAATTAAGTGAGAACAACCAAAATTCTGACGTATAAGGGCATGAAACAAGGCCTCTTTAGGCCCAGCATAGCGCATTTCAATAGGGTAGCCCGCTTGAACTGCGGTATTGGGTTTGAAGTAATTATCAACCATGACTTTAATGGCTTCAACACGAACGGGAGCAGGAATATCACCTGGTTTTAATTTACCTAAAACTTGATGAATAAAGACCCCATCAGTCACATCAATCGCTATCTTTACTAAATGTTCATGACTGCGATGCATTGGATTCCGAGTTTGGAATGCGGTGACTTTAGACCATCCCATTTTTTGAAACAAAGCTCTACTGTCTTCAGGCCGAATATACAAATCGCTAAATTCAGCAGGAAACCATCCTTCATCAATAACTTGAACTGAACCTCCAAGGTTGACCGCGGGTTGGGCCAGGACTTTAGCGACCCCTGGATGACTTTCATCCAGTGTACCAAACACCTTTTCACACTGTAGCTTAAGGTCTGGTATATATTTACCTTGAACCTTAAGGATACCCATAATTTGTTGTGTTTCGTTATCAACCAACGCCACTTCTTCACCAATTGCTACTTGATCAGCTAGGGTCTTATGAGCAGAAAGCGTGACAGGAATGGGCCAAAATACGCCATCTTCCAATTTCATTCCCTCACAGACACCGCGCCAATCAGCTTCTACCATAAAGCCGTCAAGTGGCGTATACGCACCCATTGAGAGCAATAATAAGTCACAAACCTCACAACTACTCATGGGGATTTTTGTTAGTTTCTCTGCCTTTAAAAGAGCTTGGCTTCTTAGGTCTTTTGAGATCAGCAAAGGCTTCAAGAGCCCTGCACCATGAGGTGGGACTAAATTGGTCATTATGGATTTTCCTTTTTTAAGCAAATGATTTCCGTCGAGCATAGACATGGGTCACCCCATACCTAAAGCCTAAAAATAGGCTACTTATGGTCTTTTCGGTATCGTGTATTCTGCTACTTTGTGGAACGGTTCCCACACAACCTCATAACCAACATAACCCGTCTTAGTGGGCTTTTTTTGCCGGGTGGTCATAAACCTAGACTTGCCATCGGGCACTGGAAGCTTTTCTTTCGGTTGGTCACTCATAATTTTTACCTCAATAATATTATTTTATTTTTTCTCGTTAAGGTGAACTTTACCGGTTAGCAAGTTCGCAATTTTCTAATGCAATGGAATCTTCAACCCATCTGGGATATCAGGCCCTTGATCAATCGGACCACCCGCTTCAATTTCTTCTTCAATGGCGTCACGGACTCCAAGAATTTCTAAATTAAAATTAACGACCCTACCACAAAGCGGATTATTGCCATCCACTGTTAGAGTTTCATCATCGATCCTTGTAACGATAAAGCTTTGTTTGTCGCCTTTCTCATTTTCAGAATGAAGCGTGGTGCCAACTTCTCTATATTGTTTGGGAACATTTTCTAATAGATCTGTAAACACCAATGACTCATCTCTTGGGCCATAAATTTGGTTGCAATCAATAGGCACTTCAATCACGTCTCCAGCCGCTTTTCCTTCCAGTTCCTTAGTCACAGCTGGCGCTAGAATATCGTTCACACCATGTACATAACCAATTGGAAATTCAACAGAAACAAGGACCTCACCTGATTTTTGATCGACCACACTATATGTCAGTTCTACATACTTGGTGTCTTTGATTGTCTCTCTCATATTCAATTCATTTCCCTTAATCAAAAGATGGAAGCACCAAAAATTTTTATTTCATCATCTTCATACCCCAACACCAGACGGCCAAGCCATTCTCCATCTTTTTTGGTACTGCGTTGCCGATAGAGCACGGTAACGTGTGAGCCTCGACGAATAGTGCCAATAAATTCAAGCGATTCAGAGAGATTTCTTGTTAATTCGCTGTTGGCAAATTGTTTACCCACTTCGATTTCATTTAATCCTCGGACAAGGTTTTCAGAGAAATGCTTAACGAATTCTCCATATTGCCCACTGTTTGAGGAGTGCAACAGATGGCTCCATAACGGATTAGCTATAGCAAGAATTTCATCGTCTGTTTTATCGGTGACGCACCGAGTATTTGTCGATACTATAATGCTCATGTTTAATTTTTAATCCTAATTAGACGCACGTCTCAATGGGCCCGACAAAAAGACCCACCATTGACGCACTAAAACCATTGGTTTGAGCAATCAGGGGTTTAACCTAAACCCCTGATTGATTTCACTGTTACTCACCATCCTTAACAAGGTGAAATACAGGTGCCTTTTCCATGGTGTACTCGCCGGTGTCAGGATCCCGGCGTGATACGGTTAGCACATGCCAGTTTTCGTCATCAAGCTTCAAGGCATCACCACGGTAATAGTAGCCAGGCCAGCGGGTTTCTTTACGGAACATCGTATGCTGTGTTACACACTCCGCTGTTCGATGACGGTGCATCAACTCCCAAGCACGCAACAATTCGTGGAAGTCTGAAGCTGCTAATTTTTGCAGATCTTCTTCCATAATTTTGAGCTTTTTGAGACCAATACCCAATAACTTCTCGTTGGTCATGTAGCTTACACCGGCCCCACCACAGTACTCATCCATTAGTTTCTGTAAACGATCCAGACCCTGCCGTGGATTAATATAATTAGGGTTCACATCACCAGCAACCACCTCATTACGATAAATTTTGTAATGTTCCATGGGCTTGTAAACTTTTTCTTTAAGCTCATTGATGCGCCTATCAGAGACCACTATGCCCTCACCTTTGCCATCATCGATGTAGCGACAAGCTGCCTTGGCAGAGAGACGTCCCTCGGTGAATGATCCCGATGAAAATGCGTGGGGCGTTCCGCCCACAGCATCACCAGCACCAAACAAGCCTTCGATAGTCATCATGCGGTTGTAGCCCCAAAAATATTCAGGCGGAGATACATCCTCAGGGCCAGAACACCATGCACCACTGCCTGTCGCATGAGAACCCATAACATAGGGCTCTGAAGTAGTGAGTTCTGGGTTTTCATTTTTAGGGTCTACATCAGTCGCAGCCCACAATACGGCCTGACTGATAGTCATACCGAGAAAATTTTCCCAGCCTACTTCCTCAAGGTGTGGATCTTGGAAAGCTTCCATGGTCACCATATGAATGGGACCTCGACCCGCGTTAACTTCTGAGATCATTGCATGGTTGCGCAAACATGTCGGAATGGGCCTATGTGTTCTGTGAGACAGTTCAGGGTCAAGGTATTCCTTGCCAACTATCTTTTGCAGTGAAGGCCACCACTTAGATTCAAACTCTTCGCCCAAACCGTTTTGCGTGTAGGTCTTGAGATGCAAAAAGTAAGCTCCCACAGGACCAAAACCATCTTTAAACCGCGCCAGTACGATGCGATTTTCCATTTGCGTCATCTTGGCACCGACTTCGATCATCAATCCGTAGGCTGAGCCAGACGACCAAGGTGCATACCAGGTCCGGCCCATGCCTTCTCCAGTCGAGCGTGGTTTAAAGATATTTGAAGCACCACCTGCACCACAAATAACCGTCTTGGATTTGAAAACGTGAAAGTCTCCAGTCCGAACATTGAATCCGACCGCTCCAGCAATGCGATTTTCTTTAACTTCATCCATAAGCAGATGAGTAAGACAAACACGGTTATACACCTTGTCCGCATTCTTTTTAGCTGCCTCAGCCACAATCGGTTTATAAGACTCTCCGTGAATCATGATCTGCCAGCGCCCTTCGCGCAGATACGAATCTTTCACGGGATCCTTCATGATTGGTAGGCCCCACTCTTCAAATTGATGCACAGCAGAGTCTACGTGCCGAGCCATGTCAAATAAAAGGTCTTCTCGCACTAAACCCATTAAATCAATGCGGGCATACTGCACGTGGTCCTCTGGATTATTCTCACCGAAGCGGGTACCCATGTAACAGTTGATGGCGTAAAGTCCCTGCGCTACGGCTCCAGACCGATCAATATTAGCCTTTTCAGCAATAATAATTTTCTTATCTTGACCCCAGAATCTGGCTTCAAATGCTGCACCAGTGCCTCCAAGGCCTGCACCAGCGACCAAGACATCAATGTTATCTTCTACAATTGTTTTGTAACCCATCAGTAGTAAACTCCCTGTTTCAACGTCAGACCATTAGACTCCAAGGTATGAAGTCCACCTTCGTCAAAGCGGATATATTTTGGTTCGTTGAATAAATATTGACTGTCACGCTGCTCCTGAGTAGGCCCCTCAACTTCTTTGAGGTTAGGAGTACACGAACCCCAAGGTTTGGTAGTGATGGGAGACAAAAAGCTTTTCTCCCTGCCATCTCTGTACTTCACACTCCAAGCAATGGTTCCCTTATCCTCGTCGCGGTCCACCCGGACACTATGCCCAAGTGGTGAAAAGTCTGCGTAACCTCGCACATCAATGGCATTTTGAGGGCAGGCTTTGACACAAGACATGCATTCCCAACAATGAGTGGGTTCAATATTGTAAGCGCGACGGTTGACCTTATCGATGTGCATGATGTCTGACGGGCAGATATCGACGCAGTGTCCGCAGCCATCACATCGGGTCATGTAAACAAAAGTTGGCATGTTTTTTTCCTCTCACAGAATATTTTGAATTTTTTATTATAGAATATTTATTATAATCCCTAGTAATGACTAGGTTTTTCTCGTTTTATACCTAGCCCCATAGATAATGGGGCATCTTTGAGCAACTGCATAGAGTGACTGTCTCTAACCGCAGGATCAGTTCGATCTGCAGGCTCTGGAAGATTATTGCGAGATCCACTTGCTTCCGACATTTTTTTCTCCATAGCCGCGGCTGGTTTGAAAAACATATGGGAAAACTTAGACCAAGGCACTGATCCAAAGAGAATTGTCGTAGTAAAGATGTACAAAATGAGGGTTAATACTGACCAAGTGGCGCTACCATTAGCTTGAGTGTAGGCCCAGACCAGAGCAAAAGTTGTGCTAAGTGTCAGTGACACGACAAACAAGTCAGCTCGAATCAACCGAAATGGTGAATTTCCTTCTGCTGACACATCAACCCTAATAAAAAACCAGAACCAATAGCCTCCGGCACAAACCATAAATGCACCGAGGTACCAGAGGTTGGCCACAATTACTGGCGTTGCAGACTCTTGATAGCCAAATACCATCATTGCTGTGGTGGCCGTGTAAGCGATAAAGCCATACATTGTCAAAATGTGAGCGAGCTGTCGACGCGTACTGCAGTCACCTAATTCGGCTGAAGTCAAACCATCTATGGCTGTTTTAACCGCCACCGTGACCTTCTCTCCACCACTGACTTGGCGCTTTGCATTTGCCTTAGATTTCTGCCAGTTGTTAAAGAAGTACTGGGCACTTCTCTTGTGTACGATATCAAATAGCGTGCCACCAGCCACCAAAAGCGCCATTAGAATGACGTAAGTTTCCATAATAGCGGGGTCAATCATAACCGATAGCTCGGCAAAGGGATTGGTATTAAACATTAAAATTCCTCTCACAGATTTTTTTATTATCAGTAATTTTTTATCATCAACCCATAAGATTGTATAAGATGTAATTTTTATGACTTGTTAGGCCTGCCCTATCAGCTACAATCACATGAAGTCATTGAATTATATAACTATTCACTATTTAGTACTAAGCTTATAATTTAATAGGAATAATTACCTTTAACGCAATTCGAATAGACTCTTGGCGTGATTAATGAAACTCCTAGTCGGGGCTTCAAATATATAATGAAATTGCTTGGGAAAATCTCAGAATATATATATTTATAGTAATAAAGCAAGCATACAAGGAGGACCATATGCAAGGCCATCGATAGTTTTATTGTTAGGCCAACTTTATTAAAATTAAACCTGCACATATAAAACCCGTTGCCAACCAGCGATACTGACTTAGTTGCTCTTTAAGCATATGAGTGCTTAATAAGACTCCAAAAAGCACTGACGTCTCCCGTAGTGCCGCAACCATAGCTACGGGGACTTGGGTCATGGCCCATAAACAGATCCAAAATGCTGCCATAGACATGACACCACCCCCTATAGCAACGAACCAATAGCGGGTTAGACTTGAGATAAAAACCTGTGGATTAGAGCGATATGCCCAGATCGTGGTAATCACTCCATCCAAAAAGAAAAGCCACACGACAAAACTATGCAGACCACCAATTTGACTCACCACATAGCCATCTACCATGGTGTAGCTAGCAATCCATAGGCCGGTTACTAATGCATAATAGAAGCCCGCTCCTAGGGGTCTACCCCTCTTAAAACGAGAAAATGCAGCCACACCACTAGCAATTAACAGCACAGATAAAATCTGCGTCTGACTAAGTTCGGTACCTAAAACGATGACGCTGAAGAGTAAAACCCAGACTGGGCCACTGCCTCTGGCAATAGGATACACTTGCCCAAAGTCACCTTGAACATAGGCTTTAACTAGAAATACTTTATAACCAAAATGTAGCACTAGTGTGAACAGCAGCCAAGGCCACATTTGCGCTGATGGAAAGGCCACAAAAGGCATAATAACTAAGGAAATAATGCCCGTACACACCATAATTAAACCGATGGCGATAATAGGTTCGGCATTAATTTTTACCAACGCATTCCAACCAGCATGTAAACCTGCGGCCAAAAGCACTGCAAAAAATACCTCTATGGGCATAACACTTAAACCTTTATTATTTTTCGCCCAAATAATGGGCATAGACTACAGCCAAAGCAGCTGAAGCTAACCTAGCAGCAGGTGGATCAGCTCTTGAAGTCAGCATGACCGGAACCTTAGCACCCATTAATACACCCGCTGCAGTGGCCCCATTAAAGTACACGAGTTGCTTGAATATAGCGTTTCCTGTTTCTATATTAGGTACTAGCAAAACATCTGCGTAACCCGCTACTGGATGTGTAATTCCTTTAATTTTAGCCGCTTCTGGAGACATTGCGCCATCAAACGCTAAGGGGCCAAACACATCAGCTGCCTGATGGTCCTGGTCCGACATAGCTGCTAAGAGTTCCTTAGCCGCTATACTAGAGGGCATTGCCTGTGTGACCACCTCTGTCGCAGACAATAAGGCGACTTTTGGCTTGAGATTACCCAAAGCGTGCATTACATCGGTAGCACCACGCAAAATACTGAGCTGGGTTTTAGTATCAGGGGACACATTAACCACAGCATCAGTAATACATAATACTCTATCACTACCCGGCACAGACATATGAAATAAGTGACTTAGGCGCTCCCCTGTCCTTAAACCATGTTCTTTATTAAGCAGAGCTCGAATCAATACATCCGTGTGTAAATTACCTTTCATCAATAATTTTGCCGTGCCTTGATGCACACACTGCACTGCATTGGCTGCTGAATCCTCTTCACTCTCACTGGCAATAAGCTCAAACTGATCAATATTCCAGTCAATCGCTTGGGCTGCTTTTTGAATCGCCGCAATATTTCCCACGAGGATGGGCACAATAATACCTGCTTCAAAGGCTAATTTGGCACTCTCTAAAGCAAGTTCAGAACCTGCATTAACAACAGCGGTTACCATGGCTGGAAGCGCTTGGGCTTGATTCAAAAGCGGCTGTGGGCAAACAGGTGTTAATTGACTAAGCATAGGGGTGTACTCCAGTTACATCACTTTAGTGCGGCGGGGCCAAGTTAAGCGCGGCATTAGTTGGGACATCAACATGCCTACTAAAATTAATCCACAACCCAATAATCCTTGCGCGGGCAACACCTCATTAAGCAATAAAAAACCACCAATAACGGCAAATACACCCTCTGAACTTAAAATAATAGCCGCATGAGAAGGGTGCGCATGCTGCTGGGCAATGGTTTGTAACGTATAGGCAATACCCGTTGACATGACTCCTGCAAAGAGTAATGGCACGGCGGTAGACTTAATCATGCCCCATGTTAATTGTTCAAAATATAAAGCCAATATCATAGCCAGCAGACCTGCGACAAAAAACTGCACTAAAGATAGCTTCACGGTATCCATACGTGAGGCAAGATACCCAATCATCAGCACATGACCTGCGAATGCAACTGCACATATAAGCTGTAACGTGTCTCCTTTACTCAAAGTAAAGTCTTCGTTAATACTCAAAAGATACAAACCCCATAGGGCAATTGCAGCACCAAGCCATGTCCCTAGGCCCGTTTTCATACGAAAAAAGAGGCCAATTAATGGCACAAAGAAGATATACATACCGGTGATAAAACCAGCCTTACCTGCCGTGGTATATTGCAAACCGACTTGCTGAAAGGTGGCTCCAATAAATAGTAATAAGCCTGCAACAGCGCCACCCATAAGCAAGGATTTAGTAGAGGATTTGGGACCCTCAATTGAACTTTTAGCTTGAGCTCTGTCCATCCATATCACCACAGGCGTTAGCGCAACGACACCAATAAAGAAGCGTAAACTGTTAAACCAATGGGGGCCCATCGTTTCCATGCCTACTCGCTGGGCTACAAAGGCAAATCCCCAAATAGAAGCCGCAAGTAGCATCATTAAATTGGCCTGCATGGCTTTATTGGGCATGTATAACGTCCTTGTTTGTGTGTTGGGGTGAGGTTTTAATGGGCACACCGCTATGAAAGCGGAACATGGGATCTTCTGCGCTGATCAGTTCGACTTCTAAGTCACGCACCATGGCAATCCGTTGGGTATAATCATCGAGTCCTGCAGCATCGGCTTCCAGCGCCACATCTTTGGCTAAACTCAAGTAGTCTTGATAATGTCTTGCTTCCGATTTTAGTAAAGAGGCATAAAATTTGGCCAATGTCTCATCCAAGTGGGGTATGAGTAATTCAAATCTTTCACAGGAACGGGCTTCGACAAAGGCGCCAATAATAAGCGTATCCATTAATTTAGCAGGTTCATGAGTTCGGACTAAATGCCTTAATGCACCCACATAACGACACGCATCAAGATGATCATAGACAATGCCGCGCTCACGCATGATACGGCACACTTGTTCAAAGTGAATTAACTCTTCCTTAGCCAGGCGCGACATTTTAGTCAACAAATTTGCTCGAGTCGGATGCCGAAACATCAATTGCATGGCAGTAGATGCGGCCTTTTTTTCACAATGAGCATGATCTATGAGCAAAATCTCTTGTTCTTGTATGGCTTTGTCCACCCAAGCTTGGGGAGTACTGCATCCTAAAAACTGCTTTAGTTCCGATAGTGGCACAAGCTTTACCCAAGGCTAATTAATCAAAAGAGACGCATTGTACCCACCCAGACAGACAGCGTCTAGGATTACCCACTTACCTGCAAATTATGAAAAATAAAAGCCATTAAATACACGGTATCTATAGAAATTATTATCATTACAATCAATGGGTTATCGATTAAAATTAAATCAACACATTACCCCTTAAACTGGAAATAATGGAGCCATTATGCTACCCTACACGCCTGATTTGTAGTTCCATTGACCATCGCTGTACCTGAAACACTAGGACCAGTGAATTTAGAGGCTGTACCATGTTAGAAGCTTACCGTACCCATGTTGCCGAACGCGCAAAACTAGGCATTCCCCCAGAGCCCCTCAACGCAGAGCAAACTGCTGCCTTGGTGGAACTGTTGAAAAGCCCACCTGTTGGTGAAGAAACCATATTAGTTGATTTATTGCGTAATCGTGTACCTGCTGGTGTCGATCAAGCTGCCTATGTAAAGGCCAGCTTTTTGTCAGCCATTACCACGGGTGAAGTAGTCTCTAGTTTGGTCAGTCCAGTTGCAGCAACGGAAATTTTGGGTACCATGCTGGGTGGCTACAACATAGAGGCCTTGATAGCTTGTTTGGACAATAATGCCTTGGCACCGACTGCCGTTGTTGCACTTTCCCATACTCTCTTGATGTTTGATGCATTTCATGACGTCGATGAAAAAGCCAAAGCCGGTAATAGCTATGCGAAGCAGGTCATGCACTCATGGGCAGAGGGAGAATGGTTTACTTCTCGTGACCAACTGGCAGAAAAGATTAGTTTAACAGTATTTAAAGTGACCGGTGAAACCAATACGGACGACCTATCCCCTGCACCTGACGCGTTTACACGACCAGACATACCTTTGCACGCCAATGCCATGTTTAAGATGCAACGTGATGGCATTGAGCCTGATGATCAGGGCACCACAGGCCCTCTTAAACAGATTGCAGCGATCAAAGCTAAAGGCTTCCCAGTGGTCTATGTGGGGGACGTAGTTGGCACAGGGTCATCACGCAAGTCTGCGACCAACTCCGTACTTTGGTTTTTCGGTGATGATATTCCAGCCGTCCCTAATAAAAGAGCCGGTGGTTTTTGTTTTGGCTCCAAAATTGCTCCTATCTTTTTTAATACCATGGAAGATGCAGGTGCCCTGCCCATAGAAATGGACGTTTCTGGCATGCATATGGGTGATGTCATCGACGTATATCCCTATGAGGGCGTGGTTCGTCATCACGACACAGGCCAAGAGCTGAGCCGCTTTGAACTCAAGACCAATATCATCTTAGATGAAGTAAGAGCTGGCGGGCGCATTCCGCTTATTATTGGCCGTGGCCTCACAGAGCGTGCTCGCACGGCTTTAGGCATGGCTCCAACAGATGTGTTCCAAACTCCCAAACCAGCGGTAGAGTCTAACAAAGGCTACACCTTGGCACAAAAAATGGTGGGTAAGGCCTGTGGTACTGAGGGCATGCGCCCGGGAACTTATTGTGAGCCAAAAATGACGACTGTGGGATCACAGGACACGACTGGCCCCATGACCCGTGATGAGTTAAAAGACCTCGCATGTTTAGGTTTCTCAGCAGATTTAACGATGCAGTCATTTTGTCATACAGCAGCTTACCCAAAGCCAGTTGATGTGCAAACTCAACACACACTGCCTGACTTCATTATGAACCGTGGTGGTGTGTCGCTGCGTCCTGGCGATGGCATTATCCATTCGTGGCTTAACCGGATGTTATTGCCCGATACTGTGGGAACTGGTGGTGATTCGCATACCCGTTTCCCACTTGGCATCTCGTTCCCAGCTGGATCAGGTTTAGTCGCCTTTGCCGCAGCAACTGGCGTCATGCCCTTAGATATGCCTGAATCAGTATTGGTGCGCTTTACCGGTGAGCGCAACCCTGGCATTACCCTGCGTGACTTAGTTCATGCCATTCCTTATTACGCTATTCAACAAGGCCTATTGACGGTAGAAAAAGCGGGTAAAATTAATGCCTTCTCTGGTAAGATTCTTGAAATAGAAGGCTTAGAAGACCTCACAGTAGAGCAAGCCTTTGAATTATCAGATGCTTCTGCTGAGCGCTCAGCAGCGGGCTGCAGCATTACTCTTAGTGAAGAGTCGGTAGCAGAATACCTCCGTTCTAACGTGGTCATGCTCAAATGGATGATTAGTGAAGGTTATGGGGACAAGCGCACCATTGCTCGGCGCATTCTGGCCATGGAAGCCTGGTTGGCTGAGCCAAAGCTGATGCGCGCAGATGCCGATGCAGAGTATGCTGAAGTGCTTGAAATTGATGTTTCAAATATTACCGAACCCATTTTATGCGCGCCTAATGATCCAGACGATGCGCGGATCTTATCTTCAGTGGCTGGACAAAAAATTGATGAAGTCTTTATTGGTTCTTGCATGACCAATATTGGTCACTTCCGTGCCGCTGGAAAGTTACTAGATGCTGCGACAGGCCCTCTGCCTGCGCGTTTGTGGATTGCACCGCCGACTAAAATGGATGCCGCCAAGTTAACTGAAGAAGGTTATTACAACATCTTTGGTAAGGCGGGCGCCCGTATAGAAATGCCAGGATGCTCTTTGTGTATGGGTAACCAAGCTCGAGTTGCAGACGCTTCAACTGTCGTCTCTACCTCTACCCGCAACTTCCCTAACCGTTTAGGAGCGGGTGCAAATGTATTTTTAGCATCGGCAGAATTAGCTGCGGTGGCAGGCATAAATGGTAAATTACCGACGCCTAGTGAGTATTTTGAATACACTAACAAGCTAGACACCATGGCAGGAGAAGTCTACCGTTATCTGAATTTTGATCAGTTATCTGATTATACGTCAGCCGCCGAAAAAGTAATTCCAATGGTAGAAATAGCCTAACAAAACATAGTTTTTGATTTAAAAAAAGCCCTTGTTTTTGATGAAAACAAGGGCTTTTTTATTTTATTTAATAGCCACTTTTACATATTTTAGGCTAGACTAATAGCAGTTCATCTATTCTGGATTGATATATGAAGGTGTTGTTAGTTGAAGATTCTCTTGCTTCCTCGCAAGTGACCCAAAAGTATGTTGAAAGTGCGGGCCACAGTGTGATTAACGGGCGAGACGGTAATGAGGGTATACAAAAGTTCTTGACGCATAACCCAGACCTAGTTTTGATGGACGTCAACATGCCTAATATGGATGGTTACCAGTGTGCTCAGCATATCCAAGAAAACTGCCAACAGGGCAACTTGTGGATACCCATTATCTTTTTGAGTGCGGACATTACTGAAGACGCGATTGTCAAAGGTATTGATGCCGGGGGAGATGATTATTTGCCCAAGCCGATTACCCAACGGGTGTTAAGCGCTAAACTGCGGGCTATGGCGCGTATTGCTGACATGCGTAAGGAATTAGAAGCCGCCAGCGCAGACCTCAGAAGACTTTCATCAATCGATGGTTTAACTCAACTGTATAACCGACGTCACTTTGATGAAACATTAGAGCTTGAATGGTCTCGATCCAGCAGAACTAAAGAACCTCTATCATTAATATTGTGTGATATTGATCACTTCAAAGCCTATAATGATAATTATGGTCACGTGGCTGGTGATGACGCCTTAGTAAGGACCGGTAAAACCATCATGAATACCCTGCAACGGCCCAGTGATTTGCCCGCACGATACGGGGGGGAAGAATTTGCCGTTATTTTACCCAGCACTCCAGCAGTAGGTGCCATGGTGGTTGCAGAGCAATTACGCATCGCTATGGATGACATCGCTATACCTCACGCCTTTTCCGACGCCGCCCACATCGTGACTATGAGTATTGGCGTCTCAACCTATTATCCACAGCATTCTAAAGCAGGCCATATAGAGTTATTAGATGCCGCTGATCGAGGTTTATATCGTGCTAAAAATAAAGGCCGAAACCGCATCGAACTTCAGCCTTTGTCTTCAGAAGCTTCAAAAGCATCATAGCCCTTGCATTGCTTGAGCTAAATCTTGTTGAATATCTTGGTAGTCTTCTAGCCCCACAGATACTCGAATTAGGTTGTCCTTTATACCCGCCAAGGCTCTTGCGTCAGGAGTCATGCGACTATGGGTGGTGGTTTCAGGATGGGTAATGGTTGATTTTGCATCACCAAAGTTACCGGTGATCGAAAATAGCTTGGTTTGGTCAATCAAACGCCAAGCAGAAGCCCTGTCGCCCTTCACTTCAAAAGACACTACCGCGCCAAATAAGCGTTGTTGCTGCTTTGCCAGTTGATGTTGCGGGTGGTCCTCTAATCCCGTGTAATAAACCCGCTCCACCTGAGGTTGTTGCTGCAGCCAATGAGCTAATTTAGAGGCACTGGAGCAATGCGCTTGCATGCGTAATGACAAAGTTTCTAAACCATTAATAAAAACCCATGCATTAAATGGGCTCATAGCAGTGCCTACGGTGCGTAAAATACTAAACACAGGTTCCATGTGCGCATCACTACCTATGGCGACGCCGCCCACGCAGCGCCCTTGACCATCAATGTATTTTGTTGCGGAGTGCATGACGATATCTGCACCGAGGGCCAGTGGGTTTTGCAAAATAGGGGTGCAAAAACAATTATCAACGATTAATAGCGCCTGATGACTGTGAGCTAATTTTGCTAAAGCAGCAATATCCCCCAATTCTGCCAACGGGTTCGATGGTGATTCTAAGAACAAGGCTTTCGTATTAGGCTGTATCGCGTCATTCCATGCTTGGTTATCCGCAGGGTTAACGTAGGTCGTGGTGATGCCCATGTTGGCCAAGACATTATCAAATAAACCAATGATAGAGCCAAAAATACTATGCGAGGAGACCATATGATCACCTTGCTTTAGGTGACCCAAAAAAATACTGGTCAGAGCTGCCATGCCAGAACTGGCCGCTACCGCCCTTTCTCCACCTTCCATCTTGGCCATACGCTGCTCAAAAGTACGCACAGTTGGATTAGTGAAACGAGAATAAATATTGCCTTCAGTCGCCCCACTAAAACACTCAGATGCTTCCTCTGCACTGCCATAAATGAAACTCGACGTGGCATAGATGGCATCATTGTGCTCTTGCTCTGCACCAGACACGGTGCCCGCGCGAATGGCTTGCGTACTCAAGCCAGCAGTGCGCAAATAATCTTCCTGGCGCTGCTTTCTTTGCTCAAGGGTTTGCTTTTTGGTTTTCATGTCACAGCTTGCTTTGCATATTAGTCGCCAAAGAAACATCGTCGTCTATGACGTTTATTTTTTTCATCGTATCATCATTTCTGAGTGCTTCCAAACCGGCTAAATAAGCGTCATCGATATCACCTGTGACATAGTTGCCATCAAATACGGAGCAGTCAAAGCTTGCAATATCACTACCACCCCCCTGAGTTGAACGGATCAGATCCTCTAGATCTTGGTAGATCATACGATCGGCACCGATCATCTCTCCTACTTCGGCATCAGTGCGGCCATGGGCAACTAATTCGTCTACAGAAGGCATGTCAATGCCATAGACGTTGGGAAACCGGACAGCCGGCGCAGCAGAAGCAAAATAAACTTTCTTGGCACCCATTTCTCGGGCCATTTCGATAATTAAAGTAGAGGTCGTGCCCCGCACAATCGAGTCATCCACCAACAACACATTTTTGCCACGGAATTCAAGTTCAATTGGGTTCAGTTTTTGGCGCACTGATTTTTGCCGTTGAGTTTGCCCAGGCATAATAAATGTGCGGCCGATATAACGATTTTTAATATAGCCTTCACGTAACTTCACTCCCAATTTATTCGCAAGTTCCACAGCAGAAGTGCGACTGGTATCAGGAATAGGGATAACGACGTCGATATCATGATCTGGCCAATCTCGAAGAATCTGATCAGCTAGGTATTCACCCATTTTCAAACGGGCCTTGTAAACAGAAATACCATCCATGACAGAATCTGGACGAGCTAAATAAACATATTCGAATAAGCAAGGTGACAAGACCGGTGCTTCGGCACACTGGCGGGTGAATACTTCTCCTGCTTCGGTGATATATATGCACTCACCAGGAGCAAGGTCGCGCACCATGGTGTAGCCAGCAGAATCTAGAGCCACACTTTCTGACGCCACCATATACTCAGCACCCTGTGCTGATTCTCGCTTGCCATAGCATAAGGGCCGAATACCAAATGGATCACGCATACCCACAATGCCAATACCTGTGATCATAGCAATCACGGCATAGCCACCCAAACAACGCCGATGTAACTGACGCACAGCGTAAAAAATATCCTCTTCACTGGGCACTAATTGACCTAAACGTTGAAGCTCATGAGCAAATACGTTAAGCAGTACTTCCGAATCTGAATTAGTATTAATATGGCGTAGATCAGATTTAAAAATGCTTTTTGAAAGCTCCGCGGTATTAGTTAAATTGCCATTGTGCGCTAAGGCAATACCATAAGGTGAGTTTACATAGAAAGGCTGGGCCTCGGCAGCACTTGCGCTACCAGCTGTGGGATAACGCACATGGCCAATACCCATATTCCCCACTAAACGGCGCATATGGCGAGTGCGAAACACATCCCTTACTAAGCCATTATCCTTGCGTAAAAAAAATCGACCATCATGGCAAGTTACTATTCCTGCTGCGTCTTGGCCACGGTGTTGCAAAAAAGTCAGGGCATCATAGATTTCCTGATTCACATAAGATTTGGCTACAATACCAACGATACCACACATGCGTATACCCTCATTACAACGCTGCTAGAGCGCCGGTTGCAACATATCCAATAGACCAGAAGCACTAGTAGACATTTTATAGGACCACTCATCGACTAAGACGAAGTGAGGAATAATTAAAGAACTTTGCCACCATTGATCATTACTGACGGGCGTCAGTGACAACAAAGACACCATGACAATAACTAACAAACCACCACGTACAATGCCAAATACCATACCAAACAAACGGTCAGTGCTAGTTAAGCCAGTCGCCGAAACTAAACGAGAAAAAACATTATTAATTAAGGCACCAACCACTAAAGTGATGGCAAACAAAATGACAAAAGCAGCAATCACACGAAACTGAGGCTGATCAATCCAATCGATCATAAAATTGCTTAATTTAAAAGAAAATAAACGCGCGACAAAAAAAGCAGCGACCCAACTTGCCAAGGACAATAACTCCTTAACAAAACCACGCAATAATCCAAACACGCTAGAAATAACAATAATAGCAATGAGTATCCAGTCAAAAACGTTGAGGCTTTCCATAAATGACCTTAATTAACTAAGGGGTTAATAAACTTAATGAGATTAACATCTTAGGGCTTTTCAATTTCATACAGAGTGACCATACCCGCCATTTTAAATTTACTTTTTAACTTTTCCTGCAAAGCTTCGGCTTTGGGTCGCGTTAATTCTGGTCCTACAAGCACCTTAAATAAATCACCATTGGGCACCATATAACCAGCAAAGCCTGCTTTAATCACCTTGTCTCTGAGTCGAGCAGCATTAGCACGATTGCCAAAGTTACCTAACTGCACGACCCAACCTTCAGGTAGACCCTGTGCGTTAAGCACGCCATTGTTGGGGTCAAGTTTAGCTTGCTTTACTGCTCGTTGAGTCTGTTTGGACTTGATTGGTGGTTTATCTGTTGCAGGAATAGGACCTAATTGAAGAATTTCTGAATCGCTCGGGTCAAGTTTTTTGATTCCATTAACAGCCACTGAGGCCACATCAAGACTTAACTCAGAAGCTTTGGGTATCAGTGGTTGCTGCATGGTTTTATATTCTTGCAAACCCGCCCCATCTAACCAAAATGGTAAAATAATCACCGCCAGACTTAACAGTATTAAACTACCTACAATACGATGTTTCACTGTTGCCTCCACTATTTTTTCCTTTGGTATAATAATCGGTTTAGGACTCAATTAAAGCCAGCACTGCACCGACGGTAACAAATGAGCCAAACACAACAATCCGATCTTGTTTAGACGCCATAGTTACAGCTTGGGTAAAAGCGTGGAGCGGCGTGTCATGTTCAATAACACTGTTAGAAGCCACACCATTCAAGGCCAATTGATTAGCAAGTTCCAGACTCGACAAGCCTCGCACACCCTCACTACTGGCTAGCATCCAATGAGTGAAGCTTGTGCTGAGCACCTTAATAACTTGTTGGTAATCTTTGTCACCCAACATGGCCAATACAGCAATAGTTTTACCTTCGCACACTTCTTTGTCTAAGGTCGCCGCCAAATTTTGTGCGGCTTGTGGGTTGTGAGCCACATCTAAAATCAGTTGTTTACCTTGCCATTCAAGCCTTTGAAAACGACCTTGCAAGCGTGCCTTACGCAAACCTAAAACAATATCAGCCGCCTTGATCTCAAAGCTTAAACAACTAATTGCCTGCACCACTGCAGCCCTATTCATGGGCGGTAGATTAGTTTCAGGCAGATCAATGGATAAGCCTAGAGTATTACTCCATGTATTATTTTCAACTTTAAAATCAACCCCGTTTCGCATGCATTGGGCATTAATTTCCTGAGCATATTGGGCCACCGAAGTGGGGCAATCTAAGGCTCCGACAATGGCAGGTTTATGGGCCCTGTAAATACCCGCCTTCTCCCGTCCAATAAGCTCTACATTATCACCGAGCCAGTCTACATGATCAACCGAGATACTGGTCACCACAGCGACATCAGCATCAATCAGATTAACCGCATCCAAGCGGCCACCGAGACCAATTTCTAACACCGCAACATCAATGTCTGCTCGTTGCATGAGGTCAAAGGCTAAAAGCGCATTAAACTCAAAGTAAGTCAGCACCGTCGCCACACCCGCTACATCATAACGAGCTCGATTAACACGCTCAAAGCTAGCACATAAGGCCGTGTCATCAACCGGTTCACCTTGCAACTGAATACGTTCATTAAAGCGCACAAAGTGGGGTGAGGTAAGGCTGGCATAGGATAATCCAGCCTCTTCTAGAATAGCAGTTAAAAACGCCACACTAGAGCCCTTGCCGTTAGTACCAGCAACGGTAATGACCTGTTTAGCTATGGGTTCGTCACGAAGTAAGCGTTTTGACACTTGTCGAATACGCTCGAGTCCCATGTCTATTTCATGGCTTGGGTGCTGAAGTTCTAACCAAGTCAGCCAATCATCAGCATAGTCAAAAGAGAGTGTTTGTGACATCAAGGTTAGGCTTCAATTACAGGAGCTGGTTGCTGCGTCATGGCACTTAATAAGCGGCACACAGTGGTGCGCATTTCATGCCTAGGTACGATCATATCAATGGCACCATGATCCAGTAAGAACTCACTCTTTTGAAAGCCTTCTGGTAAGGTTTCACGCACAGTTTGTTCAATGACCCGCGGCCCAGCAAAACCCATGCGTGCGCCAGGTTCTGCAAGGTTTACATCACCTAACATCGCTAAACTAGCTGATACGCCGCCATAAACGGGGTCTGTCAGTACCGAGACATAGGGAATGCCCTGTTGTTTAAGCTTTTCTAAAGCAGCACTGGTTTTTGCCATTTGAAAAAGAGAGGTTAAGGCTTCTTGCATGCGCGCGCCGCCAGAAGCAGAGAAACACACCATAGGTATGCCCTGTTCCATACTCACATTAGCTGCTCGAACAAAGCGTTCGCCCACGACTGCACCCATAGACCCACCTAAAAAGTTAAATTCAAAGGCCACAGCCACTACATCTAACCCTCCTAACTTACCTTTCATTGCCACCAGTGCATCTTTTTCTTCAGTGGCTTTTTGAGCTGCAGTTAAGCGATCTTTGTACTTTTTTACGTCTTTAAACTTAAGTTTATCAACAGGCTCTATTTCTGCTGCTATCTCGGCACCAGAATGAGCATCTAAAAACATGGTCAACCGATTGCGAGCCGTGACTCGCATGTGATGTTCACACTTGGTGCACACCTCTAAATTTTTTTCTAATTCTGGTTTATACAAAGCCGCTGCGCACTTGGGGCACTTCTTCCATACGCCTTCTGGAATGTTACTACGTCGATCTTTATTACCTAAGTTGGTCAAAATACCCGCAGGTACAATTTTATCTAACCAGCTACTCATAGCTTCCCCCGTCGTGACCTTTAATCACGGCATTAAAATATTATAGTTATTGAGCCATTAAATGTATGGCTTGGCGCCCTGTTGATGACTTTTACACTAGTCATTCAGGTTCCCTTTTACTCCGTTATGGTTTGATGAAGACGCAGATACGTCAGACCAATAGGGCTTTGCTTGGCCCATAAAAGCGGCAATTCTAGCACGATCTTTCACACCTTTGTGGCTTTCAACACCGCCACTCACATCAATCGCCCAAGGTTTAACTTGTTGTATCGCTTGCCTTACATTACCCACATGAATACCTCCAGCTAAGACGACATCGGCAGCAATGTCGTTAGGAATACGATGCCAATCAAATTGATCACCTGTTCCACCTGGCACACCTGTCTTATAGGCATCAAGTAACAAACCCTGAGCTGCGCTATAGTATTCACGCTGTTGATGTAGGTTAATCTTGTCACGCATTCTCACAGCTTTAATCCAAGGTAGCTGAAATTGCTCACAAAATTGCGCTGATTCTTGGCCGTGAAATTGTAATAAAGAGAGAGGGACTTGGGAAAGGATTTCATCGATGTCTGCTGCAGTCGCATCCACAAATAAGCCTACACAGGACACGAAAGGAGGTAAGGCCCGTGCAATCTCTGCCGCCGTGTCGATGTCTACAGACCTAGGGCTGGGCCGATAAAACACTAAGCCTATGGCATCCGCTCCAGCTTGGGCAGCGAAAACTGCATCGTCTGCGTGGCGAAGGCCACATATTTTTACGCGAGATTGAGTCAAAATGAGTCGCTGTTATTATTCAGTAAGGTGCCAAGGTATGGAGGTCAATGTTAGCAGATAAATCAACCCGAGGGATTACTATTTGAGTTTATTAAGACACTCTTTTAAGCATTCATCCAAGGCACCAAAAAATGTGGCCCCAAGGGCCCCTTTGGTAAGCCAAAACTTGTATCATATTCAGCATCTACAAAGTATAAACCATATGGTGGCGCAGTGGCTGCATTGACCCCTCGATCCTTCGCCATTAAAACTTCTAAGGCCCATTCTGGGGCTGCTTCACCCGTACCAACTTTCATCAGCAACCCAGCCAAGTTTCGAATCATATGTTGTAAAAAAGCATTAGCACGAACGTCTAAAACAATGTAATTCCCAGCAGCAACAACATTAAGATGGTGAATGGTTCGAATGGGGTTATTGGCCTGACAGGCAGACGCTCGAAAGGAGCTAAAATCGTGGGTTCCAAGCAAGTAGTCAGCAGCTGTTTGCATTTGGTTCACGTCTAAGGGTCGATAGTTCCAGCTGACTTCTTTGTCCATCAAAGCTGGCCGCATGGGATGGTTATAAATCACGTAGCGGTACCTGCGGGCTGAAGCAGCAAAGCGTGCATGAAATTTTTCACCCACAGGATGTGCCCACTGGATAGCAACATCATCAGGTAAGTTCATATTGCCACCATGGGTCCATGCTCGCAGAGGTCTTTGTGCCAAAGTATCAAAATGAACTACTTGCGCGCTGGCATGCACTCCCGCATCTGTGCGACCTGCACACATGACTTTAATAGGCTCGTTGGCCACCTTAGTGAGGGCATCTTCAAGCTTTTCTTGTACACTAATATGACCATGGGGCTGGCGTTGCCAGCCATGATAATGACGACCGTTATAAGCCACTCCTAAGGCAATGCGCTGATGTCCATGGGCCAAAAACTCAGATGCATCGGCTTTAAAAAATGTACTCATATCAATTAGGCTTTGTTAATGCTAGATAATAAAGCTTGTGCTTGCGCTTTTTGTTGGCGGTTACCTTGCTGCATGATTTCTTGCAAGATCGCCCTGCTTTGAGAAATCTCACCCATATCGCGGTAACTTGAGGCTAAATCTAACTTGGTGTTCATTTCTTCCTCATGGGTTAGGTATTCCAAAGGCTCATCAGCTTGGTTATGCATATGCCTTTGGCCAGTTAACATGGCCTCTATGTCAGTCGACAAGTGTAATTGGTCATCTTGAATTTCAGAGCTAAAACCCTGCCGCGCTAACTCTGCTTCTTCTCGCTCTTGCTCACGCAATAACTCTTCAATAAAGCTGCGCTCTGGCATGCCCCCTTGCATTTTTTTAGCCCCTGTATGCAAATCAGCTTGTTTAGCACTAGGCGCAGAGTCATAGTCAGTCAAAGGCTCTAGGCTCACAGTCTCTGCATCTGCAATCTCTGGTGTGATTGGTGGTGTGGTTTTATTTTTTCTGCGCCGAATCAACCACCAAACTAAGGTCATGCCAAACAGTGCAGGTGCCCATATAAATGCCCAGATTTTAGCAACATCAAGCCACGCATAAAACTGGTCATATTGGCTGTTTTCTTCTTCAATTTGTGCTGCCATATCAATCTTTTCTTGCGT
This sequence comes from Candidatus Njordibacter sp. Uisw_058, assembly GCF_047730065.1. Lineage (GTDB taxonomy): Bacteria > Pseudomonadota > Gammaproteobacteria > Pseudomonadales > Balneatricaceae > Njordibacter. The sequence goes on from NZ_CP159829.1 coordinate 1,544,057, forward strand.
TGCTAACAACTCCTGTTTGGCCGTTTCTAGATCTTGCTCTGCCTTGTTTAGATCAGCTTGAGTAGATTCAAACTGCTGATCTAGGCTCAGCATGTTGGTTTCTAGCTGAGTTCTCTGGGTATTAAGTTCTTTAATACCTTGCTCTTGTACAGCCACACCTTGAACTAAATTCTCATTAGTTGTGGCTAGCAACTCTTGTTGCGTGACTGCCTCTTTGTAATCAGCTTGCAGACTTTTAACTTCTTCTTCCAGCGCTTGGGACTGAGTGGATAACAGTTTAAGTTTATCCTGCTCAACTTTTAATAAGTCAGTGGTTAAAGGTTGATTAGACGCAGTTTCATTAGCAGTTTTTGGGGTGGTGACTGCAGGCTTTGGTGTTTTCTTAACGGGGGCTGGAATTAAAGCGTCATAAGCCGTTTTTGCTTGTTTAGCATTGAGGGCGTTAACTTCTTCAGGCGTGGGCAAGCGCAGCTGACTATTGACTAACAATTGACGAATATCACCATCCTTATAAGCCAAAGGATTAGCTTTATAAAGGGCTATTAAGGTTTGCCAAGGACTGATGCCTTGGGGACTATTATTGACTGCAATACGCCATAAAGTTTGCCCTGGTTTAACCAGCACTAGGGGCGGTGCAACAACAACCGTGTCTAATTTAGTGGTTTCAGCCTGAGATGCCACTAATTGCGCCACAGCTTCTTCGAGCACAACCTCAGCTTCTAATGTTTCTATGGGTGTTGCTTCCTGCTCCGGAGTAGGTTGTATGGGGCTTTCATTAATGGTTATAGGGCTACCAAAAGGCGGGAGTGTGACGGCATATTCGGCTAATAACCGGCCACCCAGATAATCGACTTCAAAAATAAGATCAAGCGTTGCTTGCTCCACTGGTTGTTGACCAAATACTTCAATAAAATAACGACCCTCTTTCTCAACAACTTTGACATCGAGCTGCGAGTACCATTGTTGGTAAGGTAAATTGGCTGCCATAAATTGCGCCAGTCCTGCCACCCGAGCGGCCATCGAGTTTGGCAAAACACCTTCTGCCTCTACCAATTCTACCTGTAACTGCAAAGACTGCTGCTGGGTCGAATATAACTGTATTTTTCCTAAGGCAATCGCTTGCACGTTTGCGCTTAAAAAAATACTAGTGAAACCAAGCAAATAAATTACTCGCTTCAAGGTTATGGATATCATGTTTACGCCTACTCCAGCCGAAAGAACCACCATTGTCGCAGCCTTGGGGCTACAAAAAAAAACGCCTGAGCGCCTTTTTTAAACGTTAACACATTTATGTATCTAACAAAATTCGCAACATCCGGCGCAAAGGCTCTGCTGCACCCCACAAAAGTTGATCACCTACGGTAAATGCTGATAAATATTCAGGCCCCATATTGAGCTTACGTAAACGCCCTATAGGCACATCCATAGTTCCTGTCACCCGCGCTGGGGTCAGTTCAGACATGGTCGTTTCACGATCATTTGGTATTACTTTAACCCAATCATTGGCCTTGGCAAGCATGTCTTCAATCTCGTCCATAGGCACATTTTGCTTCATTTTTATGGTTAACGCCTGACTGTGACAGCGCATAGCACCTACCCGAACGCACAAGCCATCTACTGGAATAATCTTATTAGTGCGACCCAATATTTTGTTAGTTTCGGCTTGAGCCTTCCATTCCTCACGACTTTGGCCGTTATCTAACTGCGAGTCGATCCAAGGAATCAAACTGCCAGCTAAAGGCGCACCAAACTGACTGGCATCATTGTCACCGGCATTGATGGCAGCTGAAACTTTGCGATCAATGTCTAAAATGGCAGACGCCGGATTAGCCAACTCACCTGCCACAGATTGGTTAATGTAACCCATTTGATTGAGCAGTTCTCGCATATGGCGAGCGCCTCCACCTGAAGCTGATTGATAGGTCATGGCTGACATCCATTCAATCTGGTCAGCAGCAAATAAACCACCTAAAGCCAACATCATTAAGCTGACAGTGCAGTTGCCACCAATAAAATCGGTTTTACCCTGAGCTAAGGCCTGATCAATCATACCACGGTTAACTGGATCCAGAATAATCACACTGGCATCTTGCATGCGCAAGCTAGACGCTGCATCGATCCAATAGCCTTTCCAACCAGCCTGACGCAAGGGGGCATATACACGATCCGTATAATCACCACCCTGACATGAAATAATAATATCCATGGTTTTAAGGGTGTCAATGTCGTGGGCATCTTGCAAAACCGGTGTATCTACACCAAAGTCAGGCGCCGCTTGGCCAGCCTGAGAGGTGGTAAAGAATATCGGTTCGATGATCTGTAAATCATTTTCTTCTTGCATACGCTGCATCAATACTGACCCAACCATGCCACGCCAACCTACGAGTCCTACACGCTTCATTTGCTTCAACCCTGTGTATTAAAAATATGTGCTAAAAATGTATGTCAAAGATATTGCATAAAGGCTACTTTACCAGCCTATATAAGAACCTATATAACAACCTTTATAAAGACCGTTATATTAACCCTTAACCAACGCAGAAACCACGGCAGCACCCATGGATTTAGTATCCACTGTTTGGTTACCTAGGGAACTTATGTCCTCTGTGCGCAGGCCTTGATCTAACACCACACTCACAGCAGCTTCAATGGCATCAGCCGCAGCACCTTGGTTTAAAGTATAACGCAGCATCATAGCCGCTGATAAAATAGTAGCCAATGGGTTAGCTTTACCTTGACCCGCAATGTCTGGAGCCGAACCATGGCAGGGTTCATACATGCCTTTGCCTGATTCATCTAAGGAGGCGGAGGGCAGCATGCCAATCGAACCCGTGAGCATCGCTGCTGCGTCAGACAATATATCGCCAAACATGTTGCCAGTGACCATGACATCAAACTGTTTCGGCGCACGCACCAACTGCATGGCGGCATTGTCTACATACATATGACTGAGTTCGACATCTGGGTAGTCCTTTGCCATCTCATCCATCACTTCGCGCCACAGCACCGTCACTTCTAATACATTGGCTTTATCGACCGAACACAACCTACCACTGCGGGCTCGAGCTGCTTCAAAAGCCACCTTACCAATGCGCCGAATCTCTGATTCTGCATAAACATAAGTGTTGTAACCTTGGCGTTCACCGTTATCCAATACCCGAATGCCACGCGGTTGGCCAAAATAAATACCCCCAGTGAGCTCACGCACAATGAGAATATTTAAGCCTGATACAATTTCAGGTTTTAAACTCGACGCATCGGCCAACTGTGGGTACAAAATAGCCGGCCGCAGGTTACCAAATAGGTTCAAGTTAGAACGTAAGCCCAATAAACCCTTTTCTGGGCGAATGGCCATATCCAAAGCATCCCACTTAGGCCCGCCCACGGCACCTAATAAAATCGCATCTGCCGCTTTAGCGGCGGTTAAGGTGGCTTCAGGCAGGGGGCCACCTGTAGCATCAATGGCACTGCCACCGACTAATGCACGACTAATGTTAAGACCTAAATCAAATTTATGATCCACTGCATGCAGCACCTTTTCAGCTTCAGCCACAATTTCTGGGCCAATACCGTCACCAGGCAAAACCAATACATTATGTGTCATGTCATTATCTCTGTTGTGTTATCTCTGTTCTGTTTTATGGGGTATTTAAATCCTTGGGTGCGTGTTAAACAAACAACCAAGGTGCCTGCTGCTGACGCTTTTGTTCGTAGCGCTTAATCTGACTGGTTTTTTCTAAAGTTAAACCAATATCGTCCAAACCGTGCAATAAACAATGGCGCCTGAAACTATCAACACTAAATGCAATGTCGCCTGCGCTACCGCCAGTAATTAATCCTGTCTCAAGATCCACCGTTAACTCGAACCCAAGTTGACCTTGTGCATCTTCAAACAATTGATCCATCTGCTCATCCAATAGGGTAATGGGTAAGATGCCATTTTTAAAACAGTTATTATAAAAAATGTCAGCAAAGCTTGGGGCGATAACGCATGAAACACCAAAATCGAGTAACGCCCAAGGGGCATGTTCGCGGCTTGACCCACAACCAAAGTTCTGCCTTGCTAAGAGTATCTTAGCACCTTGATAGCGTGGATAATTAAGCACAAAGTCAGTATTTATCGGCCTTTGCGTAGAATCTTGGTCAGGTTGACCTTCATCAAGGTAACGTAATTCATCAAATAAATTAGGACCAAAGCCAGATCGTTTAATCGACTTTAAAAACTGCTTAGGAATAATCATGTCTGTATCGACATTAGCACGATCTAGAGGCACGGCTATACCACTTAATTGAGTAAATGCTTGCATCTTATAAGGCTCCCTTAAACTCGCGAACGTCAACAAAATGCCCTGCAATGGCGGCCGCAGCGGCCATTGCAGGACTAACCAAATGAGTACGTCCACCAAAGCCTTGGCGACCTTCAAAATTACGATTCGAGGTCGATGCACAATGCTCACCTGACCCTAATTTATCGGCATTCATGGCCAAACACATAGAACAGCCAGGTTCACGCCACTCAAGCCCTGCATTAGTAAAAATGGTATGCAAACCCTCAGCTTCGGCTTGCGCCTTCACCAAACCGGAACCTGGCACCACCAAGGCCTGCTTCAACGTTTTTGCCACCTGATGCCCTTCCACTACCGAGGCTGCTGCGCGCAGGTCTTCAATGCGGCTATTGGTACAAGAGCCAATAAATACACGATCTAATTGAATGTCAGTGATGGCCTGACCTGCAGTTAACCCCATATATTCAAGAGCGCGAGTCATACCCGAGGCTTTTACCTCATCTTTTTCTTGAGCAGGGTTAGGCACCCTGGCAAATACAGGCACCACCATTTCTGGCGAAGTACCCCAGGTGACTTGGGGTGCCATACTGGCACCGTCTAGCACCACCACATGATCAAACTCAGCGTCAGTATCAGAGTGTAAGTCTTGCCAAGCGCTCACAGCTAAATCCCAGTTCGCTCCTGAGGGCGCAAAGGGACGCCCCTTAACATAGTCAATGGTGGTTTGATCTACTGCCACCATACCCACGCGTGCACCTGCCTCAATGGCCATGTTACACACCGTCATGCGGCCTTCCATGGTCATGTCTTCAAACACTTGGCCACCAAATTCAATGGCATAACCCGTGCCGCCAGCGGTGCCAATAACACCAATAATAGCCAACACCACATCTTTAGACGTGACCCCATCGCCGAGTACACCATCTACCCGCACTAACATGTTTTGAGATTTTTTTTGAATCAAACACTGAGTGGCCAACACATGCTCCACTTCTGAAGTTCCAATGCCGTGGGCTAATGCCCCCAAAGCGCCATGAGTAGCGGTATGGGAATCACCACACACAACAGTCATACCGGGCAAAGTAGCGCCCTGCTCTGGGCCCACCACATGTACAATGCCTTGGCGCTCATCTTGCATTTTAAATTCGGTAATACCAAACTCATCACAATTGTCACCCAAGGTCACCACTTGAATCTTAGATACAGGGTCGGTAATACCCTCCACACCAATGACCCGCTCGTCAAAAGTGGTCGGTACGTTATGATCTGGGGTGGCTAAGTTAGTGTCAATGCGCCATGGCTTGCGGCCTGCAATACGCAAGCCCTCAAAGGCTTGGGGTGAGGTGACTTCGTGCAATAGGTGTCGATCAATGTAAATCAAACAACTGCCATCGTCTTGTTGGCTAACAAGGTGGGCATCCCATAACTTGTCATAAAGAGTTTTACTGGCCATGTGGTTTCCTGAGCACAGATTAAAGTGGTAGTATTATAACCCTAGCCAAAGCATAACTCTAATTCCAATTAATTTATATTTCCATTCCATTTGGTAATTTTAAAAGATAATACAATCTATCAACATAGCAGGTATAACTTTAAATCTAGCACAGCAGCCTATTCACTTTACTGCTTGGTAATGCGAGCTACACGGTGACAGTCATCAAGGTTGAAATGATCACTACAAGACAACATATAGGGGTCAATGGCAGTCAACCACACCCAATCTAAGCTTTTTGTTTTGTTTATAGTTGCATTGCTGCCTCTGGCTGGATCAACGCTATTGAGGGAATGGTCAAGCCAACGCTTTCCCATGCCGTAACGTTGAGCAAACCCTCTGGTGTGAATCCATGCGTAGGGATCACATTTAAAAGCACGACCTGCTGCTGAGTGATCGATCGCTGAATCTAGCAAAAGCTGCTCATGGGTTGGCTCAATCGCTTGTGCCGAACCACTCATGACTAAGTAAATAATTTTTGGGTATTGCCGCCTTGCGATTAGCTTGATGCTTTTCCAGCTTTGTTTGATTTTCATGCTTAGCTGCCTTTGATGGATGCCATGCTTGGCTGCTTTTCTGAGCTCATAGCTAACTCACTGCTAGTGCCATGCTGGGAGGCCGGCTCTTTAGTGCTTTCTTTTGAGCCTGCGGGGTCTGGTGCTAGTCAACGCCAACGCTACCCATTTGTTTTAGTTCACGAAAGCTATATTTGCTCGCCCTGAGTGTATAAAAGTTTTAAATTCCGTTTTAGAGTGCAAACAGGTATTCTTCAGCCATGGATAGTTTGGCATTAAAAGCCTTTGTGGTGGTCGCAGAACAACGCTCGTTTTCACGCGCGGCAGACCAGCTGTTCCTCACACAACCGGCCGTAAGCAAACGCATTGTAAAGCTTGAAGAACAACTAAAAACTCGCTTATTTGATCGCATTGGCCGCACCGTGTCCCTAACCATGGCTGGGCAACACTTATTGCCTAAGGCGCGAGTGATCTTGCAGGCGATGGAAGATAGTGCCAACGAATTGACTAACTTATCAGGCCGTGTGGGCGGGACTTTGCGCATTGCCACCAGTCATCACATTAGCTTGCATCGATTACCAGCGCCATTGCGCTTGTTTATTGCCCGCTACCCCCAAGTAGAGTTAGACATTCAGTTTGCCGAATCAGAGGTCATTTATGAAGGGCTGTTACAGGGCCGCTGGCAGCTTGGTATTATCACCCTCAACCCCAACCCTCACCCCCACATACAGCAACAGGTTATTTGGCAAGATCAGATGCAATTTGTAGCGGCACCCGATCACCCTTTAAGTTTACAAAGTGCGGTTGATTTAAATCAGTTGAGTAGTTTTCCTGCCCTATTAAGCAAATCTAATACCTTTACCCGCGACATCGTAGAAGCACGCTTCGCAGCCCACCAATTAGCTTTAAATGTGGCCATGTCGACTAACAACTTAGACACTATCCGGATGATGGTTAGTATCGGCATGGGTTGGAGTGTTTTGCCAGAAACATTAATCAACCAACACCTCAATATTATCGCCAGCCAAGCAAAACCAATCGTCAGACAGTTGGGCTGTGTTTGGCATCAACAGCGAAGTTTATCCAATGCCACGGTGGCCTTTATGGACCTGTTGCGAGGGTCATAAAATGTTCTATTTTTTATCACTCATCACAGTAAGTAATAAGGCCTAGTCATGGGACTTTTAGAGAATATAAATAAAGCCTAATATTTTCTGAAAAAAGATCACATAACCCCTCATTTTATGGTTCCCAATAGGGCAAACCTAGTTTAGAATGCGAGCCAATGTATTAGGGCAACTTTGATGCTAAGATCAATCTTAGTGCAGAGCGTTCCAAAATAAAAAAAGAGGCAGACATGTCCATCAAAAAACCGATTCGCTACGCTTTTTTGCAAATCCCTAATTATTCCATGGTGACCTTTTCATCGGCGGTTGCTAGTCTCCGTGGTGCCAACTATATTAGCAAACAAGATCTGTATGCATGGCAGGTTGTGTCCATGGATGGTGTTCCTGTAACTGCCAGTGTTGGTTTTGAAGTGACGCCCACTTTGCATGTTAATGACCTTAACTTAAATGATCTAGAAGCCGTTATTGTGTGCGGGGGTACTTTTATTGATCGAGCCTACGACAAAAATACCATTACGTTTTTACGCAAAGCCGCGAATGCTAAGATTAAAATTGGATCAACCTGCACAGGCAGTTATTTATTAGCCGCTGCAGGCCTTTTGGATGGTTACAAATCCACCATTCATTGGGAAAACTTAGCCAGCATGCGTGAAGAATTTCCTAATGTATTAATGTCGTCTAATTTATTTGCCATTGACCGAGATCGGTTTACCTGCTCAGGTGGTAATTCTTCCTTAGACATGATGTTGCAATTTGTCAGTAACCATCACGGCCCTGAATTGGCCGCTGCGGTGTCTGAAATGTTTATCATGGAGCGTATTCGTGATCACCACGATACTCAGCGCATTCCCTTACGTTTGCACCTTGGTAATAGCCAGCCTAAATTGATTGAAGCCGTGGCTTTGATGGAAGCCAATTTAGAAGAAACCATTAGTTTGGATGATTTGGCCCAGTATGTTGGTGTGTCACGTCGACAACTAGAGCGACTGTTTCAAAAACACTTAAAATGCGTGCCATCACGCTACTACTTGGAATTGCGCCTTAACCGTGCGCGTCAGCTTTTGTTACAAACTAACTTATCAATCATTGATGTGTCATTGGCTTGTGGCTTTGTGTCTGCTCCCCATTTTTCCAAATGCTACCGAGATTTTTTCGGTATCCCGCCGCGAGAAGAACGGCGCCGTTTCTCCCCAGGCCAAAGTGTGCGTGCTGCTGAACAGAGCCTCAAAGAAGACGTCTCAGACGACACCCCAAATAACGCCCCAGAAGACACAAGTATCGCCTTTGATGTCGATATACCAAGCAATCACCCATCTGACTGGCCTCGATCTTAAAACCCAACACAGGGCCGTTTTGAGTTGGCCATGCGCACCAGTAAAACCAAACCCAAAGTTAAATGGCTTTATTAGGCGTTAAGAATCGCCATAGCTAGCTCACTGCCCGGTAAATCGAGGGCAGCAATCCAAACCATCATGCCAATCAGTGCAGCAGCGGTGAGTAAATACCAAATTAAACTAAAAACTATACCGTAGGTGTTGAGTTTTGGTTTGGGGTCCTCACCAAAGCTTTTCCAGTCAGCTAACAAATCCACCAAACCCATAATCCCAAAAAAGCCAATTAAGGCAAAGCCATGGGTAAAACTATAAAAAATAAGTAACCCAGAAATAACCACTAACCCAACATAAATAAAACGGCTACGACCTGAATAAACCAAGGCTTTCACGACGCGACCACCGTCTAAGGGATAAATGGGTAACAGGTTAACAAGGTTAATTAAGGCACTCACTGAGGCCACAAGACCCACAAAGTGGTTACCCGTAAGCACAAACCCAATAAAAAACGCCACGCTCATGCCTAAGCCAAAAACAGGTCCCATCATGGCAATATAAAGTTCTTGCCAATGGGTTTTGGGGCGATCACCTACGGCAATACCTCCAACAAAAGGAATAATGTAAATGCCCTTAGTGGGGATGCCAAAGCGTTTCATAGCCCACATGTGGCCATATTCGTGGAACATTAAAATTGCCAAAAGGGTGACTGCAAACTCGAAACTGAGCATGATGGTCCAGCCTGATAGGGCCATAGCCACTAGCGCCACTTTCAGCACTTTAACACTTTTGAAGAGCTTAAAGGCAATGCCGATTATTACTCCCAAACGTGCACGGTTATTGGTCTGCATAATTTCGACTAGCTCCTGCGGCGGCGGCGTTTCTTTTCGCCCCCTTCAGTTTCTGCTTTAGCTTCTTTCATAGGTGGCAAAGTGACTACCTTTTCCAACTCTGGAAAGGCATCCACCTTGTTAGGAAAAGCCATTGCATCTATAAATAGTTGTTGAAAGTCAGGTTCTACAGCAGTTTCTATTTTTTCAATCTTGCGCACAACCTGTTCAATTTCGGCGCGTGATGACTCGTTTAGCAAAGCAATACGAGCGCCAGTACCCGCCGCGTTACCTGCTGAGGACACTTCATCCAGCGCACAATCCGGAATCAATCCTAGAACCATGGCGTACTTTACATCAATGTGGCTGCCAAAAGCGCCAGCAAATCGAATGCGGTCTACTTTGTCTACTTGTTGATACTGCATCAACAACTTAACCCCAGCATATAAAGCCGCTTTAGCCAGCTGAATAGCTCGAATATCATTTTGCATGATTTTCACGGCACCGCGTGTTTCCGTGGCGGGCATAATTTCATATGAAAAAGTCCGCCCATCGGGCTGAATGCGGGCATTCATAGCTGCCAAGCCACCATCGATGACACCGTCTTGGGTGACCACACCCGCCAAATACATTTCGGCCACTACTTCGATAATACCCGAACCGCAGATGCCCGTAATGCCTGTTTTTACTGTCGCTTCGTCAAAGCCTTCAGCATCAGACCAGAGCTCACAACCAATCACTTGAAAGCGAGGCTCCATGGTAATTGGGTCAATACGAATACGTTCAATAGCCCCTGCTGCTGCCCGTTGACCACAGCTAATTTGTGCACCTTCAAAGGCCGGTCCCGTTGGGCTTGAGCACGCCACTAATCGATGTCGATTACCCAGTACAATTTCAGCATTGGTTCCCACATCGACCAATAAAGTCATTTCATCATGATTATAAGGTTCTTCTGCCAGCACCATGCCCGCTGTATCTGCACCGACATGCCCCGCGATGCAAGGTAACAAATAAGCCCGTGCTTGTGGGTTAAGTTTTACGTCTAGGGTGCTAGCTAAGGTGTTGACTGCCATGTCTGTGGCTAAGGCAAAGGGGGCACCTCCCAACTCGACCGGGTTAATGCCCAATAACAAATGATGCATGATGGGGTTAGCCACAAAGGTAATTTCTAATAAATCTGTGGTTTCACATTGCACTTGTTTGACCAGGTCTTTCACTAAGCCATTGAGTGCCTCACGCACGGCGTTGGTCATGTCAACTTCGCCACCCGGGTTCATCATCACATAGGACACCCGACTCATTAGATCTTCACCGAAGCGAATTTGAGGATTCATCACGCCTGCGCTAGCTACGACTTCACCACTGGACAAATTACATAAATGCGCAGCGATAGTGGTAGAACCCACGTCCACAGCAACACCATAAATGGTGTCTTTTAAACCTGGCCAAAGTGCAACTATTTGCTCACCTTGACGCACAGCGACGGTTACACCCCACTTACCGGCTCTTAGAATGGGTTGTATGGTGGCCAATAAAGCCACATCGTAAGACAAGTCCAATAATTGCCAATCGGCTTCTAGGGCATTCAATAAACGCCTCAAATCACCAGAGGGGTCATGCATGTCTGGTTCTTGCACTTCGACATAGTACAAACGAACCAATGGGTTGATGGCAATATCGTGCAACTCTGCATCTTTGCGCACCATTTGATGATGCACTTGGCTTTCTGCCGGAACATCCACCACAATGTCATTGAGTACCTTAGTATGACAGCTTAAACGTCGACCTGGTTTCAGTTCCCTGCGTTCCGCAAATTTAAGTTCAGGGGCAGTAATGGGCTCTAAACTATCCGCGCTGGAGGTAATACCGAATTTGGCAAATTCGCCCTCACTAACAAAGATTTGGCAACGGCCACAAATACCTCTGGCTCCACACACGGAATCTATATCCACATTAAGATAACGCGCTGCTTGCAACAAGGGCGTTCCCACTGGGAAGCGCCCGCGCTTGCCCGAAGGAGTAAAGACGACTAAAGCTTCATCGGTGTTAGGCTGGCTCATGGGGTCACCTCAATGGGTTTATAGTGAGCTCAATTTAAACTTGAGCTCTGCTGTGTTCATGGTGTTTAATTTTGCACAAAAAAGGGCCTGCATGGCCCTTTTTGATTATTTAATACGCATCAATCATAACCTAAGCGCGCCGGCGACCCGTGCGGCTACCCCGGGCACCAGTGCCCTCTGCAGCTGGGTCGCGGTAGGCTTTAATCCAATCTTTACATTCTGGGTCATGGCCCATCATTAGGTTACCCCCTCGCACGCCTAACATCACTTCAGCATGCATTGGGTTGATGATAGCAGAGGTCATACCCGAGGCCACTGCACAGGCAATGAACGCACAGTTAACGCCATTGCGATTAGGTAAACCAAAACTAAAGTTAGACGCACCACAGGTGGTGTTCACTTTAAGTTCATTACGCAAGCGGTGAACTAGCTCCATCACCTGACGGCCAGAGGTATTAATCGCTCCAACGGGCATCACTAATGGATCGACCACCACGTCTGAAGCAGGGATACCATAGTCAGCAGCACGCTGCACAATTTTCTTGGCCACTTCAAAACGCACGTTAATATCTTGTGAGATTCCAGTCTCGTCATTAGAAATGGCAACCACGGCGGCACCGTATTTTTTAACCAGGGGTAAAACTCGATCTAAAGACTCGTCTTCACCAGTCACAGAGTTTAATAAAGCTTTACCTTTGTAGACAGCAAGGCCTGCCTCTAGGGCATCAATAATGGACGAATCGATGCATAATGGTACATCGACTAAAGCTTGTACGAGTTGTATCGTTTTGGCCAAAATAGCCGGTTCATCAGCTAATGGAATACCCGCATTAATGTCTAAAATAGTAGCTCCAGCAGCAACCTGAGCTAAGGCATCTGCTTCTACACGACTAAAATCGCCATTTTTCATCTCTTCAGCCAATAACTTACGGCCTGTCGGGTTGATGCGCTCTCCAATTACTGCGAAGGGACGGTCAAAACCAATAACCACTTCTTGAGAAGCGGAGCTGATAATCGTATCAGTCATTTAAAATTCCTGCTTTATAGTCTAATAAAAGCCAGTTATCTGGCCCAAAAATTAAGAGTTAATTGTGAAGCTTTTACCGCTTAGTTCAAACCGGCCATCTTGCACTTGGTACATCCATGCAGCTGATTTCTTTAAGCCACCCAAAGGGTATAAATGGCACTGAGAAATTAAACAATCAGGGTCGTTATGCATGCCTTGAACCAAATCACGCATGAGTTCACTTGGTTCTGAAGAGGGAGCATTAACGAACTTGCCTAAGAATGAGTCTTTAAGGCCCAGTTTCACCATATTCATGGGATTACGCGTTAAAAAACGCACCGATGCGCCTACACCACAGTGAGCCGCATGACGCATGAGGGTTTTAATGGTGGCAAGACCCGGCACGCCAATATGAATGGGTAGCTCGTTACCCACGGCACGAATACTGCGTTCCCATGCAAAAATAGGCTCAGCTTCAAATACAAACTGTGTGGCTAGGTACAAGCTCATATCCGTTTGTTTGGCAAAATCGTTTTTTTGTTTGATGGCTAAGACACAGTCTTGTGGGCTTATGTCTGGGCTACCCTCTGGATGGCCAGCTAGACCCATTTTCAAAATACCATATTTTTCAAATAAACCCGTTTGTAACACCTCTATAGAAGATGCAAACTCTCCAACCGGAGTGTTCACTCCACCACCAATTAACAATCCTTCGGTCACACCCGTCTCACCTTGCAGTGTCGCTAGATTTTCTTCCAAAAAATGGGCTGATGGAATAGATCGAGCGGCAAAGTGCGGCACTGGGTTAAAACCTTCATCTTTTAATCGGCGCACACTATTCACCGTGTCAGCAAAGTCTGATCCTGGAAGAAAGGTCACGTATACAGTGCAGCCCGGACGCAACAGTTGCCTGAAATCTGCCACTTTAGCCGCCCCACCAGGGGTCACTTCGACAGTGGTTTTTTGCATCAAGTCAATAATAGCTTGTTTTTCTGTGACAGCATTTAGCGCCATTAGTACTTCTCCACAAAATAAAATGAGTTGCGTAATAAATTATTCAGCAATGCCGCCAGCAGCAATTAATACCGCCAAACGCTCTTCGGTATAGTCTGTTTGTATTTGATTGACTGTGGTTTCTAAAATCGCTTCTATGTCGTCACCACAGGCTGTCGTATCCCGCCTCCACTCTGACAAATAACCATCACTACCGTAGAGGCCAGCGCGCATAGCGGCTTTATCCACGGCTTTTTCAAAGCGCTCTTCCAAGGGACGCTTGGCGCTGTTGCGTCCTTGCTTAACAATGACTTGGGCGGGAATATCACGCCACATTACGATGGTTAGCTTGGCCATTTAATTACCTGTTCTGTGTAGTTACTGTAATGAGTAGCCAACTCTTTAGCCATTTGGCCATAGCCTGTTTCTACTCGTTCATACTTTAAGCCTAGTTTTGCAGCAGCGGCTTGAGCGAATTGGTCAAGTTGACGATTAGGTTCCTGCACTAAGTAGACTAATTTTGTGTAATGAGCAAACATCATCTCAATCAATTGTGGATGTTTATTAAGCCCCATGCCTTCCATGATGAGTTGTTCAAAATGTTTAGCAAGATAGTCGGTCAGGTAAAAAGTGCCTAATTCATGTTCTGCCATGGCAGCAAAGTTTTCACTGCCACTATAAAATTCATAGCAGTGAGCGCCTGATAATCGTTTAATGTTGTATCGTTGCAACACTTTATCAAGCTGCCCACCCGTGCCACAATCGCCAAAAGCGGCAAACACGTGATCATAATCTGCGGCGTAAGTTGCGAGCCGCTCTTCCACTGCCGCAGGGATTTTCTCTGGGCGGTTGTGCAGTTCTGCTGGAATTTGTGTCACTTTCAAATGCTGCCAGCCACTACTTTTAGCCACTGCCATCACTTCTCGCGCAATGGCACCACAGGTAATCACAAGTAGGCTGGCAGGTTGCATCATTAAGCTAACAATAATCTAACATTAATCTAAGCAGCGCGCTTTTCAGCGATAAATTTCTTTGCTGTTTCTACTGCAACTGCAGCATCACGACAGTAAGCATCAGCACCAACGGCATCTCCAAACTCTTCATTCAAAGGCGCGCCACCAACAAGAATAATAAAGTCATCACGAATGCCCTGCTCTTTCATGGTATCAATAACAACTTTCATATAAGGCATAGTAGTGGTAAGCAGCGCTGACATACCCAGAATATCTGGCTTATGCTCTTCTAAAGCGGCTAGGTACTTTTCTACTGGGCAATTAATGCCAAGGTCAATGACTTCGAATCCAGCACCTTCCCACATCATTGAAACTAAGTTTTTACCGATGTCGTGAATATCACCCTTAACCGTTCCAATCACTGCCTTGCCAACGGGCAGGGCTCCTGTTTCAGCCAATAATGGGCGTAATATTTTCATGCCAGCTTTCATTGCATTTGCTGCCATCAATACTTCAGGGACGAACAGGATGCCATCCCGAAAATCGATACCTACAATATTCATGCCGCCCACAAGGGCTTCATTAAGTACACGGTCTGGTAACCAGCCACGGCCTAATAAAATTTCTGTACCCTCCGCAATTTCATCTTCCATGCCGTCATAAAGGTCGTCATGCATTTGTACGGTGAGGTCTTCGTCACTAAGGCTATTGAGGTCAAGATCTTCTTCATACTGGTCGTCAGACATGGCTTAAACTCCTGCATTAACACTGGCATTACGATGAGGCTTCATAGAATGGCAGTATCAGGGCGCTAGATTATATAGGATGGTGATTTTGGGCTAACTTCCCTACGACAATGCATTATCGAAACGCGACTCATTAGATGACTTGTCGTTAGCTATTTAGCAGCCAGTATAGCACTAGCAAACCCCTACCTTACTTGAGTATTACCCACGTATGTTGAATGATATTCAAGTGCGTGTTTGTGCGTATTTACATTGCAACCCAACACCCGCCGTTTAGCGGCCTAACATGCGCACCAGATTTAAGATATTATATAAGGCTAATAGGCGGGCCTAAGCTTGACTCCTTCACGACTGGGCCATTTCTTTTATTCCAACATGAGTTAATCCATCATGGCACACCTTATTGACGGCAAGCAGTTCGCTGCCAAACTACGTGAGAAAATGACCGGTCAAATTGCGACTATTAAATCCAACCATAATGTGGTTCCAGGCTTAGCCGTGGTTCTCGTTGGTGAAGATCCAGCCAGTCAGGTATACGTGCGCAGTAAAGGCAAGCAAGCCAAAGAGTGCGGTATCACATCGATCGAACACAAACTAGACGTCACTACCACTGAAGAATTTTTGCTCAATCTCATTAATGATATGAACAATGATGCAGCCATTAACGGCATCTTAGTACAATTACCATTGCCTAAGCACATCGATTCAGCCAAAGTACTCGAAGCCATCGATCCTGCCAAGGACGTGGATGGTTTTCACCCAGTAAACGTAGGTTTATTATCAACAGGTGGCAAAGGCATGATCCCCTGCACCCCGCTAGGCAGCCTAATGATGCTGCAAGACTACCATAGTGACATGTCTGGTATGAATGCGGTGGTCATTGGACGTTCCAACATTGTTGGAAAACCCATGTTTAATCTTTTGTTACAGCAAAGCTGCACCGTAACCGTGGTTCACTCACGCACCAAAAACATCGAAGCCGTAGTGCGTGAGGCTGACATCGTTGTGGCAGCTGTTGGCGTGCCCGAGATGGTAACTGGTGACTGGATTAAGCCAGGCGCCACAGTCATTGATGTGGGTATCAACCGCATAGAAACAGCTGAAGGTAAAACTAAACTGGTGGGGGATGTGCACTTTGAAAGCGCTGATAAAGTTGCTGGCGCCATCACTCCAGTACCTGGTGGAGTTGGGCCCATGACCATTGCTTGCTTGTTGTTTAACACCTTGGTGGCTGCATGTCGCCACAACAACATTGACTTACCCAAGGTATAACGTCTAGCCAAGCTAGGCAATCACACAGTACACCCCCTGTTACAGGCCTCTTTTTGAGGCCTTTTTTGGAAGCCATGTTTTTTATTGCATGGGGTTGATTAAGTGCGTGCTTTAGGGGCGTAGTTTTGACCAATTGAACTGGCACAGATGCGACTCAAACGAGTAAAAGAAAAGCCTGTTTGCTGACGCCAACTGTTAAAACAATCTTGTACCTTAGCCAAGTCACGCTTGTTACTTGGCTGATCGGCAATGTCTAAGCCTGCATCTTGTAAACACATGACAACGTCAGTACTAAGCATAAACGTATCAAGACCCATTTGACGCAATATACGCGGCCCACTCATACCGCCCAACCGACAACCCGCTTGTTTTAAATGCCGGTATAGTCCAATTAAATCCTCTTGAGGCCATTGCTTTAAAAAAGCTGCATAACTTCCATACTCTCGACTTTGATCATCAATATAAGTCGCATTTTGGGGCACACTAATGATTTTTTGCATATTGCGCACGATGCGTTTGTCTGTGCCTATTTTTTCCCATTGCTCAGGGCTTAATAACATCATTTTTTCAGTATCAAAACCCAAAAATACAGTTTCAAAATCAGGCCATTTATTTTCGATGACTCGCCATACAAACCCCGCTTGAAATATCACCTTAGTCATCATGGATAAAAACCGATGATCTGGCTGGGAAATAAATGTTGCCATGGGCATCGGTTCTAAAACCCATAGCTCTAAGCCTTGCTCTCCATCTTTGCGCCGCAGAGCCCGCTTAAGAATTGGCTTAAAATCTGCCATGACCTGCCTCTCTATTGATTTTATAAGGCGATATTATAACCAAGTAAGCATCGAATTACTTGGCTTACTGAGTAAAGATATACCTTAGTATTAGGCCGATCCAAAGCAACCATTATTGCTACTAAATGCCATTACTTCGTTAATAACAGACACAAAAAAGGCCTCAGCTGAGGCCTTTTAAAACGCTTACACTGGTTTATTTATAAACTGGAAAACGGCTACAAAGCTCAGTGACTTTGGCTCTAACTTGGCTAATAACCTGCTCGTCATCAATGTTATCCATGACATCGCACATCCAACCCGTTAGGTCACGTGCTTCATCAGCACCAAAACCACGCGTGGTGATTGCTGGTGTCCCTACACGAATACCAGAAGTCACAAAAGGTGACTGTGGGTCGTTAGGCACTGAGTTTTTATTCACTGTGATATGCGCCTGACCCAAAGCCGCATCGGCAGCCTTGCCAGTAATGCCTTTAGCAATGAGATCAACTAGCATAAGATGATTCTCGGTACCGCCAGAAACAATCTTATAACCACGAGATTGGAACACCTCGGCCATAACCTTTGCATTAACACACACTTGAGCTTGGTATTCTTTAAAGGAAGGCTCCAGCGCTTCTTTGAAAGCCACTGCTTTAGCCGCAATCACATGCATAAGAGGTCCACCTTGCTGGCCAGGGAACACCGCAGAGTTAAACTTCTTCTCCAGATCTGGGTTGGCCTTAGCCACAATTAAACCGCTTCGGGGACCGCGTAAAGTCTTATGGGTGGTCGTAGTACAAACGTCTGCAAAGGGCACAGGATTCGGGTAATGACCCGTCACAACCAAGCCAGCCACGTGTGCCATATCAACCAGTAGATATGCCCCAACACTATCTGCGATGTCTCGGAACTTACTCCAATCCATTACCTGTGAGTAGGCAGAAAAGCCTGCTATGATCATTTTAGGCTGATGCTCTGTGGCCAGACGTTGGATTTCGTCGTAGTCTATGATACCCGCTTCATTGAGACCATACTGGATAGCATTGTAATTTTTGCCAGAAAAGTTAACGTGTGAACCATGCGTTAGATGACCACCATGAGCAAGGCTCATACCTAAAATAGTATCCCCTGGTGTGATTAACGCTTGAAATACCGCAGCGTTAGCCTGTGAACCTGAGTGGGGCTGAACGTTAGCGTAATCAGCACCAAACAATTGCTTGGCCCTATCGATAGCTAAGACCTCAGCTTTGTCGACAAATTCACAACCCCCGTAATAACGTTTACCAGGGTATCCCTCGGCATATTTGTTGGTCAAAACTGAGCCTTGGGCTTGCAACACGCGGGTGCTAGTGTAGTTTTCTGAGGCAATCAATTCCACATGGTGTTCTTGGCGCTGCTCTTCTTCTTGCATACTGGCCCAAAGTTCCGGGTCAAAGTCACTGATACGGTCGGACTTGTTAAACATTGCTTACTCCCAAACGATTAATTCCCAACTAAGGGACATAAAATGGCTAAAACTTAAAACTGATGAGACCCATTGAGTAGGGTCAAACTAAAATTCTTTCCTTATGTGCATCATAACGACTATGGCATCGCCCACTTAGTTTTTTACGACACTACATTATGTAACAGCGAATTGTGGGGCCTTAAAGCACTGATATAATGCCAGAATACATAAAAATATGGCAAAGCGGTGCTCCAAATAGATTAATTTTAGATATGTTTATTATGTGTTGGATCTATAAAAGGTCTTAGAGCGCAAATACTCATAAGACTGATCTATTTGCTTTAAACCGCCAAATGAGTCTTTGCTGATTGAGCGTTACTCAGTGTCTGCACCCGCCTTAATAACCAGCAGCACCATGTCACGGCTGCCAATCACTTTAACCTGAGTACCAGCTGAATAATTAACAGCTGATTCAACCCGCCATAACGTATCGCCCACCTGCATCTTGCCTTGCCCACCTTTCATGGCTCGGGTTAAGGCAAATTCACCACCAATAAGCTGCGCCGCTCGGTCATTAAGTTGAGGCTGGTTGGTTGCTTGGTTAAAGTTCTTAAAGCGATACCAAAACCACACAGAACATAATAAAGCGAGCACAGCAAACAAGGAGATTTGTTGTTGCCACGTTAAGTCAGGCCAAATGTAAGTAATGAGGGCTAATTCTAGAGACGCCATGACGGCGCCTAATAAAAACCCTGCAGCACCTAATGCTTCCCCAGCAATTAACACAATGGCTAATAGAATCCAGTGCCAAAACTGCATTGCTTCCAAAAATTCAATCATGAGGTTTGTTTACCCATATCTTTGACTAGTTCAGTAATGCCAGAGATCGAACCAATGACACTGCTGGCTTCAAGAGGAATCATCATTATTTTATTGTTATCTGATGCTGCAAGTTGTCCTAAAGCATCAATGTATTTTTGAGCAATAAAGTAATTAACTGCTCGGGAGTCACCGTTTTGAATGGCTTCAGAAACCATTTGCGTCGCTTTTGCTTCTGCTTGAGCTAGGCGCTCACGTCCTTCGGCTTCTCGGTTGGCCGCTTCTAGCTGGCCTTCAGCTTTAAGGATTTCAGACTGCTTTTGACCTTCAGCTACTTTTATGGCAGCTTCTTTTTCGCCCTCTGCTTCCAAAATGAGTGCTCGTTTTTCACGCTCGGCCTTCATTTGCCGAGCCATGGCGGTGACTAAATCTTGTGGTGGAGCAATATCCTTAATTTCAATGCGAGTGACTTTGACACCCCAAGGGTCGGTGGCGTCATCAACCTTTTCCAATAAATTACGGTTGATGCTCTCACGATTAGATAACATCTCATCCAATTCCATAGAGCCTAACACAGCGCGAATGTTGGTCATGACCAAAGCTTGCATGGCTCTATCTAAATTATTCACTTCATACGCCGCTTTAGCCGCATCTTGTATTTGAAAGAAACACACAGCATCAGTCATGACTTGTGCATTATCTGAAGAAATAATTTCCTGTGGGTCTACATCTAACACCTGCTCCATCATATTAAGCTTTCTACCCACGGCGTCTATGAAGGGCACCAATAAATGTAAACCAGGACTTAAGGTGCGCGTGTATTTGCCAAAACGTTCTACCGTCCAATGATATCCTTGCGGCACCATACGAATGCCTTTAAAGATGATCAGCACTGCTACCATGGTAAAAAATAACGCCGTTAAACTTTGTCCTAAATCTGCAATAGACATGCACAATTCCTTGTTGATGAACTTAAGGGTTTAATAATAGCGTGAGTTTGTTCAAAAAGCATGACTTATCCCATACAAATTAACTGCCTTAGTGTTTCCTGACTAAAGCGCATGTGCGAGAATAGAATTAACTGATCCTTTTGTCACAAACCCACGTCAAACAAGGAAATACAATGTCCAACAGCTTGTCGACTAGTGCCCATCAAAACCATCTCACTGCGCATTATGCTAAAGGTGCGGCCGAAGCACTAACTGCATTGAGTCGCAAACGCTCAAGGGTGCATTGCATTACCAGTACGGTGGCACAGGATATTTCATCAGATGTTATATTAGCCGTTGGTGCAGGCTCCTGCTTCACCCTTGGGGTAGAGGAGATTACCGAGTTAGTCTCTGTGACCAACAGCTTAGTGGTTAATATTGGCACCTTGGACAGCAATCGTAAAGCGGCCATTCGCCCCGCTATTCAAGCGGCTAATGACTATGCAAAACCTTGGATTTTAGACCCCGTTTCAGTACATGCTTCAAAAAAGCGGTGTGCTTATGCGGTGGAATTATTACAACATAGACCCCAAGTCATTCGAGCCAATGCGATGGAAATAAAAGCCTTAGTAGGTTCGTCTAGCCCAATGGCTGCCCAAGAACTGGCCTTACAACAAGGCTGTGTAGTGGCACAAACAGGGGAAACAGACTTAATCACCAATGGTGTGAAAACCATTATGATCGCTAATGGCCACGAGATGCAGACTCGCATTTCAGCTATGGGCTGCGCCACTACTGCCTTTATGGCCTGTTTTATGGCCGTAGACCATGATGCCTTTGATGCTGCAGTGCAGGCATTACTGACCATGGGTGTAGCCGCAGAATTGGCGGCAAATAAATCGTTTGGCCCAGGCAGTATGCACATGAACTTATTAGATTCACTTTATTCCATGAACCAACAAACCATCGCTCGTTATGGCCATGTGTTGGAATTGGAACGGTCTAAGTAAAAATACCGAAGTAATTATTGTTAAGAAGGTCTAGGTCAACACGTTTGGGAAGCAACTTTAGAAAGTAGGCTTAAAAGGTGGGGTTAATCTGATTAGGCTCAGTCTCAGGCTTAAGCTAGGCATAAGGATAAGTGCTGAAAAGCTGCGGCTAAAGACGACAGGTTTACACATCGGCTGTGCAAAAAATAACCACCGAGGTGACTATTAAGTGCCGCAATAAAAAAACATAAGGAGTTACAGCTGTCTCATCAGTACAGGGTAACTGATTAAATTTCAACACCTAATGATCACAATTATCATTTAACTAATTTTTGCACTATTTGGCTTCAATAATCCCGTATAGCACTTCTATTTAGCACTTCTATTTAGCACTCCTTTTGAGCAAGCCCAGTGAGTCATCTTTGGTTGCTAATAAATGCACCCAAATCACCTACGACGACGCAGGCATATTAAGATATTAGGCCTGTTGCACTTGTCCAAGGTGAGCGAACGCCCCCTTTAAGTTAGCCATCTGCGGGCTCTGAGTAAAATCACAGCCTGCGGCTATATGACCTAAATGATGAGCCATTAGTTTCTGGCTCTGCTCTTCGTCACCCTGTTTTACGGCTTCAAGCAACTGGCTATGCTCGTCCCTAGCACAGGCATTACCGCCACCATGGTTGTACATGGTGATGATCAAGGATGTCTGAGAGATTAAACCTCTTAATGCATGCACAAACGGCTGGTTGCCCGCCACGATCGCTAATTGCAGGTGAAACTCTCCCGAGCGTCTCAATGCGGTAGCCATATCGCCCTGATTAATAGCACTTTGTTCAAGGTCTATCATGTATTGTAACTTGAGCACATCGGTGAGTTTACAGCGATGGCAGGCCAACTTAACCACAGCTAGTTCAATGGTGTGTCGTGCAAAAAGTATTTGTTCAGCCACGTCTGGCGAGGGTGCGGCCACAAAGGCACCACGGTTTTTATGGATCTCTACCACTTGTTCTAGCTGCAAACGCTGTAGAGCCTGCCGAATCAGGGTTCGACTGACACTAAATAACTGGGTTAACTCCACTTCATTAAGTTTGGTACCCGGCGCTAATCGTTGCGATAAAATGCCGTCAAAGAGCTGCCGATAGGCATCCATAGGTGCATTTTCATTGGCTGTCGATGATGCCACTGGGTTAGCTACCTCGGTAGGTAGAATAGCTATATGGCGACACCAAAAGTGGAACATGATAATGCTCATCAGCTTGAGCAATACCGAATCGCAAGGTTACATCTGTCAAAAATGGGGGTGTGGGTTGCACGACTCCTGCTTGCTTAAAGTAATCTTCAACTCCAAACTCAAGTTCGTATATGCCCACTGAAAAAGCCTCATGCTGCAACAAAGGGCCATCGCATCGACCGTCACTGTTAGTTATTTGCTGGCTCAATAGCTGACGTTGATTATTGGCAATACGAAACAGACTAACAGACATATTACTGCCTGGTTTACCCTGAGCTGTATCAAGTACATGTGTGGTTAAAAATCCCATGACATCCATCCTTAGTTAATATTGGCACCGTCAGCAATCCAACGACCGAGCTGTTCACGTTCGTCTTGTGTCATGCCCGTACTGTTACCTAACGGCATAATATGACTGGCCACAGTTTGTGAGTAAATTTGATCTTTATAAGCTTTAATGGCCTCAATAGAGTCAAACATCAAACCCCCAGGCGCTGCCGAAAACGCCACATGAGACGGCGTAGCCGAGTGACAAGCAACACAGTGTGTAGCCACAATGGCTTGTGCTTGAAGGGCACTAACAGAGGTCTCAGCAGCGG
This sequence comes from Candidatus Njordibacter sp. Uisw_058, assembly GCF_047730065.1. Lineage (GTDB taxonomy): Bacteria > Pseudomonadota > Gammaproteobacteria > Pseudomonadales > Balneatricaceae > Njordibacter. The sequence continues at coordinate 1,567,458 of NZ_CP159829.1, forward strand.
CAGACGATGCACTGATGGGCTTAGCACTGGGGTAACTTGGCGCCGTGACATAAGCCATAACCAACAACGCCAAAACGGCTGCAGGCAAGGCCCACACAAATCGCTGGCTATTGTGCCGAGTATTAAAATAATGCCGCACAGCCACACTGATAATAGACAAGCCCAACAAGATAGCCCAGTTCCACTCGTGCCCATAGGTGCTTGGGAAATGGCCACTCACCATAATAAAAATGACGGGTAAGGTGAGGTAATTATTATGGCGAGAGCGTAACAAACCATTTTTTGGTAAGGCAGGATCAGGTTCTGTGCCTGCCTCTATGGCGCCTACTAAGTTTCTCTGAGCAGGCATAATGATAAAGAACACGTTTCCTACCATCATAGTACCTATTACTGCTCCAACGTGCAGGTAGGCCGCACGGCCCGTCATAAATTGGCTAAAGCCCCATGACAAACCCACTAAAAACAGCATCAACACCACACCTAACAACAATGGCTGATGCCGCAGTGGACTTTTACACAGCAAGTCATAGACCCACCAACCCATTAGTAAACTCCCTAAACCAATGGCCACGCCCAGCATTGGAGAGATGGAAGAACCTGGCAAAAGCAAATAAGTGGCCGCATTAAGGTAATACACGGTGCTTAAAAGCAGCACGCCAGTAATCCAAGAACTATAGGCTTCCCACTTAAACCAGTGCAAGTGCTCAGGCATGGTAGCAGGGGCCAAATTATACTTTTGTAGGTGATATATACCACCCCCATGAATGGCCCATAATTCACCCGCTATATCTTGGTTCTTTACTTGGCGATCAAGATTGTTCTCTAACCAAACAAAATAGAAAGAAGCACCGATCCATGCAATGCCCACAATGACATGCACCCAACGCAGGGCTAGGTTAAACCACTCAAATAAATGAGCTTCCATAGTTACTCTCCGCTTTTAGCCAGTTGGCTCGTTATAAGCTAAGTTAAGTTATTAGTTGTGTTATTCGTTAAGTTATCAGATAAGTTATCAGCTAAGTGATTAATTAACTCGTCCACATCTAATTGACCACACTGGTCTTCATCAAACATTACTTCATTGAGATTATTGCCTCCACCAGATCGATCTATGACCAAAAAATTTTGCTCTTTAGCTAAAATTAGTAACGGGTGATGCCATACGCCGGTGGCGTAATTTACGCCCTGCTTACCATTGGAAACAAAGGCACAAAGGTCTGCTAGTTTAGGTTCTGGCCCAGCCTTAGCCACTACCACTAAAAATGGAGTTGTATTTAAAGGCATAAAGGCTTGGCTGCCTAGGGGGTGGCGTTCCATCATATTAATGGCAATGGGTGCGGGCCGGTTTTTGCTACTAAAAATGCTAATAATAGCCTCATCTGTGGGCTGGTCGGTGTGCACCTTAGCCAACTTATGGTGGCGCCAAGTAAAGCCTTGGTTAATACCAAAACCATCTCCTTCATGGGCTTCAATCACATCACCAAACTCAGCAAAGGCCTCAGCTGTTAAAGGTTTTATCATAATTGACTTAGCCATTAAGATGATGTCCCTTGAGTCACTATCCGCCCCTTAATACGCAAGCGTGATACGCCCCCATCTGGAAAAATATTCAACCGCACGTGGGTGATCGCGCCAAGCGCTTGCACTTCGCTAGTGAAGTGATGAATGTGGTCCATACTGAGCTTTTGAGAAGCTAGCAACTCTGGCCAGTATAAACTTTGAGCTGCCATTTGTTCGTCACTGCCACCCTCTACAAAAGCACCTTGAATTGAACAAGAATCAGGGAAATTACCCTTAAAATGGGCTGTATCCACTTCAATGTCACTCACAATACCCCCATGACCAAGGGCCACAATCACCCAATCAAAACCTGGCACTCGCCGACGAGCAGTTTCCCAGCCGTCGCCCATATTAATGCCTCGGCCTGGCGCTAGAATATTATCCATAGTGCCAAAGTGTTCATTACTGCACAATAAGGCCCGACCACCGTTACTCATGGCTGCAAGATCCACTAATTCATTGGTTTGCGCGTTCCAGTCCTTAACCACTTCACCATAGATACGCAAACGAGCAATGCCGCCATCTGGATAAATGTGCAAGCGCACATGACTGAACACCTGATCACAATCAATGGTTTGAATGTGATGACTGTCACCTAAGAGATTGAGAGCAGCTTGCACAGGTTGCCATTGCGTAGCCTGCGTTGGGTCGCCTTGAGCCACATAACAGGCTTCCAAAGACACGCTGGGGGCGTAATTACCGGTAAAGTAAGTAGTATCAAAATTAATGCCTCGAATGCGTCCAGGTAAACCCAAACGCACTGTACAATGGTCGTGGCCCTGTTGGCGTTTGCGACGTGACTCCCAGCCATCCATCCATTTACCCGTGTCGTCATACACCCCTTCTTTCCAAACAGGGTCATGGCTTTGCAGCATCCGATTCATATCTGCAAAAAAATCATCCGTGCAATGAATGGCTTCAGCACCGAGGCGTGCGTCTGCTAAATTGGTCATGCGGGCGAAAGGATTATGCGGCTGATCAGTCATGATGTGTTCCATTAATAAATTCAAATTACATATCAGCCATGCGAAAGCTGGCTATCTTGTTAATTTCAGTGAGCGCTTGGCCAAATTCAACGTCTTTTATGTGATCTATGCGCACTTCAAAGGCGGCTAAAATTTGATGCCTATCACTGCCCTTTACGGCCTTAATAAAGGGAAAACCAAACTTGGTTTTATAGGCTTCGTTGAGTTGGGTAAACTTGGCAAATTCTGCGGCAGAGCATGCGCTAATGCCAGCACCTGCTTGCTCTGCTGTTGAAGACAAGGTAAGTTTACCCCGAATGGCCGCTTTGCCTGCTAGGTCTGGGTGCGCACAAATCAATGTCAGTTGTTGCGCTTGAGTGGCCGCTAACATAGTCTCTTGAAAGACGGCTAACAATGGCCCCGCGTGGTCAAGATCTTTGGATAAACCTTTGTCAAATACAGCTTCAGCCACCCAAGGGGAGTGTTCGTAGAGGTCTTTAAAGTGCTCAACAAAGGCCTGACGCGTCATTTGACTGGGGGTACAGGTGGATAAAAAGCCCATGTTAATTGTGCTCTTTGTGTGCTGTGCTAGCCGCAGCGGCTGGGTGAAATTTCTGCCAATGCCGAGCAATGTCTATACGGCGCGCACACCAGACGTCATCAAACTGGCCCACGTACTCTAAAAAGCGCTGTATGCCCTTGAGTCTTGCAGGGCGCCCCAGCAAACGGCAATGCATGCCAATAGACAGCATTTTAGGGGCCGTAGCACCCTCTTCATAAAGCACATCAAAGGCATCTTTTAGGTACTGAAAGAACTGTTCACTGGTGTGAAAACCTTGGGGCGTCGCAAAACGCATGTCGTTGGTATCTAGCGTGTAAGGAATGACTAAGTGCGGTTCACCTTGACCGCTGGAACCACGACTCCAAAACGGCAGGTCATCACTGTAATCGTCAGAATCATACACAAAGCCTCCCTCTTCCATGACTAGGTCCCGAGTATTGGGGCTATTACGCCCAGTGTACCAGCCTAAAGGCCGTTCGCCAGTTACTTGGGTGAGAATGTCGATGGCCTCGCGCATGTGCTGCCGCTCTAATTCAGGATCCATGTATTGATAATCGATCCAGCGTAAACCGTGACTACAGATTTCATGCCCACGAGAGTACATTTCTTGCACCACTTGGGGGTGGCGCTGCGCAGCCATAGCAATGGCAAAAATAGTGAGGGGAATGTTGTGTTTTTTGAACAGGTCTAAAATACGCCAGACGCCCGCGCGGCTGCCATATTCATAGATTGATTCCATACTCGGGTGGCGCACACCCTGATACGGCTGCACCCCAATAATTTCTGACAAAAAGGCTTCTGACTCAATGTCACCGTGCAACACGCAGCGCTCGCCACCCTCTTCATAATTCAGCACAAAAGACAAAGCCACACGGGCTTTATTGGGCCATTCTACTTTGGGTGGCTGGCCGTTATAGCCTATTAAATCTCGTGGATAAGGAAGAGTCATTGAACTTATTTCTATATTGTACATAAGATTGTATACAATATAATAGAAGCCAAATCAAAATGCTAGTTTAAACACGTTTAATCAGTACTTGCTTTAGTACGGCTATAAAGTGGTCAATTTATGCATCGTATTAAAGTCGTGTACCGAGGCTCGCACCACTTCAGTTAAGCCTCGATGTTGAAAAGACACCAAACTGCATGCCCAGTCTGAGGTAGATACATTAATGCGCTGCTTGCCTAGGGCCTAGTTGATATTTATGGGGGCGGCTGAGCAAAGTTATTGGTTATAGTTATTGAACAAATTTAATACCTTGATCAACTCATAGCCGTTATTAACAAAGCACTAAATCAAGCGCCTTCACAAAAAGTTGATAAAACATTAACTAGAAATTTAGCTCAGACAGAAAACAGTTGGCTTTTGCTCCTTCATCCCTTAGTTTAGGCTCTCGGTTTAGGCCATGGGTTTAGGCCATGGGTTTAGGCTATGAGTTTTGGCTATTGTTTACGCGTTATTATTTAATAGGTGTGCCATGAGAGTTACTGTAAAGGATCTAAAAAAATACCCTTGGATACTGCGACCCTTTTTTTGGAATCAGAAAAGAAAATATGGTGAAGTGCTTATCCCCAGTTTACTGTGGGCACGGGTTCCCAAAATATTTGCATCCGTGGCGCTACTTTATGGCGCACTCGACAGAAAAAGCTCGCCAATAAACCCAGAACTGCGTTCATTGGTTACCGTAAGGGTGTCACAAATTAATTGGTGCACCTTTTGTGTCGACATCAATTCTGCCACTTTTGCTAAGCGCTCTGGTTCCTTAGACAAGGTGGAACAACTTGAGCAATGGAAAGACAGCGATCTGTTCAATGAAAAAGAAAAAGTAGTGCTTGAATACACCGAAGCGGTGACCTATTCCAATCAGCAAGTCACCGATGAATTAGTTCATCGCCTCAAGCAGTTCTTTGATGACGACGGTGTGGTAGAACTCACTGGGCTGATTGCTTTCCAAAATTTATCCAGTAAGTTTAATAGCGCGTTAGATGTACCTGCCCAAGGGTTTTGTACATTACCCAACAATCAATTCAACAACCCGACATAACAGGGCTTGCCTCCGGTTTTAAAGCACATACATTGCGCCCTGCACCATCTTTGATGATGGTTAGGGCTTTTGGAAGTTGTGCGATTGGCGTTGTGGAAAATAAATCACAGAGAAAGTACAGAGAAAGTACAGAGAAAGTACAGAGAAAGTACAGAGAAAACACAGCTGACAAGATAAGTAAGCGACACTCCTGAACTGGAAGTCCTTCTTAAGGCGTTAAATTCTAACCATTAAACAGTACGGAGTTAAAATATGTCGATCGCATTATGGTGTCTTTTTATAGCGGGGTTACTTCATGTTCTTTCAAAGACGCCATTGTTTCGGGCACAAAGTAAGAGCCCTCAAGGCTACGATAACAATAACCCACGAGAGCAGCAGGCCAGCCTAGAGGGTATGGGTAAACGTGCCTTGGCAGCGCACCAAAACCAATTGGAGAGCTTTCCCATTTTTGCGGCAGGTATTCTCGTTGCCACGGCGACTGGCATGGCCTCAAGTACGATTGATTATTTGGCTATTGCATACATTGTTGCAAGGGTGGCTTATATTTTTTATTATTTAAACGATAGGCCAACCTTGCGCACGATAGTTTGGGGGGTTGGGTTTATCAGCTCGTTAGCTTTATTATGCAGCCCTGCATGGGCCTAGCTTATATTTATACAAGGTAACCCACTGCAATCATTAGGCATTCCCAGTGAGTGCCTGATTAATGCATGCAAAGGCATGATTAGGTCTAATCAAGCCACCACAAGGCACACCCTGCTGTTATAATGGTGCCTTACTTACTGATCACCAACTGACTGGGCTCCTATGCCATTTTCAAAACTTGGGTTGTGTCATCCTATTGTTAGCGCCATTGAAAGCTTAGGCTATACCACCCCTACCCCCATTCAGTTGCAAGCTATTCCCGTTATTCTTGCGGGTAAAGACCTCATAGCCACGGCGCAAACAGGCACCGGTAAAACGGCGGCCTTTGTATTACCTATCTTAGAGGCCTTTAACCAAGAGCGAACCCTGCGGGGTAAACGCATACGCGCGCTTATACTCACCCCTACGCGTGAGTTAGCCATTCAGGTGGCTGATGATGTGGCTAACTACAGTAAACACCAAAGCCTTAGCTCTATGGCGGTTTATGGCGGGGTTGATACAGAGCCGCAAAAGCAGCGCTTAATTGAAGGTATTGATATTTTAGTGGCCACCCCTGGCCGCTTGCTGGATTTAGCGCATCAGCGGGCCCTGTATTTTGATGAGTTGGAAGTACTGGTGCTCGACGAAGCCGATAGAATGGTCGACATGGGCTTTTACGGTGATATTAATAAGATTATTGATCGTTTGCCTGCCAGCCGCCAAAACCTCTTGTTTTCGGCCACCATGAGTGACGAAGTTATAGACCTTGTGGATGGTTTTGCTGAAGACTTTACGCAAGGTAGCAAAGCTCACGCCGCTGTTGAAATCACCATCTCGCCTCAAAGCACCTCTGCACCCAACATAGACCAGTGGTTAATAACCGTAGACAAAGACACCAAATCGGCCTTGCTAAGCCACTTAATTAACACCCAAAAATGGGATCAGGCACTCATTTTTATTGAAAAAAAGCATGCCGCAGCCAAGCTGGTGGCGCAGCTAGAAAAACGGGGCATACAAGCTAATGCCATTCATGGCGATAAAAGCCAAGCCATGCGAGAAAAGATTTTGGCCGATTTTAAAACGGGCAAACTCAAGTATTTAGTTGCCACTGGCGTTGCAGCCCGTGGTTTAGACATTGGCGACTTAAGCCGAGTGGTGAATTACGACCTGCCTTTTAAGCCCGAAGACTACATTCACCGCATTGGCCGCACGGGCCGTGCTGGGGCTTCGGGTGAAGCTATCTCGTTTGTGGCCTTAGGAGATTTTAAAAACCTGTGTGCCATTGAAAGCCGCTTAAACCATGTGATTGAGCGCAAAGACATAGCCGAGTTTCCGGTTCGAAAAGTGGTGCCTGTGTCCATTTTAAACCACGTGCGCACCAGTAAGCCGCCCCAATCAAAAAGCGCACCAAGATCGAAAGCTGCGTTTAATGCAAACGACAAAGCCACTAAAAAGCCCCCAAGCAATACACCCGAGAAAGGCCCTGAGACTCGAAAAAACAAACACATTTGGGGTTAATATTAGCCTTGGTTCAAAGCCAATGGTACAAAGCCAATGGTTGAAAATCATTGGTTGAAAATCATCGGGTGGCCATAGGCAACGCAGGGTCCATGCCCCATTCGGCCCAACTGCCGTCATACAAATAATGGTCACTTTTGCCTATTTGGGCTAAGGCCAAGTTAATAATGGCGGCAGTAATGCCCGAGCCACAACTGGTGATGACCGGTTTATTCAAGTCAATACCGGCGGCGGCAAAGGTGGCACACAAATCGTCTGGGCTTTGCATAGTGTGGTCTGGGTTGAGCAAGGTTTTGAAAAATACATTTTTAGACCCGGGTATATGCCCAGACCTTAAGCCTTCACGGGGTTCTGATTCTAAGCCTAAAAAACGCCCAGGTGCGCGGGCATCAATAATTTCATAAGCCTTAGATTGTGTGGCTTGGAGCACTTGCTCAACGTTTCTCATGATCGCCCTTGGGGTGTATTGAGGCGTATCACAGGCCTGTAGTTCAATCATGCCTTGTTCAGTCTTACGGCCTTCCGCTAGCCATTTGGCTAAACCACCATCGAGCACCGATACATTATCTAGACCCATACACTTAAACAACCACCACACTCGGGCTGCTGAAAATAGGCCAGCACCGTCGTATACCACAAGCTGATGTGAATCATTAATGCCCTTGGCTGAAAAGTACTCAGCAAATGCCTCAGCCGTTGGGGCCATATGCGGTAAATCAGAGGTCTGGTCGCACACTTGATCCATGTCAAAAAACATGGCCCCTGCAATATGGCCCTGACCAAACTCTAAGTAACCATTGCGCTGCATGTTTGGCAAGTACCAAGATGCGTCTATGAGCTTAAAGTTAGCATCATGTAAATGGGTGTCTAGCCATTCTGTAGAAACAAGAGGACTAGAAACAAAAGGACTAGAAACGAGTGAGCTAGAGTTAATGGATGTGGATTCGGAGTTGGACATAGAAAGTCTCACTGTTTATTAAAGCGATGGTTTACTTAATGTGGTGCTTGATTTACTGGAGGCATGGCCATGGGTTTTAGTTTTGCTGCTTGATACAAAGGGTGGGCGGGTTCACCCGATTGATTCACTTTAAGGCAACTTAAATGAGGAATCAGTTGAGTGATTTGCTTTGAACGCCCTAAATAACCACCATCATTACCCCACACCGCCACCACCAGTGAAGCTTGTTTAGCTAGTTTGATAAGCCAGGCGTTGTTGTCAACGCCAATGGGGTCTTGAGTGGCTTTCATGTTGGCAGGTTCTGTGGCCCGGTAGGCAAATAAATTAGCCATACCCACCCCCCCATAGCCCCATGCTTTGGCATAGTTAATACAGCGGGTTAATGTAGGGTCGTCGGTAGTTTCGTCTGCTGTGGAGGGGTTAAGGCCAATAAACATCACCCATGGCTTGGTGTCATCCCAAGTGCGCCATAAAGCATAGCGGTAGTTTCTGCAGCTGGATAACTGGGCGGTGTTCTTCAATTAAAACTCCAAGCGATGTAGGTAGTGCACGTGTTAAATGCTGGATTAACGGTATTGGGCTGCGGTGATAAACTCGCCAAAAGTTTCACACCAAACCACCACCGTATTAAATGCCGTTAAGTCTGTGTTGGGTGCCATTGGCACAATAAAATGGTCAAAGGTTTTCACCGCCCCAACATGCAACATACTGGCTTTCAATTGCATAAATTCGACCTCTGTTTCTACCCATTGTGGTGACAAATAAAGCTGGTAATCAGGCCCAGGGGCCAACTGGCCCATCAAGGCGATCTGGTCAAGGCTCACAGACAGTTTGCCCTCGCCCCAATGCAAGGCATCACTGCCCTTAAGCTCTGTTATAAACTCACCCGTATACACCGCCTGTGATACGCTGATCCGAATTTCACTGTCAGTCGGCGCAGGAGGCGCGGTGAGTATGGGCAGCACATAAATACCAAGGGCAAAGCCCAAAGCCAAAGTCGCGATGTGGGTAAAAGCTAAAAAGCCTAATAATTTTTTTTGCATGACTCGCCCTTATGTGATGCTTAAAAGATGCGTATACAATCATTTAATCAGCGTGTACTCTGCTACTTTATACACTACTATGGGGCATTAAATGCCCTACTTTAACCAAAATAATAGTTGTTTCTTCTACAAATGGGTGGTGCTGACTCAGGTGCGCGCTGCGTATCCATGTGTGTTTAGGGTAGCTGCCATGTTCATCTTGAAAGGTGCCCGACAGCACTAAAATCTCTTCACCACCAAAGTGGCTGTGTGGTTGAAACACTTCATTAGCGGGCCATTTGACTAAAGCCGTGTGCTGCCCTTCAAATTCATGCAGGGGCATAACTTCTAAGCCACCGATGCCCTGCCGCCATGGCTGGGTTTGGGTGTTAATGCACACCCTTTGTGTGTCGTTGGGTAAAAACTGATGCAGTTTCACCAACAATAAGCAGCCCTCTTTACTGAATGGCGCATGACTAAAGCCCGGTGGATTCCTCAGGTATGAGCCCGCTGAGTAATCACCTGTTTCATCAGAAAAAGTGCCTTTTAACACCAATATTTCTTCACCCAATGGGTGTTCGTGGCTAGTAAAACTTGCGCCCGCTTCATATTTGACGATGCTTGTGGCATGTCCACGCTCTGCATCTTCACGAGCAAGGGGCTTACGCCATACGCCTGCTAGTGGGCTAACAACCCAAGCTTGCTCAGTGGTATTAATAACCACATTTTGACTGAAATCCATATTGAGCATAAAACAAGTTCCTAACTCACTGATTACATAACTAAATACATAACTAAAAAAATAACATTCATTGGGCAGATGCAAGCGCCTAACCCAACAACGTGTTTAGTTTAACAGGCTAGTTAGTAAAATCACCCAATTCCACCTTATTCACTAAGCATTAGGTGGCCATTAACTGAACCCTAACTAAACGCTAATTAAACAGTAACTAAAGATTCATTTAGAATAATATTTGGCTATTTTAGAATGATGAACCCGGTTGGCGTAAAAACTTTTTTTTCAGTGGGAGTTGACGGTCTATTTAACACTGCATTGTGATGAGGATAACGACCAAAACGATCAATAATGACCTTGTGCTTAAGCTCAAACTTGTAGTTATCTTCTAGCCCAGGTTGGTTGAACAACTGCATGGCTTGTTGGTGAATGATGGCGGATTCACTGTGCATAAAGGGCATGTACAAAAAAGCCTTTTGCAATGGCTGTAAGACTAAGTCAGCCTGCTTGGCAATGGCTGTTTGGGCTAATACAAGGGCTTGACCATCGTAAGCGAAGGTTTGGGGCTAATTGCGGAATAGGTTACGAGAAAACTGGTCTAACACGATGATCTCTGCCAACTGCCCAAGTGGTTTACTTCTCCAACTAGACAATTCCCCTGCCACCGCTTGTTGGTGAATATGGCTAAAGCGTCGTTTGAGCATAGCGTCAAAACCTAGGTCTTTCATAAACCAATTACGCGGTGTGATTTCGGTGTACCAAAATTGAATAATATCCATGTAATTCATCTTTTTGAACCTCCATTTAATAACGTGAGTTGCTCAAAATTATAGTCTAATTTATGGTAATTAAAGCACCCTAACTTAAATAAACACTGATTCCCAAAATTTATTGTGGGCTTTAGTTAAATTAACTTTGGGTAACCTAAAGCATCAGCCTTGGCTGCTTGATCTGGTATTGTTTGATAGGCTTGCAAGCCTTTCAAAACGCAGACAGGGCCCATTAATAATGCCCTGCGCGTGTCTTCTAAAGTGGGATCTAAAGCTGCAGACATCAAGCCTAATTGCAGTTTTTTTAGTATTTCTGGTGAAATCGATAAGCCGGTGATATAAGGCAAACAAGGCGCGCTTTGGGTATGGGCTAAAATACGCAAATAGGTAAGTTCTGCTGGGGCATGGGCTTGGAGTAAACTAAAGGTCACACAATCTATGGCACACAGATCGGCTTGGCCTTGCGCCACTAAAGCGATACTGTTTCTATGAGAAGACGAAGTAATCACCTCTGAAAAAAATGCTGCATCTTGAGTTGCTAGACCTTGGGCTATCGGCGCAATTAAGCTTCTCAATGCATGATAACCGGACTGCGAATCATCACTATTCACGGCCACACGCGTTTGATGCATGTCTTGTATGTGTTGTGCTGTGTCTGTGCTTCGCACTAACACTAAACTGGCATAATTGGGCCCGTGGTTATAGGGTGTGTGGTAAGTTTGGGTGGCCACGTACTGCACCTGACCTAGCAAGTCATTCGTAAAAGGGTAACCACAGGTCTGACTCAACAAAAGATTACCATCACGCCAATGGGCATCATAGTTCTCAAATTGAGAAAGCTGGTAGAGGTGGTAGGGCAGTTGTGTCTCACTTATGCCGTGTTCAACAAGGTGTCTGCGCAAGCCTTGCCACCAACTCACAGCAAATGGCTCTACCTCGGGCATTTGATACATTGGGTAGGCGCATATTCGGGCCATTAGCTAATGCCTAATTTCAATTATTAATTGATCTATCCAGTCTTTTAATTGGTGTGCTTGCACCTCTGCCGCTCTAATTAGGCCGTCAAAGTGACCCGTTAAGGTGATCACATGGTCACTGGTATTAAACACAAAATACATATGCCCCATATAGACTGCACAGCGTTTGGCGCCAAAAATAGTATATGGCGATGCATAATTACGACTTTCGTTAAATAAATACACTCGCATTTTAGGGTAAAGTTCATCGGTCACCTGAGCGAAGTGCTCTAATTGCTGGCACCGATCTGTAAGACTGAGCTGGCCCCACAAGCCTTCACCTCTGGCAAAACTCACCATGCGCTGCACTGACAAGCAAATTTCCAAGTCACAACCTGGTTGCAAGGCCTCTTGATACCGTTCCTTGGTCGTCTCTATCATCTGCTCTAAACTAACTTGCTCAAAGTCTCTGTACTCACAAGCTAGCACCGCTTCAGTTTTCACTAAATCTGGTAAATTAGCCGGCACATAACGAATTTTGGTGCCTAAGGCAGCTTTATACCAAGCTCGCAAACTCGCATCGGAAGGTAGAGGCAAGCTTGGTGTTAATTGCAAAGATTGACTTAAGATCTCTGCACCTGAGCGAGACTCACTGGTTAAACCAAGCAACCAGTCCACACTAATCTGCAGTTTAGATGCAATGGCCATGAGGGTATCTACCCTAGGTAGTCGATCATTATCATGGGCTAATAGTTGGGATAATGTTGAACGATCGACACCAATGGCTTTAGCTAAGCCAGCACTTTTGATACCTTTTTGAGACATCACTGTAATGAGCCGCTGACGGAAGCTATCCACTCGAAATAAACGTTCTTTACTGTTCATAAGCGTGCATAACCTTCCATTAAACCCAGTAATTAGTGTGCATAAATTGCTTTTGTTGTGCTTAAACAACAAATTATAACTAATGTCACAAAAACACTCATTGTCACCATATTATGTCTAGGCTATCTTGCCCGTCTCTAATAATCAAGTTGGCCCAAGCATGGCACAAACCCGACCCTCTGCTCCCATATGCAGTAAACTTTGGCAACGGCAAGCATGGCCCACATGGGCTTTGATCGTTTTGGTTTATAGCAGTTGGATTGTGCTCATGAGCCATGCAAGCCAATTGTCTTGGTGGTTGGTGTCGCCAATGGCTGCCGTCTTATTATGCTTACATGGCAGTGTGCAACACGAATTACTGCATGGCCGCCCAAGCCCTTGGCGTTGGCTTAATGATAGCTTAGGCTGGATGCCTTTAAGTCTGTGGATACCTTATTTTCAGTACCGTAATCATCACCAGCTGCACCATGAAATACACACCATTACTGAGCCTGGATTAGACCCTGAAAGCTACTACCATTGGCCCCATGATTGGTATCTCAAAAGTGCCATGGTGCGGTTGCTATGGCAGTTAAATTACACTTTTATTGGCCGCATGTTGATTGGGCCTTGGCTGGTCGTAGGGCTATTTATCAAAAGTGAAACTCAATTTTTTTGGCTAGGTTTTAGCCAACCTTCAAGTCTGGCGACTGTGTTGCACCAGATTAATTGGGTCTTGCACTTGTTGTTAGTGGCAGGGGTAGTTATGTGGCTCGACGTTCAAGGGATCGTTTGGTGGCAGTATATCATTTTGTGTGTTTGGCCTGGTTTAAGCCTAACCCTCATGCGCTCTTATGCTGAGCATCGACCCGGTGACAATAATCACCAACGCTGCGTCATTATAGAAGGTTCTTGGGTGACTAGGTTATTGTTTATGAATGTCAACATACACCAAGTTCACCATGAGTTTCCTCATCTACCATGGTTTATGGTGTATGGGCATTGGCGGCGTTATAAGCAATCAATCTTAGTCAGTAATGGCGGGTATTTTTACCAGAACTACTGGTCACTCATGAAGCAAACCATGGTGCACCCAAAGGACAGCCCCATGTATCCCAAAAAACCAGCCAATCGAAGTTAAAAACATTCTAATTTAGGCCTATTTAAGGCTATAATTACATTTAACTTGGTGAAATATTGCAGTCATCCGCATCGGCCGTTACTCGCAACATCCAACCTTTATTGTTAGCAAAACTAGGCCACAATAGGCCAAACTGAGTTAAACTAAGCATTATTATGGCACACGTTCTTCCTAACTCAGACCCCAAGCCTAGGGCCACGCCCGAATCTAATAGCAGTGAATTCCTGCAAGGTGCCAAAGCCACTGTGCCAATGATTATTGGCGCTATTCCTTTTGGCATTATCTTTGGAACTTTGGCAGAATCCAGTGGTTTATCACTATTGGGTGCCATGGCCATGTCACTGTTTGTATTCGCCGGCTCATCACAGTTTATTGCACTCGGGTTGCTGGCGACGGGTGTTGGACCTGTGATCATTATTGCTACAACTTTGGTCGTCAATTTACGACACTTACTTTATGCCACAGCCTTGGTTGATAAGGTGAGTCATTTATCTCATGGTTGGCGTGCAATACTGGCGTTTGGGTTAACAGACGAATCTTTTGCTGTGGTTAACAATCGATATATTGAACGCACAGACACAAACCGAGCCCATTGGTTCTTTTTGGGCTCTATTGTGGCCATGTATAGTAACTGGCAATTATGCACTTGGTTGGGTATTGGTTTGGGGGAGCTCTTTCCAGATATGACCAACTGGGGTTTAGATTTTGCTATGTCAGTGACTTTTTTAGGTATGATTATTCCTTATTTACGCAATAAACCCATGTGGATAGCCGTCATAAGCGCTGCTGTTTTTGCCATAGTTTTGCGAGACTTACCCCATCAGTTGGGCTTGGTAGTGGCGGCACTATCGGGCATCTGCATTGGCTATGCAAGCGAACAAATTGAGTTAAGAATTCACCTCTCAAAAGCGGCCAATAATCAAAACAAAGGTTCCCAACTATGAATGAGGCCATGATGATTGCAGGTATGGCTCTGGTCACATTTTCGATTCGTTATGTGATGTTTGCTATGGCTGGACGCATACGCTTTCCTCTGTGGCTAAAACAGGCCTTAACTTTTGTACCCCCCGTGGTGCTAGGAGCTATTATTGCGCCGCTTATTTTAATGCCTGAAGGGTTTTTAGATATTAGCTTTTCTAACCCCTACTTTTGGGCCGCGTTAGTGGCAGCAGGCATTGGCTTTTGGCGCCAACACTTATTAACCACCATTGTAGTGGGTTTAGTGAGCTTCGTATTATTGAAATGGATAATGTCATGACAAGCTGTGCCCTGTTCACCCCAGATGATTCAAACGCAGAGTGGTTAGCTGAATTTAAACGTCAGTTTGCCCATCTCAATGTGCAAGATTGGCAACACATCAAACACCCCGAACTGGTTAAATATGGCATTGTTTGGAAACCCACAGCTACTTTTTTTCAACGTTTCCCTAATTTAACCACTGTGTTTAACCTCGGAGCTGGGGTTGATGCTATTTTAAGTAATCCTGCAGTGCCAGAGCATATTGATATCTACCGTATTGAAGACGGTGGTATGGCAGCACAAATGAACCAATATTTTAGTTACTTTTTACTTCACTTCTTTCGCAATATGGACCAGTACCAGCAGCAGCAAACAAGCCAACAATGGCAGGTGCAGCCGTTTAAATCTGCCGCTAGTTTCAGAGTGGGGATCTTAGGTTTGGGTCAGCTTGGGGCTCAACTAGCACAGCACCTACAAATCTATGATTTTGATGTGGCTGGCTGGAGTCGCAGTAAAAAGAACTTGCCCAATGTGACTCATTACACGGGGCTTGAAGAACTTGAAACGTTTCTCCAACGCACCGATGCACTGTGCTGCCTTTTGCCTCTGACGCCTGAAACCAAAGGCATTTTAAATCATCAAAATATGAGCCAACTGCCCCAAGGTGCAGTGGTCATTAATGCAGGCCGCGGTGAGCATCTAATCGTCGATGACTTACTCAAGTTACTCGATCAAAAGCACTTGCGTGGCGCTGTGTTAGATGTGTTTGAAAAAGAGCCATTATCAGCCCAGCATGCACTCTGGCAGCACCCTAAGGTGATGATCACACCCCATAGTTCGGCCCAATCTGAATGTGCGCCTTGTGTCGAACAAATTGGCCAAACTTTGCAAGCCGTGGTGCATAACCAAAGCCCGAGTGGGCTTGTTGATCGCCACCAAGGCTACTAATCATGAGCCCAGATGTTGTGTCGTCTTCTGCATCTTCACCCCGCTTAGGCAGACGTTTTTGCGTGGCCCCAATGATTGACGTCACTGACAGGCATTATCGCTTTCTTGCCAGGCTATTGAGCCAACACGCTTTACTGTTTACAGAAATGATCACTACGGGTGCAATACTCAATGGCGATCAAGATTACCTCTTGGGTTATTCCCCTCAAGAGCATCCATTGGTGTTGCAGTTGGGAGGCAGTAATACGGCAGAGTTAGCTCAATGTGCACGTCTTGGTGAAATGTATGGCTACGATGAAATAAATCTCAACGTTGGTTGCCCCAGTGATAAGGTGCAAAATCATATGATTGGGGCTTGCCTCATGGCCCATCCAAAACTGGTCACCGATTGCATGCGGGCTATGATTGAGAACGTGAAGATTCCAGTGACGATCAAACATCGTATAGGCATTGACGATGTGGATGATTATGATGCATTAGCCAAGTTTGTAGATCAAGTGAGCCAAAGTGGTTGTGAGACCTTTATTGTGCATGCCCGCAACGCGATTTTAAAAGGTTTGTCGCCTAAACAAAATCGAGAGATCCCACCTCTGCAATATGACAAGGTGTATCGTTTAAAAACTGACTTTCCTCATTTAGAAATTATTATCAATGGCGGCATTGATAATATTACAGATTGCCATGCGCATTTAACCCATGTGGATGGGGTTATGCTGGGCCGTGCAGCTAACCATAACAGTGCCCTCCTCACCCACATAGACCAACAGTTTTATGGTTGCACCTTGCCCATCACGCAGCGACGCCAAGCGGCTAACGATTACTTTAGTTACATGCAAACCCAGCATGAACAAGGCACCTCATTGCACCACATGAGTGGTCATATTATGGGGCTTTTTCAAGGTTTACCCGGTGCTCGCGCCCTGCGGCGCCATATTAGTGATAATATTCATGGCGGCCGTGCCAACATCCAAGTGATGTATGATGCATTGGATTTAATTGAACCCCCACTCACTCCAATTATAGAGGTTACTGATCAGCAATGAACAAACTACAACAACTTAAATCCATGACCACAGTCGTTGCTGATACTGGTGACTTAGACGCCATTAAACAATACCAACCACAAGATGCGACCACCAACCCATCATTGGTGTTAAAAGCAGCACAAATGCCGCTTTATGCGCCTTTAATCAGTGAAGCTAAGCAGTGGGCTAGTAAGCAAGGTGGTAATAGTCAAACGCAGATGGATAACACCTGCGATTACCTTGCCGTAGCGATTGGTAAGGAAATTCTGAGTGCAATACCGGGTCGTATTTCTACAGAGGTCGATTCACGCTTGTCGTTTGATACAGAGGCTACCGTTGCTAGGGCCCTAAAAATTATTGATCTATACGCTCAACAAGGCGTAAGTAAAGATCGAGTTCTAATTAAAATGGCGTCGACCTGGGAAGGCATTCAAGCGGGCAAACAACTTGAGGCACAGGGCATTAACTGTAACCTCACCCTGCTATTTAGCTTTGCGCAAGCCATTGCTTGTGCAGAAGCTGGTGTGTACCTCATTTCACCATTTGTAGGCCGTATAATGGATTGGTACAAAGCAGATATGCAGGTACAAGGGTTTGCACCGGCAGACGATCCTGGGGTTATTTCAGTGCGCAAGATATTCGATTACTACAAGCAGCATGGTTATGCCACTGTGGTGATGGGAGCAAGCTTTAGAAATACTGAGGAAATTGAGCAATTAGCAGGCTGTGATCGGCTAACCATTAGTCCTAGTCTAATGCAGGAGTTAGAAGACGATAGTAATGAATTAGTACAGAAATTGGATAGTTCTAAGATTATAGAGACCCAACCCAAATTGACTCTTAATCAAGCAGATTTCCGGTGGATGCATAATGAAGACGCAATGGCCACAGAGAAATTAGCGGAAGGTATTCGTAATTTTACTAGAGACCAAGAGAAATTAGAGGCTTTGTTAGCTTAGGGCGGTTTATTCTGGAGTAGCTCAGGCTAGGGTAACTTATTTTAGAGGAACTGAGACTGAGTTAACTGGCCTCGTTAAATAGTGCACTGATATTCAAGCACATCCACTAGGTTTTTAAATTCCTGGTGGTTCTTTTGGTTCATGCTCATCAAGGTACGATGCGCTTCTAATACTTTTTCTTGCACTGTGAGTTCAGAAAACTGACCTTGAGATAGTTCATCCATGGGTTCTGCATGGTCGGCTAAATGGTTCACAAACACAAACACCTTATCAAAGCCCATGCTCAAAAGCACCCGAGTGATGTTGTCATTAATAGACACTAGGGTCGGTACAAAGCCCATTTTTTTCTTCATACGAATAGACATTTTGGCAAGCATTCCCAAGGCAGTGGAATCAATGCCTTCTGCTTCTGTTAAGTCAATTAAGATGGTTTTAAAGTATCGACTATTAAACATGTTATCTAGGTATTGATCCAAAGCTGGGCAAAGGGTCAACCTGACATCACCTAGAAACTTGATGACATGGGTCCCTTCTTGGTCGGCCACTATAATGCGTCCCTTAAGCATAAGCATCCCCACAAATACTCAATAACGCGATGTCATCCGGCACAGCTTCAAGGCTGTCGATACTCAGAGCATCGACTAGGCCTTCTAAGCTGCTACCACATCGCTTTAACACCGTGCGTAATTGCTCTTCTTTGTCTGTAATTTGATCGAATGGCAATATTTCAAAGATCCCATCAGAGCTGAGCATGAGCTTAAAGCCTGCTTCGAGTTGCTGTGTCAGATCTGTGTATTGGGCATCATCAAATAAACCTACGGGCAATCCGCTGCCTAAACCAGATAAATAGGTTACTTCTTGGTTTTGTGACAATAAGGGCATGGGAAGGTGACCACCCACGCAATAGGTCAGTTCGTGGTTGCTGCGATCTAATAGACCCATAAATACTGTGATATGTTTATCAATATCAAAATCAAGTAATTCACTATTGATTTGTGCTACAACTTTGGCTGGTGAAATTAAACCATTGGCATCAGATTCAAGATATTCTCGCGTCAGGCGATTAGTTATGTTTTTAAGCAAAACGGATAAGAAAGCAGAAGAGGCACCGTGGCCAGATACATCGGCTAGGTAAAATAACACCCGGTCCTCATCCAGACGGATGTAATCGATGAAGTCACCACTTAAATAGAGTGACGACTTCATGTATCGGTGCATACTCAAGCCGTTAATATTGCACTCTTCGGGCGGCATCATACGTTGTTGTATTAATCGCCCCGCAATTTGATCTTGCTGCAACTCCGCAAGGTTTTTATTTACTTTTTGATTAGCCACCTCTAACGCATGACGATATTGTAGATTTTCATAGAATAATGCAGAACGTTTCACATGGCGCACGACGCTCTGATCTAATTCAAGCATCGCGTCTAAGGGTAAATTAAACACATCTGTCACGCCTAAGCGCAGCATATTGGTGATGCTTGCAGCGCAATCAATGTGCGTCAGAACAATCAGGGGTAATTCGGCACACTTGTCCAGCATATCTTGTAGTAATGCTGTGAGAGTGGGTTCTTGAGGATTATATTGAAACAATACCAAGTTCACCACGGCATTGGTAAGAAAGTCCAAGGCGTGGAGCGGATCGTTTATCGCAGTCACGTGATAGTTACGCTCTGCATAATGCTGGGTAATCTTATGTTTAAGGTCGAGATCGCTTGCTACGATCAGGATCTGACTGACGTCAGGTTCCATAGTACTACTTACTCCAAGACCCATTGATAGGGGCCCAATATCGACACCATATGCTCTTTAGATCCTGTTGACAAGTACGACCTTAGTCTCAAACATCAAAAATCATCAAAACTGTCATCTTCACTGCTTACACTGTCATTAATCATGTGTTCTCGGCGCTGTAAGTAGGCCTCACGTATGAACACATAGGTATCACCACTGGCCATTGATTCATAATCACCTAAGCGATATCTCAGGTCTACAACTTGCAGAGCCGATATATAAAACTGATGGGCTTGGGGGTTATAACGATTGATTGGACTGACCTTCATATCCACTAAAAACGAAGCACTGGCATCTCTCACGGTACTGGGACCAAAAAAAGGCAACACCACGTAGGGACCAGAATTAACGCCCCAATAGCCTAATGTCTGACCAAAATCTTCAGACTCTTGGTAAATGCCCAAGCCAGAAGCAACGTCTAAAATACCACCCAAACCTAGGGTCGTATTGATCACTAAGCGGCCAGCATCTTTGCCTGCTTTTTTGGGTTTGAACTGCAGACTATGATTAAGAAAGTTGCCCACATCACTGAGATTAGAAAAGAAATTACTCACACCCCTTTCGATAATATCCGGCGTCACACTACCGTAGGCATTAGCCACGGGTAATAAGACGTTTTTATCCACTGACCTGTTAAAAGAGTAAATTTTACGGTTGAAGTTTTCAAAAGGATCGCTAGGATCAGCCTCAACTTCGAGTGCTGGGCTGGTAGGAGTACTCGAGCACCCCGTCAAAAGGCCTAAGCCTAGGGTTAAAACCACCACACAACCTATTTTTAAACGCCCAACCATACACTTCTTCCTTGTTATCAAACCTATGTTCATACTACCACGCCATGACCTGCTTAATAAACGGTATGGTAATGCGTCGTTTTTCATGCCATGAGGCGGTATCTAATAAATCCAGCACGGCCAAAACATTCGCTAAGCCTCTGGGGCTGCGCGAAAAAATATAGGCTACGTGTTCGTTGGTTAGGTATAAACCCTTTTGTTGTGCTTTTTCTTGCAGTAATCGACCACTGGCCTCTTCATCTAAAACCATTAGTTGAAATACATTAGCTAACTGCAACCTTGAGCGCAAATCATTCAGATGGCAGACCACCGTTCTTGGATTTAATGTGGCTGATATCACAAGGTGATGATCTTGCTGCATGAGTTTATTATACAAGTGGAACCAGGCTTGGGCCCAATGCATATCGTTAATCAAATGATCTATGTCGTCAACACAAATCAAGGCATTAGACTCTAAGCCTTCCAAACATTCATCAGCCTGCACAGAGGGAATTTGAATCAGTTCACGACAACTAATGTAAATGGCTTGCTGGCCCATTTCTTGAGCCCTCAACACACAGCCTTGCAACAAATGGCTTTTGCCCACCCCTTGAGCACCAAACACATAAACGCTGTCGGCCTTTTCACTCATTAGTAGATCATCTAAAGCTGGTGCTAATGCCGGTGCACCACTAAAGGAAAAGTTATTCAACTGTTGCTGGGCATTTAAGGTTACCCCAAGTGTAAGTTGCCTAAAGCTAAGTTGCTGGTGCACATCTTTTATTGCAATAGTGGTCATTCAATATCCTGCTGGCCATATAAATCGCTGTTAATATAGCCTTTATGAAGATGTCGTAACAATACCATAATCACCGCTGCGATAGGCAAGGCTAATAACACCCCCATAAATCCAAAGAGTTGGCCACCTGCCAAAATTGCAAAGATCACAGCAACTGGATGCAGTCCAATACGATCACCAACAAGCAGCGGAGTTAATACAAAGCTTTCCACAATTTGCCCTACGGAAAAAACCACAAGCACCATCGCAAGTGGCAAGTAATTATCAAATTGAAAAAGAGAGATGGTTAATGCAGCAGTGATGCCTACAACAAAACCTAAATAAGGCACGACGCTGGCCAAACCGGCTAACACCCCAATTAATAGAGCATAATTTAAGCCCACTAAGTGCAGCCCTAAAGCGTAAATAGCTCCTAAACTCAACATTACCAGCAACTGGCCTCGCATAAACGCAGCTAACACATCATTACTTTCAATGGCCCAGGCGTTGACTTGAGGCTGAATACTAAGGGGCAAAAGCATTTTAATGCGCTCAGTGACAAGATCAAAATCCCTAAGCATGTAAAAAGCCACTACCGGCACCATAGCCACAGAACCCAGGGTAGAGATTAAACCCATACTAGATTCGGTAGCGTATTTAGCCACTCGCGATATGACTCCACCAGTCTGCTTCCACTCGGCGGCAAGCCCTTCAGTGACTAGGTCTAATTTCATACTTTTTACATCTAACCCTAAGCTCGACTGCAGCCATGGCAATAGCGTTGCATTAAACCAAATCTCAATACTAGGTAGCATTTGCACTAAGGTCTGAATTTGTTTTATGAGCAAAGGATAAATACCTAAAAACAAACCGACTAGCAGCAAAATTAATACCGAAAATACCATGACCGTTGCCATGCTTCTTGGCCAACCCCTAGCCTCCAGGCGGTCCGCAAAGGGGTCTGCCAAATACGCTATCCCTATGCCCACTAAAAACGGTGTCAGCACCGGCTGAAGTATATACAACAATCCAGCTAAAATAAGTCCTACAACGATAAGCAACCATGCCTGAGATTGTGTCATTCCCTATTTTCCTTATGTAAGTGCCTGTGCAACTCCAAAATTAATTCCATTGATAGTGCCATACGAGGTTGATTCCAAGGTCAAGAGATTGATCCAAAGCAACGATATCAGTGCCTTCAACCGCTTGTAAACGCCTTTTTAAATCAATCACAGATTTGACTTGAGCAAGATTAGATTGAGCAAATATTCGAAATTCAAGTGTCGTACCCTTGGCACTGTGTAGCTGCACCTTTTGAATACCTGCAATGGTTTGTAACATGGCTTGGATTTCAACATAGTCTCCAACCTGCGTAACCTGATCAATTCGTAATATGGCACTTTTCCTAGCCTCGTCGTTTAAGCTTTCAGCCCCCGTGTCTAGTGCAAATTTTTCAACTAGACTGGCTGCTAAGCGATCCTCTAAAGGCTCCACCAACACGGCAATATCAGTTCCTTGAGAAGACCATTTTTGTTCCACATCATCTAACCAAAAATTCCAGTCTACGCGCCATAATTTTTGACTGTCTTGGAACATGAGCCCGACCAGCACCGCATCAGCTTGATATCGACTAGAAGCCCGAGTGATGGTGTCTCTAAACACACCCCACAAGTCACCTGCATTAATGGACAATTGATCCTCTAAGTCGAGCAAGGGCCATAATAGTGGCATACCCCGCAAATGTGCTTGTGACATGATTTGAGCGACCATGGGGTGGCGGTTATCATTGACAATCTGCCTAATACCTTGAGTATCTTCTACCAGCCAAACTAATACTCCAGCGCGGTCTTTGCCCCAAATGAAGTGACCAGATTCACGAATCAATTGGTCAACCTGCAGGCTATCAAACGCCAATTCAATGACGGCTTGGGGTTGACCGTTTTTCAGTAGCTCAGTACCAAAGGAAAAACGCTGTAAATAAGACTCTGGGTTGCGCAAAGCAGCTCGCACTTTGGGGTGAGTTAAACTCTGAGTTTGCCCAGTGACTTTAACTAAAACTTGGGCTAAGCCCATTTTTTTCGCCCTTAGCATTTGCTCAGGGGATTGGTCTTCCACTTGAATGGCAGCGTCATAAAGGCCATCAACGACCAAACTAAAGGCTGGCAAAGGCCACAGCAGTAAACCTATACAGGTTATTTTTTGCAGTGCCTTTAGCACTAAACTAAGTAATGTTCGCGTCATATAATATCTTTGTTAACCATTAAGTTATGTTGCTTTTAATGTTTGAAGTAACTCAGACCTCACTATAGTCAATATGGCCCATTGCCGCTAGCAAGAAAAGTGCAAAAAACCTCGAAACTTAACCTCTAAGCGGGTGATGAAACGCCAGTAGAGTGATAAAATAGCCAAAGTTTAAATTAACTCCCTAAGGTCACCCCCTGCCATGAGCACTGAAGCCCCTACTAATTCTCTAAGCTACAAAGATGCTGGCGTCGATATCGATGCAGGTAACGCCCTAATTGAGCGTATCAAAGGCGTTGCCAAGCGCACCCGCCGGCCTGAAGTCATGGCTGGACTTGGTGGATTTGGAGCATTATTTGAACTTCCAAAAGGCTATGACGAGCCAGTGCTTGTGTCTGGCACTGATGGCGTTGGTACCAAACTAAAACTGGCCTTAGAATTGAACCGTCACGATCACATCGGTATTGACTTAGTCGCCATGTGCGCCAACGATTTAATTGTTGCTGGTGCAGAACCTTTATTCTTTCTCGACTATTATGCCACCGGTAAACTCGATGTTGAAATTGCAACTCGAGTCATCACGGGCATTGGCGAAGGCTGTGCCCTTGCTGGAGCTTCCTTAGTTGGCGGTGAAACGGCAGAAATGCCTGGGATGTACGAAGGAGAAGATTATGATCTTGCTGGGTTCTGTGTAGGAATTGTAGAAAAGAGCAAAATTATAGACGGTACCAAGGTGGCCCCTGGTAATGTGCTGATTGGTCTCCCAGCTTCTGGCCCCCATTCCAATGGATACTCCCTTATTCGCAAAATCATCGAAGTCAGCCAGGCTGATTTACAACAAGACATCGGTGGTGTCAGCCTAGGTGAGGCCCTGATGGAGCCTACCCGTATTTATGTAAAAGCCTTATTAACACTATTTAAGCAAGTGGATGTAAAAGCCTTATCTCATATCACAGGTGGTGGTTTACTTGAGAATATTCCGCGGGTTTTACCTGCAAATAGTGTTGCTGTAATTGAGACTCAGTCTTGGCAGCAGCCCGCTGTATTTAATTGGTTGCAAAGCCAAGGTAATGTGACCGACACTGAAATGTACCGTACCTTTAATTGCGGTGTGGGCATGGTCATTGTGGTAACCGAAGAAGACCAAGCCCAAGCACTATCCACCCTAGCTAAAGCAGGTGAAAGTCCTTGGGTAATAGGTCATATTCAACAAAATGACGGCTCCCAAGATGCTGTTTTAATGCGCTAAACCCGTCTTTGGACACGCTCATGCATGAACAATCATTACACCAAGTACCGCGTCTTGTGGTCCTTATTTCAGGTGGCGGTAGTAACTTACAAGCGCTCATTGATGCTATTTCTATGGGCTCAATTGATGCGACCATTGAATTAGTCATCAGCAACAAAGTTGATGCTTTGGGTTTAGCTAGAGCTCATAAAGCTGGCATAGAAAATCGAGTCATTAATCACCTAGAGTTTGGTAGCCGCGAGGCCTTTGACAAGGAACTCACACACGCCATTGATGACAAGCAACCCGATTTGGTGGTCCTCGCTGGTTTTATGCGAATTTTTACGCCTCAATTCACCCATCATTACCATGGCCGCATGCTTAACATCCACCCTTCGTTGCTGCCACAATTTAAAGGCATTAATACTCATGAGCGGGCCATAGAAGCAGAGGTTGCTGAGCATGGCGCCAGTGTGCATTTTGTTTCTAGTGAACTTGATGGGGGTCCTATGGTCTTACAAGCATCAGTGAGCGTACTAAGTCTGGATTCACCTAAAGTTTTAGCGGCTCGGGTCTTAGTGCAAGAACACTTAATTTACCCCATTGCCATTAAATGGTTCTGTGAGGGCCGGTTAAAGCTGCAAAATAACGCTGTGTTAATGGATGGTCAGCTATTGCCAGAACAAGGCATACAATTTCAGTCCTGACTTAAATGTGCTCGATTAATATTGCAAGGAAATGAAATGCTAAATATTACCAACAAATTGTGTAAGCTCCCCAGCGCCTTTAGCCTGATGCTCATCTTGTTATGGAGTCACAGCAGCCTAGCTCAGTTAAGACCTTTTCAAGCGATTTATACCAGCCAGTGGGATTTAGGTATTAGCCTATCTGGCCAAGCAGAACGCAGTCTAATTAAGAATGATGATGGAAGCTACCGACTCACGACTGCCGCGAGTGCGATGGTAGCTTCTTTGACCGAATCCAGCCTGTTTCAATTTATTGATGATCAAATTGAGCCTGATCACTATACCTACCAACGCAAAGTTTTAAACAAAACACGAGATGTAGAGGTTAAATTTGACTGGCCTAATAAGAAAGTTAAGAACACTGCTGGGGGTTCCGATTGGTTGATGGATATTGTACTGGGCACACTCGATAAACAAAGTGTGCAACTGCTCCTGCAGCTGGATTTAGCGGCCACTCCTGTCATTAATGGTAAAACGTATGCTTACCAAGTAGCCGATGGTGGTGAGCTTAAAATCTATCAGTTTATTGCTGATGGCGAAGACCTGATTGAAACTCCCCTTGGCAATTACAAGTCTTTGCGCATTAAACGAGATCGAGGTGAAGGTTCAGATCGAGAAACTTGGATCTGGTTTGCACCCGATCTAGATTACAGTATCGTGCGTATTATCCAAAAAGAAGCAGATGGGAAAAGCTACCAAATCGATTTACAGCAGCTGACTTGGCTTGATGGTTAGCGTAAATTCAGGCGTGAACAGCTTGCGCAAAACTTGGTAAAGCAGTTCGCACCTAAGCGCAAATTTAGTTAAACTACAGATTAATTAAAGCTGTTACGTAAGGATATATCTTGGCCTCTTCAAATCGTTTTGCGGTTTTTATCATAGCCGCTGCTGCCTCTGTAGGCAGTCATGCCAGTCAATTCCAAGAGCTTTTCCAATTGGCACAGGCCAATGATCCCAGTTATATCGCTGCCCAACATACGCTTAATTCTAAATTAGAAATTATTCCTCAAGCGAACAGCGCATTCATGCCAAAGATTAGTGGCAGCGTGAACGAAAGCCAATCCTTAAATGCTGGAGCTAACATCCATACCTATGGGGTTAAAGTAGCGCTGCCTCTGAGGTTAGATGCGTTTTATAGCCTCAAAGTAGCAGAGAAAATGGCTGCTGGGGCGCGCATTAACTTTGAAAAAACACATCAAGATCTTATTTTCTCTGTGATTAATCGTTATGTTGCTGTGATCAAACAGCAGCACCAAATGTCTTCAAGTTTGGCGGAAGTTACCGCTGTGGAACAGCGTTTAAAACAAACACAACAGCAAGTTGATCTGGGTATCAGTAGCATCATAGAACTGCAGGATGTGAAAGCTAACTTTCAACAATTGCAGGTGAACTTATTGCAGGTTCAACAAGACTTAAGCTTAGCCCGTGCCAACCTTGAAAATCTAACTAATCAGACACTACCCCCAAAGCTTCCTGCTCTAGCCAGCAGCTTCAATGCTGCTAGTTTGGTCGCTATTGATTCTTTGGAAAACTGGTTTGAGCTAGCACAAAATAATAACTTAGACATTGCCCACAACAAGTTGGCCGTTCAGCAGGCCTACCATAACTACCAAGGTAAGGATGTGGGTTTATACCCAAAAGCCAGTATCAGCATGTCACAAAACTACAGCAGCAGCACTGGTACTAGCCAGTTCCTTGCAGTGGGTGTAACGGGCACTTTCTTTGACGGTGGTTTGAATCAATCTCAGACTAACGAAGCTAAAGAAGCTTGGTATGCCAGCCAACAACAAGGCCAAGCTCTGCTTAAAACGACGCAACAAGAAATTAGGCGTTGGCACCAAGCTTTAGATACAAGTCGGCAACAGATTCAAGCCCTAGCGCAGTTGAACAAGGCTGTGCAGGCCTCATTAGACGGAAAAAATACAGAATATACCTTAGGTTTGAGAGACATTAGCGATATTTTGGACGCAGAAAAATTAGTTTTTTCGGCTCAACGCAGTTGGGATAATGCAAGACTTGACCTAGTGTTAAATCAATTACGCTTAAAACGAGCCAGTGGTTTGTTAAATGGTAGCGACTTAACTCAACTGGACCAATGGTTTAACTAATTTCAGAGATTAGTTCAGCCACTTTGGCGTTGGGATTTTGTTGTAAAATTGCCAACAGGTCTAATAGGGTTTTAATAGCCAAGCGTGGATTGAGGTAATATTGCGCGCCATATATCGTGCGACATTGAAGCATAAATTGCCATAAGCCCATATCGTCAATCAGATAGTTTTTAGCTTCACCGTAGGCCTGCAGATGGCGTAACTTGTGCAACAACTCATCCATTTCTGTTTCTTGCAGCGGTTGTAACTCAATCACAGGTCCAGATACATCGATCAAACCTGCTTGCGCCAGACGATTGAATGCAAGCCTACTCTTCAGAGCTGGCATGCTATAAAGGCCTTTCTTCTCATCATAAACAAATTCAGGGGTACCTAAAAATACGAAGCCCATGCCATGGACTTGACCTTGCAAGCAATCATTAACAATATTAAGAATTTCATTAAAGTTATTGATACGAGTC
Source organism: Candidatus Njordibacter sp. Uisw_058 (assembly GCF_047730065.1). Classification (GTDB taxonomy): domain Bacteria; phylum Pseudomonadota; class Gammaproteobacteria; order Pseudomonadales; family Balneatricaceae; genus Njordibacter. The sequence continues at coordinate 1,595,476 of NZ_CP159829.1, forward strand.
TGCTTGTGGCTTAATTCATGCAATGCCACCATCTCGTCTAAACAGATGAGTAAGCCGGGATAACCTGCCATACGCACGAATTGGCAAAGCATTTTTAAACCACTGAAAAAATTACGATAGTCTATAATACTGCGCACACCCAAAGCAGCTTTAGCGTCAGTCAAATTAGTAAACTCACCTCTTAGCCACCTTAATGCTGTGCTTTTTAATATATCGTCTTGCTGTTCCAAAGCATGGCAGTAACGCTGAATGACTGTGATAAAGTCAAAGCCTCCAGCCAGTTCTTCAAAATCTTTTAAGCGCTGAGCTATATGAGTTTCTGGGGGCACATTATCGATATGGGCTTCACGCAAGTTGGTTAAGATAAAACGCTCTACGATGTTGATTAAAGCGCTACCGTTAGGCCTTGCCTTGGTGCTAAAGGAGCGCACTATTGCTGAGTATAGATTGCGCGTCTCCCCCGTTTTTGCTTGCAGCCTTTTGTCTGGAGAAAGCGTAGCAGTCCCTACGACCAAACCCTGTTTAATCCCGTGTTGCCTAGTGAGTTCGCCAATAAAGGTTTTACCACTGCCATAATTGCCTGTCACAAAGCGCACACAAGAGCCACCTTTGGCAATGTGCAGTATGTCTTTGTCCAAGGTTTCTAGCTCACCTTCCCTGCCAACCTTAATTAAGTCTAAACGATCTGCAGGCACCACGCCTGCCCGCAAAGACTTTAAAACTTGGTCACATTGCATGGCAGAAAGTTGGCTCATGATTTAACGTTCCATTTAACCGTCTTGATCTATACGACTGGCTACAGCACTTTGTTGATGCTTATATTTAGCATCTACTCGCTTGTTATAAGGCCTAAGCGCTGGACTGGAGAGGGTTTCAAAATTTATAGCCCCAATAGTCATGTTGGGTTTTAATGCTAAGGGTAACTTACCACTGTTAAAACACTCTAACACAATCGCCCCACTCCAACCTGGATCAATGCGATGCGCCGTGACGTGGACCATCAACCCTAAACGTGCCAAAGAAGAGCGCCCATCTAGCCATCCCACGTGATCATCAGGAATAGTAATCGACTCTAAGGTTACAGCCAGCGCAAGTTCACCAGGATGAAGAAAAAAACTTTCTCCTTCTGTAATCACAATTTCTTCGCTCATGATGGCTTCAAGGGTACTATTAATTTTTTCCCGACTGGCGCTAACGTCAACAAATGGACGGGCGTGATCCTTAAACACACGAAAACTATTACCTAAACGTAGGTCGACACTGACCCCCGTAATTACGCTATCGTCTGGCCGTGGCTCAATGCCAATTTTTCCAGCGTTGAGGGCTGCTATAATGTCTTTATCACTTAATCGCATCTTATTTAGTCTTCATCTACACTGATGCTAGGCATGGCTTGGTGAGCCCCATCAAGCTTGGCTACGAGGGTATGTGCAAGCTGCACATAGGTTTGTGCAGCAGCAGAAGTGGGTTCAGCCACTACTGATGGTGTACCGCCATCTACAAGGATGCGAATTTCCATACTCAATGGTAGGCTAGCCAAAAGTTCAGTGCCATACTCTTGCGCTAATGCAACGCCACCGCCGGCACCAAAAATAGCTTCTTCGTGACTACATTGACTACACACGTGAGTGCTCATGTTTTCCACCACACCAAGCACAGGTACATTCACCTTTTTAAACATTTCAATACCCTTACGGGCATCAAGCAAGGCTAAGTCTTGAGGTGTAGTGACGATCACCGCACCCGAAACTTGGGCCTTCTGGCACAAAGTTAACTGAATGTCACCTGTACCTGGTGGCATATCAACAAACAGGTAATCCAATTCTCCCCAGTTAGTCTGCAGCAGCATTTGCTGTAATGCCCCAGCCGCCATTGGACCACGCCACACCATGGGCGAGTTGGCATCCACTAAGAAGGCCATGGACATGACGCTCACACCATGGGCTTGGATAGGAAGGAACCATTTTTCTTGCATCGTTTCTGGGTGGTTACCTTCAGCAATGCCTAACATCAGGCCTAGGCTTGGACCATAAATATCCGCGTCTAACACACCAACTTTAAAACCTGCTTGCGCCATGGCTAGCGCCAGATTAACTGTGGTAGTAGACTTGCCTACCCCACCTTTACCTGAAGCTACGGCAACGATGTGTTTGATATCTTGTAAGCCTTCTGGTCTTGTATCGCTCATTTTATGTCCTATTAATTGCGTTTATGCAACACCACACCGCATTCAGCATGGTGAGTGTATGGAAATTGGTCAAATAAAGCCAAGCGCTTTAAGTCATGGGTTTGTTTGAGTTCTTGTAGGTTATCCAGCAAAGTTTCTGGATTGCAGGAAATATAAATCACCTGATCAAACTGTTGCACTAAAGCTAATGTTTCAGCATCTAAACCCGCCCTTGGAGGATCGACTAAGATGGTTCCAAAATCAAAACTTGATAAGTCTACTTGAGCCAAGCGTCGAAAGGGGCGCACACCCGCCAATGCTTGAGTCATTTCTTCACTCGACAAGCGCACTATAGTGACATTATCAATGCCATTTTCAGTCAAATTAAAGTGTGCAGAGTTGACCGACGATTTGGCAATCTCTGTAGCCATTACTTTACCAAACTGAGCCGCTAAAGGCAGTGTGAAGTTGCCATTACCGCAATACAACTCCAACAAGTCAGGCTTAGTTCCCAAACCAAATCGTTCGATGCTGTCGCAGGCCCAAGTGATCATTTGCTCATTGATACTCGCATTGGGTTGGGTAAATGCATTCTCGACCTGCTGATAGTGATACTTGCGGCCTCTGATCTGCAAGGTCTCCATAATATGACCCATGCCCAACACATGCTTTTGTTTGCGTGCACGACCAATAATATTGATACCCAACTCAATACGCAAGGTATCAGCCAACAACAACCAATCATCCCCTAACTGCTTATGGTACAGCAGGCTGACTAATATTTCGCCTCGCTGACTGCTCAAAAAATCTATTTGAAATAGCTTTTTGCTCAATACAGATGATGCTTTGATACCTTCTAATAACGGCAGCATTAGCGCATTAATGCGCTCGCTAGCTTGAATAAAGGAGTCAATCCGAATGGGTTGATACTTATTCCCGGGAGGAAACATGGCATAAAATAGATCATCTCCCTCATGCCACATGCGAAATTCAGCACGCATGCGATAATGATCTGGCCTTGATGGAAATACTTCCAAAGCAACATCTGCAGAAAAGTCACCCAACTGGTCAAAATGAGACCGGATATGTAAACTTTTCGCATCTAGCAAGACTTGGTATTGCTGCGGTTGTATGGGCTCAATGGCCAAAGACCTACTCCTTGAACGCGGTACTGAAATCAGGCTGGATTATAACAGGCCAATTGGGCATAAATACATAATCCTATGCTTCTAAGAAGAGAAACTATAGGCGTTACCGCCAATGTTTTGTACAATAGAGGCTGAAACATCAAATCCATTATTATGCGCTTCATTTAGCGCCTTAAGAAACTCGAATTAACCCATGACCAAAACAACTGATCGCGAAATACTTGTTACCAGCGCCTTACCCTATGCCAACGGTTCCATTCATATTGGTCACATGCTGGAGTATGTGCAAACAGATATATGGGTTAGATTTCAACGCCATATTGGCAACACCTGCCATTATGTCTGTGCTGATGATGCCCATGGTACTGCCATTATGTTGCGTGCAGAACAAGAAGGTATTACCCCAGAGCAGTTAATCGCTAATGTGCAGGCCGAACACGAGCAAGATTTCAAAGATTTTCAGGTGTCTTTTGATAACTTTTACTCCACTCATTCACCTGAAAATAAAGACTTCTCAGAGTACATTTATAAAGCCTGTGAAGCCAAAGGCCACATTGCCTCGCGCACGATTACCCAAGCTTTTGACCCAGAAAAACAACTGTTTTTAGCAGATCGATTCATTAAGGGAACCTGCCCTAAGTGCAAAACCCCAGATCAATATGGTGATAATTGTGAAGCTTGTGGAGCCACCTACTCTCCAGCTGAGTTAATTGAACCTAAATCTGCTATTTCTGGAGCTACGCCAGTTCAAAAAGAATCCACTCACCTATTTTTTAAGCTACCTGACTTTGAAAACTTGTTAAAAGATTGGACTCGCAGTGGCAGCTTACAAAGTGAAATTGCTAATAAGCTTGCAGAATGGTTAGATTCTGGCCTACAAGAGTGGGATATTAGCCGTGACGCACCCTACTTTGGGTTTGAAATTCCGGGTCAAAAAGACAAGTTTTTTTATGTCTGGTTGGATGCTCCAATTGGTTATATGGCAAGTTTTAAGAATTTATGTGATCGCAGTGCAGACCTTGACTTTGACCACTATTGGAACAAGAATTCGACCACAGAGCTTTATCACTTTATTGGTAAAGACATCATAAACTTCCATGGTTTATTTTGGCCTGCCATGCTGTATGCGGCTGAATTCCGTACCCCAACGGCTGTCTATGCCCATGGCTTTTTAACGGTAAATGGGCAGAAGATGTCTAAATCACGTGGTACCTTTATCAAAGCAGGCACCTATCTTCGCCATCTTCAACCCGGGTACTTGCGTTATTATTTTGCTGCTAAATTGAACAACAAAGTAGATGACTTAGACTTAAACTTAGACGATTTTGTGCAGCGCGTAAACTCTGACCTAGTGGGCAAAGTAGTCAATATTGCCAGTCGCAGTGCGGGCTTTATTAGTAAGAAATTTAATGGTCAGCTTAGCCCTTTAGTGAGTGAACCTGAATTACTCAAAGCCTTTGCTAATGAACAGCATACCATTGCCGAATATTATGAAAAACGTGAGTTTGGTAAAGCCATTAAAGCCATTATGGCCTTAGCTGATCAAGCTAATCAATACATCGCAGATAAAGAACCGTGGGTTTTGGCTAAGCAAGAAGGCATGGAACAACAAGTACAAGACATTTGCTCAACAGGCTTAAACATGTTCCGCACATTAATGATTTATTTAACACCTGTGTTACCCATAATGTCCGCCGATGTGACTAAATTCCTCAATGATGACCTAGCTTGGGCTAGCCTAGATACGCCCCTCATTAACCATGGTATTGAGAAATTCAAGCCTTTAATGACTCGTATTGATGCTAGTCAAATCGAGGCTATGCTTGAGGACTCTAAGGTTGAAGTGGCAAAAGAACTTGCCCTCAAAGCAAAATAAGGCAACCAGACGAATAGACGAGGCAAGGGTAGCGACCAAAGTGAGAAAGAAACGTCAACCATGTTAAAAAACCGATCTATTTAAATGCATTTAATATAGACCAACAAAAAAGCCACCCTTGGGTGGCCTTTTTAATGACTATCGGTCAGTCGCAATTAAGACCAACCTGTCACTTCTTTTAATGCCTTACCAATTTCAGCGAGAGAGCGCACAGTTTTAACACCCGCATCATTGAGGGCCGCAAACTTTTCATCAGCTGTGCCTTTACCGCCCGAAATAATGGCACCAGCATGGCCCATCCGTTTACCTGCAGGAGCAGTGACGCCAGCAATGTATGAGACCACAGGCTTGGTGACGTTAGCTTTAATATAAGCTGCCGCCTCTTCTTCTGCAGTACCACCAATTTCACCGATCATCACAATCGCTTCTGTAGCTGGATCTTTTTCAAACAATGCCAATACATCAATGAAGTTAGTGCCTGGGATAGGATCTCCACCTATGCCTACGCAGGTAGACTGGCCATAACCTGCATCTGTCGTTTGTTTAACGGCTTCGTAGGTTAAAGTGCCAGAACGAGATACAATGCCCACCTTACCTGGCAAATGGATATGGCCTGGCATAATGCCGATTTTACATTCGCCTGGGGTAATAACTCCAGGACAGTTAGGGCCCACTAAACGAACACCTAATTGATCACAAACGACCTTACACTCCAACATATCTAGAGTTGGAATACCTTCGGTGATGGCAACAATAAACTTAATACCTGCGTTTGCAGCTTCAAGGATCGAATCCTTACAAAAAGCTGCTGGCACGTAGATAACAGAAGCCTCAGCACCAGTAGCGGCAATGGCTTCACTCACCGTATTAAAAACCGGCAGACCCAAGTGCGTTGTGCCACCTTTTCCTGGTGTCACACCGCCCACCATTTTTGTACCGTATTCAATGGCTTGTTCAGAATGAAAGGTGCCCTGACTACCCGTAAAACCTTGGCAAATTACCTTAGTGTGCTTGTCAATTAAAATGCTCATGCTTGACCTCCAGCTGCAGCAACCACTTGTTGAGCTGCACCGCTCAGACTGGTAGCAGCAATAATATCAAGGCCACTTTCAGCCAGCTTTTGACTACCCAATTCGGCGTTATTACCTTCCAAACGCACGACTACTGGCACACTTACGCCTACCTCTTTAACGGCGCCAATAATTCCTTCTGCAATCAAGTCACAACGCACAATACCGCCAAAGATATTGACTAACACAGCCTTTACACTGTCGTCAGACAAAATAATTTTAAAGGCTTCGGTGACACGTTCTTTGGTTGCACCACCCCCAACATCAAGGAAGTTAGCGGGGAAACCCCCATGCAAGGCCACAATATCCATGGTGCCCATAGCCAAACCAGCACCATTAACCAAACAACCAATGGTGCCATCTAAGGCCACATAGTTTAAATCCCACGAAGCAGCATGGGCTTCACGCTCATCATCTTGACTTGGGTCGTGCATGGCTTGAATATCTTTGTGACGATAGACCGCATTACTATCAATAACAACCTTGGCATCTAGGCAATGTAAATCACCTTGCTCAGTCACTACTAGAGGATTGATTTCCAACAACGCTAAGTCTTTGTCTTGGAACAATTGAGCCAAACCAATAAAAATCTTAGTGAACTGACTGACCTGCTTGCCCTTAAGGCCTAACTTAAATGCCAACTCACGTCCTTGGTATGGCTGAGCTCCAGTTAGGGGGTTAATTTCTGCCTTTAAAATCTTCTCTGGCGTTTCTTCGGCTACTTGTTCAATTTCTACACCACCCTCAGTAGATGCCATAAACACAATGCGCTGAGTACTTCGATCCACCACAGCACCCAAGTAAAGCTCTTGGGCAATATCGGTACAGGGTTCAATATAAACCCTCGAAACAGGCTGACCATCCGCATCCGTCTGATAGGTTACCATGCGTTGACCTAACCACTTATTGGCAAAATCAGCAGCTTCTTGCTTAGAAGAAATCAATTGCACACCGCCTGCCTTACCGCGACCGCCTGCGTGAACTTGAGCCTTAATTACCCAACGATCCCCTGGAATTTGATCCAGTGCCGCCATAGCTTCCGCTGCCGTATCTACGGCAATGCCAGTAGAGACGGGCAAACCGTATTGGGCAAACAGTTGTTTGCCTTGATATTCATGAAGATTCATTGTGATGCCTGTTTACTTAAATTTAAAATTAACCTGAATACTTATTTTCTTTTTTTCCTGTTAGCCATATGGATGGCATGGCCATCTACAGCTAACGCTGCCTCATGAATGGCCTCACCCATTGAGGGGTGAGCAAACACTGTAAGCGCTAGATCTTCAGCACTTGATCCAAACTCCATCGCAATAACCGCCTGAGCAATTAATTCAGACGCGTTACCACCGATAATGTGGCAACCTAATATGCGATCTGTTTCAGCATCAGCAATCAACTTTACGAAGCCCTGCGTGTCATTGGCTGCCATTGCTCGGCCTGAAGCTGTAAATGGGAATTTCCCCACTTTAATGGCCACCCCTTCTGCCTTTAATTCTTGCTCTGTTTTACCCACCCATGCTAATTCTGGATGAGTATAGATAACCCATGGAATACAGTCATAATTCATCAAGGTTTTATGACCCGCAATAATGTCTGCAACCATCATGCCCTCTTCCGAAGCCTTATGAGCTAGCATGGGGCCTCGAACGATATCACCAATGGCATAAACCCCAGGTGCATCAGTTTTACAACGCGTACTCACGTGCACAAATCCACGCCCATCTACAGCGACTCCTGAGTCAGCTGACAACAGGCCCTCAGTGTACGGTTTACGACCAACAGCAACAATCAACTTATCGAAAGTTAGGGTCTCAGAGTCGCCATCGGCCTTTTTAACGGCGACTTTAACTTCGTTATTAGCAACTTCAGTAGAGGTTACCAGGGCACCAAGGCGAATATTCATGCCTTGTTTCTTTAAACACTTAGCTGCTTCTTTTGATAAATCCTTATCAATGGTGCTCAAAAAGTTATCCATTGCCTCTAGGACAACAACCTCACTCCCTAAGCGTTGCCATATGGTACCCATTTCCAAACCAATTACGCCAGCACCGATGATACCCAAGCGTTTAGGCACTTGCTTGATACTTAATGCGCCCACGTTATCAATAATAATATCTTCAATTAAGGGCGCTGAGGGGATAGTTACAGGTACAGATCCTGCGGCCAAAATAACGTTACCCGCTTTTAAATGGCTTTCGCTGCCATTAGCAGCGGTCACTTTAACCCCACGATCTTTTTGTAATTGACCCGTACCATGAATTAAGGTCACACCATTGGCTTTAAATAAACCCGCCACGCCCATAGTGAGATTGTCTACAATGGTATTTTTACGAGCTAGCATAGCGGCAACGTCTATTGAGACTTCACCCGTGTTGATGCCATGAGATTCAAATTCATGTTTAGCGTCGTGGAATTTATGTGTTGAATCTAATAACGCTTTTGAAGGAATACAACCAACATTTAAGCAAGTTCCACCTAAAACGGGAGCACCTTTGTCATTGGTCCATTTTTCCACGCAGGCGGTCTTTAAACCTAACTGCGCCGCTCGAATTGCGGCTACATAACCACCAGGGCCACCACCAATAACCACCAAGTCAAATTCTTGGGACATAATATTTCCTCAGATTTTGTGCCCACGCTGGATCACAACGTAAACTTAAATAAACACACGGGCTTAGATCTCAAGCAATATCCGCGCTGGGTCTTGCAGTAATTCCTTAACGGTAACTAAGAACTGAACTGCTTCTTTACCATCAATCATTCGATGATCGTATGATAAAGCTAAATACATCATTGGTCGGATGACCACTTCACCATTTTCTGCCACTGGACGATCTTGAATTTTATGCATACCCAAGATTGCAGTTTGAGGGGCATTTAAAATTGGAGTCGATAACAAAGAACCAAAAATACCACCATTAGTGATGGTAAAAGTGCCACCCTGCATTTCTTCCAAAGTTAACTTACCAGCTTTAGCTTGGTTGGCTAAATCTACAATACCTTTCTCAATATCAGCCAAAGTCATTGCTTCTACATCACGCAATACTGGCACCACTAAACCACGATCAGTGGACACCGCCACACTCACATCCTGATAAGCGTGATAGACCATGTCATTGCCATCTAAGGATGCATTCACCGCTGGATAGCGTTTCAAGGCTTCTGCTGCAGCCTTCACAAAAAATGACATAAAGCCCAATCGAGTGCCGTTGTGAGCTTTTTCAAACTGCGCCTTATATTGTTTACGCAATGCCATAATAGGTGACATATCCACTTCGTTATACGTGGTTAACATGGCGGCTTCGTTTTGTGCAGACACTAAGCGTTTAGCAATGGTGGCGCGTAAACGCGTCATAGGCACACGACGGGACGTACGATGCTGCGGACCAGAAGAAGGCGACACCATTTGGTTTGTACTTTCTTTGGGCATTTCTTTAGCCATAGGTGCTGGTGCTGGCGTTACTGGCGCTACTGGGGTCACCACAGCCACTGGGGTTGGATGCTTCAAGTAGTTAAGGACATCTTCTTTGAGTAAACGACCGCCTTTGCCCGTGCCAGTGACCTGCGTGGCGTGCAGGTTATTTTCGTGCAGTAACTTACGCACAGCGGGGCCACTCGAATCTGGCTGATCAGTCGCAGTGGCCGCACTTGGCCCTTCCTCTGCCTGAGCAGGGGCTGCCGCACCCGCAGTAAAATGAGCAATGACTTCATTACTCAGCACTGTACCGCCTTCGGCTACAATAATGTCTGACAGGCTTCCATCAGCAGGGGCAACCACTTCCATCACGACCTTATCCGTTTCAATATCAACGATTAAATCATCGCGCTTACATGCCTCTCCTGGCTGTTTGTGCCAAGTGGCAATGGTACCGTCTGCCACAGACTCAGGAAAAGATGGGGCTTTAATTTCAATAGACATGGTTTATCTCTTCACTTTAATAATGGTTAGGGTCTGCTCAACAGACCCGTTCATGATTCTAATCCCAAGGCTTGGGCTACTAAATGCTGTTGCTCTTCTAAATGTACCGACATATAACCGCATGCCGGGGCTGCAGAGGCAGGACGTGAAGAAACAATCAGATTTAAATCAGTGCGACCTAACTGAATGACTTTTCGCATGTGGTGCTGACTACAATACCAAGCACCTTGGTTTTGTGGTTCTTCTTGACACCACACTACGAGTTCTAGATGCGGGTACTGGGCTAATACATCCGCTAGGTTCTGTTCAGGGAAAGGGTATAGTTGCTCAATACGAATAATAGCCACATGATCTAATTTTCCTAAACGACGTTGTTCAAGTAAATCGTAGTAGACCTTGCCACTGGTCAACACTACCCGCTTAACTGCACTTTTATCAAGGTCATCGACCTCATCAATGACATTCTGAAACTCGCCATTAGCGAGCTCATCAAGACTAGAAATAGCCATTTTATGGCGCAATAAACTCTTAGGTGACATCACGACCAGAGGCTTACGCATTGGACGCACTACCTGCCTGCGAATCAAATGGAATATTTGAGCCGGCGTGGTAGGCACACAAACTTGAATATTGTGTTCTGCGCATAACTGTAAAAAACGTTCTAAACGGGCAGACGAATGCTCTGGGCCTTGACCTTCGTACCCATGGGGAAGCAGCATCGTTAAACCACACATACGACCCCACTTGTGCTCACCACTGGTGATGAATTGGTCAATCACGACTTGGGCCCCGTTAGCAAAGTCTCCAAATTGCGCTTCCCATATGACTAAGCCTTCTGGCGCCGTTGAAGCATAGCCATACTCAAACGCCAATACAGCCTCCTCTGATAATAGAGAATCAAAGATCGTGAAATCGGGTTGTTCATCTGACAAGTTCCGCAGAGGAACATAAGCACCACTGCCTTTTTGATCATGCAAAACAGCATGCCGATGGGAGAAAGTACCACGACCCACATCTTGCCCAGTTAGGCGAATGGGATACCCTTCCTCTAACAATGAGGCATAGGCCATAACTTCAGCAAAGCCCCAATTGATTTCTGCAGCGCCTACTGCCATTTTTAAGCGGTCATCAAGAATTTTTTTCACCTGACGCTGAACCACAAAACCTTGCGGAACTTGGTCTAAACGCTGACCTAGATCTTTAAGTAAGTCTGCAGATACCCGTGTATCTCCTAGCGCCGTCCATTCATGGTTAAGGTAAGGTTTCCAGTCCACAAACGAACTTGAGTCAGGTGTTGAAACCAATGCTTTGGCAACGTGTTTGCCATTATCAAGCGCATTGCGGTATTCATTTTGATACGCTGCAATATCTTCAGCTGAAATCACACCTTCAGTAACGAGCTGCTGTCCATATAGTGTGGCTACAGTTTTTTTCGCTTTAATGGCGTTATACATCAAAGGCTGCGTGCCTGACGGTTCATCAGCTTCGTTGTGACCACGACGGCGATAACACACAAGGTCAATGACGACGTCTCGTTTGAACTCGTTACGATAATCTAAGGCTAGTTCTGACACGAAGGCGACTGCGTCAGGGTCATCTCCGTTAACATGAAAAATGGGCGCATCAATAAATTTAGCAACGTCTGTACAGTAAGGCGTAGTGCGGGCATCTTCTTTTTTGCTGGTCGTAAAGCCAACCTGATTATTAATGACAATATGTACCGTTCCACCCGTTTTAAAGGCCCGAGTTTGGGACATTTGTAAGGTTTCCATAACCACACCTTGGCCTGCAAAGGCGGCGTCTCCATGCAAACAAATGGGCAATACCGTGTCCCCTTGTGTATCTTTGCGGCGATCTTGGCGGGCTCTTACAGATCCCTCTACGACTGGATTAGCAATTTCGAGGTGTGATGGGTTAAATGCTAAGGCCATGTGAACTTCGCCACCGGGGGTATTAACATTAGTCGAAAAACCTTGATGGTACTTCACATCACCAGAGGTATTCAAAGGTCGTTTACCTTCAAATTCTTCAAATAGGTCGACTGGATTTTTACCAAAGATATTGATTAATACATTGAGTCGACCTCGATGAGCCATACCAATAACAATTTCTTTAGCTTTGCTGCTACCTGAGCGCTGAATAATATTGTCTAACATAGGAATGAGGCTTTCACCCCCTTCAAGACCAAAGCGTTTAGCACCAGAAAAACGAGCACCTAGGTATTTTTCTAAGCCTTCTGCAGCAATCAAGCGTTCAAATATATGTTTGCGCTTTTCTGCCGTATGGGTTGGATGACTGCGCACTGACTCTACTCGCTGGCGAATCCAGAGCTTTTCATCGGTATTAACAATATGGCTATATTCGCAGCCGACGGTTGAGCAGTAGGTTTGCTCAAGCCCATCAATAATTTCTGACAAAGGCATTTCTTCTTTGCCTAAGTAGGATGCACCAACTTGGAAAACTGTGTCTAAATCAGCTGCTGATAGTTCGTGAAAATGTAAATCAAGAGTAGGAACTATCTCTTTGGGCTTGAGATTTAGCGGGTCTAGGCTCGCAATTTGGTGGCCGTGTAATCGGTATGCATTGATGAGTCTTACGACTCTCACCTGTTTGCGCTCATGATCGCTGCTAAGGCTCGCCGTTTGGACAGGATGTGATTTGCTTTGGTTTTTACCTAAAAGAACAAAGTGCTCTTTTACTATCGAATGAGGTACGTCCCCACTGATCGAGTCTGGCACCCGAGGTAGTTGATCGAATTCTTGCCGCCACTGCTCAGGAACAGCATTGGGGTCACGTAAATAGGTTTCGTACATTTCTTCAATGTACGCAAAGTTGCCGCCAGAGAAATGAGACTCACGCCTCTGTTGCTCCATCACGCTGTCTTGCATTCAGTATCACCAATTTTTGATTGTGGTTAAACCTTAACCAAACACGACCATTATAACCTTTAATGCGGCACATGGTTAAGTCTCAATACCAAACTTTAACAAACAAATAACCCTCAGAGCGCTTTATAAGCGCACTGAGCTTATTTGTGGTTTTGTTTAGGTGGCTCTGGTCATGAGCATATTACGAATATGTCCAATGGCCTTGGTTGGGTTTAACCCTTTTGGACACACCGTGACACAGTTCATAATGCCATGACAACGGAATACGCTGAACGGATCATCTAGACCTGCTAAGCGCTCTTCCGTTGCTGTATCACGGCTATCCGCCAAGAAACGATAAGCCTGAAGTAAGCCGGCTGGCCCAATAAACTTATCTGGATTCCACCAAAATGAAGGACAGGCGGTAGAGCAACAAGCACAAAGAATGCATTCGTACAAACCATCCAGCTTGGCACGATCTTCAGGCGTTTGCAGACGCTCAATACCTGGGGCTGGGGTATTATTAAGCAAAAATGGCTTCACCTTTTCGTACTGCTTGTAAAACTGATCCATGTCAATAACTAAGTCGCGGATCACAGGCAAAGCCGGTAATGGGCGTAACACTAATTTATTGTTTTTGACGCAGGATGACAAGGGCGTAATACACGCTAGGCCATTGGTGCCATTGATATTCATACCATCAGAGCCACACACGCCCTCACGACACGATCGACGATACGTAAGACCACGATCTTGAATTTTCAACAAATTCAAAACATCTAAGACCATTAAGTCTTTACCTTCAGTATCAACTTCAAAGTCTTGCATGTATGGCTTCGTATCAAGCTCTGGATGATAGCGATAAATACTCACTGTTAACATATCACTACTCCCTAATAAGTACGAATTTTAGGTGGAAAAGCATCCACAGTTTTAGGTGTAAAATTCACATCTCGCTTACCAAGACGTTCCTCTAAAGGATAATACACTGAGTGTTTCAACCAATTTTCGTCATCCCGCTCAGTGAAGTCATTACGTGCATGAGCGCCTCGACTTTCTTTACGTTGCTCTGCTGAAATAGCGGTAGCAAATGCAACTTCAAATAAGTTTTGCAACTCCAAGGCTTCGATGCGGTCTGTATTAAAAGCACCCGTTTTATCTTGCAGATGAAGGTTGGACACTTTGGTCCTAATTTCACGCAGTAACTCCAAGCCCTTTAGCATACTTTCACCTTCGCGAAACACCCCAAAGTATAACTGCATCGTTGTTTGCAGGTCTGCTCGAACTTCAGCAATACTGGCACCTGATTCAGAATTATTTAAGCTATTTAAACGTACCATAGCAGCATCTAAATTAGCTTGACTGGCGGGCTCTGCAGCGTAGCCTTCGCGCATTGATTTCTCAATTTGTATGCCCGCTGCTCGACCAAATACCACCAAATCCAATAGGGAATTACCACCTAAGCGATTGGCACCGTGTACAGAGACACACGCAACCTCTCCACAAGCATATAAACCCTCGACAATGCGGGTTTCTGAGGCAGACTCTGGATACAACACCTGCCCACCAATGTTAGTAGGTATGCCACCCATCATGTAGTGACAAGTGGGTACAACAGGCACAGGTTCAAACACTGGGTCAACATGAGCAAAGGTTTTGGATAACTCACACACCCCAGGCAAACGGCTTTCTAGTACTTCTTCACCTAAATGATCAAGTTTAAGTAACACATGGTCACCATTGACGCCACAACCACGGCCTTCCAATATTTCCATCACCATGGACCGGGCCACGACGTCACGACCCGCTAAATCTTTTGCATTGGGCGCATAGCGCTCCATGAAGCGCTCACCATCTTTGTTAATTAGGTAACCACCTTCTCCGCGACAACCCTCTGTGACCAAAGTGCCTGCTCCAGCGATGCCCGTTGGATGGAACTGCCACATTTCCATATCTTGCAGGGGCAAACCCATGCGCAATGCCATGCCTACTCCATCACCCGTATTAATCAGTGCATTGGTCGTAGACTGGTAGATGCGCCCTGCACCACCAGTCGCTAAGACCGTTGCTTTGGCTTCAATGTAAACAGTTTCTCCAGATTCAATACATATCGCAACCACACCCACGATTGCACCATCGTCATTTTGAACCATATCCACAGCGAACCATTCATTTAAAAAGGTAGTCCCCCCTTTTAAATTACCTTGGTACAAAGCGTGCAATAACGCGTGTCCTGTTCGGTCCGCGGCAGCGCAAGTTCGAGCAGCCTGACCACCCTCACCAAAATTCTTCGATTGGCCTCCAAAGGGGCGCTGATAGATGCGTCCTTCTTCTGTACGGGAAAAAGGTAGACCCATATGGTCCAACTCAAATACCGCTTGAGGCCCCACACTGCACATGTATTCAATCGCATCTTGGTCGCCAATATAATCGGAGCCTTTGATGGTGTCATACATATGCCAGCGCCAATCATCATTCGGATCATTACTGGCAATGGCGCAGGTAATACCACCCTGAGCTGACACTGTGTGCGACCGAGTGGGAAATACTTTAGTAATACAGGCAGTCTTTAAACCCGATTCAGTGAGCTGCAACGCAGCCCGCATACCGGCACCGCCACCACCAATTACGATGGCTTCATAGGACATTTTACGTAAGTTGTTTGTCATGACTTATAGGCCCCAAAGTAGCTGAACACCCCAAATGGTGTAAATAAACATTAATAAACCCACTAGCATTTGAAATGCGAAGCGCACAGCAAAATGTTTTAAGTAATCAGTAGAAATCGACCATAACCCAATCCAGCAGTGTGCTCCCAACGACAAAAGCGCCATTAAACTAAAGATGCGCATGCTAGTGCCATTAAACAAGGTTTGCCACTGGGCAAAGTCTACCTGTGGATTGAGCAGCAAGTAGGCCACCGTGAAAATAGAGTAGGCCGCTAAAATAACCGCACTTACACGCTGTACGAGCCAATCAGCAAGACCACTTCGACCATAACTTGTAATCGTGGTTACCATACCCAAACCCCCGCCAGAACGGCCAGTACAGCCGTAGAGCCAATAACAAATTTTGCTGCATTATTCGCAGATTCAAGTTCTTCGCCATGACCAAAGTCCATAACGAGATGTTTCATACCCGCACTAAAATGAAACCCCAGAGCAGTCAACAGCCCCCAAGTCACAAATTGCGCAAGAAAGTTCTCCTGCAATAGGGCTTGGGCTGACACAAAACCGAGCTCTCCTTCAAGGGACATATCAAACAGATTGAATAAAAATACTAGGCCCACAAACAAAACGACACCCGAAATTCTGTGACTTATCGATATCACAGAAACTAACGGATGTTTGAATGTGCCTAGGTCCAGATTAACGGGTCTTTTATCGCTCACGGTTACCTACTTTTGGCTAAAAAATGAGTTAAACTAAGGCTTCAAAAAATACTCTGGATCGACACCAACATAGCTGCAAGCGTCATGCCGTGGACAAGTATAGGGAGTTGAACCACAGAAAACAACGACACTTTTGTCGTATGTGCTTTTTTTTATTTTGCATAGGCATTCAATAATAGCTAAGCATTGCGTAGCCTTGACTTAATACAAAGCCTTTACAAATGGGCCCGACAAGAGGATCATATACGATTAACTTTATAGTAGTTCCCCACCATATCACCTGTAGTTATAACTACAATCAATATGCCGAATCTTTTCTATGACCCTACTCGGGTAAGTCTAGGGTAAGATAGGCTCCAGTTTTTGGAGGCGGATGGATCTTGCGCGTGATTTTACTTCGTGTTTTGGCCTTAAATAGCTACTTTATCTTCCACCTCTCCAACACAATTTTTAGGAGCCAAGCAATGTCCGAAAAAAAAGCCACTCTGCACATAGAAGGCATGGACCCCATCGAGCTGCCAATCTATTCAGGCACTACTGGTCCAGACGTTATTGACGTGCGTCAACTAGTGAGCAAAGGCCTTTTTACCTACGATCCAGGCTTTGTATCTACAGCGTCATGCGAATCTAAAATTACCTACATTGATGGGGACAAGGGTATCTTATTGCATCGAGGCTATGCCATTGAAGACTTAGCAGCTAACTCATCGTATCTAGAAACCTGTTACCTGCTGATTCATGGCGAGCTTCCAAGTGCTGAACAAATGCACGAATTCGAAAGCCACATCACCAACAACACTATGTTGCATGAGCAGCTAATCAAGTTTTTTAGTGGTTTTCGTCGTGATGCCCACCCAATGGCCATTATGTGCGGCGTCGTAGGCGCTTTATCTGCGTTCTATCATGACCAACTTGATAATGATAATTCTGATCACCGAGAAAAAGCCATCCACCGCTTAATTGCTAAAATGCCAACCATTGCGGCCATGTGTTTCAAATACTCTATCGGCCAACCGTTTATGTTCCCGCGTAATGACCTGGATTACGCTGAAAACTTCTTACACATGATGTTTGGTACACCAACCACTGAAAGTAAAATAGACCCTGTTTTATCGCGTGCCATGGATAAGATTTTCATGCTCCATGCTGACCATGAGCAAAATGCATCAACTTCCACAGTTCGTTTAGCAGGTTCTTCGGGCGCTAATCCATTCGCATGTATCGCTTCAGGCATTGCCGCCTTGTGGGGTCCTGCCCATGGCGGTGCTAATGAAGCCGTGCTTGATATGCTCGAAGAAATCGGTGATGTATCAAATATAGATGCATTTGTAGCCAAAGCGAAAGATAAGGACGACCCATTCAGACTGATGGGTTTTGGTCATCGTGTGTACAAGAATTTTGACCCACGAGCGATAGTGATGCGTGAAACTTGTGATGAGGTATTGGCTTTGCTGGGTGTAGAAAATGATCCATTGCTGCAGATCGCCAAACGTTTGGAGCAAATTGCTTTAGAAGATGAATATTTCATAGAGCGCAAGCTATACCCTAATGTGGACTTTTACTCTGGCATTATTCTTAAGGCCATTGGCATCCCAACCTCTATGTTTACCGTGATTTTTGCCTTAGCGCGCACTGTGGGATGGATTTCTCACTGGCATGAGATGCTTAATAGCCCTTACCGTATTGGCCGACCTCGCCAACTCTATACTGGCGCAACGAAACGCTCCTACCCCATTAAATAAAGTCTTACCGTAAGCCTTACCATAAGCTTTTCTATGGGCCTTTAAACAAGCCACCTACGGGTGGCTTTTTATGGCCTAAAGTATACTACTGGCACGGTCTTTGCTTTATTAAAAACAGCGGATGTTTAGTGGTATTTCTGCACGTCTGTAGCAAAATCGCACCACTATCGACCATAGTTTTTTTAATATGCACTATAATAGTGCAATAAATTTAAGGAGTTTTAGTGGAAACCACAACCAGTGCCGTCGCCACTTTAGTACAAAGTTCCAATACTCTGTTTATCTTGATGGGAGCCATTATGGTACTCGCCATGCATGCAGGTTTTGCTTTTTTAGAAGTGGGGACAGTAAGGCATAAAAACCAAGTTAATGCGCTGGTTAAAATCATGACTGATTTTGGCTTTTCTTGCTTAGCCTATTTTTTTGTAGGTTATTGGATAGCGTACGATCAACACTTTTTTGCCAGTGCCCAAACCTTAAGTGCTGATAATGGCTACCAACTGGTCAAGTTTTTCTTCCTAATGACTTTTGCTGCCGCCATTCCAGCTATCATCTCTGGTGGTATCGCAGAGCGTGCCCGCTTTTGGCCTTTATTACTGGCTGCTGGCTTAACCGTGGGCATTGTTTACCCCTTTTTTGAAGGCATTGCTTGGAATGGCAACTATGGCTTCCAGGCTTGGCTTGAGCAGAGCTTTGGTGCAGGCTTCCATGACTTTGCTGGCTCCGTGGTAGTGCACGGTGTAGGGGGATGGCTGGCGCTGGTAGCAGTGCTGTTGCTAGGCACTCGCAATGGACGCTACCGCAAAGGAAAATTAGTCGCCTTTGCACCTTCTAGCATCCCTTTTTTAGCCTTGGGGTCATGGATCCTTACCATTGGCTGGTTTGGTTTTAACGTAATGTCGGCGCAAACCTTAGACGGTATCAGCGGCTTGGTGGCGGTCAATACACTGATGGCCATGGCAGGTGGTACTTTAGCAGCCTTAGTGATTGGTAAAAATGACCCTGGATTTGTTCACAATGGACCCTTGGCTGGTTTAGTCGCCGTGTGTGCAGGTTCAGACTTGATGCACCCTATTGGTGCTTTAGCCGTCGGCCTCATTGCTGGTGGCCTTTTTGTGTATGCCTTTATCATGACTCAGAACCGCTGGAAGATCGACGATGTATTAGGCGTGTGGCCATTACATGGCATTTGTGGGGCATGGGGTGGTATTGCAGCAGGTATTTTTGGCTTAGAGGCTTTGGGAGGTTTAGGCGGCGTAAGTCTAATATCTCAACTGATAGGCACTTTGCTTGGTGTGAGTGTGGCTCTGATCGGAGGATTGATCGTTTACGGGGGTGTGAAGAAGTTTATTGGCCTTCGACTCACTGAAGAAGATGAATTTAACGGCGCCGACTTAAGCATTCACAAAATCGGCGCAACGTCATTTGACTAACCTATACTTAGTCTTTTTGCAACCAAGGGTTAAAAGTGCTTCGATCTTTGGTTTCTAGGTTGGGGTCTTTGGGAGCAGTTGCTGGGGGAGCCACTTCTCTGGGAGCCCTCTTAGGCACAGATTTAGGTGCCTTTTCCGTTGCCTTATTCGCTGCCTTCTCTGATACTATTTCTGGTGTATTTTTGGAGGGTGGTTTAGAGACTGCATATTCAGCATCATAAAATTCTGAATTACTGGGCACCTCAGGTTTATACTTGCGGATTTCCCAACACCGATGGATCTTTTTGTTACGGCTAAAGTCTTTATCTAAGGTTTGATCACTGATATCTTCCACGTGATTGTGCTGTAATACCTTATCGTCCAATTCGAAACGGCGGTAATTAGTTGAAAATATCAACAATCCATCTTCTGACAGTAGATCCATCACTCTATGGATCATCCAGGCATGGTCACGCTGCACGTCTAACACGCCAATCATTTTCTTAGAATTAGAAAAAGTTGGTGGGTCAAGAAAGATCAGGTCATATTCACCTTTGTGGTGTTTAATGAACTCCATGCAGTCGTGCTGTTCAAATTTATGCACTTGATCACTAAAACCGTTGAGCGCAAGGTTCTTTTTGCCCCATGACAAATAAGTCGCCGACATATCTACACTCAGCGAATTGTGAGCCCCGCCCTGAACGGCATGCATAGTGGCCGTGCCTGTGTAGCAAAATAAGTTTAAGAAGCGTTTGCCATGAGCTAAGTGTTGAATTTTTTGCCGCACAGGTCGATGATCTAAGAACAACCCCGTGTCTAAATAATCATTGAGGTTGACTAGTAATTTGCAACCGCCTTCTGCAACCTGAATGTATTCTCCTTTTTCATCGTGAGTTTGATACTGGTCTTTGCCCGTCTGCTGGCGGCGTTGTTTTAATACAATGCGTGCTTCTGGAATTTGCAAGGCCTGTGGTAATGCGAGCATCACTTCTTCTAGGCGGCGCTGAGCTTTCTCAGCATCAACAGTTTTTGGTGCTGCATATTCTTGCACGTGCAGCCAATCATGATAGATATCAATAGCTACAGCATATTCAGGCATATCAGCATCATAGATACGGTAACATTGAATATTTTCTTGCTTAACCCATTTACTTAACTGCTTACGGTTTTTTACCACTCGATTGGCAAACATTTGCGCGCCCTCACTGAGGGCTTGTAAAGGAATTTCACCACTGGCTTGGCGACGATCTGCAAAGCGATTAGTGGTTTCTAAAGAGTACATCAATAGCTGACTCTTAATGGCGCCATTATAAAAAGAATATTGCTTATGGGAACGCAAGCCCACCGCTTTGCCTAACTCAGAATTACCTGTAAACACAGCAAGTTCCCAACCAATAAAATCTTGGCTTAAACGCTCACCCAAATGTTGATACAAGTACTGGATGTCTGCAACTTCGCTTAACCTTTCACCATAAGGCGGGTTAGTGATCACCAAACCGAGTTGTTGTTGCGCCTTATGAGTCAGGGGCTTCAAGTCTTTAAGTTCTCTATGACTGACACGGATCCGGTCAGTCATACCCGCTTGTTTCAAATTTTCACGACACTTTGATATGGCCTTAGGTTGCCCATCATAACCATGAATTTCACTAGTGGCTGCAGCTTCACCCACTTCCCTGCGTAACTCAGCAGCGTCCCATACCTCACGCCACAGCTCAACATTGTGCTGTTTCCACATTTGCAAGCCAAAACGCCAACGCAATAGCCCAGGTGCTGTGTCTGATGCCATCATGGCCGCTTCTATTAAAAACGTGCCCGATCCGCACATAGGATCCATCAGTGGCTTGCCTGCCGCAGCCATTTCTGGCCAGCCTGCTCGAATCAATAACGCCGCCGCTAGATTCTCTTTTAATGGTGCCATGCCACCTTCACGACGATACCCGCGTTTGTGTAAACTCTCACCTGACAAATCTAGGCTAATACGCACGCGGCCCTTAGTAATAAATACATTAATGCGCACATCAGGCTCTTGTTTAGCAATATTGGGCCGCAATTCACCCTTACTGCGAAATTGATCGACAATGGCATCTTTGACTTTGAGTGCTCCAAAGTGGGTATTATCAATACCGCGCATGCGACCAGCATAGTCCACTAAGAAGGTTTGATCACTGTCAAAGTGCTCTGTCCATTCAACCTTGTTCACAGCGTCATAAAGTTCGTCAACACTGTCTGCGGCTTCGCTGTGTAATAACAGTAGAACTCGGTTGGCTAATCGACTCCACAGGCACGCACTATAGCCAACCTTTAAGTCACCATTAAAGTAAACCCCGCCTTGAGTTAGCTTGATGTCTTCTGCGCCAAGCGGGCCGAGTTCATCGGCCAGTATCGGCTCCATCGCTTTGGGACAAGTGGCGAAAAATGCGTAGGTCATAGGTCAATACTGCAGCAATCAAAAGGGCGCGCAGTATACCACTATTGATAATAGAGAGGGAAAATCGTTGTTACATAGGTGTGAAGTGGGAGTGGAAGCGCAGTGCAAATCTCTAGCCCATCATGAAAGCCAGGACTACTTAATCAAACCCCTTTAAAGGGGTTTGATTAAGCTCTAAATAGGAAAATAGTGGTCAACTAACAACAATACAAACAACAGCATCAGATAGATAATAGAATACCAAAACGTCTTCATTGCCGCTTTTTCATAGGCCCCTCGATATAGAAGCACAGCCCAATATAAGAATCGGAGGTTCAATAAAGTCACACCCACGAAGTAGATAAAGCCACTCATGCCGACTATATAAGGCAGCATGGTCGCAATGATCATTAGCACGGTATAAAGAAGAATCTGTAAACCCGTGAACTCTAAACCATGGGTGACAGGCAACATGGGGATTTCAACCTTGGCGTATTCATCCCGCCGATGAATGGCTAAGGCCCAAAAATGAGGGGGTGTCCATGCATAAATAATAAGTACCAGCAATAGGGCATTGGGTTCAACAGTTCCAGTGACTGCAGCCCAACCTAATAAAGGTGGCATAGCCCCAGCCATACCCCCAATAACGATATTTTGAGGCGTTGCACGCTTCAGGTAACCGGTGTAAATAAACGCATAACCAACCGAAGAAGCTAAGGTTAACCAGGCCGTAATTGGATTGATAAAGATAAACAAGATAGCCAGACCAATGACTGTCAATACGCCTGCAAAAACCAAGGCGTGCACTGGTTTAACTTTTCCCTTTGCCACTGGACGGTTATGGGTGCGTCCCATCTGCCCATCAATACGACGGTCTATGACATGGTTAATGACAGCCGCGGCTCCAGAAACCATGGCTATGCCTAAGTTACCCCAAATCAAGATAGGCCAAGGCACCATGCCAGGCACAGCCATGAACATGCCAACCAATGACGTCAAGAGCATCAGTATGACTACATTTGGTTTACACATTTCATAATAATCACGCCAATTGATCCTAACTGGCGGTGCTGTGGCTTCAAAATTCATTGAGGCGCCCTCGTTTTGAAAAGACAACATAAATAAGACTTAAGGTCAGAGCAAATAAGCATGCCCCGCCAAAATTATGAGCCACCGCTACGGGCAAAGGTAGGAAGTAATAAATATTCGCCACTCCTAAACAAAACTGCACCGTAAACAAAATTAAAAATCCGACACCAAATTGACGCAAGCGACTATCTTTTTGAGCGATCAATCGATAACTCATGACCAGTAAGAACACACCCAAGATCAGTGCACCGTAACGGTGTAAAACATGAATAGCTTGACGGGCCTCACTATTCATCAGACCTCCCAAATAGTTGGGACCAATAGATTGCGTCAGATTAAAGCCCTCAGAAAAGTCCATTTCTGGCCACCAAGAGCCATTGCAATTAGGCAAGTCCGAACAGGCCAAAGCGGCATAGTTAGAACTCATCCAACCACCCAAAAACACCTGAATGATAATCAAAACAGCGGCCATTATAGCCCATATACGCAATCGACTGTGGCTAATATTAGTTAAGGATAAAGGTTTGACCTGTTGCCCCATGCGTCGTAACTTTATCAGCAACACTGTGAGCAAGCTAGCAGTAATGAAACCGCCCAACAAATGTGATGTGACTACTTGTGGCCACAACTTCCAAGTCACTGTCCAAGCGCCAAACGTGCCTTGCAGGATCACCATTGCTAATAAGCATTGGGTGAGCACAAAAGGATAGAATAGGCGTTTGCGCTGGGACCAAGACGCTACGGCTAAAACTAAAATCACAAACCCTAGTGCAGTTGCAAAATAGCGGTGAATCATCTCCAACCAGCCCTTTCCAACCTCAACGGGTGCATCTGGGTAGAGGGCTTCAGCTGCAGAAATTTCTAAGCTAGTTTGGGGCACGACTAAAGAGCCATAACAGCCAGGCCAATCTGGACATCCTAAACCCGCATCGGCCAAGCGTGTCCACGATCCTAAAACGATGACGCAGATGACTATCGCAAGAGATACATATGTTAGTAACAGACTCCACTTAGGCGCAGTAGTACTAGTATTCATAATATTTGTTACCCTATGTTTGAATTTTTGAGTAATTTCTTAAGGTCTTTTAACAGTTCTTTACCCACGAAATCCTTGCTGTAATACATCATTATATTACCTAAGGGGTCTACCAAATAAATACCTTGCCCCTTTTTAAAGACTTCTGTTGCTGAGCTCGTCAGTTGTATCAGAGCAGGATATTCTTGTTGCAACTGTGCGTTGAACGCACCTGTCTGCTGCACTAACAAACGCGTAACACGGTGTGCTTCTTTGCCCAAAGCAATATTAATTTGCCGCAGTAAGTGCGTTGCCTCTTGGCAGGATTTGTCACAGTTATTAGACGTTAAATAAACCACTAACCAGCGTTTTTCTGCCTCTTCCTGAGACCATGGCATCTCATTTTCATCTAACAATTGGACTTGTTGTAACTGATTAGGTGGTAATAGCAGTTGACCAAAATTGGTGCGCCCATCAGGCACTGCCCATAAGTTAAAATACATCACTATAGCAATCATTAGTGGTACCGCAGTGACACCAAACACTGCGTACAAGGTGAAACGGTTGGTCTTTTTAGCACTCATTAATTTACCTTTTTAGTGTCGATAGGTGAATAAAAAACTCGATAAACATATAGCAAGATTAAAGTTAAAGCGAGCCCAAACCACTGCCATGCGTAGGCTAGATGCTTGGCATCAGAAATGCTGCTGGCGCGCCAGTGAGGGGTTAGGGTCGCCTTACCTGGCGCATCCAACATTAGCACCCAAGGCAACAATGCGCCTCCTATGGAAGCCTTTAAATGATTTGCCATTTCAGGTGGGGTGATGGACTGCACTAACTGTGGGTACTGATCTGTGTAAACATCTGCCCCTAACTGATAAGGATTAGCTTGCACATTGACCAAGCGGCCCGTGAGTGAAACCTCACCATCAATCCAATCAATCGTCGGTAACGGATTTCTCTGACCATAGGACGCAAACCAGCCCCGATTGACTAACAATAAATCCGTTCCCAAGCTAATTAGACCCACGGCATCGTAACCCACCTTACCCTTGACCACCTGATTATCCTTGAACCAAATAAAGGGCTTGATAAAGCGACTATTCAATGTCACTCTCTGCAGGTTCTTTAGTGACCCCACGAGCAAGTCCTGTCCTTGAGTTAAAGTGATCGGCTGTTCTAGGGCTGCTAAACTTGCCTCTAATTGTTGCTTTTGATCGGCTCTATCTAGCTGCCAAAATCCTAAGCTAATGGTTAATGGCAAAAAGAACACTGTAAAAATTGTGATTGCCCAATAATGCTGCAGTCGTTTTATCATTAGTCTAGTTACGCCTAATTAACAAATTTAATGAGACCCTTTTTATGATCAAAATCGTCATCATCATCGTCTTACTGCTGGCCCTTATTAGCCTAGCCAGTGGTTTCTTTTTCCTAATTAAGGACGGTTCTAAGTCAACCCGATTATTGACCTCGTTAAAATACCGCATTTCCCTAACTGTCATTCTCATTGTATTGGTAACCTACGGATTTTGGAGTGGTCAACTGGTCACTTATTCTCCATGGGCCAATATTCATTAACTATAAATTGCAGTATTAGAAGGAAAAAAGGCAGCAATTAAGCTGCCTTTTTTAGGTCTCAAAAAGGCTTACATTATATAAACGAACAAGAACAAACCCACCCAAACCATATCAACAAAGTGCCAATACCAAGCCGCTGCTTCAAAACCGAAGTGCTGCTCCGGAGTAAAATGGCCTTTGCAAATACGAATCCACATAATGAATAAGATAAATGCACCAATGGTGACGTGTACACCGTGGAACCCCGTCAACATAAAGAATGTCGAGCCATAAATGCCTGATTCTAGGGTCAGACCTAATTCAGTGTAAGCTTCGATGTATTCTAATATTTGGTAATATACAAACACGGCACCTAACACTACCGTCACGCCTAGCCAAAAAATAGTGCGCCCACGGTGCATTGCCCGAAGGGCGTGGTGAGCAATGGTCAAGGTAACACTAGAAGACATGAGCAGAACCGTATTCAATAACGGAATATGCCAAGGATCAATCACCCCTTTAGGGCCAGGTAGTGATGGGTCTGGGTTGTTAAACATAGGCCAAGCGTAATCAAAGCTAGGCCACAACATGTGGCTTGAACCTTTGTCACCTTGGCCATCTAACCAGGGTCCAGCCCACTGCCGCACATAAAGCAATACACCAAAGAAGGCCGCAAAAAACATGACTTCTGAAAAGATGAACCAACTCATGCCCCAGCGGAAAGACTTATCCATTTGAGGGCTGTACATACCTGCTCTACTTTCTACTACGACTTTACTGAACCAGTTAAAGAGTACAAAGGCTAATAACAAAGTGCCGACTAAGAACACCAAATGAGGAAAAGCATAGCCTACCCCACCTGAACTCATGTGATTCATCATACCGCCGCCACCAGCGGCCATACCGATTAAGCCAAAGCTTGCCACAATTGGAAAATAACTACTATCTGGTACGTAATAACTCGATGTTGCCATGTATCGCTCCTTGGTCGAAGACTTGTAATTGGTCCGTGTGTTACGGCTTAAAATTTATTTATGTACTTCTACTATTCAGCAAAAGCGCCTGCATCAAATAACGTGTATGACATAGTAACCGTGCGAACATGGTCAGGAAGATCCGGATCTAAAGAGAAAATAAGTGGCATATTACGCCCTTCTCCCGCCTTTAACTTCTGCTGATCAAAGCAAAAACATTCTGTCTTTTGCACGTACTGGGCCGCTTCGGAGGGCGATACACTCGGCACCGCCTGCCCCACCATGTCATTTTGCGTTGGGTTGAACGCCCAAAACGCCACTTGCGTCCATGCCCCTGGGTGAATCTCTACTTCTTCTTGTAAAGTCTCAAACTCCCATGGCATGCCATCGTTATTGGTCGTTATAAACTGCACTTTAATCGTGCGGCTGGTATCAACCCATTGTTCAACTTTTTCCACCGGACCTGCCGTCTTACCATTAATACCAGCGAACTCACAAAATACATCGTATAACGGTACCAAGGCAAAGCCGAAGCCAAACATCGCTATGGCCGCAAGTACTAACTTTAAAGCCGTATTACTCGGTTTAGGTCCGGATTGGGTACCGGACTCTGGTAGTTTTGAGGTCATTTAAGTTAATGTATCTCACTTTACTTAACGTGTGGTGGTTCAGCAAAAGTATGATAGGGAGCTGGCGAAGGAATCGTCCATTCCAAGCCTTCCGCACCTTCCCACACTTTATCTGTGGCTTTTTCGCCACCACGAATAGTCTTAATCAATAAGAACAAGAACACCAGCTGTGACAATCCAAAGATAAACGCACCCACCGTAGCGATGGCATTAAAATCTGCAAACTGCAGTGCGTAATCAGGGATCCTGCGTGGCATACCCGCTAGGCCCACAAAATGCATGGGGAAGAATGTCACGTTGACACCAATGAAAGACATCCAAAAGTGAAACTTTCCTAGCTTCTCGTTGTAATAGTTGCCAGTCCACTTTGGCAGCCAATAATAGACGCCTGCAATAATGCCAAACAAGGCACCGGGCACCAGCACATAATGGAAGTGAGCCACAACAAAGTAGGTGTCATGATATTGGAAGTCTGCAGGAGCAATGGCCAGCATTAGGCCTGAAAAACCACCAATAGTGAACAGCACGACAAAGGCCAAGGCAAATAGCATAGGCGTTTCAAAGGTCATTGACCCCCTAAACATGGTTGACACCCAGTTAAATACTTTCACCCCTGTAGGGATAGCGATCAGCATCGTGGCATACATAAAGAAGAGTTCAGCTTGCAGCGGCATGCCCACAGTAAACATGTGGTGAGCCCATACAATAAAGGACAAGAAAGCAATAGAAGATGTCGCGTATACCATTGACGCATAACCAAACAAAGGCTTACGCGCGAAGGTGGGAATGATCTGCGAAACGATACCGAAGGCTGGCAGGATCATAATGTACACTTCTGGGTGACCAAAGAACCAAAACACGTGTTGAAACAATACAGGGTCGCCACCACCTGCAGCATCAAAGAAACTGGTACCAAAGTGAATATCCATCAACATCATGGTGACCACGCCTGCCAAAACTGGCATTACTGCGACCAATAGATAAGCGGTAATGAACCAAGTCCAAACAAATAATGGCATCTTCATCAACGTCATGCCTGGCGCCCGCAGGTTTAAGATCGTCACGATGATGTTAATGGCTCCCATGATGGAAGAAATACCCATCATGTGCACGCCAAAAATAAAGTAAGTCACACTACTTGGGGCGTAAGTAGTAGACAGCGGTGCGTAGAAAGTCCAACCAAAGTTGGGCGCGCCAGCGTCAGTGAATAAAGTAAACAGTAGCATGCCGAAAGCAAAGGGTAATATCCAAAAGCTCCAGTTGTTCATGCGTGGCAAAGCCATGTCTGGTGCACCGATCATTAGTGGGACCATCCAATTCGCCAAGCCAACAAAGGCTGGCATAATTGCCCCAAACACCATGATCAAACCATGCATGGTCGTCATTTGATTATAGAACTCAGGCTCTATAAGCTGCATGCCCGGTTGAAAAAGTTCGGTTCTTACAATAAGTGCCATAGCACCACCAATAAACAACATGGTGAAAGAAAACCAAAGGTACATAGTACCAATGTCTTTATGGTTAGTTGTCAGTACCCAGCGCATGATGCCCTTAGCAGGTCCATGATGCCCATGATCAGCGTGATCATCTTGACTAGCAGTCGCAGTTGTCATAATTCAGCGTCCTATTTTTTCGCGTCGATTATCATTTGGGGGGTCGCCATTTCACCTGTGTCATTACCCCAAGCGTTTCGCTCATAGGTAATCACAGCAGCGATCTCAACATCAGTAAGTTGGGCGCTGAAGGATTGCATGGCAGTGCCGGGCTTGCCATTGATCAAAATGTCAATATGACCTGCCATATCGTTAATCGCGATGGGGCTACCCGCCAACGCTGGGAAAACACTGCCCATACCCTGCCCTTCACTCCCATGACAAGCAGCACAATTGCGCACATAGACCTCAGCACCTTCAGTCATCAAATCGTCAAAACTAAAGTCACCCAATGCGGCAGCAGCTTCAGCGACTTTGCCAGCACGTTGATCACCTAACCAAACTTGATACTCGTCTGCAGTCACTGCCTCCAGCACGATAGGCATAAAGCCATGTTGTATGCCGCATAGCTCTGCACATTTACCGCGGTAAAGACCTTCTTCACCTTCAGGGATTAATGCCCATGATTCGTTAATGTAGCCAGGAATCGCATCTTTCTTAACAGCAATGTCAGGCACCCACCAAGCGTGAATGACATCATTAGAGGTAATAAGAAAGCGAATTTTTTGACCCGTTGGTACTACAACGTGCTTATCAACCTCTTCTAGATAGTTTTCACCCTTTTCAGTACGGTTGTAAATTTCGTCTTTGGTGGTAGAAAGGTTACTAAAGAAACCGACATCTTCGCCAAGATAATCGTATTGCCACTTCCATTGGTGCCCCGTGATTTTAATGTCTACATCCGCGTTGGTTGTGTCGTACATTTTGATTAAGGTCGATGTTGCTGGCACCGCCATGGCAATAAGAATAACGGTCGGTATGGCAGTCCACAAAATCTCTAAACTCAGACTTTCATGGAACTTTGATGCCACGGCCCCTTTCGACTTCCGATGTTTAAAAATGGAATAGAACATGACGCCAAATACAGCGACACCGATCCAAACACAGATCCAAAAAATCAGCATGTGGAGTTCAAAAATAGATTGACTTACTTCTGTTACGCCTCGAGTCATATTACCATCCCACTCTGCCAAGGCAGTTGGAACTGTTAATACACCCAAAACTACAGAACTCAGGCGTTGCCAAGTCCTAGAAAACATACTTGTCCTCCGAAACGATTTTTTCATATGGTAATTAATAATGAGATTCCAAAAAATGGACCAATTTTCGACAGCGCTAATTATCGTAACTCGAAGGGTATTTAGCAAGCGTTATTTTTGTAAAATACTGAATATTTACCCTTCTTTTCAGTCAGGAAGCACACTACTTACGGCAGTCACAACAATGATCAAAAATACCACCAAGGTGCCAAGGCCAACATAGATCATGCGCTCTAAACCCCCATCTTCAATATCTTCTTCACGTTTTTGACTTGATTGTATGCCGACTAAACTTGCGAGCACACTTTGGGCATAACTCAACAATGTACGCAAAAGGGATTTTTGTTCACTCACGGAGCTCTCCTAGGATAATGGCTTTAACATTTTAAGACATCTCTACATGCATCGACACACTGCTTAACTAATCCTGGGCCTTGATAAATTAATCCACTGTAGATCTGGATCAGCTTGGCTCCTGCAGCTAACTTCTCTAGGGCATCGTCACCACTATTCACACCCCCTACTCCGATAATGGGCACTTGTTCACCCAAAATAGAATACAAGTCGGCAATCGTTTGTGTCGATTTAAGTTTTACAGGCACCCCACTCAGTCCCCCTGCCTCGTCACCAAAGGCTAACTCTGATACCCCGTCACGACTTAAGGTTGTATTGGCAGCAATGACTGCATCGATGGCATTGGCAAGTACACAATGAGCAACATCTGCTAGCTGTTCTTGATCCATGTCAGGTGCAATTTTAACTGCTAGAGGCACATAACGGCCATGGAGCTTGTGCAGAACTGCCTGCTCTCTTTTAACCGCTGACAGCAACTGGCTTAGCGATTTACCATACTGTAAGTCACGTAATCCAGGCGTATTAGGGGATGAAATGTTAATGGTGATATAGCTTGCATGGGCATACACCTTTTGCATGCAGATAATATAGTCTGATGCCGCTTGCTTAACTGGAGTGTCAAAATTCTTGCCAATATTGATGCCTAATACACCTTTGAACTTGGCCTTTTTAACATTTTCAATCAGCTGATCTACACCATCGTTGTTGAAGCCCATGCGATTAATCATGGCTTCAGCCTCAGGTAACCTAAACAAACGTGGTTTCGGATTACCCACTTGGGGTCTTGGCGTGACAGTACCCACTTCTACAAACCCAAAACCGAGGGCAGCAAGACCATCTAAAGCATCCGCATTTTTATCTAGACCCGCAGCCAAGCCTACTGGATTTGGAAATTCAAGCCCCATAACCGTTACGGGCAAATCGTTTACCTTGGGAGCTAGGGCGGGTAATAATCCTAAACGAGCGCCTGCTGCAAGGCTGTCTAAGGTTAAATCATGGGCCGTTTCTGGGGATAGTTGGAACAACACACTGCGAGCAACAGAATACAAAGACACACCTCTTTAATTAACAACAGATACAGATTCGCCGCCTAGTATAACGCATGCTCTCAAAAGGTTACATTTTCATCCACCAAGCGCTGAAGAAGGACACAGTGTTTCAACAAAATGATGACAAATCGACCACACAGTAACGACACAGTTGCCACACAGTTGCCACACAGTTACCACACAGAGGTCAAACAAAATAAGTAAACTTAAGCCAAACCAATCACCAAGGCTAAAACCAATGTCAGACGATAAAGACTTACCAGAGATTTCCGAACACACGACGATCAACGAATTGGCAGATATCGTGCGCCGTTTAGATCAATCGCTGACCCTAAGAATTTACGATGAGGGCAACCAAGTCTTTGGTGCCATTCGACTGATTAGCGCTGAGGATCTGGAGCAAATTGACCGTTTGCATAAGTTCAAGTCTCTACCAATGCTCTCTCACTAAAAAAATTCACTGACTATAGGCTACCAAAGAACGCAATTCTTGTAGCGTATTTAAACGCTTGCCATGCTCAAAACAAGCGTCGGCCTGCGGGTATACGCGACCCAACAATTTCAGCCACTGTTTTACCCGCGCATGTTGATATTTTTCGGCGACCTGTGCCTCAACTAAATCGATAAAGTAAAGCACCGTAGGTACAAGTGTAGGCCAATCCCATGGGTTAGCTCCCTGGCCCTTTTGACGGTGACGAATCTGTAGCGCAAGATCTGGCTTCCATACCAAACCACGTCCAATCATAACGTCTTCGCTACCACTGGTTTGCTTGCATGAGAGATAATCTTCTGGAGTCCAAACTTCTCCGTTGGCAATGACAGGGATACTCACCTGTGCACGGATTTTTTTTATCCACTGCCAATGGGCTGGAGGGCGGTAACCCTCGACCTTAGTTCGAGCATGAACGGTCAGTTCATCAGCACCCGCACCCGCAATGCCTTTAGCATTTTCTATGGCTAAGTCCTTGGTGGTAAACCCAAGACGCATTTTGGCACTTAACCATGCGTCATCACCAATGGCATGCCTCACCGTAGCCACGATATGCGCCACTCGTTGCGGTTCTAGCAACAAAATCGCTCCACCTTGACTACGGTTCACCGTTTTCGCAGGGCAACCAAAGTTTAAATCTATACCAGGAGAACCTAGCTCTAAAGCTCTCACTGCATTAGCAGCTAAAGCTTCAGGGTTACTGCCAAGCAATTGAATACGCACGGGGGTACCCGCTGGGGTTTTACAGCCGTTGACTAATTCTGGACACAAACGTTTAAATACTTTGGGTGGTAATAACTGAGTCGTCACACGAATAAATTCTGTGACGCAAAGATCTATACCCCCGATGCGGGTCAGGCAATCACGCAAGATATTGTCAGCCAAACCTTCCATGGGAGCTAAAATGATACGACTCACAAGGAAAACTCTACTTCACAGGCGCTTCTGGCTCCGCTAATATAGCGGCCTAAAGCTTTTCTAATTCTTATCAGGTACATCATGTTTACCGGTATCGTTCAAGGCCAAGGCCAAATAAAATCCATTGCTGAAGGCAAAAACCAACGTAGCTTTGTAATTACCCTACCCAGAGCTATGAGCCAAGATGTCAATATTGGTGCCAGTATAGCCATCAATGGCGCGTGCCTCACTGTGACCTCACAAAGTGACAATCATTTTAGCTTTGATGTCATTGGCCAAACTCTCAAATTAACTAATTTGGGACTGCTGCAACAAGACGATTGGGTTAACGCAGAGCGCTCACTTAAATATGGCGACGAAATAGGTGGCCATGTCATTTCTGGCCATATATCAAGTGCAGTAGTGATTAGTCATATCGAACACCAAGACCAAAATACAAGCATCTGGTTTGATTTGCCCCAAGTTCACCAGAAACATGTGTTACCCCAAGGTTTTATTAGCCTCAATGGCTGTAGCCTAACGGTCAGTTCTGTGTCTGATTCTGCCTTTTGTGTTTGTTTTATACCAGAAACATTGCGCACCACAGGTTTTGGTAAAGCGAGAGTTGGCACACAGGTTAACATGGAAATAGATCACCAGACCCAGACCATTGTGGCTACAGTGGAACGCGTGCTAGCGTCCCAGCAAACCTAAGCTCATGCTTTAGTAATCCCAGCCTTGGGTATGCTGTTTAATGAGTTTAGTAAATAGGTTTATTTGATCCTTGCCATCATTTAAACAAGGGATGTAGTTATAACTTTCACCCCCACTTTCCATAAAGTAGGCTCTGTTCTCCACATCAATCTCTTCAATTGTTTCCAAGCAGTCCGCACTGAATGCAGGCGCAATCACATGCACCTTTTTGATGCCTTTGGCTGGCAACTCTTTGAGTATTTCATCCGTATAGGGCTGCAACCATTGGGCGGGTCCAAACCGACTTTGAAAACTAGTCATGACATCGTCATCAGTTAACTGCATATGTTCTTTTACTAATCGGGTGGTAGCCCGGCAAAAACAATGATAAGGGTCACCTTTGTCTAGGTAAGCCTGGGGAATACCATGGTAGCTGAACAATGTTAAGTCTGGCTTACCGTGTACTTTTTGGAATGCTTTAATACTGTTAGCAAGTGCAGCCACATAAAGTTTGTCTTGATAATATTCATTAATAAACCGTACTTCTGGGATCCAGCGCCACTTAGTGAGCACTTGGGCCACTTTGTCGAATGTACTGGCAGTGGTTGCAGCACAATATTGGGGATACATGGGGAAAATTAAGATTTTACGCACACCTTGGTCACGCATTTTAATCAACTGACTCTCAATACTCGGATTACCATAGCGCATGGCAAGCCCAACAACCAAGTTAGGCAATGCTTTGACCAGTTCTGCTTGTTGTTTTTTAGCAATGTCAAACAGTGGACTTCCATTATCGGTCCATACGGTTTGATAGGCTTTGGCACTTTTCGCAGGACGTGTATTGAGAATAATACCGTTTAATATGATTTGCCAAATCAACTTTGGGGTTTCAATGACCCTTGGATCGCTTAAAAATTCTTTCAGATATGGCCGCAATGCCTTTTTAGTGGGCGCATCAGGGGTACCAAGGTTGGTAATAAGCACGCCCACCTGGGTATCCATGCCATGTTCATAATCTTTTTCACCAACATATTTCATTCATACTCTCCTACATTCTGCCAAAGCAATAGCTACTATTTTTTACTCAATAGCAGCACAAAGCCATGCGCTTGGCTATTAATACACCAACCTTGGGAGTTTGTTGTTGATTCGTTAACGGTTTGTCAAAGCTTTACTGACGACTTCGAACACATCTTTACTCAGCTCAGTTTGGTGCAAGCGTTGTAGTTGAGCTTGCATCAATTGTTGGCGACCTAAAGTGTGCCGTTTAAAACGACCTAAGGGCTTAGCTAGGTTAGCTGCCATCATTGGATTGCTCGCATTTAAGCGTAACACCATGTCGGCAACAAATTCATAACCACTGCCATCAGCCGCATGGAAGTTAATAGCACTGCGCATAAAACTGCCCACCACACTTCGCACTTTATTCGGATTGCGTAGATCAAATGCTGGATGCTCAAGCAGTGCTTTTACATGCCCTAGGCGACCTCTTAGGTTAGCCCCAGCCTGCATTGCAAACCACTGACCTAAGACCTGCGCATCACCCTGCCAACGCTGATAAAAATCAGCCAACAAAGGAGTGGATAAATCAGCATTTTTTTGGCCAATTAATATGCTCAGAGCGGCACCCACATCAGTCATATTTGCCTGCAGTGCATATTGTGTTTGGGCCAAGGTCTGGTAAGAGGCTTTATTTAACGTATTCAAATACCCTAGACAGGTGTTTTTGAGGGCCCGTTGCCCGATGGCCTCCCCTGTTTGGCTAAACGAGCCGATATTATGGCAACGCTGGTAGCAGGCGAGTAATTCATTTTCTAGTGCCATTGCAATGGCAAGACGCATAGTTTCGCGACCAGTATGGATCTGATCCACATCAACTGTGGCTTGGGTTTCAGCCAAATAGGCTTCACTAGGCAATTGCACTAACTTGGCGACCATCGCTGGATCTAAAGCTTCATCCACTAGACTGCTACGCAACATGGTCACTAAGGCTTCATCGAGGTGGTAGTCTGTGGTGGCAGACATCGCTTGCCGAGTCGCCTCTATTAGCAGCCTCTGGCAAGCCTCCCAGCGAGAAAACCCGTCTTGGTCCTTACTCGCAAGTAACAATAATTGCGTTTGCGTGTAGGCATAATTTAATTTCACAGGGGCAGAAAAACCCCTTAATAACGATGGTATTGGGTGCTCATTAATACCTTCAAATATAAAAGTTTGCCTTGCCTGGGTAATATTGAGAACACAGTTATGACCTTGCACCATGCCACCTGTCTGCAATTGCAACGGCATTTCCAGGCCTTGGGCATCTAATAATGCCATCCGTAACGGCAGATGAAATGGTGATTTTTCCTGACATTCGGCCGTGGCTGGTGTCGATTGTTCTATGGTTAGGCAATATTGCTGATTGGCCGCGTCATAAGTGTCAGTCACCTCTAAGGTTGGGGTCCCTGCCTGGCTATACCAGTGTTTGAACTGGCTTAAGTCTATGCCACTCGCATCGGCCATAGCGGCCACAAAATCATCCGTGGTGACCGCTTGACCATCGTGCCGGTCAAAATACAGATCACTACCCTTACGAAATAATTCAGCACCCAAAAGGGTGTGGATCATGCCTACCACTTCAGCACCTTTCTCATACACGGTGACAGAATAAAAATTATTGATTTCCATGTAAGATGCAGGCCGAATTGGATGTGCCATAGGGCCTGCATCTTCAGCAAATTGATGGGTACGCAACAGAGTCACATCTTCGATGCGCTTTACAGCAGCAGAGTAAGTATCTGAGGTGTATTGAGCATCACGGAAGACGGTGAAACCTTCCTTTAAACTCAGCTGAAACCAATCTCGACAAGTGACTCGGTTACCCGACCAATTATGAAAATACTCGTGCGCTACTATGCCTTCTATGCGCTCAAACGTCGCATCACTACTGGTGGCTGGGTCGGCTAATACGCAATCAGAATTAAAGATGTTAAGGCCTTTATTTTCCATGGCCCCCATATTGAAATCATCCACAGCAACGATCATAAATAAGTCTAAGTCATACTCTCGCCCATACTTTTGCTCATCCCAAAGCATAGAGCGCTTGAGCGCACTTAGGGCGTGATCACACTTGTGACTATTATGGGCTTCTACAAAAATCTGAAGGTCGACTTGGCGCCCAGATTGGGTAGTAAATAGGTCATCTTGACGCACTAAGTCGCCAGCGACCATGGCAAATAAGTAGGCTGGCTTAGGAAAAGGGTCATGCCACACGGCAAAATGCTCACCATTATCTAAGTCGCCATGCTCTAATGGATTACCATTGGCCAATAATATGGGATAGGTGGTTTTATCTGCACTAATGCGCGTGGTAAATATTGACAAGGCATCTGGTCGATCTAGGTAATAGGTAATATTTCGAAAACCTTCCGCCTCACATTGTGTGCAATACATGCCCCCCGATTTATACAGCCCTTCTAAACTGGTATTTAGTTGTGGCTGAATAAGGCATTCTGTGGTTAATTCAAAGGTGTCAGGACACTGATGAACAGATAAAACGGAGCCTTCTAAATCATAGCTTGAAGCGTCTAAAATGAGACCATTCATCATCACTTCTTGCAGTTTAATGTCTTTTCCACCTTGCAGCGCAAGCTCTGACGAAGGGTTATTAGACGCTGGATTACGCTTAACCTTCAGGCGTGCGACCACCGAGGTATATTCATCACCAATACGAATATCGAGATCAGTGGTTTCAATAGTAAACACCGGCACCTGATAATCTTTTAAATAGATTACTTGAGAATTTGTAGTCATGAGTTGAATTGCACCAAATAAGAAGAATATTTGCGGACGTTAATCACTACCGTGTCAAAAATGAGGTATTGGCCCTTAATACCCATCAACTTTGCTTCTAACACAGGCTCTTTATCAAGGTTGTGTGAGTTAATTTTTTCAGGGTAGGCTAATACGGGGTAACGCATACTAATGGCGGCTGTATCTAGCCACTGGTAATCTGTTTGATCTAACCCACCTAATAGGACATCTAGGTCAGCCTCTGATTGGTTTAATAACAGGTCAGCTGCATGGGACATATCAATGGTTTCGGCATCACTTTTGAGCAGCTTACGCCAGTTAGTTTTGTCGGCAACGTAATGCTTGAGGACCGTCTCTACCTGTCCTGACAATTTGCGCGTGGCTACTTGCATAATAGGCATCGCCTGCGAAGCCCCTTGATCAAGCCAGCGGGTGGGCATTTGATTAACCCGAGTAATACCTACTTTTAGGCCAGATGAATTAGCCAAATAGACAATATGAGGTTGCATACAAAAGGCCTGACCCCAAGCTTCATCACGGCAAGTACCCGCATCAAAGTGGCACCTTTCTGGACTCATGATGCATAAATCACATTGAGGCAATTTTTGCATGCAAGGAAAACAATAACCTTGGCTATAACTCTTTTTAGTTTTGCGTCCACAATGGCTACAATTGATCTGCCCGAGATGCTCCAGACGAATGGTTTCACCTATGAGCGGATTGAGATGTAATTTTTGATCGCCCAAAACCAAGGTGTACTGCACCTGAGCATTGGGCACGGCGTCTATATGGGTGGTCAGCTTTGCTAGATGCCCAGTGAGTCGATGAGTCATTTGCATAATTAGTGTATTTTAATCACTTGTTCTGCAGGTGTTTCAGGCACTGAACTAGTGCTCGCACATTTATCAGACATATAACCTGAGTGCTGTGTGGCATCAAGCTTCATCGTTTGGTAACGCAAAACAGCTTCCAGACAGGAGGCTTTTTGATCTTGACTCAACACTCTACCATCGGGCCATTTTCCGGTCTCAATAGCCGTTTTCAAGCGTAGATAGACTTCTGGTGTTAGTTGGGCAATGAGTTGATTGTATTCCATCCGCCAAACCTCCTAGAAAAAACATGGGTCAAAATAATAGCATAATTCATCTTAGGCACCGACTTTTTTTTAGCTTTTGTTGGATTGCAACCGACATTTGAGGGTGTGTAAAAAACCCCACCCTACGCCAGCCAAGAGCCCACCTATGTGGGCCAAATTAGCCATAGCACCAAAACCCAGTGCCGAAAACAAACCACTGATGCCCAACAGTAACCATAACAGCATAAATATGAGAATATTTTGTGGCAAGTGATAACGCGGTGCATTAAAACGATCCATAACCCAGATATAGCCCAATAAACCGTAGATAACCCCTGATAGGCCACCGAATAAACTGGCCATTTGCCAAGCTTGAGCAACATTGCCAGACACGCTGGTGAGCAATAATAAGGTCACTAAAACTAACCCCGACTGACGCTCTATACGCCGACCCAATTCCCACCACCACAACAAATTAAACACCATATGTAACCAGCCAAAGTGCAAAAGCACTGGGCTAATCAAGCGCCACGGTTGTTGCCATAGATGCTCAAATCCGGTCATCATAAAGGCTTGTGCTTCAAAAACGAGAGGAAAAAAGCTAAGCCACGCCACTGCTTGTAAGTGTTGACCCAATTGGGAAAGCACAGCGACCAACACGGTGACTAAAACTACCGAAAGCGTGATCGGAGTAGTCCTCAACCACGCTCTTGGGTAGGCCATAAATGCTATTGAGAATTTAGCTTGGCTTGCTGATGCCAGGTCCTCTGGCGATTCATGAGATTGCGGTTGGGGTTGCGACTGGCCCTGCACTAACTGCACTAAGAGCTCTTTCGCAACACCATATTGGTCAGCATCTTGTAACCATAATTGTTGTTCATCGTTGATACAACGCACTCGATGAGGCACTTTATGTTGCCAGAGCAGTTGTGTTATTGCGCTTAGATTAACTTGAGCTGGGAAACTTTTGAGCAGTATCATTGGCCATCATCACTGGCCCGTGCATGCCAACCTAATTTACTACGGCAACGATCATAAAAATGATTGCCCAAAGGATGCAGCACTTTAAGCTGGGCCTCATGACGCTGAATATGCACCCTATCACCTGGCTCACAAACTATGTGAACTTGCCCATCACAGCTAATAATGGGCTGAGTGCTATTGTCTTGACCAATCAAAATTTCCAGTACTGCATTAGCCCCTACAACCAATGGCCGGCTACTTAAATTATGTGGATTCATAGGCACCAAAGCGATTGCGTCCAACCCGGGATGCATAATGGGTCCGCCAGCTGAAAGTGCATAGGCAGTGGAGCCAGTGGGAGTGGCTATAATCAAGCCATCTGCCCGGTCAAAATAAACCGCCGTGCCATCGATTGATAAATCATAGGACAGCATACGAGCTGACTTCCCGGGATGCAGCACAATGTCGTTGAGACCACTTCCTCGACCGACCTCTTCTCCATTGCGCAACACATGGGCTGACAGCATAAACCGATGACTGGTTTCAAAATGCCCTGCCAATACGGCCTCAATCGAAGCTTCTAGTTGATCTGGCACAATGTCTGTTAAAAAGCCTAACTTACCCCGGTTAATACCAATCATTGGCACGCCATAGGTGGCCATAACGCGAGCTGCAGATAACATGCTACCATCACCTCCCACCACGATCACAAGATCACATTGTTGACCCAAAAAGTGCCTGTCACTGGTGCCATAACTCACATCAGTAAGGGCGTCACTCTGTAGTGAGTCTGCAATGCGCTCATCGACCCAAACTTGGCATTGACTGCGGTTCAGGCACGCGATCAGGCGTTGCAAGGTTTCGATTACTGCAGGGCTATGAAGCCTTCCAATCAAACCGATATGTTTGAATTGTGTCACAAACTTCCCCTTTTAAGCTGAGGCAAGTGGCTAACTAAGATAAGGTTTCTTGCACTAATCCCATGAGTTCATCCTCATGGTTAAAGCGCTCAGTAAGAACTTCGCCTAAGCGAGATAGGCGGCCACTGAAGTGACCAACGTCCTGTATAGACATTTTTTCAACAGCACCATATTCGTCATCAAAAACAATAATTTTGTCAGTTGTATCGTGAATTTTTCCTAGCAGAGCGTGGGCATGAGGGGCGTGCAGATTATTGTGTTCAGCGATGTACATTAGCAACTGCTCGTATACATTAAAGTGCCCACGAGAACTGTAATCGACCATGGCTTCGCATAGGCTGTGCAGCTCATGTATGACGTCCTCTGTGACACTCATCTGCGGCAAAGCCACGAACTGTGTCAATAACGCCTGACGCTCTATTAACCATGCGTCGATAATGGCATCAAACGCTTCATCTAAGCTCCGGCCTTGTTCCTGCCCCATCCACTGATCTCCAAGCTACGATAGCAAAAACAAAAGGGTACCCTGTTACTCTGCTCCGAACAAGACTATTTTGAAAGCGCAGTTTGGCTATTAGATGACCTGCCCCCATTGAAACCAAAAAAAAGGCGAGACTCATGTCTCACCTTTTTGGCCTTGGCTAGGAAGATTGAGTGCTAGGCTTAGCCAAACTGATTCATGGTGTTGTCTTTGCCTGAGGCTTTAAGGGCTGCGTCGCCCGAGAAATACTCTTTATGATCATCGCCTAGGTCTGAACCTGCCATATTTTGATGCTTAACACAGGCAATGCCTTGACGAATTTCCTTACGCTGCACACCGGCAACATAACCCAACATACCTTGGTCTCCAAAGTACTCTTTAGCTAAGTTATCCGTAGACAGGGCCGCAGTGTGGTAGGTTGGTAGGGTAATCAAATGATGGAAGATACCCGCTTCACGAGCCGAATCAGCTTGGAAAGTGCGGATTTTTTCATCTGCTGTGGCCGCTAAAGCACTGCCATCGTATGACTCTTGCATTAGATCTGCCCGCACGTATGCCGAAACATCGTCACCTGCAGCAGACATCGCATCAAACACCTGTTGACGAAAGTTTAAGGTCCAGTTAAACGAGGGTGAATTGTTGTAGACGAGTTTGGCATTGGGAATGACTTCCCGAATGCGGCTCACCATGCCACCAATTTGTGAGACGTGAGGTTTTTCGGTTTCGATCCATAATAAGTCTGCACCGTTTTGAAGGGCAGTAATACTGTCAAGCACACATCGGTCTTCACCCGTGCCTGAACGGAACTGAAATAAGTTAGATGGAAGGCGTTTAGGCCGCACTAAGGTACCATCACGATTAAGCACCACATCACCGTTATTTAAATCTGCGGTGGTGACCTCATCGCAATCTAAGAAGGAATTATATTGATCACCTAGATCCCCTTTGGTGTTAGTGACCGCGATTTGTTTGGTCAAGCCAGCACCCAATGAGTCGGTGCGAGCCACGATGACCCCATCATCCACACCCAACTCAAGAAAGGCGTAACGTACGGCCCTAATTTTGCCTAAAAAGTCCTCATGGGGCACAGTCACTTTGCCGTCCTGATGGCCACATTGTTTTTCGTCTGACACTTGATTCTCAAGTTGGATACAACAGGCTCCCGCCTCAATCATGCGTTTAGCGAGCAAGTAAGTCGCTTCAGCATTTCCAAAACCCGCATCGATGTCTGCAATAATAGGCACCACATGGGTCACAAAACCATCGATTTTAGCCTGAATCACTTTTTGTTCAGTTGCATCATTGGCCTCCCGAGCCGCATCTAGGGCGCGAAACAGCCCACCCAACTCACGGGCATCTGCTTGACGCAAAAACGTATACAACTCTTCGATTAAGGCGGATACAGAAGTTTTTTCATGCATTGATTGGTCTGGCAATGGGCCAAAATCGGATCTTAGGGCTGCCACCATCCAACCCGATAGATACAAGTAACGGCGATCAGTGTTATCAAAATGTTTTTTTATAGAGATCATCTTTTGCTGACCAATAAAACCATGCCAACAACCTAATGATTGTGTGTATTTAGAACTATCTTGGTCGTAAGCATCCATGTCTGCACGCATTATGCCTGCGGTGTAACGGGCAATATCTAAACCCGTTTGAAAACGGTTTTGAGCTTTCATCCGAGCTGCGGACTCAGGATTAATAGCATCCCAAGCGCTGCCTTGAGCAGCCTTTAGGTTAGCGACAGCTTGAATATCATCTTGATATTGCGACATGACAATTCCTCAGTTGGGTAATAATTATTATAATTTCGGTTTCGAGCCATAAAATAAAACGTCACTCCAGAAGTGACAAAACAACTCATAACTCTAGTTTAGAGGGGTCTTGATGCTTATGACAGCCATCAAAGCTAATGCCTACTATTCACAAAACAAATAGCAAAGTAAAATGCATATAGGAATAAATCGAAAGCCTCGACAGGCAGTACTTCCCGTGGCATAATTTATCTTAGTTATAGAACTTAATGTTTGTATTATGAAAATGAATAATGCCTTTACTTTTGGGCATTAAAGCGCATCAAAACAAAACGAAATGAAACACAGTAAAACCTAAGTTGACTTAGTTAAGCTAAACTAGCTTGAGTTAACTGAATTTCTTGGAGGTGCACGTGGGTATCGATCGCGTTGATCTTAATTTATTAGTTTATTTAGACGCTCTATTAAAAGAGCGCAATGTAACTAAAGCAGCCAATCAACTTGGCCTCAGCCAACCTGCCATGAGTAATGGTTTAAGGCGCTTAAGAGAGGTTTTTGAAGACCCCCTGCTCATCCGCACTAGTGACGGCATGACGCCCACTGAGAGAGCTCTAGGGTTACAACCAACCATACGCGAAGTTTTGGCCACCATTGACAAGGCTGTGCAACCACAAGCTGCCTTTGATGCACTCACCTCGACCCGTGTGTTTCGGATTATGGCCAGCGACTATTCAGAACCCACGCTCATCCCTCCTCTGGTTGAGCGTTTGCGTAAAGAAGCGCCAGGCATTAGCTTGGATATAATGACGCCTTCAGACGTCGACTTTTATGATGTAGAGCAAGGTAAAGTAGACCTAGTTATTAATCGCTTTGATTCGATGCCGCAGTCTTTCCACCAAAAGATTCTTTGGCGCGACCAATTTATCTGCCTCATGAGTCGTGATAACCCAATGGCTAAAAATTTCACCTTAGCTAGCTATTTAAAAGCTCACCACATTTGGGTGAGTAAGACGGGCATGGGTGCTGGAGTGGGCATGAACCCCAAAGACGTACAGCGTCGCGGGTGGGTTGATAATGCTTTATCAGAGCTAGGCAAGACACGTAACATTCGCGTCTTTACGCGCCATTATCAAGCCGCAGTGCAACTTGCTAACCAAAAAGACCTCATTGTTACCCTACCTCGCAAGGCGACTTTGCAAACGATGAACAATGATGACGTGGTCATCTTAGACCCACCCTTTCCAATTCCTGAAATGACCTTAACGATGGCGTGGAGCCCACTATTACAGCACAATCCAGCCCATCGATGGATTCGCGGTTTGATTACTGAAGTAGCGCGAGAAATCGACGAGGCGTAAGAGCTCTCGCATTAGCACCAAAGCTGCCGAAACAGCATAAGTACCCACTAGACATGACAGAGTTGGAATGGGATGGGTTGGGCTGGTTAACGCGCGCAAAAAACCATGGACTGTGAACTGGCAGCTCTAAGGCCGAGGCTGCCAGCTTATAGGCCTTATTAGGTGTCCCGTCACCTAAATTAATCTCCTAAACTCATCTGCGAAGCTAGCACTTGTTTTAATTGCTATTTTCAGAATCTGTTTTTTAGAAACTGTTTTTAGATTTTGGTTTTTAGATTCCTAAATGATCGTTTGCATCATCAAGACATTTACTATTTCTAAAGCAAATACCCAATATATTGCCATACGACCAAAGACTCATGAGTCATTTTAGTTGTTTCCTATATAATGCTTTCGTACACTATAAGAAACTTTACGCATTATTAATAATATTCAGGGGCTTGGAGATGAACGTGCATTTAAACGCTAGAATGGGTCATGCAAACCTATCCATCGATACTCAACTCTATACGATGGTTGAACAAGAAATTCTACCTGGTTTGAACCTGACCAGCGATCAGGTTTGGGAATCCCTAGCGACTTTGCTCAATGAGTTTCAAGTGCGCAACCAAAATCTGCTCAATAAGCGAGAGCAATTACAAACCTCCCTTAACCAATGGCACTTAGACCACCCTACCTCAGAGCCAGCGGCATACAAAGCCATGCTGCAAGACATTGGATACCTGTTACCCGAACCTGAGCAAGTGTCTGTGACTACAAGTAATGTTGATATAGAAATTAGCACCGTGGCTGGA
The DNA here is from genome assembly GCF_047730065.1 of Candidatus Njordibacter sp. Uisw_058. GTDB lineage: Bacteria > Pseudomonadota > Gammaproteobacteria > Pseudomonadales > Balneatricaceae > Njordibacter. Next base: position 1,640,117 of record NZ_CP159829.1, read on the forward strand.
CCACAATTGGTAGTGCCCATTAATAATGCGCGCTACGCCCTCAATGCCGCCAATGCTCGCTGGGGTAGTTTGTACGATGCCCTTTATGGCACCGATGCCCTCACTAGCGAAACGGCCGCAAAAGGCTACGATTCAAAGCGCGGCAGCCAAGTCATTGCGTTTGCTAAGCAACTGCTTGACACGCACCTGCCCTTGCATGAAGCAAGCCACAGCCAAGTCACCCAATATACGGTCGATAATGGGCAGCTTCAATGTCAGCTTGATCATGGCCAAGTTACTCTACTTGCAGAACCCACTCAATTTGCGGGTTTTCAAGGTGATGCTAAGGCACCGAAGACCCTCTTACTAAAGCACAACAACCTGCATCTTGAATTGCACATCGACCGAGAGCATATTATTGGTGCTAGCGATCTGGCAGGCTTAAAAGACATCGTTATGGAAGCTGCTGTGTCTACAATTATGGATTGTGAAGACTCTGTAACCGCTGTTGATGCAGAAGATAAAGTGATCGTTTATCGCAATTGGCTTGGCCTCATGAAAGGCGACCTGTCGATAGACATGCAAAAGAACGGCGTCAGCATCACGCGTCAATTAAATAGCGATCGTCATTACCAAAGCGCCGATGGTAGTTCGTTTAGTTTGCATGGACGTAGTTTGTTATTTATCCGTAACGTAGGTCACTTGATGACCAATAACGCCATTTTAAATAGCCAAGGTGACGAAATACCAGAAGGCATAATGGATGGTTTCATCACCAGTCTGTGTGCTTTACATGACATTCGTGGCCCCTCAGCGAAAGGCAACAGCCGCACGGGCAGTATTTATATCGTTAAACCCAAAATGCATGGCCCTGAAGAAGTGACTTTCACTTGTGACCTATTTGGTCGCATAGAAGACTTACTTGATTTACCAAAAAACACTTTGAAAGTGGGCATTATGGATGAGGAACGCCGCACCAGCGTTAACCTCAAAGCGTGTATTGCACAAGCGAGTGAGCGTGTCGCCTTTATTAACACTGGCTTTCTTGATCGCACAGGCGATGAAATACACACATCCATGCAAGCAGGCGTTATGTTGCCCAAAGGCATCATGAAGCAACAAGCTTGGATTGCAGCTTATGAAGATAACAATGTTGAAACGGGCTTAGCTTGTGGCTTAAAAGGCCGTGCTCAAATCGGCAAAGGCATGTGGGCAAAACCAGACTGCATGGCGGAAATGATGGCGACTAAATTGGAACATCCAATGTCTGGCGCCAGCACAGCTTGGGTTCCCTCTCCAACAGCGGCGGTGTTGCATGCATTGCATTATCATCAGGTATTAGTTCAGGAACGTCAAAGCGAACTACTCAATTTGGCCACGTCTACCCAAGTCAAACAAGATGATTTGTTGGAAATACCGTTATTAGGCAGCCATAGCTTAAGCAAAAATGACATTGCGCGAGAATTAGACAATAACTGCCAAGGTTTATTGGGTTATGTGATTCGCTGGGTTGAAAGTGGCATTGGCTGTTCTAAAGTCGCTGATATTAACCAAGTGGGTTTAATGGAAGATCGCGCCACCTTGCGCATCTCCTCCCAGTCTTTAGCGAATTGGCTGGAACATGATTTTGTCACCAAAGACATGGTGATGGACAGCTTAAAGCGCATGGCAGCTCTAGTTGACGAGCAAAATGCAGGCGACCCAGATTATCGTAATATGGCCCCTGAATTTAACTCCAGCGTGGGCTTCCAAGCCGCCTGCGAGTTGGTGTTTGAAGGCACGTCACAGCCCAGTGGTTATACAGAACCAGTTCTGCATAGACGGCGTCAAGAAGCGAAGCGCGTTTACGCTTAATCAAAGCCTGCTTCGTCTTGATGTAAGACGCTAGCTTCTTTTACCCCTGCGGCCATCCAAGCCATCACCGCAGGGGTGGATAGCACGGTATCCATATAGGTCTGTGTTGTTGGATTAACGGTGACCTTATAGCCACGTAAACGCACGACCACAGGTGCAAAAAAAGCATCAGCAATAGAGAAGCCACCCAACAAATAACCTTGCGTTTGACCAACCTGATATGCTGCAGCAAGGCACTGAGTCCACAGGGCCTCCACTTGGTCAATATCGTTTCTGCAAGCCGGGGTAATGTCTAACCTGCGCTGAATGGCACGACAATTCATGGGCATCTCACTGCGTAAAGCAAAAAAACCACTGTGCATGCGTGCAACGGCATTACGGGCCATTATTTTGAGCTTAGGATCACTCGGCCACATCTGAGGATGGCTATCGGCTAGTGTCTCTAGGATGGACAAACTATCGGTAGCCGTCCCGTTTTGCGTCATTAACACAGGCACAGTGTTGGCGTTAGAATACTGTTTAATCTGCGCTGCGAAGACAGGTGTATCAAGTTCTAGCTTGATGGTTTCAAACGACACGCCAAAATGCGTCATCGCTACCCAAGGCCGCATCGACCAAGAGGAATAGTTTTGATTACCAATAACGAGCTGCATCGTTGTTCTCTAAAGGATTAATTAGACCTTAAGCTTAGACCATCAATACCTATTTTGCCTAATTTAAAGTCTACTTAATACCCAGTTTAACACCCAGCTCAGCGCCTCAATTGGTGCCTAGCTTATTACCTCAATTAATACCTAGCCAAGCGCCTCAATTAGTGCCTAACCTGATGACTCTATTAATGGCTCTATGAATGACTATCTTGAACGTCTCATCTTCTGCGATCGCGGTGAGGTATGCTTAGTCATTCCCTGCTTGCCTCTAGCAGCCTTAGGAGCAGACCGACTTGATTCAGCATGACTAGCTGCAGGCACTAAGCACTGAGGGCCCTTACCAATGAGATTTTTCATACCCATATCAACTAAAGCTTCACGGATCTGAGCCCAGTTTTTTGGGTCATGATAACGCAATATGGCTTTGTGTAAGCGGCGCTGGCGAATGCCCCTAGGGATACTGACACGCTCACTGTCACGGGTCACCTTTTTCAGCGGGTTGACCTCCGTATAATACATGGTCGTCGCATTACACATAGGCGATGGGTAGAAGTTCTGCACTTGATCTAAGCGGAACTTATTGGTTTTTAGCCACATGGCCATATTCACCATATCCACATCACGAGTGCCCGGGTGAGCACTAATAAAATAAGGAATCAAGTACTGCTCTTTGCCCGCTTCTTTAGAATACTTCTCAAACATGCGCTTAAATTTGTTATAGCTGCTCATGTTGGGTTTAAGCATGTGCCTTAATGGCTCACTTTCTGTGTGTTCAGGGGCAATTTTTAAATAGCCACCCACATGATGGGTCACGAGTTCTTTGACATATTCAGGGTCACGTATGGCTAAGTCATAGCGCAGACCTGAGGCAATAAGCACTTTTTTGATACCAGGCAGCGCACGGGCTCGGCGATACAAGTTAATCAGTGGCTTGTGGTCTGTGCCCATGTAGTCGCATATGGTCGGGTGCACACAAGAGGGTAAACGACAGGTTGCCTCTACTTTTGGATCTTTACAGTGTAAACGGTACATGTTGGCCGTTGGCCCACCAAGGTCTGACACTACACCTGTAAAACCAGGCACCTTATCGCGCATATCTTCCACTTCACGAATAATGGAGTCTTCTGAACGGTTCTGAATAATACGGCCTTCATGCTCAGTAATAGAACAGAAACTACAGCCTCCAAAACAGCCTCGCATAATGTTGACCGAGAACCGAATCATGTCATACGCTGGAATTTTCTCATCACCATACATGGGATGTGGCACGCGCGCGAAAGGCGCTGCAAATACATAATCCATTTCTTCGGTATCAAGGGGCATAGCAGGCGGATTAACCCACAAGGCTTTATTACCATGCTCTTGATACAAGGCCCTAGCACTGCCGGGGTTAGTTTCGTGATGCATCACTCGACTCGCGTGGGCATACATCACTGGGTCAGTCTTGACCACGTCGTAACTGGGTAACTTGGCATAAGTTTTAAACCAAGGCTGGCCCTTAACTGGTTCATAAGCCGCCATGGGCTTAATGGACAAGGTTTGTACTGCATCTTTGGCATCTACAAAATTGGGTGAGGCATCTTTACTTGCATCACAGCTACTCATTTTGGTGGTATCAATATAGGGATTGATGATGGCATCAATGGTGCCTGGGGCATCCAGTGTCGTGGAATCTTTGCCACGCCAGCCTGCGAGTGGCTGCTTTACCATAATGGCAGTACCGCGAATGTCTTGCATTTGCTCCAGCGTTTCGCCATTAGCCATACGGTGGGTCACTTCTACTAGAGGCCGTTCGGCATTGCCATAAATAAGCATGTCCGCTTTTGCATCAATCAACATAGAGCGGCGCACTTTTTCTGACCAATAATCATAGTGAGCAATGCGTCTAAGGCTCGCTTCAATGCCACCAATAATAACAGGCACGCCTTTAAAGGCTTCTTTGCAGCGCTGCGTGTAGTGTAAGGTGGCGCGATCTGGCCGCTTGCCACCGACATTACCTGGAGTGTAAGCATCATCATGGCGCAGACGCCGGTCAGCCGTGTAGCGGTTAATCATGGAGTCCATATTGCCCGCGGCAACACCGAAATAAAGATTGGGTTGACCTAATGCTTTAAAGGCTTCTGCACTGCTCCAATCGGGCTGCGCAATAATGCCTACCCTGAAGCCTTGAGACTCCAATAAACGACCTATAATGGCCATGCCAAAGCTAGGGTGATCCACATACGCGTCGCCAGTCACGACGATTACATCACAAGAGTCCCAGCCCAACAGGTCCATCTCTGCACGAGTCGTTGGCAAAAACGGCGCTGCCCCAAAACACTCAGCCCAATATTTAGGGTATTCAAAAATACGTTTTTCTGGTGCCAAGTACGAAGACATATCAGAAGCAGCATTGGAACTCGACATTGGCAGACCTTTTAGTCAATTATAACGCCCGCTCAATGCGGTGACGTATTATAGCACAGCCTTTATCATTGCGAGTAAACCAATGCCTCAGTCCCTTTATGATTGGGTTTTATTAGCACCTTAGGCGCACTCATAATCTATGGGCTAACAGGCTTGCGCCGCTGCTCGTAATGCCTCCGTAGAGGTGCTAAAATGCCGCCTCATCTAAGGAGCCTTCGTGACTAAACCCACCCCAGTAGCACCCGCCCCAGTTCCACAAATCAGTTTCGCTGATCAAGCCTACAACCCTCGGTTAAAAATAAACATTGCACAACAAGGCTTTGAACACGCCACAGTGGCCCAATGTCATGCCTTGCCGGCTGCCCTGGCGGGTCACGATCTGTTGATGAGCGCCGACACTGGCAGTGGTAAAACCCTCGCTTACGTCATCCCTGCCCTTAATCAAATACTCAATACCAAAGCCATTGGCTTTAGCACCCGCTGTTTAATCTTGGTACCAACTCGGGAACTCGCTCATCAGGTGCTCAGCCTGACCAACAAACTCATTAAGGGCACTAAACTGCAAGCGGCCTTAATCCTAGGCGGCGAAGATTACCACTATCAACAGGCTTTATTGCGCAAAAATCCAGACTTAGTGATTGCCACACCAGGTCGTTTTATGGAACATCAGCGTAAAAACCAAACTGACACAGAGCACTTAGAAATGCTCGTGGTTGACGAAGCCGACCGCATGTTAGAGCTGGGGTTTTGTGAAGACGTAGAAAGCATTGCAGCAGCCTGCAACGTCAACCGACAAACCTTGTTTTACTCCGCCACTTTGCACAGCCCAAAAGTACAAGACATGGCTCAGGTGTTGCTTAAAAACCCAGTCGACATTCGACTTAATGATGCCACCCAAGTGCAAGAGAACATTAAGCAAATGATTGTAGTTTGCGATGACATAGAACACAAAAAACGAGTGTTATCTTGGCTACTAGCCCATGAAACTGCAAAAAAACACCTGATTTTCTGTAACAGTCGTAAACTTAGCGAAGACTTAGCTAATTTTCTCCAGAGCCACAACATTAATGCCGTGGCCCTGCACGGGGATCTGCCACAAGACTTACGTAACGACATTACGCGTCAATTCCGCCAACATAGTTTTAACACCTTGGTAGCCACAGAAGTGGCGGCTCGAGGCTTAGACATTGACGGTGTTGAGCTAGTCATTAACTTTGATATGGCTAGAAACTTAGATGATTACCTGCATCGCACAGGCCGCACAGGCCGTGCGGGTGCGCAAGGCAAAGCCATTAACTTGGTTAATATTTCTGAACGTGGTTTATTGTTGAGCGTAGAAAAAGCCCAAGGTGAACCATTAGAACGAATGGTCATCAAGGGCCACGAAGCCAAAGAGCACCGCGACACAAAAAGCGCTGCCCAACAAACAACCAAAGCCAAGGCGAAAAAACCAACACCACTAAGTAAAAAAGAGGCGGCACAAGAACGCCAAGCCCAAACTAATGCTGCAAGCATTTGGGGTGATGGCACCATGCCCTTTGGCAAGAAGAAACCAAAAATTTAGGTATAGGTTGCGGCTTAATTTTCAGCATTTTAGAAGCCAAAGGACCCTTTTAAAGAACAGTCGCTTGCTAAGAATAGCTACTCGATAAGAATAGTCACTCACTAAAAAGTCGTGTTTTTATATCTCACTAAAATTCATTATCATTCCTTATAATTCATTAAAAGCTCTTAAAGTTAAATATAAACGCCTATCTTCGCATTAATCTAATCACGATACTCTTCAGGAATATACAAATCATCCAACAAAGGCTGCAACGCCTCACCGTAACGTTTCCATAAATCAACTGACTGATTGTGCATGGGTTGACGCACCTGAAAGGCACTAGCTGTTTTCACCTTACGCTTAGTTTTATAAAAGTCTAAGCAGGCATCTTGCCAGTCTAACCCACAGTATTCTATTAACTGACGACTCTCTGGCTCTTGATTCGAGGTTAATTGCTCATAAGACACTTCATAGAAACGCCCTGGTAAAACTTGGCGCCAATGAGCCATCAAATCTTCATATAAATTATGATAGTGGGCCAAATCTTTTAAATTATAAGCATAAGGGTGAGAGTTTTTACCACCAAAGTAAGCTTTATAAATGGATAAACAATTAGCCACGGGATGACGCTTACAATGAATAATTCGAGCATTAGGTAGCAACTTACTAATCATACCGATATTAAGGAAATTATGGGGCATTTTATCAGTGATGTGAACCCTACCCTCATCATAACGATTTAAGCCGTTTAAATAGGCTTGGCCAATATCCTTCCATTGGCTTTGATTCATTTTGGGGAAGAGTTTGTGGAAGGCTAGCAAACCACTTTTAACTTGCTTCGCTTGATCAGCCATGTAACTTAATTCACCAGCTCCTGTGACATCTGAATGACTGGAAATAATTTGTTCAACCAAGGTCGTACCTGAGCGAGGCATGCCCAATATAAAAATAGGCTTGGCCTCAGTTAAACCACTGTTAGCTGCGTGTGATAGAAAATCCGCATTATAGCTTGAAGTTAGTAACTTAAATAATTCGTGACTACCACTTTTCCTGTATTTATTCTCTTTACTTTTAATGTCATTGCCACGTTTATAGGCTTTAAATGCAGTCGTGTAATTCTTTTGACCATCATTGATCTTGGCCCAAGCAAAAGATACATGCTTAATGAAGTCTTCAGTCAAGTTAGGTTGCTCAAGTCCCTCTTGTACAATCTTTTGAACATCAATGCCGTCAGAGCTATCTAACTTAGTAATTTCAGCGAGATGCCGATAACAAGCTCCCAAGCTCGGATCTAATTCTATACTCTTTAGGTAGGCTTCTCTTGCCTCATCCATACGCCCTAATTGCTGTAATGTCGTACCCTTAAATTGATATAACCTAGCACTCGCGAAGTATTTAAGGCAGGTTTGATAAACTTCGAGCGCCTCTTCGTGACGTTCTAACTTAACCAAGGCATAGCCAAGGTTGCGGTAGGCTAATTCAAAGTCAGGCTTTAAGGCGATGGCATTCTGAAAGTGAGGGATAGCCGACTGATGATCTCCTAGTTCGTGTAAGGCACTGCCCAAATTATTATGCGCTTCATAATTATTTGGCGTCAGGGTGATAACCTGCTGAAATAATGGTTTAGCTTGCGCCACCGCCCCCAGGGAAACCCGCGTATTGGCTAATAGGAATAACGCTTCAGCATAATTAGGGTCTATTTTTACCGCCTTAGAAAAAGAAGACAGTGCCAGGTAGTGCTTGTGCTGGTCCAAGTAGGCCTTACCTAGATTGTAATGTGCTGGCGCATAACCATTTGCATACTTGGTGGCTTTTAATAAGTGTTTCTCCGCTAATTTAAATTTTTTGGTAGCCACATAGACCGCACCTAATAAATTGTGGGCATCAGATTGTTTATCATCAATGGCTAATATTTTTTGATAAAGCTGGGCTGCAGAGGCGAAATTGCCTCGCTGATGCAGAGCAATGGCCTGTTGCAAGGTTTGATTTACGTTTTGCATATCAAAATTAGTCCTATGTAAGTGACCGTTAATTTTACGCGAATTAGTTTTTAAAAGGCAAAAAAAAGACTCCCGAAGGAGCCTTTTTGACTAACAGGTTAGCTTCTAATTAAATTAGAATGCCACCGAGTAAGACACATGAGAGTACTCAGCAGCATCGGCACGGCCAACACCAGCACTTCCAGCTCGTGCGCCAACACGACCAATCGTTAGGTCAGCATTGCCGTAGTCTAGAGAGATAGACGCGTCAGTAGTACCATCGTCTTGCTTAGCTACAGTAGCAGTCATGTCGCCAGCTGAGTAAGTCGCTACCATAGTAGTCGTCTTGCCCTTATCAACTTCAGATGAAACGCTGAACGAGTCAGTTAATGCGTAAGTCAAGTTCAACTGGTAGTCACCCGATGGAGCATTGTCAGCTTGTGCAACAATAGTCAAGGCATCAGCAGTCAAAGTGTAAGTCGCAGATACAAGTGCATCTGGGCTTACCGCAGTGTCTTTAAGGTTTACCTTGCCTACAGAAACCACTAAGTCGCCCATTGTGTAGGATGCGCCTACAGCAGTTTGACCTTCATGGAGACCATCATGGTTAGCAGTTGATGCATCATCAGCAGCAGCAGAAGCATATGCATAACCAAGAACTAGGCCATTCATCGCGTAAGAAGCACTCATTTGAGTACTCTTAGTTTGTGCTGTTCCACCGCCCGTTGGGCCAGTGTTAGCATTAACCTGGGCAGCAACCGAAAGGCCTGCTACCGTACCTGCGTAGTGGATACCATACACAGACGAAGCTGTAGAGCTAGTGCTTTCAGTAGTGTTAGATACTGCACCACCAACATCACCGGCTTGGAACGCGCCGTCAGCATCGATTGAACCAACAGTTAGTGTACCGAAGTCACCGGCTAAAGTTGCAGTACCTGAGTTTTCAGTGTCATCATCAGTGTCAGCAGTAATAGAGAAACCGGCAGTTGCGGTCATGCCATTAGCCAAAACTTCAGAAGAAGCTACAGATAAACGAGAGTCAGTGTCGACTGCACCAGTGTTCTTGTACTTAGTATTCAAGCTACCAGAAATGGTAACGTCGGCTACAGCAGCTACAGGTAGTGTAGCGGCGATCGCAAGAGCGATTAGAGTCTTATTCATTGAAATTCCCCTTCAATAATATTTATAAAATTTAACTAGCTAGTTAAACAATTGCTTTACCTGACTGACTGATCTTTATTACAATGATCGGTTTGATTCGGTAAAGCAATCCACTTAATTGTTCATTAAAACAAACAATTAAGAAAATGAACCTGTCGGTGAATTATTTTCTTAATTGTTCGCTGCGCAAATAAATACTAATATTTATCTAAGCGAATCAAATTTAACACCACACATGGGGTTTAACAAGGTGAATAGTGTTAATTTATGTAATAAATATAAATTAATATGATTTTTGTATTCTTTTGTTTATATTATCAAATTAAGTATCACTAATGCCGTTTATTTGTAATAAAAATGATTACTTTTATTACTAAACGGTAAATTAGCTTGAATCACTATACGGGCAAGATATGCACTATCAACAGAATTGTGGGGCAGAGAAAGCACTCAATTGCAGAAGCATAGCCAGCCCTCAGACCATTCATTTTGTCAGTACCATTTATTTGACTGCTCTTAGCCTTAAGTCCTGCTCTAGCAGTGTCAGCAGCAGAATTGACCTGAACAGCAACTGTTAGGCCTGTAACAGAACCTGAGTAAGCAACACTAAAAACAGTAGCCGCTTTAGAATCGCTGCTGTAAGCATTGTCAGAGGCAACATCAACTACGCCACCAGCTTGAAAGGTGCCATCAGAATCGCTTTCACCCACAGTTAATGTAACAAAGTCACCAGACAAAGTTGCTATATCCTGTTTTTCAGTGTCAGCTAAAATGGCAAAAGAAGCCGTTGCAGTCATGCCATTGGCCAATACTTCAGAAGAAGCGATGGATAGCCGAGAGTAAGTGTCGATAGCACCAGTGTTCTTGTACTTAGAAGTCAATCTTCCAAAAATGGTGACGTCTGCTTGAGCAGCCACTGGCATTGCAGCAGCGATCGCAAGCGCGATTAGAGTTTTTTTCATTGAAATTCCCCTTCAAATAAAAAATAGATTTAACTAGCAAAGGAGAGTAAGAATTCAGCAGTAAAGATGCACTTTATCTTTCCTGATTATTTTGCCATACCACGTGACCCGCAAGCCAATACAAGCACTCACATAGGAATAGATGGTAATGCAAAATATGATAAAAATAAATAGAGTATTGAAATATAATGTCATTTTTATTATTTAATATTAAAGTATTTAATATAATATCGCTTTTAAATTATATTTATTGTTTTATATGCTTATTTTTTGTGGGTGATTTATCCAACGCATGCCACCAAGTGCCAACCATTAATGCTAAGGGTTGATCGCCTGCCACTGTTTTTGTAGGCGTTTGGCCGAAATGGGTTTTTGTGTACCTAACTGCTGGGCAAATAACGACACTCGATATTCTTCTATGGACCAGACAAACTCATTCAAGGCTTGGTGCTCTGGGGTATAAGGTAAACACTGAGATTGGGCAGTGTCTATTTTTTTCTGCCAGTCTCGAAGTTCTTGTACAGCTACATTTTCTTTTGCGATCTGACTTTTGAATCGTTGCAGTCGGGCCTCGATGGCTTTTAAATAACGCGGCACATGGGTCAGTTGCTGCCATTCTTTTTGCGCCAAGAATTGTTTGTGCATCAAGCGGTCAAGTTGCCCCCCTATGTCCTGATAGACATTAGCCCAAGCTAGGTTTAATTGCCCTTTCAAGGTTTTTCTAATGGCATGATGGCGTTGTAATAACTCTACACTTAGTGTGAGCACCTGCTCCACCGCCTCAGCATAATGCCCACGCTGCTCTAAAGATGCATTAAACGCTTCAGAGTTAGTAGGCCATGCATCGACGTTTAAACTAGCAGGTAAAAACACGAGTAGGATCGCTTGATCAAATACTTGTTGTCGTAACTCTTGCGCTGTACCCAAAGCCCCATACAACAACTCTGCTTGTCTGAAGCCTGGCAATGAGCGGGCAAGATGTTTAGTTTGGTCATTGACAGCAAAAGAGTAAAGGCGCACTAATCCCCCACGGGTCGTCACTGATGCTTCTTCTATTGAATCAGTAAATACAATGTCTACGGCTTTACCTTGGTCTTTAATCGCAGGCCAAACTGGCAACTTCATGCCCCCCTCGCCTAGGGTCATGGTTTTTGGCAAGGCTGAAAAGTCCCACTGTGTAAGTCCCTGCTTTAACAGAGGGTGGGCAACGCTGGGGGCATGACTAACTGCGCCGACAGTAGCGTATGACCCTAACAATTTTAATGGATCTCGCCCTTGGGCTATGCATTGGCCTGTTTCATCAATCACTTGCAGGTTCATTAAAAAATGCGTCTCAAGCTCAACCTGCTGTAGCAGTTTGACATCAAACGGACGTCCACTCATGCGTTGTAAATGTTTTGCCATAGCCTCAGATAAGTCCACCTCATCTACTGATAAAGCCTCAAATAGGGCTTGAGCATATTCAGGTACAGGCACAAAGGCTTTGCGTTGCGTTTTGGGTAGGCCCTTGAGTAAAGCGGCCAGCTTATTTTTTAATAAGCCAGGCACCAGCCACTGCAAGCGTTTAAGGGGCAAGCGCTTAAGCTGGCTCGAAGGCACTTGAATGGTGACGCCATCTTGCTCGTGATTGGGTTCAAAGTGATAGCTTAAAGGCCAACTCATGCCATGCCACATTAAATGATCAGGAAAACTCTTGTCATTAATGCCTTCAGCATCATGTTGCATGAGGTCTTCTTGGCGCAGAAATAAATACTCAGGTTGAGATTTTTCTTGCTGCTTGCGCCAAGATTCAAAACTTGCAGCACTAACAATAGGCGTTTTAATATCGGCCATTTTGCCATGGTAAAAGTCAAACAACACTTGTTCGTCAACAAGAATATCACGCCGTCTCGACTTAGCTTCAAGGGCTTCAATCTCTTCCACCAAGCTTTGATTATGGGCCAAAAACTGACCTTTAGTGAGCAAGTTATTGTGCACCAAACCTTCCATGATCATGAGTTGTTGGCAAACTTCTGGATCTATTTTCCCATAGGCCACTTTGCGTTGACTGGCCAATACCAAACCATATAAGCTCACTTGCTCAAACGCCATCACTTGGCCTTGGCGCTTATGCCAGGCGGGCTCACTATAGTTATACTTGAGCAAGGCACCTGCACCTTGCTCTACCCATTGCGGCTCTATTTTTGCAACGCAGCGGGCAAATAAGCGTGAGGTTTCTACTAATTCTGCCGCCATAATCCAAGCTGGTGGTTTTTTGGCTAAAGCAGAACCTGGAAACAACAAGAACTTACGCTGTCTGGGCCCCGCAAATTGGCCATCTTCGTCTTTATGACCAATATGCCCCAGCAAGCCCGTTAATAAAGCCCTGTGCACGGCTTCGTAACTGGCTAGTGTGGTATTAGTTTTAAAACCCATCTGCTGACACATGAGTAATAGTTGTCTGTGCACCTCACGCCACTCACGCATGCGCAGGTAAGACAAAAAATGCTTACTGCACCATTGACGTAATTGATTTTGAGTTAATTGCTGGCGCTCGTGCTCGTAGCCTTGCCACAAGTTCACCAGACTTAAAAAGTCTGAATCTTTTTCACGCCACAACTGGTGTTGCTGATCTGCCGCTTGTTGCTTATCTTGCGGCCTTTCCCGAGGATCCTGAATGGTGAGGGCACTGGCGATTAGTAGCACTTCGTTTAACGCTTGCCAATCATTCGCTGCCACCACCATGCGCCCAATGCGAGGGTCTACAGGCAAACGTGCTAACTGCTTGCCAAGCGGTGTAAGATGACGCCCTTCATCTAAAGCGCCTAATTCTTGTAATAATTTCACACCATCGTTCACAAAGCGGCTATCTGGTGCATCAATGAAGGGGAACTCTTCCACAGGACCCAACTTTAAGTCATGCATTTGCAGGATTACTGAGGCTAGATTCGTGCGCAAAATTTCTGCATCAGTAAACTCTGGCCGCCCAATAAAGTCGGCTTCATCATACAAGCGAATACAAATACCTGCTGAGACTCGACCACATCGCCCCTTGCGTTGATTGGCACTGGCTTGTGAAATGGCTTCTATAGGTAAACGTTGTACTTTAGAACGGTAGCTGTAGCGGCTCATTCGAGCTGTACCTGGGTCTATGACATAACGAATGCCTGGCACAGTGACAGAGGTTTCTGCCACATTGGTGGCTAAGACAATGCGCCTGCCTGCACTTTTACCAGACGGCTGGAATACCTTTTGTTGGTCACTAAAACTTAAACGACCGTATAAAGGTAAGATCTGCCAGTGCTTTTGCTCTTGTTTACGCAAGAAAGAGGCGAGGTCTCGGATATCTCGCTCACCCGGAAGGAAAATAAGCACGTCACCATTATGCTGTTTGGCTTGACGCTCATGCTGTTCTATTTCTTCTAGAGTCTGTTGAATTGCACTTTGCAGGTCTTGATCTTGATCTACTTTAGAGGCAAATAAAGGGCGGTACCAAACATCAACAGGAAATGTGCGTCCACTGACTTCGACGACTGGGGCATGATTAAAGTGTTTGCTAAAACGCTCTAGATCAATGGTAGCTGAAGTAATAATGAGTTTTAAGTCAGACCGACGACCCAATAATTGCTTTAAATAACCCAATAAAAAATCAATATTTAAGCTACGTTCATGGGCCTCATCAACAATAATGGTGTCATAACGCAATAAGTCTGGGTCTTGCCGAGTTTCTGCCAATAAAATGCCATCGGTCATTAACTTAATATGACTAATAGCGCTCACTTGTTCTGTGAAACGCACCTGAAAGCCTACTTGTTGCCCTAAGGGCACTTTGAGCTCATCTGCAATGCGCTGCCCTACCGTTCTAGCCGCTAAACGACGAGGCTGTGTGTGGCCGATCATGCCACCCACCCCGCGCCCTGCTTCTAAACAAATCTTGGGCAACTGAGTGGTTTTCCCCGAACCCGTCTCGCCAGCTAACACCACCACCTGATGTTCACGGATTAACTGCACTAACTTTTCACGCTGTCCACTAACGGGCAATTCAGGGGGATAGTCTAACGTGGGTAAAGCTTTTTGACGCTGTTCGTAGAGGGTTTGGCTTGTTAGGGCTTTGGTTGCTAACTGTTGGACTAATTTATCACTGGGCTGACCACGCTTTTGACGCTGGGCAATACGTTGAGACAAGTTTTTGAGTTCAGCTTGGTCTTTGACCATGCAGTTAGAGAAGACAGAAGACATATAAAAAAGAGATGATTTTAAAGCAGCTAGTTTAGCACACTATGGAACGAGTTTATTACCACTTTACTGCACGTTATATACTTATAATCTGTGCCACTACAAACACTTGGTGTAGTTTACATACATTAATAATGGGCTTAATTCCAGGGTACATAGACCTAAACTGGGTTAGTGGTGCAATAAGCTCCCAAGCCATTAATTGGTGCTCAGACCTGCTTCATACCCAAAAGCAAGAGTCTATCTACGGCATTAGCTGTGTCTGTTTATGTGTTTATCACGATGCCTAGTGGGCCGCTGTGGGGCCTAAAGGCGCGATAGTATCGCCTTCACCGCCCTTGAGAAGGTTGGATTAAAAAAGTGGCAGCAACTTGATTTGTTGCGGGGCGCTTGGTTGCGCCACGGGAGGCATGTGCCTCAATCTATGCATTTGGTTTTGTGAACTTTATTAACCTGCCAGATGGGCCATCTTCCAAAACCCAAATCGCGCCATCTTGGCCCATTTCAACTTCTCTTACTCTTTGAGACCAACTGAATCGTTCAGCTTCAAAAGGCTTTTCATTATTAAAAACTATTCGAACCAGCGCTTTGCTTTTCAATCCTCCAATAAAAGCATTTCCATTCCATTCGGTAAATTCATCCCCTTCATAAAAAATTAATCCTGATGGAGCTAACGTAGGTACCCAATAAAGTTTTGGTGCCATGAATTCTGGTCTTGTTTTATGAATGGGAATTTCTGCTCCACTATAATGATTGCCTTCCGACACTATTGGCCAACCATAATTTTCACCCGCCACAATTAAATTAAATTCATCGCCATGCTTCGGACCCATTTCGTGCGCCCATAGTTCACCATTTTTGGCAAATGCGATTCCAAGGGCATTCCTGTGACCCATCGACCAAAAGGTTTTTGCAAGGTCGCCTTTATCTTGAAATGGGTTGTCTCTAGGTATGGTGCCATCGTCATTTAGGCGGATAATTTTTCCTAATGCCGTGTCCCATTTTTGTGCGGGGGTTTGTTCTTGCCGATCACCAGAGGTAATGAAAACCTTGCCAACGTGTTGTGTTCCATCAACACCAAATGCAATTCTGTGAGAAAAATGTCCTTTGCCCAATCGAGCGGGTGTTTGTTTCCAAATGGTTTCAATGTTTTTCAGATGTGGTTGATCTGATCTTCCCAATGTGGCTCTTAATACGGACGCATATCGTGTCTTTCCTGCATTGTCTGAATTGATGTACGAAATATAAACTAATTTATTTTGTGCATAATTTGGATGCACAACGACATCACCTAAACCGCCTTGGCCACCTGCAAAAACTTTTGGAACTCCAGAGACTAAAGACTGTTCACCACTGGTATTTACGAGCCAAAGTTTTCCAGCTTTTGTAGTGACCAGTAGATTTTCACTGTCAATAAAAGACATTGCCCAAGGACTGTCGAATTCAGAAACAACTTTCCCTTCCAATTTGCTACCTGCACTTCCAGTAACAACATTATTTGCCCAAGCATTTGAAGCTAAGTTTATTAACAATATTAGAATAACCGTACGCATTTAATACCTATCCCATACATCGATCTTCTCCCACACAACGCATGAAGCATTATCCATCATGTACTTTCCAAAGTCTGATCCATTAATTTTATAGTATCCGACCAGGCGATCATATATCTTTGCTCCCGTAAGCTCGCAAACTGCCTTCAAACCAGTGAACTGTTTTGCCACCACAGTCGCATAGTTGCCCTTTTGGGTGCCTTGGAATCGTCACTATGGCAATGGTATGGCTAAGAGCCTGTTAAAGTAACAGCGAATTATTCCCTTAATGCCCGGCGTAAAATCTTACCCACATTAGTTTTGGGTAAATCATCTCTAAACTCCACTTCCTTGGGTACTTTATAAGCGGTTAAATGTTCTCGGCAATGGCTGATGACATCGTCTGCGGTTAAATTAAGGTCAGACTTAACCACAAACAGCTTCACGGTTTCACCACTTACTGGGTTAGGAATACCAACGGCAGCACACTCTAAAATACCTGAGTGTTGACTTGCGATATCATCTATTTCGTTGGGGTACACATTGAAACCAGACACGTTAATCATATCCTTTATGCGATCAACAAGCCGAATAAAACCATCTTCAGCTAATATAGCCACGTCGCCCGTCTTAAACCACCCATCAGCATCCATCACCTCAGCTGTCGCTTCAGGTCGCTGCCAGTAGCCTGCCATCACTTGCGGCCCTTTAACACAAAGCTCCCCTTCTTGATCAAAACCTAGGTCAATGCCGTCCTCACTAATCACCTTGACTTGAGTACCCGTGACCACTTTCCCAATAGTGCCAATACGAATATCGCGATAGGGATTAAAGGAAACGGCTGGAGAGGTTTCGGTGAGTCCATAGGCTTCTTGTATTTGACACCCTGTGACCTTTTGCCAAGTGGATGCTGCTGCTTCAGTTAGGGCCATACCACCAGAAATCGTGTGTTTTAAGTGGCTAAAATCCAGTGCTTTGAATTCTTTATTGTTGCACAGGGCGACAAATAGAGTATTGAGTCCCGCAAAGGAAGAAAACTTATGTTTACTTAACTCCTTCACAAAGCCTGGAATATCTCGGGGGTTAGGAATAAGTACCATTTCATGGCCCATATCTGACATCACCAAACTCACGGTAAATGCATAGATATGATAGAGCGGCAATGGCGCAATCATCACTTCTCGGTCACCGTCTAAAATATCCACAATGAGTTCGCGCACTTGCATCATGTTGGCAACTAAGTTTTTATGCAATAACTGGGCACCCTTAGAAACGCCAGTAGTGCCGCCAGTGTATTGCAACACTGCGGTGTCATCTAAGGTTAAAGGCACAGCAACAGGGGCTTTTTTGGCACCTAATGCCAAGGTTTCACGAAAACTTAAAGCCTGAGGCAAAGCATAGGCGGGCACCATTTTCTTGACCCGCTTCACCACTGTATTAATTAACAAACGCTTAGCAAAGGGATGCATGTCAGCCAATTCAGTAACGATGACATGTTTGATACCAGTTTTAGGCACCACTTGTTCAGCTAGGCTGGCCATGTTGGCTAAAATCAATAGGGCTTTGGCACCAGAATCATTAAACTGGTGCTCCATTTCTCTCACGGTATACAAAGGATTAGTATTCACCACCACCATACCCGCGCGCATGGCACCAAAAACGGCAATAGGGAATTGCAGTACATTGGGCAATTGGATAGCAATGCGGTCGCCAACTATTAAATCGGTATGATTTTGTAAATAAGAGGCGAAGTTAGCCGTTAGGCGCTCCATCTCAGTAAATGACAGGGTTTGCCCCATGCAACTAAAAGCAGGCTTTTGGGCATACTTATCGCAGGCTTCTAGAAACACATCAGTAACAGAATGATATTCGCCAAGGTCTACACCAGAAATTTGAGTCATAATAAAACCTTTAATTATTGTTATTAATAATGTAATTGACACCTATGCTAATCAAACATTTGTTTGAAAACCAGTAAAACTTTTAAGCGAGTAATGGCATCATTCAAGTCAAGGCACCATATCAGCTTAATGCAATGCCTTTATGCAGCACCAGCATGTCACCAGGCTGAAGGGTATGCCAAGTTTCGTTATCTGTTAAAGGCTCTGTTGCTACCACCGACACAATGTCGTTGGGCGTTGTCTCTTTACCAAAATCTACGTTCACATCAGCATCACTTAAGCAGGCATTACCAAAAGGCGCCCTGCGGGTAATCCAACTGAGTTTGGTTGAGCAGAAACAATAAAGATGATCACCGTCTGACAAGAGCATATTAAATACTCCCAAGGTCTTCAAAAACTGACACCGCTGCTGCAAAAAGTAGCGCACCACCAACGCATCCGAGGGGGGTTTAGGAAAAGCCATGCGCAGTTCACCTAACAACCAACAAAACACATGCTCGCTATCTGTATCCCCCACGGGCAAGTAGTGGTTCAAAGCTAAGCTAGATGTATCCTTAAGTTGCCCGTTATGAGCAAAAGTCCAGTGCTGACCCCACATCTCTCTTTGGAATGGATGTGTGTTCTCTAAACAAGTACGACCCACATTGGCCTGACGAATGTGGCTAATAACGATGTGTGACTTCATGGCATGGCGTTGCACTAAGCGGGCCACTTCTGAATTAGCACTGGGTTGGGGGTCGTGAAAAGAGCGACAACCTTTGCCCACGTAAAAACTAATGCCCCAGCCATCACGATGGGGGCCACTGCCGCCACCACGCTGCATGAGCCCAGTAAAACTAAAACAAATATCAGTAGGCACATTAGCACTCATGCCTAAAAGTTCACACATAGGATTGGCTCCAGCCTAACTTAGGGTTCAGATTAAACCCCATTATCTTGGAAGTCACCCCTTTTGCTCAAGTGTTATTTTGAGTTTGGCACCGATTAGACCTCAATGGGTTCCAATAACACGCTGGTCAGTTCGAGTTGAGAATAATCATCATGGCCTTGTGCTGCTATTTCATCACGATGGCCTAAAAAGCTGCCCCCAGGTTCGATCACCATTTGCTGGCAATGCACCTTACCTGACACCAAACCACCTGGAAAAATGGCTAAGTCTTGAAACCACATTTCACCTTTAAAGCGACCTGCAATTTGAACTAATTGACCTTTAACACAGCCATTTACTTGACCTTTAGCACCCACGGACATGGTGTCTTGGGCGCAGATACTACCCTCCATAGCGCCATCCACCTGCAGTTGACCAGATACGTCAATATCGCCAATAAATCAGTTACCTGTTGCAATAATCGTTACTGCTGTAGTTGGGTAGTCTTGAGTTGAGTGGGTTTGATTAAAGATTGCCATTGAACCTGCTTAACTTGTTGAAAAAGGCCATCAAAATTGGATAAGTTCCAATTAATAGATGGCCAAGGGTTTTTTTGTTTTGTTAAAAATTGTATTTCGTAATGCAGATGCGGCGCATTAGATAACCCAGTACTGCCGGACAGACCAATAACCTGCCCTTTATAAATAAACTCAGCACGGTGCGCTAAACGTTTTTGTAAATGAGCTTAACGACTCGAAAAACCATAGCTATGGGTTAACGTAATCACATTGCCAAAGCCTAGGGATTTTATGCTTCTAGCCACCACACCATTGGCTGTGGCTAATATTGGAGCACCTTATACACACCGAATATCAATACCTTTATGCATTTTTTTGTACCTGTAATGGGATGTAAACGCTTACCATAGGAGGAAGTAATTGCCGTTTTTTTGGCCACAGGCCACGAATTTGGAATGGGGGCCAGCAATGTGAGTCGATTCTGCGCCGTTTGTATTATTTGAGGAGCCAAGGTTAAATCAAACTCATGATCCACCTGAGCACCCAAGAGACTCTGCAACTGGCGCAAGCTCTGCTCCATGACTAAAATTTCTTGGTTTTGTTGATGCAGTTGCTGACTCATCTTAAACTGAGATTGAGTTTGTCTAAGTAATTCTTGATTAATCTCAGAGTGAGATTCCACGAGTCCATTTAAGCGTTGTTTTAAGGCTTGAATGGTGGCGTTATCGTGTTTAGTTTTACTTTCCAAATATTCTAAAGGCGCTGCTGCTGCTGGTATAATATTAAGAAAATGCTGAAAATTAACCATAGTTGTTGCTGTATGTTTAGAAGCAGGCAACAGATTCACAACACTGGTTTGTAGTTTGTTGATTTGGTCTTTAGATTTAATGTCAGACTGTCGAAAGCTTTCAGCTTGTTGCAGCACATCGTGATGAGCCTTGACTAACCACACAAGCGCACCCTCACCCACCACTATGTTCATAAGCGTGAGAGTAATAATTGTAAGGCCAATTTTTTGGTGAGTTCGTGTTAAATAAAATTGGGTGGAACCCAAATAATTAGTCACCATGACTAACAGACTGCGCCACAAATAAAGACTCCGTATAAGGAGGGGTCAACTGCAACCCCGTTATTAACCTTATATAGTCTAGGCGTTATTTTGAATTTAACTGAATGATTTAGGCCTACGGCGTAAAATAATCACTAATACCAACAAAATAAAGCCAGCACCAAGCCCTATAATCCAGCGCCAATCTGTAGATGACAAGGTTTCCTCAGTCACTTGGCTGTTGCTAGTGTCAACATTCTCATTAGCTGTGACATCAGCCTTAGGTTGGGTTGACACCGTTTTTTCTGGGCTCATGACCTTGGCTTTTATTTTTTTAACCAAACTAGCAATCTGACTTGCCGCCGTTTCAGCTTGGTTCGCAGTTTCTACTGGCTTGGCGCTTGAGTCTTCTTCCATAAGGGACTGCAGTGCAGGTGAAGCCGTTTCATTGCTAACTGATATCGCTTCAACTTGGGATGTCTGATTAGCCACTTCATCTGTTTCCAACACCCCAGCAGAGTCTGCTTCATTACTGACTAAAGGCACCAGTGGATGAACTCTAAGACTGCGGTTAATGGTGCGCATGAGTTGGCCATTAGCCACTGATATAGTCAGGTTATACATGCCCGGTTCATTGAGCACCGGCAATTGCATACGGGTTTTAGCATCTGCGACAAAGGCTTGTTGCTGGCTAAACACTTGCGCATTCCCATCGCTCATATTGACCTTAAGCTCAAAGCCTTGCAGTTGCTCAGCAGACAATAACTCACCGCGTTCGTTGGCTAACTGCACATCAATATAACTGCGCTGGCCTACCTTGATATTTTGATGACTTTGTTGCAACAATATCTGCAATTTGCCAACGACATTGACACGTTTTAAAGTGGCCGTATCACTAATTAAAGCCCAAGTACCCGGTGTGGGTTGTTGCACCCTAATCACATCGTGGGTTAATGACGATTGCCATTGTTGATTAATGCGGGTTTGTTGACGACCAAAGACTCGCTGCTTTCCATCTTTAAGTTTAACATTGTCATCACCATTTTTTTCGATGACCACAGTCATGGACTCAACACCTTGTTGCACCACAAAAGACTGTTCAGTCACTTGCACAGGCACTTGTTGGGTAATGACCGTATTATCCAGAGCCCTTAAGAATATTTCTAACAGCTGGTCAGCATTCACTGCCACCTCAAACAACCCATCAGTGGCTTGGGCCATTGCACCTAAGGTGGCCTTATCCGCTTTATGGGATAAGCCCACCGTGTGCACTCGAGCACCCACGTTAATGTATTGTTGCAGAATAGGGCCCAGCAGGGCCGTGCGGGCACGTTTATTCTTCGCCACATCCTTACTCACGTCAACCATACCGTCCGTTAACAATATGACATGCAACTGCCTACCTTGGACTTGATCTTGGGTATTAAATGACGCCGCGTTAAGAGCGGCTCCAATGTCCGTAAATTGGCCATTAGAGGAAATATTTTGAGTGGCAGCAGAGGCCTGCTTTTGCCATTGGGCATTCACCACACCATGAGGAACAATGACTTTAGGGTCATCAGCAAACTGCCAAATACCGGCCTTGCTGCCGGCTGGCAATAATTGCGTTAATACCTGCAAGGCTGGAATGCGTAATTTATTGGGGTCGGTGTCTTTCATGCTGCCAGACACATCAATCAACACCCGAATATCCATTTCATTAGATAAGGGTTGGCTCATGGTTGGTTGTGTATAAGCAATAAAGACTACTAAAAGCGACGCACTTAGACTGCGTATAGCATGAAATTTAAACATTGATTCCAAACCCAATTGTTATAGTTATGCCAAACACCTTAACACAAAATAAAGATACTGCACCAAGGCACTGTATCTAACATTATTCTCCTAAGTGTTGGATTTCGATGATGTGTTCACCCCAGCGACTTTCTGACACTTTAGCCTCTGAAACCGCCCACTTACGTACTGTCATACCGGCTTTGACAGTAGATCTGGGGTCACCTGTGACCAAGGGGTGCCAATCTGGTAAATCCTTGCCAGCTGACACACGCCTGTAACCACAGGTTTCAGGCAACCAGTTGAACTCAGCCACTGTATCAGGCGTGACCAAGGTACAGTCTGAAACTTTATCTTGGCGCGTTTCATAAACGCTGCACTTGCAGGACTTAAGATCTAAGTAACGACAAGCCACACTGGTGTGGTACATCAAAGGCGTGTCATCATCAATTAATTTTTGCAAACAACAGCGGCCACAGCCGTCACATAAAGACTCCCATTGCTCACTGGTCATCTCTTTGGGTGCGGTTGTTTTCCAAAATCCTGTTTGTGTCGACTCTTTCATAAGCTCCAGTTTATCCCTATAAGAGGGTAAAAGTTAGTAGGTTGGGTTAACCGGTGTTCTGTAAAGATCTAACATGTACTCTTCACGCACGGGGGGCATTTGTAAATAATAGCCTTGTGCATCAATATTTGACAAGATGTCTTCTGCCTTGGCTTTCGCGAATTTTTTATCAGCTGTTAGTAACATATCCATGCGGTGCTCAGGTTTACCAAACATTTTAAGCAAGGCCTCTGGCACTAGGCTTAGAGCTTTAGTTTTATCCACATAAAGATACATTTCGTCTTTCTTTTTGCTGCGATAAATAGAGCAAATAATACGTTTTTGAGTCATTAATGTGTCTCTTGGATGAGTTTATATTCCCTGGCAATTGGCTCGGCAAGAAACTCTTCTCTCCAACCTTCCCAGTTACTTGGTAAGCTAAATGGCTGCTCATTACGCAAGCCTTCGAACAGCTCAAGCAGTTCTTTTTTGCGGCCCATTAATTGTACTTGAAGTACGGCATGTTCAGCTTGATCTGTAACCACTTTATGCAGGCGTTTATAGTCTTTGTTTTCATTTTTAGACAAGGGCTGAGGCACGCCTGGCAGAACTTCAGAGGAGGCCTGCAGAATAGACAACCATTGTTGACCATAGCGCCTTAAACTGCTGGGGCGCACGTCAGGGCATTGGCCTAAGGCATTGAGATCGGTGGGATTGGTGCGTGCCATCTCAATCAAACTGGTGTCCTTGACCACAAAATTCTTTGGCCTGTTTTCACTCCGAGCCACCTCTTCTCGCCACGCGGCTAAGCCACGCAAACGGCCAACCGACTTGCCTTGCAAGCGCCAAGCATTTTTCATTTGGATATAGACCAGTTCTGGAGCTATGGGTGGCTTGGGTTGAGATAAACGTTGCATGTCTTGCTCATACCATTGCCACACACCTTTATCTTTTAGGCGCTGGGCTAACAAATCATAACACTGCATAAGGTGGGCTACGTCCATCGCTGCATAATGGCATTGGGAATCTCTTAACGGACGCTGCAACCAATCTGAACGTGTCTCGCCTTTGTCGACAGTTTCCCCTAGTAGGTCTAACACCAAACTTTGATAACCTGGCGACAAGCCCATGTCTACAAACGCGGCAGCAATTTGCGTATCGGCTATGGGTGTGGGGCGTAACGCTAGCCAATGCTGAAATAATTCTAAATCTTCACTGCAGGCATGCATCACTTTAAGGGTGCCAGGGTCTGTTAACAGAGCTTGTAATGGCTGCCACTGGTCAATAGTGATTGGGTCTATTAAAAAGGTTTCACCCGCAGCGGCTATTTGAACTAATCCGGGAATAGGATAAAAGGTGTCTACCCTCACAAACTCTGTATCTACGGCAATGGCAGGGGCTTGAATAAGTGTTTCACAAGCCTGTTGCAGGCCTGCATTGGTATCAATGTATTGGTAATCAGATGACATAATTAGGTGTAACTCTTACGGCCGGCAAAGGCGTGAGCCAAAGTGCCGCCATCAACATACTCTAGTTCTCCACCAATGGGGACTCCATGGGCTATGCGGGTCACATTAATGGTTTGGAGGCTTGGCTGTTGACTTATTAATTGGTGAATGAAATGGGCAGTAGCGTCGCCCTCGATGGTAGGGTTAGTGGCAATAATAACTTCTGTGATCTGTTCATCACTCAGGCGTGAAATTAAAACGTCTAAGCCCAGTTCATTAGGGCCAATACCGTCCATGGGGGAAAGATGCCCCATGAGCACAAAATATAAACCCTTAAACCCAGCCCCTTGTTCAATAGCCAACACATCTGCAGGTGTCTCAACAATACACAAAGTAGACATGTGCCGCTCTGGCTGGCTGCACAGACGGCATATCGGTAACTCACTGTGGGTTCTGCATTGTTCGCAGCGCCCTACTTTATCAAGGGCAAGGTTTAAGCTTTGGGCAAGTACTGCCCCACCTTCACGATTACGCTCTAAAATATGCAACGCCATGCGTTGAGCTGATTTACGGCCAACGCCTGGCAAGCATCGTAAAGACTCAATAAGATCATCAATGAGTGGGCTAAAGGACATGTATGGTGAACCTATAATTAACTTAAAACGGCATTTTAAAACCCGCCGGCATACCCATGCCAGCGGTCATATCAGACATATTATTCTGGCTGGCCTGCTCTACTTTACGCACCGCGTCATTCACGGCTGCCGCCAATAAATCTTCGAGCATTTCTTTGTCTTCAGACAAAAGTGAATCATCTAAATGAACACGTTTTACATCATGACGTCCAGTCATTACTACTTGCACTAGACCTGCTCCAGCCGCGCCAGTAAATTCAGCTTTAGCCATGTCTTCTTGTGCTTGTTGCATTTGTTCCTGCATTTTTTGGGCTTGTTTCATGATATTGCCCATGCCACCTTTTAACATATTAGTTTCTCTGGAATAAGTTTAAGTTTCAATTTCAATAGGGTTAACGGGTAACACACTATTGGTATCTAGTTGGCCATTAAAAGCCGTGGTTAAACTGGCCACATTAGCATCATTTTCTAAGGCTATGATGGCTTGCTGTTGATGTTCTGTTTCACGCCTTTGACGGTTGGCAAAAGGCGTTTCTATCTGGGTTTTGCCAATATTAATGGTAAGTTCCAAGTTACAACCAAACATTGCTTCCAAGGCCTCACGCATGCGGCCTTGATGAGTGTCATTGAGCATACTACTTTGGCCTTGCTGCAAGGTAAATTGTAGCTTTGTGCCTTGTCGCTGGGCGAACACCATATTAGATGCAATGCCATGAGTCATGCCTGATAAATTAAGATCATTAAACACTTTAACCCAGTTCTCTTGCGTTAAATCAGCCAAAGTCCAATCACGACCCGATTTTGCAGGCATTAAACCCTCTGCCACTGCAGGTTCACTTTCACTTTCACTTTCACTTTCACTTTCACTTTCACTTTCACTTTCACTTTCAGATTCTGGTGCCGAGGCGGGTTCAGCTGCTGCGGCTTGTTCTAGTTGGGGTTCTGGCTCACCTTGTTGTTCTTCATGAGCATGATTAAACACCGGCTGCTGTGCTTGCATCGGTTCTTCTTCCCAAGGCGGTGAATCTTGAACTGGCGCTGTCTCTTGAACCAGCACTGCCTCTGGCACAGAGGGTTCTTCATGTGGTGCGTCAGGCACTGACGCCATCTCAGTAACAGGCATGCCCTGTGCTGCAGACTCATCAACTTGCTTAACTTGCTTAGCCTGCTCAACTAAAGACTCTGCTGCACTTTCTACAACAGCTTCTGCTGCAATAATAGACTCTGGCATTTGGGCTTGGGCTTGGGCTTGAGTTTGGGTGTGAGTTTGGGTGTGAGTTTGCGTTTGCGTTTGAGGTTCTGTGATTTTCATCTGGCCTGCGTGCTGCTGTGGCCTGAAGGCTAGCATCCGTAACAAAGTCATTTCAAAACCGGCTTGCAGATCGGGTGCAAGTTCTAAATCTTTGCGCGCCATAATACCCATTTGGTAAAACAACTGAACGTCTGCAGGGCTCGTTTGTTGGGCTAGTTCTTTCACCTTAGCTCTATCAAACTGCACAGACACAGGAGCCTCTGGTAATACCTGACAAATGGCCATTTGATGCAACAAACTCAATAAGTCTTCTAGGGCCCCAGTGAAATCTTGCCCCTGCTCTCCCAGCTCACCAATAAGTTTCAACAGTTCAGAGGCGTTGCCTTGCTGTAACTGGCTGACAATCTCAACGACTTTGCCTTGGTCAATGCTACCTAACATTTGGTTAACAGCAGATTCTGTTAAATCACCACCACAAAAAGCAATGGCCTGATCTGTCAAACTCAAAGCGTCACGCATACTGCCTTTAGCAGCGCGACCCAACTGCCACAAAGAGGCTTCGGCAAAGGCAATGGTTTCACTTGTAAGCACATGTCGTAAATGGCCTGCAACTTGCTCAGCAGGCATGTTCTTAAGGTTAAATTGTAAACACCTCGACAGCACCGTGATGGGCAGTTTTTGTGGGTCGGTGGTGGCTAACAAGAACTTTACATGAGGAGGTGGCTCTTCCAAGGTTTTAAGCAAGGCATTAAAACTGCTGGTAGAAAGCATGTGCACTTCGTCAATCAGATAAACCTTAAAGCGGCCTCTTGTAGGCGCATACTGCACGTTATCGAGCAACTCTCTCGTGTCTTCTACTTTAGTTCGTGAGGCCGCGTCCACTTCAATTAGGTCAACAAAACGACCCTCAGTAATTTCAACGCAACTTGAACACACACCACAGGGAGTAGAACTAACGCCCTCTTCGCAGTTAAGGCAGCGCGCCAAGATGCGCGCAATTGTGGTTTTACCAACCCCACGGGTGCCAGCAAACAAATACGCATGATGCAAGCGTTGCTCATCTAAGGCATGCACCAAGGCACGTAATACATGCTCTTGACCTACCATAGTGTGGAAATTTTGGGGCCGCCATTTACGGGCTAAAACCTGATATGCCATGCAGGGACTCGTTCAGTAGAAACACAAACTAGAAAACTAGCGTTTTAAACAACATTGTTAATCACATTATAGGAGCCACGCGCAATTAAAGCTACCAACTAAATCAAATGCTGGCGCAGTGCTTTTTAACTGCTCACTTGCCTACTTGTCTGAACAAAAGCGGCGTTACAACGGCAACTCATAATCCACCTCAAGGGTGAACTTGGGCTGTGAGTGCATGGCCCAGTAGGCGTCTTTCAATTGCTGCGTCAGAGGCCCTATCTGCCCCCGACCTAACACCTGATGATCCACCTGAGTAATGGCCATAATGCCACCGGCAGTGCTGGTGGCAAAGGCTTCATCAGCTTGACGCAAATCTTGCGCTGAGATTTCCCCCAGCTTTACTTGTAGGCCTAATTGCTGGGCCAATTGTATAGCCGTTTTGCGCGTAATGCCCTCAAGCACACCCTTTGCAGTGGTGCGCAACTGGCGATCTTTAATGATAAAAATATTAAACCCAGGACCTTCTTTTATGTTGCCCTTGTCATCCACTACCGCCGCCGTTTGAGCACCTTGGTCATAGGCTTCAAATTGCCCCATAACTAAATCTAACCAATGGTAGTTTTTGATGGTGGGGTCCACCGAGGCACTGGGAATACGCTGTTGTTGGCTGATCGCCAGATGCAAACCTTGATCAGGCTGGCTAATCCAAACAAAAGGCACTACAAAAGCAAAAAACTGGTTTTTACAAGTGCGAGGGTCACGCGAACCCGACTCTGGCACACCCCGTGTGGTGATCATTTCTACATAGGCATTACGCAAGCCACTTTGCCCCACTAGCTTTAATAACAAGACTGTCAGCTGGGTTTCGTTATAAGGAATGGACATGCGTAATTTTTCCATGCCTGCAAAATAACGCTGCACATGCTCATCTAAGCGAAAAAAATGCCCATCCCACACATGTGCCACGTCATAGGTGGCATCAGAATGCAAAAAACCCCAATCTAAAAGGGATATTTTTGCCTCGTTAATGGGCACTATTTAACCATTTACATGGGCCAAGCTTTGGGGTGTCATAGTTGGTCTCCAAACCGATATGGTTGATGCTTACTTAGCCTGCTCGCGCATCACAATATAGTAAGTAGAAGCAATAATAATAGCCGTACCCATTAAGAATTTAAGAGTAATGCTCTCATTAAAAAACATGATGCCAATGCCAATGCCTAAAGGTATCGCTAAAAAGTGTAATGGAGCAAGCATAGAGGCTTGAGCATACATATGGCTTTGGGCCAGAAAGAACTGCTGAAAACTGGCACAAACACCCAGCGCAATGAGCAGATATAGAGGGGTTAGGGATGAAAGTTGTTGTATCGCGTCAAAACCATCAAAGCTAAAGGCAATAATGCCTGCTAAAACCACTCCCGTTGAGTTGTACCAAATGGCCGTTGTTACGGCAGGATCAGTGCGTCCCAACACCCGCAAATAGACAAACATAAGGGCAGAAAAAAAGGCCCCTAATAAAGCGTAAAACACACCCAATAAATTAACCGTGGGTGTCAGTGGGAAGATAAGTACCACAACCCCAAAAAAACCAACAAACACTGAAGCAGAGCGCTTTAAACCCACCTTTTCCCCGGCAATTAATACCGACAAACCGGTAATAAAAATAGGCATAGTTTGGGATAACGCGGTAGCAAGACTGATGTCTAAATAAATAATGGATAAAAACCACATGGTCAGTCCCAATAAACCAAACCCCGTGCGCAGAGCGAGGCCTCGTATATTGGTAATGTTTAAAAATTGGGCACCCCGAGTATAAATGGCATATGCCACCAAAAGCGGCAAACAAAACAGGTAGCGAAAGAATAAAATCACAAACACAGAAAAGTCGGGTTGCAGCACCTTCACCATGCTAGCCAACACTAATGACATGACAATTTGTCCAATAAGGAATACGGCACCCAATTTATTATTACTTTGGCTGATAACCGGAATGACAACTGACATGAGTACCTAAATTCTTGGGGCAAATGGGAGCCAATTAAGACACAAAGCGACCTTCTTGTCAGCCTTGATGGGCTTAACCTGCAAATAAAACTCCAGAACTACTTTTAATCCATACTATCCATAGCCCTACCTTGTTAAATCTCCACTTGTGGGCCACCTCCAAAAACCACCCAAGCCCAACTTTGCCTGATTGGTTATTCCACACCGCTCAGCTAGACCATTGCTAACCCATTAATAGCCTAACTTACAAAAGTTACACAGGGTAAAAAATTAGAAATACTACATATGTTGCATATGTAACGCGTTTGTACAATAATTGTGTCATGAACGCTAAAAAAACCACCACCTTAAACCTGCGAGTTGACCCCTTAGTTAAGGATGCTGTGCGCTATGCCGCCAACCAAGAACACAGGAGCGTTGCCAATATGGTAGAGATGATGATCCGACAATATTGCCGTGATGCTGGCTACCCCGTACTTGAACAAAACCAGTTGTTTGATGATGCACAATAAAATGCTTCAAGGCCTGGTTGAAGCAGGCGCAGTAAAAGCGGTTAGTATTATTGCCAATGGCGCTATCATTCATGCCGAGATTTGCACCCTTAGTGGTGACAAAAAAGTCATTACCACCCATGCAGGCAGCATTAAAACCTGGGCTTCAATAGATTCAGCAGCCAAATGGCTCAAGAAAGTTGGCCTAGGCACCATTAAGCTAGAAGTGGGTAAATGGTCACCTAATCAAAAAAGCATGACCTTTTAGCAGTTGCTCGATAGCAACGAAAGATTAAATGACTCACTGGCAAGCCAATTTAGCAGCATCAACGCGGTTTGATGCCAAACTTAAGCCATATTTACGCTTCACTTTGATGTATAAATTAACATAAGCAACACACCGACCATGAGCAAAGCGATAACCTGAATGACGCAGCTTAGTAATAAATTTTAGCGGCTTAAAGGCACTTTTTAACGTGCGGTTTACATAGGGTACTGCGGCCACATGATTCAATGGATCATTGGCAAAGGCGCGTTTCTGCACAAAGTTCCAGCCCTTGCCACCAGAAAGGTGGGCATCTTTTAAAGCCACCACATGATCCACATCAGTGGCGTTACCACTCACTCCCGTATACCAACCTACGAGTGAACTCGATAAAGGCGATGCAGACGATCTAAAACTCCAATGATCACGGTTATAAATGCCCGATAAGCTACTTTGCCCCAGGGTTTTATTACCTATATCATCGGTTTTATCACCGGCTTTAGCATTGGCCTTGTGACAATGGTATTGCTTTGCTTTTGTATCATTGTGGCAGCCCTCTGAGTTAAGGCGACCACCATGGGACCACACCTTAAAAGACACCAACAATAATAGAACCATGATGATGGCTACTGCCAAACCCTGCATCTTTATTAATACCACTTCTAGCCTATAATTCGTGGCCACTGCGCTATTCCAAATACGAAAATAGCGCCTAATGACCTTAGGGTTTACATCAGTGACTGAATCAGCAAACGATGTTCGGGGTTACTGCAAGTGAGACGATGACGGCACCTATAAAAAATTTTTTTAATAATTTGAATTACGATCAACGACAAATTTAAGTTTATTTTTTCACTATAATCTTTGGCGCAAGTCATAAAAAATCTACTAAGATAACGCATTTTGTTTAACCATGTTTGTGATTTTGCATTAATCAATATGTCGAGTTTTGATAAATACCTGAACCCTGCGGCTTAACGTCAGGTCTTCGCCCTTATCGCCCATGACTGGGGAGGTTTCACCTTTAGCAAACATAGAAGTCACTTTGAGTTTTAAACCATCAAAGAACTGCGCCACACTGAGCATGCGCTCTTCAGATAATGTCATGTTGTAGCCTGCATCACCGCGAGTGTCCGCATGGCCTAGCACCTGCAGGGAAATCACTTTTTCGGCTTTTTTAGTGGCCATGGCTAATTGCGTAAGACTACTCGAGGCATCTTCAGTCAGCACTGCACTGCCAGTGTCAAATAAGACTGTGGCCTTGTAATCGTGAAAGCTGTAATCAATTTTAGGTGGCTTAACAGCCGTCACCTTTACATTGGCGTTACCAAGTGCTGGCGCTACTTCTTTAAGAACCTCCACTGCGGCTTTTGGATGGGTAATAACAGCACTAGCAGCAATTACTTGTGCTGGCGCTTTTTTGAGCACTAGGGTTTTAGCCAGCTTAGGAGCTTGTTCTTGGGTGGCGATCATTGGCGTTGGTTCTGCTTCTGCATTAAATGCTTTAGTCACGGCTTTTTTAATGACGGCAAGCAGTGAAGGCGAAGGCTGAGTATTGGCGTTAGCTTTTACATTAGCCACCAGGCTTGTTTTGTTTTGGTAATGAATGGTTCTAATGGGGTTGCCGTTACCATCGACTATGGTTGAACCATTGCCGCTGGTCCATACGTCGTTATTGCCCGATGGACCTGCAGCCAATACTGGCATGGTAATCATAGCGATGGTCATTGCTAAAACTAATTGGTTTTTGGTTTTCATGTTAAATTCCTCTTTGGCTGTAGGTTTCCCAAGTCGTTTGGGTTACTGATTAAGTTAGAGTTATTTAACCTGATAAGTGTGAACCTTCTCTGAATAGACTCTGAATTCTTCGTGATCAATGATGAAGATAGTCTGAATTTCACATGATTCTTTGAAACTAAGCTTAGTTTTAAGACTTTTAATCTAATTTTAGGCAGGCAGAGTTAAAACTGCAGATGGGATTGGGATTGGGATTGGGATTGGGATTGAAAATGGGATTAGAATTGATCTTGGAGCTGTTATAAAAGCTATAGGGTCATTTGTTGTTGACCCATACGTCATGCGCATTATTTATAACTCATAAAAACGACGTATGGATCACTTTGCGTCTGTGTAAGTATTATTGAAATACAACAATGCCCTATAAATACCGTTGCTTGGCAACACTAATACTGTTAAATTAGCGGCCGCTTTCACCTTAGATAACAATGGAGTTGTTATGAATACCACTATAGCGTTTGCCGCTGGAATTGCTGTTGTATTTATTTACTTAATACTTTTACTAGCAAAGGCGCGAAGAAAACGTTCATTGAATCGTATCAGTTCTAAATGGGAACTATAGGTTTTCAACCTGACAAACTTTGTCAGTAATACCACACCAACATTAGCCTTTTAACGCAGGGTCATTGCAACTGATGGCTCTGATCTACTCTTATATTATCTGAACTACTCTGATCTGACCTGGCTGCGAGGTTCTAAAGAACTTTTTGGGTCATTCTTTTAATGCTTCTATCTGCTCACGTATTTTCTCAGCTTCTTGGGTTGTCATAGAATATCCCATAATGTCTCCCTTTCGTTGCAATTGCATTGCATCAAACAATAGCTTTTCGTATTGCTTTTGTAGCCTTTTTGCTGGGTCTTTTTTAAACAATCCAAACATGGCATTTGACTCTTTGTGTTGATAATAATACTGGTTGATGAGTATACATTGGGTGGCTTTGGATTCCAGAGATTTCTAAGGCTTTTTTGGGCCCCTATTTGTGCAGCAATAGCTTTATTGAACTAGGGGGGAGAGGTATTAAACTGAGTTTGAAGATGCAACGGTTGTAATCTCCTCTAAAATATTGTCATAAAGAGAATAATACCTACCACCAACAAAGCCAGAACTTCATGGGTCAACCTTTAACCTATAAACATCCCACTTTGCGGGTATAATCTTTATCTGTGCAGTTATTTTGGTTGGGTCTCGCCCTACTTTTATCTATGAAGTAAATTGAATTTACTTTTAAGGAGAGGATATCATGAAATATATTACTTGCTTAGTAATTGGCTTATTTATGACTAACACATCTTATGCGTATACAGACATAAAGAAGTATCCAAAGGAAAGTTGCCAAGAAATATATCAAGCAATTGGAACCTTTCTTGGCCTTGCAGATGGCGAATGGAAAGAAAGAAATGGAGAAAAGGCAATGTTTTATTCAACCGCATCAGCTAATTACGCAACTATTTATCTAGCTCTATGTAAAAAGTAAAAGACGTGATGCACAGAAGACTGAATGTACGCTGAAGGATTGGCCATGTGGTCCACTTGCTTCAATAAGTATCTAAAAACAGCTAAATAGCGATATCAATCAAACAAATGGTGGTACCCCTACCAGCCACACCTCGGCACACGAATCCACCGCTGTGGCTGCTCCCTTCCAGGCCTGACCAGATTCACGGTTTATCGTTGCGTGACCTTGATTCATAGTACTTTAAGCGAATTAGACACCCATTAAGAAGTGATTAATTGAGGTTGTATTTAAGCATAATTTAGAAGGCAATTTCAAGCGGGTTTTCCACCGTGTGGTCCACCTAGTGACTCACTAAAACAGCGCCATAAGATCGATTTATTTAAGTGTCCACGCACATACTAATACTCAATAAACACCCCGTCGGTCTTATAAAATCGTGGTTCAAACTTACCATGAAGTCGGACGTTATCAGCCTTCTCATAAAATGTACCACCACATCCTGGATGCACAAAGTCAGTGTTGTATGTCCTTGACCTCCCCCAAAAGCAAAGTCAGAATTCTTCCTTTATCAATAATGATATTTTGGTGACAGTATTTCAGTAGAATTTAAATAATAGTAAGATTTAGGTTATAGTCTAAGGACAGCAAGAGTGAAGGGAAGCTCAATCTAAAAAGGATCTAAGGCAATTGCATAGATGATAAAGCGTTTAGTAATTCATAATATAAAACATATCAGTTATTACGCGACGAACCTGATACTGATTGTTATGCTTGCATCTTGGCCAGTATATGCATCTGCTAATTTCAAGAATGAACCAGACACCCTGATATGCAGCTTTGCAACTGTAACTAAGAATGGAGAAAAGGTTTGGTCGACCTATCAAAAGATGTATGTAAAAGAGGCTAAAAAACGCGGCCTTTCTTGTGGAATTGGCTCCAAAGCTAGTATATTCCTCTCTATTTCTCCACTGGTCAAACTAGTGGAATCTGTCACTTCTATACCACTATCGATACTAAAGCCAACAGTTGTCGATAACTCAGCTTGTTCATTGAAAAACCTTAATAACTGTTCCACCGAAGCATTATGCGGTAAAGGATCTCGTTATGTTAACGGGAAACGCATATGGGATGAAAGGTCTCAGTATATTAAGTATGCAGTTGAAGCTAAGAAGCGAGGCCTTTCATGCAGTGTTGAAGCAAGTAGCTCAACAATCAAAACACCGTCAGCTTGTACATGGTACAACCTTAATGTTTGTTCTGATGATTTAGTTTGCCAGCGGGGATCTCGTTTAATTAATGGGACACGCGTATGGGGCGACCGGGTTCCATGGATTCAGTATTCGGTTGAAGCTAAGAGAAGAGGTCTCTCTTGTGGTGTTGGGTCCAGTAGTTCGACTACTGGATCGATCTATGATTGTGACACGACTTTCTGCCTACCCACAGGTAATTTGAAAAACCCGAAGCGAGCAACTAAAACGACTCAACTTTGCAGTAAAGATCTGACTATTTGTGATAATAAGGTCCTATGCAAGCGAGCAACCTTTGCTGCTGGGTCAAAAAGGCAGTGGGAAGAAAGATCTTCTTTTGGGAAATATGTAATTGAAGCCAAGAAACGAGGTCTTTCTTGTGGAGTTGAGTCCAGTAGCTCAACAATCAAAACACCGTCAGCTTGTTCATGGCACAACCTTAATGTTTGTTCTGATGATTTAGTTTGCCAGCGAGGAATTCGTTCAATTAATGGGAAGCGCTTATGGGGCGAACGGTCTCCATGGATTAAGTATTCGGTTGAAGCTAAAAAACGAGGTTTAACTTGTGGAACCACTAGCACCTCTGCTGAACCTAAATCAGTGTCTAGCTTACCAAAATGTCCAAGTAACAAGAAAGTACGTTGGCACAACTGCTTTGGCTCCTATACCTATTCCACAGGTGGCAAATACGTTGGTGAGTGGAAGGATAACCAACAAAATGGACAAGGCACTTACACTTGGAAAAGTGGAGACATTTATGTAGGTGAATTCAAAGATGATAAAAATAATGGACAAGGCGTTCTCACCTTTGTAAGTGGTGACAAATACATTGGTGAATTCAAAAATGATAGCTTTTATGGACAGGGCACCTACACCTTTAAAACTGGCAGAGTAGAAGAAGGTAGTTGGAAGGATGGCAAGCTCAATGGGCAAGCCACAGTCATTTATATAAATGGCGATATGTTTGTTGGTGAGTTCACAGATAATAAGAGAACTAAAGGCACCTACACCTTTAAAACTGGCAAAGTGGAAGAAGGTAGTTGGAAGGATGGCAAGCTCAATGGGCAAGCCACAGTCATCTATATAAATGGCGATATGTTCGTTGGTGAGTTCACAGATGATAAGAGAACTAAAGGCACCTTTACCTTTGGCCAACAGTCAGATTGGGCAGGAGATAAATATGTCGGTGAATTCAGGGAAGGCAAGAGGCATGGACAAGGCACTTACACCTTTGCTAATGGCAAAGTAAAAGAAGGAACTTGGAAGGATGGTGAGTTGCAATCTTTAAAGCCAGCCCCTGTTGTGCCCAAAAAACAGCCAGAGACACCAACTGAAACTGCATCCTCATTAAATGATCCACTACACATAAAGCTTTATGGAAAAACGCTCCACACTCTTTTGCTGCCCAGCACACTATTATTCATAGGTGAAATTGAAGATGGTGACGACAGAGGGTTTAGAACAGCACTTAGATCCCATGAAATAGACACAGTTGTACTAATAAGTGATGGAGGGCTAGTAACTGAAGGGTTAAGATTAGCCAACATCATAAATGACAAGAGCCTAGCAACTTATGTTCCTGTAACTGAAACATGCGCATCCGCGTGCTCCTTTATGTTTTTTGCAGGCAATCCAAAAGTAGCTCATGGCCGTTTAGGGGTGCACCAGTTTCATGTTGACGACGATGAAAAAAAGGCTTCAATAGGCAAAGTTCAAAAAGGCACACAGCTCCTTGTTGCGGATATTATTCAAAACTTAACAGACTTTGGAACACCAGCTTCTGTCTTCCCAAAAATGTTCTCTACAAGCGGGATGTACTTTTTTAGTGAGACGGAAAAGAGTGCTTTTAGTGATCGTAATAAAATAACTCCAGAAAATGTAACTAGAATCAATGAAGCACTATCGTATCTAATCAAGGAATTAGACAATGAGCTTGATGATGTTGTGTTGGATGGTATGCCACAAAAAACGAAGAGCACTCTTATACAGCTTGAATTAATAAGAATAGGCTGTATGGAAGGACCAGTAGATGGGATTAGAGGCGAAGAGACTAAATCAGCTATCGAGCTGCTTTCATCCAAAATGAAGTCTAAACTCTCATCCAATAAGTTTAGTGATCTCTTTAGAAGATTAAACAACACTAAAGTAGGTTCTTGTTACTAAAAACATTATCTTTAACCAAAGGATATGCACATGAAACACCCCATCATTTTCTTATACGCCTTAATCAGTCTCAACGCCTTAGCAGCTAATCCCGTTCTCAAAGATTACAAAGGGTTCTTCAGAGCAGATAACCCCGTAGCGGAAGTTTACAACGGCTTAAAAGTTGATTGTCCAAGAGGCAAGGTCACTGCTACTACCATTGGCAATAGCAAAGTCTCAGTATCATACGCATCTAGTACTACTACATTTTCTGTCAGAGGGACCTTTGATGGCACTAATGCTGTTATTGATAAGCAACTTAGTACTGTAAATGGCATGTCTGGAATTGAAAATACAGCATACGCTTCGTTGGAGGGTGACAAACTAATTGGCTATGGCTGGCAGTCAGTTCCGAGAAGCCACTCTGGTATCGCTACTTTGGTGATAATAAAGTATGTAAAGGGACTTACGAGTTGAGGGAAGTTCCTAGATATTAGGGGACGCACGCATGAAACTACTGGCATTAAATATCCGTCAAGGTGGTGGCTCTCGGATTGACTCTATTTGTTCCTACTTGATAGCCCAAGACTGTGACGCCGTAGTAATTAGCGAATTCAGGCGCAACACCCCTGGCGACCAACTTATAAAAGCGCTAAGGCAAGCAGGCTTCTCGCATATCCACCACAATAATACAGACTCTAAACAAAACACGGTTATGTTGGCCACTAAACAGGCTAGCACCCTTTTGAAAATCGATGGCTGTTCTAACGAGTGGTCGCTTATTGGCATCAGCTGGGCTGGCTTGCAGCTAGTCGGAACTTACTTCCCACAGCGCAAAGATAAAGCTGGCGTATTCAACACCCTAGAAACTATCGCTAGCAGTGACCTACTGGCAATTGGTGACTTTAATACTGGTTCCAACGTACTGGATTCAGAAGGCGCCAAGTTTCATTGCGCGGACCAATTTGTGAATCTGGCTAACACCACATTGACCGACCTATGGCGCACTCATAATGGTGAGCTAGCTCAGGAATATAGTTGGTACTCAAGCGCTGGTAATGGGTTTAGGATTGACCATGCCCTAGCTGGAGTGAAGGCCACCAGCCGATGTGTAGCTAGTTACTACGACCATAGCACAACGAATACACTCACAGACCATTCAGCTTTAATCGTTGAACTAAGCCTATAATCCTAAGACCCTTTATTAGCTCCACCTAAAAGCTGCTGTAAGGCCTTACCCTTAAATCAGAAATCTTCCTATATCAATGAAGAACTCATATTAGTAGTATTTATAGTAAGAGTCACAAAGCTTTACTAGCTGTTGCTTGGTAATTCGGGATATGGACTGTTGAGGACTATAGATGGAAACTGATGAACTAGATAAAGTAATTAAAGCGGCTGAGCTTGGCGATGCTCATGCTCAATATTCGCTGGGGGTTAAGTACGAAAATGGTAAAGGTGTTGACCAAGTTTATGAAATAGCAGTTAAGTGGTACACATTAGCTGCTAATCAGGGGCATGCTGATGCTCAATTTAGTCTTGGGGCTATGTATAACCATGGTAATGGTGTTCCAAAAAACTTTAAGACATCCATGAAATGGTACTTATTAGCTGCTGAGCAAGGAAACGCAGATGCTCAATTAGCTGTGGGCCAGGCATTTCGTGATGGTTTTGGAGTCGAAAAGAGTTATCAAACAGCCGCAGACTGGTTCACCTTAGCTGCTGAGCAAGGACATTTAGATGCTCAATGGGTTCTTGGGGTTATGCATCAGAAAGGTTACTTGAATGGCTACCAAAATCTTCATAAAGCTGTTGAGTGGTTTTCCAAAGCAGCTGCACAGGGCGATTGTAGAAGCAAAATTTCTTTGTTGGAGATTTATAAGGCAGGTTTTAGTGTGCCAGATAACCATCTCTTAGCAGCTAATTGGTTCTTAAAAGATGAGATAATTAAGTCCGCTCAGCAAGGGCATGCTGAAGCTCAATGTGACCTTGGGAGTGCGTACTTAATTGGTAAAGACGTCCCAAAAGACGATAAAACTGCGGTTAAGTGGCTTACCTTATCTGCTGAACAACGGCATGCTGATGCTCAATCTAAACTGGGGGAAATGTACCGTGATGGCAAAGGTGTTTTAGAGGATTATAAAATAGCAGTTAAGTGGTTCACTTTAGCTGCTAATCTCGGGCATGCTTCTGCTCAATGCAATTTGGCGGGTATGTACTTTAGCGGTAAAGGAGTCGAAAAAAACAACCAGACAGCTGCAGAGTGGTTCAGCACATCTGCTGAGCAGGGCGACATGCTGGCTGAAATCATGTTAGAGGTTGTACTAATTGATAAATGGGATGTCACAGAACATACACATACTGCTATAAGTTGGTATGCCAAATCTGCTGAGCAAGGGTGCCAATTATCCCAAAATAATCTAGGTTTTCTTTACGCTTATGGTAAAGGCATAAAACGAGATAGTGAGGCTGGTGCAAATTGGTTCGCCCTAGCTGCTGAGCAGGGAAATACTGTTGCTCAATATAACCTGGCCGTGATGTACGATAATGGTAGGGGGGTCGAAAAAAACCAGAATACGGCGTTGATGTGGTTCACCCTAGCTGCTAAGGAAGTGCCTGAGGGAGGGTATGCTCCCGCTCAATATAAGCTAGGAGTTAGGTACGAAAATGGTCAAGGTGTTGAGACAGATTATTTACAGGCCTATGTTTGGTACAGACTAGCTAAAAATAACAACCCATTTGATTATAAAATTGATTTTGGGCTTAAAGTTAACCGAGCAATCGATAACCTTTCACGCTCCATGACTTCAGCTCAATTAGAAAAATCAGAGGGCATATTTTTGAGTTATTTTTAGGTTAATTATTAGAATTTTTAGGGAATCTCAAGCTAATACAAAAATAGGAATCGCCTTTCAGAGAGTCTGGTTCCAAAAGCATTGTTGTTACAGTCAATAACAAGGATAAATTTTAATGGTGAAGGTTAGGTTAGATAAAGGATCTAAATATAGGGTTACATCTGTGACTAGTAAAACCTCTTCACAGAAAATTCGGGCGACTATAATAAAAATTGAAGGATGGCTAAACGGAGAGCTTTCCCGTTCAGGTGTATACGTATATCGGCTATATCTTCACCAAAAACAACGAGAATACGAAGCTAAGTTACCTCTAGCAATAGAAAGAGAAGAACAACTAAGATTGGCCAGCCAACAAGCAAAGTTGAAAGAAACTGAGCGAATAATAAAAACTCGTGAAAAAGAAGCGCTGAAGCATGCTGACACTAGGGCAATTGCTAGGCGTGCTCTTGGGAAAACTAGGCAGATTCCACTAGTTCTCAAGACCCAAGTCATTGATGAAAATAATATTAAGTTTGAAGGTAAGTGCCCTTACTGTAGCAATCTAATAGGCACCAATAGAGGGCATATAGATCATATCTACCCAATAATAATGGGTGGATTAACCAAAATTGAGAATCTTTTATATGTTTGTTCACAATGTAATCTTAAAAAATCGAGCTCAACTTTAATGGAGTTTTGTACTTCGAAATCGGGACTTAATTTTGAAATATTGTCAAAAGAATTAAATGCAGTTGGTAAGAGATTTTGACTATTACTTGGCCTGATATATTAATCATTTTCTCCTAACGGTAGTGCAAATTTCATTGTGAGCTGGGCAAACCCAAATATTGCTGGATATCAGTTTAAGAGTAAAAATAACAACATACGGTCCATCAATGATTTAATTAATGGCATATTTGATTTGAGCAGTGACGATTAACTCAACGTTATGACAGCAAAAGCATGAAGCTACTGGCATTAACCGATCCTTGGTTCCTAGACTTTGTGCAAGTGGTAAAACCACTCATCGTTATAGTTACCCCAAGTATCGTATGTGATTTCTTCACCAATAAGTGCTTGGCTCAACGCTAAACGGGCTGCTTGACCCCTGCCCCAGTTATTCCAAATTCTTGTAGTTGATTGTCCATCTTCGATGTCCAGGTATACTGCAGGCTGGTTATACTTTCCTTTGGTTCCCATCCCAGCATCTAGAACCTTGAACGTGTTATTGACAGTTCTTGGAGCTCCAGTTTTTGCACTATCAATAATATTTCCTGCCTTAGAAAGTCTGAGTATTTCTTCGTCCTTCTGTGCTAAAGCTTCATTCTTTTGAGATAACTCATCGTCCTTTTGAATTAAATGTTCATCCTTTTGAGCTATTTCATCATCCTTTTGGGCTATTTGTATAAAACTTTCTTCTTTTATTTTATTGGACTTTGATAATGCACCAACTAAGTTCTGTACCTGTTGTTCATACTGATCAATTTTAAGTTGGGCGGCCTGTTCTACAGCTTGAATTTTGTCACTACTCATTATTTTACTAAGGAATATCGTAACGTCAGCAATTGTCCTGATGCCTTGGTTATACATATCGATATTGTCAGACGCACTCATATATCCTTTGACTCTAAAACCTCTTAAATATTCAGAGAGTTTGTATTCTGCTTGAAGCCACTGGTCATTTCGAATAACGGTAATTACTGTATTGTCTGAAATGAGTAAGACAAATTTAGCTTTGTACTCTGCTGAGCCGTTAGGTAGTGTAAAAGAGCCTACAATAACTTTTCGACGACCCGGATCATGCGCTGTTTCATCACGTATAGGCTCCCAATCTCTTATAGTTAGCTGAGCATTTTGAGGGAAAGAGTAGCCAAATCTAAACGGAAAAGAGTCTAAATTAGCATGTCCATCAGCTTTGATTAATACTTGTATTTCCTTATTCTTCATTACAAGTGCTCCTTTATTACATAAATTAATACTTTAACAAGATATTTAAACCATTTCGTTGTTAACAAAGCCGACTGCTGCACTTTTGAACATACAAAAACTCGCCCAGTCAGCTAAAAAATGGTATTTTTGAATGATAACCAAGATATAAAACGGAAACTTTTTCTGTGAAACAAACACCCAGAAACCTATAGATTTAGTGTTTTTATCGTCTGGAAAGTTTCTCAATAAACTTGATGCCGAGATCTAACCTGTCTTTGTCAGCGACTATCTCGTCAAACATCTCTGCGAATATATTTAAAGAATCTTCTAAAGCTGAATTTATTGACATGCCTCCGAGTTGCGACAGTATTAATATGTTTGCCATAAAGAAGTCCATGACTGTTTGTTGCTCTGGGGTCACAGGGTAGGCGAGCAGAGGGAACTTGCCTTCTAGGTCTGGCACCATAAACGATTCCATAGAAACTAGTGTATGCCCAAGATGGTATCCCCGTTCCTCATTAGTAAGTTCTGTAATGGTTTGAATTTCAAATTGAAGTTCTGCTCCAGTTTTCATATTTAAATTACCGTTGCGTTTATCATAGACTTCTATTGCATTCATATGTAAGTCCGTC
Organism: Candidatus Njordibacter sp. Uisw_058; assembly: GCF_047730065.1. GTDB lineage: Bacteria > Pseudomonadota > Gammaproteobacteria > Pseudomonadales > Balneatricaceae > Njordibacter. Next base: position 1,682,326 of record NZ_CP159829.1, read on the forward strand.
ATATCACGATTTAAATCCTTGAACCATGTATTAAAGCTTGAGTCAGCATCGTATTCGGATCCTAGTATCTTCTTTGATTGATTAAATGCGTTACCTCCCATTATGAGATAAAGTTCAGAGAAGTATTTACAAAGTAATAGCTCATCTGCCCTCGTTTCAGATAAGCCTTCTTCAAAGATTTGACGACTGAGTTCATTGTTATAACTATAGAGTGAGTGAATCCATTGATGACGCTCTTTCCGCCACTGTTCCCATTGTGTCTCGTTGAGTGCCGAAACTAGCGTTCCCATTTGGAAGACAGTTAACTGCATAAAATTATCGTGGATGGCCTGTAGACTATCCTTTGCAAGAGGATCATTTGGAGAATTTACAAAGACCGCCTCTTGTTGCAGTTGAAATAACACAAACAACTCCTGATCAGCTAATTCAAGAGGCCTAGGAGCATATTGAGTGAAACTATCTAGGCGTTCCTGCCCGATTGTTTCCCTAAATTCCCAAAACATCTGCTCTTCTTCCAGCGAAATAAATACCATCTAAGCCTCAGTTTAGTTAGTTATTATAATGAATACTCGGCCACAAGCTTTTAAATACCTTTTATCTAATTCACAAGTTCAACGTTAAATACTCCATTGAGGTATTTATATAGTTAATTTGATAAAGCAATCCTCACTTATATGAGCTTTTTGACATTTTTCATCATCATATCTCATACATATTATGTTTATCTATGAAGAATTACTAATCTAATAAAATTAACGAATCATCGATCTCAGAATTTCAGAATAATTCTCAGGTTTAAATGTGGTATGTTGTCTTTTAGGATCAGGATGATAAGGTTTCTATAGTTTCTTTTCCTTGAGTACTATGCTTGTCTTAAATAATAATTTTGCAGCTTGTGAAATATTATCGGGGATTTTATGAAAGATGAAGTGACCACGCAGGTCAATGTGACAAAAATAGTCTCGTTCAATCATGCGTGGAAATTAGCACGAGATAAATTCGGTCCTAATTCCCCAGTCACAAAAATGTTGCGCCTCCAAAAGTCAATTTTACAGTGTGGACTATTACGGAGTGGTGACGCCTTTTTAAAACTTGACACTGATGCTGAAGAAGAGGCTTTATTTAGTGTTCAACTAATGAAAAAGGTTGAAATAAATAAAAAGATAAAAACTGATGCAGAGCATATTCCTGGACGCACTTTGGATGAACTGCTTTTACCAGCTGAAATAAAATCAATGACCAAAAACCTACAATGAGAAGAGACATCCTATGGGACTAACTATTTTGTTTTGTGCAACTATCGGTGCTATTTTTTATTACGGTCGGTTTAATGAAAATCAACTTTGTAGCAAATATATAGATGATATTGAGAAACACACAAAAGCCATAAGTACAGGATCTAACACTTTACTCAACCTTGCCAACATCAAAGCTAAAAATGGTTTGACAATACTAACTTCATTACCAGAATTCATACAACAGGCCCCACCAGCAAGTAAATTTCGCTATCTTACTACGGTACTCACTTCTGTCGGAGTTTTCGGAACATTTCTGGGTATTGTAATAGGATTAAAGGATGTTGCGACTAAAACTGCTGGTGACTTAAGTGCCACTTTTGGCGCTGTGACATCTTTACTTGGCGGAATGGAAGTAGCGTTTATTTCATCTATGGCAGGCATGGCTTGTTCAATCGGATTGCTCTGGTTAATCAATAAAAATGATCGAAAAAAACAGGATGCCTATAAAATTCTAACTGATCTGTTTTTCAAATCTTTTAGATTGGAAACTATAGGAGATTATCTGAGTAATCTTTCACCAGATGGGCAAAATGAATTATTGGAAAAGCAGTTGGAGATAGCAGAAAAAAGCTCAAAAGCGTCAGATGCATTACTTGAAATGGGTCAAGCAATGACCAAGTCCGCAGCTAACTTTGACGCAAATAAAATTGGGGAACACATTTCAACTGCCCTTGATAATATTTTTCGGACTGAAATGGTGCCAGTTTTTAAGGACATTAGTAAGGAGCTGACCGAGTTACGAGAAATTAAACAAGACAATGGGGAGAAAATAATTGAAGTAATTAAGACTGAAATTATTATTCCTTTAACTGATGAGATAATAAATACAAACAAGATGGTCGCGCGCTCTGCTGAATCACTCGATCGTCTTAATGAAGAATTTGGAGGAATAACACTCAAATTAGCTGAAGCAGTATCAACAATACAAACATTCCAACAAGACACTATGCAGCAATTACAAAATTTTGCAGGACAATTAAAGGACATTTTATCAAGCTTTCAAGAAGACACAAAGGGAGTTCTTGAAGGTGTTTCACAGTCGATAACGTCAGCTGTTGAACAAAGCATCCAAGGCCTTACAGAACAAAGAGAACACTTTAAAAGTAACGCAGAAGACGCCGCCAAGACCTTCAGGGACATTAGAACAGAACTCGAAAAAGCTTTAGAAATGCAAGCAACAGTTCAAAACAAGTTACTTGAAGATACGACGGCAAGATATACGGCAATTATGGAAAAAAGCCAAGAAGCCTTTGACAGTCAGTCTAACGTTTTAAATGATGTTGGTCAGAACGCAGTTAAAGTAATGGACTCTTCACGCGAAAATATGGAAAAAACTCTTGGCAATATCGAAGGTTCTTTATTGGCTACAAAGGATTTGGTCGAAACTGAACTTGAAACATTCCGTCAAAACTACCAGACAGCCTTACAGCAGTTTTTTACTGAACAAAATAACTTGCTGGAAAAGACACTTGGATCACAACGTGATGGCCTTGCCAGTGTTGTACTTGAATGCAAAGAGGTGTTCGTTGAAGAATATAGCCGCAGAAAAGAGTTGGGTGAAGCGCTATCGACCAATTTAGATGACATAGGGCACATAAATGATGTCATCTCTACATTATTAGCATCGGTAAAATCTATTGATGCGTCTTACATCAATACTATTGAGCAGGCAGCTAATGCGATTAATCGACAATCAGCTAGCATGGAAAAACAACTCTTATTGACCCAACAACATATGAAAGACTTTATAGACGAGGTGCCTGAGGCCCTAAATAGTTATTTTGAGTCGGCAAACAAGAGTCACATCAAGTTCTTTGAGGGCATGGACGATGCAGCAACACAAATCCACCAACGATTATTGCAATCTGCCGAGTACTTAGTTACTGCTCAAGTAAGCCAAAAAGAACTTCAATTGGATGATGAAATCTAATGCTACCATCTCAACAATCACCAGAGACGCATAATAGTGATGAGTGGATATCTGTGGCCGACCTAATGGCTGGATTGCTCATGATGTTTGCACTGCTAGTCATTGCGACATTGGTTCAGTTGAAACAAATAGAAGAGCAGAATAGAAACAAACGCGTACTCGTTATTCAAGCATTACAAGAGCAATTCAATGCCAATAAAATTAGTGCACAGATTAACCCAGAAACTGGTGACATCACATTATTAGATAGTATTTTGTTTGTCGTTGGTAAATCAAAACTGACCGATGACGGCATCAAATTCCTAAAAGAATTCATTCCTGTTTATGGTAAAACGTTGTTTAAAGATTCTCAAATTAGTGATGAAATCACTAGGATCATTATTGAAGGACACACTAGCTCCGAAGGAGGTGTCGCTCACAATATGTCGCTTAGTTTGGCACGGGCAGAAAGCGTGTATCAATTTATAGAAGGGAATATGTGGAGAACGACACAAGCGACGCCGCCGCTGGGAGACGGTCATACGTGGGTAGAAACATGGGTGGACACATTCCCAGAGCAACCTGAGTTTATGGAAAAAATACAAATCTCTGGTAGAGGAATGTTAGATTCAAATAAAGACATGCCAGCCAAAGAAGATCGTAAAGTTTTATTTAGAATGCAGTTTAAATCTGATGAAGCCTTCAAGATGTTTTTGGAGTGATATTGTGATTAAATTTCAACGAGCACCCATCAGAAATGCAAATCAGTTAGCTAGCCTAGCTAGTAAACTAAACCTTTCAGATGGGGGGGTTTTTTTTGGTGATATCGTAATTCCTAAAATTCCCCCCCGTAACATCACTACAATTTTGGATTTAATGAATTCAGGACGTGATCGCGAAATATCTACCCTAGAATGGATGACGCTTCTTAATGGCAAAGAACAATGGGATATAGAAAATAGAGACAAAGAAGTCACAACGAACAATAATATATGGGAGACCTCTGTTAATAATGAAATTCTTCGCACGTTGTTGTTTTGGCGATTTGTTCTATTTTTAGGAGACAATAACACCAACTTTCCCTCAGGACTGTCACATCGCTTTAAACAATTTGAAACCAAACTACGCAGGGTAGCGAAGCACAAAACGTTAGTCACAAAAGGGCTTATGGCAGAAGACTATAGCCATCTATGTAAATTAATGCTGACGCTGAAGACGGACCTTAGTAATGTGATGAAACAATGTGGTTTGCCCTTTTCTAAGCAGAATAACCAACCAGTTATTCGGTCGTTACCAAGCTATTGGTTTAGCAATAAATCCAATTTTGACCCATTGAACCTCTTAGATATTGCACACATATTAGATCAGGACGATAAAAACTGCCTATATTCTTCAGTTCTAGAGGATATACCGACTGACAAACTAGCCGAAATCCCTTTGCTCGTAGCAGTGCTAAAGAGTGGCTATTCACCTTATGCAGAAAACAGTCAACACCACAAACTTAGTGATGTTGCAAAGAGCAAACTTCTAGAACTCATCGGCGCCATGTCATTTAATGACTTTAAGAAGTTGATTGACGTTCTGACTTCTGAACCTGGCAAGTCAGAATTAGGGCTAGAAGATTGGGAGGTTAACCAGTTAAGCAAAAGAATTTCATTTTGGTCCAACTACCAACCAAAGATTGTAAGCTTTAAAGCATTTGTTCCAGATGCCACCTATCGTGTGTTTGAAGCGCTCAACATCAACCTCAGTGAACTATCGATTACCAAACTAAGTCCTGGTGCCAAATGCGAAGTATGTGCATTGGAGTTTAGTGAATATTTTGTCGTAGAATTACTGCGAGGGGCAAACTCAGGTGTTCGGGTGTTTGAAAAAGATACTATTTTGCCACTACTGTCTCCTAGCAACAATGAACAAGTTAACCTTGAACTATTAGAAAGCCTGCCGTATTTAGCTGAGCATGACCATCTTTATTTATGGCAAAATTCTTGTGAAGAAATGCTTAGAACTAAATATAACATAGCACCTGACAAGACTTTGAAAGACTTTCTTATCGATACAAAAACAGGTAGCGAGAAACCATTCACTAGGAAATATACACAATCAATTGGTTTACCCCCTTTGAGTAAGAACCAGGTTAGTGAGAGGGAAGGTGCGCTGCTAAGAAACAGTCATCGACGTCGGAATTGAAAATAAAGGATTAAACGTGAGTTACAAGGATACAGTATCTAGCATTAAGGCAAAGCTAGCCTCATATCGTGACAAAGCTACGATGGACAGCGCTAAGGCTTGGCTCAATACAAATCAAGAAAGAGTTGGCAGACTGTTTAGTGATGCCAAACTCAGAGACTTCGTATTTGAACCATTTAAAGGTGTATTTTCTGCAACGGGAGATAGCCCTGAGTCAAGGATAAAAAACGTTATAACGCTTGTTGCCATAATTAATATGGTACTAGCAGGCTTGCCTGGAAAGCTAGGTGTAGGTGTATTTGTATCCATTGCTTTTGAAGCATATATGGCATTTGTGATTGCCAAAGAAATTGGTTTAAGAATATATCCTCTTTCCCATGTCTGGCAATACTTTGGTGTACTATCTGGTTCATTATTGACTATCGCTTTTGTCTTCAAAATGATACTTGGGCTGGCCTATTCTGCCTTTTCAATAGTACCTGGTATTAACCCACTGATATTTGCAGAGTTGTTTACTACCAATTTTGTCGGCGTCATGATTTGGGTTGGATTTAAAGAAGCCCAGAGCCACGGTGGATTCAAATTACCAATGCGGGCAATGAAATCTATTTGGGAGCAATCTAAAGAGCTTTATGACTACCAGATTTCTGCAATTGGTGACGCATTATCAATCTCGAATATTAAGCGTGTAGGAAATAGATTCTCTGCTTGGGTAAAGGGTGAAATTCCAGTTGATCAAGCAACATTACGAGGTGATTTACTCGTTACTTCGTGCTTACTCTATTTGAAGATGGGTCAATTTGAACAGCTTCAAGGTCCTATAGGACAGGAGTTTATAGGTGCTATTAAGGATCGATATCCGGAGCTTGAATACTCATCTACCGAAGAAATAGCTGAACATTTCTCTAACTACGATGTAGACCAAATGATGGGCGTCACTAGCCTTATTAAAGGTAAGCTTTTTGAGCGCTTAGTAGCAAAAGCAGAGAACTCAGATAACGATCCTTGGTATGCAGTCTTGCATGAAGATGAAAGTTATCCGGGATCTGATATTATTTTCACTAACGAGGATACTGGCGAAGTATTAGAGTACTCAATTAAGGCATCAGCTAATGTCTTTTACCTTGAAGAGTCACTGAGCCGATACCCTGACTTTCCTATTATTACTGTTTCCGACCATCAGGATCAATTCGCCGATGACCCCATGTATCAAATGTTTGGAATGTCCATAGATGAACTAAACTCTGTGACGGCAGATAATTTCGACGCACTTTTAAGCCAACTATCAACCTTAGACGTAGTTCTTAGTACTTCTGGTGGAGCAGTAATAGGAGGAGTCGCTTCATTATGGCCATTTACTTTAGCCTTTCTAAGAAACAGAATAACCCAGGATCAGCTTAGCTTGGCGTATCAAAAAGTTCTTGGTGAAACCGGTATTGCCCTGTCAGCTCGAGTTGGGTACGCTATTTTACTTGGTCCACTCTTTGCATGGTATATGTTGGCAAGAGGTATCAAATCTGGGATCGATATTGCCATACCTGAGTCTTCGCTAGGCAACCCAAAGACATCCTATATTGTTATCGATTTGCAGCGCTAATGGGTTATTTCAAGCTTTTTTATTTAAGATTGAGCGAAGAGATACTTTGGAGGGGTATTTCTCGAGTCAGCAGATAGTCTGAACAGTGCTTCCTTAATTCACTGAATCTTCATAGTTAGCCCAGATTTCAAAAGATTGGTCATATGAGCTAAATGATTCTTGGTAGACCTGTAAATTGGATAATTGAGAAATGTCTGTACTGAAAATGATTCATTTGAAAATATTAAAAAAGCCTTCCCAACCCGATCATCATCTTTAGGTTGGGAAGACTGAAGTGCTCTGTCGTTGAGATAATTCAAATCAACTCAACTGGCCACTCTCGTAATCAACGTGAATGGATGGTCCATAGATCCTGCCAATATTGTAATCTAGCAAAATCTTGATCGGTGGTGTCGGAATGAGTCACATGTAATTCGTCAACAAACTTGGCAACACCTGAGCCTTCTTCGGCTGGCATAACGGTGTTGATGTTGGTGGCCATTTTACCATCAATTAGCTGTGGACCCATGCCTACGCCACTCATCATATAGTGGACAAAGAGCTTGGCAGCATTAGGGCTATCAGTCCCTGTGGCAATCACAGCTACTCGGGGCGTCAACTGACCCGCATAGGGTTTCATACCACTACAGATGCCCATGTTATAACCATATTTCACACGAAAGATTGCTGCACTGACGAAACCAATATGTGGATCTTTTAGTCCAGGAGAGCCAACAACAGGTCCAACATCGCTGTCTTTACGAGTGACATTTGGATTATTAGCTGCAAAAAGTTTTACCCATTCGCTGGTCGCACTGTCTACGTTTGCTGGCAGATTTTTACCAAAGTGATCTAGATAGGCCGCTGCCATCACATCATCATCATGTGTTTCCATTTGGTTGAACCAGAACATTGTTTCATTTCGCAAAAGCGGATCAGGGATACTGACGCGACCTTTCCATTCTGCATCCGTCAACTGCCAAATGTTGCTGATCGGGCAAGTTTCGCCATATTTCTCAGTGTTATAAGACCAGACCCAAGGGTTCAAACTGGTGATGGCTGGGCTTTGGTATATTGCAGGTGTTGTATCTTTCAAATCTGATGGCATCCAACTAACACCGGAACCTTGAGGTAAGATTTGTGTGGTAATTGAGGGCAGGTTGCTCATGTTGAATACATCATGTTTGACGTTGCCCGCTTCGTATTCACGTTGCAGTATCAACTCTTGTTCTTGGCCTCCCAGTTTTACGCCAGTAGCTTCGATTCCGTACAGTTCGGAGAAATTTGTCGCCATTACTTTAATTTTACCTGTTGCATCCACGACAACAATAGGTGGCTCGTTGCGGGCCGCTTCAATTAAAGCTTCCAACGAATAATTAGCATCCGATATGCCAAGCTCAGTTGCAAAAACGGGTGCAGTCTGCACGATTCCGACAGCCAAAATTGTGGCTAGCCCCGTTGTTATTTTCCTATTAGTTTTAAAGTTCATTTCTTAATCCTCTATTTTTGTTTTGAGATTTTGCTTTGGTTGGGTGGTTTGAATGCGATTTCCGTCCGTGTCAAAGGCGTGGAGATCACAAGTGTGAATTGAAAAAGTGATATCGTTTCCAACTGTAAGATCCTCAACAAGACGACTCAGCACAAATATTTGCGTGCCAGAAACATCGAGCTCGATAATCCAGTTACCCCCTGTTGGAACTAGATCGACAATTCTTGCTTTGCAGCGGCTTGTGTCTTTAGGGGTTTCTTCGTTGTTGGGATGTAAATTCATAGTTTCAGGGCGGATGCCGACCGAAGCTGCATCCACTATTTCGACGTTGAGCTGCATTAAATAAGTTTGAATCCAAGCTTTTAATGTTTTGTTATCAAGTGACTTCATGTCCAACATGTTGATGGGTAAAGTACCGACAAACTCTGCGACAAACCGGTTGGCGGGTCGGTCATATATTTCTTCGGGCGTACCTACTTGCTGTAATCGACCTTCATTCATCACCGCAATTGTGGTAGCCAGCGTCATGGCTTCCCATTGATCGTGGGTTACGAAAACAAAAGTCGAACCAAGTTCACTGTGAATTCTTTTTAACTCGGTTCGCATATCAAGGCGGAGTTTTGCATCGAGGTTGGACAAGGGTTCGTCGAGAAGGATGACCTCGGGACTTACTGCAATCATTCGAGCCAACGCAACTCGCTGTTGCTGGCCACCTGAAACTTCTGAAGGATAACGATCTCGATATTGCACGATGCCAAGTTTGGTCAATACGGAATCAATAATCGTTTTACGCTCGGCCGCAGGTACTTTCTTAATTTTCAGGCCAAATTCGATATTTTCCTCAATCGTCATATGTGGCCAAAGTGCATAGTTTTGAAATACCATTCCAAGATTGCGTTTTTCCGGCGGAACGAAGATGCCCTGATCAGCTGCGTCAACGATCTGATCACCTATTTGGATTTGACCTGATGTAAGATTTTCCAATCCAGCGATCATGCGCAGTGTGGTAGATTTCCCGCATCCCGACGGGCCAAGTAAGCAGAGAAATTCGGATTTTGGGATATCCAAGTTCAGGTCTGCAACTGCGCGTGAGTCCGCCCCCGCATAGGTTTTGTCAACGTTTTTGATGCTTATACGTGACATTCTTTATCCTCCAATTCCGCTGGCGAGATTCGTTTTACCGATTTTTTGTCCGATCCAAGTGCCTCCAAAGGCAATTAGACAGATCATGATGGCCACCACATTGGCGGCCTGTGAATAGCCGAAATCAAGCAGGCGAACTGCATAGGTTGTCAGCAGGTCAGTGCCAGGAACAGCGAGTAAGATCACCAGACTTAGCCCTTTGATGCCAGAAATAAATGGTAGAAGAATACCGGCCACCAAAGCACCACGATGAATCGGCAGAACGATTGATATAACTCGACGCCACCAACCGGCACCAACGATTTGGGCGGCCTCTTCAGGGTCTTTGCCCATTTGCATCATTGCAGCAATTCCGGCGCGGGAGGCGAACGGCATTTGACTGGCTAATAACGCGATCACAAGGATGTAGCTGGTGCCGTAAAGGGATGGGATGAATCCGTGAGGCTTGGCAAACATCGATAGGTAAGCGGCGGCAAACGCGACCCCTGGCACAAGATATGGCAGAAATGTCACCTGTTTTAGAAAGCCTCCAAGTAAGCGGAAAGGCGAGCGAGCGACAATGTAGCCAACCATCAGTCCCAAAACACCTGCGCCGATTGATGCCAGTCCGACCATCCAAACTGTATTCCAAGCAGCCACCCAGAATTCTTTTGTAATCAAAATGCCTTGTGGCAGTGCGGTGGTGATTAGATCACGACCGACCCAGAACTCAAGTGTGAAATTGTCCCAGCTAAAAATACCTGGCATACGCATCACTGTGGTCAGAAGCAAGGCGGCGAAGGGAATTATCGCGCCAATCAAGACAAAACTACTGGCGAAGCCGAAAGCAGGCCATTTCCATTTTCCCAGCACAGTTGTGCGATGCAAAGACCCTTTTGATCCGATCGTTACAAAACGCTGCGCAGCTTTCAAAAGTTTCATGTCAATCAGGACAGAGACGGTACCTAGAATAACGATCGTGCCAGCAAGAACGGCAGACATACCATCCTGTCCTGTAGAAATCGTCCGCAATAGTGAGGTTGCCAACAAATCTAATTTTACTGGCGCACCTATGATATACGTCACCCCAACGTCACCTAGACATTTGGCAAAAACAAGCGTCGCTGCCGAGATGATCGAAGGGCGTAACAGTGGGAAGACGATACGTCTAGCTACTTGAAAAGAACTTGCTCCTAAAGTGCGAGCAGATTCTTCGAGCTGGCTGTCAAACTGGCGCAATGCGTTACCCACTAAAAGCACGACAAAAGGTACATAGTGAAGTGACAGGATTACCGCAATCGGAAAGAACCCGTACGATAGCCAATCTGGTGGTGTAAAGCCTAAGTTTTCAAGCCATCCAGGTAATCCACCCATTGTGCGATTCTTGAAAATCGCCATCCAAGCTAATGCGAAGGTCCAGGAAGGCACCATGTAGGGAACGATAAGTGCTGTGGAAAACCACCGCTTACCCAATAGATCTGTTCGGCTGACCAACCAACCAAGAAGACCACCCACCAGCAATGTGGCAATTATCACCACAATGGACACAAATAAGGTGTTCATCAATGGAAGCCAGAAAATGTACTTTGCGATTGGCGAATTCATCGCGCGATTCAAGTAGTAGCTTGTTAGTTCACCCTCGAGTTTTGACGCCCGTGCTTGATCGGCAAAATCAACGGTAAATGCATCCATCAGCATCATAATAACGGGTGCAAGAATCAGATACGCCGCAAACACTGACAGAATTATGCCGATAGTAACCGTCGGGTTACGAGCCCAATTTTGAGAGCGATACCAGATTACCCTTAAGCTTGGCCATGACACTTGTTTCGGTGACTTAGGTAAGCTGAATTGAGTCATGTAATTCCTATTTGATAAAGGTGAGTTTGTACGCTCTCACCTCCCCAGACCCCAATAGATGAACTATGTTTAGGGTTAACGAATAGAGAAACGCAACAGAGGCAAACGCCATTAGCAAAATACGTAATAGAGAAAACTTCATTCCAATCCGATCTGGTACGGCTGATTCATTAGGATCGTTAGGCTGGAGTCCAGGATCAGCGTTGTTAACTGATTCCAGAGGTTGTGAATCATCGACCTGGGGCTGGTCAATTTGGTTTAATTCGTCTTTTTCACTCATGAATTCCTCCCCTAATCCCATACTGCGACTAGGATCTGTTATCTTCTAATCCATTTATTTCTTATTTAGTTAAATTTTATACATAAAACATAACACAGATTTAACTAGGAATATTTCTGAATTTATGTGTCCGATTTAAGCCTCATATAATGTTATAATATATCACTTTATCCATTTAGTCTAAATGGTTCATTTATGGGCGGAATTGGTTCAGGGAGACGGTTTCAGAATCGTCGAGGTCCTAACTTAGAGGAAGTACCTCAACTCGATGTTCGAGTGCTAAAACGTAATGGATTATTTGATCTAAGTACCTCAAATGGTTCAATTAAGTGGACAAACACAGGGCTCTCAGAATGCGCTCTAGAGTACACATATAAAGACTCTACGTTGGGTATTTCCTATGCTGTAAAGACGCCTCAAACGGCCTCTGAGACAGTCTCAGAACACATTTTTATAGACAGAACGGCATGCAACTATGGTGGCACCAGAACTTGGTTCTCATGCCCTGCTTGCAACGCCAGAAAAGCGATCTTGTACTGCGCATCCAAACGGTTTTTATGCCGCCAATGTTATGGCTTAAACTATAGATGTCAGAATGAAGTTTATGCAGATCGAATGATTCGTAAAGCTCGAAAGTTACGCTCTAAACTGGGTGCATCCATGGATCTACAGCAACCCATCTCTGAGCGTCCACACGGCATGTATAGGGCAACGTTTGAGCGACTATTAAGGCAAGACCAAGATAATGTTAGACGTGTTGTGGGTGCTTATTCTCAGCGCTTAATGAGTAGACCAAACTGATCGAGTTAATTTGATAATGACCAAAAGTAGTAGTTGGGCTTCCTTTGAGCCCAACTACCTATGGGGGAGTGATGCAACCTCACCCCAAATACTATCAAGTCTAATAACAACCCCATCTTTATATATGACAGTAATTCCCAGTGTACAAAAACTGCACACCCAAATGCACTTCCAAATAAATCTTCTGATTGAACCCATTAGCTTGCCCTCTAATTGTGTTTCGATTTTAGTTTTGATCGACCATTGGTTAACCTAGTATCCGGCAAATTTAATGCCGAACTAGATCCCCTTGGGGGTGGTGTTGCAAACATATAACCCCCTATAGGGGTGCAACAAATGCAAAACGGGAAACCCATACACAGCAAGGGTTTCGTCGTTTTGCAAAATGAAACCCTTTGCAAAACCATGCAAAACGAAATGCAAAACGACCAAAGCCACGCCACCAGTACCTTTCCCGTTTTGCAAAGGCCATTTTGCAAAACCATGCAAAACGAGAAACGAGATCTGGTTTTGCAAGCTATTTGGTTTTGTACAAAACGGGTTTGCAAAACCATGCAAAACGAAATCATAGACGTTCCTTGATGACATTAAACTTGTCATTCTTGGAAAGACGACTGACTATGGTGATGCCATATTCGACATCATCTGCCCCTAAAATCCGCACTTGTTCATCTAAAACTAACGCGTCAGCAACATACCGACGGCGTGTATCTGACGATTTACCCCAGATAATTTGAAGATTCGATAGTAGTACGGGAAGTTCTGTCGTCCCTTCTGGGAGTGTTTCGCAGATGTCTAAGCGAAGTTGTTTGATCTGCTCTCTAGTGTTTTCAACATCGCGTTGCTTAGCCTCGTCGACCAGTTCTGAGATGCGTGGGTCGCTATCCAAGATAAAATTGTTACTCCCTATTTGGATGACTTTAAGCATTAAAGGAAAGATATATATTTAACAACCATAGGTAAATTCCAGCCTAACATCTCGATAACTGGAGCTAACGCTTCTGGTGTGTAGTCCTTTCCATAACGGCCAAAAGTTATTCCACCTGTGCTATGCCCTAGTATCCCAGCTATGTGACTCTCAGCGACACCTTGCTGCTTCAGATCGTCTGCAAGAGTGTGTCTGAAGCTGTGGAAGTCCTTTTTTTCAGTACTCTCAGAAAGGCCTGTGAGCGCCCTATGGCGTGCAAACCATTTAGAGGGTGTAGCTGAATAACCATGATGCTTATGGTAAGACAGCTCAGGAAAAAGTCTTAGTTTAGATTTCTCTTTAGGTGAGGAAACAAAGTCAAGAAAGCCTAAAGCCTTTAGTTTTGAATGTATCGGTATAAGTCGCTCAGACGATGGACTTTTAAGCCGTTGCCCAGCATTAACAGCTTGAATGTGTAAACAGTCAATACCATTTACAACAATAATATCACTCCTATACAACTGACTCAGTTCGTTGAGTCGAGCACCAGTATAAAGTCCAAGCAAAGGTAGCCAATATTGATAATCTTTTGGAGCTTTCGCGCTTTGTGTATGGATGTCAGTAGAGAATATGGTGTCGACATCATCCTGATTAAACCGACTTCTTAGACTGCTGACTTTAACTTTCAGCTTAACTTTTAGTCCATCAAAAGGATTGCGCTCGCAGTAACCTGCCCTCGCTGCAAAGGTAAAGACTGTGCTCAAGTCCTTCACGTAATTATTAAAGGTAATGACAGATATGGTTGTCTTGGCCTGAGCAATGGCGTCTTCTATGGATATGCCCTCCAACTGGTTAAGTCGCGGGGGTAGCTTCAACGCGGTCGATTTAAATGTCTGCATCATTGCCCTACTATATTTGTCTACAGGGACATCACCAATAATTTGATATAGCAAGTTAGCCACGCCTAGTTTTGTTCTTATGGTCCGTTCCCCGACACCTTCAAGACGTTGGGCAACAAAGTACTCGCTCAATACAGCAGACAGGAGAGGCGCTGAGGACGCCTTTATGGTTTGGCTGGGTTCTTTAGTACTTAATAAAAAAGCTGCTTTTGAAGCTTTATCAACCTTTTCATAGCCCCACTGAATTGTGCTTATATCTGCCACTTTTAGGTCTGCACAGTCAAACAGTACATCGGTCTGCTGAAGTAATTCAGAGCATCTTATAACTGCTTGTCGTCTGCATTTGGTTTGCAGCGAACGGCGGATGTAAGTCTGCTGAAGCTGAGTTTGTAGATGCAACGGCACGCGAATGCGAAAGTAATATACGTGATGCACAGAAGACTGAATGTACGCTGAAGGATTGGCCATGTGGTCCACTTGCTTCAATAAGTATCTAAAAACAGCTAAATAGCGATATCAATCAAACAAATGGTGGTACCCCTACCAGCCACACCTCGGCACACGAATCCACCGCTGTGGCTGCTCCCTTCCAGGCCTGACCAGATTCACGGTTTATCGTTGCGTAACCTTGATTCATAGTACTTTGAGCGAATTAGACACCTATCAAGAAGTGATTAATTGAGGTTGTATTTAAGCACAATTTAGAAGGCAATTTCAAGCGGGTTTTCCACCGTGTGGTCCACCTAGTGACTCACTAAAACAGCGCCATAAGATCGATTTATTTAAGTGTCTATTCACATACTAATACTCAATAAACACCCCGTCGGTCGTATAAAATCGAGGTTCAAACTTACCGTTAAGCCGAACCCATTAGATATACGCCTGCAACAATGAGCCCGCCACCAGCCAATCGTGCAATATATTTACCTTGCGGCAAGCCTTTTTCTAACAATACATACAAGGTTATACCGGCAATCCAATATAGGTTCATCACGCCGCCCACAAACAATAGTGCCATTAAAGCCCAACAGCAACCGAGGCAATATGCACCATGATGCATTCCCAACCTGAGGGCGCCTTTGCTGCCGGGACTATGGTGTTGAGCAATGAACTGAGCGGGGGCACGACAGCGTGATAAGCAGGCATTTTTAATGGCAGTGAATTGATAGATGCCTACCAACACCATCAAAACGCCAGCCAACGTTTGCGACTTGATGACCATCATTGGCCCGCTCAACACACCCACCTCCTGCAGCCCCCACTGCAAAATGGTTGCAACAGCGCTAAACAAGGCCCACGCCAGAAGGTACCCCAATAACAGAAACCCCGTATAGCCTGCGGCTCGGTGCCCATCTTGCCCTTGGCGCTTAACGACAGTGAAGAGCATGAGCAACGGCACTGCGCTCGGGGTCATCATAGCCACCATCATAATCCACCACATCAAGAATAGCAGAACCCAGTTAACGGGTTGCCACTGGGCGGTTATCACCATAGGTTTAGCCATGGAATTGGCCATTGATGTCATGTCAATGGCGCTCATGTTCATACCTACGCCCAGCACTGTGTAGGCCCCGGCAACAGCAACCAGCAATGTAACGGCTACGGCCACAATCACTCGATCGTGGCGCAATAGCC
Organism: Candidatus Njordibacter sp. Uisw_058; assembly: GCF_047730065.1. GTDB lineage: Bacteria > Pseudomonadota > Gammaproteobacteria > Pseudomonadales > Balneatricaceae > Njordibacter. The sequence goes on from NZ_CP159829.1 coordinate 1,698,292, forward strand.
GTTCTATAACACTGATTGGCTTTTGCTCGCCCTGCATTTGCGGGTGATTATCCATCTAGACTACGCCTTGGCCCGTTAAATTGAGCTTGGCAATGTGGGCATGGGTGGCCTCAAACGATAGATCGATAACGCCGCCCTTGGTATTGGAGGTACCAGACGCCATCTCGGCCTGCCTAAATTCAAAGCTATCGGTGAGTTGAATGGAGATTCGGTGTGGTTCGCCGCTCACAATGTTGGGGATAGGCGCTACAGCAATATCGAAAATACCCCCAACTTTGGCGTTTCCAACGCGGCTATCAATGTCCCAATCTAGCTCAATAGGTGCACTAAGCGTAGGGTGCTGGGTTGGGCTTGTGGCATTAAATACGTACCACATGGTGGCCATTTCTTCCGTATCCTTGCCAGACATAATGGCTTCTAAAGCCGCCTTTTGCTCAATACTTGCAGAGTCACCAATAATCAACTGATATTGCCCGTTACCTTCGTGGATAGGGCCAGGCCAGTAATACACCCCGGCCGCTCGCAGGCCATCTAACGATACGTCACCGTAGTGACCTTTGGTGATGTTAAATACTGCTACCGCTTGGCAGCTTCCACCCGTTGGTAATACGCCAAATTGGCAAGGGCAGCCAAAATTGCAATTACAGTTGGCCATTTCTTGGCCGTCAATATTCCAATCAATCATTGGTTTCCTCTCCTTATAAACTCGTTGGCTCAGTCTTTCGACCACCAACATATAAGCCCAACTAGCCGTATGCTCCTCAGGCCTTCGTTAACAATATCCACCCACTAAGCATCAGGCAAGGGCGTTGCTCCAGTTTCAGTACTGACTATTTTCCCAGCGTTTAACATATTAACCATCATCAACGCTTCTTTGCTGCCATTGGGAAAAGTCATAATTTGGTGCATCACCATGACGTCATCATTTTCATACAAACACCTTCTAGCATCAACTTTAAAAGCATCGCTATTGAGGGGTGTTAAGCGCAGCTCTTGCATTTCCGCTTTGTTCATGCAGCTGTTACTTTGATGACGTACAAAATTGAAATCATCGTCATATAAATCATTCAACTTATCAGCGTCTTTGGCATCAGTAGCCGCCACCATTGCATTATAAATCGACATATTTCTCCTTTGTACCTGATTAATTAATATGATTTAGTGTAACTGTGCCGATGATAGACTCCATTGAGACAATGTCGGGGTTTGCCATGCGTTTATCTCTTGCCGCATCGGCTTTGTCCATAGCTTCTTGGCTTTCATAAATTGAGACTGCAATGGTTTTATTGCCATCTGCTCGAATACCAATAAGCTGTTCAGCAGACGGGAATTCATTAGGGGCTTTTGCTGCGTAGCTCAATACTGAAGCATCTGCCACTGCTTCAGAACATAAAGTAACTGTGGTTATTCGTACAATTGACATATGGCTCTCCTATAAAAACTTACTGGGTTGTTACATTCCTCGAGTAACTCGAGTCGGGCCTTCCAAAATACTAAATGGTTTGGCTGTGGCATTGACCAACGCTGGATTGCCACCAACACCTGCAAACAGCTCAGACGCCAGAAAACCATCTAGGGCTGCTTGGTCTTGAAATAAATAAATGCCGCCATAGGTGTTATTCGCTTCGTCGGCTAACCAATGTTTTGAGATTAATCCTGGTACTGCGGCAAAGGCCGGTGCCAATTCGTTACATACACCCTCGTAGTCACTGCGGGTGATTCCATCAAGGTTAAAGTTGATTATAAGTGCTTGCATTGCTAACTCCTTAAACATAATTCCTGTTTTTATAGCCCAGTCACAGTGACTAAACTCTTTAGAAACTACCAGAGCGCGGCATAGGCTTCTACGACGGCCTCTGAGACAGTTTCAGAACACATTATTTAAGCTGTAGCTTCAGATATGATAGCGTAGGCGCGACTAAAAGCTTTATCCTCCATATCAAGCGCTGAACTTGGGAACTCAGCCTCCGATTGCTGAAGAGCGTTATTGAGCCTTGATTCCGTTTCGTCATGGAGGTCATCTGCTTCGTAAAGTTCAAAAAAGCCTCTTATCTGCTCCAACTCTACCTTGCCTACTAATTTTGACACTGCACCTTGAAGATCTTTGCTAAACGAGCCTTCTGCAATAATCAGAAGGCAAAGTTTCCATATGAAAATATCATTCTCAACTTCATTCCGCTCTAGTCTAATGCGACCATCAACAAATCGCTCCAAGTCTCTTGTTACCCTGTTATTTATATCCTCTAGACTACTATCACTTAGATTTGCTAGGCATCCTGCTGATTTTATATTCATAGAAAACCAAATCAAGGCCCTGCACCTAATCAACATTGAAGGGTGCGTACTATTTTTGTGCTCGCCTGATGACGGCTTTGTTAGAAGTTCTTTTTGAGACAGAAACATGGAGACATCAAATCTAAGATGCTCACTCGTAAGGCCAGAGGCAGTTTTCATAATTGCTCTGAGAGCTTCATCTAGATTTTCTATTCCTAGGTACCCGATCCGATCCGCTGATAATTCACGAGATCTTTGAATCATAAACCCTTCTGCAGAACTTCCCGATACAAATTGACCACATGAGTCATGCCCCAGTATAAAATGACCCAATTCATGAGAAGCTACAAACCTGAACTCTGCTTCATCCATTAAGTTCACTAAACCAGATGTAAACCTTAGGACACACGAATCCATGGAATCAATCAGACAATCTGCTTGAACGTCCGCGCTAGCATAAACAAAAGCGGAAACAGCTGATCTAGGCACAGATAGGCGCTCACATACTTCAGAAATATTCCTTTCAAGATCTGGCGTCATAGCCTCTGAAATAAGAACTCCATGCCGCAACATTGAGTCTCGATGTGCTGAACGCCCCTCAATTTTGAAGCTTTCTCGCCTACTGACCACCTTGTCTTCAGTAAGCCTTACTTTCATGCCTAGCGTTCGAGCTTGCTCCAAATCAGCCATACTTTTTTCTCAATATAGCTATATTATCTAACATGCTTTGTGCATTAGCTTTCTCGTCTCCTTCACTAAGAGCGTTAATTCTATTGCTCCATTTTTGGAATTCGGTTCGCAGGTGCTTTTTCTTTTGATCATTAGACCAAGAAGCATCTAAACCAACTAATGCCTCAAGACCCTCTTCACCAGAAAGAGAACTAGATAAATTCAAAGTAACTTGCTCTCGCATGCTTTCAATCTCAGTCATATCCAAATCAAGAGCTTCGGCAACCGTTTTGATCACAGACATCTCTTCTTGGTCGGCAAGTCCGTCGGCCGCCATGACATCAAAACACAGTTCAACCGCATCGTATTTAGACTTTTTATCTCCAATTACAGATAATCTTTCAACTAAAGGGGATAAGCTCAAGTTACCACTCTGGGCATCAAAATGAGCTTCTTTCATAGCTTCATTGTAAGTGCTTTTGAGATGTGACTGACGATCGTCAGAAAAAGATGCAATTGTCTTTTTAACCCAGTTTTGGAGAATTTCACCTTCTGCATCTTCTAATGTACCGTCAGCCATTGCCACTGCCATACCAATCTTCAATGATATTGACTGAGCCTCTTCTCTGTGCTCGGACGCGTCTTCATAACCGATCTCATCAAAGTGATGCTGAATCTCCAAGGTTTGTTCCCAAAGACTAGCTCCATCACCAAAACCTGCATGTATTGATGGAGCATTGTTTGTGTCAAAAAAACGGACAATTACAAGTAATGAGCGATTCCCAGATCGTGGAGGTTGGAGCAGATTAGGAACTATTGCACCAATCTTAACCCAATCAGTGAAGCTGTCTCCCTCGTCAATACTGCCCAAATCTCCACTCGCTTGATAGCACGCAGAGGTATCTTCTTGCATGGAATCAATAATTGAAATTATCGGCTTAAAAGACTTTTCACCATCGGTAGCGTCCAGTATCGAAATTGCAAAAGACAATTTCATTGTATGACTAACTGGTAATTTTCCACGGAACATCACATTCTTAAATTTAAGATTCGAGTCTTCGAGTGTTTCATCAACCAGTTTTATCATTGCTGGCCCAAAGTAAGTATCCTTACCTGTGACAACTTTCTTAACAACATGAGCCGCCTTAGTAACAAGCATTTTAAATATTGCCCAACCGAATATTATTACAATAAAAATTAATATCCCTTCCATAATTAATCCACCAAGAATTTGTTTATATCTGACGACTCACGTTGCTCGCCACCCATAGATAACGAAATCGAAGTTTCCTTTCCAGATGCCATATCTTTAAAGGAAGCTCGCATCATTTGATTTTCATCGTATGAATACGTTATTTGAATCTCTTGTTGCGCTGGCCGGTTAGCAGGAAGGTCAAGTGAACCACTCCATATTTCTTTCACAAACTTCGGGTTGGTTTCAGCACTTTTAGATTCAGTAATTTTACATGCTATTGAAGTTTGTCCTTCATAAACTGTGTAGTATGATTCTGTGGTTTTACAGGGGAGTTTTTCACCTTTGTTTATGACTATTGAGTTTACCAATTGTTCACCCTTGGACTCACTGTGTCCCAATGTAATAGTTCCAAAGCACATATTTGTAGTCTCAGTCACGGTTAACTTCGACACTGATTGTTTTTGGATCGCTGTTAAGTTTTCTCCATCACCCTTGTAAGCTGCATAGAGTGCTGCTCCAAGCGCTACCACTTCATCCACGTTTGCCGTAGCGACTGGGTCTTGCTTGAATACTCTTTTAGCGCACTCAGTTATTGCTGGCATTCTCGTGCTGCCGCCTGCTAAAAACACCTTTGTTATGTCTCCAGGCTCGATTCCTGCTTCATCTAATGTTGCTTCGCACATCATCTCAACTTGAGCAACTAAACTAGAAATCGCCTCCTCGTACTCAACGCGACTGAGGTCCACCAATTCCCTTTCAATTTCAGCCGTAGTTCTTTTTCTTTGTGAAAGAGACTTTTTCTCTTCCTCTGCCGCATTAAGTGGGAAGTCTTCTCGAGTAAGCGGTTCACCTGATTCTTTAAGGTATTTATCAGCAACAAGTTTCCAAAGAACATGGTCAAAGTCATCACCACCTAGTTTATTTAGGCCGTTTGAAGCCACCACGTCAATATCTTGCCCATCGACCTTTATAACCGAAACATCAAATGTTCCACCACCCAAGTCAAACACCACAAACGTACCTGATAGGTTTCCGTCCGATTGAAAAGCGTAATATAGTGCTGCAGCAGTCGGCTCATTAATAATATACTTTACGTTAAGCCCAGCTAGAGTTGCGGCTTCCATTGTCGCCTCTCGAGCTTCCAGAGCAAAGTTGGCAGGGATTGTAACCACCACTTCATCAATTGGCCCTATCTTCTCTTCAGTATCCTCCTTCAGCTTTTTTAATAATTCGGCACTCAATTGTGTAGGGGTATAGTCTTTTGAAGCAATAGCGTATGTACTCGAAGTTCCCATGTCCCTCTTAAATCTAGATGCTGCATTATCAGGATCGTTACCCCATGTCCGCCTTGCAACTTCACCCACAACCAATGACCCTTTATGCATCGCCACACAAGATGGAGTAATATTGTCACCTCTATCATTTAAGACTATAGCGGGACGCCCACTCTCATCTATATGAGCTACCGCCGAAAAAGTCGTGCCCAAATCAATACCTATTACATTTCCCATTTAAACTGTCTCCTCATTGGACTTCAGCGCTTGTATTCTATAAATCGAAACTTTTGCTGGAACTATTACCTGCAAATTCTCTTCACCTCTAATAACGTAGCCAGCAGAATCAACTGAAGCCACTGTGAAATCCAAGTCGATTCGCTCTGTATTCAAGATTCGTGGCTCCTCACCAACGCTTTCTCTGGCCTCACGAAAGTCACTGCCAATTTCTGGCAAAAAGCGCTCTACTCCGCACTCATCCAATGCATCCTCCATTAGCCTATTTAGATAGCGCATCACTTTTGCATTATCGTCTTCTGGCCTTTCATTGACTATTTCTAGGAGGGCTCTGTCCACTCTTATAAACCTATTCAAAAACCGCTTGATAATGACCGCATCGTAGCCTTTTTTTAGCCGAGCAATTTCTTTGTCTCTGCTATCTAAGGCTGACTGCAAAGTTAAAAAGCTTTTCATAAGTGCATCAGCTTGCGCTGATTGATGATTTGACTGATGGAGAACTTTGTTAAGTCCAGAGGATGAACTAGCTTGCATATCCCTTGTTGCAAGAGCTAGTGCATCAATTAACCGACCCCACTTTTCTGGAACTAGAGCGGGGCCATTTTTTAACATTACACTTTTAACGTAATACATCCAAAAAGCACTTGCAGTAGCCAATACCGAAATCAACATCAAAACACATATAACAAAGATTGCATCGACGCTAAATACATTGTCCGTTCTCACCTCCCCAGACCCCAATAGATAAACTATGTTTAGGGTTAACGAATAGAGAAAAGCAACAGAGGCAAACGCCAATAGCAGAATACGTAATAGAGAAAACTTCATTCCAATCCGATCTGGTACGGCTGATTCATTAGGATCGTTAGGCTGGAGTCCAGGATCAGCGGTGTTAAATGATTCCAGAGGTTGTGAATCATCGACCTGAGGCTGGTCAATTTGGTTTAATTCGTCTTTTTCACTCATGAATTCCTCCCCTAACCCATACTGCGACTAGGATCTGTTATCCGCTAATCCATTGATTTCTGATGCAATCAAAGGTTAGTCATAAAACCTAACACAGATACAGCTAAGAATATTTCCTAATTTTACATTTAATTTACATTTAATTTGCATTTAATTGACAATTAAAGAATTAAGTATCATATTATTCATTTAGTCTGAATGGTTCATTTATGGGTGGAATTGGTTCAGGGCGACGGTTTCAGAATCGTCGAGGTCCTAACTTAGAAGAAGTGCATCAACTCGATGTTCGAGTGCTAAAACGTAATGGATTATTTGATCTAAGTGCTTCAAATGGTTTAATTAAGTGGGCAAACCCAGGGCTCTCAGAATGCGCTCTAGAGTACACATATAAAGACTCTACGTTGGGTATTTCCTATGCCGTAAAGACGCCTCAAACGGCCTCTGAGAAAGTCTCAGAGCACATCTTTATAGATAGAACGATATGCAACTATGGCGGCACCAGAACTTGGTTCTCATGCCCTGCTTGCAACGTTAGAAAAGCGATCTTGTACTGCGCATCCAAACGATTTTTATGCCGCCAATGTTATGGCTTAAACTACAGCTGTCAGAATGAAGTTTATGCAGATCGGATGATTCGTAAAGCTCGAAAGTTACGCTTTAAACTGGGTGCATCCATGGATCTACAGCAACCCATCTCTGAGCGTCCACATGGAATGTATAGGGCAACGTTTGAGCGATTTATAAAGCAAGACCAAGATAATGTTAGACGTGTCGTGGGTGCTTATTCTCAGCGCTTAATGAGTAGGCCAAACTAATTGGGTTAATTTGATAATGACCAAAAGTAGTATTGGACTTTCTTTGAGCCCAACTACGTTTGTGGGGAGTAGTGCAACCTCACCCCATATACTTTCAAGTTTAATCACAACCCCATCTTTATATATGACAGTAATTCCCAGTGTACAAAAACTGCACACCCAAATGCACTTCCAAATAACTCTTCTGATTGAACCCATCAGTCTTGCCCTCTGATTGCCTTTCGGTTTTAGTTTTGATTTACCATTGGTCTACCCAGTATCCGGCAAATATAATGCCGAACGGGTTTCCACTTGGGGGGTGGTGTATCAACACAGTTACCCCCTATAGGGGTGATACAGATGATAAACGGGAAACCCTTACGTGGCGCGGGTTTTGCCCGTCTATCATTTAAAACACGATGATAAACCATGATAAACCAAATGATAAACGAGGAAACGCCCGTCACCAGTACCTTTCCCGTTTGTCGTCGTCTTTCATGATACACCGTGATAGACGTGATAAACGGATTTAGAATAGTTGGTTTATCATCGTGTTTCGTCTTTCGATAAACGGATTTTGATAAACGATAAACGAGCATTAAACAGCCTCCTTGGTGATGTCCATGTTGCCATTTTTAAGCACCCGACTGGTCAGTGTAATGTCGTATTGGAGGTTATCTCTGCCAGTTACTCTAATAGGTTCATCCAGAATTAATGAGTCCATTACTCTTCGGCGACAGGTAAGGTTTGACTTGTTCCATATCGGTTCAAGATTGGTCAGTAAGATTGGCAAACCGACAGTATCAAGCGGCATGGTTTCGCAAATATCTAAGCGAAGCTGCTTTATTTGCTCTCTAGTGTTTTCCACAGCTAATTGCTTAGCCTCGTCGACTAGCTCTGAGATGCGTGGGTCGCTATCCAAGATAAAATTGTTACTCCCTATTTGGATGACTTTAAGCATTAAAGGAAAGATATATATTTAACAACCATAGGTAAATTCCAGCCTAACATCTCGATAACTGGAGCTAACGCTTCTGGTGTGTAGTCCTTTCCATAACGGCCAAAGGTTATTCCACCTGTGCTATGCCCTAGTATCCCAGCTATGTGACTCTCAGCGACACCTTGCTGCTTCAGATCGTCTGCAAGAGTGTGTCTGAAGCTGTGGAAGTCCTTTTTTTCAGTACTCTCAGAAAGGCCTGTGAGCGCCCTATGGCGTGCAAACCATTTAGAGGGTGTAGCTGAATAACCATGATACTTATGGTAAGACAGCTCAGGAAAAAGTCGTAGTTTAGATTTCTCTTTAGGTGAGGAAACAAAGTCAAGAAAGCCTAAAGCCTTTAGTTTTGAATGTATCGGTATAAGTCGCTCAGACGATGGACTTTTAAGCCGTTGCCCAGCATTAACAGCTTGAATGTGTAAACAGTCAATACCATTTACAACAATAATGTCATTCCTATACAACTGACTCAGTTCGTTGAGTCGAGCACCTGTATAAAGTCCAAGCAAAGGTAGCCAATATTGATAATCTTTTGGAGCTTTCGCGCTTTGTGTATGGATGTCAGTTGAGAATATGGTGTCGACATCATCCTGATTAAACCGACTTCTTAGAGTACTGACTTTAACTTTCAGTTTAACTTTTAGTCCATCAAAAGGATTGCGCTCGCAGTAACCTGCCCTCGCTGCAAAGGTAAAGACTGTGCTCAAGTCCTTCACGTAATTATTAAAGGTAATGACAGATATGGTTGTCTTGGCCTGAGCAATGGCGTCTTCTATGGATATGTCCTCCAACTGGTTAAGTCGCGGGGGTAGCTTCAACGCGGTCGATTTAAATGTCTGCATCATTGCCCTGCTATATTTGTCTACAGGGACATCACCAATGATTTGATATAGCAAGTTAGCCACGCCTAGTTTTGTTCTTATGGTCCGTTCCCCCACACCTTCAAGACGTTGGGCAACAAAGTACTCGCTCAATACAGCAGACAGGAGAGGCGCTGAGGACGCCTTTATGTTTTGGCTGGGTTCTTTAGTACTTAATAAAAAAGCTGCTTTTGAAGCTTTATCAACCTTTTCATAGCCCCACTGAATTGTACTTATATCTGCCACTTTTGGGTCTGCACAGTCAAACAGCACATCGGTCTGCTGAAGTAATTCAGAGCATCTTATAACTGCTTGTCGTCTGCATTTGGTTTGCAGCGAACGGCGGATGTAAGTCTGCCTAAGCTGAGTTTGAAGATGCAAAGGCACACGAATGCGAAAGTAATAAACGTGATGTCGTGAAGACTGAATGTACGCTGAAGGATTGGCCATGTGTTCCACCATGTGGTCCACTTGCTTCAATAAGTGTCTAAAATCAGCTAAAACTATATATAAATCAAGATAATGGTGGTACCCCTACCAGCCACACCTCGGCACACGAATCCACCGCTGTGGCTGCTCCCTTCCAGGCCTGACCAGATTCACGGTTTATCGTTGCGTGGGGACCAATAGGGCTACCATAACGATCACAATCGAGTGATTGCGAGGGGAGCAGTATAGGTAAAAAGGCCCTGCTTCTCAAGTGATTTTTATGCTCGTCAGGCAATCACTTGGTTCATGAGCATGACTCAAACACCATAGCTAGCATAGGGCAAGAACTCAACCTGTTGAGCAGCTTTACCACAAGTATTCGCCTTGACTATAGCCAGTCCATCGCCTTTCATGGCGGTGGTTAGCACACCCGAATTTTGATTGGTCATGGCCTCTAAAACAATGCCTGCTTGGTTATTTTCAAGCAAACGCACCCGAAAATACTCTTCTCGAATACTGGATTTTTGGGGCGGATTGATTAGGCGTGCGCTGAGGCTCTGCCCTTGCGTGTGACTGCAGCCTTGCAAGGCCAATAGAAACGGCCTTGCCATCACGATGAAGGTCACAAGCACACTGGCCGGATTACCTGGCAAACCAAAAATTGGGGTTTGTTTCACGCGCCCAAATGCTAAGGGTTTGCCTGGTTTAATGGCCAATTTCCAAACCTCTAATTGACCTAGCGTGTCTACAGCGCTCTTAACGTGGTCTTCTTCTCCTTCAGAGACGCCACCACTCGTAATAATGATATCCGCTTGGTCTGCTGCCAAGGCTAGGGCTGATTCTGTGGTTGGGCGTTCATCGGTAATAATGCCCATGTCAACCAACTCCATGCCTAACTGATCTATTAACCCAGCTAACAAGAAACGGTTTGAATTATAAATTTGCCCTGCTTTTAAGGCCTGCCCTGGGTTAACCAGTTCACTGCCCGTTGAGGCAATGGCCACTTTTAAACGGCGGTAAACTTCCACTTGTTCTATGCCCATTGAAGCCAGCACGCCTAAATGTCGGGCTTCTAGCTTGGTGCCCTTATCACACACCTGCTGCCCTGCTGTGACATCTTGGCCCTTAAGGCGAATAAACTGACCCGTCTTTTGGCCTTGGGCTAAGGCACTGGGTTGGATACGAATGCCCCCATCCACTAGATCAACGTCTTCTTGAATGACCACCATATCAGCATTGTCTGGCACTTCTGCACCGGTAAACACGCGGGCGCAAGTATGAGCAACTAAAGCGCTAGGCACCTGCCCTGCAGCAATACGTTGGCTCACAGGAATAATATCTAACTGCAAATCTTCTTGGCACAAGGCATAACCATCCATGGCACTGTTATCTGCAGGAGGCACCGCCACAGCAGAAACAACAGGCGCACTTAAGACTCTGCCTCGGGCATAAAACAGTGTCACTAGCTCAGTGGTTAAGGTGCAACTTGCCGTTGACATAATTTGTTGCTGGGCTTCAGCAACACTGGTGAGGCTGGTTTTATTGAACATATTCACACTTAAGCCAAGTGTTTAGTAGCAGCATTAAAGGTGACCATTTGCACAAAATTACAGGGCTTGTGACGGCTATCTAGCTGTTCCTTAATAATGCCATCCCACGCCATGCGACAGGCCCCTGTTGATCCAGGCATACTAAAAATCACCGTGCGATTAGCCACCCCAGCAACGGTGCGAGATTGAATGGTTGAGGTGCCAACATCGGCCAAGGATAGGCTTCTAAACAACTCGCCGAAGCCCTCAATCACTTGGTCAAATAGCGGCAGTAATGCATCGGGGGTCGTGTCTCTGGCGGTAAACCCCGTGCCTCCTGTAACTAATACGGCATGCACGTCACTATCAGCAATCCATTGACTCACAGCGGCCCGAATTTGGTACACATCGTCTTTCACAATAGCGCGCTGCGCTAAACTATGGCCTGCCGTCTGCAGCCGCTCAATTAGAGTGGTTCCTGACTTGTCGGTAGCAACAGTGCGCGTATCAGAGACAGTTAATACGGCGATATTAATTGGTTGTTGTGGGGTGTTGGCACTTGTCATAGTGAGATTCTCTTGATTGCTATTGGAGAGCAAAAATAACCCCTTTAGTATACAGATACTTGGAGCTAGATTGTAGCTTGGGTATACACCCAGTTGGCGTGCATTGTTTTCTTTTCTAACCTTAATACTTTAGTTTGAAATACTTTAGTTTGAAATACTTTAGTTTGAAATACTTTAGTTTGAAATACTTTAGTTTGAAAGACTTTAGTCTCATTTACTAAGGTCTAATTTTCAATATTCACCACTTCTCTAGACTAGAGCACAACCTAGAAGCACCTCTGCATTGATCTGCTGGCAGTGCCCATCTTGGTTCAACAACAACAAATTGGAGTTCGCCATGACAGATGTAAAATCTGATAAAACAAATCCTACTGCCGCGGGATGGTCTCGCCGTGATGTGTTGAAAGCCACATCAGTTGGCGCTGTAGGCGCCGCAACACCTATGTTTTTCACCCAAAATGCTTGGGCCGAAAAAGCCATTGGTAACTATCCAGTCAATGGTAGCGAAGTGGTACTCGGTTTTAACGTGCCTCAAACAGGCGCTTATGCTGATGAAGGTGCTGATGAATTACGTGCCTACAAGTTAGCTGTTACGCACTTGAACAATGGTGGCGGCATGCTCGACACCTTGAAGCCAAGCATGCTTAAAGGCAATGGCATCTTAGGCAAGAAAGTAACTTACGTTACAGGTGACACACAAACTAACGCTGACGCGTCTCGTACGTCTGCACGTCGTATGATTGAGCGTGATAAAGTGATTATGGTTACCGGTGGTTCATCTTCAGGTATCGCCATTGCGCAGCAATATCTATGTAATGAGCTTGGCATCATCTTTATGTGTGGTTTAACTCACTCAAACGACACCACAGGTAAGGACAAGCAGCGTTATGGCTTCCGCCATTTCTTCAACGCTCACATGACCGGTAAAGCTTTGTCTCCCGTGTTAAGCAACGAATACGGCAAAGACCGTCGTGCTTTCCACCTTACAGCCGACTATTCTTGGGGCCACACCCAACAAGAGTCAATGCAAGAATTTACTGAGAAAGAAGGTTGGGGAACAGAAGGCAACATTATGACGCCTTTGAAAACCACTGACTTCTCTCAGTACCTATCTCAGGTGTTGAATTCAGATGCAGACGTGTTGATTTTGAACCATTACGGCGCCAACATGGTTAACTCTTTAACCAACGCGGTAAACTTTGGCATGCGTGACATGCAAAAGAACGGTAAAAATCTAGAAATCGTAGTGCCTTTATACAGCCGCTTAATGGCTAAAGGTGCAGGTTCTGCCAACATCGATGGCGTATTAGGAACTTCCGGCTGGAACTGGGCTCTTGAAGACGAAGGTTCAAAGGTATTTGTTAAGGCCTTTAGTGATGAATATGGTTTCCCACCTTCACAGGCAGCTCACACCTGTTATGTGCAAACTCTTTTGTATGCCAACGCCTGTGAAATGGCGGGTACCTTCTACCCACCAGAAGTTATTAAAGCCCTTGAGGACTTTGAGTTCACAGGTGCTGGTAACGGCCCAACCTTGTACCGTGGTTCTGATCACCAGTGCATCAAAGACATCTTGGTTATGCAGGGTAAATCGCCTTCAGCACGTAATAGCGACTTTGACTATCTACAGATCGTTGATCAAGTGGATGCGAAGACCGTGGATTACGATCCAGCCATCTTTGGTGGTGAATTAGGTCCATACGAGCCAGCATAAGCTGTAACTCAAGACCAATACGGGCCAGTTTATTGCTGGCCCGTTTTTTATTTGTTTATACTACATTAAAAAAATAACATGAATTTGTTACAGCAACCAATGGGGTCTCCACAATGGATATGACGCTCAACGCCTTTACCCTCTCTGTTTTAACCGGCTTGCAGCTGGGTTCCATTTACGTGCTCATTGCTCTGGGCTTAACCCTTATATTTGGCACTTTGGGCGTGGTTAACTTTGCCCATGGCGCACTTTACCTCATCGCTATTTATTTAGCAGTGAGCATCAATAATGCACTCGGTTTTGGCCTAGCGCTGATTCTTGTACCCCCTATTCTTTTTGTGATTGGTGTGCTTTTGGAGCGCGGCTTAATACAGCGCTTCTACAACCGCCCTCATACGGATCAAATCTTGGTAACCTTTGGCTTAGCCATTGTCTTACAAGAGCTTTTAAAATGGATATTTGGTGCCAACAACATCCCTTTTGCCATCCCAAGCTGGGGCAACGGCATTATTATGTTGCATGACTACCTGCCATTCCTTGAAGGCTTCGTGGTTTACCCTAAGTGGCGCATGATTCTAGTGGTTGTGGCTATTGTGACGGTCAGTGCCGTATTTGCTCTATTGCACCTCACCCGCTTTGGCTTGGTTATTCGAGCTGGCATGCGAGATGCAGAAATGCTGCAGTTCCTGGGCGTTAATATTAACCGCCGCTTCATGATTGTATTTGGTTTGGGTGCCATGATTGCTGGCATTGCAGGCGTGTTTGGTGGACCGGTGACTCAGGTCTCACCAGAAGTGGGCATGCGACTGTTGGTGCCCTCCTTCCTTATTGTGGTCATTGGTGGCATGGGATCACTGGGTGGCGCTGTGTTGGCGGGTATTTTAATTGGTATGGCACAAAGCTTTACCGCACCATACATCTACCTCAATACCATTATCATCTACCTTATTACTGTTATCATTTTATTGGTCCGCCCACGTGGCTTATTAGGCGCCAAGGGAGTATTTGAATAATGATTACTCAAAATAACTTTTGGCAGCACAATAAAGCCGTCTTAATGTTTGCCCTAGTGGCCTTGACGATGCCCTTATGGTTCCCGTTGATGGGCGGTTATTCTGGCCTAGATACTAAAATCATGATTTTTTGTATCTTTGTGGTGGGCTTTGATATTTTGCTTGGTTTTACTGGCTACTTGTCTTTTGGACATGCCGCTTTCTTTGGCATATCTGCCTACGTTACTGGCATTATGTTAAAGAGTTTTTCCGATAATATTATACCTGCCATTATTGTGGCGGTAGCCGCTGCAACGCTAGTGGCTTTAATTATCGGTTTACTCACATTAAAGAGAACTGGCATCTATTTTTCTATTCTCACTTTAGCTTTTGCCGAGATGTTTGATTCTATGGCCATGTCTATGCTGCAGCGCTGGACAGGGGGTGAAAATGGTTTAACAGGCATGCCTACTCCGATGCTATTTGACCTAAAAATGCAGGGTGATACGGTGTTTTACTTTTGCGCCATCTCCGCCATTATTCTGTTTTACTTGGCCAAAAGGATTGAACGCTCCCCTGTTGGTCTGATGATGAAAGCCATCAAGTGTAACCAAACACGATTAGAATACACGGGCATCAACGCACGTAAATACAAACTATTAGCCTTTGTATTGAGCGCCATGTATGCCGCCATTGCTGGTGCCCTCATGGTGGTTTATGAACCCTTTGTGGGGCATGAATTCCTAGGCTGGCATCAATCAGGTGAAGTCGTCATCATGTCTGTTATTGGTGGTGTAGGTACGTTAGTTGGTCCCATGCTAGGCGCTGCCTTCATGCTTTACTTCGAGAATGTGATGTCGGTAGATCTTGGTGAGCAGTGGCTACTTGTGTTGGGCGTTATCTTTATGGCAGTGGTTATATTTATGCCAGGTGGGTTTATGGAAGCAATTGCACGCCTCAAAAAACGTTTTTTCACCACTATTGACGGCGAATAGGAGACTTAATCATGGCCATATTAGATATACATCAAGTGTCCTTAAGTTTTGGTGGTTTACAAGCCTTACAAAACGTTCATTTAAAAATTGAAAAAGGCAGCACCCACGCTCTCATCGGGCCTAACGGTGCCGGCAAGTCAACCTTGCTCAATGTGCTCACAGGCATGCTTAAACCCGATGATGGGTCGGTAATGTTTGATGGTAAACCATTACTCAATGTTAACTCTTACGATATTAACCAGTTAGGCATTGCCAAGGTGTTTCAGACACCAGCAATTTTTCCAGAAATGACGGTCTTACAAAACGTTACTATTCCGGTATTTGCAGCCCGAGACGGCTCTTTTAACTTTAATATGTTTGAGGGTCGCGCTAAACAACGGCCTCTCATTGAGTTTGCTGAACAGCAAATTTGTGAACTGGGTTTGGAAGATCACATGCATGATCTGGCAGGCAGTTTATCTCGTGGAGACAAACGTCGCTTAGAAATGGCCATTTGTTTGGCTAACAAACCTCGTTTATTGTTGTTAGACGAACCCACCGCAGGCATGGCGCGTCATGAAACTGAAAAAACCATAGAGTTACTTAAAAGCATGGACGATGGGATTACCAAAGTTATCGTTGAGCATGACATGAACGTGGTATTTTCCTTGGCTGAGAAGATATCTGTACTGTCTCAGGGCCAGATTATTGCCGAAGGCTCACCCGACGAAATTAAAGGCCATCCCAAGGTCATTGAAGCCTATCTTGGCGAAGCTCAAGTTTAATTAGGGCATAAGGAAGAGACTATGAACGAAAGTAAAGCAGACGCACCACAAACCTTCTTCTCTTGCCGTGAACTGAACGCCTTTTATGGTGAAAGTTATGTGGTACAAGGGGTATCTTTTGACATTCCTGAAGGTGATATTGTGGCCTTACTGGGCCGCAATGGAGCAGGAAAAACCTCCACTTTACGCACCATAGCCAGAGCCGATGCGCCAGGACTAAGTAGTGGTGAAATTTGGCTCAACGGCCAACCATTGCACGACATGAAAGCCTTTGAAGCAGCTCGATCAGGGGTTCAGTTAGTGTGTGAAGATCGACGCATTATTCCAGGTGTCACGGTAGAAGAGAATATTATATTAGCTCAAATCTCTAAACCTGTAGGTTGGACCTTAGAAAAGATATACAGCCATTTTCCAAAGTTAGAAGAACGGCGTAAGCAAGAAGCTTCATCTCTTTCAGGTGGTGAACAACAAATGCTTGCCCTGGCCCGTGCTTTAGCGCGTGATGTTAAGTTACTATTATTGGATGAGCCATATGAAGGCTTGGCCCCCGTGATTGTGCAAGAAATAGAGCGCATGCTGCGGGAAGTAAAATCCATGGGCATTACCACTATCATTGTTGAACAAAATGCCGTGGCAGCGCTTAAGTTAGCTGACCATGCCATTATCATCGATACCGGTGAAATTGTTTTTACGGGCACCGCCCAAGAAGTGCTCGACAACCAAGCATTACGTGAAGAGTACCTAGCCGTTTAATAACATTAGGTTATGTGTGAGTTGATAAAGCAGGGGGTCTGAAAAGCCTCCCCGCTTAATGTCATTTAAGTGCTTGCAACAAAACCCCTTCACGCAGGGCACCCGTGGAAAAATAAATGCGGTCTAAATTTAAGCTCAGCATAATGCCTTTGAGTATGGCGTAACCTGCAGGTAGCACTTCACCTCGGTCGGGCCGCAAACCTTCAATGACGACTTCATCTAAATTCTCAAAGGCCAGCAGTTGATCTTCCACTTGATTCATTGAAGCTAAATCTAAATAGGGCATACCATGATCGGTGAGCCTACTCAGGCCCGCTAATGCTTTTATGGTGCCTGACGATCCAATACACATTTGCCAACTGTCCCAAGAGTCGCTTAGGGTGGCTTTATCAATGATATTTTTGGCAGCCTCAACAGCATTCTGGATGTAGCTTTGTTGAATTTTACGGTGGGGAAAAAATTGACTACTAAAAGCCACACAACCCATGGGGAAACTTTGTAAGTGTTGGGGGTGCTGCTGACCTAGGATAAGTTCCGTACTACCTCCACCAATGTCGATGACTAACTTTTTGCGCAATTGGTAGTCGGGAGAAGACACCTCACCCACCACCCCACTAAAAATCAATGACGCTTCTTCTTCACCTGTGAGCACACGAATGGGCACGCCTAATATGGCCTCTGCTTGACGTATAAAATGCATTCTATTATGAGCCACCCGCAAGGTGTTCGTTGCCACCACATGGCAATTTTTTAGGGCCACTTGTTTGAGTTTAGGGACTAAACGCTGCAAACAGTTCAAACCACGATCTATTGCCTCTTGACTCAGGAAACCCTGCTCGTCAAGGCCTGCAGCCAACTGCACCTTCTCACCCGACCGACTAACGATAAGATACGGCGCCTCAGCGGTGTCCACGACAGTGACATGAAAGCTGTTAGAACCAAGATCAATGGCTGCCACTAAGTAAGTCAATGTATGCAATCCAAAAGTAGTGACTTTGCAGTGTATCAAACAATGTTGAGAAGGCCAATTTTGTCGATGTTCTTCGACTTTTTAAGCCCCCACATATTACCCCTGTGTAATGCGCCCCATATTAGTGCAAATCGAGTTAAATGCTATTTCAAATGCACCATAATTGGTGCGCTTGGATTTAAACCTGAGCAATAAAATACTATAACTTAATGTTTTATATATATTTTTTTACCTTGGCATGATAATCGCAATAGCCAGCCTAGTAATCACTATAACTAACCGAGACCCCCATGGAAAATAATATATTTGAACTCCAGTTCGCTCTGGATACGTTTTACTTTTTAGTTTGTGGCGCTTTTGTAATGTGGATGGCTGCTGGCTTTGCCATGCTTGAAGCAGGTTTGGTACGCAGCAAGAATACTACCGAAATTTTAACTAAAAACTTTGCTTTGTATGCTATCGCTAGTGTGATGTATCTTGTCGTAGGTTATCAGATCATGTACGGCGGTGGCTGGTTCTTGAGCGGTATTGAAGCCATTGATACTGATCAGGTATTAGCTGACTCAGCAGCAGAAGGATTTAATGGTGGTTCGGTTTACTCCTCTGCCTCAGACTTTTTCTTTCAAGTGGTGTTTGTTGCCACGGCGATGTCCATTGTGTCTGGTGCAGTCGCAGAACGCATGAAGTTGTGGGCATTTCTCGCCTTTGCTGTGGTAATGACTGGCTTCATCTACCCTATGGAAGGTGCGTGGACATGGAATGGCGATGATGTCTTCGGTTTGTACAACCTTGGCGACCTTGGCTTTTCAGATTTTGCAGGTTCAGGCATTGTTCACATGGCGGGTGCAGCTGCTGCTTTAGCGGGAGTGATCTTACTCGGTGCTCGGAAAGGTAAGTATGGCCCCAATGGTGAAATTAAGGCCATTCCTGGTGCGAACCTACCCATGGCCACCTTAGGCACCTTTATTCTATGGATGGGCTGGTTTGGATTCAATGGCGGATCAGTGCTTAAACTGGGTGACATTGACTCCGCTCATTCTGTGGCTATGGTGTTTCTTAATACCAACGCAGCAGCTGCTGGTGGTGCAATTGCTGCACTGATACTAGCCCGCATTAAGTTTGGCAAAGCCGATCTTACGATGATGCTTAACGGCGCTTTAGCTGGACTCGTAGCCATTACTGCAGAGCCTTCTACCCCCACTGCTTTGCAAGCTACTTTGTTTGGTGCCCTTGGTGGCGTGCTGGTTGTATTCAGTATTCTTGCTTTGGATAAACTTAAACTAGACGATCCTGTCGGTGCCATTTCGGTGCATGGTACTGTTGGTTTACTCGGTTTGATGCTAGTCCCTTTGACCAATGACGGTGCCACGTTCATGGGGCAAATCATCGGTGCAGCAACGATCTTTGTATGGGTATTCGGTGTCAGTTTTGTGGTGTGGTTTATCATTAAAACAATCATGGGAATGCGCGTTACAGACGAAGAAGAAGACAGAGGCGTGGACATTACTGAGTGCGGCATGGAAGCCTACCCAGAGTTCACTAACCGATAATTAATGTTTATTATCTAGCCTGAACAAGGGTCTATTTGCATCGCGAGTAGGCCCTTTTTTATTCTTAAAAAATTAATAATTTAACTATAAATTAAGCCTCAATTAAGAAATAACTACTTATGTTAAATTTCACCTCATGAGCAGTTGTTGGTAACATCATTGATCAGACATTTGAGTGTTATTTACACCCTGCAATCTGTTTGCGCCAGACTAAATATAACTAAATATATCTATTACACAAAGTTGTAACATAGGCCTACGTTAGTCTTTAATACTGCACAGGGCTTGGCTGGGTTAAACACGGTTACGCAAGGTTAAGCAGTGATTTTGTTTAAACCTCTTGATTGAGGTAGCGGTCGGTTTTCGGTGTCGGCTGATGTCCAAGCTGTTATGTTACTCGTTTCTGCAGGAGTCCCCCATGCGCATATGTTTCATCGCTCTATTGATCACCATTTCTGCTCAAGCATGGGCTAATAATGACATAACTAACAACAAGTTAGTTGAAGCTATAGCAGCGATCGATGCGAATGTTATTTTCATGCGACACGCTTTGGCCCCAGGCTTTGGTGATCCAGAGGATTTTAATGTGGCTGATTGTTCGACCCAAAGAAACTTAAATGAAGAAGGCCGCGCGCAAGCGCTTAGCATCGGTAAGGCAATGCGCAATAGTGGTTTACAATTTAAAGAAATATTATCTAGCCAATGGTGCCGGTGCACACAAACAACTGAGTTATTAAATTTAGGCCATTGGAGCACTTTCGATGGACTCAACTCTTTTTTCCAAGGCTATGTAGATCAACAAATGACCCTCGATCTTCTCAATAAGAAATTGGCTTCGCTTGATCGTGGAATAGTCTTAATGGTCACCCACCAAGTAGTCATTAGCGCCATCACTAAAAATGTGGTGCGCAGTGGCGCCTTGGTGGCCTACAATTCCACCACTTTTGAGACTCAAGAATTTACCTTAGATTGACTCATGTCTGATTCTCTTTGATCGCCTAGAGCGCACTAAAATTCTTTGCAAGGGCTCACAATTACAAGTTAGAGACACTCGCTGAAAAGCAAAATAGAGGCGCTCATAAAAAAGCCAAAGCTTGATATTGGTCTTGGTCTGCTCTTTAATTTACCTTACTTTACTTTGCTCTTTACTCTACTTTACTTTGACCTTACTTTGCCCAATTAAATGATCACTTCCGTCTCACCAAACCTTGTATTTGATATTGTTATTGATCATATTATTGTATGCTATTGCTAGTATTTTTCTTTTCACGTTTTACTAGGCTTTGTGCACTATTCATGCAACTTCACATTCATCCCAGCACCCTCGAACTTGGCTCAAGCCATTGGCAGCAATACCTCTCTTTGCAGGCAGACCCCTTTAGCCAATATGCATTTCACGCTGCCTTAGAACACAGTGGCAGCGTCGGAGGTGAAAGTGGCTGGCAGCCTTTACACTTAGAAATTACTGAGGAAAGTAAACCTATTGCCCTCATACCAAGCTATGTTAAAACCAACTCTTGGGGTGAGTACGTGTTTGATTTTGAATGGGCTAACGCATACCAGCGTTATGGTTTAGAGTATTACCCAAAGATGATTAGTGCAGTGCCTTTTACGCCCTGTGCTGGGCCTCGGATACTGTTAGCTGAAGGTGCAGAGCTCACAACAGCTTTGACCTTTTTACAACAGCAGTTGCCCCATTTATGCAGCCAACTCAAGTTAAGCAGCTGGCATTGGCTATTTGCTCAGAAACCCGACTGGGAAGCTGCTCAGGAACAATCATGGCATCAACGTATTGGCTGCCAATACCATTGGTACAACCATGAATACAGCCAGTTTGAAGACTTTACAGCGCGACTAACCTCGCGCAAACGCAAATCCATTAAAAAAGAACGCCGCGTCATTGTTGAACAAGGCATCAAATTTACTTGGCAGCAAGGCGACAACATTAACTCACAGTCTTTAAAAGAGTTTTATGCCTGCTATCAGAGCACTTACATGAAACGCCGCAGCCAAGGCTACTTAACTTACCCATTCTTTTCTGAACTACTCACACAAATGCCAGAAAAATTGTTGTTGGTGACGGCTTCTAAAGATGAATCACCCCTTGCCTACGCCTTATTTTTTGTTGATGATGACACACTTTATGGGCGCTATTGGGGCTGTTTAGAAGAAGTTGAATTTCTTCATTTTGAGACCTGTTATTACCAAGGCATTGATTATTGCATTGCCAAGGGCATTCCTCATTTTGACGCAGGTGCCCAAGGTGAGCACAAACTTGCCCGTGGATTTATACCCCAGTTGACCCACTCGTACCATTATTTGGCGGAGTCAGGTTTTAATGACGCCATTAAAGCTTTCTGCACAGCAGAAGCCCAGCAAATAGAACATTATATGCAATGGGCAGAAACTGCCCTGCCCTATAAAACGGAATAAAAGCCAAATAAAAGCTGTATAACATTATTGACCTTTTAGTCATCAAACATATAGAACTTGACCCACGAGGTAGCACCACCTAACCTGACATTCTATACATCAAACACATGTTTTAATTATGACCACTTCTGAGCCTTCTTCAGCTTATCCCCATTTACTCGCACCATTAGATTTAGGTTTTACTCGCTTAAAAAATCGAGTCATCATGGGGTCTATGCATACAGGCCTAGAAGAGGCTAAAAATGGTTTTGAGCGTTTAGCGGCATATTACGCAGAGCGGGCTAGAGGTGGTGTGGGCCTTATTGTCACAGGTGGCATCTCACCCAACCAACAAGGGTTGACCTTTAGTGGCGCCGCGGCCCTAGATAAGGCTGATAAAGTTGCCCAACATCGCTTAGTCACTGATGCCGTGCATCAAGCGGGCAGCAAAATTTGTATGCAAATTCTGCACACAGGACGTTACGCCTATTCACCTAATGCCATCGCCCCCTCTGCCATTAAAGCGCCCATTAATGCGTTTACTCCAAAAGCTGTTTCTAGTGAAGAAATTGAGCAGCAAATTGAGGACTTTGCCTATAGTGCTAAATTAGCTCAACAAGCAGGTTACGATGGCGTTGAGGTCATGGGCAGTGAGGGCTATTTTTTAAATCAATTTATCGTCACTCGAACCAACCAGCGGGATGACGAATGGGGGGGCAGTTACGACAATCGCACCCGTCTTGCTATTGAAGTGGTCAAACGCGTGCGCGCTGCAGTGGGTGAAAAATTTATTATTATCTACCGCCTTTCTATGCTCGATCTAGTGCCCGAAGGCAGCAACTTGTCTGAAGTGACTCAGTTAGGTAAAGCCATTGAGCAAGCCGGTGCTAGTATAATCAATACGGGTATTGGGTGGCATGAAGCACGCATACCCACCATTGCTACCAAAGTACCTCGCGCTGCATTCACCTGGGTCACCCATGCGGTGCGTAAACACCTTACTGTGCCAGTGATCACGTCTAATCGTATCAACACACCAGAAGTGGCAGAAAGAGTTTTGGCTAATGGCGATGCAGACCTTATTTCTATGGCTCGCCCTTTCTTGGCTGACCCAGAATTTGTTAATAAAGCAGCTGCCAATCAAGCCGAACGCATTAACACCTGCATTGGCTGTAATCAGGCTTGCCTAGACCATGTGTTTAATGGCAAAACCAGTAGTTGTTTAGTTAATCCAAGAGCTTGTGAAGAGACCCGTATTATTATTGCACCTACCCAAGCTATAAAGACGATTGCTATTGTGGGTGCAGGGCCCGCTGGTTTAGCCTGCGCTGTGACTGCAGCAGAGCGAGGCCACAAGGTCACTTTGTATGATGCAGCTAGCGAAATTGGTGGCCAATTTAATATCGCCAAACGCATTCCAGGTAAAGAAGAATTTAGTGAAACCCTACGTTATTTTGAGGTGCGGCTAAAGGAGCTCAATGTAGAGGTGAAACTTGATACAAGTTTAACGACTCAAGCGTTAAATCAGATGCAAATGGACGAATTAGTTTTGGCTACAGGGGTTAGCCCTCGCCAGCTGGCATTGCCCGGCCATAACCATGCTAAAGTGCTTAACTATTTAGAGGTGATTAAAGGCGTAAACGTAGGGCCCAAGGTGGCCATTATTGGTGCCGGCGGCATTGGTTTTGACGTGGCAGAATTTTTAACTCACGGCACCCATGAACCCAGCACTAACGTGACTCAGTTTATGTCTCAGTGGGGCATTGATATGACCATGCAAGCCCGTGGTGGGGTGGCTGAAATACCACAAAATATAGAAGCTTCGCCGCGCGAGATTTATTTATTACAGCGTAAAACTAGCAAAGTGGGCGCTGGTTTAGGAAAAACTACGGGCTGGGTGCATCGCACTGGATTACAGCAGAAGAAAGTTAATATGCTGGCTGGCTGCGAGTATCAGGCCATTGATGACCAAGGCTTGCACCTAACAGTGGGGGGTGAAGCGCAGGTTTTAGATGTAGACCATATTATTGTTTGTGCCGGACAAGATCCAAACCAAAGTTTAAGCCAAGGCTTAGAGCGCCCATATCACCTGATTGGAGGAGCCCAAAAAGCCTCTCAATTAGACGCTAAACGCGCTATCCGCCAAGGCACATTGCTTGCTATAGAGCTATAAAGTTTGGTAAGTAAAGGCTAGCTGCCACTAATCCGTATTTTTAATAATACGCTGTAGCATGGTTTTTAAAGTCTCAGACGCATCACTATCCAACCCTTCCAGGGCGTTACTCTCTGCCTTTTGGTAGTCTTCTATTAAATGCGCTACTCGCTCTTGGCCCGCAGCTGTGCCGGTTACTTTGGTACCCGCATCTAGCTGTTGTACGCGCGCCATATTCTGTTTTTGCAATTCTATAGACAGTTCTAATAAGGTTGTTTGATCCACCATCGTGCGCTTAGCAAGGTCAGCTAGGCTCATACTATTTTCATTGTATAAACATGCCAGTACGCGCCACTCTTTCGTTGTTAGGCCATCATCCGCCACCAATTGATGAAATTCTTCACCCATTTGATGCGTCGCCCGTGACATGTAGTACAACAAATAGTTATCAATAAAGTGACTTACATCATTGGTCTCTGTGGGCGCCAAGGTTGGAATGGCTTCTGCTGTAGCGTAGGCACCCCGGTAAAAGACGAGCCCAGATCCTGCCATGCTGCGCAGACCTTTCACTCGGCCAACAATGATTTCATGGTCTCCACCGTCGTAAGTTGCCCAGGCTTCGCATTCAAAGAAGGTGATCGCTCCAGGTAATGTGGGAACCCCACCAATACCCTGTTCTACCTCCACATCGGCAAACTTATCTGTGCCACTGCGAGCGAATTGATTGGAAGTTGCCATCTGCTCAGCACTTAGAACATTGACCACAAAGTGCTTAGCATTAATAAACGCATCGGCACTGTATGCTGTTTTGGTAATGCTCCACAAAATTAATGGAGGATCCATAGACACAGAGTTAAAACTGCTCGCCGTGGCGCCCACTGGCTCACCGTTTGCGTCTAAACAGGTCACTACAGTCACGCCCGTGGCAAATGACGACAAAGCGTCACGAAATTCGCGGGTGCTAAAAGATTCTGTAGACATAAGGACTCCAAATAAACAGTAAATAACAGCTGGCTATTATAGGCATTAA
The DNA here is from genome assembly GCF_047730065.1 of Candidatus Njordibacter sp. Uisw_058. Taxonomy (GTDB): domain Bacteria; phylum Pseudomonadota; class Gammaproteobacteria; order Pseudomonadales; family Balneatricaceae; genus Njordibacter. The sequence goes on from NZ_CP159829.1 coordinate 1,723,414, forward strand.
CTCCGTAAAGGTAAGGTTTAATCTTATAAAAAATGATCAAAATTAAGCTAAATACCAATAAACAGTGGGTTTATGAATATTCGTGCTTCGAACTAAGTGGCGTTAAATAAATAGCTTATAGTATTAAAGCATAAGGTTATAACATAATTTGCAAACTCTAATAAACTCTCGTACAATTAAGCCACAGATTGAGTCCAATGTTGGAGGTATCGTGTCAAATTCTACGCAAGGTGTGCCAGTGATTACCGCCTTTTTTGATAAGGCAACATCAACGGTGAGTTACGTCGTTGAAGACCCAGAAACTAAAGACTGTGCCGCCATTGACTGTGTTCTCGACTATGATGTTAGCAAGGGACAGACAAGCACGCGCTCCGCAGACAAAATGATTAAGCACATCACAGAGCAGGGCCTCAACCTCATCTGGTTATTGGAAACCCATGTGCACGCAGACCACTTATCAGGGGCACCTTACATCCAAAGCCAACTGGGTGGCAAGATAGCGATTGGTGACCAAATTACCCATGTGCAAGATATTTTTGGTCATCTATTTAATGCTGAAGACGACTTTGCACGGAATGGAAGTCAGTTCGATCACTTGATTACCCCCAACGAAATATTAAAACTAGGGCATTTAACAATCATGGCACTTCACACTCCAGGCCACACTCCTGCCTGCATGAGTTTTGTGGTGAGTGACGCCTGTTTTGTGGGTGATACTTTATTCATGCCCGATTATGGAACAGCAAGATGTGACTTCCCCGGTGGAGATGCCAAGGCTTTATATGATTCACTGCAATTGATTCTAAGTTTACCCGATAACACCCGTCTCTTTATGTGCCACGATTACGCTCCAGGTGGACGCGAATATTTATGGCAAAGTAGTGTTGCAGAATCAAAGGCCAACAATATTCATTTAGTGGGAAAATCCAAAACGGAGTTTGTTCATATGCGCGAAACCCGTGATGCACAGCTTAATACGCCCCGACTATTATTGCCTTCAGTGCAGGTGAATATGCGCGCAGGCCATATGCCTCCAGTTGAAAATAATGGCATTGCTTACATTAAGATCCCTGTTAATCAAATGGGTACTTAACCGGCATGGGAAAAGCGAGCAGGTTTGGTGTGACTCAACTGCCTGCATTAATATGGTTAAAAAACTATGATTTGAGTAGCTTACGGGCTGACATGATGGCGGCTGTGATTGTAAGCATTATGCTTATTCCACAAAGCTTAGCCTATGCAATGTTAGCTGGTTTGCCCGCTGAAACCGGCTTGTATGCCAGCATATTCCCACTCTTGGCGTATGCTTTATTTGGTTCCAGCCACACATTATCCGTTGGTCCGGTCGCAGTAGTTTCCCTTTTATCAGCCAATGCTGTGGGCCTAGCTCACATGTCTAGTGGCATAGACGTATTAATCCTGTCTATGACTTTGGCTTTAGTGTCTGGCACTTTAATGTTTATTATGGGCTTGTTTCGATTAGGCTTTATCGCTAATTTATTAAGTCGCCCCGTCATCACCGGTTTTATTACAGCGGCTGGCATATTGATCGCCCTGAGTCAGTTGAAACACATTTTAGGTATTCCCCTAGCTGGGCATAACTTACCTGAATTGGTTGTTGAACTTGCACAATACAGCACAAATTCTCACTTCCTGACCGTTGTAACAGGTGTCGTCACCATTGTATTTTTGTGGCTTTCTCGTGCACCTTTGACGATTTTTTTATGCCGTTTTATGAGCAAATCTGCAGCCTCAGGTTTGACTAAAGTTGCACCTGTGGGTGCAGTCATACTCTCTATTCTATTGGTTTCAACCTTTGACTTAGATCATCTTGGTGTGGAGGTTGTGGGCCATATTCCAGCAAAACTACCTAGCTTCACTTGGCCTGAATTAAGTATTTTATTAGTCACCACCTTAATGCCTTCTGCCCTCATGATTAGTCTAATCGGTTATGTAGAATCCATGTCAGTGGCCCAAACCTTGGCCAGTAAACGACGTCAACAGATTAACCCAAACCATGAACTTTTGGGTTTAGGCGCAGCTAATGTAGCCTCTGCATTTTCTGGTGGTTTTGCAGTGACAGGCGGTTTCTCACGTTCTGTAGTTAACTTTGATGCAGGCGCAAGAAGCCCCATGGCTGGTGTTTTTACCGCCCTAGGGGTTGCCCTCGCAAGTCTTTACCTGACACCCTACTTGGCTTTTTTACCCAAGGCTGTGTTAGGAGCTACTATCTTTGTCGCTGTACTCACATTGATTGAACCCCATGAAATCACCTTTACGTGGAAGTATAGTAAGCATGATTTTGCAGCCATGATGGTTACCCTTTGCACGGTATTATTGGTGGGGGTGGAAGCGGGTGTTATCGCGGGTGTCACAGCGACGATCAGCCTTATATTGTGGCGCACTAGTCGTCCCCATACTGCCATTGTTGGCCCAGTTGAAGGTGGTGAACAATTCCGCAATATAGACCGCCACCTTGTTAAACAAGTAAAACAAGTGCTTGTTCTGCGGATTGACGAGAGTTTATTTTTTGGTAACCTTCGCTACTTAGATAATCGGATCAATGGCTTATTGGCCAGCCATCCAGCCATGGAGCATTTGGTGCTTGTGGCGTCTGGTATTAACCATATCGATTCAAGTGCGCTGCAAAGCTTGTTAGAATTAAACACTAGATTAGACGAAAAAGGCATTAAAATGCACTTTTCAGATGTTAAAGGACCCGTGTTAGATCGATTACACAGGATTAACTTTGCAGATGAACTCACCGGCACCGTATACTTAAGTCAGCATCAAGCATGGCAAGATTTAACCCAACTTTATTAGGCCCGCTTGACCTAGGTAGCAGGTCTTCAAAAGAGTGAGAAACAGCATGCAGTTAAGTCAATTAAAATGCGCCGTATGTCGTTCTGGCACCCCCACAGTGAGCCATGAAGACCAGTTGGTCTTAATGCAGGAAATTCCAGCTTGGGAGCCTATTATTGTGGCTGGAATGCAACAACTTCAGCGCCAGTATAAGTTCAAAAACTTTAATTTAGCCTTAGAATTCACTAATCGGCTTGGCGCTATAGCCGAATTGGAAGACCACCATCCAGCCATTTTAACTGAATGGGGCTCAGTTACTGTTAATTGGTGGACGCATACCATTAATGGCCTGCATCATAACGATTTCATCATGGCTGCTAAAACAGATAGCCTCATTGAGTAAGTTAATCCAAAACCACCTTATAAACAGAAGCTAGCTTCAAGCTTTTGGGCTAAAATAAACGCTTGTTCGCATCAGATGCATGCCATTATGTTAAAGTTTTTTGAAAACTTAGTTGACCCCTACCCCCCGGAGCAACCCCAACAACCCCCCAAGGGCGTGTGGCGTTTTTGCTGGCACTATTGCGATGGCATGAAACGTTATATGTTTTTATTGGCCCTCACGGCAGGTGCTTTTGCTGCCATTGAAGTCATTATATTTGGTTTCATGGGCCAGTTGGTTGATTGGCTTAGTGTGCAAGATAGAGCCACATTTTTAAATGATCAAGCCAGTACGCTATGGCTAATGGGCATATTAATTGTGCTTGTGGTGCCTGTTATTGGACTGCTCAATAATCTGATTCGCATGCAAACCCTATTACCCAACTTAACGATGCGCGTGCGTTGGTTAGCCCACCGCTATTTATTACAACAAAGCTTAGACTTCTACCAAGACGATTTTGCGGGTCGTATAGCCGCCAAAGTCATGCAAGGCTCTATCGCTGTTAGGCAAGTCGTGGGTAAACTTTGCGACACCTTTGCCTACGTTGTGGTGGGCATATTTTCTATGCTAGTGCTGTTATCAAACACCGACCTACGCATGGCTGCACCCATTGCGATTTGGTTAGTACTTTTTACTGGCGCCATGATTTACTTTCTGCCCCGCTTAGGCCAAATTGCAGAAGACCAAGCCAACAAACGTGCCATCATGACGGGCCGAGTCGTGGATAGTTACACCAACATTAGCACGGTAAAACTGTTTGCCCATACGCAAAAAGAAACGGATTACGCTAAGTCGTCTATGAACTCTTTTTTGCTTAATGTGTTTCAAATGATGGGTCTTAGCACCTGGATGGATGTCGTTGTTACGAGCTTAAATAGCCTGCTTATTTTTGCGACTGCGGCGGTGGATATTTATTTATGGCTTAACCATAGTGCTAGTTTAGGCATGATCGCGGTCAGTTTAGCCCTGGCTATTCGCTTACAGGGATTTTCTGATTGGCTGATGTGGGAAGTGCATGACTTTTATGAGAGTTTAGGCACCGTAGCAGATGCCATGCACACTATTTCTCAGCCTCAAACTGTGCTCAATAATGCTGACACTGTATTAAAAGTGACTCATGGACACATTAACTTTGATGCTATTTGCTTCCACTATGGTAAGAGCCATGGGGTCATCGATAGCTTAAGCCTACAGATTAAAGCTGGAGAAAAAGTGGGCATTGTCGGGCGTTCTGGAGCAGGCAAGTCTACCCTAGTTAATCTGCTGCTGCGTTTCCATGATTTAGAAAGTGGTAAAATTGTGATTGATGGTCAGGACATTAGCCAAGTCACGCAAGACAGCTTACGTGCGGCTATCGGCATGGTGACACAAGATACTTCACTGCTACATCGTTCTGTGCGCGAAAACATTGTGTATGGCAAACCTGATGCCACAGATGCCGAATTACTCCTTGCCTGCAAACAAGCCGAAGCCAATGTGTTTATCGACGATTTAGAAGATCCCAAAGGTAACCGCGGCTATATGGCTCAAGTAGGCGAAAGGGGCGTGAAACTATCTGGTGGCCAACGTCAAAGAATTGCCATTGCCCGTGTACTGCTTAAAAATGCACCTATATTGGTGTTAGATGAAGCCACTTCAGCCTTAGACTCAGAGGTAGAAGCTGCCATTCAAGCCAGCTTAAATCGCCTTATGGATGGCAAAACGGTCATCGCAATTGCCCACCGTTTATCGACCATCGCCGCCATGGATCGCCTGGTGATCATTGACGAAGGCAATATTATTGAGCAAGGTAGCCATAAAGAGTTACTGGCTCTGAATGGCGTTTACGCCAAACTCTGGCAACATCAAACTGGCGGCTTTATTGGTTTAGATTAATCATCGAAACCAAAGTGATTCCAAGTCGATTTAAAAGTTTGTTAACTGTATTTTGAGCTAAGTTTGTTAACTGTATTTTTATCACTTTGGCAAGACACCTCAATGGGGAATTACTGCCCCATTAGTAGTGGTCTTCCTCAGCGGATGCATCGGCATCTGGCACCGCAATCTCTGGACCCGCAATAGGCGCTTGAGTCCACTCGTCACTATCATCTAATAGCTCTAATTCGTCCTCTTCTAGTGCCTCAGCATAGTCTTGAGCGTCAGGCGCAGTGAAGGCGGCAATAGGCGTACCAATGACACCTGCAGCCAATATAGGGGACTGGTCTTCAACGTCTGCTAAGGTGACTTCGCGATAACACATACTATTTAATACCGCTAGGGTAATGGCTAGAAAAGCCAAGGCGATGCCAATGAAATACACATCAGGACCAAAGCTCGACATAGCAAAGGCCACCAAAATTGGACCCACACTCAAGCCAATACCAGAAGCCATAACCATGGCACCACTGGCTGATACGATTTGTTCTGGAGAGAGTCGATCACTCGCATAAGCCACACACAGGGAATACATAGGCATTACTAAACCGCCCACCATGGCAATAAGGGGAATGTAACTGCTGCTACTGATGTCCCATACCGACGCCAATAAACACATGACTACTGCTGCCATAGCCGTGATTAACATAATGCCACGCCGACCATACTTGTCAGATAACCATCCAATAGGCCACTGCAGTAAGAAACCACCCCACAGAAACGACGCCATAAATAACGCGACTAAGCTATTATCAAAGCCTTTTTGTAAACCATATACAGCCCCTAAGCCAAATGCAGTGCCGTGGGCTGCACCTGTTAAGGCATTGCTGATCACGGCTAGGGGAGAGACTTTATAGAGGGCAAACAGCGACATGCTTTCAGCCTGATCAAAAGCGGGCGCAGGCCGAGCAGTTAGCAGAATAGGTACCAAAGCAAAAGAAATGATCACAGAAATAAGAATAAACAGATCGGTACTGGCTGGGTCGGCCACGTTCAACAAGAATTGACCACTGCCCATACCTAAAGTCACCACGACCATATAGATGGATAATATGGCGCCACGATTTTCGTTACTCGCTCGGTCGTTTAGCCAACTTTCAGTCACCACAAACAAACCAGAAAAACAAATGCCTGTCACCAGGCGCATCAAGCTCCATGTGTATGGATTGACATAAACACTGTGCAACAAAATAGCAATGGAGGCCGCAGAGGCTAATGCAGCGAAGACCCGAATGTGCCCTACCCTAGCCACCAACTTAGGGGTCACAATGCTGCCCACGAGCATACCCGAAAAGTAAAACGACATGACCACACCCGTGGTCAATACTTCAAACCCCTCTAAGCTTGCTCGAACACCCAATAGCGTGCCCTGCAGGCCATTGCCTACCATAATAAACCCAATGCCTAGGAGCAGGGCCCAACTGGCTTTTATTTCTTGCAACATGGCGTTTATCTCCACCATAAGAGCTGACCTTATGGGCGCCACAATACTGCTTTTTTAAGCCGGTGAATAGAGTGAAAATCAAAATTAATTAAAAATATAGTAAAAATTAATATATGGGTTAGTTAAAACCTACTTTTTACCCTATCAGCCTAGGTACGCCTGACCCACTGCCTGTGCGATCAGCTTTAAACCTTGAGCAATGCGCTCTGGATTTTGGGCTGCATAGTTAATGCGTATGCATTCGTGTTGATGCTGCCAATCATCTTTGATGCCCACAAAGAAATTATGCCCAGACACCACAATCACTCCTTCTTGTTTAAGACGCTCATAAAGTTCCTGACTGGAAATAGGCATGCCTTTGAACCATAACCACATAAACATAGTGCCTTCTGGTTTGTGAATGGCGTAGGGAATAGCTGGGTCCATCACTTGCTGCAGGGTAGTTTGAGCAAACGCCAATTGTGCTTCATACGCAGGGCGCACCACATTTTGGCTAAGGTCAATAATCTCACCCGAGGCGATCATGTCTGTGGTCAAAGCCGCACCAAAGCTACCACTGGCTAAATTAATAATGGTATTGATGCCAGAGAGGGTTTTAATCGTTTCTTCGTTCGCGACTACAATTCCTGTGCGAGCGCCTGGTAAGCCAAACTTAGACAAGCTCAGACACACAATGGTGTTGTCATTCCAAAAAGGGCTGGCGGGGGTATAAATTAAGCCAGGAAATGGTAGGCCATAAGCACCATCGATAATTAAAGGCACATTATGGGTTTGGGCTAATGCATCTAGTTGTTCTACTTCATCGTCGGTAATGACATTGCCCGTTGGATTAGTTGGTCTAGACACACAAATAGCACCCGTATTTGGGCCTATATGTAAATCATCAAATTTGACCCTATATTTAAATTGCCGTTGCTCTAACTCATAAATCAAAGGGTGGGCTGCGGTAAATAAGTTATCACCAATGCCCGCATCAGCATAGCCAATGTATTCTGGCACCATGGGTAGTTGAATCTGTTTATAACTGCCGTCGTCAAACTCACCAGCCAGCATGTTGAAGAGCATAAAAAATGCAGACTGACTGCCATTGGTCAGGGCAATATTATGCCGGGTGACAGGCCAACCCAGTTTTTTACTGAATAACTCAGCCAACGCATCAATGAGTGCCGTATTACCTTGAGCTGGGTCATAACTCCCCAAAAGTTGCCTTACCGCGGCGGGATTGCTCGATAAAATTTGCAGACGTTGCTGCATAATAGCTTCAATTTGTGGAATATTCGCTGGATTTCCACCTCCCATCATAATCATGTCACGATCACTAGAGAGGGCATTAGTGATGTCATCCATCAGCACCGTGATGCCAGCATTACCACTAAATTTTTGACCAAATGCAGATAATTTCACAGTTTATTTCCAGATAAAATGGGATTCAAGCAAAGCCATGGATGACATCACATAATTACATCACCTGACTAAATTACGCCACCACCCCATGCGGTTTGGGCTTCATCATTCACAGCAGATTACAGGTATTTTTGCCAAAACTCTGCTTTGCCTGTGCCTGCAGACAGTTCATAGGCGTTAAAGCCAAACTTACTATAGGAGGCCTTGGCAATGAGGTTATTACCAAGTACCTCTAAGGTCACTTTGCAGGCATTTCTGGAGCCCGCATGGGTTTCAACTGCACTTAATAAAGCCGTACTAATGCCCATGCCCCGATACTCTTTTTGTACCCCTAAATCATGAATGTTAACCAAGGGTTGGGCTGCAAAGGTTGAATAGCCCCAGAGGCAATTGGTCATGCCTACGCACTCGTCTCCTACCCACGCTAATAAGCTAAAATTTTGTTGTTGTTGTGGCAAGTCGATTAACAAACGCTGTTTGACCGCTGCTGATAGATCTTCACCACCACCCATATCATCCAGCGCATAGTGACTCAGTTGTTGTATTAAATGGGACATTTGTTGCGCATCTTGATAATCAACTAGGGTAATTGAAATCGGTTTTACATCTGACATGAGTGTTTCCCAAGGGTGTATTAAACAAAGCGAGTTAGCGCATATGTTATAGCAAATGAGCCTAACAGCATGATCAAGGTGTGCCTCTTATTAGCCCAAGGCGGGTGAAACTAAAGTGACCCAAGTTAGTCTGACATTTGCACCAATTCAGACACTTCTAAGCTACCACCAATCTCAGTGAAGGGACAAGTGATGGTGATCTCTACTGCAGCTTCAATAGATGCTGCTTCGATGATGGTGAAGCCCGACATTTGCGTGCCTGAACCAGAAGAAACAACGCCATCTGGCGCAATATGATGCGTATCTTTTAGAGGGTTCATAGCACTGATAACAGTCTCGCCCAGGGCATTAATCCACTTTATGTATTTATCAAAATGGCCCCGACCCTCTTCTGGCGTTTCTGGTTGGTTACCACCTAAATATGTGATGATGAATTGTGCCATAGTTAAGATTCCTGATTGTTAGCTATTTGTGTACAAGTCTAGCAGATACCTATTTACAGGTCTGCTACACTGCGCCCATGCACAAAAAATTACTTATTATTGCTCACCAGCCGTCTACTAACACCCAACAAATGGCGTCAGCCTTTATTGCTGGAAGTTGCGCTGCAGAAGCTGAAAATGTGTCCATCTCTATGGTGGCGCCTTTGGAGTGCCAACCGAAGCAACTCCTTGATGCTGATGCCGTGCTAATATTTACCACAGAAAATTTAGGTTATATGGCTGGTACCACCAAAGATTGGTTTGATCGAGTTTATTATCCAGTACTAGAGTTAAAGCAAGGACTACCCTATGCCTTAGTGATTCGAGCAGGCACCGATGGAACCGGCACACGAAGAGCGATAGAATCTATTTGTAAGGGTCTGCGTTGGAATTTGGCGCAACCCGTGCTGGTTTGCAAGGGGCCATGGCAAGAAGATTTCATTCAACCCTGCTTTGAGATGGGCCAATATATGACCGCAGGCTTGGATTTAGGCATACTTTAACGATGCACGTATTTTTATGCTTCAGAGACTCTAACGATACAGGTCATTCAAGCAAAGGCATGAAAAAGCCCACATTGCGGGCTTTTTACTTGGCTTTGTCTTCGCTGTGACTTAACTGTGACTTAACTTTGATTTAGCTTTTGTTTAGCTTAAAACCGCTTGCTCTAAAGCACTTGGCTTAAGGCTTTATCCAAAGTGGCCACCGAACGTTCCACGTTGTGCAATTTATCAAGGCCAAATAGACCCAATCTAAAGGTGCGAAAACCTTCAGGTTCATCACACATTAAGGGCACTCCAGCAGCAATTTGCATGCCTAAAGCCGCAAACTTACTACCGTTTTGAACCGCTGCGTCTTGGGTGTAACTCACCACCACACCGGGTGCACCAAAACCCTCAGCCGCAACACTTTTAATGCCCTTAGAAGCTAACAATGCCCGCACTGCGTCACCTAATTCTTGCTGTTCAGACTTCACCTTATCAAACCCATAGGCTTCTGTTTCACGCATTACTGCAGCGAAACCAGCGATGGCGTCTGTAGGCACCGTAGCATGGTAAGCATGGCCGCCATTTTCGTAGATTACCATGATGTCACGCCATTTTTTAAGATCGCAGGCAAAACTTGTACTCGTGGTTGCTTCCAAAGCCACAACACCTGCACCACTCATCATCACCAGACCACAACACGGTGGTCCACTCCAGCCCTTCTGCGGTGCACTAATCAACACATCTACGCCTAAGGCCTTCATGTCTACCCATAAGCAACCTGAAGCAATACAATCTAAGACAAAAATACCACCCACAGCATGAACAGCGTCGGTGACCGCTTTGATATAGTCGTTAGGCAAGATAATGCCTGCCGACGTTTCCACATGGGGCGCAAACACCACCGCCGGTTTGTCACGCGCGATAGCCGCAACAACTTCATCGATGGGTGCTGGAGCAAAAGCTTCTTGATCACCTGTTTGTGCTTGCCGGGCTTTTAGCACGGTAGAGCTTGAAGCAATACTGCCCATGTTTAAAATTTGAGTCCAACGGTAGCTAAAAAAACCGTTACGAATGACTAGGGTTTTTTTACCCGTAGCAAACTGGCGCGCAACTGCCTCCATACCAAAGGTTCCAGAACCTGGTACAATAGCCACTTGGTCTGCAGCGTAAACACTTTTTAAAGTGCTAGAAATATAACGCATGTCACCCTGAAAAGACTGGGACATGTGGTTAAGGGCTCGGTCGGTATAAACCACCGAATATTCTAATAATCCATCGGGGTCTACATTGGGTAATAAGCCTGGCATGGTGCCTCCTAAAAAATGATTCGATCTTTAGCCATTATGCGTGGGAAAAATGGCGAATAAAAGCGTTGGTCTGGATACTTAAAAGCCAGTAATGTTAACAGTTAGTAGCTTTTATTACAGCGTCTAGTTTAGCGTAATGTCCGTGCTGAATGCACCAAAAACTCCATCAAAGATTTGGCAAAGCCGCGCATCACCCACACCTCAAACTGAGGTTGACCACCCACATCCGCATTTCGAATCACACTCACGCCAATGTGGTTAATGTGACTATGCTGAACTTCACCAATGGCAAACTGCCCTTCGTCAATATCTAGAGGTAAACCCCGAGACAACAACGCACGGGCATCCTCACCGGTAATGAGTAATTGAGTTTTACCGTAAGTTTGGTCTGTTGCGTATACACCATCGTGATCTGTTAGATCTGAACGCTGAGTGGTTAACAAATAACGATCTCGCCCTGCCCATACCAATCGTTCGTCACCTTGCACAGTAACTTGGCCTTGAGATGGCACCGCCATTCCAGTGAGATGTGCCACTTGAGCATCGACCTTGTCGCAGCCTTCAAGTTGCCACATGTTAGTGGCAGTGACATCGATGCTCACTGCAGGGAAAGTTTGTGGCATTTCAAAATGCCCATTTAATGCATTAGCCATTAGCCTTTCACCCTTTCGTTTGTTGGATCAACAAAGTGGTTACTGACCACTTCTACTTCAACGGTTTTGCCTTTGACTGGATAAGCAGCGTAAATGCGATCGCCAATACGGTCTTTACCACCCCTTAGGAAACCCAGAGCAATAAAATTACCAAGCTCAGGGCTATAGGTCATTGAACTGACCCAGCCTTGCTTGTCTGCACCCGCAGTAGCGTTAGCATCGGTCACTAATATAGAACCTGAAGCAATCGGTGTGCGAGGGTCAACAGACTTTAAGCCAACCAGTTGGGGACGATCTGGATGTACCAAACCTTCTCGGTCTTTTAAGTTTTTACCCACAAACCATTTCTTCTTTGACGCCATACCATCCATGTGCACGTCACCTAGGGTGGCTCTACCATCAAGCTCTGCACCCGTAACGTGACCTTTTTCAATACGCAAAGCACCCAGTGTTTCAAGGCCGTAAGGCACGATATCGTGCACTTGACCTGCATCTATAATGGTTTGCCATATATCAGTTGCGTATTCAGATTCGGCATACACTTCGAAAGCCATTTCACCCGAAAAGCTAATGCGTAAGAAAATCAGCTTGGCACCATTATGCTCAGCATGCACGACTCCCATAAATGGGAACGCCTCATTGCTAAAGTCTACTGATGGAAAAGCGGCAATTAAAGTTGCTCGAGCATCAGGACCAGCAACAGCCATGCCACCCCAACGCTCGCTCACAGAGCTCACACGCACTTTCAATTCTGGCCAATCAATCTCTAAGCAACGTTCAAGATAGGCCATTACGGGACCCGCTTTGGCCGTTGTGGTGGTCATAAAGAAACGATCTTCAGCAAATCGAGAGGTGGTGCCATCATCATAAACAATGCCATCCTCACGCAACATGACACCATAACGAGCTTTGCCTACTTTGAGAGTACTGAACATGTTGATGTAAACGCGATCAAGAAATTCACCAGCATCTGGGCCTACAATTTCAATTTTACCCAAAGACGTTACATCACAAATACCCACTTTCTTACGAACGTGAGCCGTTTCACGCTCATAGGCATCATCAATAGTTTCGCCCGCTTGCGGGTAATACTGTGGCCGCATGTACATGCCCGCTTGAACAAATACTGCGCCCGCTTGCTCATGCCATTCTTGCATAGGAGTTCGACGCACAGGCTTAAAGTGTTTACCAATTTCGCGGCCCGCAAAACCACCCATAGACACGGGGGCAATGGGCGCACGGAAACGGGTAGTCCCTGTTTCAGCAATGCTCAAACCACGACACTCAGCCATAATGGCGAGTGCGTTAACGTTAGAAGTACGACCTTGGTCATTGGCCATGCCCAAGGTGGTGTAGCGTTTTAGGTGCTCTACAGACACAAATCCTTCCCGGTGCGACTGAACCACATCAGCGGCCGTGACATCATGCTGAATATCCACCATTTGCTTACCTTTGGCGGGTACACTCCATAAGGGCACAATGTTGCTTGTGCCTTCACGGTCTTGAGGGGGAGGCGTCACTGCACCTGCTTCTGTACCAAGTTCAGCGCATGCAGCCTTGGCTGCGTCAACTGCCTGAGACACGTTCACTAACAAATTACTTTCGCCTTCTGCTGCGCCTACTGAGTAGGTGTCTGGGGCTTGATCACCCACGACAAAAGCCGCAATCTTTTTATCAAACACTGGGGGCTTGCCACCGTGAGAGGCCATTTGAACTTGTGGTGTCCAACCACCTGAATGAGCCAGCACATCACAAGCAACGCGACGACGATTGGAGACACTTTGGCCATTCGCCGCTAAGTCTGCAATTTCAATGCTACGCACAGCTTGCCAACCTTTCGCTTCGGTGACTACAGCTTGGGTGTGCAAGATAATGCCCCGTGACTGGCAGCCATCCACCAAGGTTTGACTTGGGTACTGGCGACTGTCCACCAATGCAGAGACCTTAATGCCAGCATCAGCGTAATCAAAGGCGGTTTGATAAGCACTGTCGTTGTTGGTAAATACAGCCAACAACTTACCCGTGGCTGTACCATAATGGTTCAACATCCTGCGCGCAGCAGAAGCCAACATGACGTTGGGTTTATCATTGTTACCAAACACTAATGGGCGCTCAATGGCTCCCGCCGCGATGATGATTTTCTTGGCTTGTACCTTGTGGTAATTTTGGCGCACCTTACCATCCACACTTTGATGTGCCGCCAGTGTGTTGCCATCAAAGCGCCCCCAACAAACTGTGCGCGTGAGTACTTTGACATTAGAAGCTGCATGCAGCGCCGCTATCATGTCAGCCCGCCACTCTTCTAAGTTGGCATTTTCAAGGTTATTGGTTTCATTGAGCAACTGACCACCTAGGTCGTTATGTTCATCGAATAAGACGACGCGCAAACCACTTTGGGAGGCACTTAAGGCTGCAGTCAGACCGGCAGCACCACCGCCTACTACGGCCACATCACAAAAGCTGTTAATGCGGTCGTATAGATCTGGGTCGGCCACCTTAGGTGGAACGCCCATACCAGCAGCTGCACGGATAGATGGCTCGTAAAACTTGTACCAAAGGGCTGCAGGCCACATAAAGGTCTTGTAATAGAAACCCGCCGAAAATAAAGAGCCTGGTAAAATTGCACCCGCCAAACCATTAACAGACATTAAGTCAAATTTTGGGGATGGGAAACAATTTTGGGAGAACACACCCAAACCTTGAGTCACAGGTTCCATTGTAGCGCGCGCATTGGGTTCAGCTTTTCCACCTGAACCAATAGTCACCAAAGCACCCGTTTCTTCTGGCCCACTTGAAGTCACGCCACGCGGGCGATGGTATTTAAAGCTACGCCCCACCACTTCTACACCATTAGCTAACAGGGCAGAAGCCACAGTGTCACCAGTTCGAGCAAGCATGGGTTTACCGTCAAAGGTGAAGTTAATATGGGCATCACCTAAACGACCTGAGCCATGTCTAAATCCACTCATGATGCAGCCTCCGGATTTTCATGGGGCAAACCCACCCAAGAAATGTCATGGGTTAAGGTGTTACGTTGAACTTTCAACCAAGCCCTGCAACCAAACGCATGGTGCCAATATTCAATGTGCTCACCTGCTGGATTATCCCGCTCGTAAACAAATTTATTCCACTGCTCCAGTGGAGCGTTGTTTTCTGGTGTGGCACGAGTCGCATCTTCACCGTAAGTAAATTCGCTATGTTCACGTTCGCCACAATAGGGGCAATTAATTCTAATCATAATTAGTGCGCCTTTGGATATGGACCCATACCCTTTTCATCAATCGCGTAGCCTTTGGCAAAACGATCTAAGGTATAAGCTTTATTAAGTTCGTGGGCTTCGTCATTGGCAATCGTATGCGCAAAACAGTAACCCGAAGCAGGCGTGGCTTTAAAGCCACCATAGCACCAGCCCGTGTTGAGGTATAAACCATCAATAGGACCAACATCAATAATTGGGGAACCATCCATAGACATGTCCATGACCCCACCCCAGTTGCGCAGCAACTTGAGCCGAGATAAACATGGCATCATGGTCAAACCACCGGCAATCACATCCTCAAACACAGGCAAATTGCCCCGTTGAGCGTAGGTATTGTAGCCATCAATGTCACCACCAAATACTACCCCACCTTTGTCAGACTGAGATACATAAAAGTGACCTGCACCAAAAGTGACAACGCCATTAATTAATGGCTTGTAGGGCTCCGTAACAAAAGCCTGCAGCACATGGCTTTCAATAGGTAAGCGCAGGCCCAGTTTGTCGGCTAACCGACTGGAACTGCCTGCAACAGCCATGCCTACTTTCTCAGCATGAATGTCTCCTCGGCTAGTTTTAACACCGATGATGCGCTCACCTTGTTTAATAAAGTCGATGACTTCACAGTTTTGAATAATGTCTACACCTAGCTGATCAGCGGCTCGGGCATAGCCCCAAGCCACAGCATCATGGCGAGCGTTACCCGCATCGGGTTGTAAAATGCCACCCCACAAAGGAAAGCGTGTGTCAGAACTGCCATCAATAATCGGTTCGCGCTCAAGTACTTCCTCTCGGCTGAGTAATTCCGCTTGGATACCGTTCAAGCGCATGGTGTTGGCTCGGCGAGCAAAGGTGTCATATTGCGATTTGCTATGGGCTATGTTCATAACGCCACGGGGAGAAAACATGACGTTGTAGTTTAAGTCTTGGGCCATGTCGCGCCACAAATTCATGCCATGCTCGTAAAAGGGCGAGTTGCCGTCGAGTAAATAGTTAGAACGCACAATGGTTGTATTACGGCCCACGTTACCGCCGCCAATCCAGCCTTTCTCAAGGATCGCCACATTAGTAATACCGTGGTTTTTCGCCAAGTAATACGCCGTAGCAAGGCCATGACCACCACCACCAATAATAATGACGTCGTAGTTAGATTTTGGCTCTGGATCACGCCACGCACGTTGCCAATGCTTATGGCCTCGTAGCGCGTTCCAAGCGATGTTTAGGGCGTTATATTGGCCCATGTGTGCCTCCGCTGTTATTATTTTAGCCACAGTTGACTATGGTGCACAATTCTAAAGCATACCTATATAGATAGGAACTTTATCTAGTGCTGAAAAAGTAAAATAATTGAGCTGGAGGGTAGAAGGATATATCGACACCCTATGTCGCTTTTAAACACAAAATGACAATAAACAGGATATATTCGACTTTTATGCACTTTGAGACCACTTTATTTTTGTTTTGACTAAGCAATTAGTCTAAGACAACTTTGACAAAGTGCAAACATTATTAAGGTTTTTAACGATGATACTAGCCCCTTTTATAGCCTCCTAATAGCCTCCCAATAGACTTAAAATACGACCATAAAAACAGCTCAAAAATAGCCATAAAAACTCGCTTTCAAGACTCACAGTTCAATAAACCTCAGCACTAAGTGGGGGGCTTTCAATAGCTATGAAACAGCGACGTAAGACCTCTGCAGCAATCACCTCAATACCGGCTCTCAAAATCGTATCTCTAAAATTAAAACGCTGAATGATTTTAATCAGGATATCAGTAGATAATTGGCTATTTTTCCGACTTAACACCAGTAGTGAAATAACCACGTTGCTGACATAATAAAAAATCACTTGTGGTGATATACCACCATCGCCGACTAGGCTTATATAGCGCACAGCGATTTGTTCGAACACCTGGGTAAAGTGCGACTCACCTTGGCACACGTCTTTAATAATAATGGCCAATATTTCAACTCCAGGTGGATGTTCTGGCACCATATAGGTGACCTCAGCATAAACCACTTTATGACTTAACAAATACACCGCTGAGGCTGTTAAATCTTGCTTTGGGTCTTGATCTTTATATTCAATACAACGGCTTTCAAACTCGTCTATGGCTTTCATGGAATACACCTCATAGGGTTTTAGGGTGATTATGTTTGTGACCCACGGTGAGCACAGTTTCACCATCAGCATCAATTAGGTAAGTACTGCGTAGGGCCTTAAGGTGTTGTTGTATGTACTGCATGTCTTGCACTAGCCGCTTCAGGCCACGCCCCGTTAAGCTGGTATAGTGTTTGCCTTCACCAATGTCACAGCTTTCTCCATAAAGCATGAGTAATTCTACTTGTAGGTGTTCCACAGAACTAATATGTTGCACATTATTGGGTTGAAGTAAGTTAAGGCCCATGATTTTGCTCCTTGTTATTGGCATGACAACCATTAAACAACTTAACAATGGGGAATTAGGGAAGACTTATTGAAGATGTATGGAATAAGTCTGAAGAAATGATGAAGATTATGGATCAAAATTAAATGAGACTGGCTGGTAGCCTTATAGAGAAGCAAACACCAGAGCCATCGGCCAAGTTGGCAACCTGAGCAGTACCTTTATGAAACTGAGCAATCGTTTGTACAACGTATAACCCCAAGCCGAAGTGGCCTGCCCCACCTGCCGAAGCCTGGGTTCGAGATGTCACCATAGACTGAAAGAGTTGATCTGCCTTATCCAAGTCAACTTGATCTCCTTGGTTTTCAACATCGATCACCCAGTCAAATTTATCGGCCCACAAACGCACCTTGATTGAGGTTCCAGAACGGTGAAAATCTCGCGCATTATCGAGTAACTTATCAAGCGCTTGTTCTAAGCGATAATCCACGGCCTGCACCATCGCCGCTTTTTTGTTAGCCACATACTCAATGACCACGTTGCTGCCAGCCATTTGGTGCTGATGTTGGCAATACACAGTCAAAAAGTGATTGACGTCCAGAGCTTCTAGTTCATCATTAGTTAACGCTTGTTCAAGATTTGCAGCTGACGATAATTTAGACAAAATCGACTCAATTTTGTGCAAGCCCCGTTTAGCAATCTCTAGATAACTATTGATCTCTTTATCTAGGGGATAGTCTGACATATTAGCCAGTGAGGTAGAGATCGCATTTAATGGGTTTTTAATTTCGTGGCTCAGTGTGCGAGGCATAGTTGACATAAAGGATTGCTGCTCATGCAACTTGGACACGACATCAGAGAAACTGCGAGCTAAATCTCCGATGGAATCCTCTCGATCTACCTGCCCCACAATTTTACTCGCCACCAGGCGCCCTTCATCGTTGACCATATTGGCTGTTTCTATGCGTAACTTGCGCACTCGATAGGCTAAGCGCCAAAATAAGAAAAACACAATTGAAAAAATAAGCAAAATACCCGCCACACTAAAGAGCACAATATTTTGTAAAGAATTAAGCTGTAATTTTAAGATTTGATCAGTCGATTGCTTCACCAGCACAATGCCAATCACGTTGCCATCATCAGCCAATACGGGTGCAGCAGTGGCTAAAAAACCACCGCCTCCCAAAGAAGACCAGCGGGCCTGCGCCAAGTCACCCAACTGGGCCACCCGCAGAAGCTCCCCTTGGGTCTCTGATTCGTCCCCTTCTATACCCATGGTTATATGTAACAAGAGCATCATGGCTTCTTCTATGACGCTAGCCACGTCCTGCCATACCGTGGTGCGAACACGCTCAGCATACTGGCGAAGTTTGACCTGAGATTGGGCCCTTAACTGAAAATTAGTGTCGTATAAGGCAATATAACTGACTGATTTAGCCAAACGCCCCAACAATTGATTCGCCACTGAAGAACTGGTGTTTAAAGTGTGGAAGCCCTTGGTAGAACCCATAGAAGAGACACCACTTTTAGTGGTTCCATCATAGGCAGAAAAACGCAGTTGTTGCTTTGCATTAATGTTGGCTTTATTTATTTTAATCTCGAGCACATAGCCGTCCAGAGTTGGACTCATGAGTGCTTCAATAGGCGCTGCTTGAAAGCGATCCACAGTGTCACGTCGCCAATCAGGACCCACTCTGAAAATGGCCACAAACCCGTCTTGCTGAGGCACCAACACCACGCGCTCAATCGCATCGTGCTGATTGAGCCATTCCAAACGCACATGATCTCTTGCACCAAAACCGTTAAGGCTGCCTGTGGCATAATCTGGGTCCACATCTCGCACCTCAATAAGCCCATAGAGACTATTATTACGCTCTCCTATAGCGACAGAAAAACTAAAGCCATCGTAAAACTGACGCTGAGGAAAGGACACCTTCCTATAACTTTGATCTTGCCAATCTTGTTTCGACCCATCCACGGTCATAGGCGTTGCCAAGTAGGTTTTAGGTAAAGGGGCCCCTTCTGCTAGGGACAAGGTCAGGCTTTCTTTTTTGTTATAAAAGGTATTGGCCACAGAACGGCCAAATTGTTCTTGAGAGATTAACTGCCCTGCATCTAAAAATTGTTTGGCTTCACTGATGAACTGATAGCCGAGCCAAGGTACTGCAGACAGTGCCACGAGCAGGCTCAAAACCTGAAAAGATAACTTAAAGCCACGTTTTCGCCTCACGACTTGAGCCACTCGTTAAACCTTCCACCGATAACCAAGACCATATTCAGAATCGATGCCATTAAATTCAGGAGCAGCCCTTTTAATTTTTTTCTTCAAGTTTTTGATGTGTGCACTAATGGTGTTTTTTTCAACCACACTAGAGTGCGTGACCTGAGCAAAGCGCTCATAAGTGATGACATTGCCCGGCCGCAGCACTAGGGCATGTAACATGTTGAACTCTGTCACCGTAAGATTCAATACAGATTGGTTGGCAAAGGCCACACTTCTAGATAACGTGTTTAACACGAGGTCTCCCCGCACTAATTCTGTATTAGCGTCATCGTTAGGCCGCGATTGATTGTTTGCCAGCATCATCAGTGTGGCTACTTTGGCTGCTAAAAATTCCATACTAATGGGCTTAGATTGATAATCCCAAGCCCCCATTTTTAGGCCCCACACTTTATCAAACTCACCATCACGATCCGTTAAAAACAAGACAGGAAGGCCTTCATGGTATCTTACCACCTCACTATAAAGTTCGAACCCGCCATCGTAATCACTGCCTAAAATAATGTCTAAAATAAGTAGATCGGGTCGATGACGGCTTAAGTGCTCAAGGGCTTCAACTTTGGTGGCAAAGGCGTGGACGGTATATAAACGACGGCTCAGCAAATTTTCATAATTTGACCTTTGATCATCATCATCCTCAACAATCACTATGGTGCCATTTTTACTCATGCCTGCTCCTTGCTATTAATCTATTGCGCCAATCCAGCGCAATGCAGCACTAGACCCAGTTGCAGAAAAGGCCGCTTCTATGGTTTTTCCTTCACTGTAAATCAACATTTTCACTGGTAAATTAGTCTCAGAAATCGCCTCTAACATAGGGTCTGTCACAGGGCCGTAGAAAACTGCGCTAGGTGCTTGCTCGGCCTTAAACACTTGACCCTCTATGATCATTTCTACGCGATCAATTTGGCTGTTAATAATGTAGTAAATAGACCCGTCTTGGCGGCGGTTAATTTGGAACTCAGTCGAACCAAACCAACCCACGTCCATGACCGTTGTGGCATCAGAATATTTATGCGTTAACACCCCCCGTTCAAACACATGGCGCACGGCCCAGTCGCCATAACAATCATAAATAATATGATCAGAGTGCATTGGTTTTTGACACTGCTTGGGTTGACCAGCAACGCTGCCAACCGAAATTAACAGCAAAAACATCAGTAGCAAAATAATGCTAAGCGCTTTTGGTTGCATAGTCAGTGTTCTTAATTGGGTGCCAAACATAAAGATTTGGGTACTCTTTTGTAGCCATGGCTTTATGGTCAAGTTACCAGTTCACATGTCGCACGCCAAGGGGATTCCGCTCGTAACCGCATTAATTCACTGAATCTTCATAGTTAGGCGAACTTCACACTTGTGTTTTAACGATGACTAAACATCTAAACTGATACAGTAGTGAAATAACCATCTTGCCTTCAAAGCAAAACCTTTCATTAAGTTTTCACTGAGTTTTCATTGAGCCTGGTATAAACACTCGTTTAATACAATACGGTATTTAAAATTGCCTCGACTTAATTTAATAGATAAACTGTTCAATCCAATTTCATTGAACCTATCGCAACATTGCATTTATAGTTTGAGTCTAAAATATGTGCTTCACAAGACATCAACCAGGCCTAATTGCTGTGACTCATTACCGTCATAAAACTTGTTAATTGAATTCACAAAAAATGTGATCTAATTTAATCTAATCTAACTAAAGCCCAACCCTATTTAAAATGTATCACCATAAATAAACACTGCTAATTTTCAAGGACATAAGATGACGACCTCTATCATTGCAGGCGCTAGTGGCTTAGTTGGAACCAACATTCTCCAGCAACTTTGCGCTCAAAAAAAGAAAGTCATTGTGTTAAGTCGAAGACCATTAACTAATCTACCCAGTCATGCCAGTGAGCTTATTATTGATTTTGATGGGTTGATTAAAGATGGCATACTACCAAAATGTGACCATGTATTTATTTGCCTTGGAACCACCATTAAAATAGCAGGTAGCCAAGAGCAGTTTCGACAAGTTGATTTTGAATACTGCTTAGGCGTTGCTAAAAAAGCCAGTGCAGCAGGGGCGAAAACCATAAGCCTTATCTCATCAATAGGTGCAGATAGTTCTTCAAAAAACTTTTATCTAAAAACTAAAGGTGAGCTAGAAGAAGCCATTCAAAAACTCGGCTTTACATCAGTTAATATATTTCGGCCCAGTTTTCTAATCGGCAATGGCGGCAGACCAAGGACACTGTTAGAACATGTAGTCATGAAAATTGCAAAAATAATGGATGTATTTTTTATGGGCTCAGCAAGAAAATATAGGAGTGTGGATGCGGCATTGTTAGCTAAAACCATGATCTCTAAAAAACATGCCAAGCCAGGAATTAATTACTACTTTTTTGATGACCTTCTAACATAAAAAAATGCTAAATTGATTCATGGCTTTTATTTGGCTATCCATAAACACCAAAGATCTTTAAGCAGCTTTAAGCACCTTTAAGCACTTTTTTCATGAGATAAAAAGAGTGCCCAATTCACATAGAATAATACATTTATGATCAAGAAAATCACATTGACCATAGTCACCCTTTTATTTCTTTTGAGCCTAGGGGGTTATATATTTTACCATACCAGCGATCAATTTGGTGCGGACCTTGATCCTTCAAGCTTACAGCCTTACCAAGACTCCAAGCAATTCAACGGCACACTCTTTAGCAATACAATAGCATGGCCGTCCAAAAAGAGAAGCTTTAGTAGAACGATGGGCTGGTTACAGGAAGTTTTGTTTAGTGACGCCCAAATGCGTCCTGACAAGCCCGTAGAAATACTACCTGTGACCCCGAAAACTCTTCTTGAGCCGACTAAAGAAACTCGCATCGTTTGGTTTGGTCATTCCACCTTTCTCATGCAAGTGGGTCAAATGAACCTATTATTTGACCCTATGCTGACGAGTACCCCAGCACCCCACCCCATGCTGGCAGGCTCTCGGTATAGTGAAAAATTACCCATTAGCATTGAAGATTTGCCTGAAATCGATGCTGTCCTCGTGTCTCACGATCATTACGATCACTTGGACATGGTGTCCATCAAACAACTCGCGACTAAAGTGGGGCACTTTTATGTTCCTTTGGGCTTAGGACTGCATCTACAACAATGGGGCATTGCTACTGAGCGCATTACTGAATTAGATTGGTGGCAAACTGCTCAACTGGGAGCAAGTGAATTTACCTTAACCCCTGCAGAGCATTTTTCAGGCCGCCGATTTGATACTCGCAATAAAACCTTGTGGGGCGGCTGGGTGGTTGAGAACCAGTCACAGCGTATCTTTTTTTCTGGTGATAGTGGCTATGGGCCTCACTTTAAAGAAGTTGGGCGTCGCTTTGGAGAGATCGACATCGCCTTTTTAGACACGGGGCAATACAACCGCCGTTGGGCTCGTGTGCACATGACACCAGAGCAAGGGGTACAAGCGGCTATTGATGCTAAGGCAAAAGTCATGATGCCTATGCACTGGGGAGCTTTTACACTGTCTTTGCACGACTGGAATGAGCCTCCAGAGCGGGCCCTGGCAGAGGCTAAACGACTAGGGCAAGCCATTGTGGTGCCACAAATTGGTGAAATGTTGCAGCTTAATCAGCTCAAACAACCCAATGGATGGTGGCGTGACGATTAGATCGCAGGTCAGGACCCTTTTACCCAGTTACAAGGCTACGCAGTTCCAAAGCTTTCCAACAATAGTCCCACAAAAATTTGAACCAAAAAAAAAGACGCCCTACCCAGTAGACCGTCTTTTTTTAACAATAGTGGTGGGTGATGACGGGTTCGAACCGCCGACCCTCTGCGTGTAAAGCAGATGCTCTCCCAACTGAGCTAATCACCCACATTCGTGATCCAACGCAGTGAAAACTGCCGCCAAATCAGATCGAACATTATAAGGTAATGGCATCTTAGGTCAATGATTAAATAGTGTTAATATTTCACCGTCTGTAAGGGCTGATAATTCCCTCATGGCAGGCTATAATATTGCCAGTTTACAACTTAGGCCTTCGTGCCCCCAATCATTAGGATTTTTTCCATGGTCATTAAACCTCGCGTTCGCGGCTTTATGTGCATTACCTCCCACCCTATAGGCTGCGAAGCCAACGTGCAAAGCCAGATCGATTATGTCACCCAACAGGGGACTATAGAGGACGGCCCTAAAAAGGTACTCGTCATTGGCGCATCAACGGGCTACGGCTTAGCCTCTCGTATAACTGCAGCCTTTGCGAGTCAGGCAGATACTTTGGGTTTGTTCTTTGAAAAAGAAGGTACCGAAAAAAAGCCTGGCACCGCGGGTTGGTATAACTCTGCAGCCTTTCATAAAGCCGCAGAAGCCAAAGGCCTATACGCTAAAAGTATTAATGGTGATGCATTTTCTGATGCCTTAAAACAAACCACCATAGATACCATTAAGGCAGACTTAGGCCAGATTGACTTAGTGGTTTATAGCCTTGCCTCACCTCGCCGCCAACATCCTAAAACGGGTGAAGTGCATATGTCTACGTTAAAGCCCATTGGTAAAGATGTGATTCAACAAGGGGTAGATACTGATAAAGGCATCATTAAGGAATTTGCCATAGAGGCAGCTAATCAAGATGAAATTGATAATACCGTGGCTGTTATGGGTGGCGAAGATTGGCAAATGTGGATTAGCGCGCTTAGTGATGCGGGGGTCTTGGCCAATGGCTGTAAAACCACAGCCTTTACCTATGTGGGCGAGCAAATAACCCGAGACATATATTGGGACGGCACCATTGGTCAAGCTAAAAAAGACTTGGATCTAAAGGTGGTGGGTATTCGTAAGCAAATGCAAGCCATTCAGGGCGATGCTCGTGTATCTGTCCTTAAAGCTGTCGTGACTCAAGCCAGTGCGGCGATCCCAGTCATGCCCCTCTACTTAGGTTTGTTATTCAAGGTTATGAAAGCAGAAGGCACCCACGAAGGCTGCATTGAACAAATAGACTTATTGTTTCGGGAAAGTTTGTATGGCACTCAACCTTACCAAGATGATGAAGGCCGTTTGCGCGCTGATTACAAGGAAATTGAACCCCATGTACAAGCTGAAGTGGAAACGCTTTGGTCTAAAATCACAGATGAAAATTTATTTGAAGTGAGTGATATGGCCGGTTACAAAGAAGAGTTTTTACGTCTATTTGGGTTTGGTATAGAGGGTGTAGACTATGAGGCAGACGTTAACCCTGAGGTTAACATCACTCACCTTATCAGCGCATAACTGCACTTTATAAGCCCGTTATCAGCAACCCTATAATTAGGCCTGAGATGATACCTATGATGAGGCCTAAAGCCTCATCATAGGGGCAAAGCCAAAGGGCTAACCTAAGCTCGCGTTTTTCTATGTAAGCGGTTCAAGCGTTTAATAAAAATACTTACGATCTTCTAAAGCCCCGTATAAATGTGCAACCTCTTCGGCATAACCATTGTAGACTTGCGTGCGTTGGCGGCCAAAGCCACCAATAACACGTTCTGTTTTTTGAGACCAACGAGGGTGGTTATGGTGGGGGCTGACATTGGCATAAAAGCCATACTCTCTCGAGTTTTGCTGCCACCAAGTGGTTTCTGGCATCGTCTCAACTAATTCAATACGCAAAATAGATTTGGCATATTTAAAACCATACTTCCAAGGTAACACCAAACGAATCGGCGCTCCCGTTTGCTGTTCTAGCGGCTGATCGTAGATACCTGTGGCCAGTAAGGCTAATGGATTCATGGCCTCAGCAATGGTTAACCCTTCAGTATAAGGGCCACCAGCCCAGTTTGCATTAGGCATTTGGGTTGCGTCATTAACAGTCACAAAGCGCACATACTTGGCTCGACTATTGGGTTGCGCCGCCGCTATGACCTTGTGCAGGGGTATGCCGTTCCAGGGAATTACCATCGACCATGCTTCAACGCATCTAAAGCGGTGCACATGGGATTCTATGGCGAACTCGCCATACATATCAGCTAAATCATAGACACCCTTCTTATCGGCCCCTGTGCCTGTTATTTCGACTGACCAAGGTGAGGTAATTAAGGTTTTTTCGGCTTCAGACGGGTCACTTTTGTCAAACCCAAATTCGTAGTAGTTGTTATAACTATTAATGGTTTTTAAAGGCGTGGGTTCAAGCAGTCCAGTGGCATTGGAGTCTGCCGCTAGCAGGGGGCCATTGCACGCCATTGCTGCCATAGCAGACAAGCCTGCCCCAATGATCTTGCGACGGTTGCGAAAATCTTTTTCAGAAGTAATGCTAGAGGTCTGGATAGGTATCATTTTTCAGCCTTGTTAGCGAAATATAGCTAAGTTAATGGTTATACGTCTGCGCTAGAACCATAGATTCAAACTTTTGTTCTTAATATTAATCCTTCAATAATAAATCGCGTATATTGTGATCAGGAAAAATTTTATTACGGAGGCAAGTCATTAAAGTAAGAATAGAATGGATGAGGTAAGTTAACCCAAATACACCGCTGAATGCTAGGGCATGGTTGGCAATAACACTTTATTTAAGGCATAAAAAAACCGCACATGGGCGGCTATTGTTTTCTGGGAGTTATGGAAATGGCGGAACGGACGGGACTCGTTAGCGTTAGCTAAGGTATATCTCCATATATATCAACAACTTAGTTGATTTATTAGCCCGTTCTCGGTGCCATTATAGTGCAATTAAAAGCAATGTAAAGCAATGTAAAGCAATAACTTACAATAAAGTGCAATTAGATACTGCGTAGGAAAGTGCGTAGGTTTTACCTGCGCACTAACCTACGCACTAGAATGAAAAAAACCATCCTTGGTCATGTGAATACGACCTACTCTCTTCCGAAAGTAAAGTCCTCTAGCAACCACCTTTGACTCCCCAAAATCAAGCTTTAGGAGCTACACTTACCCATTCGACACCCTTTCTAACATCAATTAAGCAGCTTACAGCCATATTGTAAGCTGCGTTCGTCCATCCAGCGCTAAAACCCTAGTACCCATTATTAGCTCTGCTTAGAAATTGCTGCAAGGCTACAAATCAGAAATATTTCTATATCTAAAACGTTATAGCTGAAGTAGTGTTTATGTCACTTATTGCTGATGCGTTATGAAATCGATGATTTAGAAGAAGGATAACTGTTTATTAAAATAAATTAACTGGTAAAGTCGGGAGGATATATTTATTTTTGCATGGTGGAATAAATTCAGAAGGACTATTCCAGATGAGGATTATGGCAAAGTATGCTGCCCAAGGATTGTCAAAATCATACCGTTACTACCTAAAGAGATGACTTGCTACGACGGGTTGTTTTTTGGAACTTAGACATAATAATGGTTCTGTAAATAACCAACTAAGTCAAGGTATTGGAAGAATCTTATACTGTTTATAATAGCTTTTCAACGAATGACACGCAATTCGTGGTGCGATGTGATGGGCGAAGAACTAGATGATCGGTTTGCGATCAGCGAGACCACGTATGATTATGAGCAAGAAAAATTAGAAGAGGAGGCAACTTAATGAATAATAAGATATTAACTCTCACTATGCTAGGAATTGTGCTTAGCTCTGCAGCTCATGCTCACCATAGAACTTCTGTTTATGATAAGACTACCGAAGAACCTGACTTCTATGGTGGAGGTGTTGATCTAAGTTATAAAGTTATTGGATCAAAAAAATTTTATAACTTTCAATTAGATTTAAGAAAAGACGAGGCTGTTACAAAAGACATCGAAAACACCAAAACAACAGGGTTAAGAAGTTATCTGTTGTATGAAGATGGTAAAATTGTGATAGATGAATCTATTGAATTTCCTTACTTCATTAAAAGTAATGGTAACCGACTGCCGTCGCATTCAATGGGTAAAAGTTTAGTTTCATACGTCACTGGTCATGCAATCTGTGAAGGGTATATTGATAGTGTAGATGTTAAATTAGATGATTGGCCCACTATAAAAAACACGTTATATGAAGGGCAATCATTAATTGATCTTTTGAATATGACAGCAGGCGATCAAAACTATACTGGCCACAGATTATATGAATCAGATAATCGTATAAAGATAAATGGGATTAAACAAAACGTCAATACCATTCCATTAAAACAAGTAATGGCTTCAAATGAAATGCAGAATTCCACTAGGGCTAGACCAATTTATAATTATAATGCTCTAACAACTAATACCATTATGAACTATGTAATTTATAAAACAGGCGATGATTGGGAGCCATTATTGCACAAGGTCTTTACCCAACACGTTAAGGTTAAAGAAGAGGTTCACTTTCTTAAGATTCCAGATAAGTCTCTAATACGATCTAACCTACCAAACACTGGTGTTGGTACTAAAGAACTAGGAAGATATAGTTTTTATGCCACAAGGTATGATTACCTAAGAATAGCAAAGACTATGATGGATGACTGGAATAATGACACTTGTGCCGGTAAGTATCTAAAGGCAATGTATGAACAAAGAATTGACAAAGACCATAAGAATAAAGATCGTGGCTGGGCAAGAGATAATGCTTCTCGAACACACTATACAAAATCATATGGTGGACAGTTTCACTTTGATTTGATTGGGTTGCCCAATCAGGGTCGCGACAGAAAAATCTTAACTATGAGTGGGTTTGCAGGTCAAAATATACATATTGACTTTGACTCTGAAAGAATAATAGTAATCAACACGTCAGATAATCATATCAATTGGCGTGGACATGCCCACAAACATTTAAGGAAAAGCAAATGATATTTTACTCAGACCAATTTTTATAAGGAAACCAGGAAAGCGGAGTGTTCAGAAAGCCAGATTCCTACTCACTGCGTAGGAAAGTGCGTACTAGACATTGTTACCAGTGTTATGTCACTGATATATAAGGAGAATAAAAAGTGGCGGAACGGACGGGACTCGAACCCGCGACCCCCGGCGTGACAGGCCGGTATTCTAACCAGCTGAACTACCGCTCCGCATTATATTACTTCTCCCAACGTACACTTGGTGGGTGATGACGGGTTCGAACCGCCGACCCTCTGCGTGTAAAGCAGATGCTCTCCCAACTGAGCTAATCACCCAACGTACTAAGTGCTATTTATTTTCTATTTTAAGCCAAGTTCAAGGGTGGCTTAAGAAAATAAATGGCGGAACGGACGGGACTCGAACCCGCGACCCCCGGCGTGACAGGCCGGTATTCTAACCAGCTGAACTACCGCTCCGCATTTCCCGCTAACAAACCGTGTTCGGTGTTGCCTTTAGGAGATGCGCATTGTAAAGATTTCTTCAGCCGTGTCAAATGTTTAGGCGAAAAAAAGCAATATTTCTTTATACTGGTTAAAAACCATACAGCTTTATTAATAAATATGCACCAACGCCATATTACTTGGAACCTAACACCATATGTAATAGTCTTAGTTGCGTAAACTAATGCCTTCTTGCCGAATACCATGTTAAGGATCTGCCCATGAAACCACTACTCATTGCTTTATATTTAAGTTTGAGCGTTTTAGTTGCTGGCTGTGCCGTTAGCCCTCAAACGATTACCATAGTCCCTCAAACAAACCTTTCTGGGCCTTTTTATGGGCAAGGGCGAACTCTGACCATTGAGGTAGAAGATCGTCGCGCTAGCAGTGTTTTAGGCAGCCGTGGTGGAGTCTACGAAAGCTCGAGTGTCATCACCATTGCCAACGATATCAATGCTGCCCTGCGACTCGCTGCACAATCGTCTGCAGCCCAGTTAGGATTTGATGGGTCTAGTTCCGCTGCACCGGCACAACTCACTCTGGTGCTTGAAGAACTCAATTATGAGACTGTCACAAAAAGCCTCATCCACACCATCAGTCTAAACGCTAAAATCACCCTCATTACTACAGTTGGTGGGAGCAGCCATACGGGCCATTATCAAACTGAGAACAGTCATCAATTTTCACAGTTGCCCGATGCCCAAAAGAATCAACAAATCATCAATGAAGTGCTCAGTACCACTCTTGAACGAGGCTTTAGTGACATCAGCTTGGCCAACTTTTTGGCCAAGAATTAAGCTTCACGTCTAGGCTTAACTTTTTAACGTTTTATGGCCTAGATGGATTATGCTTTTTTAAAATCTAAGGCCACAGAGTTAATACAATAGCGCAGACCAGTGACTGGGGGGCCATCTGGAAATACATGACCCAAGTGAGCCCCACAATCATCACACATGACTTCAGTGCGCCTCATACCGCTGCTTACGTCTACTTCTTCTTTAATGGCGGGGCCATGGGTAGGGGCACTAAAACTAGGCCAACCACAACCTGCATCAAATTTAGACTGGCTTGAAAATAACTCTGCACCACAACAGTGACAATGATAATGGCCATTCTCAAAGTGCTGATCATAGGCCCCTGTATAAGGCCTTTCAGTGCCTTTTTGACGACACACTGCAAAAGCTTCAGGGCTTAATTCCTTTTGCCATTGCGCTTCAGTCTTAGCAGGCCCTGACTTACTATTGTGATTATCGGCCATGATGGTATTCCTTTTAAGTGGGTAAATAGTGGATAGATAGTATCTAAAAGTTGCTGAATAGTTGTTACATCGTTACTGCATTGTTGCTTGATCGTTGCTAGTGGTCAAATAATACTGTTTGATGACGCCTTTATAGGTTTATAAAGAAATTTTTTCACGTAAGATAAGATATTATTATCAAATTAGTCTTGAGATCACCTGTATGAGCATGATACGCAAATCACAAAAATTGATAAACGTATGTTATGACATTCGTGGCCCAGTGCTGGAAGAAGCCAAGCGCCTAGAAGATGAAGGCAGCCGCATTATTAAACTGAATATTGGCAACCCTGCTCCTTTCGGTTTTGAGGCACCAGAAGAAATTGTGCAGGATGTGATTTTAAATCTGCCTAATGCCCAAGGTTACTGCGATTCTAAAGGCCTATTTGCGGCTCGTAAAGCCGTTATGCACGAAAGTCAGCGAAAGAACATCAAGAACGTCACCATAGAAGATATTTATATCGGTAATGGTGTTAGCGAACTCATTGTTATGGCCATGCAGGGGCTCTTAAACGAAGCTGATGAAATGCTCATCCCGGCTCCCGATTACCCTCTTTGGACCGCTGCCACATCTTTATCTGGTGGCACACCTGTGCATTATCGCTGTGATGAGGACAATGGCTGGCAACCCGACCTTGAAGATATGGCTGCCAAAATTACTGATCGCACGCGCGGCATTGTGGTGATTAACCCTAACAATCCCACCGGCGCCGTTTATGACCAAACCACCCTCGAAGCCATTATTGAATTAGCACGCCAACATAATCTAATTATTTTTGCTGATGAAATTTACGATAAAATTCTCTATGACGACGCTAAATTTATCCCTATGGCAAGCTTAGCTGATGACGTCTTGTTTATGAGCTTTAATGGTCTATCAAAAACCTATCGCGCTGCTGGCTTTCGTTCTGGCTGGTTAGTACTATCCGGTGCCAAACTTAAAGCCAAAGACTACATTCAGGGCCTCGACATGCTCGCCAGCATGCGCCTGTGCTCTAACGTGCCCAGCCAGTATGCAATTCAGACTGCTCTGGGTGGTTATCAAAGTATTCAAGAGTTAATTTGCGATGGCGGCCGATTGAAGCGCCAACGCGATATGGCTTGGCAAATGTTAGATGCCCTACCTGGCGTCAGTTGTCATAAACCAGAGGGCGCCTTGTATCTATTTCCCCGTTTAGACCCAGAAGTCTACGCTATTCAAAGTGATGAACAATTTGCCTTTGATCTATTGTCACAACAAAAGGTTTTAGTGGTTCAAGGCAGTGGTTTTAATTTACCTGACAGTCAACACTTTCGTATTGTATTTTTACCCTATGAAGAGCAACTCATTGAAGCGGTTGGTCGCATTGCAACCTTCTTAGGAACGCTGCGCAACTGATACTCAGACTGGGGTTAATTACTTAGCGACGCTGGCCTGTTGTGGATCACCTAAAGGGTAAAGTACGAGATCATGAAAACCACAAATGACTGGCACCAAGCCTGCCATTTCTTGATCTAATTGTGGGTCACCCGAATCCACCAACAATGGGCGTCCTTGCAGGGCTTTGAGTTTGGTTTTAGTGGCCACGATGTGAATATTAATCAAACCTAATTGTTTGATTAATGGCGCACTGAGTTGTTGATTACCACGGCCTAATATGTGCCCCTGCCCCCCAATTAAGGTAATAAAAAGTTGGCTTGCATGATGCTCGGTTAAAGTGAGCAATTGTTGGGCTGTCACATCACTAGCAATCACCTGCCCATCTTCAACTACGTCAACTCCCAAAAGACTATTGGCTAGGCCTAAATAATCCATTACCGCCGCAATCGTTGAGCCAGAGCCCATGATATATCGGATTCCAGGGTCCATGAGTTCTTCGATATGAGCGGCGATGTCATCAAGCACTAGGGCTTCAACCTCTTTAGACCCAGGCTTTGCACTGTCCTTGGTGGCCTGCATGTACTGATGTGACTCTGGCACTTGTAGTTCACCGTAATACCGGGCTTTTACTCGACCTGCACGAAACTCCTGTTCATCGATGTCGCGCACTTCTTGGCTGCGTAAGCTCACCAACTCACCCTTTATTAACTGAGCAATCACCTGCCCTGCTGCCATGGGAGTAATGCCATAGACTCCAGAGTGAATTTTTACTCCAGCTGGGATGCCCACCACAGGCACTTGGTCACCAATTGCTGACAGTAAATCTCTGGCTGTGCCATCTCCACCCACAAAAACCAGCAAGTCGACCCCTCGTGTTAACAACATTTGCGCTGCTGATATAGTATCTGCAGCGCTTGAAGGCTGAGTTTTAGCTTTACCAACCACCTCGGTCTTCAAACCTGCGGACAAGGCGCAGTTGGCTCCCATGTCACCGGCAAAGGCATACACACACACGTCTAAATCGGCTACCTCGGCTAAGGCCTGCAGACAGCGTGCGTTGGCTTTGGGAACGGCCCCAAGAGCAAGAGCTTCAGAGGCTACGTCATCACTCCCTTTTAAAGCCACACTGCCACCCAATCCAGCCAAGGGGTTAATGATTAAACCAATGTTAAACGTCATTTAATGTATCTCTTGTTCAATACTAAAACCCAAACCGTGCATCATGTCTTCGCTCTCAGCATGAGTGATTCCCTGCAGTGTGAGGCTGGAAAATTCACGCCTCACTGGATAATTTTTGCGCAGTAGATCAAAGTCATCACCTCGACGCATGCGTGTGTCGTCTTGCATTAACGGATAAACATGGCTGCACGCAAGAGCGAGTATCTCTTGCGCGCTTGTATCTGCTTTGATGAATAACTCGGCTAGGTCTGGCTTTGGTATTAAGGGGCCTAACTTGTGTTTAACTTCAATACCAAAATGTTCACACAAAGCCTGATAAATCATATTGGTACCACGCATTTTTCCTTCTAAAGAATGGCCTGCTATATGCGGTGTCACACAATGGGAATAGTCAAATAAACTTTTGTCTATGTGAGGTTCGTGATGCCAAACATCCAAAAATAAATGTAAATCATGCAGCTGTTGCTGACGTACCAAAAGCGCCTGCTGATCAACCACTTCACCTCGTCCAGCGCTAATCAATACGGTTCCTTTAGCTAAATTTTTGATGCGTTCTTGGTGCAGCAAGTTTTCTGTGGCATGCACACCCGTTTTAGTCAGTGGCGTATGCAAACACACAATTTGGCATCGACCTAGCAACTCATCTAACTCAACAAAACCTTGGTGCCCTGCATCCACTTTGGGGGGATCACATTGAAGTATGCTAAAACCTGCCTTTTGTAAACGCTCAGCCAAACGGCTACCCACATTACCCGCCCCCACAATGCCAATCGTTTGTTGTCGAGGATCAATGCCAAGAGTTTGCCAAGCATGGTTAATACAAGCGATCACATAGTCCCCAACTCCAGCTGCATTGCAGCCAGGCGCATTGCGCCACACAATATTGTTAGCGTCCATATAGTCTATGGCTAAGTGGTCTGTGCCTATGGTACAAGTACCCACAAACTTAACCTTGCTATGCTCTAATAAAGCGGGGGTCACTTTGGCCGTTGAGCGCAAAACCAATGCATCGGCTTGGGCTACTTGCAGGGCACTAATTGAACGGCCGTTGATCCTCGTAATGTGGGCTATGTCGCCAAATAATTCATCAAGTAACAAAATATTTTCATCAGCTACTAAGTTGATTTTAATCATTAATTCAGTCCTAGTTGGGCAGCAAGACACGCAGGCTTTGGTCTTGCAAAGCGCTCGCATGCCACAGGTTCAGGTTTATGATGCTGCCATCAGTGTCCATCGCTGGATAATCTATCTTAAGACGATGGCAAAAGTCTGCTACTTTTGGGTGGCTCCAACGAAACAGGGTTTGATCATATTCTTTGCCTACCAATTGTGGAATTTCATAGTGACCATTTAACTCGCGCTGACGCTGAACCTCAAGCAAGATAATGGCGGCTGCTGCCGAAACATTAAACGATTGCACCATGCCAAGCATGGGGATCACAACTTGATGATCAGAAGCTTTCACGGCTGTGGGGCTTACACCATGCATTTCTGCACCCAATATTAAAGCTGTGGGCTGGGTGTAATCCAATGTGCGGTAATCAACAGCTTGATCACTAAAGTGGGCTGAAACTATCTGCATGCCCTTTTGCCTAGCCGTGTTCAGCGCACTGTCAATATGCTCATGGGCCACTACATTGACCCATTGTTGACTACCTAGGGCAGTGCCCTTGTGGGCCCCAGCCTTTCCCTTTGCTGCGACCACATGGGCATTGTGAATACCCACTGCATCACAGGTGCGCACGAGCGCTGCAATATTTTGAGCTTTATTCACTTGATCCGTAATGATGGTCAAATCTAGCTGACGGGAGGCTAACGTGGCTTTATATTTTGCCAAACGAGCAGGGGTCATAGTTTTCCAACAAAAGGGTTATTTATAAGCTGCCAATGATACCAATTTATTGCTTAGATTTGTTACACTGCGAACACCATAAAGGTTTATATTACGATTCACTACCCAATCAATGACACAAAACGACGCACGACCTATTATTGCTTACCAAGGCCATCAAGGTGCTTATTCACACTTATCTTGCCAGCGGGTGTTTCCCAACTACATAGCCAAAGCCTGCATGACCTTTAGCGACGCTATGGCCATGGTAGAGCGAGGCGCTGCTCAGATTGCGATGATCCCTGTTGAAAACTCTACCGCAGGCCGTGTGGAGGAAATTTATCGCCAATTACCCCACACATCCTTGTACATTATTGGTGAGCATTACGAACCCGTTAATCATTGTTTGGTAGCTTTTAAAAACACGTCCTTAGAGCAGATAAAAACGGTGGGGTCGCACCCGCAAGCTTTAGCTCAATGTGGCAAACGCCTGACCCAGCTTGGCATACTCCCCATAGCCACATTAGACACTGCCGGGGCTGCCCTTGAAGTCAGTCAAAAAGGTGACCCTAGCCATGGTGCTATTGCATCTAGCTTAGCTGCAGAACTTTATAATTTAGACATTTTGCAGGAATATTTCCAAGATGTTAAAGGCAACACCACCCGATTTCTAATATTATCGCTTGAACATACGATTCCTAAACAAGTGATGCACCAAAAATACATCACTTCGTTTTTGTTCACGGTACGCAATATGCCATCGGCTTTATACAAAGCCATGGGAGGCTTAGCCACTAACAATGTCAATCTAATCAAGCTAGAAAGCTACACCCCAGATGGACGCATGGTAGCCACGCAATTTCATATCGATGCTGAAGCTCACCCCAACGATGCCAACATGATTCTAGCTATGGATGAACTGGCCTATTTTGCCAAGGACATTCGCATGCTCGGCACTTACGCTGCCAGTGATTATCGTTACCTTGATGTTGAACTTCGCTAACCAAGGCTCGTTGAGTCCTAATCCATAAGTTTGGCAGCTATTGACACCCAACTATCCAATACCAGGAACCCAACCTATGTCCCAATCAATGAAAGTACTTTATGCACTAGGCCTTATTCTGCTTTTTGTTGCAGGTCTAATGCTAGCCAAATATAACCCTTGGACAGAGCAAAATAACGCAAATTTAGGTTATGCAAATTTAGGTGGGGATTTTGTTTTAGAAAGTAATACTGGACCGGTCAAGCTGCAAGATTTTCGCGGCCAGATGGTGCTCATGTATTTTGGCTTTACTTCATGTCCAGAGGTATGCCCCACTGCCTTGTCTTCTATGGCGGCTAGCATGCGTCAATTAACACCCAGTCAAGAAGCTCAAATCCAACCTTTGTTTGTTAGTGTCGATCCAGAACGAGATAGCCTAGATAACTTAGCGAAATATAGTCGTTACTTT
Source organism: Candidatus Njordibacter sp. Uisw_058 (assembly GCF_047730065.1). GTDB lineage: Bacteria > Pseudomonadota > Gammaproteobacteria > Pseudomonadales > Balneatricaceae > Njordibacter. Next base: position 1,759,238 of record NZ_CP159829.1, read on the forward strand.
CACCCGCGCATGCTTGGTCTTACGGGGGACATCAAAACCCTTGATCAGTTAGTAAAAAACTACGCCGCATATTACAGTTACATCCCCTTAGAAAACTCAGCCTTAACCTACACCGTTGATCACACATCCCGCATCTATTTTATTGGCCGCGAAGGTGAACTAATCAGCACCATCGCCCACAACACATCAGTGGATGATATTGCAGCCTTAGTCAAGCAACATTTTTAAGCTGTTTTCTTTTCTAAGCTGCTTTCTTTAACGCGATAGGCTCAAGTAATGGTAGGCCTTTCGAACTTAACCTCTTCGTCAGGCCAATATAGGTGTTCAAGCAACACCTGCCCACCATAGGTTTGTTTTAACTGCGCTAACCATAATCCGGCTTGGGGCGGCAAGCCATGGCTAAAAAAAGATCGGGCCTGACTTGACACGGCCAACCGAAAGGCTAAGTCATCAGATGTTCCAGCTGTGAGGTTGTCGGCGCTGGCCACAAAAACTTGTCGACTAGCCAAACTGAATAACCACTCCAGTGCTTGGGGTTTGATTTCTACTTTTTCAAATTCTTTTTGCTGTTGCTTGCTGCGGCCATCTGGCTGATACCAATAGCCAAAGTCTTCAAGTAAGCGCCGGGCATCTCCAGCAACACACCAATGGGATATTTCATGTAACGCACTGGCAAAATGACCATGGGCGAAGACAATTTGATGATGGGCTCGATGGCGATTGGCCGGTTCATAAACAGGCTGATCTAGTTCACCTTGTCGGCCATCACATACAGCACACACTAACTGCGTATTGTATGATGCTGTGAACAAATCATTAAATAGATCAATAACCTTTTGACACTGACATGGGCTGGATTTGGGCATGAGTTAAGCGTGGCCGAAGACATAGAAAAGCGGTATTATAGCCCATCTTTTTTTCCGCCAAAACTTTGGTTTTTTTTAATGCCCCAGTCAATGAGTCACACCTATAGTTTAGCAGCCATGGGCCAAGAATTACGCCAATTCTTGCGTCTGGGTACTCCCATCCTTATAGCTGAAGTACTGCATATGAGTGCCAGTTTTGTTGATACAGTCATGGCAGGTCGCTATAGTTCAGCCGACTTAGCGGCTGTGGCAGTCGGCTCAAGCATGTTATTTCCTGTGTTGATTTTAATGATGGGGGTTATTATGGCTACAACCCCTACAGTTGCTCAGTATTTTGGTGCCAAAAAAATTACTTTAATCGGTCCTTTTGTACAGCAATCCTTGTGGCTGGCTACTATTTTAGGCTGTTTGGCAGTGGGATTATTATATGCTTTAGACCCATTATTTGATTGGCTAGACATCCAAGACCCCATCAAAGGTATCGGCTTAGATTATTTACATGCAGCGGCCCTAAGCTTGCCTGCTGTGGCCATTATGCAAAGTTTACGCAGTTTTAGTGAAGGTTTAGGTATTACTAAGCCGATGGTGTATTTTAGTTTGTTAGGCTTATTGATCAATATCCCTATGAACTATATTTTTATCTACGGAAAGTTTGGTGTGCCCGAAATGGGAGGAGTTGGATGTGGCTGGGCCACTGCTTTAAGCATGTGGGCCAGCGTTATTGGCATGGCTATTTATGTATATGCCAAACCTGTTTATCACCAGTGTGCCATGTTCACTCAATTCGATTGGCCACAACTGAAAACCCAAATGAGTATTTTAAAGGTGGGATTACCTATTGGGTTTTCTATTTTTATTGAAGCCACCATGTTCGCTATAGTCGCACTATTATTAGCGCCTTTAGGCGCTGACATTGTCGCTGCACATCAGCTCGTCCTCAACTTTGCAAGTATATGTTTTATTCTGCCACTCAGTATTGGTATGGCACTGACAATACGTGTAGGCCATGGTATCGGTGGCAACCTACCCGACCAGGTAAAACGTTCCGTGTTAGTTGGATTTAGCCTAGCCTTAGGCCTATCAAGTCTCACTTGTTTGGTGATGCTCATACTGCCCATCACTTTAGCGAGTATTTATACCACTGAGCCTTTGGTGCTCGACATCGCTGCGAGCTTATTTATTTTTGCTGCTTTATTTCAATTTTCTGATGCTTTTCAGATTGCAGCCAATGGCGCATTGCGTGGTTTTAAAGACACCGCCAAACCGTTACTACTTATTTTTATCTCATACTGGCTCATTGGCTTACCCTTAGGTTATTTATTGGGGATGACAGATCTAATTTACCCCATAATGGGTGCTGCTGGCTTTTGGATTGGTATTATTTTTGGCCTCAGTATAGCAGCCGTTCTATTATGTCTGCGTCTTTGGCGGGTGCTGCGTAAACCATTTCCGCAACCACACTAGGTTGAATTATCAGTGCGCGCCACTAGATAACTTAGACAGATTTTAAAAGTAACCCTTAGCAAGCATAATGCTACTGAGTTTTAGTGAAAAATCACGTATCATAGCTGCTACTAAACTAATGAAGAGACGACCATGAGCGAACTAACTCACGCTGTAACAGATGCCACCTTTGACCTAGATGTAGCCAATGCCGATGTCCCAGTATTACTCGACTTTTGGGCACCTTGGTGTGGCCCATGCAAAATGATTGCGCCCATTTTAGAAGACGTTGCCGCCGAGTTTGGAGGCAGTGTTAAGGTTTGCAAGATCAATGTTGACGAAAATAGTGAGATCGCTGCGCGTTTTGGTGTGCGTGGCATCCCTACTTTGATGTTGTTTAACAACGGTGAGGTTGCAGGCACTAAAGTTGGTGCTTTAGCAAAATCTGATTTGCTAGCATTTATTTCTGATAACACTTAAGCAGTTTATCTGCGGTATAAAAAAACCGAGCCATGCTCGGTTTTTTTAATGCTGATGAAAGCTCTGTGGAAAGCTAGCTATGTATTGCTATTCTTTTTCAGCAATAATTCTAATTTACTGGCCATTCGCTGTCCTTCATTCAAGCCATCAAATGGGCTAGGCGCTTTTTCAATTTTGGCCTCAGGCTTAGGCGCTTTTGGTTTCACATTTTGCTTGGGCCTTGTGGCAGCCTGATCTGGGCGCTTTTTAACGCTGGGTCTTGGCTTGCGGGGCGCTGGTAACTTAGTTAATGCATGTGCTGCTTCATCCGCAGTCACGGCGCCGTCTGCTTCACCTAATAAGTTAATGCGCGGTGCACCATCAGTTTGAGATTTTAAATAACCAAAAGCACGCACATAACTTGCCAAGCCTCGTTTAATCTTGGTCTGGCTTAACTTCGCATCAGCAATTAACTCTTCCTGAATACCAATTTTAAGGGGCCTAGGTTTCGCAAAAGAGAATGTCTGCGGGTATGTTTCACATATCAACTCAACCGCTGCACGATTGGCCGCCCGACTTTTGGCTTTTTTACGTTCCGCCGTACTTATCTCAGGTGCAGTGACTGCTGGAGCAATCGCTTCAGGGGCCTCTGATTCAGTAGAAATTGATACAACTTCCTTAGGCTCTGCCACTGTTGAGTTCACAGTTTCTGAAGATTCGGTCATTGTGGGGGTAACAGATGCTTTTGTATTCGGTAGTTCGCTAGTGCTGGTCATATAGTCTTGCATTCAATTTTTGGTAAACGTCTGGCTTCAGATTTCTCAAGTTGCTGCTCAAGTTAATGCTCTCATGTTAGAACTCCTAGTACTGATGTACTTGCTGCAGAAATCTTTGCTAATTCTTTGCTAATTCTTTATTACACCATGAAAACGATTCTATGAAAGCCTGTCATTTACCCCGATGACCCATTGTTAGCTTCACTTGGGTCTAGTAACTGGGCTTAGTAACTAGGTTTAGTAACTAGGTTTAGTAACTAGGTTTAGTAACTGGGATTCGTCAATGACATTCTTTATGGTTAAACATGAGTCTTTTCATTACGTTGAACATTGTACCTATTGATTGGCAGAAGGGCCATATATTTGAGCATTTTACCCAAACTTACGCCAATGGCTTGCAGACACCAGTTATTTTTGCCTATACTCTTAATACCTAAGTTAAACATTGTCGTACCCTTTTCTTCGTCATAGTCAGTTTTCTTAGAGGATATTGTGATGTCCACTGTCAGCCCCTCCGCCAAGGTCATAGACCTTTTTAGCGGCCAAGAATATCAAACTCAACATCATCCAAAGGTGGTGCGTCTAGCACCAGAGCTAGATGGCTTTGAGGTGCTTTACTCCAATCAACATGGCCACCCAAAGGTGGGACAAGAATTATTTTCAGTTAATATCTTATTCTGGGCTTTATTGGATAATGGTGCTTTTGTCGGCATGATCCCTTGGTTTGATGAGCTCATTATTTGCACTGATCTAAACTGCCCTAGCAAAGGTTTTTTCCAGGGATACTATGATCCTGGACTCGATCAAATTATCCCACAAGTCCCAGACCACAAATGTATTGAGTTAATTACGGCAGCAGATTACTTTGATTTTGAAGTGGACGATACGTTATTTGTGGTGCAAGAACTGGCCGACACCTGTGGCAGCCACGCAGTCTTCACCGCTGATAATTTTGATAACTTTTCAATGACAGAAGTATTTAGCTGGCGTTTGTACAGTGATGGCTGCATTCAAGCGCAAATGATTGACCATGAGCAGGTCACCCATTGGCCCGTGCTCATTGGTGACAGTTGTTTAGTGGCCTGTGATGAGGCCCCAGACTTTGTGAACTTTTTTCAGTACCGCGTGGCTATTAATATTAAAGAAAAAGATGCAGATACAATGGCTGTCTTAGAACAGCTCAAGTCAGACCTCTAATCAACTATGGACTGCGTGCGTAATTAGCACTCCTCCATGGACTCTCTAGTGGAGGTTTGTAGGCTTTGCATGGCCTTGAGCCAACTTGAGACTGGCCAGTGATCTGGGTTGCTTAGATCGTCTTCTGAGTGGCTTGTAATGAGCTGACCAGCTTGTGTTTGTGGCTTCGTGATCACGCTAAAATCAGATTCACCCTGCAATTGAATCCAAGCCGACCAATCGCCCTTTTGCAGCAACAATAATATATGCTGCGCCTCTGGAGATAGAAACTCTTGTTGGACTAGCAGATTTTCAATCTCGACCCAAGTGAGTCTAGAAATATCATCGAACCGGGTATTAGCCAGCTGTTTCAGAATGGCTTGAGTCAAGTGTTTTGCAGCAGCTAACAAATGATCAATAATGGCATACTGATAGGCCATTCTCTGGGGCCTTTGGCGCCAGTATTGGGGATCATCCATATCACCATAGTTTGCCAATAAGTCATCCCACAAGCTCTTACTAAACGCCAGCCGATGCTGACTGGCTTTTAACCATGGGTCTTGAACAGCCATGCTATTTTTTAGCTGCTACTTTTTTAGGTGCTTTTTTTACAACTTTTTTTGCCGTTTTTTTAGCGGCTACTTTTTTGGCTGGTACTTCTTCCATCCATTTACCACTCACATACATTGCCCGCCAGCCAGAAGCTTTTTTGTCAACTTCAGACATGACATATTGCTCCTTGGTTTTGCGGCTATACCGAACAATAGAAGGGTTGCCTAAATGGTCCTTGACTGGAGCTGAAAGTAAAAAGCTGTATTTTGGGTCTAACACTGCCTTATAGGGAAGAATTTCAGCAACTAATGGTGCGCGAGTTTCACGATTTTTAGGAAACTTACTGGCCGCCAGAAATAATCCTGCAGCGCCATCACGTAAAATATAATGATCATCCACTTTTTCACATGCTAATTCAGGCATCGGAATGGGATCCATTTTTGGCGGTGCCGCTTCACCACTGCGCAATAGTTTGCGGGTGTTTTTACATTCGCCATTGGAACAATCAAAGTATTTGCCAAAACGCCCTGTTTTCAGGTGCATGTCTGCTTCACATTTGTCACACTGAATTAGTGGGCCATCATAGCCTTTGATACGGTACTCTCCGGCTTCTATTTCAAAGCCACTGCAATCTGGATTGTTACCACACACATGCAGTTTGCGCTTGGCATCAATTAAGTAGCCATCCATTGCAGTATCACAAACTTTACAGCGATGTTTTTTAATGAGTAAACGTGATTCTGCTTCATCATCAGCATCCACAGCCACCACTTCATCACCTGATACCAAATTTATGGTTTCTTTGCAGCGTTCTTTAGGTGCCAATGCATACCCTGAACAGCCTAAAAATACGCCAGTCGATGCGGTGCGAATATTCATTGCTTTGCTGCAACTAGGGCACTTTATATCAGTTAGGGTGGGCGTGTTGGCACGCATACCATCTTCTGCTTCAGCAATACTCAATTTGCGGGTAAAGGCCTTATAAAATACATTCAGCAGGCGCTTCCACTCCGTTTCACCACGAGCCACGCTGTCTAACCGCTTTTCCATGGTGGCAGTGAATGAGTAGTCCATCAAATCTGAAAAGTTTTCTTGTAATCGGTCCGTCACAATATCACCCATCTTTTCTGCATAGAAACGGCGATTTTGAACCATGACATAACCACGGTCCTGGATGGTTGAAATGATACTTGCATAGGTCGATGGGCGGCCAATGCCCTGCTTCTCGAGCTCTTTAACCAAGCTAGCCTCAGAGAAACGTGGCGCAGATTTGGTAAAGTGCTGGCTAGGTGTTAGCTGTTTGAGGGTAAGTAGGTCCCCTTGATTCACATCAGGTAAGATTAAATCTTCATCTTTTTTGCTGACACTCGGTTGCACTCTGGAATAACCATCAAAGCGCATAATACGACCACGGGTGCGCAGACTAAAGTCACCAGCTTCGACCACGATGGTGGTACTGGTGAATTGGGCAGGTAGCATTTGGCATGCCACAAATTGGCGCCAGATAAGCTCGTACAGGCGCTCTGAGTCGCGCTCCATATTACTTAACTGTGCGGCTTTCATTGCCACTTCCGAGGGGCGTATGGCCTCGTGGGCCTCTTGTGCACCGTCTTTACTCGAGTAGGTGATAGGATGTGCGGGGATGTATTCTTTGCCGTAACTCTTAACGATAAAGTCTCGGCATTTTCCCACGGCATCTTTGCTCAAGTTAGTTGAGTCGGTGCGCATGTAGGTAATGTAACCTGCTTCATAAAGTCTTTGGGCCAACATCATGGTCTTTTTCACACCAAAACCCAGGCGCGTACTGGCTGCTTGCTGCAAGGTCGAAGTAATATAGGGGGCTGAAGGCTTACTTGATGTCGCCTTGTCCTGACGCTGCTGCACGACAAAGGTTTGTTTTTCTAGCAAAGCCACAGCAGCATCACTTTGCTGTTGATTAACCGGTTTGTATTCGTTACCTTGCTGTTTATGCACTTGCAGCATCAAGGGCTTATTATCGCTGCTAATGGCATCAGCTTTAAGTTCCCAGTATTCATCGGGCACAAAAGCACGTATCACTCGTTCCCGTTCCACCACTAGTTTTACCGCCACCGATTGCACTCTGCCTGCAGATAAGCCACGGGCAAGTTTAGCCCATAGCAAAGGTGACACCATAAAGCCCACAACTCGATCCAAAAAACGTCGCGCTTGTTGGGCGTTGACGTGATCCATATCTAATTTCCCAGGATCAGCAAAAGCCGCCTGAATCGCAGTTTTAGTAATCTCGTTAAATACAACCCGCTGATAACGACTTTGATCGCCACCAATGGCTTCACGCAAATGCCAAGCGATGGCCTCACCTTCTCTATCCAAATCCGTTGCCAGATAAATAGTGTCAGCATCTTTGGCCAAACGACGCAATTCTTCGACTACTTTTTCTTTACCCGGTAGAATTTGATAATCAGCCCGCCAATCGTTTTCGGGGTCAATACCCATGCGCCTGACCAGTTGCTGTCGACCTCTGGCTTGTTTATAAATGACTTTGTCATCAGGCTCCATTTTACGAACTTTGGCAGCTTCTAGGGCTCGTGTCTTTGGGTCTGAGCTGCCTGGAGGGGACTTAGTGGGTAAGTCGCGTATATGCCCAACACTCGACTTTACAATAAAATCTGCACCAAGATATTTATTGATCGTTTTGGCTTTAGCGGGTGATTCTACGATAACGAGGGACTTACCCATGCAGTTTGATTCCAATAATTACGTATTCACCGCATCCATCGCGGTAGCGTTAAGGCGCCTAAGTTTAGGCACATATCTGAGAAGGTCAAGCATTTGTTCAACAACCTATTCTTTAAAATTCCATTTTTCGCAGTAAAAAGCAAGCTAAATTGCAACCCATAATCACAAAAGACTGCATTAGCAGTCTTTTGAATTTATTAAAGTTTATAGAAATGCGCTTTAAAGTCGTTCAAATATGGTTGCAATACCTTGGCCCATACCGATGCACATAGTGGCTAAACCAAATTGAGCATCTTGTTTTTTCATACGAGTTAAGCAGCTCACAGAAATTCGGGTGCCTGAGCAACCTAAAGGGTGTCCTAAGGCTATGGCACCCCCATGTAAATTGACCTTTTCATCCATTTTATCAATTAACTTAAGATCTTTTAACACGGGCAAAGCCTGTGCAGCAAAAGCTTCGTTAAGTTCTACGACATCAATATCCTCTATACCCAGACCAGCGCGTTTTAAAACTTTTTTAGTAGCAGGCACAGGACCATAACCCATAACTGAAGGGTCACACCCTGCCACGGCCATGGCTTTAATGCGCACTAGCGGTGTAAGACCCAGCGCCATAGCCTTAGCACCTGACATTAACAACATAGCCGAAGCGCCATCAGCAAGAGCCGAAGACGTGGCCGCCGTCACAGTGCCATGTTTAGGGTCAAATACAGGGCATAAGTTAGCTAAAGACTGTAGATTAGTATCTGGACGAATAACTTCATCTCGACACACTTTAATCAGCCGACCGGTCCCATCATGACCTTCTATGGGAATAATTTCACCGTCAAAGTCACCATTTTCGGCAGCAGCATGAGCTAATCTGTGCGATCGGACCGCAAATTCGTCTTGCATCTCCCGACTAATACCATGCACTTTACCCAATAACTCTGCCGTTAGGCCCATCATCATGGCCGCTTTTGCAACATGCTTACTGCCCGCAGGATTGATGTCCACGCCATGATCCATGGCCACGTGACCCATGTGCTCTACGCCACCAACAACGAAAAAATCCCCATTATCGGTCGCAATAGCCTGCGCTGCTGTGTGCAATGCAGCCATAGAAGAACCACACAAACGGTTTACTGTTTGTGCTGCAACAGTATGCGGAATAACACTTAACAAAGCCGCATTTCGGGCCACGTTGAAACCTTGTTCCAGAGTTTGGTTGACACAGCCCCAGATAACATCTTCCACTTGGGCTGGGTTAAGTTCTGGATTCCGGGCAAAGAGACCATCAATCACTGCTGCAGATAAGTTTTCTGCACGCACATTTCTAAAGGCACCACCTTTGCAGCGGCCCATGGCAGAACGAGCCCCATCGACTACCACAATGTCATTGGCTTGTAATTGCATGTTTTTCTCCGAATTTAGTTAGCAGGTTGCAACTTGCCATAGAAAGTTTCACCTTGAGCGGCCATGGTGCGCATTTGCGCAGGCACTAGATAGAGTGGACTCACACTCGCTAAGACATCCGCCTTTTCACAAAAGGTTTGCAAGCTAATGGTGTCCATGTATTTTAAGGCGCCACCAAGAAAGGGTGGAAATCCAATACCATAAATTAAAGCCAAGTCAGCTTCTGCAGGTGTGGCAATAATATTTTCTTCTAAGCAACGAGCAACTTCTAAGCATAAAGGAATCATCATATAGTCGATAATTTGCTCATCGCTTAGGGTCACTGCATTAGTGCAAAGACCTGCTAGTTTGGCACTCAAAGATTCGTCCAAGTGTTTTTGTAAACGCCCTTTTTTATCTTTTTCATAGGTATAAAAACCCAATTTATTTTTCTGACCATAACGTTGTTCTTTAAACATTAAATCTACAGCCGCCTCCCCCTGCCCAGCCATTCGATCTGGGAAGCCCTCTGCCATGACAGCTTGGCAATGATGCGCTGTATCAATGCCCACCACATCGAGCAAATAGGCAGGGCCCATAGGCCAGCCAAACCGTTCCATAAGCTTATCAATGTGAACAAAATCAATGCCCTGCTCTAATAAAATGCCAAAGCCGCCAAAGTAGGGAAACAACACGCGGTTAACAAAGAAGCCAGGGCAGTCATTGACCACAATGGGCTTTTTCCCAATGGCGTTGGCGTAGGCCACTGTGGTAGCGATAGTTTCATCGCTTGTCTTGGTTCCACGAATGACTTCAACTAAGGGCATTTTATGAACTGGATTAAAAAAGTGCATGCCACAAAAACGATTTGGATGTTTGAGGCTTTGAGCCAAAAGATCAATTGAAATAGTAGAAGTGTTAGAGGTGATCACCGCACTGTCCTTAACGTGACCTTCAACTTCAGACAGCACCATACCTTTAACCTTTGGATTTTCCACCACCGCTTCAACTACCAAATCAACCTGAGTCACATCGGCATAATTTAAGGTTGGACGAATGTTGTTAAGTACTTTAGCCATTTGAGCAGGCTTCATCTGACCTCGACTAATGTGCTTTTGTAAAATGTCTGTGGCCTCATCCAAACCCAACTGAATGGCTGCCTCAGTAATGTCTTTCATGACAATGGGGACACCTTTAAAAGCTGACTGATAGGCAATACCACCACCCATAATACCAGCCCCCAAGACAGCCACTTGTTCAACTTTGGCAGCCTTAGGCGCTAAGTCTTTAACAGTGCGTTTAAGGTACTGATCAGCAAGAAAAATGCCGACTAGATTGGCAGCCACTGGCGTTTGCGCCATTTTTGCAAAACCTTTAGCTTCCGCAGCTAGGGCTTTGTCACGAGACATACCAGCATGTTTTTGTATGGTTTTAATGGCTGCCATTGGACTGGGGTAATGAGGACCCGCTTTAGCTGCAACAAAACCCTTGGCAGTTTCGAAAGCCATCATTTGTTCCATCGGTCCCAAACTTAGTTTGGCCATCTTAACAGCGCGCTTAGTTTTATAGTCAAGGTCACCAGCAATGCATTGGTTAAGTAAATGCGCGCCTGCCTCTAATAATTCATCAACGGCGACAACGGCGTCTACTGCACCATCTTTAAGAGCCATGGCTGATTTCTTTTCCTGGCCACCACAGATCCATTCAATGGCATTATCTAACCCAATCAGTCGAGGTAAGCGCACGGTTCCTCCCCAGCCAGGGAAAATACCTAATTTAACCTCAGGTAAACCTACCTTGGCGTCGCTCACCATAATGCGATAGTCAGTGCTTAAACATACTTCAAAACCACCCCCAAGAGCTAAACCATTGATCAAGGATACGGTTGGTATGGGGAGGTCTTCAAGGGCACTGAAGGTTGCATTGACCTGCATGTTTGCATCAATGAGTTCTTGTTCTTCAGTGTTAAAAAAGTGCAAAAACTCAGTAATATCTGCTCCAACGATAAAACTCGACTTAGCACTCGTCAGCATTAGGCCTTTGACACTGCTAGCATCGGTGAGAACACTGATCGCTTGTTGTAATTCAACCAATGTCGCCGCATTGAGTTTGTTAACCGACTGATCTTTAAGGTCAAAGGTTAGCTTAGCTAACTGATGGTCGTGCATTTGCACGTGAATGGCTTTACCTGCATAGATCATGCACGGTCTCCTTGGCTATAATTAACGGGACGTTGAAACCGCTGAAAAGAAATTTGCATACGTTTATTTGAAACTTTGATGTCACTTTAAACCAGCTTGGGTCAAAGTCAACCATGACTCTAGAACCACAAAATAACGTCGAGGTTCTAGAAGCTATCCATGACTAATGCTTTTAAAACCTGTTCTAAGTTGTCGAGCTGCTCTGGCGTCGCTCGTTCATGCCAATAGGCTTGTGCTCCAATGGGTGTTACACCCAAGGCATAGACATCATCAGGCAACTGTTCAATGAGGTGGGCTAAATGGCTCAACTGCTCAGACTTGAGGGCACCTTCACCGCCATTCCAGCACCATCCTTGAGGCAAACCTTGGGTATTAAGTCCCGCCGCTTTAAATATTTCCCAAGTCACCTTTTTTAAGGCATTCATGCCTCCAGCTCGATTTTGGTTTTTTGATCGAGGCAAGCCATAGCTAGTGGCTAAAAAACTATCAGGAGTCATCTCACCCTGTTCTCTTGGCCCTTGGAGCTTACCCACTTTAACCTTCAAGCCCTTGGTCATCGCCAGTTGGCGTATTTTAGCTTGCGCTCGCTGTGAGGCTGTAGGCATGACCCACGCCACCGATCCAATAAGAGAACAGCAGACTAAGACCACGATGATAAACTTAATTTCCACAACAACTCCATTGACTAAATAATAACAACTAACGAATAATGTCCCTTAAACCTTGCAGTGATATCATGTCATTATAGGTAAGTCCATAAACCTAAAATGATGGAACTGCATTCATTTAGACCATTGCGGAGGCTGTAACATGAGTATTTACCAAAATATATTAGTCGCTATAGACCTTAACGAGGAAGCTGACCAAGTGATCCAAAGAGCTCATCAGCTGGCCTTGCAAAGCAGCGCAAAGTTAACTTTAGTGCACGTCACAGAACCATTAAGTTATGCCTATGGGGGCGACATGCCCATGGATTTATCGTCTATACAAACTGAACTGTATGATCAGGCGCAACAGCGCCTGAATGGCCTTGTGCAACAAAAACAGCTTGGTGAGGTAGATCAACTACTCCTATCAGGCCACATTAAAACAGAGGTTCATCGTGTCGCCACTGAGTTAAGTTCAGACCTTATTGTAGTCGGTAGCCATGGACGTCATGGCCTCGCACTATTGCTGGGCTCTACGTCTAATGGCATCTTACAAGGCGCAACTTGTGATGTTTTAGCGGTTAGGGTTTAGCCTTTCTGTAAAGCCTCAATTTCTATCCATCGATCCATTGTGGTCTCCAGTTGAGTCTCTTGGCTTGCCAGTTGCTCTAGACGCGCACTCACGTGGTCCTGCCCTTTACTGTAGAAATCAGCATGGCCGATTTCGTCCTGTAAAGCCTCTAGATCTGCTTCTATAGCCTCTACTTGCCCTGGCAACAAATCCAGCTCCCGCTGAACTTTATAACTCAGCTTGACCAAAGGCTTAGCTTTCTCTTTGGCCTTTAACGGCGTCGCTGCCATGCCTGTGGGTTTACTGTGGCCCTGCACTGTTGGCGCCATAAGCTTACCACCACGCCTCACCCAATCCGTATATCCACCAACAGAATCAGTAATGTGCCCTTGACCATCAAACACTAAGCACGAAGTCACCACTCGATCCAAAAAGGCACGGTCATGACTCACAAGTAATACAGTACCTGGGTAATTGGCCAGCATTTCTTCTAGTAATTCTAAGGTTTCAATATCAAGATCATTGGTAGGCTCATCTAGCACTAACATATTAGATGGCTTGCTAAACAAACGCGCCAATAATAATCGATTTCGCTCACCGCCAGAAAGACTGCTGACAGGACTGCGGACACGTTTAGGAGAAAAAAGAAAATCTCCCAAATAACTCATCACATGGCGTTCTTTACCGTTAATATTAATGCTCTCACGGCCTTCAGCAAGGTTATCCATGACTGTCTTAGTGAGGTCTAATTGATCACGTAATTGATCAAAGTAAGCCACTTCCAGTTTGGTGCCCCGCTTGACCTTGCCAGACTTAGGCTCTAATTCACCCAGTATCACTTTGAGTAAGGTGGATTTGCCTACACCGTTAGCACCCACTAAGCCAATACGATCTAGTTTCAACAGGTTTAAATCAAAATTCTTGATCAACTGTTGCTCGCCGTAACCATGACTAACATTGTCTAACTCACACACGAGTTGGCCAGATTTAGCAGCTTGTGCATGCTGTAATTTCACATTACCCTGCCGTTCTCGGCGATCACCACGCTCTTTACGAAGTGATTCCAAAGCCCGGACACGTCCTTCGTTGCGGGTGCGGCGTGCTTTAATACCCTGTCGGATCCATACTTCTTCTTGCGCTAACTTTTTATCAAATAGAGCATTATGGCGATCTTCCTCCATTAACTGCTGCTCACGATAAGCTAAGAACCGCTCGTAATCGCCTGGGAAGTAATTTAAGTGTCCACGGTCCAATTCTACAATTTTATTCGCCAATACTTGCAAGAAACTGCGGTCATGGGTAATAAATATAATGGCCCCGTTAAATTCTAATAGCTGTTTTTCTAGCCACTCAATAGCTAATATATCCAGATGGTTGGTAGGCTCGTCTAACAGCAATAGTGTGGGCTCGGATACCAAGGCTCGAGCTAAAGCAACACGCCGTCTCCAACCACCTGACAACTGGCTCAGAACTTGTGTGCCATCTAACTTAAGGCGAGTCAAGATGCGTTCGACCTTAGGTTCCATTTGCCAACCATCTAATTCGTCAATGCGGTGGCTCACAATTTCTAATTGTTTCATAGCTTTGTCATCGAGCTCACCCATGGCGATCTCTTCATGACGCTTACGCAGTTCGTAAACTTCACCCATGCCCATCGCAACTAATTCATTGACACACAAGTCTTCACGATCAGGCAAATCTTGCTGTAAGTAGCCAATTTTGCACGCTGGACTGCGCCAAATAGAGCCACTATCTGGCAGTTGTTCACCCACCAATAGTTTGATAAGGCTTGATTTGCCTGCCCCATTGCGACCAATTAGACACACTCGATCACCCGCATCAATTTGTAAATCGACATCGTCAAGTATGGCCACATCGCCAAAAGCTAGATGGACTTGTTGTAAACGTAATAAATTCATCGAAAAACCTGAGTAAAAAATCACTAGCCACCTCGAACTTAAGTTACCGGTGGACTATTGACTAAACTAAATTAACTAAACTAAACTAAACTCAAACACCTAAACTAATCTTATTATAACGTTTCTTAGGGGTGTTCAGATACTTAAAGGTCGTAAAACAAGACCAAAGAATGATTATTTCAAGTCACTACAAGTGGTACCATCTTGCCCATGTTAGATTTAACAGATTTATGTCGCCCCACTCGAAACCATTGGCTTTACTAAGGCTTATTTAATGACTGACGATAGCCTCAATAAAGACAATGATTTGGGTGACTTTAACCACATCAAAGATACTTTGACGATGTTGGGTATAACCATCGCTCAAATTCGCACGAGCTTAAGTGATAGTAACGCCAATGTTGATACCTTGAGCAGTGCATTCGCACAAATTGCTGACCACGTTTTAACCATCCATGATTCAGCCGCTGCTATTTCTAGTGTCGAGCCCAAAGCCCAATTAGAACTAGAATTAATTCAGGCCGCCTCAACAGCTGCAAAAGCGAAGGTTAATAACGCCGTTGTAGATTTTCAATTTTTTGATCGACTCGATCAACGCCTTGGACATGTTATTAAAAGCCTAGACGACATGTCCGCGTTAATTCAAAACCCAGACCGATTGCAAGATCCAGTGGCATGGATGGAGCTACAGTCTAATCTGCACGACTCCTATTCGATGGAATCTGAACGCTTGATGTTTGCGTCCATCATGGGTGGGGCCAGCATTGAAGAGGCTATTGCCATCTATCATGCTAGTAGCCCAGATCCAGCAGACGAATCTGAAGCTGATGACGTTGAAATGTTCTAATATAACTGACATTGGTGTCAACTTAACTAATGCTCGTTTCCACAAAGACCTTCACGCAACCTTGCTACGTAGCCTTGGCGCAGGCGTATACCGTAACATTATCACGGGCACCTGTGTCCACACTAGCCAACAAGCACTGGCCCTGGCCTTAGACCATAGTTTGCCTTGCGAACGCTATGCTACCGCCGGCTTCCACCCCCACAATGCCAGTGACAATAACCCAGAGTCATGGCAACACTTAGTTCAGCTGTGGCAGCATCCGAAAGTGGTGGCCATTGGCGAAACAGGGTTAGATTTTAATCGTAATTTCTCTACTCCAACTCAACAACTCGATAGCTTTGAACAACACCTCCAAGTGGCAAAAGACATTCAATTACCATTATTTTTGCATGAGCGTGATGCCGCTGGTGAGTTTTTAGAGCTCCTCACGCAATACCGAAGTGGTTTTGGCAAAGCGGTATTGCATTGCTTTACTGGTACTGAGACCTTTTTAAAGCAACTTTTAGACCTTGATATTCACATTGGCATTACCGGATGGATTTGTGACGAACGTCGAGGAGAACACTTACGGACAGCCGTGAGACTGATCCCTCACCAACGACTCATGCTAGAAACAGACGCCCCCTATCTTTTGCCCAGGGATATGCGCCCAAAACCAAAATCTAGCCGCAATGAACCTGCCTATTTGACACATATTTTAGAACGTGTGGCTCATTTGAGGGGGCAAACCATAGATGAACTAGCGCAACAAACTGAGGTCACAGTAAATGATTTTTTTAGTTTGGATTAAAAGGCCTTAACCGCAAGTTCATCAAACGGCCAACATAACTCTGCTTGGCTCTTAGGACAGCGTAACACAGGAATTTTAATACCATAACGCGCGATCAAGTCATCGGTTTGTGCTATATCAATTAACTCAACTTCTACTTGCGAAAGGTCTAAACAGCCGGCAATTAATGCCTCAGCCAAGTCACACAGATGACAACCTGGCGTGCCTAATAATTCCAATTGACGTATCGACATAATTAAACGCTGGCAGGGTTGTTGACACTAACCAGAACACAAGGCTGATCGTCTAAATTACGGAAACGGTGAGGCTGGGAGCTAGTGAAATAGTAGCCATCCCCTGGGTGTAATATGGTCACTTGCTCTGACACGGTCACTTCCAAGCTGCCGCTAATAATGATGCCCGCTTCTTCTCCTTCGTGCTGCAACATATCCACTCCAGTATCTGCTCCTGAAGGATAGGTTTCATGCAGTAACGATAGAGAACGCGGGTCATGATTGTAACCGACTAAACGCATGGCTACCTTACCTGAGCCCATATCTGGCAATTCATGACTTTTATAAAACACTTGCTGCTGCGCAGGTATTTCTTCAACAAAAAAGGATTGCAATGACATCGGCACGCCATCGAGCACTTTTTTCAAAGAACTCACAGATGGGCTCACACGATTTTGTTCAATCAATGAAATGGTGCTATTGGTTACCCCAGCCCGCTTAGCCAATTCTCGCTGAGATAGACCACGCTTTTTACGCACCATTTTAAGGCGCGCTCCAACATCAAGGCTCAAGGCCCATGTCCTCTTCGCTGGCCTTTTCTATTAATGCTTCTGGTAGCGCCTTCTTGGGCTGAATGCCCCCTAGATTAACGATCTTTTGAGCTCGGCTAATGAGGTTGCCTCGGCCTGAAGATAAACGTTTATGAGCGATATCATAGGCATCTTGAGCACGAATAAGGTGGCTACCAACATGATCCATTGAGGTTACAAAATCAACCAGCTTTTTATGCATTTCTTCAGCTTGTAGGGCAATTTGTTTGGCATTTTGACTCTGCTTTTCGTAACGCCATATGTTGTGAATCGTGCGTAGCACCATTAATAAGGTCGCAGGACTGACCAACATAATATTATTCTTCATAGCACTGACGAATAAATCTGAATCTGCTTGTAAGGCCAACATATAGGCCGATTCTATCGGAATAAATAACAGCACATAATCTAAACTAGAAACCCCTTCAGCACTTTCATAAGATTTACCACTGAGGCCTTTGATATGGGCTTTCACAGAGGCTAAGTGGTCGGCTAAAGCAGAACTGCGCTGAGCATCATCTTCAGCATTTTGATATCGCTCGTAAGCCACTAAGGTGACTTTTGCATCCACTACCACATCTTTATTTTCTGGCATGTGGATGACCACATCTGGCTGCAAGCGTTTACCATCGGTTTGCGTCAGGTTAACTTGACTATGGTATTCGTGATCCTTACGCAGACCTGATTGCTCCAATACTTGTTCTAATACCATTTCACCCCAATTACCTTGGGCTTTATTATCACCTTTGAGCGCCTTAGTTAGGTTAATAGCATCACTGCTAAGCTTATTATTTAACTCTAATAAGCTATTAATTTGTTGGGTTAAACCTGCTCGATCACGTGCATCTTTGTCATAAACATCATCAACCTTCTTGCGAAAGTCACCCAACTGCTGCTTTAAGGGATTCAGTAAATGACCGAGTTGGTCCTGATTTTGGGAAGACAACTGATGCGCTTGCTGTTTCAAGGAAGACTCAGCAAATTGTTTAAGGTAGGCATCAAAAGTTTGCTGCGATTGCTGCTGCTGTTGCTGCTGCAACTGATGAGCCTCTTGCTGTGCTTCAAGCCGAGTTTGTAAACTCGCATTGTCCACGGATAATTGCCCCAGTTGGGCCTGTATTTGGGTGTGCTTTAGTTGTGATTCTTGCACTTGGGTTTGTAACAGTGCGGCTTCTGCTTGTGCTTGCTCAAGTTTAACTTCTAGCTGCGCCATAGTGAGTTGCTGGCTGATAGATTTCTCCAGCGCTGCAGCGTTTGCATCATTGCCAGACGCTTGACTGACATCATTATTAACTCGAGCGCGCCGCGCAAAATAAATAGCAATTAAAGCCATTAATCCAGCAAAAGCCCACACCATATAGTCAATCATTTTATACCATCCAACCTTGCACCATCGGCACCAGACCTATCAAAGATAAGCCAGTGTATAGCAGGCTACCCAGCTTTGGCTTTAGCATGCGGCACAGCAATATATAGTAAGCCGCCGGAAAAGTGATGACTAAAAAGCTAACAGGAATCCACCAAGTTAGATTTTGGCCACCATAAACTAAACTTGCAATGAGTGCGATGGCTGCCAGATTACCCACCGCTAGGTAGAGACCTGACACCTTAGCCATGTCTTCACTGCCTTCAGAGGTTTCAAAAGCTTGTTGGTTGTAGGTTAATACGTCATGGCTAACTTGGCGCGCACTGAGGGTGGCCCCCATGGCAAACACACCCGTGAAGGTGAAAATATAAATCGGTTCCATGTGCATCTTTCCGTGTCAATGTGATGAGGGACAATTTGATGAGGGACAATGGTAACAAATTTAATGCAGCGCTTCACCCAATGCGGGGCGCTTTGGCCGCAGCAAATCAAATTGTTTGCGCAACTCAATTAAAGGTTTGAGCCCGTGATCTAGCGGATCTTCTGGCAAGTCTAGCCAGTTAACACTATGAATTCGGGTCATCAGATCGTATTCGCCCACAATTGCATCTAAGAACATAAGCGCCGCATCAGTTTGAGGGGCGTCATCAACGATGGGCAGATCATCTAGGTATAGATCTAAATGTAATTCTTCACCTATGTTGCGCAAACCAAAAAATAACTCATTCAGCTCTAACACAGCATCACCAATTTCTATGGCTTCTGGAATATTTTCTATCCTTGGGTTAAAAGCAAGAACTTTGATCTGACTTATTTTTGGCGCTGCAGCCACAAGAAATAAAACCGTATCAATACTTTGACTATACCCATCGCAACCAAATACGAGTTCTATGCCAGTTCCAGACTCGTCACGCGCACAAAATACCGTCAAGTGAGGATCTATATCTGACAGTTGATGCTGCACTTCTTCAAGTAACCCATGAGCCAATTCTGATTCTTCATCCACTAAACTTAGCAATTGATCGGCATTACCGCTCACAAGTTGCCAAAAGTTCTTTACTGGGGAGTTATTCATAACAATTTTTCACATACTCAAACAAGTCTCTAGTTAGCACTTTTGTCAACACAAAAGGCGGCACAACCAAGACGTAACGTAAAAGGGAGCGCCGAAGCACTCCCCTTTTAAAGTACAGATTTTAGTCGCTTATTGCTTACCCATCTGCGCCTTAATCAAGTCACCAATAGTAGTAGGACCATCAGCAGTCACATCCATTTCGCGAACATCACGAATGGCTTGCTTCTCGTCTGCTACATCCTTGGCCTTGATAGACAAATTAATGGAGCGATTACGACGGTCAACAGCTACAATCTTAGCTTCAACGCTGTCACCAACCTTAAGTTCGTTGCGAGCATCTTCGATTCGATCGATGCTAATTTCAGAAGCTTTTAGGATGGCGTCGATGCCTTCAGTAAGCTCAATGACGGCTTCTTTAGCTTCAACAGACTTAACGATACCATTAACAATGGTGCCACGCTCATTAGCCGCTGCATACTCGCTAAATGGATCACTTTCTTGTTGCTTGATGCCCAAAGAAATACGCTCTTTCTCAGAGTCTACAGACAAGATCACTGCACTCACTTCATCACCCTTCTTATAGTCGCGAAGGGCAGCTTCGCCTTCCACTTCCCAAGAAATGTCAGACATGTGAACTAAACCATCCAGATCGCCTTCTAGGCCAACGAAGATGCCAAAGTCAGTGATGGTTTTGATGTTGCCAACAACCTTGTCACCCGCTGCATACTTCTCAGCAAATTCAGCCCATGGGTTACCCACACATTGCTTGATGCCTAAAGAGATACGGCGACGTTCTTGGTCAACATCCAAGATCATCACTTCCATAGCGTCACCAACATTAACGACTTTAGAAGGATGGATATTCTTGTTAGTCCAAGACATTTCAGACACGTGTACCAAACCTTCAACGCCATCTTCAATAGAAGCAAAGCAACCGTAATCGGTTAGGTTAGTTACAGTGGCTTGCACACGGTGGCCATTCGGGTAGCGGGCTTTAATCGATGCCCATGGATCTTCTTGCAACTGCTTAAGACCTAAAGATAAACGACCACTGTCTTTGTCAAATTTGATAACACGAACAGTAATTTCGTCTCCAGGGTTCAACATGTCGCTTGGGTGCGCAATGCGCTTCCAAGCCATATCAGTAATATGCAAAAGACCGTCAACACCACCAAGGTCTACGAAAGCACCGTAGTTGGTTAGGTTTTTAACGTATCCTGTGACGTCCATACCTTCTTCAATGCTCGCCAGCAATTCATCGCGTTGTGCGCTATTCGCTTCTTGCATGACTGCCCGGCGCGATACAACGACGTTATTACGCTTTTGATCCAGCTTAATCAGCTTGAATTCAAGTTCCTGGCCTTCTAAGTGATCAACATCACGTACTGGACGCACATCGACTAAGGAACCAGGTAAGAAACCCTGAATGTTGTTGATGGCAACAGTAAAGCCGCCCTTAACCTTGCCGTTGATAACGCCAGTAATGGTCGCTTCTTCGTCAAAGGCAGTTTGCAATTCATCCCACGCTTCGGCGCGCTTGGCCTTTTCACGTGAAAGTTTGGTCTCACCAGTGCCATCTTCAACACTTTCTAAAGACACCTTGATTTGATCGCCGATCTTCACTTCTATTTCACGAGAATCGTTGTAGAATTCTTCAATAGGAATGATGGCTTCAGACTTAAGGCCTGCGTGTACTGTTACCCAGTCACCGTCGATGTCTAACACGGTGCCCGTAAGAACGGCACCAGGACGCATTTCAACAGCTACTAAGGATTCTTCAAATAGATCTGCAAAGCTTTCGCTCATGTTTTATACCAGACGTTGGGCAAGTCAAAAAGGCTCGCGAAACAACGCTCGTTTAGCCTGAAGGTCAGTTGCAACAGGGAAGTTAAATGGACGCGATGTGTCAGGAACTGACGCCTAATATGACACTAACGAATTTTGCGCGCGCGATATTATACATTTTCCCTTGATATACATCAACTCGAGATAGGACTTGCTCATTTCCCAATACTCCCTTTACTTAGGCCAAGTAGGGTTTAAAAACGAGTCACCCCAGCAAAGACGCTTTAAGCCATAAACTTGGGCTGATGTTATTTAGTCAGACAGGGACAATACTGAGAAATTCGAGGCCAAGGCTGCAACCAATAACGAGCCATAAAAAAGTGATAGACTCGTGTTTTAAAACTATAAATCTATTCTTTTATCTAACTCTTGTTAAACTAATGACAATAAAATGATCAAAATCATAGCGCTTGCGTTTACGCTCTTGGGTATTGCATTACTCGCCCAATCCTTACGACCCGCCTATATTATTTATAAGCGAGAGTTAAGCTGGGGTTGGCTTTGCCTTATTATCCTCATCAGTTTTTTTATTCTGGGCTACGGAATTATGACGATAGCCATCTATTATAAAGCCGTGGCTAGTATTTTTGACCTTGTCGTCGCCACGATATTACTAGGTGGCAGCATATTTGTGACCTTGGTGATGCAATTCAGTTTGAGCAGTATCAACAAAATTACTCACATGACTCGCCAACAGCATGCAAGTGATTTACTAAACGAGCGTAATAATGAACTCATAGCACGGCTCCCTAGTGCAATCACTGAAACCGAATTTGAACTTCACTATCAGCCCTTAGTTAGCATTCATAATAATACAGTGCAGGGGGTAGAGTGTTTAATACGCTGGCCTCAATCCGATGGCAGCGCTATTGCTCCTTTAGAATTTATAAAATTAGCAGAGTAGTCTCACGTGATTGTGGACATTACCCATTGGGTCATTGAGACCAGCCTCAAGCAATTGGGCCAGTGGCACAGCGCTGGTAATACACTAGCCTTGCAAATCAATATTTCGGCGCGTGATTTAGATGAACCTGAACTGGTCACATACATCACTCAACACCTGCAAAAAAATAACATCGAGGCTCACTTTTTAACCCTTGAAATTACTGAAAATTTGGTTATGGGGAATCCCACTGAATGCATTACCATTTTATAAAAGCTGAGAGACTTAGGAGTTGGAGTCAGTTTAGATGATTTTGGCACAGGCTATTCTTCGATGACGTTGCTCAATCAACTGCCTTTGAGCCAAATAAAAATAGACCGGTCTTTTGTCTTGGGCATGGAGCACAACAGCAAACACATGAGCATTGTGCAGTCGACCCTAGATTTAGGAAAAAACATTGGCCTTGAAATTATTGCTGAGGGGGTGGAAAATGCCCAACAAGCACTGCTACTAAAACAAATGAATTGCGCGCTGATTCAGGGTTATTATATTGCCAAACCCATGTCAGCTGGAGACCTCGAACATTGGCTTATGCGCAGATATGCCAACTCAGCACCACAACGAAAACACACACCAATTAGGAACCAAAAAATGTCAAATGAACGCGCAGTACTGGCAGGAGGTTGTTTCTGGGGAATGCAAGATCTGATCCGCAACCTACCCGGCATTATATCAACTCGAGTCGGTTACACCGGTGGAGATGTCCCCAATGCGACCTACCAAAATCATGGTTATCATGCAGAGGGGATTGAAATTATTTTTGATGCCCAAGTCACAAGCTTTCGCACATTATTAGAACTCTTTTTTCAAATACATGATCCAACCACAGCCATGAGGCAAGGCAATGATATGGGGCCGTCCTATCGGTCGGCTATTTACTTTGTTTCACCAGAACAAGAACAGGAGGCTCTGCGCACTATTAACGATGTCAATGCATCAGGGTTGTGGCCAGGTAAAGTAGTGACTGAGGTTGAGCCTGTGAGTGACTTTTGGGAAGCTGAACCCCATCACCAAGATTACTTGGAGAAAATACCCAATGGCTATACCTGCCATTTTCTAAGAAAAGACTGGGTGCTACCCAAGACCTAAGGTAAACCGATAACGCATCCAAACCAAAGCTTAAAGAAAGTGTTTTTCCAGACAAACAACAAAAGCTAAATTTGGGTATCTGGGGGTAATATATGCCCCTACTGAACGACAACTATTAAATAGGGATTAATGACATGTTAAAGGGGTTATTATTAAGTTTCACTTGCATATTTTTTGCGGAATACACCATGGCTATTGAAGAACCTAAATACACCGTTATTGAAGCCTCTGAAAAATTTGAATTGCGAGCATACAAGCCAATGATTGTGGCAGAGACCCGTGTTGGAGGAGATATGGACGATGCCGGCACTGCTGGCTTTAAAGTCATTGCAAATTATATTTTTGGTAACAACACCTCTAGTGACACCGCTAGTGAAAGCGCTAAAAATAAGATTAAGATGACCGCTCCCGTGAGCATGAAGCTGGAATCAGAACAAATTAATATGACTGCACCTGTGAGCATGCAAGCAAAAAATGGTCAGTGGTTAGTTCATTTTGTGATGCCTGAAAAGTACACTCTCAGTACCTTACCCACACCTAACAATCCAGCAGTGATCATCAGAGAAGTGCCGGCCCGAAATTATGCAGCCATTCGCTTTTCAGGTTTTGCAGGGCCGATTAAGGTCGATAGGAAAATTGCAGAATTAATGGCGTGGCTCAAAGACAAAGGCATTACACCTATTAGTGAGCCAGAGATGGCACGTTACGATGCCCCATGGGTACTGCCCTTTTTACGTCGCAACGAAATTATGGTTCAGTATTAGGCCTCTTCTCTGCAAGACACCCAAGCCTCGGTTTGATTTGATTTTATGGCTGCTTCAACAAAGCGCATGCCATCTACACCATCCGCAATGGTTGGGTAGGCTAAAAAATCTTTGGGTAGGTCGGTGCCCTCTCTGCGCGCCTGAATGGCTACAGCGAATTCTAGATACAGATTAGCCCATGCATCAGTTAAAGCTTCTGGATGGCCCCGAGGCATGCGCAACAATCGCTCTGTCGCTGGACTCATACCCGCACCATGACCACGAGAAATAATTTGCTCAGGGGCCCCTATGGCACGCAGGTGGAGAAATTCAGGTTGTTCTTGATGCCACTCTAAACTGGCTTTAGTGCCACACACCCTTAACCTTAAACCACATTGACTGCCAGCCACGGTCTGACTCACCATGAGAGTTCCTGGCACCCCCCCTTCAAAGCGCAACTGCATGAATGCCGTATCCTCCAGATGCTTAGGCTTGCCAGTAACATGAAAGTCGGCCCTTACCGCGTCTATGCGCAGACCAGACACAAAACGAGCTAAATGTTCGGCATGAGTGCCAATGTCACCCACCGTAAACGATGGGCCATTTTGAGCCACATTTAAACGCCAAGGAGCATCGTCACTCTGGTCCGTGATGTCCATCGCCCAATCCTGAAAGTACTCCACATGGATTTGGCGTATGTCGCCCAGATCACCGCAACGCACCATAGCTTGCGCCTGTCTAACCATGACGTGAGCAGAATAAGCATAAGTCACACCAAAAATGACACCAGATTCTTTCTGTGTCTTAGCAAGATTTAGGGCTTCTTCCAGAGATGTAGTGAGGGGTTTATCAGAAATAACATCGATGCCAACATCCATAAAGGCTTTGGCAATCGGCGCATGCAAATGGTTAGGAGTAACAATGCTAACGGCTTCAATGCCATCTTCACGAGCGGCTTCAGCCTGCGCCATTTCATGGTAATCAAAATAAACACGGTCATCAGCCAACAACCAGGCTTTACCAGACGCCTTGGCACGTTCTGGGTTGGATGATAAGGCTCCTGCAACAATATCCCAGCGGTTTGAAAGGCGCGCACCATTAGCATGTACCTCACCGATCAAAGCTCCCTGCCCACCGCCCACAAACCCGAGTCGCAGGCGTCTTGAGGCCGATGGAAAATCACGTGTTTTTTGGTCCATGTTAGTGTCCTAAAGGATGGTGTGAGATGGGTCGGAATTAGCCTAGTTGGTTGCAGTGAATAGGCTCTTTTGAGGGCTTATGATAAACCACATTAGCGCTCTTGAAAAACCATTTTATTATTGGTATCGATAACCCATTAATGACCCAACACCTAACTCACTTTAACCTTGTTAATCTGCAGCACTCATCATTTTCACACCCACTTGGCGGCCCAACTTTAGCAGGCTAGGTAGAAACAAAATAACTAGGGTAATGCACGTAATCGTTAGGGTCAGGGGTCGGTTCCACAAAAAGTCAAAGCTCCCATCACTAACCACCAATGCTCGACTCAAATTCTTTTCCAACATGCCTCCCAAAATAAAGCCCAGCAACATGGGCGCCATAGGAAAATTAAGAAATTTCAAACCGACTGCCATGAGCGTGATAAACACCATCATTTGGATATCAAAGGTGTTAAAACTCACCAGATACACACCAATAATGGAAAAGAAAATAATTAATGGGTTTAAAATTTGTGGAGGAATGGACAGCAACCTAGAAATATAAGGAATTAAAGGCAGGTTCAAAATTAATAGCACTAAGTTACCAAAGTACATAGAAATAATAACTGACCAAAATACATCAGGATGATCTACATACAAGCGAGGACCCGGTTGAATACCATAAGCGATTAAGGCACCTAACATGATTGCCGTAGTGCCTGACCCTGGAATACCCAAGGTAAGCAAGGGTACAAAAGAACCCGTGGAAGCGGCATTATTGGCTGCTTCTGGCGCAGCAAGCCCTCTGAGGGCGCCCTTGCCAAACATTTTACGCAATCGCTCTGGTGCTAAATTACGCTCAAGTCCATAGGCTAAAAATGAAGCAATAGTGGCCCCTGCCCCCGGCAAAACACCCACAATAAAACCAAATACAGAAGACCGAGCCACCGTTGGCGCTACTTCTTTTATTTCAGAGCGTGATAATTTCATACTGCTTAAGGCCACGGGTTTCATCGTTTCACTCGTGGAGAACATGTTGCCACGCATGATGGTCATCATGACCTCTGCTAAAGCAAAAGTCGCCATGGCTAACAATAAAAAGCTAATGCCGTCCACTAAGTCCATTTGTCCAAAAGTGTACCTTGGTGCTCCCGTAATAACATCGTTACCTACGGTTGCAATCATTAAACCAAATACGGTCATCATCATGGCTTTAATCACCTGCCCTTTTCCAGCAAAGGCTGCCACTGAGGTGAGACCTAACAGCATGAGGGCAAAATAATCGGACGACTGAAAACTGAGTGAAACACTAGCCAGAGCGGGTGCTGCAAATATCAGAATAATTGCACCCACAGTGCCCCCACAAAAGGACGCATAAGCAGCTAAAGCCAGGGCCTTACCTGCTTGGTTTTTTTGTGCCAGGGGATAGCCATCAAAGGTTGTGACTAAGGTACTTGCACATCCGGGTGCATTAATAAGGATCGACGATGTGGATCCACCAAATACGGCACCATAATAGACCCCAGCCATTAATATAATGCCTGATGAAGGGTCTAGTGTGTAAGTTATGGGTATCATCAAGGCGACTGCAGATATAGGCCCAAGACCCGGCAGCATGCCTATAAAAGTTCCAGCAAAACAACCCACCACCACCATTACTAAGTTAAATGGCATTAGGGCCGTTGATAAGCCAGTAAAAATACCTTCAAACATGTCCCGCTCCTACCAAAATATCAATCGTGCTGGCGCAATATAAACGTCCAGTACTTGGGTTAATAGCAACCAAAAAATAAGCGCAAAAGGGACCGAAGCAAACACTAGCATTTTGATTCTACGTTCGCCTAA
This sequence comes from Candidatus Njordibacter sp. Uisw_058, assembly GCF_047730065.1. Lineage (GTDB taxonomy): Bacteria > Pseudomonadota > Gammaproteobacteria > Pseudomonadales > Balneatricaceae > Njordibacter. Next base: position 1,786,466 of record NZ_CP159829.1, read on the forward strand.
AAGCCAATAGCTTGAGGCTAAAAAAAGACTTGTAGTGATGGGAAAACCCAACCAAGGCAAGACTACTGAAAAAGTAAAAGTGAAGGCCATCAAGCCCAACATAAGCAGAATATTTGATTTTAAAAGTGGCTCGTTTTCGGCAACTGTGGCTGGTTTTAAAACAATTAATAGAATGGAAAAAATAACGCCCAGTCCCGATAACCAGTAAGGCATTGTTTGGGCATGAAAGGGTTCAAACTTGTCCCTTGGGAGTAAAGGTATATCAGCAGCGTAGTAACCATAAGTTACTGATAATAATAGGAACAATAACCCGCCAAAGCGGTCTTTAGTTAAGTTCATGGGTTATGCCATTATTAATGAAAAAAGGTTTGAGCCAGCATTAGTGGCTGCTGACTCAAACGCAAGCTAATTAACTAACCAATGAGATCAATCAATTATAGGAAACCTAGCTCGCGCATTAGGTTACCCACCACTTCCTCTTGTTCTTCAAGAAAAGTAACAAACTCAGCGCGGGGTTTGAAAATTTCAGTCCAGCCATTACGTGACCGAACTTTTTCCCACTCTGGAGTAGAATACATTTGTGCTAAGGTTTGAGCATACTCGTCTGCTTGTGCATTAGACAAACTTGGTGCCCCAAAAAAACCGCGCCAGTTGACGAAAGTGGCATTATAACCCTGCTCTTTTAATGTTTGTACATTGGGCGCAGCATCTGAGCGTTGATCACCTGTCATCACCAAAATACGAACTTCACCCGCAGCAGCTAAAGCTAATGCCTCACTGAAGCCTGTTGAAAGCAGTCCTGCTTCGCCTGATAAAAGACTAGCCATGGCTTTACCACCACCGTCAAAAGCCAAATACTTGACGTTATTTGGGTTGGCACCAGCAGCTTTAAAAGCCATTGCTGCGACTAAGTGATCCATACTACCACGGGCGGAGCCTCCAGCAATATTGACAGAGCGAGGGTCAGCTTTGTAGTCTGCAATCACATCATTAAAGGTCTTATATTTAGAATCAGCCTTAACAACGAAAGCACCAAAATCACCAATGGTGGCTGCTATTGGTGTTAGATCCCTGAAAGATTGTGGAAATACTTTAGATAAAGAACGGATAACGATTGGTGTAGAGTTCACCATTAACGTACCTTGTGCTTGATCTGCTGTTTCAATCAAGTGTGCAATGGCCTTACCGCCACCACCACCTGACATATTTTCATATGAAGCGTTGTTAATTAGTCCAGCATTGGTAAGAGCTTCACCTGTGCCACGAGCTGTGCCATCCCAGCCGCCGCCTGCGCCACCTGGAATAAGGAAGTGAATCGAATCAATGTTGGCATTGACTGTGCCTGCGCCCAGAAGACCGGTCATCAGGGCCGCAGTCACCAACATGCGTTGCTTAGTTTTAAATATTTTTAACATTGTAAGTCCTTAATGGTTTTTGTTTTATGCAGGGGCAGACTAACGAGCATTTTATGAAGAGGATAGTTTATGGCCGTAAAATTTATTTTGGTCATAAAGTTCACGAGTAAAGACACCTAATATTCAGTAGAATATGAACATGAGAATAACAACAAAAACCATGAAACTACCCTTTCGGCGACTCAAGCTTAAAAGCCAAATGATGCTCATTTTGGGTTTAATGGCATTATTACAAACCAGTATGCTTGGCTGGTTTGCAATGCAGTACCTGAGTCAATCTTTGGATGACGAAATTGGTCTCAAGACTTTACATGTGGCTAAAACAATCGCGGCAATGCCAGAGGTTACCTCTGCCGTGCTTGCCGATAATTCGAGTTATTTACAGCCACTAAGTCTGACTTTAGCTAACCAAACTGATGCTCGATTTGTGGTCATCGGCAACCAGCAGGGCCTACGTTTGGCCCACCCTAATACGGCTAAGTTAGGCGCTTCGATGATGGATGATGACAACGACAACATCAGTCCAACCTTAAGCCATGGCCGCGCAGTGATATCCAAAGCAAAAGGCAGTTTGGGTTGGTCGATGCGGGCCCGCGCGCCTATTTTTGGACCTAATGGCGAGGACATTATTGGTCTCGTGTCCGTAGGCTACCTACTAGACAATATAGATGCTGTTATTAATAAATACCGGGCTACTTTAATGTGGGCCATACTAGCCAGCTTTGGATTTAGCCTATTGACCGCCTTATGGTTTGCCAATCATTTTAAGAAGGCCATTTTTGGTCTTGAACCCGAACAAATAGGGCAACTTTATCAAGAGCGCAATGCCACTCTAGAATCTGTGCGCGAGGGAATCATTACCACTAATGCTGATGGCGAAGTCACAACCATTAATAAGGCAGCATTGCATTTTCTTGACTTGGATAAAGAAAAAATGTGGTTGGGGCAAAACATTAGTACTATTATACCCAATAGCCCTATGTTAGATCACCAACTCACTGCTACAGCTGCCTTTGAACAAGAAGTTTGGTTTAACCAAAAACCATTTATTGTAAATCGACTGCCACTGTTGAAGCAGACTCAAGTCATTGGCGTAGTCGCTAGCTTTAGGCCAAAAGATGAATTAGATCTAGTCAGTCAGGAGCTAAAGCATATACAACAATATGCTGATAGCTTGCGTAGTCAGGCCCATGAATACACCAACAAACTTCATACCATCGCTGGATTGATCCAAATCGGTGCATCCGACCAAGCTCTAGCTCTGATTGGTCAAGAAAACCAAGCCCATCAAGTGCTGATTAAATTGCTCATGGATACAGTGCCAGACCCTGTTCTTGCAGGGTGCTTGTTAGGTAAGTTTAATCGGGCTAAAGAACTTGGTTTAGAGTTATATATTGACCCAGAAAGCCACATGAGTGACCTCCCATTGCACATTCCTAGAGACCAGTTAGTGAGCATGGTAGGCAATATCATTGATAATGCAATGGAAGCCTGCTTAATGTCAGATGCTAGTGGAAATACAGTCTCTATATCCATGACAGATTATGGCACCGACCTTATCTTCGAAGTTGAAGACCAAGGCCCTGGCATTGACTCTAACTTACACTCAGTAATTTTCACCAAAGGCTATAGTACAAAACATGGCGAAGATCATGGTATTGGACTGCATTTGGTACAAAAACTTGCTGCTCGCTTGGGCGGGTATGTGGCGATGGAAAACGTCACAAAAGGTGGTAGTCGACTGACGATTAGTTTACCCAAGCAGGCACCCAGTTTATGACACAAGCTAACACTATCCGTGTGGTCATCGCCGAAGACAACCCACAAAACGCTATTATTCAACAAACCTATTTGCAGCGGATCGAAGGCTTTGAGTTAGTTGGCATCGCCCATAGTCTTGCTGATGCAGAAGCCTTAGTTAATGTATTCAAACCTGACTTGTTGCTGCTAGACGTTTACTTCCCAAGTGGCAATGGCATGGAGTTTTTACGCAATTTACGTGCTGAAGATTGTGCCACAGATGTTATTCTTATTACTGCCGCCAAAGAAGTAGATGTACTCAAAGCCGCTCTGCATGGAGGTGTCTTTGATTATATTCTTAAGCCCCTAGTCTTTGAACGACTGCAAAATAGCTTAACTAACTACCTCCAACACCACGAGCGGCTTTTAGGTGTCGCTGCAGTTGACCAAACTGATTTAGATGACCTAATGCCGCGCCTTACACAGGCTCCCAATAATCCTGACGTACGCCTTCCCAAAGGCATTGATGAACTCACCCTAAGTAATGTTTTACAGGTTATTTCGACACAAACTGAAGCTGTTAATGCTGAACACATAGGCAGTGATATTGGTGCCAGTCGCACTACAGCCAGACGTTACCTAGAGTATTTAGTTGGCTTAAATAAGATCAGTGTCGAAATACACTATGGCAGTGTCGGGCGTCCAGAGCGATTATATAAATCGTGTTAACACAGCGACTTAGACCTATTGTGCAACTCAAACAGAGGTATATTTTATAACCAAAAATAACCAAAAGTAACTAAAAGTAGCCCCCTAAAAATACCCACTTTAAGAGCTTAGACCTTGAGTTTAAATGGCATCTGACACCCATCAAATGATTACTTTTTCTAGTCAAACCATATACTTATCTGAGCTTGCGATCAGTGTGTTTTTTGATCTTTGACGTCTGACGTAGTAAGGTAATAATTCATTCATTACCTTAAAGAGATTGCATGCCTTCCAATGAAACGAAAACATCTGACGTTATTTTAAGTACCCGAATTATCAACGCTCGCGAAGCCAGTGGCTATTCACAGTCACAACTTTCCCTTCGTATGGGCGTCAAAAAAAGCACCATTGCGAACTGGGAAGCAAGTCGTACCAGTCCACGAGCCAACAAATTAATTGAATTAGCTGGCATCCTGAATGTGCCTGTTTTGTGGTTAATTGCAGGCTCTGATTCGCCACCTGAAGTTACTTCACCAGATTTAATTGAAACCCTCATGTTAGAAAGAAAATTAGACAAAGCAGACCTACTCGTTAATGAACTATCTGCCCTAGTGTCTGATTTGCGCGGTCATACCCGCCGAGTGCAAAGGGACATTGACGAGAGTTACTGAACATTCCTCAAGGTTATCATGCCCTTTTTAAGTGCCCCCTGAGTGCCCCCTGAGTGCCCCTTGAGTGCCCCTTGAGTGCCCATTGGGTGCATAATAACAATAGGCGATTGATGACCTGTTATGATTTGATGGCATTTCCTAACCCTCCAACACCAACAAACCTATGAAAACACTCATTTTCAATGGCTTATAAAGAATATCTCAGTTGTAATAGTTTGATCCAATTATTCAACGGGTCTATTTGGTATATACGTTGATACCTGAAAAAATCATCAGATACCCTATTCTCCGAAACCCTAATTTTTAAACTCTGCCAAGGTTATTTACCTTAAAATTAAGCTTAAAGTACACTTTTGCTCTGGCAGTGAGTTATTTCCAATCCAAACAATATGAATAAAAATATCTCTTAAAAAGCAAACGATTGCATATTTTTAGTCTAAAAGTGCAACCATATTCGCCCAGTCATGCTTTATAAAATTACGCTTTAACAGCTAGCAGTTACATATTTAAGTCTGCATATACGAATCAACCCCGCTTTCATCCCAAATGCCCCCAAAAGATCCTGTGAGGTATTATAATGTTAATCAGACTGAGTTTTATAGCTCTAATAACATATAAAACATTGTTTTTTATAGCTTAAATTAATTTTAGAAAATTACACACTTACTAGTTAAGAGCTTTTTATCATTATCACAGCAGACAAAACCCTGTAATTAATAAAATAAAGACAACCTGAAATTTAAAGCTGATTTTTAATTGACTGAAAAAAGAATATGTGTTCCTATAAGGAATGCAATCGATTGCATATAAAAATACAAATAAATTAGGTAACCATTATGACTACAAAATCTACCCTCGTAGCCACGCTCGGTACTGCTGTATTAGCCGGCACGTTAAGCATGAGCTCACTAGCAGCGTCAATTGTGTCGTTTAACGGCCCAGCGGGCGAAGCCTACATCGGAAAATTTATCAAAGGTATTAAAGCCACTGCAGAATTGAAAGGCTTCGATATCAAGGTATATGAAAACCAGTTTAATCAAGCAGAACAAGACCAGCAGGTTCAGCAAGTTTTGGCGACCGGCCAATTACCTGATGTTTTTATTTGGTGGCCTTCTGATGCCGTAGCAGGCTTAGGTTCGTTGCGTGCTATGCATAAGACAGGCGTACCTGTTTTAAAGATTAACCAACTACCAAATGACCAAGACAAAAAGTACATCTTTGGTTATGCAGGCCCAGATGATCGTTTACGCGCTCGTAACGCTGGTGTAATGATGGTACAAGCTGCCAAAGAGAAAAAAGCAGCTGGCGGCACAGGATTCAACGTGGTTGCACTAACGTACCCACAATCATACGGTGGCTATGGTCTTTCAATGGACGCTTTTAACGCAGCCATTGAAGGTTCAGATCTAAACCTAATTGGTGAAGTTGACGAAGGTTTCGGTCAAGCTAATGGTTACAAAGGTGCGGCCAAACTTGTTGCTAAACTAAAAGACCAAGGCATTGACTTTGTATATGGTATGGATGACGCCATTTTAACTGGTGGTCTTAAAGCTCTTGAAGAAGCTGGCTACAATATGGGCGAAGATGTAATCGCTGTTGGCACAGTATGTAACGGTGACAAGCAATTGTTGGAAGAAGGTAAGCAATACGGTACTACGTTGCAGTCTCCTCTGCATGAAGGTCAGTTGGCTATCAAGCTAGTTGAAGAGTATCTTGCTACTGGTAAGCTTGCAAACTACATTAACTTTACACCTAACCCACCAATCACCAAGTCCAACATGGACACCGTGGCATTGAAAGGTTATGACGGTAAGGTATACGCTATCGAAGAGCTTTGCTCTGGTGCTTGGAATTAAGCAGACGGGTTAACGCCTGTTAGTGTTTGAATCAAAGCGCCCAGTGGGGCGCTTTTTTTAATATTTTTTTAAACAAAAGTGATGTTTAAAACGTCCTCAAAATGGTTTATTTTCTGTGCTTAGGTATGCCTAAACTCAAGTAATAAAGTCATTTTATGCAAGACTAATCCAACAAGGATCTATCGATATGACTAATGCTCCATGGCTTGAGCTAAAGGGGATACAACGGCATTTTGGCTCCATCAAAGCACTCCGAGGTGTTGATATCAAAATTAACCGAGGTGAAGTCTTGGGCTTGGTTGGGGAAAATGGCGCAGGTAAATCTACCTTAATGAAAATCATGAGTGGCTTTGACAATGGTTTCACCGGCGATGTGTTCGTTGATGGGAGTTTAGTCGAACTGGGCTCTCCCAATAAAGCGCAAGCACTGGGCATAGCTATCGCTCAGCAAGAGTTAAGCTTAATCCCTACCCTTTCTGTTGCAGAAAATATTTTTTTAGGCGGCAACCATGGTCCCACCATCGCTTCCTTAAGTACGCTAAGTAATTTGGCTAGGCCATTTTTAGATGAGGTTGGCCTTAATGATATCGATCCCAAAATGCGGGTGCACAGGCTTTCGGTGGGTGAAAGTCATCTTGTTGAAGTCGCTCGCTTAGTGGCTCATAAACCTCAATTACTCATTCTTGATGAACCAACCGCTGCATTAAGTGAAACAGACAGTGAACGCATACTTAATATGGTCAATCGCCTTAAAGAGAATGGTAAGTCTGTTATTTATGTATCCCATCGATTGGATGAAATATTCAAAATTGCTGACCGTGTCACCGTTTTACGAGATGGCGCTAGTCAAGCTACGAAACTCGCCTCTGAGTTGGATGTGCCTAATTTAGTAACATTAATGTTGGGCCGCGAATTAAGTGACATGTTCCCACCTAAAAATCTAGATCGGCAAGGCACATCCGCCTTTAAAATTTCTGACCTTTGGCCTGATGGTTTGTTGAGTCCCATTTCGTTTAGTGTGAACAAGGGCGAAATATTAGGCCTAGCTGGACAGTTAGGCAGTGGCGCTGGTGAAATTTTAGCTGCTATTGCAGGCTCCCACCCAGTTCGGGGGGGGTTAATTACTGACATGTCTAGTGGCCAATCTTTTTTACCTAAGTCGTCTAAAATTGCAATAAGTCATGGTATAGCCTATTGCTCACCAGACCGAAAGCACGATGGTTTATTTTTAGGCCGACCAATTTCTGAAAACTTAACCTCACCTAATCTAAAACGCATCTCACTAAAAGGCATTCTCAATACTAGTAAAAGCGATAGTCTCAGTGCAGATATTGCTGAATCCTTTACTATAGACCCCAGTCGCCTACCCCATGAAGCATCAGTTTTAAGTGGTGGTAACCAACAAAAAGTAGCATTGGGCAAGTGGCTTTCCATTAATCCTGGACTAATACTCGTAGACGAACCTACTCGTGGTGTAGATGTTGGCGCCCGTGCAGAAATCTATCAAAAGCTTGTAGAGCTTGCAGAATCAGGGGTGTCTATCATCGTGGCTTCTACTGATCTACTTGAAATATCTGAACTTCCTAGCCGTGTGCTCACCTTTTACAAAGGTGCATTAACCAGTGAACTTGAGGGTAGCAAGGTGAACACTGACAACATTCTCAAAGAAATCACCAAACCAGAATTATTCCTACAATTAGCAGGAGACGCATCATGAGTGCTGCTGCAGACAGCAAACGTTCATCCAGTTTTAGACAAAGCACGGCTTTAGCCATACTCAAACAAAACGGCCTCAATATATTTTTAGCTATTATTGCTTTGGTGTTTATTGGCTTTGCCATTACGACACACAATTATTTGACCTTATTTAATATAAAAACCATCGTGCGTGACGCCGCTTTGGTAGGCATCATGGGAATTGGACTTACCTTTGTTACTTTATCTGGCAATTTCTTTTTACTTTCCATGAAGGAAACTGCAGCCCTTTGCATTATTACTTTTGCCACTAGTATGTCGCATGACTATGGCTTCATCATTTCATTAGTAGGAGCATTAGCAGTAGCCATGGTTTCTGGTGGTTTACAAGGTTTGCTAATTGGTAGAGGAGGCAACCCAATAGTGGTGACCCTAGGTGCAGCAGGTATTTTATATGGCATTGCCAGTTGGTGGAGTGATAATTTAGTCATTTCTTTTCGAAGACCCAATGACGCCGAATGGCTGGGTACTGGCTCGGTAATGGGTATACCTAATATCACCATTACTTTTATTGTCATCGCTATCCTAGCCGAACTCGTGCTGCGCAAAACGAGCTTTGGAAGACAGGTATATTTGATTGGCGCCAATCGTGCAGCTGGCAAAGCTACGGGCCATGAAAACAGAAGCATGGCGATTAAGGTATGTATGATCGCATCAGTTTGCTGTGCCATTGTAGCTGTGGCTTTTTCTGCACAGATGTCCAGCGCCCAAGCTAACTACTTTTCCTCCGAGTTTGGTTCTAGTGGTGACTTTACTATTTTAGTTATTGCAACCGTAATGGTGGCCGGTAATTCTATTATGGGTGGCTATGGTTCTACTTTGAGAACCAGTTTAGGTGCTGTCTTTATCTCAGCTGTTGATAACATGATGGTGCTTCAGGGCTATAACAGTGGACCACGGGTTCTTTCTGTGGGACTTATGATTGTATTCAGTATTTTAGTATTTGCTTACATACGCAGAGACAACCGCTCTGAGGGTTAATAACATGACATTTTTCAACTTCAAAAAAATCACCAGCAACGACCCTGACTTGACCTTCGCAATACTCTTGTCAGCTTTGGTGTTCGCTTTTTTCTCTCTTTATGAACCTTTATTTTTTAATATAAATACTGGCTTTGCCATCATGGAACGATTCGCTGTTTTGGGCTTAGTCGGTTTGGCCTTAACCTTATGTATTATTGCTGGAGAAATTGATCTTTCTATTGGCTCTAATGCAGCCTTGTCAGCAGTGATCGTGGTGAGGTTAACAGATTCAATTGGTGCACCTAATGCCATCTTGATAGCTTTAGCTTTGGCCACAACGATTGGTTTAATCCAAGGCTTTTTTATCGCTTACCTAAAGGTGCGAGCGATCGTCTTAACTGTGGGTACCCTGATGCTTTTGCGGGGTATCACATTATTTGCAGCAGATGAAAAAACCGTTATGTTAACTGACTTCGATATTCCTGATTTTATTCAGGAAAAGATGTTTTATATTTTTTCACCTGCGTCCTTTTTAGTACTTGGACTATTTGTACTTGTGGCTTTGTTTATGCGTTATACAAAATACGGCCGAGAGGTTTATGCGATAGGCGGAGCACGCAAAGAGGCTGTGGCTTCTGGGGTTAGTTTAAAGCGCCCGATGATGATTGTATTTGCCATCTCAGGTCTATGTGCTGGTATTGGTGGTGCAATTATTGGTTTACGCTCAGGCACAGCCCAACCTCTAGGATTACAATACTTGCTTTTGGCAGCCACGGTCGCGGCCTTTATTGGTGGCGTTAGTGTTTTGGGTGGCAAAGGTGGCGTGGTTGGTGCTTTTGTAGGTACTTTGACAGTCAACTTTCTCAATACTGGCTTAGTGTTCAACGTCACTCCAGCTTACATCGCACAAATGTATTTAGGGGGGCTGTTATTGGTCGTCATTTTGTTTCAGAACATGTCTAAAGTCTATGAAGACAAGCAACAAAGGCAACTTAAACTTACTGACACTGATAGCTTCCGACAACGACTTTTAAAAAGTCTCAAAGCCTAATTAGGACTAAATCTGTCTCTGACTCGGGCATTATCAAGGAGAAAGATCAGGGAGAAAAATAGGAGTAACTAATATGATCTACTGTGATAAGTTTATGCATATACTGACTTGTTAGCTTTACCCTAAATATATTTCCAGCTTGGTGCATGAGACACCAAACTGGAAACTGAAGAGGCCTTATAGTGCATGCAATACTCTCCTTTTTAGGTGGCAAATGTGCAATAATCGCGCCCAATTACAATTTACTGTCGTGGAGTTAATAGTTGAGTAGCCGAGTTCGTATTAAAGATGTAGCACTGCACCTAGGAATTAGTACCTCTACGGTATCTAGGGCTCTCAATCCTAAAACTAGTAACATGATTAGTAGTGACGTGGTGAGTAAAGTAAAACGTGCGGCAGATAAGCTGGGTTACACCATTGATTTTGCAGCAGCGAGTTTACGCAATCAGCGTACTTATACAGTTGGCGTCATTATTCCCGACATTCTCAACCCTGTATTCCCTCCAATCATTAAAGGCATCCAGGAATACCTGGCCAAACATGACTTTGTAACCTTCACTTTGTTTACTAATAATGAGCAAGATCAAGCCATTATCGAAATGCGAAAACTAGTATCTAGACGTGTAGACGGGGTGATCATCGCGAGTGCTTTCTTGCAGGATGCGAGTGTTAACTTGTGTATCGATAACAACCTCCCCTTGGTCACAGTGAACCGTTCTATTAAAGATGGGCACTTGATACATCAAGTCATGGATGACGAAAATCACGGTATCCAACTGGCAATAGGACATTTGGTTGATCTGGGCCATACTCACATTGCTCATATTGCAGGACCACAAAATATATTGCAGGGCATCAAGCGCAAAGAAGCCTTTGTGCAACACTGCCAAGCTCGAAATATACAAGCCGATATTATTGACGCCACAGCTTTCACAGTTGCAGCTGGCAATGAGGCTGCTCAGCAGTTTTTAAGTACTCAGTGTGAGGCTACAGCCATTGTCGCAGGTAATGATTTGATTGCTGTGGGTGCCATCCAACATTTGTTAGCTAAAAATATAAATGTACCCAAACAAGTTTCCGTCGTGGGGTACAACGGCATGCCGTTCGCAGAGATGCTAAGTCCAGCTTTAACAACGATCGCTATGCCTGCGGAACAAATGGGCCAGCAAGCAGCTCGTTTACTGCTCAATGCAATAGAAGATCAAGGTGCACCAAAACAAAAAGTCTTACTGGCTCCTAAACTTGAAGTACGAGACAGTACAGCCGCACCAAGAAAACAAACTTAAAGTGATTAAATGACACGAAAGCACTGCTGTTTTGAGTAGTCATTAAAAAGCTGAAAATTACAATAAAACGAAGCCATCATAGGTCAGTTTACAACCCGTTAAAAACAAGAAAAAATTGAAGATCCGATAGAACTTCTGGGCCGACACTCGCTTGTGTAAGTAATAACCTAAGCTCACACCAATAGGTGCCAAAGGCAAAAGCACCAATGAAGTTTGCAAGTTTTGACTGCCTAACTGTCCTAACCAGAAATAAGGTATGAGCTTCACATAGTTAGTGATTCCAAAAAACACAGCGCAGGTTGCCATAAACACTGTAGGATGTAACTTTTGGGGGACCAAATAGATGTTGACAGGTGGTCCTCCTGAGTGGATCCCAAAACTTGTGAAACCACCAATAACTGACCAAAATGCACCCTTAATATAGTTTGGTTTTTGTTGGGTTGATGACTCTGACTTTAACCAAAAATTAAGTGCAAACACTAAGGCTAGACAACCAATTAGCAGACGCACATGGGCTTCATTTAGATAGCTAAAGGTTAAGCTACCTAACAGCACACCAACGAACCCGGCAGGCAACATGATGACCAAGTTAGAAACGTCCCATTGGCGCCAAAACTTGCGTATAGCAAACACGTCCATCACACACAATATAGGCAGCAAAATTCCCGCCGCTTGCATGGGACTGACCGCTAAAGCCATCAAAGGCACAGCAACGACACCGATAGCGTTACCAAACCCTCCCTTGGCCACACCAAATATAAGGATCGCAGGGACAGCAAAAAAATAAAATAGTGGATCCGTGATCATTTAATTACCCACCAGTTGATGACCTGCCAATAAACAACTCCACAAACACAAAATGGGTACCATTAGTCATCAACAGGCTCAATTGGTTAGCTTACTTTAACAACAAGCATAGTAGCTAAGTAACTTTATATTTCTAATGAGTCTTTATTAGCGATGAGTGCATCCTGTGACGCAACCACATGCAGTCGCTGCTGCGCTCTTTTTATTGACCACTGTAGTGCGTTTTAAACCATTGCGTCTTACGCCAATACCACCAGTAATGACTCGTTGTACCGGTAAACCCGTATCAGGGTCATGAGTGAGGGCTTGATCGTTCATTTTTTGAAACTGTTCAAAACGCCTTGATTCCTCGCCTGGACCTGTACCTATGGTTTGATAAATGTATGTTGGCATGTCTACTCCATAGTATGACTGTTAAATTCGTTTTGCTTTAAAGCACTCATCATGTGAGCGTATAGGGCGTTTATATATGTATGGCACGCGTATAAGCATCCAATACCGATTCGTGCATCGCTTCTGAAATACTTGGGTGAGCAAACACGGTGTCCATCAGTTCCTGCTCTGTCGTTTCCATATTTTTCGCCACTACAAACCCTTGTATCAATTCAGTCACGTCAGCACCAATAAGATGAGCCCCTAAGAGTTCGCCCGTATCAGCATCGAATATGGTTTTAATCAAGCCTTCAGTGTCTCCACTAGCCACCGCCATACCACTGGCAGACAGAGGGAAACGACCAACTTTAAGTGTGTGACCAGCCGCCAACGCCTTATTTTCAGTTAATCCTACACTAGCCACTTGTGGGCTGCCATAGGTGCAGCCTGGGATTAAGTCTTTACTAAGAGGATGCACGTGTTCAAGACCATGAATTTTTTCAACACAAATTATGCCTTCATGACTGGCTTTATGAGCTAAGCAAGGGGCTCCTGCAACATCGCCGATGGCATAAACATTGGCTTCATGGGTCGCCTGCCACTGATCCACTTTTATAAAGCTATTTTCAAGTTCAATGGCGGTATTTTCTAAGCCTAAAGATTGCGTATTACCCACCACACCCACAGCAGAAATCATACATTCAACCTTTAACTGCTGGTCGGCTTCTGCTGAATTCTGCCCACTGTTAAGATGCACCGTAAGCCCACCTTTATGGCGTTCAATTTTTAACACCTTAGTGTCAAGCTTTATAACAATACCACGCTTAGTGAATGCCTTGGCAGCAAAGTCAGATATTTCTTCGTCCTCTACAGGCAGAACGTAATTCAAGGCTTCAACCACTGTAACCTTTACGCCCAGTGAATTGTAGAAGCTGGCAAACTCCATGCCAATAGCACCAGCACCCATAACCAACAAAGATTTAGGTAGGTTCTTTGGGGTCATTGCATCTCGAGCACTCCAAATAGACTTACCATCTGGCTCTAAGCCAGGAATAGATCGTGGATTGGCACCCGTTGCGATAATAATGTGTTTTGCTTGGACCTTATCCGAGACTTTGTTCTTGCTGCTTGCTGTTGCCGCAATAGAAAGTTTACCATTACCCAACAAGGTCGCCGTGCCAGAGATGACTGAAATATTATTCTTTTTCAACAAATGACTAATGCCTTTGTTTAAGTTACTCGCCACCTGACGCGACCGTTGTACTATTTTATCTAAGTCAAAACTGTAATCACTGACAGTAATACCATACTTGTCAGCTTGCTTGATTTTATCAATGAGTTCAGCACTTTTGAGTAACGCCTTTGTGGGGATACAACCCCAATTAAGGCACACACCGCCTAAATCTTCCGCTTCGACCACCGCCACTGACATGCCCAATTGTGCCGCTCGAATAGCCGCCACATAGCCTCCTGGGCCCCCTCCAACCACCACTAAATCAAAACTTTTCATACCAAACCCAGTTCTATATTTCCATTTAAAACACGCAGCGTGCCTTACTATTTTAACTACAGCATCAAATGCGCAGGTGATTCAACAAAACGCTTCAACACACTCAAAAATTGTGCACCTACAGCACCATCAACGACCCGATGATCTGCTGATAAAGTTAAGTTCATTAGTGTTGCAATAGCCAGTTCACCATGCTTGACGACTGGCTTTTGCTTACCAGCACCGACGGCTAAAATACATGCTTGGGGCGGGTTGATAATGGCGCTAAACTGGTCAATACCATACATACCGAGGTTTGAAATAGTAAAACCACCTCCTTGATATTGGTGCGTTTGCAACTGTCCTTTACGTGCAGTTGCAGCAAGCTGTCTAATTTCAGTAGAAATGCTGGCTAAACCTTTGGTATTGGCCTGACACACAATCGGGGTAATTAGCCCAGCATCTGTAGACACCGCAATGGATATATCGATGTCATCATGATGCAACATGGCACTGTCACTCCAACTGGAATTGACCTGTGGAACTTGTTCCACCGCCTTAGCAACAGCCTTCACCAAAAAATCATTAATCGTCAGTTTATAAGTGGCTTCTTTGCTCCCTGTGATGCTGTTAACGCTTACAGGTGCGTTAGTATTAAGCTCCTTAAGCATGCCTTTAAGGCTATCAATTTCACAATCTACAGATAAGTAAAAATGTGGAATATTCTGTTTCGATTCAACCAAGCGCTGAGCAATCACTTTACGTATTTGACTGTGTTTAACTTGGCTCGATTGAGACGTGGTTGGCAATACTAATGCTGTGTTAGACACCTTGCTACTCATCGCATGTTCAACGTCTGCACGTAAAATTCGACCCCGTGGACCGCGGCCCTTTAGGGTCTGCAAATCGACTTGATTTTGATCTGCAATACGCCTTGCAAGAGGGCTGGTAAAGAGCCGCTGTGGCTGCTTGTCAGCAAGTTGTTGTGTGGGTGCTGTGACGGGTACAGACGTGACAGAGGCGCTAGGAGTGCTTTGAGGGTTAACCTCTACTGCAGGAGTGGCTGAAATTTGCGCTGCTAGCGGCGCATTAGGAAGGTCTGCAATGGTTTCATTACCAATGAGTAGGTAACCAATTAATGAATGCACAGGCACATCATCAGTGCCCGCAGGTATTAAAATTTGCCCCAATATACCCGCACTTTCAGCTTCAACTTCAATCACGGCTTTGTCAGTTTCGATGGCTACCAGAATGTCTCCCTTGGCAACTTTATCACCTACAGCTTTATCCCAGCTGCTGATATTACCCGCGTCAAAGTCTGGGGTTATGGCCGGCATCTTAATTTCGATTGGCACTGTAAATCTCCTCAATGTACATAATTACTTGCTTCCTAAAAATAGGTATAAACTGATCAACCTATTGGTCTGGGTAGGCTGGGTGCCACAATTTTTGATCGTAGTCTTGCTCATACAGCTTCCCCTTTGGAAAACTCACTAATTCGAGCTGCAAGCCCCATGGGGCTTTAAAATAGACCCATGTTTGGCCACCACTAGGCCCAGCTGTGCGCACCACAGGCTCGCCCATCACCTCAATGCCATTAAATATTAGGTAAGCTAGAGCTTGGTCAAAGTCATCAACATAGAAGGCCAAATGATGTCCGCCTATATCGCTATTTTTAGGCACTTGAGTGTTTTGATCAGGAGAACTGTATTCAAACAGTTCAAGATTGGCGCCATTTTTACAACGTAAGAAACGTAACTTTTTCATCACAGCCTCAGGGTGAACGTCTAACGTTTTAGACAGCAATTCACTGGCTTCAAATGGCCCTAATTCATAAAACGGTTCACAGCCAACAATATTGACAAAAAAGTCTACAGCTTGTTCTACATTGGGCACTGTTATCCCAATATGATCGATCCCTCTTAATCCAGGCATGCCCGCTGTGTTACCCATATTTAGCACCTCGTATATTAGCCCTGATCTGCTAAAGCTTGCTCAAAACCGTTCAGGATTTCTTCTGCACCAACAAACGCTGCACGTTCCAAAGGCTTAGAAACTACAGGCGATGCTTCACCGCCATGAATACGCCTGACTGGATGATCTAGGTGATCAAAGTAGCGCTTCTGTATTTCTTCAACCACCAGACCACCGTAAGAATTAGTCACACAACCTTGCTCCAATACGATCACGTGGTTGGTTTTTTCAATACTAGCGCCAATGGTTTCCCAATCAAGGCCAGCACGGTCTAAAGATCTAAGATCAATAATTTCAGCATCTATACCATGCTCTTCACACACGTCTAATGCCCTGCCCACCATATTTAAGTAGGTTAACACAGTGAATTTAGCACCTTCTCGAACCACTTTAGCGGATCCAAGAGCAATAAAATAATCATCATTATCAACTGCGGCAGGCATCACTTTGTTATAAAGTTCTACACTTTCAATCACCAAAACTGGATCTTCACACAGCAAAGCAGAGTTCATTAAACCAACATAATCAAACGGATTAGACGGTGCCACAATGCGCCAACCAGGCCACATAGAAAACAATCCTGCAGGGTCCATAGAGTGTTGAGAGCCATATCCTGTGCCAATAGCCACCTTGGTGCGCAATACCAAAGGCATTTTGATAGTGCCCCCGAACATATGACGCGCTTTAGCTATTTGGTTAAACAATTGATCCGCTGCGACTAAACCAAAATCGGGGTACATGAGCTCCACCACTGGACGATATTTACCAGTCACGGCAACCCCGCCAGCTAAACCCACAAAACCATGTTCTGCTATGGGTGTCGGTACACAGCGATCAGGCCAACGCTCAGGGATGCCCTTCGTCGCTCCGTTAGTGCCACCAATCAGTTTATGCACGTCCTCCCCTAACACAAACAAACGTTCATCCGTATCAAAGCGGCGCACCATATTTTTAGCAATCGAAGTAATGAATTTAGTGGGCGCAAGCTCGCCTATAAAGTTTTCTTGTTCTACATAGTTCAGATGCTCTAATTCTTCTAGGTTACTGCGTAAACTGTCATCACAAGTACTGGGGTCTGGCCACAATTCCTCTCGGATAGCGCGGGTACCATTGTGGGTTACCGTTAACTTTTCTGCAGCATCAGCAGTTAATTCGGCTGCTGCTGTGCCTATGGCATCACATTCGTCTTGATTGAGCCAACCCAAGTTGATCATTTTAGCTTCCATAAAGCGCAGTGGATCGCGTGCGATCCACTCCCGCTCTTCTTCTTTTTCCCGATAGCCAAAGGCACTGCCCTTCACACCACCACTGTGATGGTAGAAACGATACACATCGACTTCAAGTACGGCAGGTCCCTGTCCATTTCGTAACAATTCGTTCACTTGCTGCATGGCCATGCGTACGCTAATGGGATCCATGCCATCAACTTTAAAAGACGGAATACCAAAGCCAATACCACGGGCTGACATACGCGTTTCACGTGCTTGTTCGGCCACTGTGGTAGACACCGCATAACCGTTATTTTCAATATAAAAACATAGAGGCAGGTCGTAAAGAGCGGCTAGGTTAAAGGTTTCAAGCACATTACCTATGTGACACGAACCATCGCCAAAAGCGGTCAACACAACCTTGCCTTTGCCATCTCTTTGTTGCGACCACGCGGCACCGGCAGCAGTAGGTACACCACCACCCACAATAGCATTAGTGCCAATCACACCTGCTTCTTTCCAGCGCAGGTGCATTGAACCGCCACGACCACCACTATAGCCAGGCTGTAAACCCATAATTTCAGCCATAGTTCGGTACACAGTGTCTCTGACCGCTGGAGAGAACTCGCCTGTCGATGACTCAAGATTTTTTTCATGTACATGATTTAGCGCTTTAGCTAGAAATACATGGTGACCTCGGTGTGAACCGTTAACCAAGTCATCTGTGCCAAGTTCTGACATAGCACCCACAACAGCCCCATCGTGGCCAATACTTAGATGCAAAGGTCCATGGATCAAACCATTATTATTTAAACCTGATAAGGTTTCTTCGAAGGCACGGATAATATGCAAATGAGTGAGCATTTTTATACATTCAGACTTACCTATTTTTTTCCAATCGGCATTTGTTGCCGTGATTTGCAGCCATTTTACGTCTATGGGTATATTTGTTGCCTTGGCCACTGCCATTACTCCTGTCAATTAGTGATTACACGGTTCTTAATGTGTTAAGACTCAGCTTGCGATTCGATGGGGTTTATTACCAATCGATAGCGATATATTTTTTCTCAGTAAACTCATGCAAACCATCTTGTGAACCTTCACGACCAATACCGCTTTGTTTAACACCACCAAAGGGTGCTGCTGGGTCAGATATAAAGCCCCTGTTGACTCCTAAAACTCCAGCTTCAAGCCTTTCTGCTACCGCTAAAGCGTTACCTAGATTGACACCAATTACATAAGCAGCTAAACCAAAAACTGTGTCATTTGCAGCGACAATCACTTCGTCCTGAGTCGTAAAAGTAACGATTGGTGCCACAGGTCCAAATATTTCTTCGCGTAATATATCTGCATGCTTAGGTATATCAACTAACACAGTGGGTTGATAGAAAAATCCAGGGCCTGCCAATCGTGCGCCACCTGTTAGGACTTTGGCACCGAGTTCAACAGCTTGATTAACCAGTTGTTCTACCTTATCGATGGTGCTCGCGTTAACTAAGGGGCCAACATCAACACCCTCTTGTAAACCGTCCCCCAGCACTAGCTCACCCATAGCTTGGGACAAGCGGGTGGAGAATTCTTCTGCCCTCGAATGGTGCACATAAAAACGATTAGCACCAATACAAGATTCGCCCGCATTACGCATTTTGGCAACCATGGCACTGTCCACAGCAACCGTCATATCAGCGTCTTCTAAAACAATAAATGGCGCATTACCACCCAGTTCCATGGAACAGTTGACGACCCTTTCACTGGCCTTTGCCAACAACAATCGACCCACTTCTGTGGAACCAGTAAAGGAAATTTTTCTAACCCGTGAATCACTTAAGCTGACTTCAGACACCATGGAAGAGCGCTTAGACGGAATGACGTTCACTACGCCCGCCGGCACCCCAGCTTGCTCAAGTAATTGAGCTAAATACAGCGCAGTTAATGGTGTTTCTGATGCAGGTTTGAGGATTGTAGTGCAGCCAGCAGCAAGCGCAGGTGCAATTTTTCTGGTCCCCATTGCAGCAGGAAAATTCCATGGCGTAATCAACAGACATACACCCACTGGTTGGTTTTTTACCAATATATTGTTAGCCCCTGCAGGCGCGCGCATAAACGTACCTTGGTCACGACAGGCTTCTTCAGCATACCAACGAAAGAACTCAGCAGCATAACCCACTTCACCCAGTGCCTCAGCCAGGGTCTTACCCTCTTCCAAAGAAATAAGCCGAGCCATCGTACGTTTATGCTCAATCATTAGGTCGAAAGCTTTACGCAATATTTCTGCCCTGGCCCTTGGTGAGGTGTTGGCCCAATCATGGGCAGCATGATGGGCAGCATCGATGGCACTTAGCACATCCTGCTCACAGGCTGAAGATACACTCGTTAAGACCTGATTATTGGCTGGATTAATCACTGGGAACTTATTTCCATCTGAGGCTGGCACCCATTGGCCGTTAATATATAGATCTGTCGGCACACTGGTTGCTAAATCTACCGTGAATCCTGCAGCAAATTGACTTGTCATGTTAGTTCCATTATTTCAAAGAGAGGTAAAAAGCCCTGGCTTAATACGGGTTAGCCACAAATAACTCTTGAGCAGGGAACAGAGTCAGTATCTTACAGCCATCCGCAGTCACTACGACCTCTTCTTCAATACGCGCCGCCCCACTGCCATCAAGCGCAGGACAATAGGTTTCAAGAGCAAAGACCATACCCTCTTGAAGTTCGAAAGGCTTATCAAACGACACCAAACGACTAATAATTGGGCGTTCATGCAAGGCCATGCCTAGTCCGTGACCAAACTGTAAACCAAAGGCTTCCATTTCATTAGCAAAGCCAAAATCCTCAGCTTTGGGCCAAATAGCTGCGATCTTGTCAGTCGTTAAGCCGGGCTTTACCAAGGCAATTGCATCATCAATCCACTCACGTGCTTGTTTGTAAGCATCAGATTGACCTTGAGTTTTGAAGCCTACGTTCAAGGTTCGGTAGTAACAGGTACGGTAGCCCATATAGGAATGAATAATATCAAAGAACGCTTGATCTCCTGGTCTGTACATGCGGTCGGTAAAATTATGCGGGTGCGGACTGCAGCGCTCTCCAGAGACCGCATTAATAGCTTCAACATCATCTGAACCATTGTCATACAAAAACTTGTTAACTAATCCCACCATCTCATTTTCACGCACTCCAGGCTTTAACGCCTCCGACAGATGATGATAAGCACCATCGACCATTGCTGCGGCAGTGTTGAGTAAAATAATTTCATCCATACTCTTAATCATGCGAGCGTCCAGCATGACTTGCTGAGCATCAACGACTGTAAGGCCTTCAGCTTGAAGGGCAAACATCATAGGTGGCTCAACAATATCTACACCAAGCGGCATATCGAATACGCCTTCTTTACGGCACAAATCAGCAATCTGTTTTGCCGCGTTACGGAACAAACCGACGTCTTCTGGAACAGAGCCCCGAAGCCCAAGCATACCCCCCATAACTCGATCTTTCTCAAGCCAAGGGTTGTGCAAGCGATGGTGGGCTGCTGCCGATCCAAAGTCCCATAGATAGGGTTCAGAGTTACCTGTAAATAGTGTGTAGCGACAAATTTTATCCCTTGACCACTCACCAATAACGGTACTTGTTAAATAACGAATATTGTTATTATCGAAGCACAATAACGCTCCAATATTCGAATTAGCCAACGCCTGCCTTGCCCGAGCCGTCCGATAATTATGTAAACGACGAAAATCAACACGCTCTTCAAAATCCACATTCATACGCCCAGGAGCTGGAATCATCCCTTTCCAATCCCAGCGTGGGTCTATATCACCCGCCTGTATAATTTTAGGATCAGTAGATGTCAATATAGTCATAGTATTACCTTATAAAATCGAGTCTTAAAGCTTGGTCGTTGCAGCTCTAAAAGTGGCGAACCAACTCAGCGTTATTAAGTTAAGAGCACTGGCGAAAACAGGTCGCTCTAATTAATTTTTATTTATTGCAACCACATACGAAAACATAAATTGATGCAACCGATTGCATGCATATTGCAACATAATATATTTTTTTAGTCAACCTATTTAATCACTTACTAACGTAGCAAGCATGAGTTAACCACAGTGGTAAAAGAGGGTTGTAGGTAATTGACTATTTTGAGGTGAGTTAGCTATACTTATCACATGTTTTTTAAACTAGATCTTGACTTAATATTGCTTTCATGATGCAATCGTTTGCACAGAAGCTATGTATGCTTATTAGAACTAACTGAGCTTTAAATTATAAATCTAAACTTAAAGGAAATGACTTATGGATACTAACCGCCTAACAGGCAAACATGTGATGATCACGGGCGCTGCTCGAGGCATGGGTGCAGCCATAGCAGAGCACTATGCTGCACAAGGTGCGAAAATCTGCGTAGCAGACGTTAATCTTGCTGGGTGCCAAGAAGTAGTGGCCCGTATTAAAGCCAGCGGTGGACAGGCCATTGCAGCCAAAGTCGATGTCACTAAACGCGATCAGGTCAAAGCCGCCGTAGAAGCTACTGCCGAAGCCTTTGGCTCGATTAACATTATGCTAAATAATGCTGGTGTCAATACACCTCTTATGTTCTTAGATATTACAGAAGAGAACTGGCACCAAATAATGGACATTAACGCTCTGGGCACACTCATAGGCATGCAGGAAGCAGCCAAACAAATGATTAAGCAAGGCAAACAAAGTGAGCCCTACAAAATCATCAATGTAGGCTCTATTCTTTCGCGTCAAGCGTTTGACGATGTGGTGCCCTATGCCTGCAGTAAGCATGCTGTCTTAGCCATGATTAATGGAGGTGCTAAGGCATTAGCGGCGGAAAATATCACCGTAAACGGTTATGGCCCAGGTGTGGTAAGAACTGAACTATGGGAGCAGTTAGACAAAGACTTAGTTGCTATAGGAAAGTTTGAAAAGGAAGGCCAATCGATGGATCAACTGGCAGAAGATATGATCTTAATGAAACGCTATTCCTATCCTGAAGATGTGGTGGGCACCGCAAGCTTCCTTGCTAGTGGCGAATCTGATTATATGACTGGCCAATTAATTATGATTGATGGCGGCATGATTATGCAGTAAGCAATATTGGGGTGAACTATTACAGCTCACAAACTGAACTAGCTCATCCCAATTATTTGCGCGCACTTGACTCAATAAAATCGCTCTTTGCTAGAACCAATTTAAACCCAAAAAAACACTCGTTATCAAACTTTGTCCGCTTTAACGAAGCCTAGCCAATGTAGGTCCTAAACTTCACTACTGATGGCTTTTCCTCAACCGTGAGATTTTTTCAACTTATCAGCTAGATCAACAAGCAACATATGGGGTACCGTGAGCGCTGCGAGTCCGATAAAGGTGATTTGTATTAACACCGTCGTGAGCGCCCCCTCAGACATTAGAACAAAGACCAACGCACTCGCCCATGCTAAAAGAGTATAGACCACGGTTTCAATGAAACTGCGCTGGCGCTCCTCTTCTTCTTTGAGACTGCGCCATATGCGTAACATATGACTACGACTGTGCCATAAACAAAAATAGGCAGCAAAACTGATGAGGGGCGACAGCCACCACACTAGTAGTAATAATATACCCAAGTTGAGCAGTGGTTGGCGCCATACAGGGTATATAAGAGCGTAAATACAGTAGGCAGACAAACACAGGAGCCAGGGTAGAAAGAGCATACCGATGCTATTAATGAGCATAGCCGCTCCTATGTCACCCACCAATAAAGTAAACAGGGGTTGCACCGCAATGGCTTGAAAATTGGGAATCGCAATACACACCAAACCACCGTGCGTGATTAGTGGAAGCCATCGCATGAAGGATTTTTCTGCACTAGATGACTCAGTGAGAGCGATATCACTCGCACCAAAGTGCAATGCCGAAATAATAAGGAAAACAGACAAACTAAGTATGGGCCACTGCCACCAAATCCAAGCTACCAGACCAGCAAGTAATACATAGCTAAGATTAAACCCCATCCATGCTAGAGCACCCTTGGGCCAGCCAATGCGGCGCGCTACTGCCCCATCAAGACCGCCGTGCGGCACTCCAACAAGCAATACTGCACCAATAGCAGCTAGATCAAAGCTAGTCATGAGCCAATAACTGCTGCAACGCTGATTTGATAAACGGCCATTTAGGCATCGCTAATATCACTCGAACCCACTCAACTAAGCCGGCCCTACCCAACATAAAGCGCGAAAATTGCTCTGCATTAAGGGCTTTAGCAGTGGCCATAAACAAACTCACTCCATGATCAGTTTGGTCGTTGAGGGCTCGGTTAAAAACGTTATCTAAAAAAATCAAGACCTTAGAAAATGGTTTGGTCGGGGTGCGGCTGCCAGCGGCAATAGATGCAGCAAGCATAGTCATCTGTGCTTGAATGGTACTAAAGGCATATCCAGAGGATAAACGCACTGCTCCACCAGCCGCACCAATGTTATTAACATCAGGATTTTGAGGCTGTACCTTGGCCATAGGAATAACGCCATATTCTTCACTCAACTGGGACTCCACCTCAAGCCCATGCTCAGAAAGCCATCGCTTTATGGCACTACGGTACCAGTCTTTATCTTCAAGCTGGTTTGATATCATGGTCGATTCAATCAATAAGTGTCGATCTGAATAAGGCAACACATAGATAAAGTGTAGCCCACGTGACTGGTCCACCCGAAAGTCCATTAGGGTCGCTATATGAGGGTTTTCTATGGGCGATGTAAGCTTAATCTCCCAGCCTATAAAATGCTGGCACAAAGTTTGAGGTTCTGACTTAGGTGGCCGGCTATCATATATAGTCTTGGCGTTGTAGCTTTGTCCATTAGCACTAAATCGTCCACCACCACCTTCACCAAGCAGATTCTCCACCGGGGCCCTAACCATCATTTCTGGACTTTTAAGTAAAGTTTCACAATGCTGTAGGTATTTTGCGGAGCTAAGACTAGCGTAATGATATTCATGGCTGTGATGAATGATTTCACCCGCATAATCAATTAAGCGCCATTGATTCCAGCTACCACGGATGGCTGGGGCCAGCTCTTTTAATTGTGGTGCTTGCGCCCAGAGGGCCCAACTGCAATCGCGCTCAATAGGAGTTTTGGGTTCAAATATCGTTGCCGACACACCTTCTAGCTTAGTCGCAAGTGTCATTCCAGCATTGCCACCACCCACAATAGCAATGTCTAGCTGAATAGTTTCATCTGGGCTGGACACCGGCTAATCCCTGTAAATGTTGATGTAATTGGGCTTGGTGTGGAGGTACTTTTTTAGGCCATAGATCACCCATACTGCGAAGGCTAAGCCATACTTTTTCAGAACTTGTGACCATAACCCTTGCCCGCCACCATACCATTTTGCGACGTTTAAGTACCCGACCAATTTGGCGATACACCCGCAAAGCAATGGCTATGGATAATCTTGAGCGAAAAGGTAATAGACGAATGCCAAGCTGAGCACTGGCATAGTAATGTTCTGACAGATCCAGCAGCCGACTGATGGCCTGTGCCACCTGCTGCTGACAATCAACATCAGCAGCAGCGATTTGTTCTGGAGTGGCATTGGTCCAACTTGCCGGCAGGTAGCGCCGGTTCATTTTGGCATCTTCAAGCACATCACGGGAAATATTAGTAAGCTGCATAGCGATGCCTAAATCGATAGCGAAGCTATCTGCCCGCGGTTCATCGCAGTTCAGTACCCTACACATCATCAACCCAACTGTGCCTGCGACCGCATGGCAGTAGCTTAACAATTCAGCCTCATCAGCGACAGCAGTGGGCGTTTGGTCGCTAAGCATGCCATCTAACAGCTCAGTCGCTGCACTCAAAGGAATATTATAAGCACTGGCTAATTCCATAAAGGCTTCAATTTCAGGCCCAGCGGAAATTACATTGCCTCCTAGACGGTGGCGAATGTCTTTCAGTGATTCCTGCCGGTCGGGTAGGTCTCCATCGGCTAAGTCATCCACATATCGACAAAACAAATACAACTGTGCGGCCCGCTCAGCTAATTCAGCCCCAAGAAACTTACTCGCCCAGTAAAAAGATTTTCCATGACGGGCCAACACCTGTTGCGATTGGGAATGACTTGAGCTAACACGGTTAGGCTGCAAAGATGTCATCAATTAGCCACCTGACCCTGACCCTACCTCAACCCCAGTGAGCAATTCCTCAACCACTTTAGCGGAGCTAACCACACCTGGTAATCCAGCCCCTGGATGGGTGCCAGCACCCACGAAGTAGAGATTTTCAAGCGCCTTGTCACGGTTATGAAAGCGAAACCAAGCTGATTGCGTGAGCCGTGGCTCGATAGAAAAACCAGCACCATGCATGGAGCGATAATCTTTCGCGAAGTCCTCTGGAGTCATCCAAAAGACTTCCTCAATCACAGAACTCAGTTCTGGTAATATTGTTTCCTCTAAAGCACTTACAATGCGATCTCGGAGCACTTCCCCTTCAGTCTCCCAATTCACATTACCTTGTAAGTTAGGAACTGGACAGAGCACGTAGAATGACTCACATCCAGGCGGTGCAAAGCTCTTATCTGTCGCCGTAGGGCGATGCACATAGAGAGAGAAATCTTCGCTCATGTGTTTGGCATCAAAAATTTCTGCAAGCAGTTCTTTAAATCGAGGTCCCATCCAAATACTATGATGGGCAACGTCTGGATATAGCTTTTTAGTACCAAAATAAAGCACATATAGACCCATGCTATAGTGTTTTTTTATGCTGGGCAGTGGTGATTTTTTCTTTGGTAATAAATGTTGATAACAGGTTTCAGGATCTCCACCAAACACAATAATATCAGCGTCAACTTGCTCACCACTATTAAGACGGACGCCAGTAGCCCGATTATGTTCTACCATAATTTCATCTACATCAGCATTAAGCTGGATAGTGATGCCGTGGCGGTCCATCAGTGCCGCCAACTCTTCTACCAGTTTACCCGTGCCACCCATGCAGAAAAACACTCCCCAACGTCGTTCAAGATAATGAATAAGCGTGTAAATGGCGGTTGTTTTAAAGGGATTGCCGCCCACTAATAAGGGGTGTATCGAAAAAGCTTGTCGAATTAGTGGGTGTTTGAGATGGCTATTAACCATTTGCGAAACTGTTTTATAGCATTTGAGAATGAGCAAGGCCGGCACCTGTTTGACCATATCCCATAGGCGGGTGAACGGCCGATGAACCAACTGCTTAAAGCCAACATCATAGACTTTCTTAGACTTTTCGAGCAGCTTTAGATAGCCATCAGCATCGTCTGGGTTAAAGCGCCTAATCTCTGTTAGCGTATCTTCAACGCTAGCACGATAATCAAACTGACTACCATCAGCAAAATGAAATCGGTAAAAAGGGTCTAACGGCACAAAGTCCAGATGATCACTCAATTTCTCATCAAACAGTTCGAACAACTCATCAAACAAGAAGGGTGCAGTAATTACTGTAGGGCCTGCATCGTGTCGATAGCCGCCCCGTTCAAACACCTGTGCTCGGCCACCAAGACTGCCTAAGC
Source organism: Candidatus Njordibacter sp. Uisw_058 (assembly GCF_047730065.1). Classification (GTDB taxonomy): domain Bacteria; phylum Pseudomonadota; class Gammaproteobacteria; order Pseudomonadales; family Balneatricaceae; genus Njordibacter. The sequence continues at coordinate 1,813,286 of NZ_CP159829.1, forward strand.
GTTCCATTAATGTTACTTCATATCCCAAAGCCCTTAACCTTAACGCAGTTGCTATACCAGCAAAACCTGCCCCAATAACCACCACCGTTTTACCGGCTCCAAATGTTTTTGATGTCAAGCGATCTGCCCTTGGAGTGTTGTTTCTGTTTTCTGCTGCACAGCAGCAACTAAGCTCTGAGCCACAGTGTGTAATTGAGGAGGTAACGAACTCACTAGCTGCTCAGCTTCCAAAAGCCAACCATCGACCAAAACATTGGCTTCAAGAATCACCTCATTGGAGGCAATGCGGCGCTGCCAATGGGTAAGTTGATTAACATCGTCAGAGTGATACCACCGTAAAAAGTCTTCTCGACCAACGCCTTTTTTAGCAAACAAACTAATCACTAAATTAGGTTTGCGACCATCAAGGTCACTCGACCGATGGCTTGATGGGATAATGTCGTCTATGTCATTGCGGCCTTGATAGGCCATTCCACATAAGCCAATGAGTTGCTCAAGACCCAATATTTCTGGGCCCATACCCGCAGCTATGGCTGCACCTTTGATTGGAGCAACCAACAGTGGAGCAGTCTTGCTTTTAGCGATGCGCTGCCATTCGGCTATTTCAGCACATTGACGCTGGGTGATATCAGATATCTGACCACTGCAGGTTTCCTGCATTGCCTGAGCTAATAAGGCGACTAAAACACCACTATATTGGGTATTTCTAGCACCCAACTCAAAGGCTTTGGCAACCATCCAGTCACCCAAGCATAGGGCCATATCTGATCCAAAGTGTTGGTGAATACTCTCTTGGCCGCGCCTATGAATGCTGGCGTCACTGATATCGTCGTGAATAAGGGAAGCATTGTGCAATAGCTCGCATGCAGCTGCCCAGTGTAAATTATCTAAAGTGTCTAATCCTAGGGCAAAACCACTGGATAAAGCGAGTTGAGCTCTAAACGATTTTCCTGGATTTTTAAAGTGATACTCAGCAGCGGCTGCTAAGCTACTTAAAGGATGTGGCATTTCACGCTTATATAGACCGTCTAGCTCTATTAGCAAATTCTTTTGATGAGTAAAGTGTATTGGGGACATTAAGCGTACCCTTATCAAGTAAAGCTCTTTAAATGCTTAATTTTATTCCGAAAAAAGAGAAGAGCCAGCGAGACTGGCCCCTCCTATCATTCAAACAGATTTAATTATGCTTTAGAATCTGAATCTGCTACTGCAGCAGCCCAGATAATCACACCAAACGCGATCTTGTTGATAAAGTCGGCTAGGTTATACACAATATTCAGCGTTGCTGCATCAGCACCACCTGCCATGTAACCAAAGAAGTATCCGATAGGGTAGATAGACCAACCAATCGTTACACAGATAAGCATCCACTTATAGGCCTTTTGAACATTGGCATTTGAAAGCCCAGCATTGATTTGGCTAGCTTCACCTTTGAAGATCTCCCAAACGATGAATGCCCAACCTGCCATTGCTAAGACGAACGCTATATTCACATCCATCATACCTGTCTCACCAGCGAAGCCGAAGCCCAACATAGCGATAGAACCAAGTAGTAACTTCCAGAATACGCGAACAGGCACTTTTGTTACAGCGCCAAGCACCAAATAAAATTCAACCATTAATAGTGGCACAGTTAATAGCCAGTCAATATAGCGCAATTCTGTTGGAGATGTTCCCGTAGCAACCCATACGTCACGCATATAGAAATAGTGAACTGCAGCGATCAACGTAACCAAGCCTGATACCGTCAAGGATGTCTTCCACTTTCCATCTACACGATCACGCTCTATAAAGAAGAACGCTGTAGCCGCGACAAGCGCCATGGAAATTAACCAAAAAGACATGCCAACCGGATCGGCGGACGTTAAGTTATAAGTCATTTGTAACCCCTAATTTTAAATACCTTATTTTCAGTGTTAGGACGTTAATTTCCTGATCAACATACGAAACACCACTTTTACAGCTAGTCCAGTATCTAGTGTGATAGAAACTGGCCAATGTAATCTATCCTTTTTTCAACAGCGGTGCAAATTAGTGGTATTTAATAATACGTTCATTCAACATCTACTTTTCGAAAGGCTAATAGTTCTCATAAAATCTTAAAGTTCCAAACGAGGTTTTGAAAAAAAGTATAAAAGTTCTGTTTACCTACAATTTAACTATTAACTTTTTCCCTATTTTTTTAATAAAGATGCAGCCACAAAGTTGCCATCAGCCATTCTAGTGGTGGGAAAAACAAGCAAGTCGAGGGTTTGAGGAGAATGGCATTACGCCTAGCTTTGACTATTTTCTCTAAAAAACATTTAGACTCAAGCTTTTACCTAAAAAGAAACAGTCACTAAAAAGCGCAAAAGATAAACTTGTGTCACAAAAACTTAAATATCTGAAATAATTTATGCATTATTTTATAAATATCTATGCAATAGATCAGATTTTTATGTGAGGTTTCACTGATTGAAGGTACATTTTTAAGTTTTTATTTACGTTTGCATACAATTTATTTACAAAAAATTTACGTCGAATAGTTCAAATCTAGGTTTCTAGATCACTTATCCAAGGTGGATTTGCACCCTGTCGGGCTACATTAATTGCAGCAACATTTACTGCATAAGTCAATGATGCTAGTAGTTCTGTCAGGCTAATGCGGGCTAGTGCTCGTTTTGACATGAGGTTTTGTTCAACAATTTTAGCCATAAAACCGGCATTAAAAGTATCACCCGCACCAACGGTATCTACAACACACACGTTTGGCGCTTCTTGATGAACTTTTTCACCAGAACTTAGATACGCTGTTGCACCATCAGCGCCTTTAGTGACTACCACCATAGTTGTGTTATTACCACGCAGCAAACCCACCTGCCGCTCTTCATCGGCATGGCTTCCCACCAACCAGTCTAAGTCTTCATCAGATACCTTGATAATATCAGCCACTTCAATAATGCCCTGCAAGCGTTGCCGGTAAGAATGGACATTACTGATGAAATTTTCACGTATATTAGGGTCTAAAATAATCACAGTATCATCTGCATATTGCTTTACTAAATCACAATAGGAACTGGCAGCAGGCTCATTAATTAAACTAATTCCTCCCACATACAAAGCACTGAGGGACTGCCTCGCCACTGAAGACGCTTTTAGGTTAGGGATGTGCTTTATATTGACAGATCGACCCGCACTATTTTCATCGTAAAATGTATAGTTGGCGTGCCCCTCATTAAAGCTAACAAATGCTAGTGTGGTCGGTAAATCAGACCTCACAAGATATGATGTGTTGACCCTACTCGTCACTAATGCATCATGCAGTTGTTCGCCAAAGAGATCATTAGATATACCCGACACCATACCCACTTCAGCGCCTAAACGGCCCAACCCTATAGCCGTGTTAAAAATTGCCCCACCTACTAAAGGCGTAAAACTGGTTTGTCCAGAGTCTGATAACACTGGCACCATATCAATAAGGGCTTCACCACAACAAATAATCAAAATTAATCCTAAATTAAACGGCGTCCCATTAATAAAGACACGATGTATCAATAAATTCAAACAGAATGGTCTGAGTCACTACCCCCAACTCAATTTATTCTGCACTTCAGTACTCAATAGGCTGACTAGGATTTCAAGCCAGTATTACCCGTCAGCCTAGCCACCCTAGTCGCCCTAGTCATTCTAAAGTCTGGTAAATCAATCAACAATTCTTCAGCGTAAGTCTTTCACCTGCACTAGGTTAGTCATTATTATACCAGCAGGTATGCTTATCATTGCCATATTATTATCCACTTTAATAAGCCCATTTTAAATTCGTAAGCCCATTGCAGATGGCTTTATTAAACCAACACATTAACGACCCAAAAACTGAACTACGACTGCTGCATTAATTTATTAGACACACAACAAACTTATAACCAAGGTTCATGAATTACTTTTATTCCACTTTAAAATGATATCGGCAAAACCACTTTCTCTGATGATCAGTTTCGCATTGGGCATGTCGTTTAATTCAACTTTTAAGTTCGCAGTTGGGTCATCATAATTCAGGTTTTTCCAGCGTTCTACTAACCTTAAACGCAAGGTCTCTTCATCACATGGAATGTTTACGCACAAGTCAAAATACTTTTTAAGCTGAGACCAGGGCCCATCTTTTAAGAGCAAATAGTTACCCTCAATCAACACTACATTAGTTTTGTTATCGATGAGTCTAGCGCTGGCAAGAGATAGGTCACGCTTGCGATCAAACAAAGGAACAGCAACACTTTGTGTCCGTTTTTTAGTTGTTAGTCGATTTAAAACAGCATCTAAGCCACCTACGTCAAAGGTGTCAGGAGCGCCTTTTCTTTGTGTCAGTCCAAGTTGCTGCAAGATGGCATTATCATAGTGAAAACCATCCATGGGAACAGCTTGAACCTTAATTTCTTTGTTCTGCGCCAGCATTGCTTCCAATGCATCAGTCGCTGTTGATTTGCCACTGCCTGGAGGCCCTGAAATAGCAATAACGAGCCTGTTATGATTGGTCAATCGCTCCAGTATGTTATCGGCTAGCTGAGCCAAACTAACCTCTGACGGTAGGTTTTTGTTTATTAGTGCAGGCTGGGAATCAGAGGGCGTCATAGGGGTGCCTCTGCATGTTGCAATAGAGACTGATTACCGCAATAAGACTCTAGAGCAGCTTCAACCCCTCGATCCCAAATCATCATCAACCATCTGCAAAAAGCGCTTTGAAACTGTGGCTTGTCTGCTAAGTCACCATAAGTATTTCGCATTTCAAGCCATGCTTGTGGTTCTACTTTGGCTTGTTTTGCCGTTGCCACTAAGGTGTCCCAAAAAGGGTCATTGGATACGATAATACTGCCATCCTCTCTTGTACCCTCGCACATCCGAGCCCATGCAGCCTCAACTAATGCAAGGCCCTCGATCGAACTCCCTGTGGCCAATCCGTCATGAACTGTCGGTAAGATAAACCCTGGATGTCGCGATGAACCATCAAAGGCAACTCGGCGCACAGTGTCAATAATCTCAGGATTAGAAAAGCGGCGTTCGATAAGATCTACATATTGTTGAGGATTCATTCCTGCAACCTGAGCAACATGTGGAGCAATTTCTTCAGCTTGAACTTTTCGAAAAAAAGCATGAATCTGTGCATGCTCCATAGCCTCTGAAATCGTTTCTATATTCAAAATCTCTGCAATGTTAACTATGATCTGATGACCTGCGTTGAGGATACGAATCTTCTGTGTTTCAAAACCATGCACGTTATCAGAAAAGGTAGCGCCCACTTTTTCCCATTGCGGACGACCAGCACAAAAAGCATCTTCAAGTACCCATTGACGAAAGTTTTCATGGGTCACTGGCACTTGATCGTCAACTCCAATTTGCTTAGCTAACTCCAACTCTCTAGCTCCAGTTGCTGGCACAATGCAGTCGACCATTGAGTTTGGAAAAGTACACTGCGCCTCAATCCATTGAGCCAGTTTTACATCTGACATTTTGGCAAGCGAAATAATCGTTTGCCTTAGGATGTCACCATTACCTTGAAGGTTGTCGCAACTTTGTAAGGTAAAAGGTCCAATGTTGCGTTCACAGCGTATTTTTAGCGCCGCGATAATTGAACCAAAGGCGGTGCGCGGAGCACTGGGGTTAGACGCATCGTACTCAATGTCTGGATGTGCACTATTCAAAGCCTTAGTCACAGGATCAATGTAATAGCCTCCCTCTGTCACAGTAAGAGCGACAATCCGTATTACAGGATCTGCCATTTGCACAATCAAAGCACCGTTACCGTCCTCGATGGGCACGTAGTCAATCATTGATCCGACCACTTCAGCAGATTTTCCCGACGGGTCCAGTTCAATTAAAGTACTCAAACAATCTTGAGACAATAGTTTTTCACGTTGCTCAGTGTCAAAGGGACGAACCCCTGCACCAATGATGGCCCAGTCATGATTAAGACCCATTTCAAGCAAACGGTGAAGATACCAAGATTGATGCGCACGATGAAAATTACCCAGTCCAATATGCACAATGCCAGGTGTCAGTGCCCGGCGGTCATAGGTGGGTTTAGAAATGATATCTGGTAGGCTGTTCAGACTTTGATTTGATAATATCATTAGCTTGTCCATTGACCTCCATCAACATTATAGGTTTGTGCCACAATGTATTCAGCTTCATCACTTGCTAAAAAAATAGCCATACCCGTTAAATCTTGGGCCTGCCCCATTCTTCCATAAGGCACCGCGTCACCCACCTCTTGCTTTTTCTGGCCCAGAACTTTGCCTTCGTGTTTAGCAAAGAACGCATCAACCCCATCCCAATGTTCGCCGTCAACAACTCCAGGAGAGATAGCATTGACGTTAATGCCGTGTTGGATTAAGTTGAGCCCAGCTGATTGCGTGAGGCTGATCACAGCTGCCTTAGTTGCGCAATAAACAGCCACAAGGGATTCACCACGGCGCCCTGCTTGGCTAGCCATATTAATAATGCTGCCCTTAATACCTTGATCAATCATGTGTCGTGCCACAGCTTGCAGAGTAAACAGAGTGCCTGAAAAATTAATTTCGAACACACGCTGATAATCTGCACGATCTATATCAACGATGGGGCCAGCTGTAAAAATAGCTGCATTGTTGATTAAAATATCTATTTGACCAAATGTATCCACAACTTGGCTAATAGCACGATCAATACTCACTTGTTGGGTCACATCCATCTCTACAGCAATAGCTGCAGGGCCTAAGTCACTGACTGATCTGCGCGCGCGTTCAATATCAATGTCTGCAATTGCTACCCGAGCACCTTCTTTTATATAGGCCTCAGCAAAGGCGAGTCCAATGCCTCGAGCTGCGCCCGTGATGAGGGCACACTTACCAACAAGTCGCTTCATGCAATCCTCAATCCATCGTCTGAAAACAGATGAAGATGTGCATGATTTGGAGTAAGAAACACTTTTTCTCCATAATGCAGGCTAACCTCACCACTTGCTCTGACCGTAATCGGCTCTGGAAAAGCGTCACATTTCACATGAAAAAAGGTATCAGAGCCTAGGTGCTCTGATACACCAATAATGCCAGACCAAACCCCTTCTTGGTCTGAAATCGAAAGGTGTTCGGGCCGGATGCCAATGGTCTTCGCACCCAATTTGACCGCTTCAGGTCCTTCGAGTAAGTTCATAGAAGGCGAACCAATGAAACCCGCTACAAAAACGTTTTTAGGCTTGCTGTATAACTCAAGTGGGCTACCTACCTGCTCAATATTACCCGCTTTTAACACCACAATTCGGTCAGCCATAGTCATGGCCTCAACCTGATCGTGAGTAACATAAACCATGGTTGTGGCCAGTCGTTTGTGCAATTCACCAATTTCAAGTCGCATTTCAACCCGCAAGGCAGCGTCCAAGTTTGACAGTGGTTCGTCAAACAAAAAGGCTTTGGGTTCCCGCACGATGGCTCGGCCAATCGCCACGCGCTGTCGTTGTCCACCTGATAAAAGCCCGGGTCGGCGCTCAAGATAATCGGTTAGATTAAGCACTTCTGCTGCAGCCATCACCTTACTATTAATTTTGTCTCGGCCAAGCTTTGCCATTTTAAGTGGGAAAGCGATATTGTTGCGCACGCTCATGTGTGGGTAAAGAGCATATGACTGAAAAACCATAGCCAATTTACGTTTGGCCGGTGCCAATTGAGTGGAGTCTTTTCCATCGATATGAATTTGGCCTCCTGTTACATCTTCAAGGCCTGCAATAAGGCGTAACAGTGTCGATTTTCCACAGCCTGACGGTCCCACAAATACGGTGAATTCTCCATCTTCTATGGTCAAGTCCAACGGTGGTATAACTTCCACACCGTCAAAGCTCTTATTAACTTGATCAAGTACAATGCGTCCCATGAATAAGGTCCTTATTATTTTACGGCGCCGAAAGTTAGGCCACGTACGAGTTGTTTTTGACTGAACCAGCCTAGGATCAGAATTGGAGCGATAGCCATGGTTGAGGCAGCGCTTAGTTTGGCGTAGAACAACCCCTCAGGGCTTGAGTAACTGGCGATAAAGGCAGTGAGAGGTGCGGCCTTTGCAGCAGTCAGATTGAGTGTCCAAAAAGCCTCATTCCAAGCTAAAATGACATTGAGTAGGATCGTCGACGCTATGCCAGGAACTGCCATGGGCATCAGCACGTATAAAATTTCTGATTTGAGTGTCGCCCCATCCATACGAGCCGCCTCAAGTATTTCTCCAGGAATTTCCTTAAAATAGGTATACAGCATCCACACAATAATGGGCAGATTGATCAACATCAAAACCACAATTAAACCCAAGCGAGTATCAAGTACGCCCAGTTCAATAAAAATCAGGTAAAGAGGGTAAAGGACTCCCACCGCTGGCAACATCTTAGTGGAAAGCATCCAAAGCAAAATATCTTTAGTTCGCTTAGATGGCACAAATGCCATGGACCAAGCAGCAGGCACAGCAATTAGCACACCCAATAGTGTTGAGCCACCAGCAATGAAAACTGAGTTCCATAAAAACCGCATATAGTTTGAGCGTTCTTGTACCACCTGATAATTTTCTAGGGTCCAATCAAAGTTAAGAAAAAGAGGTGGGCTGGCAATGGCCTGCGCCTCAGTTTTAAAACTCGTTAAAATAGTCCATAGAATGGGAAAAAAAATCATTAGACCGATAGACCATGCAGCAATGGTGGTCAGCATCTTCAGCTGCATTGAATTAGAACGTGCCATTTGAGCCTTCCTTAAGCATCTAGGTTTTTGCCAACGATGCGCATTAAAAACAGCGCTACAATATTGGCTAAAATGATAGCGTAAACGCCACCAGCCGAACCAAGGCCAATATTTTGTGAATCAGTAATGCGCTGGAAAATTAAATAAGTCAGTGTTCTCGTATCGAAAGCGCCTGACGTAGTGACAAAAATCTCAGCGAAAGTTGAGAGGATAAAGATGGTTTGAATTAAAATAACCACTGTAATGGCACGCCCTAAGTGGGGTAATACGATAAACCAAAAACGTTTTAAAAGTGGTGCGCCATCCATTTCTGCAGCTTCCATCTGTTCACTGTCTAAAGATTGTCTAGCCGTTAATAAAATTAAAGTTGCAAACGGTAGCCACTGCCAAGAAACAATCATAATAATGGAGGGTAATGCGGCGTCAGTGAGCCATATTACTGGTTCAGCGCCAAAAGCCTTAAAAAGGTGGGCAAATAGACCGTTGACTGGGTCCATGAACATATTTTTCCAAAGTAATGCAGACACTGTAGGCATGACAAAAAATGGCGCAATCACCAAAATACGCACAATGCCTTGTCCCCACATGGGTTGATCCAAAAGCATGGCTAAAAGGATGCCAAGCACAACCGTAATCACTAATACACTGATGACAATGATCAGTGTCGTCTGAACAGCAGGCCAAAAACTACTTGATGTCAAAAACCGTACGTAGTTGTCAAAGCCAGCAAAGCCAAGATCACCACCACGCATGGGTAAGAATTTTCTAAAAGAGAACCAAAAGGTCATGGTTAACGGCACCAACATCCAGCCTAAAAGTAGGACCACAGCTGGCGCCATCATTACTCGCGCGGCAGATCGGGATGCATTGGTGGACATATGTATTTCCTCCGGTGACAGGACCGTGCCAAATCACACGAAATTAAGAGTCTACTAAGGTGGGTTGTGTTAGGTAATAGTACCAGAGGGCCGTAGCTTATGCCCTCTGGTTTAAAACGAACAGCTTAGCGGTAGCCAGCTGCTTCCATAGCTTCGTTAGTGATGGCTTGCGCCTTCGCTAGTGCTTCTGCCACAGTTTGCTGACCAGCATAGGCTGCAGAGAATTCTTGGCTAACTTCTGTTGCGATACCAGCAAACTCTGGAATAGCCGCGAACTGGATACCCACGTATGGGCTAGGATCAACGGTTGAGTTTGTTGGGTCAGCCGACAGGATCGAATCCAATGTCATCTGCGCAAAAGGAACTGCCATGTACTTTGGATTCTTGTAAAGTGAGGTACGGGCTCCTGGAGGAACGTTAGCCCAACCTTCTTTAGCTGCTACTAACTCAATGTAAGATTTGCTAGTTGCCCACTCAAGAAACTCCTTCGCAGCTGCTTCTTGCTGAGTGCCAGCAGGAATTGCTAGAGCCCATGCCCAAAGCCAGTTAGACCGCACACCTAAACCATTATCTGGTGCTAGAGCGAAATCAACCTTGTCTGCAACAGTAGAGTCTTTAGGATTTGTTACGAAAGACGCTGCCACGGTGGCGTCAATCCACATACCACATTTACCCTGTTGAAAGAGCGAAAGGTTTTCGTTAAAGCCATTGGTTGAGTAGCCTGGAGGGCCTGCATCATTCATCATGTTAACGTAAAAGTTAAGCGTGTCTGACCATTCGCGTGAATCGAACTGTGCATTCCAATCTTCATCAAACCAACGGGCACCAAACGAGTTGGACATTGCAGTAATAAATGCACCACCTTCACCCCAACCTGCTTTACCACGAATACACACACCATAAACTTCGTTATCACGGTCTGTCATTGCACGCGCAGCTTTAGCTATAAATGACCAGCTAGGCGCAGCTGGCATTTCCATGCCTGCAGCTTCCATTAGGTCTGTGCGGTACATAACCATTGAACTTTCACCATAGAATGGTGCAGCATAAAGGGTACCTTCATGAGACAAACCACCTGCCATTGCTGGCAAAAGATCACCCACATCATATTCAGCTGAAAGGTCATCTAGCGGAACTAACCAACCGTTTGCTCCCCAGATTGGGGTTTCATACATACCGATGGTCATCACGTCAAAGGATCCACCTTTAGTGGTAATGTCCGTAGTAACACGCTGCCTTAAAACGTTTTCTTCAAGTGTGACCCACTCTACAGTGTGTCCAGTTTTAGCAGTGAAATCATCTGTTAAGCCTTGCATACGAATCATGTCACCGTTGTTTACTGTAGCCACAGTGATTACATCTGCCTGCACTCCCAGCGCACTAACCGCTGACAGAGCTGTCGCAGCAAGTAAGGTATTTTTTAATTTCATCATATCCTCCGGAGGATTTAGATTTATAAATTTTTGATAGATATTTTTATAATTTACTTCGTCGGCGACCAAGCCGATGTCTCATCATATACTCAAGCTTTTACCCTTGTCAATTATTAATGTTAGTTGCTTTAATAAATAAATAAGACTATTCTCTTCAGTAAGGCTTAGCTTATTCAGCTCATTTAAATTGACTTAAATTGTTTTATATTGACTTCAAGAACGTTTAAAATGGCCGATCAATAAAACTAAAATTACGATCGAATGCCTTAGGCACTTGGTTTCGAGCCATTCACATCGCTAAAAGGAACTTCACTGATGCGCCTAGACGAGAACCAAAAAAGGGTCTTTAATGAATTTAGGCTTAACAAAAGAGCATCGAAAGCTGATGTCTCTCTAAAAGTAAATTTAACCCATCCAGCGGTCACCCAGATCGTGCGTAAACTCTGCGAGTCAGGTTACTTAAAAGAAGATGAAGAAAAGCGAAAAGGCCCCCGCGGACAGCCTGCCACAATTTATAGCATTTCCGACAAAAACATTTTTGTTGGGATTCATGTAGGGCGCAGCCGATTTGAGTTTGTGGCGGTTGAACTCACCGGAAATATTCTGAAAAGTGTGTCTGTTGCTGTTGGATTCCTCCAACAGGAAAAGCTGAAATCGTTGAGCCAACAAGAATTAGATCGTTTCCTTGCTGCAGAGGAGCTAAGTGAAAGACATATTGTTGGTGTAGGTATATCAACACCCTACTTCTGGGAAGGTTGGCAGTCCCTTTTGCCACCCAATAACGTCATTGACCAGTCCTGGAGTTCAGATTTAGTTACTAGTTTATTCAAAGTGCCCGATGTAGATAATTTAATCGTAGAAAACGATGGCTCATCTGCCGCCCTTGGGGAATTAACTTTTGGTACTGGAGCAATTCATAAAGATTTTTTATATGTGAATATAGGAACTTTAATCGGTGGAGGCTTGGTGATTGACGGTACTCTTCGAACCGGTACTCATGGCAATTCAGCAGCTCTAGCGCCTTTTCCCGTGTCCCAATCCCATTTATCAACGGCACAAAGATCTGGCCGGCCATTTGAACCCTTGCTCAGACGAGCATCATTATATTCACTCACAGAGCATGCCAACCGTCAGGGGCTAAACTTAGATATTGCCTCTTTAGATACGATTACTTGCGCAGCGACGATTCAATGCGTAGATGAATGGATCGAGGATTGCTCAAGCGCTTTAGCACAATTCTTAATTGGGGTTTGGTCTCTAATAGACATTGAGTCCATCGTTTTAGACGGAGCACTGCCTAAAGTGGTGCTGCATAAAATCGTTGATAGTACCTTGAGCCATGTGCAAAGCTTTCATACTGAAGGCATCATTACTTGTGATGTGAAACTGGGTGAACTTGGGTCTATGGCACAGTCTATTGGAGCGGCATGTCTGCCCATGCTTAGTATGTTGGGACGCCCCCCCACCATGAATAGTGATCATTAAATGCATCAGTGAATCCCCCTTAGTTCCATCAGCAGCGCTATAAAGAGATCTTTACATCGTTAATGGCACTCACATTATAAACTCAGGTTTTGGTGGAGCCCTGCCAGCCAATCATCGGAAATGATTCAAACGCTGATTTTACTGCTGTAACAACGGCATCTAAATGTGCGGTATTCGCCAATAGAATGTCGCAAAATTTATCGTCATTCGCCGGATTGAGCAACGAGTGTGTATCAGTAGACCCTGTTTTACCTAAGAACCAATAATATAAAACGTGTCATAGTGGTTCTATGTTTTCTTTTGAAGGTACTTGTTAAATAAATTTAAACGTTTTTAGCGCCGGCCATCAGCAAGTAACAGCGATCGATCTTCGCGGCGCAGCAACAGCATTGATAAGGCACCAAGAAAGGGGCCAGGTACAAGTATTAGAAAAACCCAGCGCCAACTACCAAGGTACTCTGCTGCGACTGGTAACAACCAGATCACAAATATCGTTATTGCAAACCCAACACCCATTTGAAATGCCAACGCAGACCCAACCATCGATTGGTCGGATAGTTCAGTGACCGCGGCTGAAAATTGGGCGCTATCCGCAACTGCCGTTAACCCCCAGATCAATGCAATTATGATAAATAGCCAAGGGGGACCATTAAAACAGAGCCCAATGAGGAGCGCGCTTGTGCCTGAAATAACCATGAGGAAAATCGTTGCGTAACAACGACCTGTCCGATCGGCTAACCATCCACCCATAACGCACCCTGGTGCGCCTGCTGCAATGACTAAAAATGTCAGTAGCGCGGCATTTTCCAGACCCAGTCCTGTACTCTTTGCTGCGATGGCGTATGCAAAAAACCAACCCCACATCGCATACAGCTCCCACATATGACCAAAATAGCCCATGTTGGCTAGCATCACTGGACGGTCTCTAATAATACGCCCCAGTTGATTTACATCTGTCTTAGTCTTGGAAAATTGGTGGGGTCCGTCGTGCAAAACAAAAGCAAAAAGCACCGCGGCTATAAGACATGCCAGTGAGCTCAAGATAATTACCAACTTCCAGTCAAATTGGATTCCGACAGCACGTATAAGGTGAGGCATAGCAGATCCGAGCGTCAGGGCACTTAACATTATTCCCATTGCAAAACCACGTCCTTTTTTAAACCAGGTAGCAATGAATTTAATTACCGTGGGGTATATACCGGCTAAAGCCATCCCCGTTATAAATCTAGAAAGAAGCGATATGGCAATTCCAGGTTCCAAAATTAAAAGTGCATTTGCAATACCCGCAATACATGCGGATATCGCCATAATGGTTGAACTTTTATAAATATCTAACAGGGACAATAGGCTCACAATAAGGGCACTAAGGACAAAACCAGCCTGTACACTATTGGTAAACCAGGTTGCTTGGGACAGGCTTAGCGACATTAGCTTAGTCAACTCTGGTATTACAGCTGTTGCTGAAAACCATGTAGTCAACGAAAGAACAAGTGCCACACCCGTTACTACAAGCACAAACCAACGGTTTGATAATATGTTTGACAACTAAGATATCTCCAGCAAGTTGATATGATTTATCGGTTAGCTGTTTAATTAAACCAACAGTATCTTTAACCTGATTTATATTTTAATAAGGAACTAGTTGAATTTGGTGGGTTTTTGACCCTGCGATCATACAGTAGATTGGCTATTGTGCACCGCGGAATGGATAAGATTTTTTAGCGATCTGAACCACAATAACGATTTCATCAAACCCCATTATTTAATTAAAAAATTGCACACATAATGCAGACAAAAGGGTTTGCCTGTGCAGAGAAAAAGAGGCACATTGACGACGCAAATTGTTAATCATGCCGTTTCTAGAAATGCCAATAGTGGATACTCTAAAAAATCCACATTGGCTTGTTAGGATGTGCATCGCCATCAAAACCGTAGCTGAGCCATACTGATCGAAATATCTTGTTTCGTCGACTCTCAGGGCTTTTTTGTTATGCCTTTAGCTTTCTGATCTCTTCGACCAGCGCAGGCATAATTTCCTGAGAGTTTCCGACTATGCCAAAACTGGATGATTTAAAAATTGCTGCATCTGGATCAGAATTGATCGAAACAATGGTCTTAGAGTTACCACAGCCGGCCATGTGGTGACTAGCACCAGAGATTCCGACTGCAAGGTAGAGTTCAGGTGCCACTGTGCGTCCAGTCAACCCAATTTGGTAAGATCGTGGGCACCAGTCCAAATCACAGGCGGCTCGACTCGCACCAACAGCTCCGTCCACCAATTCTGCGATTTCATGGAGTGTATTAAATCCTTCGGGCCCGCCTAAACCTAGCCCACCACCGATCACAATTTTTGCACTCTCCAACTTGACCCCATCAGCTTTCTCCCTTTCGCGATTGACAACACGAGTGCGTATGGAATTCACATCAAGAATTGAACTCACCTGTTTTACCTCCCCAACGCGCTCCATGATAGGCGTCAGAGGCTCTTGGGTTTTGGAACGGATAGTGGCTACTGCAGGTGTCTTGTTAAAAGTCACCACTTCGCGTGCAAGGCCACCAAAGCAACTTCGAGTCATGTGTGGTCGTCCATTGACGATATCAATCGACTCACACCCGGTAGCTACATCAACATCCAGGCGGAAGGCAAGGCGGGGTGCTAGGTCGGTGCCAGATAACGAATGTCCAATAAGGACAATAGCTGGCGCCACCTCAGCAACTATTTTGGAAAGATCCGGTAGCCAGGCTTCCGCATGGAAGTTGGCAAATATTGAGTTATCATTAATTAATACTTGATCCGCACCATAGGCAGTCAGCATCTTGCCAGTGGTTTCCAAGCCAGTACCGAAAGCGACCGCTGTGACGGTCCCACCCATACTGTCAGTGAGCCGCCTTGCCAACGCTAACATCTCTAAACCTAGATCGATTGGTTGACTTTCCACCATCTCTACAACTACAAGAACCCCATTATTAGACTCAGTCATCTTTTGCTCCTATATCAACTGTGCTTCACGCAAGTGCTGAGCGAGAGTGGCGGCTATTTCGGCCGGCGTATTCCCACCAATGAATTCACACTCTGTGTCGTTTACTGGGATATAGAGACGCTCTAGATTGTAACGCATAGCGCTAGAACCCACCTGTGCCTCATCAAGACCAATATCTTCTGGCATCCATTCCTTAATCGGTTTCTTTGCAGCACGCATCGTCTCGCGCATTGATGCGTAGCGGACTTTACCCAACTCGTTGGAGATAGTGACCAACGCTGGCAAATCCACTTCAACTGTTTCAATGCCATCTTCAAGTATACGTTTAACTGTCACGACACTGTCGGCTATCTGCACATCGCAGGCAAAAGTGATGGCCGGAATATCCAGAATTTCAGCTATTCCAAGGCCTACAACACCCGCATCCCAGTCGGCAGCTTGTCGCCCCGTCAGGATCAAGTCCACATCACCAAGGGCGCGGATAGTCTCAGCCAGGTTACGAGCGGTGACATACCCGCCACTGCCATCAAAGGTGGGCTCACTAAGCAAAACGGCATTGTCAGCACCCAAAGCGAGCGCCGCTTTAATTACAGCGCGAGCGCCCTTTGACGCAATAGTGACAATAGTAATTTCTATGTCAGAGTCTTTGCCCGCCCTATCACGGATTCTCAAAGCAGCTTCAATTGCTTGTTCATCATAGGGACTAAGAACCGGTGACAACCCAGATACTGGAATCAACACTTTCGCTTCTTCGTCAATGCGAAACTGAACAGGTGGGATCTCAGGGTTCTGAATCTGTTTAACACACACCACAATCTTCATAGAAAAATCACCCTTTCTCAACAACGATTATTTCTGGCACAATTCCGTCAAAATGCTTACGCTGGAAGTTCCAGTCCCAAGTCGGTTGGACTCGATCTTTTTCGTCAATTCCACGTGCCATTACTTTATATTCACCTGGTTCGGTGACATCCCAAACGTAATGGAAGCGCCGCCATAGCCAACGGTCGTTCGATTCCTCAATGGTTGCGTCGTTCCAGCTTTCGCCTCCGTTAGTACTAATTTCGACACGAACTACTGCACCCTCTCCACTCCAGGTTCGACCAGTTATAGCGTGTGAGCCACACTTGATTGGACCATCTTCGTCTCGAGGTGAGGTAATTAAAGCTTTGACTCCAAGAACTTTCATAGCCTTCTTATTGGGGTCTTCCGGCGATTTGCCGCTCACAAAATAGTGGGTTTGATAATAGAAGTCTGGTGTGTGGTCAAGTATCTCTATCCTATCTATCCATTTTACCCACCAATTTCCAGCCCAACCTGGCACAACTAATCGCAATGGAGCACCGTGCACATGTGTCAAGTACTCACCATTGTGAGCCCATGCTAAGATTGTATCTTCATGGAGAGCTTTTTCTATCGGCATCGCCTTTGAGTAGTTGATGATGCCAGGATCAACCACATCAAAGTCAGTGCGTCCAACTGAAAGGTATTGCGTCACTGGGTCAGGTCTGCCTTCATCCCAGCCATGAAGGGCGACAGACACTGCACCTTTTTGAATGCCTGCAAGTTCAAGCACAGTCTTAAGGGGTACTCCAGTCCACTCACCACCACTGACCAGACCCGTAGTTGGAATGGACTCAAGGATATTCTCAATGTCCAGAGCCTCTTCACCATCTCCGGACTGGCGCCAACCACCTTCTTCAGCTTGGGCATCACGTAAAGAGGGCTTCGGTGAATTTTTCCCCTCATCGATGTAGTCCCAAAATTCACCATCATTACCTGCACATTCAGTCACTGCACGCACAGTGCGACCTGGGAACTTTCGAATTCCCTCAAGAGTGTACTCGGTTGGATTGTCAACCATTCCACCGATTGAAAATGAGAAGTCGTCTGGATGGACTGGATCAGGCATGTTAAGTTGAGCGATCACATAATAGGCATCAGTTGGTGTCAGCAATCCCTCTAGATCAAGTACTGGAGAGCGTGCAAAGATAGTGCGTCCTTCAGCATCTTTACTTGGCATTACACGGGCCCGTTTACGATCAGGCCATCCCATGACCCATTCACCTTCAAGTTCAATCTCTTCTGACATATTATTACTCCCGCTTGATTGTATTTATATTAAAGTAATTCAAAAAAGTCTTCTTCGTTTTACAGACCTTTGAGCGCCATGGTGTAGGTTGTTGCAGTACCATCAACACACACATCACCAACACTGTCGGTGATGGTCGTTTTCAGTTTGCAAATGGGTTTGTCATCTCTTACAGACTCAATTTCAACTCGAGCCGTCAACTCTTCTCCAACCCCTACCGCTTTTAAAAATTTTAGTTCGGTTGATAAAAACACTGAACCAGGGCCGGGCAAGTCTTCTGCAACACAGGCATTAAGAAGACCCGTTGTTACGCCACCCTGCACTATAAGCTTGCCAAACGGAGTTTTTTTCGCAAGTTCCTCATCATAGTGAACTGGATTTTTATCGCCAGTCATCTCAGTAAACGAATGTATATCGCTCATCTTAGTCGTACGAGAACGTGAGCTGAATTGCCCAATTTTTGGTTGGCCGTTTAAAACGCCTACCCAACCATCTTTTTTTTCTGTGTTAGACATATAAATAGTTTCTTTCATTTTAAAACTGCTTTAAAAAAGGCCAAAACACGTTTAATTAGCTGTTTTATATATTCCGATTTTTTATTGTACAGACCACTCGGTACAATACAAGTATTAAAAGGGCATTTTTTTATACTTGTCCTTTTTAACATTTACTCGGAGTGTTGAAACTAGTCTAATAATTTGTCATTTTGGCAGATGAGTTCAAGACTATAGCAACTAAGAATTCTCACTTGAATACTAACCCTAACAAAGTCTGATAAGTTTGAATGCAGCAGGAGTTCACCCATGACTGACGCTTATATTGGTAGTGCAAAACTAACTCCGGTTGGTTAGTTAAATGGAATTCTTGTGACAGTGTCAATTGATCTGGTCACGCAATTGTGTTCTGACACCTATGCTCAGGTTCAGGTGCTAGGATGGTTGTAGCCCTAATTCACGAAATGAAACAAAACGGAGCAAAACGCGAACTAGAATGTTTGTACTTTGGAGTTGATCAAGCCACTGCTATCTGGTTAGAAATGTAGTAAAGTCGGACTACGCGTGGTGATCAGTATCACCTTGAAAGACTATGGGCGAAATAGACTTACCAACTCGGTATTAATTAGCGGATGATAGAAAACTGAAACAAACAGAGCAGGCAAAGAAGATAACTAAGGTGGCGGCTTCGTTGTTCGCAAAAAAAGGCTACAATGGAGTCGGCGTCGCGGAAATTGGGGCGGCTTCAGGCTTTGGTCGTGGAACACTCTACCATCACATAGAAAGCAAAGAAGACCTTCTTCACGAAATTGCTTCACAGTACATTTCAGGCCTGGTTCAGTCTGGCCATAGAATAGTGGGAGAGTATCCAGATCCTATTCAGCGCTTGAACGCACTGAGCCGACACTTGATGGCCGTAATTAGCAGTAGCTTAGCAGAAATAGTAGTCTGTTTTCGCGAAGTCCAGTCTTTGACGGGCGCACGACACCATGACGTTATGTGCATGCATGCAGAATACCAACAAATCTGGTCTAAAACGATAGAGGAAGGTGTTCAGAAAAATGTGTTTAGGGCAGTTGATAAAATTGCTGTGAAAGGCCTTTTGGGGATGTATTTTTACTCATGCTTATGGCTAAAACCAGATGGTCTTCAATCTCCTGAAGATATCGGAGATGTTTTTAGTGATCTTGTCATCCGTTCTCTTTCTAAACGACCAGACGAATAACGAAGCTTCACTTAGTATACTTAGACCCATGCCCTAAAATCTAAACCATACATCTTACTGTCAAATATCATCCTCATAATACTCTGAAAATAAGTAAAGTTTTCGAACATATTTGATCGGCCCCAGCTAAGCCTGAATGCAGAGGCAGTTTCCTGAAAAAAATGTTCCGGGGTTCTTCTATCCTGTGCCCTTACAATGCTTGCAATGGCAGTCTTTCAAAAAGAAATGTACTAATGCCATGGTAAACCACATCCAAGTCATTTCTCCAATACCCAGTAATGTAACACTGTGAGCAGTTGGTTCATGATTCATAGATTCACCATGATTCATATGATCCATAGTTGGAGCCATATCTAGATATAAAAATATAATTCCCAGTGCGACAAAAATTAATCCTGCCAAATTACGCCTTAATTTTTTCATTTTTAAAACTACCAATCCGTTGTCTATAGTTTGATTAATCGTGATCATATCTTAAAAATTTAGCTTCTTATTTTGATTCAAAATCGAGACTACCATACTAATAATTAATTAACTAACACAAATTTATAAATATTGACAATGTTAATTAGACTGATATAGTGCCAATTCACAAAAAAAATAATAAGGAAATTTCCAATGAATCTTGCTCCATTAAATTATAATTTTGGAAACGCATCAAACTACTCATTCGCCACAACGATTACTTGCAACAATGAAGATGCTCGTAAAATGTTTGTCGAGGGCTTTGGGCATATGCTGAATTATAACCATGAACAAGCAATTGCCTGTTACATGAACGTTACCGAACTCGACCCGACCTGCGCAATGGCATGGTGGGGTATTGCATACTGTGTTTCCTCAAACTACAACTGGACGCCTGGTTTGGGTTCGGGTTACGACCCAATTCAACAGGCAATTTCTCTCAAAGCGGGTTGCACCGAATTGGAACAGGATCTTATTGATGCATTAGCCGAGCGCCACTCTGAAGAAGCACGTGATGCAGCGGACCCTTCAGTGCTCAATATGGGTAACAGTCCAGAACTCAATATTGCGTTTGCAAAAGCGATGGCTCCTCTTTACTTAAAATATAAAGGCAACTTGGACGTTGCTGCAATTTATGTTGAGGCGCTGATGAATCTCAATGCATGGCAACTGTGGAACAAGAACACTGAGACTGGTGAAATCACTCCGTTGGATAACAACACACTACTTTGCGTTAAAGTGATGGAAGATGCCTTTGAAAACATCAGTGGTGCCAAGCAACACATTGCATTGTGCCACTTGTATTGTCACTGTTTGGAACTATCTCCATTTCCAGAACGGGCTTTACCTGCAGCTGATTTGCTGCGCACCGCCATGCCTAGTATGGGTCACCTCGTACACATGCCCTCTCATATCGATGCTTGGGTTGGACAATGGAAAGAGGCTATGGACTGTAACATCGATGCTGTCGCAGCCGATGATAAATACGTTGAACTCACTGGTAACGAATCACAGTTTTACAAATTTTACAGAATGCATAACCACCACTTCGTGATCTGGTGTGCCATGTTTGAAGGAAAATATGAAACTGCGATGAAATACGCTCGAAAGGCAGCAGCGGCGAATCCTGCAGGTGATGAGAATTCAGGCGTACAATTTATGCTTGCTGGAATCATACCAATGGGCGCAATCTTCCTTGAATCTTATGTCGCCATGCCTTTGCACGTGATGATTCGATTCGGCATGTGGGATAAAATAATTGCCGAACCAACATACTCTGATGGGGATGTCTTCGCTTCCACTATTGCAACACAACACTACGCTCGAGGTGTAGCCTATGCCTCCAAGGGCATGGTCGCAGAGGCAGAAGCAGAACAGGTCCTCTTCGATAAAGCACTGCAAAACCCAGCGCTTGCAGGCCGGGTACTGCACAACAACTTGATGCACCAAGATCCAAGTGATGGCCCGTGTATTTTATTGGTTAATGCGGCTGTTTTGGCTGGGGAAATCGAATATCGCAAACAGTTCCTAGCCAAGGCTCAAGGTCAAGCGTCTGACTTTACTGCTGCCTTCGACCATCTCCGTCGCGGTGTCAAGCTCTCACTCAACCTCGCCTATAATGAGCCTTGGGGACAGATGCAACCTGTGCGCCACATCCTTGGTGCACTTCTTCACGAACAAGGCGAAATCAAAGAAGCAGAAGCCGTCTACCGTGCTGACATCAAACTCTGGAAAGACAATATGTGGGGCTTATTGGGTCTCAAACTCTGTCTTGAAGCCCGAGGCGATGCACCTGCGGAACTCGCTGAGGTCACTGCTTTATACAAAGAACGTAGCTCTCGTGCTGACATCGTGATAGCAAAAACTTGTTTCTGTGCTCAAGGCAGTAGCTAAAACAGTTGCTGTAATTAAGTCAGTTCTAACTTAATCGTATGAGGGTCGGATCATTCCGGCCTTTTTTTTAACTGTAAGTCAGTGCTGATGCTTGCACGATGGGTTGATCACTTGCAAAGGGGAATTATTAGCATTAGTGTCTAGAGCTTTGATGTCGGGTTTAGGTTATACAAGATGCAAGATACTACTCTCAAAAATAAAGCTTTGAGTTTTTGACATTGGCCCACTAATAAAACGTCAAAAATTAAGCAATAGATTGATCGTTATTTTTTAAACTATCAGTTTCAACATCGCCCACTAGTTTTTTAAGGTACGCAATAATGTCAGTAGATTCATATAGCCATTGCACCGAATCATCTGCCTTTTCAATTCTAAGGCACGGGACCTTATGACGGCCACCTTCGTTCACTAATGCTGCCTTATGCCCTAAATCATTTTTAGCATCCCGCAATTCAATGTGCAAAGCCTGGCGTTTTAATTCGCGGCGAACTTTAACGCAAAAAGGACAGGTCTTAAATTGATACATCGACATCTTTGCCATGGCGTTATCAAGATTTGCTTGCGCTACTGTGTCCCTCACTACTGATTTGGGCGTAGTTAAAAAGTCCAAAACTAAAATAATTTGTCCCAAGACCCATCGAATAATTTTCATTGGTTGGTTCCGCTACAAGTGTTAAATTAAAAATGAGTAAAGCATTGTTCGAGATTCTACAGTGTTTAGACCAAACTGGCGCCTTTTTTTGATGGTAATAGTCTGAAATTTACCTTCCATCAATTGGCCACAGATTGTCCATGGATTGCACCTAGAAAGACACTTCAAAGAACGCTCTCGAACCCTGATTTTAACACCTGTTAAAAGGTTGTTTGATACCTTCTAAAGCCATGACCGTTGGCGCTAAAATTAGCTGGCCATAGGGTTGTGGAAAGCTGTATGCTGGCTAATGTTCACCCTCTAGATGGTGCTTTTATAAACTAGTCTTCACACAACCATTGAAGGCTAAACTAAAGGTCGTCTTATACCGAGTTAGAAACATTGCATGAAACCTCTTGATACTCTCTCTGCCATCAGTGTTGCCATTATTTGGGGCATGGGTTTTGTGATCGCCAAAGCCGCTATGGAACACTTTTCACCCATATTACTGATGGCGTTAAGGTTCACCCTCACGGCACTTTGCATGATATGGTTTTTCCGTCCAGACCCAAAATTATTCAATAAGTTATTTTGGATAGCATTCGTCAGTGCCGCCATTCAGTACAGCCTTACGTTTACCGGTGTCAGTGGTATAGATGCCTCAACCGCAGCCTTATTAATTCAGTTGGAAGTACCTTTTGCTATATTACTGGCCTCGGTAGTCTTGGGTGATAAACTCACCATACGTCAAGGTGTGGGAGTTAGCTTAGCCTTTTGTGGGGCAATTTTAATTGTGGGTGAGCCCAAACTGGCTAACAATATGCGTTATGTATTGATGGTGATTGGTGGCGGCTTTGCTTGGTCATTGGGCCAAATTATGATCAAGATGATGGGGGTTTCTGGGGGTTTTAGCCTCATCAGCAGCGTCGCTGTTTTTGCCGCACCACAGCTTTTCATTGCCTCATATTTGCTAGAAGATAACCAAATAGATCAAATCATAACAGCCTCACCCGCAGCTTGGGCTGCTGTTGTCTATTTGGGTTTGGTGATGACGACTTTAGGTTATGCCATGTGGTACCGACTATTAGGCTTGTACGATGTCAACATGGTCATGCCATTCTTGCTGCTTTTGCCAGTGGCTTCAGTCGTCGGTGGCTATCTATTTTTAGACGAGATTTTAACTACCAAAATAGCCATAGGCGGCCTCCTAGCTTTAGCAGGCGTCGCCATAATTACGCTGCGTATTAAACAATTTACGCCCATAGAAGACGCTAATTCTTAGTTAACGTTGACCGGATCAGATGAAATTCCACTCATTATCTTGCTGCTTCAATGTTTTCAATGGTTTCAACGCTTAGGCGTATTTCAGTCACCAAGGCTTGCAGCAAGATTTGTCGCATCACTTGAATCAGCTGCATGTGTTTGCTCATGCTCACTTAAACGGCGCACTCCAAAACTAACTGATGGCGGGATACCCATGCCCAATTCAATATCACTCACCCGATAGTTTGAGCCTTTTTGTTGCAGCAAAGCATTTACCTTTTCTTGCTTGTCAACGGCTTTAATAATTGTATTAGCGATCACCTCATCACTACTAAAAGTAGTGACTGATTCACTCACCTTATCACCCAGTTTTTTGGCTTGGTCTAATATACCCATACCTTGCTCCATCAATTATAGATAAAACATTATAGTTCAGAACATGATCAACCAACACTATTAACATACTCTTGCAGTTTTTCTTCTGCCTCACTGCCAAATAATATCTCACAGGCCTCTTTAAGGCCCTTGCCGTTCAATAAGTCTGTTTGGCGCACCACTAAAGAGATTTTTGATCGCCGACGTAAGAAATCTTCCAGCTTGGTAATCATTTCATACTCTGCCGCATATTCAATTTCACAGCGAGTGTATTCTGCGCACTCTATCAATAGTTCCGCTTGGCTCTCATCAAGTTTTATAGCGGCGAGAAGTTCCATAGCATTAGCACCGTAACGTCGCCAAAATCGTTCTGATAAGGGCTCAGCTGAATTTTCCCATGTCAGGGTATCCAGCTTAATGGCCCGAGCTTGCTCAAAAAACTGTTGTTTGGTTCGGTTAGTGGATTCTCCATACCAAGCCATGCCAGAGGGTTGAAGGGTCATGCCGAATTTTTCGACAATCTCAGCCACTTCATTACCTACATTGATACAATCAGTTAACTTACCACCAAAAATACTGACGTATTTTTGGGCCTTGTTAACATCGATTGCATGTTTCCGTGAAAGCTTAACCCAGTCCGCTGTCCCACCACTACCCCCTTCAATAGCCAGGGGACGCACGCCACACCGCTCAGCAATAATATCAGCTTTAGTTAAGGGCTTAGGCAAGTTAAGCAATTGGTTCACGTTATCCAAAATGAAATCACGATCGCCATCAGTCACTTCGCTCAGTGGTGAATCAACCTGTGTATCAGTGGTGCCAATACAGGTTTTTTGGCCCATGGGAATGACAAAGAACAAACGTCCATCACTCGCAAAAAAGGCCAACACTTTTTGGCTGGCACTAATTTGATCAACAATTAAGTGCACGCCTTTAGAAAACACATGATGATGATCCGTTGATTGCTCCGTGGTTTCATTGTACTGATCAACAAAAGGCCCTGCCGCATTAATTAACACTTTTGCTTTTATGGGGAAGATTTCACCACTCATTTCATCTTGTGCAGTAATATGCCACTGGTTATCTGTAAAGTCAGCCGCTTGTGAAGACACATAATTAACCGCTATACAGCCATTATCAAGACTGGAGCGAATAAAGTTGAACACAAAGCGCGAATCATTATCGAACAGATAGGCATCGGAGTATTCGAAGCCTCCTCGGGCATTGCTGGTGTTAATGACAGGCTCTATGGCACTTATTTTGTTGGGTGTTAAGTAGTGAGGTCGCTGAGTATAAAAACGACCAAATAACCAATAAATAAGCGTCCCCAAATAGACAAAAAATGGTGGAAAGCGAAAGCCTTTTTGAATGCAGGTTAAAAAACGAATTTCTTTAACAGTAGAGGGGTAACTCTCCATCAACAAATTACGGCTTTTACACAGTTTGCTTACTAAACGGTATTCATGACTTTCTAAATACTTAATCCCGCCCCACGCTAGGTTGGAGGAATTGGAACTAGTGAAACCTGCAAAATCACCTTTATCGATTAAGGCCACTTTGACACCTTTGGCAGATAGCGCTGCGGCAGCCACTGCACCATTAATGCCCGCACCGATAATAGCCACGTCAAAGGTTTCATTTTTCATTTGGGCAATATTTTGTTTACGCAGTACCATCGGTGCCTCCTGATCCATTAATTGCCCTATGGATATAACCAGATGTTAATCCAAAGGGGTTGCACTTATGACTCATTGCTAGTGCCTCCACCAAACACAAGTTGTGTTTGTGCCGAGGCTTCTGAATTTTCTGCAGAGCGCATCCGAGTTCTTAATTGGCCTGCCTTCTCAAGGATTGGGTAGGCCACTGACGTTAGGTGATAATTAATACGCTTAAGGTCACGCAGGATATCCAGTTGTAATGCGCTCAGCTTTGAGTCGTAGCTCACTTCATCACGTAATTTATTCAAATGGGTCACCACCAATTCTTTTTCACGTTTATCCACTTTGTATTTTGTCGCCATTAACTGCCTGGCCATAGTAATGTCGCCTGACGAAAATACGTTCATCGACAAATGAAAGGATTTCAGGACGGGCTGGTATAGATTATTGATTTCATCTCGGTCCTGCAATGACATCTTGGCTCTGGGTAGAACTTTCTTTTGGGCAATATTTTGGATCAGGTCAATGGTGATAATATCACCAATATGCTCTAGGTTAGTTCCAAAATTAATAATTTCAATGCAGCGTTTACTTTCTTTTTCAGTCAGCGGTTCGCGTGCTAAAGAGGTCAGATAACGCTTAATTTCGTCATCAAATAAATTAACGATCTTATCCATTGACTGAGTTTTTTGTGCCAACTGTATGTCGTTTTTCTTTAAGGCTACAAACGTATTGCGTAACATACGTTCAACCACTTCACCCATACGCAAGACTTCACGTTCAGCATTAACAATGGCCACAAGCGGGTTCTCAAAGGCTAAAATATCCAGGTGTCGAGGCTTAATGTCGTCTGGTTCTTCTGGGTCTTCAGGCAGCAGGTGAGCTGTCAGTTTAGCCATGCCGTTAACCAGTGGAAAGCACAATACCACCAATCCAATATTGAACAACATATGAAAGTTTGCAATCTGTCGACCTTGACTCATATCCCAAGTAGACATGGTTTGGGATATCATTTCCGTAAACGGCAAACAAATAGCGACCCCACAAAGTCGAAATAACAGATTACCCAGTGGCGGTTGTCTGGTTGAACGACTGGCCCCTAGAGTGGCAATAAATGGCGGTAATGCTCCGCCAATATTAGCTCCTAAAATGAAGGCAAAAGCCACTGAAACCTCCAATGCACTTGTACTTGCTAGGGTAATGATCAGTAACACTGTGGCGAGGCTAGAATGAGCAGCCCAGGCTAAAATGGCAGCAAATATAACAGCTAATATTAAGTCTTGGCCCAGTGCTACAAAAATTTGTTGCACAATTTCCGACTCACGCATGGGCATTGAAGCGGCAAGGATAAGCTTTAAGGCTAAAAGCATCAGGCCTAGACCCATGATTAAACGCCCCCCTTCTTTGCCCCGCCCACCCTTAGAGTAGCTAAACAAAGCCATCCCCAGTGCCAACAAAGTAGGTGATAAAAACGTTAAATCAAAAGTCAGTAACTGTGCCACTAAAGTGGTGCCTACATCGGCCCCTAAAATCACCGCCAAGGCACTGGCGGTGGTTAATATTCCCTGCCCACTGAAAGACGATGTGAGTAAGGCCGTGGCACTGCTACTTTGCAGCAGCATAGTGACACCAAGACCAGCAAAAAACGCATGGTAATGATTTGACAGGCTTTTGCCCAACACGCGACGCACGTCGTTGCCCCAACCATCGGTGACAGCAATACGCACCATCCGCAAACCCCATAACAGCAATGCTACGCCACCAATCAAATTTATAAGAATTGTCGTGCCACTAATTGTCGATTACTCCTTGCCCAATAAAATGTTGGGTTGTATTAAAAAGGGATGGGTGAACCCATCATGTTTACCCGCAGTGCTTACAAACCATCAATGTCTGTTGAGTAGCGGTTTGCCTCGTTTGGTGATGTAAATATTACCTAACTTAGTGCTGCTTAATGTTAATGAGCGCTCCTTAGCATTAATTAGAGTACTTAGGTTGCTATTCATCTTGAGAGACTAAATATTTTATTTCAGCAGTTTGGTGATGCGTTAAAGAACGGTGTTTATGGGGCGATATACCCGTCACCAAGGTCCTCAAGATTTGTAACATATCTCCATGGGAAATGAGTAAAATCACTTGGTCCCGGTATTGTGTTTCTAATTTACTAATGACATCAACGCCACGTTGCAGAACTGCTTGAGGCTGCTCAACCTCGTCATCGATCTCTTGGCCCATTTCATCTCTTTGCCAAATTTTTTCATAGTGATCAGCTGACATGCCTTCCCAGTTGCCAAAAAAGCGTTCTCGCAAACCTATCTCTTGTTGAGGTTGTGGCAGATGCAAAATTTCAGCAACTGATTGAGCAGTTTGCATAGTCCTCAAAAAGTCAGAACAGACTATTTGAGTGATCGGCTTGCCTCTGAATCCATTTATGGAGGCTCTGATCTGCTGTAAGCCATGTTCTGTTAAGCCAAAGCGTTCACACCCTATAGCAGGGTCGCTTACAATCACACCACTAACATTTGCTTCACTTTCACCATGGCGCATTAATAAGTAACTATTATTTAAACTTGATGCGTTCACTAAAGGTTTCAAGAAACTTGATTCATTCATTAAAGGTTTCAAAAATTTATCTCAAGAATAATGGGTTGATGGTCAGAAAGGTCAGTAGTCTGATCAACATTAACGTTTATTGAATGGGTGGTAAGCTCATGGCTAAGCCAAAAATAATCTCGACAATGCCCACCCTGAGGCCACTGGTCCCTATCAAAGATACCGCAAGTTGGGGGCTGCGCTTTATTGGGCAAGGAATGTTGCCACGAGTCGATCCAGTCACTGTTAACTTGGTATTGGTAATGAGTCCCCTGGGGATCAAAATTAAAATCACCACATAAAATTCGGGCTGAGGGCACGTGCCCTGTTTGAAAGCACCCAGGCCCTTGACCTTTGGGTGATTGAATCTGTCCTAAACGTTCAACTTCTAGGGCATAAAGGTGCTCAACCTGCAGTTGAGCTTCGTTGCTGTCATGGTAAGCAAGATGAGTATTAATAATACTCAAAGGGCCTAGATTTGAATTGACACAGGCTTCGATGGCAACTCGCGGCATCTGCCACTTTCCAGGCGCTGCAGGTTGCGGTAATTGGTGAATTTTAAAATCTAAAAGTTGGTTTTTAATCAAGGTTAAATTACCAAATTCTTGGCGATCATTGGGGTTCATAGTGGCGCTTGGCCAGCTAAAACCAGAACCCCAAAGCCCTTGGTAATTGCTGAAATACTTTTGAGCTAGTAGGTATTGGTCTGGCTGGTCCTGAGTGCAATAATCAGACATATGCCGTGCCACTTCCTGTAAGCAAATGGCGTCAAAGTCGCCTAAAGACTTGATGTAATCCAATGTGCGGACAAAATCAGAACCATTGTGAACTGATTTACCGTATTGAACATTCCAAGACAAAATGCGCATTTACTTAATACCCGCTTGCATAAACGATTGGATAAAACGACGCTGAAATATTAAAAACAAAATCAATAAGGGGCCAATAGCAATCAGTGTGCCTGCCGAAATAACAGACCAATCAACCCCAGACTCTGGTGCACCAAAAATCGCCATACCCACTGTTAAAGGCCGACTTGCTTCAGTATTAGTGACTACGAGGGGCCACAAAAAGTTGTTCCAGTGGTAACTCACAGAGACTAAGCTAAACGCTAAGTAGGTAGGGAAGGCCAAAGGCACAAAAACCTTCCAGATAATACCAAGCCCTGATAAGCCCTCGACCCGAGCCGCATCTTCAAGTTCTTGAGGCACCGTTTTGAAGGTCTGTCGCAATAAGAAAATTCCAAAGGCACTCGCTAGATATGGCAAACCAACACCTAGATAGCTATCAATTAAATTTAACCCCGCTAGTGTGCGGTAGTTTTCAACAATTAAGACTTCTGGCATGACCATAAGCTGGGTCAACACTAGAGCAAAAGCAAAGCCCCTTCCAGCAAACTTTTCTCGTGCTAGCGCATAGCCGGCAAGCGTACAAAGAAATAGTTGGGACACTAAAATTAGGCTCGTAATCACCACAGTGTTTAACATGTATCGAAAAAATGGGGCTTGGTCCCAAGCTGAGATAAAGTTCTCTAAAGTTAAAGGTGCCGTTAGAGAGAACTGAGTTGCATATTCAGGTGGATGAAAGGCCGCCCAAAACGCATACAGTAGGGGTAAAACCCAAAGCACACCCAATAGATAGGCTGATATTTTAGAAAAAGTTTGGAACCAAGGAGACATAACTTTTACCGGTAGTGAATTTTACGATCAAGAAGTAGCATTTGCGCTAAAGCAATCACTGCTAAGGTGGCTAACATCACCACGGTTAAGGTTGCTGCATAATAACTGTCAAGAAAGCTAAACGCTGTTTCGTAGATGTAATATAAAAGCAGGTTACTTTCATTGTTAGGGCCACCTTTGGTTAAGATGAACAAATGATCGACCAACTTAAACGCATTTAAGATGGCATTAATTAACACAAACAGTGTGGTTGGCATAAGTAACGGAAAGGTGATCTTTCTAAATATGCGCCATGCATTGGCACCTTCTAATTTTGCTGCAGCATAAAGCTCAGGGCTTAATGTTTGTAAGGCAGCAAGATAAAAAATCATGAAAAATCCAGCTTCTTTCCAGATGGTCATTACCATTAAGCTAGATAGCGCAGTGTCAGGATCTCCCAGCCAATTAGGGCCTTCGATGCCGACTAAGGCGAGTAGCTGATTAAACAGTCCAATGTGAGGACTATAAAAAAATAACCAGATATTAGCCACGGTAATCATAGGTAATATCGTGGGGGTAAAAAAAGCCAACCGCAGTAAACTGGTGCCGCTAATTTTACTATTGACCCATAGCGCCATAATAATGGCGAGCGCTATTGATGTGGGTACAGTGCCGATTGCATACCAGAAGTTATTTTCAATAACTTTTAGGAATACAGGGTCTTCTAGTAGCAACTGATAGTTTTCAAGACCAACAAACTGACTAGGAGCCACATCGGACCTAGCCCAGGTAAAACTGCGCCATATAGACTTGAGCGTGGGCCAGTGAGTAAACGCTATTAGAAACGATAGCGCCGGCAGCAGCAGCAGCCAAGCTTTCAAGTTGAATCGATTAAGCATATTTTTACTAGTCAGTTTGATGATTAGAGGTTTCATTTGGGGCCGGTCACACCAGCCCCAAAAACTTCTTACTTATAGCGACGCAGAATTCGTTCAGCTTGCTTTTGAGCATCTGTAAGCGCATCTTCCGCTGAAGACTGTCCTGTTAATGCCGCCTGGATCGCATCGTCTAAAAACTTACGTACACGTCCTGCTTCATGAGTAGACAGTTCTGCCGTAGCATGGGTGAGCTGGTCACGGGCTACTGCAGCAGGTGGGAAAGCTTTGAGGTAAGTTTTAAGCGTTTCTGTTTCATAAGCACTCGGGCCAACACCCATATAACCGGTTGATTTAGACCAATGAGCCGCTTGCTCTGCAGACGTCATAAACTTAACAAACTTTAATGCAGCTTTCTTTTCTTCATCAGTGGAATCTTTGAAGATATAAAAGTTACCGCCACCAGTAGGTGATCCAAGCTCTTTATTACCTGGCAATTTAGCCACACCAAAGTCAAAACTGGCTTTGTTTTTAACTGTGGTCAAGTTACCTGTGGAGTGCCACATGATGGCCGTTTTTTCGTCTAGAAAGTTCTGACGTAAAGTGCCCCACTCAATCATGCCTTTGGGCATCATGGCGTGCTTGTTACCTAAGTCCTGCCAGTACTCTAATGCTTCAACCACTCCGGGCTTGTCAAAGTAGGTTTCTGTGCCTGCCTGGTTCATTAACACTTCGCTATTTTGCTTAGTTAATGCACCGAACATCCAGTATGGATAGCCCGTTGATGGGATCATTGCACCCCATTGTTGAACCGTTCCACTACCATCTTTTTGGGTTAATTTCTGACCCATACTAATAAACTCTTCCCACGTAGTAGGCGGCATCTCAGGGTCTAAGCCAGCGGCACGAAACATGTCTTTGTTATAGTACATCACGATAGTAGAGCGCTGAAAAGGTACACCCCAGGTCTTACCATCGGCATTACCGTTTTCCATTAAGGCAGGGTAAAAACTATTTAGCCACTCGCGCTCTTCATTGGTACTCACTACATCATCAAAAGCTACAATAGCCTCAAGGTTGCGTAATTCGTGGATATCAATCGAGAACATAACTGACAACTGGGCTGGAGAGCCACTTTGCAAAGCCGCCAGTGCTTTGACACGTGCGTCATTGTAGTTGCCTGCATAGATTGCATTGACATTAATGTCAGGGTTTTGCGCCTCAAACTGATCGACCATTCCATCAACAATTTTAGTCAATGAACCACCCACTGCTACTGGGTAATACATGGTTAGATCCGTCGCCGCAGTTGCAGCAGTACTCAATCCAAGGATTGACGCCACACCGACAGTTGTCAGGTATTTAGAAAGTATTTTCATTGTTAATATTCCTCACTTTATTTTTCGTTACTTTACTTTTTGATTACTTTTTTATTACTTTATTTTTGCTTGGTTTAATTCATTACTTCAACTTCAAAAACTACTTAAATTAGATCAAAAATTTATGCTCGTTTTCTAGCGCCCACCGAACAGCCAATCGCTGCTGGGGCGCGAACATAGCGTGACCCGGATAGCGAATTTTTATTAATTTTTGGTCTTCTCCCACTGCACTAACATCAGCAAGCACGATGGTATCGGCTCCATGGTAGTCACAACTAACAACACTAGCGGGCATACCCTCTTCAGATATTTCAATATGCTCGGGTCGAATACCCCGACAATTTTCACCCGACCCAATAATGTTCATTGGTGGACTACCAATGAATTGAGCGGTAAAAATTGTCTTGGGCTTGCTGTATAAGGCTTCAGGTACATCTATTTGTTCAACTTTACCGTTATTCATCAATACGATTCTGTCAGCCATGCTCATGGCTTCTACCTGATCATGGGTCACGTAAATCACCGACATGCCAAGCCGCTGTTGGAGGGCTCTAATTTCTGTACGCATTTCGTTTCTTAGTTTGGCGTCTAGGTTAGACAAAGGTTCATCCATTAGACATAACTTAGCTTGCGCCACGATGGCTCTAGCCAAGGCCACACGCTGACATTGACCACCCGAGAGCTGCCCTGGTTTTTTTTGTAAGTGATCACCTAACCCAACTAACTCTACGACCGAATCAAGACGCTTTTTTTGTTCATCTCTAGGGACTTTTCTTGCCTGTAAGCCAAATAAAATATTTTCTTCAACTTTTAAGTGTGGAAACAGGGCATACGATTGAAACACCATCGCTAGTTTTCGATCTCCTGGTGAAAGCGGGGTAATGTCTCTGCCATCTAATTCAATACTGCCTTCATCAGGCTCCTCTAGACCCGCAATCATTTTCAAAGAAGTCGACTTACCGCAGCCGGAGGGGCCAAGCAATGCTACGAACTCCCCTTCATTAACGTTAAAGCTTAATTTGTCGACTACTTTTAAATCGCCATAAGTGCGCGATATTCCATCAACTTTCAACATGATAAAAATTCCGAGGTGGATCCAACTTCAATAATTTCAGATTCAAATTCCTTACAGGTCTGTTTGTAAGGTTCTGATAAAGAATCCATGATTAAAATATCAATATTGCTGAGAGTACCTGTAACCACAGGGGCGTAGCGATTGATCTTACTGTGATCTGCAACGAGTATGCGGGTCTCGCTATTTTCAATAATTCGCTGAGTGACGCTAGATTCTTCGGGTGAGAAGTCTAACAACTGCCCTTTAGCATTTAAGCCGCCCACACCAAACACGCCATATTGAATATTAAACTTATTAAAAAACGCAGTCGTTTCAGGCCCCATCGTATCTTCATCACCGGGTCGCACCAGACCACCCGCTAAATAGGTTTGAATATTAGGACTATTGCTTAAGGTCAGGGCCACGTTAATGTTATTAGTTACCACAGTTAAACCAGGGTGGTCTAACAAGGCCAATGCTACTTGCTGAGGCGTGGTGCCAATACCCAAAAAAACACTACTGTCTTCTGGTAACAAAGACACCACCTTTTGGGCAATGGTCTGCTTTGCTGCAAGGTTCATGACCGTACGATTACTAAAGGGTATGTTGTGATTATTGCCTGGCAGACTTATACCGCCGTGCACCCGCCGTACGTGGCCCAGTTGACTCAATTCGTTGAGGTCTTTCCTGATGGTTTGCACAGACACATCAAACATAGACGTGATTTCCATGCTTGAAAGCACACCGTTTGTGGCGTGAAGTTGATCAATGATGCGTTGCTGCCGGCGCGATAAAGCCATGTATTTCAATTAACTCTTTATTATTTTTGAAAGGTTAATATCTTTCGTTTGAAACACTATACAGTTCGTATATATAGTTTGTCTATGCTTTTATTATACATCCGAAAGTATTAGGGGTAATAGTTTAGCTAAAACACGATCAGATAAGGCTCAATTAATCAATCGCTATGCAACTGCGAACCTTGATCTGTTGAGGCAGAACACAAAACTACAAGACAAAGAAATGCATAAATGATCGGATGACATACCTTCCCAGTTGCCAAAAAAGCGTTCTCGTAAACCTATCTCTTGTTGAGGTTGTGGCAGATGCAAAATTTCAGCAACCAATTGTGCGGTTTGCATGGTCCTCAGAAAATCAGAACAGACTATTTGAGTGATCGGCTTGCCTGTGAATCCATTTACGGCGGCGCTAATTTGCTGTAAACCATGCTCTGTTAGGCCAAAGCGTTCAGACCCAATGGCAGGGTCGCTTACAATCACTCCACTAACATTTGCTTCACTTTCACCATGGCGCATTAATAAGTAACTATTATTAAAACTTGCTTCATTCATTATGTTTGGAATCTTCTATTAAGGCTTTAAACAAGAACATAACTCTGTTATTCGATCAAGAGACCATCGTTATCAAAGAAAGGATATGGCCCCTCATAGCCACCGATGAAACTTAGGTGGCCAATCAAGTCAGTGCCATTCCAGTAAAGGAGTTTAATAGCTCTTGGCTCTAGCCTGAAGGCTGAGTCACCTTTTGGACTAAGGTCCAAGGCAACTGCGTGCGCTGGACTGGGACCTATCGCACAAAGAGTTCCATGCCACGCGACTTCGATTTGCCGGTGAACATGGCCGCACAGGACATATTTTATTTGTGGATGATGCTCCACCAGACGACCAAGCGCATCTGCATTACGGCAGTTTTGCACATCCATATGCTCAATCCCTGTTTTGAACGGCGGATGATGCATAAATAGCAATGTTGGTTTATTTGGCTGAGACATTAGCTGTTTTTCTAACCAGTTAAGCCTTTCCTTACACATCAGCCCATATGGTTGCCCCGACACCGTTGTATCCAAGCCAATCATTCGAATTGGAAAATCTTCAATGACGTACTGAATAAAACCATGGGAAGGCATATAACTGTGGTCGTTAAATTCCACTCGCATTTCGTCAGACAGGTCATGATTACCTGGTATTAAAAAATAAGGCATCGCCAGTTGCTCGAATAGTAAACCTGCCTGAACATATTCCTCTTGGCGACCAAAATCTGTGATGTCCCCAGTTACCAGCACCACGTCGGGCCTTGGCAATAAAGCATTAATATGATTAACACACTGCCAAAGGTAGAGGCATGTATCAACTTTTCCATAGGAGAGTCTGCCAGGCGATTTGATGTGTGTATCGGTAATTTGTGCTATCAGCATAGGTATCAATTATCACCTTGAGAATGGGCAAGAATTAGATTTTCAGACTGTACAAAAATACCAATACTCTCCCCTTTTTCATATTGTTCACGACCGGATGTTTCTATTATGATCAAGTCATCTGAGATATTCTTGATCAAAATTTTTGTGCGGTCACCTAAAAAATAAGAGGTCTCGACGTTACCAACTAAATTGGCTTCGGAAATGGGGCAGACCCTTGCTTCTTCTGGTCGGAATAGCACCTCTGCTTTGCCATTTTTTCCAGCAAAAGACAGCGTTCCACCAGTAACAGTCAACCAACCATCAGCCACTAGGCCACTCAAACGGTTTACTGTGCCAATAAAATCAGCAACAAAGGCATTACATGGTTTAAAGTAAATATCTCGTGGGGTGCCTACTTGGGCAACATCACCATGATCCATAACCACAATACGGTCACCTAAAGCCATCGCTTCACCCTGATCGTGGGTGACATAAACAGCCGTGATACCGAGCTGGCGTAACAATTGATCAATCTCAACACGCAGGTTTTCACGCAGAAAAGCGTCCAATGCGGTCAGTGGTTCGTCAAGTAATAACACGCGCGGACGGGTTGCGATCGCCCTAGCAAGGGCAACTCGTTGACGCTGCCCACCAGATAACTGATCAATCATTCGATGCTGCAGCTCATCGATTCTCATCATATTCAGCATTTCGTCAACTCGATGATCAAGTTTATTTTTAGGTGTTTTTCTGATTTTCATGCCATAAGCGATATTTTGTCGCACGGACATATTTGGAAATAACGCGTAGGACTGGAAAACCATGCCTACATTGCGCTGTTCAATCGGTTTTTGTGTTACATCTTCGTCACCGAAGAAAATCTGTCCCCCCGCATCAGGACTTTCAAGCCCAGCAATCATTCTCAAAGTTGTGGTTTTACCACAGCCAGACGGACCTAGCAAAACAACAGTTTCACCTCCTTTAATTTCCAAGTTAATTGGATTAAGCGCATGAGTTCCATCTTCAAAGGTTTTAGAGCAATTTACCAGTCGTATTTTTGTCGCATTAGTTTCTTGAATCATGTTTTTCTCGCAATAACACTTCTTTAGATTTTAGGTACAGAAAGAGTTGGCTTATCCTCTATAATATTTGCTTTTTTTCTAGGCTTAGGATTTCCGTAAGCTTGTATTGCAATTAGTAATGGCAATATCATCACAAAGAAAATAAGTGTGTAGGCACTTCCAACTTCAAGTCGCATTGATGCATAGGCATCAGCCAACCCGACTGGTAATGTTTTAGTTATTGGCGTGTGCAGCATCCAGGTTAAATTAAACTCACCAATAGATAAGGTAATTACCATGAGTGATCCAGCAAGAATTCCTGAGCGGATATTAGGCAAAATAACTGTGAAAAAACGTTGCCAAAACCCTGCACCAAGACTTGCAGCACCTTCTTCGAGAGTGCGAAAGTCGATGCTTGATAGTATCGCTAAAACTGAGCGGACCATAAATGGAAAGGTATATAAAACGTGCCCTACGAGAATGAAAACCCAACTAGTTCGAAAATCCCGGAAGCCACCGTACGTAATAATTAGTGCTAACGCTATCGCTAAACCTGGTATTGCAATAGGTAACACGAGAAACTCTTCAATAATTCTAGCTACGCGCCCCGGCTTTTTTGCCAACACATAAGCAGTTGGAATGCCAAGAATTAAGGTGACTACAAGGCACGCAATTGAAAGCCCCAGCGACAGAAAAATAGTCTCCGAATAAAGCTCCCAAACTTCCATAATCCATCTAATTGTTAAGCCGCTTTTAATTCCGACAAAATAGTTCACTGTAACTCCCGCCGTCATTGACATAACGACAGGAATAACTAAAAAAGCACACACCAACAGGGTGAAAATAAGTGACGAATAAAATGCACTGGTTCGTTTCATTAGATTCACCTTAACCTGCTGCTGCAACGCCAGAACCGGCGAAAGATCGTGATATATAGAGTGCTATCCAGGTAACCAGACCCAGGACTAGACTCAATGATGCGGCCGTTACGAGATTGGCATTGAGGGTGAATTCTGTATAGATAACCATCGGTAGAACATCAATATTTGTAGCTAACGTAAATGCAGTTCCAAAAGCCCCCATCGCTGTTGCAAAACAAATCGCACCTGATGCAATTAATGATGGATAGAGTTGTGGAATAATGACATCTTTAATCACTTGCCAACGCCCAGCTCCAAGAGAACGAGCCGCCTCCTCAAGTGGGACGTCGAACTTTTCTGTTGCTGCCATAATAGTAAGAATGACGCGTGGGATTGAAAAGTATAAATAGCCGATAAATAATCCTAGCATTGAGTAGGCAAACACCCAGCGATCGCCAGTCAATGCTCGGCTAACAACTCCCACAAGGCCTTGGCGGCCGCCAATCATAATAACTAAAAAACCTATTACCACGCCAGGAAAAGCCAATGGAAATGTTAATATTGAAATCAGTAGACCTCTACCTGAAAAGCGATTTCGTTCTAAGAATATCCCACTGATTGAAGAAACTAGTAAGGCAACCAAGGTAACCCCAGCGGATAATAATACCGTTGAAATCAAACTCGCTAGGTAACGTGGTGTGGTCAGAAAAATTAAATATTCCGCTGCACCATTAGGCCCACTGCTGCCAATTGCAACTAATTTGGCGAGGGGTAAGATAAAAAATGCGGTAAAAACTATAAAAGCAGGAAGACCTAATATAAGTAAATACGGTGTTTCGCGATGTGCCATGTTTGTATCACTTTTCAGATGCGACTAACTCTTGTTAGGAAGAGTCAGGCAGTAATGAGTTTTATTTAATTAAAGAGAGACAGGGGCATCTATTTGCCTCTGTCTCAAAGCTGATTAACGAACTTCATCAAGATATCTATTCTTGAATCCATCCTGTACGTCAGCCATTTTTTGATAATCAACTGGTGTGGAACGAGCATAGTCTGACGCAGGTAAAAACTTAGTTTCAGCTTCTTTTGACAGTGCACTTGCGCGTACTGGTCGTAAAAAAGCATTAGCCCATACAGCCTGGCCTTTGTCTGACATTATGTGGTCAAGAATTGCCTTTCCCTTGTCCATATGGGGTGCACCCTTAACCAGACTCATTACATAAGGCACAATTACTGTACCTTCGCTAGGAATTACAAATTCAACGTTAGCCTGATCTTTGTATTTAGC
Organism: Candidatus Njordibacter sp. Uisw_058; assembly: GCF_047730065.1. GTDB lineage: Bacteria > Pseudomonadota > Gammaproteobacteria > Pseudomonadales > Balneatricaceae > Njordibacter. The sequence continues at coordinate 1,851,843 of NZ_CP159829.1, forward strand.
GCGGTACGCATTGAAATCATAATCGAACAAAATTGGAATTTCACCTGATAAAACTCGAGCATAAGCAGTTTGCTTTGGCACAATCGGCTGATTCTTAGCAAGCTTCTTAAAATACTCAATGCCTGGGTTAAAGTTGTCAAGACTGCCACCCATAGCCCGATTCACTGCAACTGCTCCGGCATAACCTACAAATGCGCTCGAAGGATCCAAATACCCCATCATACCTTTATATTGAGGCTTCAATAAATCACTCCAGGATTGAGGAACTGGCAGTCCTTCCAATGCATCCTTGTTCACGAAAAAGCCAATCGTACCTGAGTGAATCGTAAACCAGTGACCATTTGGATCCTTAAGTCCTTCAGGTATTTCATCCCAATGTTTAGGCTTGTAGGCCTCTGTGACACCTTTTTTTGCTGCAGTAATACCAAAAGAAACGCCGTAATATGCAACATCAGCTACTGGGTTATCTTTCTCAGTCAACAATTGAGAGAGGGTCTGACCCGAATTCTTATTATCGTGAGGAAGTTTATAGCCTAAGGTTTCCTCAATAGATTTTAGCTGTGAAGCCCAGTCTGCCCATTGCGGTGGGCAGTTATAGCAAATTGGCTCCTCTGCAAATGCAGCATTTACTTGACTCATGGATGCAACCAACACCGCAGCTATGGCTGCAGATCTGGTTAACGTATTTAAACTTTTTTTGAACATAGTCCAGTATCCTTTTATTGTTATTACTTAATAAACACTTATTTCTAAGCTAAAATTTCAACTTCTATTTGTTTTACACGCGTTACAGACTCTCCTGCACAAAATCTAAATGGCATCAAACGTAATGTTTCCTCCCCTCCTTCTATTCGGTCCATCAATAGCTGCACAGCCACTCTGCCCATTCGTCTTGAAGGTTGAGAAATGGTTGTAAGAGATGGCTGTATTAATTGCCCGAAGTCAATGCCGTCAAATCCAATTACAGAGATATCTCCAGGAACAGACAGCCCAAGGCTAGTAATAATTCCAATGACGGAAATGGCTATGATATCTGTTGAGCAAAATATTGCTGTCGGTGGGTTGGGGTGAGACAAAAGCTCAGCAATCGCTGCCTTTACATTCGCTTTACTAAAGTCGACTTCAGTTAATAAAGGAGGTGGCAAACCCTCAGACTTGAAATAGTTTGAAAATCCTTCATATCGGGCTTGTGATCGGTCAGAATCGCTGAAGCGACCAGCTATTACGGCACTTCTTGTATGACCAAACTTTACAAACTCTTCTGCTGCACGGGCGCCACCAGCTACATTGTCTACAGCGACTGCGCATCGTTTAGATGTTTCAGGTTTGTTATACAGCAGCACATAAGGAATATCCTCATCGTCAAGTCGGTCACACAACAAGCTGTTATCAGCATCTGCCACGGTCAAAATAAGACCTTCAACCCGATTATTTAACATCGTTTCAACAGCCATCTCCTCCTCACCTTCCTGGTATTCGTTCATAGTAACTAAAGTGGAATATCCGGCTAGGCGGGCCTCTTCTTGTATTCCGCCGACCATTTCTGCAAAAACTGGGTTGCTCAGTGTTGGAACAACGATGCCAAACACATGCGTCCTTGATGTCTTTAAATTTCGACCAATAACATTGGGGCGAAATTTTAGTACTTTTATAGACTTGGTGACGTGTTCTCGTACCTTTTCACCTACCGTAGAGTGACCATTGACGATTCGGGATACGGTCGCAATCGAGACGCCTGCGTGATCAGCGACGTTTTTAATAGTTGCTCGTTTTATCAATGCTTCATCCACTTTTAATAATCTATATTAGTTAATAAAAAAGATAGTAAACGTTTACTTGAATGAAGTAAACGTTTACTTACAGTTTTTTAATTCTTTTAGTTGGATTGGCTAGGCAAGCTTGGTGGTGTGTATCTTATTGAAAGTCCAGAAGGACATATAATAACAGCAGCCCACATACAACATTAATTGGAGATGCTAATAATTCAAACAAACCAAGTTATCATAGCAAATGTTACTGAATACCATTCTTACAGGGAACGTCCAGAATACCGGATAATTCATAATGGCACTGGTTACGGTGGCCCTGTTAGAACACTATAGTGAGTGCTGGAAGCGCTAAAGTCATAGCACTGTTCAAGCTTACGTTTATTGGATATGAGATGGGATTAGTCAAAAGGAGGAACGCCGCTCCCTCTCCCCCTCCCCCTTATCAGGCTTAATTAAGGTTTTATGCCCACATTGGCCAAGGTTAGACTTAACCTAGGATTCAATACTTGGTTTGTTAAAGTCGCTGGCGTCATGGCGCTCTTTAAGCTGATCTTGCTCGGGGCCCCAGGCGAGGTTGACCCGTTTTCCCCTAATGACCGCGGGCCGTTGCTGAATTTGCTCGGCCCAGCGCACAACATGGGTATAGCTGGTGACATCTAGAAACTCCGCGGCTTTATATAGCTCGCCTAAAACTAAGGCGCCGTACCAAGCGAAATTAGCCATATCAGCAATGGTGTATTGGTCGCCACAGAGGTATTGACGCTGGGCTAGTTGTTTATCCAGCACATCGAGTTGACGCTTGGCTTCCATGGCATAGCGATTAATGGGGTATTCTAATTTTTCGGGTGCATAGGCATAAAAGTGTCCAAAGCCACCTCCCAAAAACGGGGCGCTACCAATGTTCCAAAACAGCCAAGACAGGCATTCTGCTCTTTCAGTCGAGCCGACTGTGGGAACAAAGAAATTAAACTTTTCAGCCAAGTAAAGCATGATTGCGCCTGACTCAAACACACGTACGGGTGCTGCACCACTGTAATCCATTAAAGCTGGGATTTTTGAGTTAGGGTTAATGTCTACAAACCCACTACTGAATTGGTTGCCTTCACTAATATCGATTAGCCAAGCATCATACTCGGCTCCGTTTAGGCCCATCTCTAATAATTCTTCAAGCAAAACGGTGACCTTTCGCCCATTGGGTGTGCCCAACGAATAAAGCTGCAATGGATGTTTACCTTGAGGCAACTCTTTAACATGCGTGGCACCAGCCACTGGTCGATTGATACTGGCAAAATGGCCACCACTTTCAGTATTCCATTGCCATACTTGGGGTGGGGTATAAACTTCACTCATACTTAATATCTCTTTGATTGGGCCTTATTGCATGGTGGACTGTTATAAACTTTGGATATATTTCCAACAGTTAAAAACAGCAGCCCAAAGTCAGTTCTAAAACATACTACGAATAAAGCATAGCATTTCCCAGCCTGCTCACGCAGTGAATTTGTACTTTTTAGCTTGAACTCTGAAGGTGCCACGAAAACATGCATTAGATGTTAGTGCATCAAGATTCTGTATTTGCTGGGGTCTTCCTATCTGCGGCTATTAACTATAACTATTATTTGTCACTATTATTTGTACAGCGTCTCTATCTATAGGGCGGCTATGAACGTAGTATTTAAGGCAAACCTGTAGCAGAAATTAATTACAAGGGTATCAATATGTTAAATATTCATTGTCGGTTGGCCTGTTTACTCTGTGTTACTTTGATTGCAAAACCTGTCTTATCTCAAGATATATCCGGCTGGTCTGATAAAACGATTTGCCGGCTTGCCGCTAATCAACCTGATGAAGCCCTTTACCAGCAAGAAGTCATCACACGAGTGTTGGATTGTGCTGATTATAAAGTGGTCAAACCAAGTATTGTGATACCTAAAAATAAAAATAAGTCAGCTGGGTCAAGCTATTAATAAAACCCAATAAAGACACAACCTCGGGATGTTGATCATGCGCGCATTTAGATATAGCTGGAGTGTTAAAAAAACCCTAATGCTCTTTTTAGTGGTGTTAAACACATTAACTTTAACTAATGGCACATGGGCCAAAGAAAAGGCTCTTAGCTATCCATTTACGTCCAATAGTGGGCAATATTGGCAATATTCAAGTGATCGGGTGATGGGGGGTATCTCCAATGGCCAAGTCAAACTTGAACAAGATGGCGACCTTATTTTTGCTAGACTTGCTGGTGATGTAAGTACCCAAAATAATGGGGGCTTTATTCAATTGCGTACGGGTATGTCATTGGCTGACACCGAAAAAAACGGCAACCCATTGCAGGGAGTGCGGTTGAATGTGCGTGGTAACGGTGAGACCTACCATGTTTTTATTCGGACTAATGAAACGCGGTCTTATTCTGATTATTTCTCAGCCACCTTTACCACCAATGATAACTGGCAAATGATTGATTTGCCGTTTAGCATCTTCGAACGCAAGCGATCGAAAAATTCAATCCTAAAAGCTAATGCAATCAATAGCTTGGGTATTGTGGCTTATGGTCGTGACTTTACGGCTGATGTTTCTGTCTCTACCATAGAGTTTTACTATTAGCACATGCACATGTGTTTTGAAATGCTTGTAAAGGACTTGTTTTACAGGACTTGCTTCAAAGAACTGATTGATAGAATTATTTTTAGCGGAGCAAGACTCACTGATGCAGTTTAGGCACAGGTTTAGAGCGTGATCTTTCTCGCCAAACAATCATCAACCCACCACATGCGATTAGCAATGCTCCAGGAAATAAAGTGCTCCACGGTGCTTCGTCAAAGAAAAACCATCCTAAAACGAATGCGAGGGGGATACCAAAATAACTAAAGGGAGCTAAGTTACTTTGTTCAGTCATGCGGTAACTCACCACTAAAAATAAAACCGCTGTCCCCCCCAACATCCCCATCAACATGATCCAGCCCATGTCGTTAGCCGAAGCTACGGGCGTAAAACCACCCCAAAAGTAGGCAATCGAAGTGGCGCCAATGACTGACGTAATAGACGCATACAGGTTAACTAATGGGCTTGATACATCGTCATCAAATAAGCGTGCTGTAACCCCCACTAAAGCATAGAATGCTGCCGCAGCCAAAGGCAAAAGCGCATACAGATTGAAAGCTTCTCCCGTGGGTTTAATTACCATCACTACACCCACAAAACCCACTAAAACAGCACACCATCGCACCCAGCCAACCCGCTCACCTAAAATAGGAATCGCCAATGCCGTAGTAAATAATGCGCTTGCATAGGTGATGGTCGATGCCGTAGCAAACGCCATTAACCCTAGGGCCAAATAAAAGGAAAGCTGCGCCATGGTCACCACAGCACCCCTTAAAAGGGCTAGCTTCCATTGACGTATTTTCAGACGTCTGCCCTTCTTGTGCCACACACTTGATGTCCAAAGCGCAATAATAGATGGAATCAGCCCAAATAAATTGCGCCAAGCCGATAGCTCAGCGGCTGAATAGCTGACTGAGAGGTGTTTAATGATTAATCCCATGGCGTCAAACAACATCAAAGCGACAAGGCTAAGGATAATGGCAAGGCCAGTGCGGTCAGTGGGGCGCATAAAGATCCAAAGGTATTGAGTTACGCCAATTTGATTATTAAAAATGGCTTAAATTAAGCCCATGTGTGGCTCATTGAATGGCGTTCATTATGCGCAGTGTTGAATCGAATGCAAGCCCTGTATTGCCTAGGCCTATAAATGGTTCAGGCGTTAAATTTGAGCGTTACACTGCCTATTTTTTAGCCGTTTGAGGAAAATTTGATTCATACGAGTGAATTACTTTGAGGTAACCCAAGTAATCACCATACTAAGGCCACACTAAATGCCTTGCACGGCAACGACTTTAAACCCCTTAGGCAACTTAAACACCTTAAAAACACCTTAGGCAACTAAATCGCTTGATTTAACACAGCCTGAAATAATACATTACAACCCGCTGTGAGGTGCTCTTGCTTAGCATCTTCTAGCTCGTTATGGCTAATACCATCCTTACACGGCACAAACACCATGGCCGTTGGCGCAACACGAGAGATATAACAGGCATCATGGCCGGCACCACTGACGATATCACAATGACTATAACCTAAGTTTACTGCAGCTTGGCGCACTGATTCCACACATGAAAGGTTGAATGGAACGGGAGGTGAATACCAAATTTGTTCAAATTCCATGGTTAAACCTTGGCTGGCAATAATGGCAGCACAGCCTTCTCTCAACTCTTTATCCATGGCCGATAAAGTCGCATCATCTGGATGACGAATATCTATGGTAAAAAATACTTGCCCTGGTATAACGTTGCGCGAGTTGGGAAAAGATTGGATCAAACCCACTGTAGAACAGGCCAAAGGTGCATATTTAAGGCCTATGTCATTCACTAGGGTAATCATTTTTGCAGCGCCCACCAATGCATCTTTGCGGGTTTTCATGGGCGTTGGCCCAGCATGAGACTCTTGCCCCGTTAGGGTCACTTCATACCACCGTTGGCCTTGGGCGTCAGTGACCACACCAATGGTGAGGTCTTCATGCTCAAGTATCGGGCCTTGCTCTATGTGCGCTTCAAAAAAGGCTTTTATAGGGCGCTCACCCATAGGCTCTTTGCCATCATAACCAATGCGCTTGAGTTCCTCACCCATGGTTAAGCCATCTAGGTCTGCACGACTTAATCCATACTCCAGATCAAAGACCCCAGCAAACACGCCAGAGGCCACCATAGCAGGTGCAAAACGCGAGCCTTCTTCGTTGGTCCACACACTTGCTTCAATGGGGGCTTGAGTGGTGATGTTTTGATCATTGAGACTGCGGATCACTTCTAGTCCTGCCAAAACACCATAGACACCATCAAATTTTCCACCCGTGGGCTGTGTGTCTAAGTGACTACCCATAACTACTGCCCCCATGTTGGGGTCACTACCCTCACGACGAGCAAATATATTGCCCATCTGATCAATTTTTATACTGCAGCCTTCTGTTTCACACCAATTCACAAAAAGATCCCGAGACTGTTTGTCTAAATCGGTTAAGGCAAGGCGGCAACAACCGCCTTTTTCAGTTGCACCAATTTTGGCCATTTCCATGAGGCTGTCCCATAGTCTTTGCCCGTTTATGCTCATATTAGACATTGCATTGTTCCTTTTTTTATTGATTGCTGCATCCACTATCAGTGCCAACTAAGATAACTAAGCCAACTAGGCCACTGTGTTATTTGGATGATGAGACCAGTTTTGGTAATCCCCACTCACTCTTTCACCTGTCCGAGTATCCATCTCATGGGTATCAAGTTCACGCAAAGTGATGCAGTTTTCAACAGGGCAGACCACTACACATAGGTTACAGCCTACACAATCTTCATCCCTCACCTCAAAACCACGCACACCATCAATTTCGGTGCTGATTGCCTGATGTGAAGTGTCCTCACAAACAATATGACAACGACCACATTTAATACAGGAATCCTGATCTATTTGAGCTTTTGCAACATAGTTTAAATCCAGCTGATTCCAAGAGGTTACACTGGGCACTGCGGCACCAATTAGTTCATCTACTGAATTAATTTTTTGCTCAGCTAAGTAACGGCTTAAGCCATCAATCATATCTTCAACAATACGAAAACCGTAAGTCATTACGGCTGTACAAACCTGCACATTAGACGCACCCAAAGCCATAAATTCAGCGGCATCACGCCAATTACTTATGCCACCAATGCCAGAAATAGGGATGTTTTTACAATCAGCATCACGCGCTATTTCACTTAACATATGCAAAGCAATGGGTTTAACTGCTGGCCCACAATAGCCGCCATGAGACCCTTGCGAGCCTACTGATGGTGACATCTTCATCTGCTCAAGATCAACACCCATGACAGAGTTAATGGTATTAATCAATGACACTGCATCAGCGCCACCGCGCACAGCGCCTCTGGCAGCAGTTCGAATGTCAGTAATATTAGGTGTGAGTTTTACTATGGTCGGCAAATCGGAGTATTGTTTGCACCAAGCCGCCACCATTTCCACATATTCTGGCACTTGGCCAACCGCTGCACCCATACCTCGTTCTGACATGCCGTGTGGACAGCCAAAATTCAATTCAATACCGTCTGCGCCCGTGTCTTCCACCCGCATCAAAATATCTTTCCAAGCTTGCTCCTCACATGGCACCATAAGTGACACCACCACCCCACGATCAGGCCAATCTTTTTTAACTTGGATAATTTCTGCCAAGTTAACTTCTAAATCTCGATCGGTAATCAACTCAATGTTGTTAAAGCCCATTAAGGAACGATCTTTACCATGCCATGCGCCATAACGAGGGCCACTTACATTAACTAACGGCAGCCCTGCTTCGCCTAAAGTTTTCCACATGACTCCACCCCAGCCAGCTTCAAACGCGCGGTTTATGTTGTAGGCTTTGTCTGTAGGTGGGGCCGATGCAAGCCAAAAAGGATTAGGGGTTTGAATGCCAATGAAATTAGATTTTAGGTCAATCATAATCGACTCCTTTATATTCAGCTTTGGGTTAATGTTTGATGAATGGACAAGGCAGCAAGTTTGCCATCTTGCACCGCACTGACAGCTAAGCCGTCATTACCAGCCACGCAGTCACCACCCGCCCAAATGCCCAGTTGAGATGTGCGTAAATCTTGATCTACTTCATATTTACCATGACTTTTGACAAATTCGATGGTGCCCATATTAATGGCAGCTAAATTTTGTCCAATAGCCTTAAAAAGCATATCAGCGGGCGTGATGTAGGTTTGCCCACTCTCATTATTGGCCATCTTAAACTCAACCCCAGTGATGGCCCCCTGTTCAACAATCAAACTGATTGGTTGGGCCCAGTGAGCAATGTGTACCCCTTCACTGAGTGCAAATTCTTGCTCCTCAAGGCTGGCATTCATGTGTTGTTTACCGCGCCTATATGCCATGGTGACATTGGGAGCGCCAAGGCGTTTAGTTTGGATAGCAATATCAATAGCGGTCATACCACCACCAATCACCACTACATTTTGGCCTACAGGCAATTGCCCCACGTCGTTAGACTGGCGTAATTGGTGAATATAATCCACCGCATTGATCACTTCTGGTGCCTCTTCTCCATCTAGGTTTATGTCTTTATTAGCCCCTAAACCCACACCCATAAACACGGCGTCGTAATTAGTTTGTAGTTCTGCAAAACTAATGTCTTGACCCACCCTAATGCCATGTTTGACCTTAATGCCACCAATGGACAGAATATCTTTAACTTCTTGCTGGGCATAATCTTCAGTCATTTTATAGGCAGCAAGACCATATTCGTTGAGGCCTCCAGACTTTTCTAAAGCCTCATAAATAACCACCTCATGACCCAAAGTTGCTAACCGGTGAGCGCAGGATAATCCTGCGGGCCCAGCGCCAACAACAGCCACAGTGCACCCCGTTGCAGCTTCACGGGTAAAGAACTGAGCACCTAATTCGCTCGCTCGATCAGTCGCAAACCTTTGTAACAAACCAATCTTTATTGGTTGGTCACCTTCCGCGTGTCTGACACAAGCATCTTCACATAAAGTTTCCACTGGACAAGCCCTAGCGCAGGTGCCTCCCATAATATTTTCAGACAGAATTTTTCCTGCTGCCCCAACTGCATTATTTTGGCTGATCATGCGGATAAAACTGGCCACATCGATGCCTGTGGGGCATGCCGTCTGACAGGGTGCCCCATAACAGTTATAGCAACGGTCTGCCTCTACAATAGCGCTACGGGCATCCAATGGGGTATGAATATCAGCAAAGTTGGTCTGATAGTCTGCTTCACTTAAGCGTTGCCCTGTCAGCACAGATGGCTCAGAGCTGTTGGAACTCAAAGTAGTCACAATAATGATCCTCAGTTTTATTTTTCTAATACTTGGACAAAATTCAGCCAAAACGCCCCTATTAGGCAGCGCAGTGGAGGCCTTATCATTAACTTATACTCATCTTTTTATCTAGTTTTCACGATCAATAGAAAATGGCGGATCTAGATCACGCATCTTGCCTATAGCGTCAAAGTAAGGCGCAAATGGCGGCCGTTTGATGTAATTGCCTGCCCCACGTTCAACAGTGAGTTTGCCGTTGCAATACACCAACTTGCCCTGACTGATGGTATGAGAGGGAATGCCTGTCACTTCCATACCTTCAAAAATGTTGTAATCTATATTTTGATGATGGGTTTTGGCAGAAATTGTTTTTTTGCCTTTGGGATCCCAAACCACAATGTCTGCATCTGAGCCGGCAGCGATCGCACCCTTGCGTGGGTACATATTGAAAATTTGCGCTGCATTGGTAGAGGTCACTTTAACAAACTCATTCATGGTTAAACGCCCCGTATTAACGCCAGCGTTCCACAACACCTCCATGCGATTTTCTATGCCCGCTGTGCCATTTGGAATTTTAGTAAAGTCATCTTTACCCGCTGCTTTTTGATCTGTACAGAAGCAACAATGATCTGTGGCAGTGGTTTGCAAGTTACCTGACTGCAACCCTTTCCATAGAGCGTCCTGAGCTTTTTTAGGCCTAAAAGGAGGGCTCATAACATGCGCAGCTGCCACATCAAAATCTTTATTTCTGTACACCGACTCGTCAATTAAAAGATGGCCTGCCAAGACTTCACCAAACACTCGCTGACCTTCACTGCGTGCCCGCGTGACTGCTTCTAAAGACTCTTCAGCAGATACATGCACCAAATAAACTGGCGTCTTTAATGCTTGAGCAATACGAATCGCACGATTAGCTGCTTCACCTTCTACTTCTGGAGGCCGCGACTGTGGATGACCTTCTGGGCCAGTTATGCCCATCGCTAACAATTTTTTCTGCAGCTGGTACACAAGCTCGCCATTTTCTGCATGCACCGTAGGCAATGCACCTAATTCCCAAGCTTTGCTAAAGCTGTTCACTAAAATTTCGTCGTTTGCCATGATGGCGCCTTTGTAAGCCATAAAATGCTTAAAGCTATTCACACCATGTTCTTTAACTAAGGTCTCCATGTCCGCTGCTACACTGTCATCCCACCAAGTGACTGCCACATGAAAGGCATAATCAGACACTGACTTCTCAGCCCATTCACGCCATTGGTGAAATGCTGACATGAGCGAAGTTCCCGGTGCTGGAATCACAAAATCAATAATGCAAGTGGTGCCACCAGCAAGTCCAGCAGCAGTGCCTGAGTAAAAGTCTTCACTGGCTACAGTGCCCATAAACGGAAGTTGCATATGTGTGTGTGGGTCGATGCCACCAGGCATCACATATTGCTCAGAAGCATCGATGACTTCCGTATCAGCAGGCACGGTTAGCTCTAAACCCACTTGGGCTATTTTGCCATCAACACAATAAACATCAGCCAAAAAGCTTTGATCTGCAGTGACAACGGTGCCACCTTTTATTAGTAAGGACATAGTAGGTCTCCTTAATCTTTAGTACCGGCATTAGACTTACGCTTTAACCGATTAGATTCTTTTTATTGTTTAAATAATGCCCACTAAAAATAGTCTAAGCATTAATGTAGGTATATGTTTACCAATGTTTTACCAAATGGTCAACAACTTATTGACCTTTTGGTAAAACATTATTTTATTATAGGTTGTTGTGGTGGCCCTTAAAGTGATTACTTTAAGGGCCACCACGGGTCGTTTATAAAAACAGTGAATTAAAACGCAGCATCCCAAACTTTGTGAGTCCAAGCACCTTTGGGTACAGAGGAGATCACTGGATCAGAACCACCATTCATAAGTGTTTCAACCGTGCGCTGATAGTCAGATGTAGATAACTTACCGCCATTGGTGGTGAGTTTATTAACTTCAGCCATCATGCGTCGCTGGTGCTCTTCTGTTTGCGCACCCGTCTGATCGTTTTCTAGCACGATATCAGCAGCAGCATCAGAATTAGCCCTGGCCCATTCCCAACCCTTCATGGAGGCGCGAACAAAACGAGCCATTTTATCAACGAAGGCTGCGTCTGCAAGGTTCTTTTCAAGCACATACAAACCATCTTCTAAGGTTGCTACCCCTTGTTCTTCGTACTTGAAATTGACCAGTTCATCAGCATCCAAGCCGGCATCAATAATCTGCCAGTACTCGTTATAAGTCATAGTGGAGACACATTCAGCTTGTTTTTGCAAAATGGGATCTACGTTAAAGCCTTGCCTTAAAACACTAACTCCACCAGCACTGCCGTCGGTAGCCAAACCTAGTTTGCTCATCCAGCTTAAGAATGGGTACTCGTTGCCATAAAACCAAACTCCTAAGGTTTTATCTGATAGGTCAGCTGGTGTAGTGATGCCACTATCTTTGCGACACGTGAGCATCATGCCTGAGCTTTTAAAAGGCTGGGCAATATTGACCAATGCTAAACCTTTTTCCCTAGAGGCTAGGGCTGATGGCATCCAGTCAATCACGACATCTGCACCACCACCGGCAATTACCTGAGGTGGGGACACATCTGGTCCACCTGGGTTAATCGTTACATTAAGATTTTCTGCCTCATAGAAGCCTTGATCTTGGGCTACAAAGTAGCCAGCAAACTGGGCTTGAGTCACCCACTTCAGCTGCAGTGTTACGTCATCTGCTGCAAATGCTAAGCTGCTTGATGCAGCCATAGTAAATCCAACAATTAAGCTACTAATATTATATTTATTTTTCATTATTCGAACTCCAACAGTTTATAAATACTACTCCAAAAAAAAATTAATAGTCATCCATGTCTACACACACAAAATGCCAATTAGTGATGGACTTTCCTGAAGGACGCATGCCAAAAAGTCACGCGTCTTTCTAACAAAGCCAGCAAGCCATAAAAGCTTGAGCCAGCTAAAGCTGCAACGGCGATCGTTGCCCAAACCATTTCAATATTCATACGCCCCACTTCGATAGATATACGGAACCCCATACCCACAATCGGGGTGCCAAAAAACTCAGCTACAATGGCTCCAATTAAGGCTAGAGTTGAGTTTATTTTCAATGCGTTAAAAATAAATGGCAGTGCGTTAGGTAACCTCAGCTTAAAGAAGCTTTGCCAGTAACTGGCGCCGTAGGAACGCAGTAAGTCTTTTTCCATAGCATCTGATTGGCCCAGCCCCGCAATCGTGTTAACCAGCATTGGAAAAAAGGTCATAATAACTACTACCGCCACTTTAGAATGCCAATCAAAACCAAACCACATGACCATGATGGGTGCGATACCCACTATTGGAATGGCACTAACTAAATTACCCACCGGCAGTAAACCACGCCGTAAAAAGGGAATTTTATCAGCCACAACAGCCACACTAAAACCAACAAAATTACCCAATAAAAAGCCTGGAATAACCGCTTTAATTATTGTTTGATTAAAGTCTGCAGCCAATGTGGGGATTGATGAAGTAATCGCTTCTCCGACCAGACTAGGCGCAGGTAGCAGAACATGAGGAATCGCAAAGCCTATGGTTGCAAGCTCCCATAAACTGATGAACCATGCACCTAATAGCGATGGAATCATCAAGTTAATCACACCTTGCACTCTGCTATCAAAGAGCCTAATCGCCGTTAAAAATTTCATACTGGTCCAAACACAAAAGCCTATTGCAATGACCAATAGCCAAAAACCCAACTGTGTTTGCCCCGCCAGTTCAGTATGCTTAACAATACTTGTGACTTGCCAAAGGGCCAGCAAAGTTAATGCTGTGACTAATAAAGCCCGGGGTAATAATTGATTCACAACGACAACCCCTGCCAAAGCGCACAGTGCTACCGTCACCAACAAGGTCAACCAGTTAGCTTGCTGCCAAGCGTTCACATTGGCCATTTCAGCAGAACTAGTTGCCCACGGTAACCATAATGCCAACAATGTGAGCACCAGTGCTAAGGCGCTGGCAGAACCAAAACGATGTAGCATTGAACTAGAGTTCATTACTAACCTCCTGCCCACCAGCGAGCCGATAGCATACTTTGCGCTCAATCAAGCCAAGGATAGAGACCAGGCTGGCCGACATGACTGCAGCAGCAATGAGTGAGGCCCATATGAGATTAGTTTGTCCATAATAAGAACCAGACAGTAAACGCGCCCCTAAGCCCGCTTGCCCACCGGTGGGTAATTCGGCCACTATAGCTCCAACTAAACTTAAGGCAATGGCTACTTTGAGGCTGGCGAACAAGAATGGCACCGCAGAAGGAAGTCGTAAGCGCCAAAATACCTGCCATTTACTGGCACTGTAGGTGTCTAACAAATCGACTAGCATGGGCTGGGGCGAGCGTAAGCCTTTAACCATACCCACCGCAACAGGAAAGAAGCATAAGTACATAGATATCAGTGCTTTGGGTAGCAACCCACTAATACCCATAGCTCCAAACACCACAATAACCATGGGTGCAAGAGCCAATATAGGAATGGTCTGTGAGGTTATAATCCAGGGCATCAGACTTTTGTCCAAGGTTTCAACATAAACAATGCCAACAGCTAAACCAATGCCTAAACTAGCACCCAATAAAAATCCCACTAAGGTAGACGATAAGGTAATGCCAGCGTGGTAGATTAAACTTCTTTTGGAAGTGACATTTTTGTCAATGATCGTGGCTTTGAGTTCCATTAGAACTTGGTGTGGCGACGGCAAAACAGCGCGTTTCATATTCCAACTATCATTGGCTAGCTGAACTAAACTCCAGTCTATGCCCTTCTTTTCGTAACGGTCAATAATCTGATCACTATTAAGGTGCACCGCACCTGCATACCAAATCATGATGATAGCGAGTATGACCGTGAGCACAGGAATGGTAGAACTGGGCGTGCGCCCTAGTTGAATCTTCGCTGGGGCAGACACTTTAGTCGTCATAACTATGCCCTGCAGCTAGCCCAGCCCGCACACGTTGTGCAATGGCTAAAAATTCAGGGGACTCTCTTATGTCTAAGGTTCTGTCAGCAGGTAAATTACAATCAATAATATCGATGATACGACCAGGCCTTGGCGACATCACCACAATACGGCTGGATAAGAATACTGCCTCTGGAATAGAGTGGGTCACAAATACAACGGTTTTTTGGGTTTGTTGCCATAAGCGCAATAATTGGTCGTTTAAATGGTCTCTGGTGATCTCATCAAGAGCACCAAAGGGTTCATCCATAAATAACAATTGAGGCTCGATAACAAGGGCACGGGCAATAGAAACTCGCTGCTGCATACCCCCAGAGAGCTGCCAAGGGTACTTGTCTTCGAAACCAGATAAATTAACCAACTGCAAATATTCCTGCGCCAGTTGTTGACGCTGGCCACTCTCATAACCCATGATTTCTAACGGTAGCAAAACATTGTCTTGTACCGTGCGCCAAGGCAATAGCGCTGGGGCTTGAAATACATAGCCATAAGCTCTTTGTTTGCGGGCCTCAGCAGGCGACATACCATTGACTAATACAGAGCCACTGGTGGGTTGTTCCAAATCAGCCAATACCCTCATGAGGGTTGTTTTACCACACCCAGACGGACCAATAAAGGACACGAATTCGCCAGCATTGATGTTAAGGTCCACGTTTGACAGGGCTTTAACAACGCCCTCCTTCGTGGGGAAATCCAAACAAACCTCTTTAACCTCAACAACATGGTTAATGCCGGTGCTTGCGCTGGCTGAATTCAATGTAAATGCTCCTTATTATTATTAGATGTAAAATTGACTGCAAGTTAGTTCAAATCAGTCAGTGGGGTATAAGTTTCGGGGCGGCGGTCGCGAAAGAACTGCCAACCATCACGCACTTCTCTCACCATATCCATGTCGAGGTCATGAATCAACAGTTCATCTTCTGTTGCACTGGCTTGGGCTTCTATTACACCTCGGGGATTAACAAAATAGCTAGATCCATAAAATTCGCCAATATTCCATGGTGCTTCAGTGCCTATACGGTTGATCGCTGCAATATAAACTCCATTGGCCGCTGCCGATGCAGGTTGTTCAAGCTCCCATAAATACTTAGAGATTCCTGCTACTGTGGCTGAAGGGTTGTAGATAATTTCAGCACCTTTTAAGGCTAAAGCACGCCAACCCTCAGGGAAGTGCCTGTCATAGCAAATATACACACCTACTTTGCCATAGGCAGTATCAAATACTGGCCAGTTTGACGCACCCGGCTTAAAGAAGAACTTTTCCCAAAATCCACCCACATGAGGGATATGAGTCTTGCGGTATTTACCAAGATAAGTCCCATCAGCATCAATGACCGCAGCGGTGTTGTAATAGACCCCAGGCATGGCTTCTTCATAGATGGGTACGATGATCACCATCTGATATTTTTTAGCATACTCGCACATCAAATTGGTGGTATGACCATTTGGGATAGGTTCAGCCGCAGCGTACCAACGCTTGTCTTGACTGGGGCAGAAGTAAGGTTGAGTGAATACTTCTTGAAAACAAAGTATTTGTACACCCGCCTCTCCTGCTTGGTCGATTAGAGGCCCATGGGCCTCTAGCATTAAGTCTCTAATTTGCTCAGGTGACATGCTGGTATCACCTTTGAGGCCCATTTGAATTAAACCAGATTTTATTATTGTCATCTTCTTAACCCTTTAAGATTAGGATAATTGAATATTGGTAAGCATCAACTTAGATTAATTTACACGGTAATTTTCACAAGGCAATTACCAAAAAATGTTGATGGAACTGCTATATGGTTTAACAAAAATAGACCAATTGGTCAACAGATTTTGCCCTTTGAATATATTATTTAACTGGCACTAACAAACTGTGATCTACCTCAAACAAACGCATTTGCCAAACGCAGACCGGCTTGCAATGTGACTGCAGCACTGTCAAAAACTGGTATCCCAATCTCATCACTGAGCTCTTTAGCCACCCTCGCTCCACGCATGTTGGTGCACATGATAAAAATAATATCAGGCTTTTTTTGAGCCACATTACGCACCATTTGTGCAATCACACGCTCCTCAATAGCAGCGAATTCACTACTGATGACACCACCATAGTGCTGCTCAGCCAGGCATTTAAAACCCATAGAAGTGTAATTTTTAATGATGCGTTTTTGAACATCAGACGTGTATGGAGTCACCAAACCAAAGGTTTTAGCATTGCATGCGTCCAAAAGTTGGTTCATTTCAAGCATACAACTCCCAGAGGCAATGCCAGTGGCATCTTCAAGCAAATCACACAAGCTTGCATCATGGTCACTACCCAGCCAGCTAGCAGACGTACCACCCCATACAAGACTGCTGACACCCGCATCGCAGAGTAATTTTGCTGCTTCGATTTGTTTCTCCATGGTGAACTGCGCGCACGAATTCTGACTTAATGTCACGTCAATCACTTGCAGCCTAGAAAAATGCACTGTTGCCTCTTTATTGGAGACCATGGTCGCTGCCAGTGGCTCAAGCACAGTGTTTGACGATGGAATCAAAATCCCAATGCGCTTTAAGCTGTCACCTGGGTTGTCACCTGAGCTGTCACCAGTATGATTGACTGTTAACGATTTCAAATGATAGACCGCCGTGAAGCGATGCCCCCATCAACGGTAAAGATAGACCCCGAGGTATAACCAGACCGAAAAGACGACAAGAAAACAATTAAATCTGATACTTCGTGCTTGTGAGCTGGGCGACCCAGAGGGTAGTTTGCTTCTAATTCAGTGAATCTACTGGCATCACCTAAGTCAGTTGCTGCACGTTTTTTGAGCATATTGTATATGCGGTCAGTATTTACCGGGCCAGGATTGACTCCAATAACACGTATATTATCGTCTAAGCTATGGCCACCAAGGGCCCGGGTAAAGGCCATCAGGCTCGCATTTCCCGTGGTTCCAGCAATGTATTTAGGATCAAACACTTCGCCACCATTGCCAATGTTGTTGATAATGACACCGCTGCCCGCTGCCTGCATTTTTTGGTAAAACAACCTGCACAAGTTGATGTACCCCATGACTTTAAGATCCCAGCCTTTTCGCCAAGCGGCTTCATCGACGTCCCATAAAGTCCCACTTGGAATAGCGCCTGCATTATTAATGAGAATGTCAACGTTGCCCACGCTCTGCGACAGTGCCTCACAAGCACCACTTTGGGTTAGATCAGCAAAATGACAGCTTACCTTGACGTCATGAGTAGTTTGGATATGGGCTTGGATTTCCTCAAGTTTAGTCGTGCTGCGAGCAGTCAGGTGTAAATTCACACCTTCAGATGCAAACACATCTGCTAGATGCTCACCTATTCCCATTGAAGCGCCCGTTATTAACACTGTTTTTCCTGTCAGTTTCAAATCCATAAAAAGTATCTCATTAGTCTGGTTTAGTGAAAGTCTAATACTGTGCGCCCTTGCGCCTTGCCTGTTTGTAGGTCAGCAATGGCAATATTGACTTCATCTAGTGATCGAGTACTAATCACACCTTTAATTTTTCCATTGGCTGCCAACTGCAAAAGCTCATTCATTTCCTGTCGGTTAGAAGCAGAGTTGCCGATCACTTGAAGACCACGTTCAATGAGTTCGTGGGCATAAAAAGCCAACTGTTCTGATGGAACTGCTGTCAGAACAAGCTTTGCCCGTGGTTTGCAGACGGCAAGCATCAACGGCCAAGTGGCCCCAACAGGCGCAAAGTTGATGCAACCATCTGCACCGCCAAGCGCTTTGATCGATGCAATTGCATCGCTATTGGCAACCACAGTTTCATCAGCGCCTAGTGCCTTTGCAGTGGCTAATTTCTGCTGGTCTATATCAATCGCAATCACTTTAATACCTGACTGCTTAGCTATTTGAATGGCGTATTGACCCAAACCACCCAGACCGAAGATGGCTACTGTATCACCCGCTTTAAGGTCTGTTTTCTTCAGTGAGGCATAGGCTGCAGAACCGGCACACATTAAAGGGGCCGCCTCAACAGGGGATATATTGTTGGGGATGGCTGCGGCCCAGTCTTGACGCAGGCAGACGTATTCGGCAAAGCATCCACTCACAGAGTAACCCGTGGCATCAAAATCAGAGCAATAATTCTCGCCCCCCGTATGACATTCCCTACAATGACCACAAGCACTATACACATAGCCAATACCAACGCGGTCTCCAACATCAAACCGGCCATCAGGAGACCCCACTTCTACCACTCGGCCAACACCCTCATGCCCCATAATGAGAGGCAGTGGATTGGGCGAAGCGTGATCGCCTCGAGCAATGTGCACGTCTGTAAAACAGACCCCACTGGCTTCAATTTTGACTAGAATTTCACCTACTTTTGGGCTTGGACGGGCAATAGTTTTTATTTCAAGTGGCGCGCCATATTGAGTCAACAAGGCTGCTCTCATGGTTTTATTTGTGGCCATAAATCTTACCTCTCTTTTATCTTGGTATACCATAACTATACATTAGGTATACAAAAATAGCATATACCCTAAAAAACTGTTTAATACTTGGAAAATTAGCCTATATAAATCAGTCACTACCCGAAATAATACACTTGGTATACAATAAAGTAATATTTGGTACTTCAGGTAAATCTATTGCTTTAATGTAAATCATGTGGACTTTACTCTATTCACCAATAAGGAAAGGCAATGTCGAACATCGTAGAAGAATTTTTGATACCAGGAACAAACAAAGGCCTGTTCTATGGCGGCCAATTTCAGGCCTCAACTTCAGCATCAGAAATAACAGTTCTGGACCCTGCACGGGGAACCCCATTTACAACAGTTCCCAATGGCAGTGCTGAAGACATTCGAGCTGCAGTGTCAGCCGCTCGTGCGGCTTTTCCAGCATGGGCAGAATTGGATGCTTTGGACCGTGGCAGGTACCTTCGAGCGTTCGCTGAAGCGATTAGAAAAAATATTCCGTTATTAGCTATACTTGAATCCACAGTGACGGGGCGTGCTGTGCGAGAAATGAAAGCGCAGATGGCACGTATCCCAGAATGGCTGGAGTATTTCGCAGGCATTGCGCCAGGATTGGAGGGGGAGGCAAACTACGTCAAGGGGGATTATGTTACCTTGACCCAATACGAACCATTGGGGCCAACAGCTCTGCTGACTCCATGGAATCACCCCGTTCTTATTCTCATAAAAAAACTCTCCGCAGCTCTGGCAGCGGGTAATACCTGCGTCATTAAACCCTCTGAACTCGCGCCCGTGTCGCCCTTGGTGATCGCGGCTCTTGCGACTGAAGCCGGCTTGCCTGATGGCGTAGTTAATGTGGTCACTGGCGACTCAGCCACGGGTGAGGCCCTTTGTTTGGCAGACGATATTCACTTTATTGACCTGACTGGAGGCACTTCAACGGGCCGCAAGGTGGCCAGTGTTGCAGGCAAAAGATTAATCAGAACCACCATGGAACTGGGAGGAAAAACCCCAGTTGTCGTGTGTGAAGATGCCGATATTGACGCGGCCGTTGCAGGCGTTTTGTTTTCGGCTTTCGTTGCATCTGGACAAACCTGTGTTGCTGGGTCACGCATTATTGTGCATGAGTCTATCTACGACACTTTTGCAAAAAAATTAGCTCAAAGAGCAGATCAAATACAGTTAGGGGATCCCATGGACGAAAGCACACAAATGGGTCCAGTCATCTGCCGCACATCGCTTGATCGATGCAAACAATTTATCGAAACTGCAATAACTGAAGGAGGCCAGCAAATTTCTGGCCTAGAGCCTCTGCAACTTGATGACGAATTTGCCAAAGGCTTTTATCTACGTCCCACAATATTTACCGATGTAAAAATAGACCACACTCTTTTTCTTGAAGAGGTCTTTGGGCCCGTCATCTCACTCACTCGCGTGAGTAGCGATGAAGAAGCCATTGCCTGTGCTAATGCAGGTGATTTTGGTTTGGGTGTGTCCATTTGGTCACGCGATATTGGGCGCGCACATCGGTTGTCTAAAACCATCCGAGGTGGGGTCATCTGGCTTAATGATCATCATCGCAATGACCCAAGATCTGTCTGGGGAGGAGTCAAAGATAGTGGCTTCGGTAAAGAAAATGGTTGGGATGCTTTGCGGGCTTATTTGACAAAAAAATCTATCGTAATCCGCACTAAAGAGGGCTACGATGACTGGTTTAAGGACGGGCAGAGGTATGGGTGATACAACAGTATGAGTAGCACTGACAACCGTAAGGCAAAACTCATTGCAACGGAGATAGAAGCTCGCATCATAAAGCGTGAACTCAAACCAGGGGATCGGCTTCTTGAACGATTGTTAGCCGAAGAATTTGGTGTATCACGAACCCCAGTGCGCGAGGCCATTAGGCAACTTGTTGAAACCCGACTGGTCACTGACAATGGCAGGCGTGGGGCGCTCGTTGCGCATTTGAGTATTTCTGAATTACTTGACGCCTTTCTTGTGGTGGCAGAACTTGAAGGACTCGCCGCCAGACAGGCCGCAAAACGCATGCGCGAAGAGCAAATTGTTAAAGCATTTGATGCCAATGCCCTTTGCCAACAAGCCGCAGCAGTTAAAGATACGGAAACGTTTAATGCCATGAATATGGTTTTTCATAACTTAGTAATAGAGGGCTCACACAATACAATGTTGCAGGGCCAACTTAACACAGCTCGCACCATTACCTTCCCATACCGGCACTATGTGTCTAGCTTACCAGGTTACATGACACAATCTGTTGACGAGCATGATGCCTTACTCAAGGCCATATCAAACTCAGAAAGTGATACCGCATACCAACTCATGCGAGATCATGTACGACTGCAAGGCGAACAAATTGAAGATGTTATTCACCACCTAGAAAGGCGCAACAGCAGCACAGTCGAGCAATGAAACTAAACCCATATTGATCAGTAAAGGCCAGCCGTGACCCGACCTGGCTGCAGTCTTATGCAGTTCATAGGCTAGATTAGGATCAGTGGCCACAACGCAAAAATTAGCCTTAGTTACGAACTATGGTGTTAGTTCCAAATTGGTGCAAATAAACTTAAGTGAATGCCTAATAAAGCAAATATGGTGCGTTTAGATGAATTTTATAAACACGATTGTTATGTAGAACGCTGTTTTATATCATATTTACTTTTTTGGCACGATAATCGCAATAATCAAGTTAACGTTCACAAAAACTAACAGAGGCTGCCATCTAAAACTTATACATCTAAATTTCAGTCTAGGCCGATATTCACTTGATTCACAAAAATTACTGAGAAAACACATAATGAACAAACTTGTAAACAAACCCTTGATTGCCTCTATCTTTAACAACACTATAGTTGCTAGTGGTGTTCAGGCTAAAGGAGGTACAGGATTTTCGTGGGGGAGCACGGACACTGAAACACACATAGACGGCAATGATTTTGTTGACCACTTGGTAAATTTATGTTTTAGTAATTGTCAATAAAAATAAAATTAATTTGAGGATTGTATTATGAAGTTAATGGATATAATTTCAAAAGCACGCATGCTTGCTGCGGCGGTTGCTTTTGGTTTGATCATAGCTCCAGTAATTGCTGTTGCTGGCAGTGTTAAGGTGGCAGGTATTTTTACTCTGCCCGTTGAACAACAGTGGATTAGTCGCATCCATATTGCTCTTAGCGCAGCTGAAAAACGTGGCGAAATTGAGTACGTATATTCCGAAAACGTTTCTAATACAGATTACGAACGCGTCATGCGAGAGTATGCGGAACAGGGTGTAGACCTGATTGTTGGTGAAGTTTTTGGTCTTGAACGTGCGGCCCGCAAGGTCGCGGCAGACTACCCAGAAACTGCTTATTTAATGGGTTCGTCATTTGCACCTCAAGCGCCAAACTTTTCTGTATTCGATAATTATATTCACGAACCAGCCTATTTATCAGGCATGGCTGCCGGTGCAGTAAGTGAGTCAAACGTCATTGGTATGGTCGGTGGTTACGCCATCCCGGAGGTTAACCGTTTAATGCATGCATTTATGGCTGGCGCTCGCGAAATGAATTCTGATGTCACCTTTTTGGTGAACTTTCTTGACAGCTGGTACGATCCACCAAAGGCTAAGGAAAGCGCGTTCGCAATGATCGATGCAGGAGCCGACGTAATGTATGCCGAACGCTTTGGTGTAGCTGATGCTGCCGTTGAACGTGGTAAGAAAGCCATAGGTAACGTTATTGATACAGCTAACGACTATCCAGGTACTATTTTAGCTTCCGCTTTGTGGCATATGGAAGCCACTATTGATAAAGCCATCGGTGCTGTCGCTGATGGATCCTATACAGCCGATGACTATAGCCAATATAGTTTTATGGCACATAATGGTGGTTCCCTTGCGATTGATAAAAGCTTAGTTCCCGCTAATGTGGTCGCGGCTATTGCTGCTAAAGAAGCGGCCATTCGAGATGGTAGCTTTGTCGTGACCATTAATGATGAAACTCCAGTATCAGATAACTGATCATTAGGCTTTTTGTTGCTCAAAATCCCGTCAGATGATGCCCTTCATCTGACGGGATTTTTGTATTCACCTTATTTGTTAGCGGACTCCCGATATGAACAATGACACTGTGCTATCTCTAAACCAATTGAGTAAGCAGTTTGGCACTGTGATAGCCAATGAGTCAGTCAGTATCGACTTAAAACGTGGCGAAATTTTGTCTTTACTGGGTGAAAATGGTGCCGGCAAAACGACTTTAATGAATATGCTTTTTGGTCACTACATGCCCGACTCTGGCAGTATTGACGTGGCTGATGCAAGTGGTCAGCTAACACCTTTGACTTTGGGTCATCCTCAAGCTGCGTTGAACGTAGGCATTGGCATGGTTCATCAGCACTTTACCCTCGCTGAAAATTTATCAGCTATTGATAACATACTGCTGGGCTCTGAAAGTTTATTGGCGTGGCGTCGATCCATGCACCAAGCCCGCGAAAAAATTAACGCAATCATGCAGCGCACTGGTTTAAGTGCCCCCCTTGATACCATTGTAGGTCAGCTTTCAGTAGGTGAGCGCCAGCGTGTAGAAATCCTCAAAGCACTTTATCGAGATGCACGCATATTGGTGTTGGATGAGCCCACCGCTGTGCTGACGCCACAGGAAGCAGACACCTTATTTGCTAATATCGAGATTATGGCCAAGGACGGTTTGTCTGTCATTTTTATCTCTCATAAATTACGTGAAGTACTCGCTTTTTCTCATCGTATAGCCGTGTTAAGGCATGGAAAAAAGGTGGGAGAAATTGCCACTAAAGATGCAGATGAAAAAATAATATCACGCTTGATGGTTGGCGCAGATACGCCACCCACTGCCCGAGAAACCATGGATACCGGAGCCACAGTGCTTCAGCTCATCGACCTTTCAGTGACAGGTCATAGTGCACGCACTAGTTTAGAGCACATTAACCTTAGCGTCTGTGCTAATGAGATTGTTGGCATTGCAGGCGTGTCTGGCAATGGGCAATCCACCCTAGCAAAAGTCTTATCAGGTTTGATCACCCCCACTGCGGGCCAAGTTAAAATTGATGGTGAAAAGGTCAGCCTATTTACGCCAGCCAATATACTTAAAGCAGGTGTAGGCAGAATTCCTGAAGACCGCCATCAGGATGGTGTCATCGGTGCTATGAGTGTGGCTGAGAACTTAGCGATTGAAAATCTAGATAGTGATGAGATTCAAACCAATGGTTTTTTACGTCATCAACAACTTAAACAGAATGCCCAACACCTCAGCCAAAAATATGATATCCGCGGCCCAGGCATTGAGGCCCCTGCGCGCCTGCTATCAGGTGGAAACATTCAAAAACTCATCCTAGCTCGAGTTTTTGAAGCCTCGCCAAGACTTATTTTGGCTAATCAGCCTACCCGTGGTTTAGATATGGGCGCTGCTAGCGAAGTAGGCAAGCGGCTGATGCAAGCACGAAAACGAGGGGCTGGGGTGTTGCTTATTTCAGAGGACTTAGACGAACTACTGGCTTTAGCAGATCGTATTGTCATTATGCATGACGGAGACTTACATATGGCACCCAGCCATGACCGAGGTCAAATAGGATTAATTATGGCAGGACAAACCTCATGATTCGGATCGAACCCCGTGAATCACCATCACGACGCTTAACCATTGGCATCCCAGTGGCATCTGCCCTACTGGCATTATTGCTTGCTGCGATACCCTTGAGTTTTGCAGGCGCTAATATTGGTGAAGCCTATCAACAAATGGCGAAGGGAATCTTTGGTTCACTGTTCGCCTTTACAGAAATGTTAACCCGAGCAACTCCACTTATATTCACTGGTTTAGCTGCGACTTTAGCCTTTCGTGCCAAACTTTGGAATATTGGCGCCGAGGGCCAACTTTACTTAGGTGCTATGGCCGCCGTAGCTGTGGGTACAGGCTGGCTTGATGGCCCTCCCATATTGCTCATACCCGTGATTCTGATCGCTGGTGCATTAGCTGGCGCTCTGGGCATGGCAGGCCCTGCCTACCTCAAAACCCGCTTCGGTGCAGATGAAGTGGTGACCACATTGTTACTTAATTTTATTATCTTAATATTTATCCAGATGATGCTGGAAGGCCCACTTAAAGATCCTATGGGTATGGGGTGGCCACAATCTAGTCCGGTCGTCGATAATGCTTTATTGCCACAAATATTACCCCGTATGCGCCTGCATTATGGCTTAGTCATTGCCCTTGTAGCGGCAGTCGTTGCGCATATTATGCTGTCCAAAAGTGTGTGGGGTTTAAAGTTAAGAGCCGTTGGCGAAAATGCCAGCGCAGCCCTGCATGCCGGCATTGGAGTAAAGCGTACATTAATGAGTGCAGCCTTAATTTCTGGTGCACTAGCAGGGTTAGCCGGAGTCAGCGAAGTCGCCGGCTTACGTGGCTATCTCACTACTGATTTATCCCCTGGTTATGGTTATACCGGCATCGTTGTGGCCATGCTTGCTGGGTTATCACCTTTAGGCGTTGTTATAGCAGCCCTGTTCATTGCATCAGTATTTGTGGGGGCTGACTCTATGAGCCGTGCTATAGGCGTTTCAAGTTACTTGGCAGACCTCGTTGTATCTATGGCGTTAATTTGTGTCTTAATTGGCGGTTTTATTGCCCGTTTCACTATTAAAATAAACCCCGTTAATAAACAGCAATCCACCCCAGACACAGGAGCAAGATAATGGAAATATTAGACATTTTGCTCAGTGAAAACTTTTGGGCTGCTGCATTACGCATTGCCACGCCCTTAATCTTTGGTGTGTTAGGGGCCCTTATTTGTGAAAAATCAGGAGTTTTAAACTTAGGCATCGAAGGCATTTTTGCTGCAGGTGCTATGGCCGGATGGATGGCCGTTTGGCTGGGTGCAGACCTTTGGAGTGGGTTATTCTTTGCCGCTTTGACAGGTGCTTTTTTTGGCCTTATCCATGCTATTTTAACGGTGCCATTGGGTCTATCACAGCACGTTTCAGGCTTGGGCATCACCATGTTTGCCACTTCTGTAAGCTATTTTACTTATCGAACCGCCCTTCCTGAGGTGAGCAGCCCACCACGCATTGAACCATTCCAACCCCTTGATATTCCTATACTGTCGGATATACCTTTTCTAGGGCCTGTGTTATTTCAGCAAACCGCAATGACTTGGTTGGCACTGTTTTTAGTGGCCCTTGTATGGTGGGTCTATAATCGCACTCCTCTAGGCCAAGCCCTACGAGCTGTAGGCGACAACCCCGATTCAGTAGATGCTCAAGGTTTATCAGTCTATGGCCTGCGTATGGGGGCTATTGTCGCAGGCTCCGCATGCATGGCACTGGGGGGAGCATTTCTCACTATGTCTGCGTTTGACGCCTTCTTCTTTGGCATGGTCAATGGCCGTGGCTGGATCTGCATAGCCTTAGTTATTTTTGCCAGCTGGCGTCCAGGCAAGGCATTATTAGGGGCTTTATTATTTGGCGCTTTTGATGCATTTCAAGTACGCTTGCAAACTGAAGTAGGGGCTTTTGTACCCTCTCAAGTGTTTTTAATGGCGCCTTATATACTTTCAATTATTGCTTTAGTCATTGTAGCTCGGCGGGCGGAATACCCAAGGGCATTGTTAACCCCATGGTTCAAAGGACAACGTTAATGAATTTTGATCTTTTAATTAAGAATGCGTGTTTACAAGATGGACGTAAAAATATTGATGTGGGCTGCTCTGAAGGCACTATTATTGCAGTTCAACCCAATATCAAACAATCTGCTAGTTTGGTTATTGATGCACAAGGTCAGTTATTGAGCCCACCGTTTGTCGACCCTCACTTTCATATGGACTCCACCTTATCCCTTGGGCAACCCCGCATGAACATTTCTGGCACCTTGCTTGAAGGTATTGCCTTGTGGGGAGAATTAAAACCCAAACAAAGTGTGGATGATATTATCAAACGTGCCATGCATTATTGTGACCTTGCTGTTGCTATGGGCATTGGCGCCATTCGCAGTCATGTTGATGTGTGTGATGATGAGTTGAAAAGTGTCACTGCAATGCTTGAAGTGCGCAGGCTCGTTGCGCCTTACTTGGATTTGCAGTTAGTTGCCTTTCCACAAGATGGTTTATTACGTGATCCAAAAGCTCATGCCAATCTCATTCGAGCCTTGGATATGGGGGTTGATGTGATTGGTGGCATCCCTCATTTTGAGCGTACCATGCAAGATGGTGCATCATCTGTCAAAATCCTATGTGAGTTAGCCGCTGCAAGGGGATTACGAGTGGATATGCACTGCGACGAGTCAGATGACCCACACAGTCGCCATGTGGAAACACTGGCCAGTGAAACCCTGCGCCTAGGCCTCCAAGGTCGAGTTGCAGGCTCACATCTTACGTCCATGCACTCCATGGACAACTATTATGTTTCCAAGCTACTACCCTTGTTAGCTGAAGCAGAACTGCACGCTATTCCCAATCCACTCATTAATATCATGTTACAAGGCCGCCACGATAACTACCCTAAACGCCGTGGTCAAACTCGAGTTCCTGAACTCAAAGCAGCCGGTGTGAACGTTGGTTTTGGTTCTGACTGTATGATGGACCCTTGGTATTCAATGGGCCGTGCAGACATGCTTGATGTTGCAAGCATGGGAATGCACGTGGGGCAGTTGTCGAGTCGGGCAGACATGACATGGTGTTTTGATGCGGTGACTTATAATTCTGCAGCCATTATGGGTTTGCAAGATTATGGTATTGTTGAAGGTCATCAGGCCAACATGGTGCTATTGCAGGCCACCGATCCAATTGAAGCCATTCGGTTAAAAGCCACACGCTTGATGGTCTTTCGTAAAGCTCAGTTGATTGCTCAAACCCCAGCCAGTCATACGCAGCTTCAATTGCCAGGGCGTCCTAGTATGGTTGATCCTGCAAAAACGTTACTTTAGATAGGCCAAAAACCATTGAAGACAACGAAGGGCTGTCAGATCTATTTACAAACGAGGTTTTAAGTCAAGACCACGCACGAGCACTTCAATGACATAGCCTGTGGCCGGCGGGTATATTTCTTTTTCATAGTTTTTGGGTTCCATCACTGCAGAGATTTGTGACTCAAAGTCGGCATAGGTCTGTGTCAAAGCCCAAATCATAAAAAACACATGGGCTGGGTCTATGGGAGCCATTAAACCCTCTTTTTGCCACACCAAAAACACTTCACCTTTTTCTTTCACCCATGAACGCAACTCGGTTTGCATGAAATTATCAATGATGGGGGCCCCTGCTATAATTTCCATTGCAATCAAGCGCGACGCTTCTGGATACTGCCGAGACAACTGCATTTTTTTTGAAATGTATTGGGTAATTACATCGATGGGTTGATCGTCTTTGTGTAATTCCCCAAGAGAGTTCAACCATTGTCGAATGACTCGCACTATAACGACCTGATAAAGCTCTTGCTTGGTTTTAAAGTAGTACAGCATATTGGTTTTTGACATGCCTGCTTGGATCGCAATTTCATCAATGCGCGCACCCGAAAACCCTTTACGTGAAAAAACTTTCACGGCTGCCTCTAACACTTTCTGTTGGTTTTTCTCACCAATAGATCCTGCTTTAAAGCGAACAATTCGTCCAGATGGGAGCATACTTGAGTGAACATTCATTAAAAAAAGAGACCTGCTGTAACCGTAACCTAAAACGTCAAGATACGTGCTTGTTGAAACACTAACAAGCACCTAACTCCTAAACCAATGTCGCATTTCGGACCCGTCCTAACGCGCAGACGTTCCTACTTTAAAAAGATAAATGTCTTTTGACTAGTTGTAAAACTAACTCTTTTAAGTGTAACACACTGATTCCTTCTCATCCCAAAATATAACGAATAGCCAATATCGAAAGCATTCTGTAATGACGCAGACTTTAAACCAGAGTCCTATTATA
This sequence comes from Candidatus Njordibacter sp. Uisw_058, assembly GCF_047730065.1. Taxonomy (GTDB): domain Bacteria; phylum Pseudomonadota; class Gammaproteobacteria; order Pseudomonadales; family Balneatricaceae; genus Njordibacter. Next base: position 1,880,880 of record NZ_CP159829.1, read on the forward strand.
CTGCTTTAAAAAGTGGTTAAAATAACGTTAAGTATCGATAGGCTGCAAACACGGATAGTCAAAAACTCTCATTATTTTGCTTTATTATTTTGCTTCATTAATTTAACTCAGAGCTATTAGCTCTGTTATTATTCATAAAGGCTCCAATATGACACAAACTCAAATCGTTACTTTTGCTCAAGCGGGCGGCCCTGAGGTTATGGCGCTGACTGAAAAAACACTTTCCGCCCCCAGTGCTGGCGAAGTCAGTATTAAGCAAGAAGCCATTGGGGTAAATTACATTGATGTGTATAAACGCAGTGGTGTTTATCCCACCCAATTCCCATCTGGGTTAGGCTTTGATGCTGCGGGGTTAGTCATTGCAGTGGGTGAGGGTGTAACTCACGTAAAACTGGGCGAACGCGTGGCGTATGCAGCCCCCACACAAGAATCCTATGCCAGCCATCGAACCCTAAGCGCGGAACAAGTTTGTCCTTTGCCCGATGATATTTCTTTTGAACAAGCCGCTGCCATTATGCTCAAAGGTTTGACCACCCAATACTTGTTTGAGCAAACCACACCTTTGCAAGCTGGTGATACAGTATTATTCCACGCAGCCGCAGGGGGGGTTGGGTTACTAGCCTGCCAGTGGGCGGCTGCTAAGGGTTTGACCCTGATAGGCACGGCGGGATCAGACGAAAAATGTGCACTTGCATTAGCCAATGGTGCAACCCACTGCATTAATTATACGCGTGAAGATTTTTCCAAAAAAGTGCAAGAATTAACCCATGGTAAAGGTGTGGACGTCGTCATGGATTCCGTGGGTGCATCCACCTTTGAAGGATCTCTAAACTCACTCAAACCCTTTGGCATGATGATCACCTTTGGTAATGCCTCGGGTAAAGTTCCGCCAGTCGATGTGGGAATTCTTGCTGCCAAGGGTTCTTTAAAATTAACCCGACCCACGGTTGCAACCTACGTTGCTGATTTTGACCGGTGTCAAAAAATGGCTAAGCACCTATTTAAGATGGTAAGTTCGGGAGCCATTAAAGTTCACATAGGTAACACCTACCCCATGGCTAATGCAGCCCAAGCTCATATTGATTTAGAAAATCGTCTAACCACTGGTTCTAGTATTTTAATCCCTTAAAATTTTGGGCTGCCCTTCAATGTTAAAAGGTAGCCCAATACATTACTCCAACAGTTGCAAAGCCTTAACGTCCTAACCTAACAAGCCCGGAAGCGAGTCCTACGGCAGCGGCCACGCCATCAATGACGGGAACATTATGGGTTTGCGATAACTGACTGGCAAGATCTGCCATACCCGCGCAGCCAAGCACTACCGCACCGGGTTGTTCTTCACGCAAAGAACAAGCCATTTCATTAGAAATTTTATCTCTGGCACTGCTGCCATCGATTTCCAAGTCCAACACTTCAACTTCGCTCGCCCTTACCTTAAGACAGGCAGACTCTAGCCCATAATCTCTAAGGTTCTCTTCAATCACAGGCACCGATATGGCCAGTGTGGTGACCACAGAAAACTTAGCACCCAGCAGCATTGCCACATGAAAAGCTGCCTCCCCTATGCCAATGGTAGGTAAACGACTCAGCCTGCGCGCCTCTGCAAGACCCGTATCATCAAAGCAAGCCAATATGATGGCGTCAAAACCATCATCACGCCCTTTAGCTACCTCTTCCAACATCCCTGGCATTGCCGCACGCCCATCTTCTGGTCCTTGGATAGATGCGGGGCCAGTTTTAGGATTGCGGGCAACAATATCGACATCAGGGGCCGCCGCTTGTCGAGCAGCTTCGCCGATCTTATCAGTCATTGATGATGTTGTATTTGGATTGATTAACAATATTCTAATCTTTTTTTTGTTCACGAAACTTCCCCACCCAAATAGAGAGCTTTAATACGGTCATCCACTAGTAAGTCCTTAGACAAACCACTAAGCGCCACAGAACCTGTAGCCATGGCATAAGCACGATGAGATATTCGTAAAGCCATACGTGAGTTCTGTTCTACCAGCAGTACTGATACTTTTTCATCACGGTTTATGTCAACAATCGACTGGGCAATGTTCTGCACTAATTTAGGCGCAATCCCCAATGATGGCTCATCCAGCAAAAGTAGCCGAGGTTTTGCCATCAGTGCCCGACCAATAACCAACATTTGCTGCTCACCGCCACTGAGCGTGCCTGCACTTTGAGCGTACCTTTCTTTAAGCCTTGGGAAACGGCCCAGCACCATTTCAAGCGTCTGGGCGATACCGACCTTATCTTTACGACTAAATGCGCCCATCATTAAATTGTCTTTAATTGACATAAAGGGAAATACCCTCCGACCCTCAGGTACCATGGCAATGCCCATCTCTACGATCTTATCTGGCTTGATGCCGTCAATGCGCTGACCTAAATACTCAATAGAACCTTCTCTAAGCCCCTGCAATCCAGTTATAGCTCGCAATATTGAGGACTTGCCAGCACCATTGGCTCCAATTAAGGCCACAGTTTCTCCCTCATCTATGTTAATTGACACCCCTTTGAGTGCGTAAACGTGATCATAGTAGAGTTCAACATTTTCAAATTTTAATAATGCAGTCATTGTTAAAGCCCAATCGCATCGTCTTCACTGCCTAAATAGGCTTCGATGACTTGTTCATTTTGCTGTATTTGTTGTGGCGTTCCCTCAGCAATTTTTTCACCAAAATTAAGCACAACAATACGGTCTGAAATCTTCATCACAGCGGGCATGTCATGTTCCACCAATAAGACAGTCACACCACGGTCACGCACACCACTAACGAGTTCTACGGTACGCATGGTTTCATCATGGTTCATGCCAGCAAAGGGTTCATCCAATAGCAGTATTTTAGGATCAGTGGCTAATCCAATGGCAATCCCCAGTGCGCGTAAATGCCCTTGGGGAAGAGTACTAGCCAGTTCGCCTGAGATTTCACCTAAATTAAGAAACTCAAGTATTTCATCTGCTGAGCGACGAAACTCAGTTTCATCTGCGTGGGCTCTGCGTGAGCCCAAATAAAAACCGAGGAGGTTGGTTTTTGATCGCAAATGATGGGCAATGACCACATTCTCTCGCACAGTCATACTTTTAAAGATGGTAGTTTCCTGAAAGGTCCGAACTACGCCTCTGCGAGCCACAATATGCGGTGCTAGGTTAGAAATACGTTCGCCTTTAAACAGCACTTCTCCAGATGTGGTGCGTAAAAATGATGAAATCATCTTAAAAAGTGTCGACTTCCCAGCCCCGTTTGGGCCAATCACAGAGAGTATTTCTTTTTCTTGCACAGTGAATGAAATGTCTTTATTCGCCGTCAATCCACCAAATTTTTTGGTAACACTTTTGACCTCCAGTAAGGTACTCATTTTTTCTCCTTGTTCCATTTGAACAAACGAAGACTTAACAGACCATTTGGTACCGTTAGCATAAGAAGAATCAAAATAGACGAATAAATGAGCAGTTGAAACTTGCCCGTTTGAAACAGTAAATCCCAGCCAAAATAAATCACGACGGTGCCCAACATGGGACCAAAGACATATCCCAGCCCCCCAACAAAAACATTAAGCATAAAGTTAATGGAGTCAGCTACCTGAAAGCTGGTGGGATAAATAGACTGTGAAATAGCTACAAAAATCGACCCCCCAACACCCCCAAGAAATGATGAGATCGCATAAGCGGTGATACGTAAGGTGGTAATGTTAACACCAATGGATGAGGCCAATTCTTCATTTTGCTGCAGGGATCTGCACAAGTGTCCCATGCGAGAATTAACCAAGCGATACATGCCCGCAAAGCAGATCACCATCAGCGTCACCGCTAGGTAATAGAATGCCAGCTTCACATTTTCTAAGGTAGAAAAATCTGGAATAATAGTCATCCCAAAAACAGAAAATTCACCTGGTAACGGTATGGATACAATACCCTTCGCACCATTGGTTATGGGTAATGCCAATGCCGTCAACTTGGCAACCTCAGTCAGTACAAGGGTAATCATGGCAAAATAGACGCCCTTTAAGCGCAGTATTGGCAAGCCAATAAGCACACTCAAAACCGCACAAAAAAGCCCTGCTAAGGGGATGGTTAGCCAGAAAGAAACCTCATACTGGGTCACCAATACTGCAGACAGATAACCACCAGCAAGGGCGTATGCACCCTGCCCAATATTAATGCGGCCAATATAAAATGTTAGCCAAACACCTGCACTAGCAATGGAAAGCAACGCAACGGAAGTGAGGGTGTAATAAAAATCCCACCGACCTGACACCTCAATAAGCCAAGGTATAAGCACAAAAACGCCAATGAAGAAAATCACAACTGCTAAAAATCTTGATGTTAGTAACATTGCTCTAACCCCATGGTTTGCCCATCAAACCTTGCGGCCGGATAGACAAAAAAATCATCAAAGAGACAAAAATTACCAGATACGTCAGGTCACCATAAGCAACTAATACGGTTAGGCCAATGGACTCAAGCATACCCAAAATAAAGCCACCCGCAATCGCTCCTGAAATTACGCCTGCCCCACCAATCATCACCATCATAAATGCCTTAATCGAAACCGGCCCACCAATGCCTGAGTTAACCCCAACAATAGACACTAGCAATCCACCCGCAACACCAGCCAGCATCGCACCTAGAGCAAAGCCAATCATTGAATAGCGGTCAACATTAACCCCCATTAACTGTGCCGCAATTCTATCCTGAGCTAAGGCTCGCATCGCCCGACCAGGCTTTGAATACTGCATAAAAAGTATAAATGCAACAATTGCTGAGCCCGCTAGAGCAGCAATCAATATTCTGTCATAGGGCATGATGACGACAAAATCTAAGTTCATCACACCATCCAATATTTTGGGGACCCCACGCTGCTTTTCACCAAACAGTAAGAGGATAATAGCGTCTAAAAAGAATGCGATTGCAGCAGCCAACAACATCGTGCTTTCTTCCCGCACCGATTTTCGTATGACAGGTCTAAATAGAAATTTTTCAATCACCGCGCCAACCAAACCTAGAGTGACTCCCGACGCAACAATCGCGACAAAGAATGGCAAGCCTAATTTGCCATAAATAATATAGGTGATAAACCCCCCCACAACGTACAACTGCCCGTGGGCAAAATTGAGTACATTCATGAGAGCGAAGATTAAGGTTAACCCCAGAGCAATTAACGCGTATTGCATCCCAAGATACAGCCCATTAACAAGAACCTGTTCCATAACAATATTTTCGCTAGACACCCAGGGCCGAGCCCTGGGATAGGATATTAATTCAATGCATCGAAGTTAATCGACTTCAGCAATGAATAAGGTTTCAAACTTGCCTTCATTGTAAACGTTAACAACGAGAGGGATTGATAGCTGACGGCGTTGGCCAAAAGAAGACATGCCAACGTACCTAAGCACTTGATCACCCTTGAGGTATTGGTTGGGCGCACTGAAGGTATCCATGGTTTTCTTAAACTCATCAACATTGTTGATTGCAGCCGGATTGGCTTTGAGCGTCTCTACAATATATTCAAGCGCATAAACCTTGGTATTTGACTCGTCGTTATACTCACCAAACATTTCTGTGTAACGAGCGATGAAGGCCTCCATGTTTTTGGTACGAATGGTAGGCGTTGAAGCACCACCTACAGAAATAAACCCATTAGCAAGACTACCAGCGCCTTCTTGCAACACTTGTGCGTCCTGACCTGTTTCTGTTGAGATCAAACCCTTAAAGCCCAATTCCCGTGCTGAGCGAATAATTTGCGGCGCATTGGCTGGGGCAACTCCCGACAACACCAAAAGATCAGGTTGAAGCTTCACTATGGGGATAATAACGGGCGAAAAGTCTGTTGTATCGACCTGATAAGTTACAGTTTTCGAAATCACTTTTAACCCAAGTGCTTCAGCAGCGGCAACACCACTTTCTCGCTGAGTTAGGGGATCAGATTCATTAGCAGCAATAAATGCTACTGTATTCACGCCGTTGTTATCTTTTAGGAATTTGTATATCGCAGGCCCAGACTGATAGTTCGCCACCATACCCAGTACTGCGTTGGAGGCCGGCTTTTGATAAAGTGATTTTGGGAATGCATAAGGAAAATAGATAATGCCATTTTGTTCAGCCACAGGGCGAACAGCCGCTGCGCCATCATCAACGTTGGGGCCCACTACATAATGGATATTCTCTTGTGCCATTTTTTCCATGCCCGCAATAGCCCGTTTAGGATCTTTTTGGTCATCAAATGAAACAATTTCAAGATCATAAGTGACACTACCTATTTTTACGCCACCGTTGTCATTAATAATAGCAGCACCTGCTTCCATGGAGCGTTGGTTAGAAATACCCCACGAAGCTGCAGGTCCGCTGGTCACGCCAACAAAACCAATCTTAAGTACTTCATTAGCCGCCAAGGTAATAGGCGAGTGGACACCTGTCAAAGCCAAGGCCGCTGTCATCAACGAGGCCTTTAAGAACGTTATTCTTTTCATTATATGCTCCCAATATTTTCAAAATCCTTAAGCGCCTAATACGCCCAAGTGAGTCAAATGCGAATGCTAACTGGCACCAACTTTAACTCACATTACAATTGTTAACAATTATTGTCAAATTGTTAGTAATCTTTGACAACAATTTTTACGAATGCTTATTTAAATTAATTTCACCTATTTTCTCCACACCAAAAGGATTGATCATAAAAGTACTAACTCTTAAAATCATGAGAGAGATGATTTGGCAAATTTTATGCCAATATTAAAAATCATATTTATGTATTTTTAACTATATATTTCAACAATTTAAGTTTTATTAAATTTGTTTCCTATTAAAAAATAAGTAGTGGATCATATTGAACATAAATATTTAAAAATTGCACTAAATTGTTCATCATTTTTGATAACAATCATGATGAACATGTATTTATGACAATATAGACGCCTATAATGTACAATGTTGAGAACGAAAGTAGACACGAATTGTTATATGATCACAATATATTGTTACAAGCTTGGGAGGCTAAATTGACTCAATCGACAGCTATGGGTGGCGATGCCTATACCTCAAATCCTGAAGAGCAAGTCGTCGTAGACAGTATCTATACGGCTATTATGGAACAACGTATTGCGCCAAAAACCAAACTCAGCGAAGCAAAACTATGCGAAGTATTTGGAGTTGGACGTATGCGAGTGCGGCGTGCATTGTTATTGTTGGCCAGCCAAGGCATTGTTGATCTGGAGTCTAATCGAGGCGCTTTCATCGCTTGTCCCAGCCCTCAAGAAGCCAACGATGTGTTTACATCACGCATGCTCATAGAACCTAAACTCGTTCATGGTCTATGTATTGCAACCCAGAGCCCTGATGTGAGTCACCTTGAAGAGCACATTAAGCTAGAACACTCAGCACGCGCAGACTCAGATCGCTCTCACATTATCCGGCTCTCTGGTGAGTTTCATGTCAAGCTGGCAAGTATGAGTGGAAACTCAGTACTCATTAGAATCATTCGAGAATTGGTCACAAGGACCTCACTTATCGTCGGTCTGTTTGGTGATAGTGGACATTCCAGTTGCCCCGATGGCGATCATGCAAGCATTTTAGCAGCAATCAAGAAGGGCGAGCCAAGTGAAGCTGAAAGGCTGGTATTTGAACACCTGCAACATATTCACACAGGTTTAGACCTTTCTAGATCCAAACCCCAAAGACCTGATCTAGCCAAAGTGTTTGGCATAGAGTAAGGTTTCATAATGGCAAAGTGAACTCCAAATTATTAGGCACCTCCACTAAAATAGACTTTCATCAAGACTTCTTGTTTGAACCCATGACCAACGATGACATGATTACCTGTCTACTGTTTTTTTGACGAAGTGACTTTAGAAAATAGTCCATTAAAAGTCATACCAGGTAACCATCGAGGTCCTCTTTATAGCCATTAACATGGTGGTTTCTTTACTGGATCGATTGCCGAAGAGGTCTTAAATGATCAGCAGGCCAACATGGTTAAATGCGCAGGCCCTTTAGGTTCAGTTTGTTTTATGCACGCCCGTCTGCTTCACGGCTCAGCTCCTAAACTCTCTAGTATGCGGCTCACCTTATATGTTGCTACCTATTATGCCGAAGATGCCATAGAGCTCAGTCCTAATTATCTGCCAAGTAGATTCACCCACGAGCTTGTTTGTGGCAAGTCCTCTGGCCGAGTGCGCTGCACCCCCTATGAAATTGAGCTACCCGAGGTACCAAAAGGCACCTCATTCTTCTCCCAACAAGCAGAGACTCCTGCAACTTGAATACCCCACTATGATGTGCGTGCTAAAGTATGTCCTTGCGCATGCAAAGGCCTCCTATGCGCAACAACCTGCGTTTAAGCCCTACCACCACTGAGAAGATACTGAGTCCCTTTGATTCGATCAGGCAAAGCCATGGATGACTTGATTCGCCAAAATGTAGCCAGTGACATACTACTTGGCAACCCCATATTGCCTGATGCACCCCAGTCTTTGCACTTTAACTGAACTCAAAAATAATAAACTCAGCAACTAACGTTTAATAACCAAAGTTAGTTTAGGCAACAATCAAGTTTGAGCCCCCACTAAACTCTACCCCAGCATGGTGAATACTGGTTATTTTTTATAATAATGAGAATGATTTGCATTAGCATTATTATTTGTTTATCATGGGTTATATCAATTGGTATTTGTAAGGATTAATTATGGAAATCACAGCATTAGATAAATATACACGTGCTATTTCATCTGCTTCACTGAGCCGAAATTTATCGATGACTACCGCCATAGGTATCAGTTCAAGCCTAGTGACTTTGCATCTAATCACAAGTGGTAGCGCCCCAAAATTGGCTATCTCAGTAGTGATCATTAGTACCTTTTTATATGTATCTTTATCTGCTGGCAGCACCATCGATCAGTTTAAGGTATGGATTGCAGACGATAAAGAGCAAGACGCTAGTAATATGGAACAACCTAGGAATCAAACACCCTTCACTTTGTGGAAAACTGTTTATGGCCTATGCTTTTTTGGAATGGCAGCAACTCAGCTATTAACAGTGTGGGTTTAATGGTCGCTATATTTAAAAGTTAGGCCGCTCTTCTTAATGAGCAAGATAATAGTTAAATAAAACTCACCATTTGTTAGGAAAGCATCATGTCAATCGCACGTATAACAACCATGGTATTTAAGTCTCAAGCAGCGGCAGATGCGGCAGCGAAGTCTTATGAAGCTATAGAAGTCAATGATTACCATTCAGCCGAGCAACTCATTGGAATTCAAAGTAATGGTAATAAACTAATTGGTGTAACTCTCTTTGATAGTCAAGAAGCAATGGATAAATCAGATGCTGTGAGGGATGAAAGAATGGCTAATCCAGACATTGTTTCAATGGAGGGCGTAGTTGGCAAGGTCCGGCTTAACCACCTAAATTGGCTTATGCTGGGCTGATTTGAATAACCAAGGTAGGTTAGACCTTTAAAGACGAAACTTTAAAATAGGAAAGTTAGTTTGACAACTAACAAAACAGTGTTCAAGAGATCCCTAAACTTGCCCTCTCACATGTTTTAGGGATCCCTTGAACGCTGTTGAAAACTGACAAGGTTAGACACCTATTAATCAACCAAATCTAAGGGGAATGAGTTAGTGAACAAAGCTGAGCTAATAGAAGCGATTGCGATAGATATTGACCTGACACAGGTGGCTGCTGGTCGGCTGCTAAATATAGTAACAAGAGCCATTAACAACACCCTGGCCAATGGTGAACCCGTCTCTTTAGTCAACTTTGGTACCTTTTCTGTACAAAATCGCCAAGGTCACAGTGGCCGTAACCCAAGAACAGGAACTAAAATTCAAATAGCAGCCACGAAGGTTGTTCATTTCAAAGCGGGTAAAGGATTAAAGACCATTGTAAAATCAAGCTCAAGCTCAAGCTCAAGCTAAAACTAAAGTTTGTATGCTATACGTTTAAAAGACACCGAGCTTTATTAGATTATTGGCCAATAAATACAATTAATACAGTAGTTTAGATTGTAACTTTGGTATTAACGTATTAAAAGAGTAGCTACCCTAACCAAACGAGCTAAGTGTACGAATTGGATTGAATACCATGACATTAGTTATAGGCCCACTGGCCAAACGCTTGCGCCTTGAAATCGGGTTAAAGCAAATAGAAGTCGCTAAGCAGATAGGCACCTCATCAGGCAATTTATGTCGCTTTGAGCAGGGCCAAAGGAACCTTAATCCTTTATTGCTTGATAAACTGATGACCACATTAAAGACCAGTTTAGAAGAATTGACTATAATCAGCACATCGGAACATCAATCACTGGGTATCGCTCTCATAAATGCAAATCTCAATGATACTCAATTGACTGGACTGAAAAAACTGATGAACATTATGAGTCTTAAGGACAGTTCACATTAACACTGTAAATAAGCCATGGTGTTTAGCCATATAAATCAGCATCATTATTTTTCAACTATTTAAACTTGCTTCAAAAAATCAGGCATACCTTACGTTAGCGATATTATTGCTAATATTGAACAAACACCTGCAAAAGTATAACTAAAGCCATGACGGTGCCATTAAAATTATTAGAGTCGGTTGATAATGAGTGGTAATCATTGGTCAGACTGACAATTTCTTCGCGTAAAGATGTAAGGTATTATCACTGAGAGATGTTATGCCTTGTCTTATCAAGATCAAAATTTAAAAGTAAAGTTGTTAATTGGTTCTTTGATTCTACTTTAACAATTTTTTTGACTGATTTATCCTTGAATTTAATTTACCCACAGAATTATTTAATATGAACCTGTTTTCTCAATTATTAGAACCACCTATTAATTTGCTGCCTCAAGATGGCGAAGCCAATTATCACGGTGTGGTTTTTAGTGCTGAGGATGCAGATTATTTTCTAGATTATTTAACCAACCACATTGCATGGAAAAATGACGTTGCCATTATCTTCAATAAAAAAATCACCACCAAACGTAAGGTGGCCTGGTATGCCAGCCAAGCATTTGATTACACCTACTCAAGGATAACTCGGTCTGCATTGCCATGGACGCCTGAGTTGCTGGATCTAAAACACAGAGTAGAAGCCATCAGTGGGGAGACATTTAACTCATGTCTGCTCAACTTATACCATAGTGGTGATGAAGGTATGGCTTGGCATAGTGACAGTGAAAGGCAGTTGCTGCAAAACGGTGCGATTGCTTCGGTGAGTTTGGGTGCAGAACGGCAGTTTATATTTAAACATAAAAACACCAAAGCAACCCACGCTTCAGTGTTACAACATGGCAGTTTGTTAGTGATGAAAGGCGTCACCCAAACTCACTGGTTACATCGTTTACCCCCCACTAAGAAAATAAACCTACCAAGAATTAATTTAACCTTCAGAACCGTGACTAAAAGTTAGCTTAATAGGTGTATCAGAGGCCTACCCATCGATGGTTCAGTTAAACCGTTAACAATCTGTGTAACCGCTAGCTAAACAAGTATTAGATAAGCTTTGTAACTTGGTTTTTTGGCTGGTATCCATGTCACTGGCAAGTAACTGTTTATTTTTAGCGCCCAGTTCATTGCCACCATAAGCACTGATGTTGTACCACACATAAGCACGATCCATGTCCTTTGCAGTACCATTGCCATATTGATACATCACGCCTAAATGCGCTTGCGCCTCAGCCAGCCCTTGGGTTGCTGATAGGGTATACCATTCTACTGCGGTCTCGTCATTCTCCGACACACCCTGCCCATTGTCATACATAAGCCCAAGGTTAAATTGGGCAGCCACGTCGCCCTGTGCCGCTGCCAAATTAAACCATTTGAGAGCAACGTTATAGTCTTGTGGCACACCTTCACCGGCGGCATACATGGTTCCCAGACCATATTGGCCTGCAGCATCGCCCTGCTCAGCTGCCAATCGGTACCACTTCACCGCTTTTTCAGGATTCTTTTTCACGCCTAAGCCCAGTTTAAATATCGCTGCTAGGGTATTTTGAGAATCAATGTCGCCCTGCTCAGCCAAAGGCACCCATTCTGCTAAAGCAACTTCGTATACGCCTTTTTGGAAAGCCTGAAATCCCTTTTCGTAATCAGCGGCAACTGTAATGCCACTCCCCAAGAGCAATGAGAGTGTTAATCCAACGATTACTTTTTTGATCTGCATTTTTTGTCCTAAAGTTTTTATATTACCAAGCTTAAATTCTACTGACATGAGATCGCGAAAGATATAACAAGATGATGAAAATCTAAAGGGTTTTATACTAAATTACCTGCAGTTCATTCTGCAAAAGAAGCGGGTGACTTTGGAGGTTTGAAAACACTTTAGCTGGGCAGTTTTTAGAGATCAATTTAGGTGTTTTAATGATTCATCTGAAGAGATTAAACCACTAAATACAGCCCAGCTAAGAGGTTGAGAAAAACGCTTGGGTCGTAAGCTTAATGCATTAAGCTTACGACCTTCTGTGAGTTAACTTTTGGGCCATGTGCTTTAGCCACTTTAATTATGTAAACTTTTAACTTAGCGTACAAAGCTGTTAAATAGTGTTCCATCCATATGCCTTGGGTACGATCAAGGGCAAGCTGCTCTTCTAATCGGTTAATTGCCATCCAAATGATGTCCTCTGCTTGGCTCTGATAATCCAATTTATTAAAGTTTTGCGCTAACAGAAGTGCTGATTTTGCTAACCAGTCACACGACACCTCGGTATCTATGGCATTGTGGGAAAGCAATATTTCAGCCGCTTCAAAGGCACAACCTAAATGAGGAATAGCTTCTTTCCATTGTAAATGGTCATTATAAAACTGTCCTGTGTCAAAGCCAGATTGACAAAAATGAAGCGTTTTGTCCATATTGAGTTTTAATTCCTGCTGATGGGTCGCACATATAAAGTGTAATTTCATGATTAATTTATTCCTAACAATATCCCGTTATCCGAAAGCTATTGGCAATTTTTAAAGAGCCTACAACACAGGTAAAGTAACATTAATAAGCACTATATTAAATGGTATTGATAATCATTATCATTATTATTAAAAATAAATTATTCTATGCCTTTTATTAAAAACCTGCAAACTTGATGACCTCATGCACACGCTAGTGTCGCCGTAAAAACCAGGTATAAAAAAACCGGCCAAACTTAAAAGCTTGGAACCGGCTGATTGTGATGGAAATTAAGGTCCAAAAAGATTGAACTACAACCTTGTTATGGTTGACTAGAATCAACGCAGGCTTCAGTCAGATGTTTCCTCTATTTTTTCCCATGTGTTGTCTGAGGTAAACTTGAAACTGCCTTTAAATGTCATTTGTGGCCATCTTTGAGGTTCAATAATACTCAGAAATAGTTTGTCGTTCTTAACGTATAAGCTATAGATTTTGCCCACTATAGGAAGAAAACTATACGATGCCTCGTACACCAACTGTGTGTCCTCTGCCAGCTTTACCAGCTTAAAATATTCTTCCTTTAGCTCATCAAATTTGGTTTCAAAAAAATGCGTTGCAGTCACACCCCGCTCTTTTTTATGCTGCAGCACATCTGGAACAGTAAAAGCAGGCGCACCAACATGGGTTGGATACGGCATCGTTGCGGCAAAGGTTGTCACACTTTCTGGCTTCTTCATTGGTTATCTCGTTTTAACAATGACACAAAGTATTGAGTCTTAGTAGATGAATAAGTAAAAATTAAAGCCCGTTAATGAGCTTTAAACAGCCGCCTTTCTGCTTCGTTGTTTAATGCAGAGGTCATAGACTGTTTAAGCACCATATAAATCTGTTCCCCTCTGGGTTAACCCTCAAACACAAATCAAACGTTTATTCGTGAGTTGATCCGTTGTGCTTTTATCCATTGTGACTTTAAAAAGTGGGATATTAAGTTCAGTTTAGTGGATGTAGGTGCATATTCTGGTTGCCATTATAAGATATACACCAACAGATTGCACAACTGTAAAGGGGTTTATTTAGGTCGAGAAAACAGGAAAACCCAATATTTAAACTGAGCGTTTAAACAATGGGTTTAAAGAAGGAAATAGCTTTATTAACGACGCCTAACAGGACCAAACGTTAGATTATTGTCACTCTATGTAAGGTTCGACCAACTCGACATTCATCGAGTAAGCTGATTGCACCTCCAAACCATTGGCAACCCCCTCTTCATTGAGTTGGGTTTGGGATCGACTGATATTAAGTGTGCCAGTAATCCATACGGGTAAATATATGCTCTCTAGCTTATATCCTGTTTTTAATTTTCCATGAATGATCTGATTGGCTGGCGGAGGTGGCGTGTGTATACATGCCCCATAATAGGGTACTAATAAGAATTCTTTAAGCAGCGTATTACTAAATTCTAGTGGTAACACAAAACCAGGCACTTTGACCTGCATACCTTCAAACGCATCTACCACTGGGGCTGCATCAAACATGGCTTGCGCAGTTTGTTCAAGAATCATTAACTCACTGTCTGAAAGAGCATAATATTGGTCGTCGGTTAAGTCATCAAATACTTTATTTGGGTTCCAGTCTTGAGGCATCAGACTTTCCCAATCAATTTTTGCGGGCTCATCTGCAAAAGCACCATGCCAACTGAAACAGGAAAGCAATAGCATGAGCAACAAGGGTCGGTGGGCGACTTTTAAATGTTTCATCAAGTTCTTCTGTGTTATGAGCGGACAGACATACCGTCTGCTAGAGAGTTTTTATAGGCAAAATAAGCAGGCACTAGACCAACCAAAAAACTAGCAGCCAAAAGCACGCTAATCATACCAAGTTCTCTAACGTTTGGTGCGGTTATGGGAATGAACAAACCGTAGTTTTTTTCTATCAGGGGCTGAGCTACCCAAATGCTCGAATAAAGCATGATCAACCCGATTATAATACCAATCATAGTGAGCAATACTGTTTCAGTGATGAGTAGGCCCATAATATGCCAGTGACTGGCACCTACGGATCGAAGAATAGCCACTTCACGCCTGCGCTCATTGAGTCCAGCTAGAGAGACCGCCAGCATTCCTGTAAGGGCAGCCACCACTACAAATAAAGAAATGATTAGTAGTGCTTGTTCTGCCACTGACATTAAACTCCAAAGCTCGTGGAGTGCAATGCCAGGAAAAATAGCCAATAAAGGCTCAGCAGCATAGTCGTTAATATAACGCTGCATTTTGAACGACACTATTTTACTGTCCAAACCTACCAGAAAAGCGGTAATCGATTCTGGTTGTAAATTAGATTCTGTCAGTGCTTTTTTAGCCTTACGCTTTTTCATAGCGCCCTGCCAGTTAACATGCATGGCCTCTATGCCAGCTAAGCTGACATGCATGGTTCTATCGACTGGGGTTCCTGTGTGCTCTAAAATACCACTGATGACAAATGGCTTATCCTTATGCTGCGCAAAACTTGCGCTGCCAGTGCCGTGAGAAATAATCACTTGGTCGCCGATGGAGTAGTTCAGTGTGTTAGCCACCTCAGATCCAATGACTGCATCAAATACGCCCTCAAACTGTGCACCAGAAGAAAATTTAAGGGTTCTCTTTTCACCATATTGATAAACAGAGAAATAGTCCCTACTGGTGCCCATGACACGAAAGCCACGGTGTGAATCACCTAGGGATATAGGGATAGTCCATTTAACGCCTTTTTGTTGCGCTATATCCTGATAACTTTTCCAAGTGATGTTATTGGTGGCACTACCAATCCTGAAAACTGAGTAGAGCAATAGCTGAATAGATCCACTTCGGGCACCAACTATTAAATCTGTACCCGAAATGGTGTTGGCAAAACTACTTTTTGCGTTGACTCGCACCTTCTCAACACCTAGCAAGAGAATAACACTCACTGCAATCGAAACAATCGTTAAAATGGCAGTAGAGCGCCGACTTTTCAAACTCTTACCAGCTAATAATCTGAGGTTCATATATCAGTCTCGTTTTGTGGATTGATGACTGACATATCTGCAACTCGATCGAATAAATGTTGATGCGTGGGGTCGTGACTCACATAAAGAAGGGTTGAACCACTGAGCTTTATTTCGTCGAATAAAAGCTCCATAAATGCTTCTCGCGCATCATAGTCAAGAGATGAAGTAGGCTCGTCTGCAATAATGAGTTGAGGTTGTCCAATCAGCGCACGAGCCGCCGCCACTCGCTGTTGTTGCCCCACACTCAATTCACTTGTAGTCCGCTGAAAACTAAACTGTCCCTTCGCATACAAACGACTCAGCAAGTAAATTGCCTCTTCATTAACGCTGCCTGAGCGTTCAATCGCATTGTCGCGCCTCAGCTTTGAGAACCGGCACGGTAAGGTCACATTCTCAAGTATTGATAAATAAGGAATCAAGTTGAATTGCTGAAAGATAAAACCAATGTGGTCTGCTCGAACCCTGTCTCGCCGCAATTCTTTGAGCTCGCAAAAATCCTGCCCTACAATTTCAACCTGCCCTCGCTGGGGCCTGACAATACCACCGATAATATTAAGAAGGGTAGACTTTCCAGATCCAGAAGCCCCCCGAATAAACACATGCTCATGTTCTTCTATGCAGAAATTACCCGATTTAATAGTGAGATTTGCTTGGGCATGCCAAGCAAAATCCACGTCTTTAAGTCTTATTATGGGTGACTTAGAGTCAGACTCAGTCATTAGTTACCTAATTTAATCCGCGTATTGTTGACATCTAATTCCTGTTTGATTTGCCCTTCAGAATAAATTACCTGAACATCAAGGTCAGCAATGCCTGGGAAAAACTTAAACATATTCACGTCGATGGCTGCCAAATTATTAAGCTGATTGCATTCTAACCTATATTCAGCAATAAATTCTGCGTGCTCAGCTTTAGCTACTTCTCCATGATCGTCATGGTCTGCTTCATGATCGTCATGACCTTCTTCATGGCCTTCTTCATGACCTTCTTCATGACCTTCTTCATGACCTTCTTCATGCTCGGTCACCCAATTCGCAGATGACTCAACTGTTTGGCAGGACACGTCCCCTACTAGTTGAAAAATAGTATCAAAGTCAGACAGATTTTTCTTGGCCTGTTTAATTAACAACAGCTGTTGTTGATCTTCAGTTGCATATTCAAAACCAACAATATTGACTGCTGGTGATTCAAATTTCATCTCAATGGTGTTGTTGTCTATGGCAATATCAAGAGTAGCACTGCCATGTTCATGTGCATCTAACTCACTAGCAATCGCATGGTGAGAGGGTAGTGTAAGCATTAGACTGGCCAACGCCATAGTCATAGAAGTTGAAGATTTCATTACTGTTCCTTAGATATGTTATAACATAACAATTATGTTAGCATGGAAATAATAAATAAACATCACTACCAAGTAAATTTTAATCAATTAAACGGCGTATCTAATCATTCAGTTAGTTTTTAAAACGTTTCTTCACGCAGAAGGTTATCAGCACAAAATCTCCTTAGCGGCGCAGTTGTGAGACGATATCAATCGTCGTTGAACGGATAATCCACAGACTTCAAGAAATAAAAGTATAACTCCACAGTGACTTTCACTTGACTAGTGATCAAGCAGTCAGGACTTTTACCTCATGCATGACTTTATCTAACATATGTAACAAATGGTTAACGTCCTCCGCGCCAATGGTGAGTGGTGGGCGTATTTTTAATACATTGGCATCTGGGCCTTCACTACCCATCAAGATACGCTCTTCACACATACGATTTTTCACGTAATCAGCAATCTGAGTTGCTGGTTTACGAGAGTCTGGATCACTAATCAAATCCACACCAACGAACAACCCAAAGCCACGCACATCACCAATACACGCATGCTCTTGTTGCAGTTTGCGCAAGCCTGCAAATAACAATTTGCCCATGTCCTGCGCATTATTCATCAACTGTTCGTCTTCAACAATGCGCAATACTTCAGTGCCCACTACGCAAGATAGATTGGAGCCACCAAAGGTAGAAAAAAACTCTGGACCATGAGCAAAACTTGCAGCAATTGCAGGACGAGTCACAACCACACCAATAGGATGACCATTGCCTATAGGTTTGCCTAGTACCACGACGTCAGGCACCACTTGCTGTTGTTCAAAGCCAAAATAAAAATCACCCAAACGCCCTAGCCCTGTCTGCACTTCGTCAGCAATACACAGACCCCCTGCACTTCGCACGTGCTTATATACATGCTGAAGATAGTCTGGTGGCGGCACAATTTGCCCACCTACGCTGGGGAAGGTCTCTGCAATAAAGCCTGCTAGCTGATCTCCATTAGCCTTTAAAGTGGCAATGTGCTGTGCCACTTGTTGCGCATAGAGTTCACCAGCAGCCTTGTCATCACGTCGATACTGACCACGATAGTCATCGGCCACATCTACCAAATGCACCCAATCGGGCTGGGTTAAACCACCCGCCCCAGCTCTTGGAGAAGCAAACTTATAGGCCGAAATATCAACAGTACCCGTAGTATTGCCAAAATAACCATGCTGGGGTGTGATTATTTGCTTCGCTCCGGTGTGGGCACGAGCTAAGCGAAGGGCAAGCTCATTCGCTTCACTACCCGAATTAACAAAATAGCACACCGACAATTCACTCGGCATATGGCTTAATACTTGCACTGCAAAGGCTGACCGACTAGGGTGAAGGTAACGAGAATTAGTATTGATACGCACTAATTGTTCAGCCGCAACCTGAGCAACTCGAGGATGGGCATGCCCCACATGGGGTACATTGTTATAGGCGTCGAGGTAAGGCCGGCCCCATTCGTCAAACAAATAATGGCGCCAACCTCTCAGGAACATTAATGGCTCTGCATAACTCAGCTTAAGGTTTTGACCAAAGTGATCTTGACGCACCTTTTGGGCGTGGTCTTTACTGGGCGGGCTATACTGAGTGACATCATGATCTAAATTGAGCAATAAGGAAGGATTTGGGCACACACTTTGCCATAGATTCATATCATCTGGGTCTACGGCACCAGGCCAATCATAGCCCATACCCTCAATAGACAAGGCTAACTGCACATGGACATGAGGATCCCAACCACCGTTGTGACTTGGCTCACCTAAGTGTGCAAATACATCACCTGCACTAAGTTCTTGGCCCACTTTAAGCTGGGTGACTGAACTTGGATTGAGGTGACCGTATAAACTATAAAACTCATCACCCTTGGGGGATCGATGTCGCAGAATAACCACACCACCATAATCTAAATTAGCTTGACGATTATCTATGGCTTCTACCGTGGCTGCTAAGGGCACATGTAAGGCGGTGCCTGCTGGGGCAAATATATCCAGCCCCAAGTGAACAGTGCGACGGTTACTGCTAGGCCAAGAGCCATTTTTAAAGGCTTTGTCGGTATACACCAAACGCGGCTCTAAGTAATAGCCAAGGGCTAATTGAAGATTAGGGCTGATCAGTTGCTGGGCTTCGTGAGGCTGAATAGAAAATGGATCTTGAGGAATACTGCTGCCCTCTACACTCAGGTCAACCATAGGGGCTTGGTTGAGATCAATATCTTCACCCAATAAGGGGAAAAACGCCCCACTATGCTCACTTAACCAAGCTAATGTTGGCTTGGCTGCAGTGTTTAAAGGCAACCCACAAGCAAAGCGCAGGCGGGCCTCAATCAAGCCACCACTCATCCTATGGTTTTGCAAAAATGCCCAAGCAGGTCCTTGAGAAATAGTGATGTAGGGGTCGTCTGGATTATCCAAAGCCATCAGCGTGGAATTAACCACACTCACAGCCAAGCGCATACGCAATAAAGGCCAAACTAAAGCCACTTCCATTGCCGTTAGTGGTGCACTGCTGTGGACGCCAGCTACCAGTTGCGCCAGGGCTTGTTCTGGCTGTGCTTGGTCCAACACAATATAAGCCCCAGCAATGGCTAAATCACATACCCTAGGTGCCAAGCACATGTCCCCTAGATCAATAATTCCGCTAATGTAAGGCGCTTGATTAAGGCTTCCCTGCACCAAAATATTGTAGTCGTTTACGTCATTGTGAATACATTGCTGAGGAAGGTTGTTTAAATCTGTTTCGAGGGCCTTAAACTGCTCAACTATAGTGGTGATAATTTCCTTTCGTTCGAGGTTTTCAATACACCCAAGTTCAGCCTCGATCCAACCAGACTGCATCAAATTCCATTTAAAATCTCGCTTGAGGTAGGCATGGTTAAACGACTCAAGCTGAGCAGACATGTGCCCCATATAACTACCTAACTGATGAATTAACACACCAGATTTGGGTTGAAAATGAGCGTAGTTGAGACCTTCAA
The DNA here is from genome assembly GCF_047730065.1 of Candidatus Njordibacter sp. Uisw_058. GTDB lineage: Bacteria > Pseudomonadota > Gammaproteobacteria > Pseudomonadales > Balneatricaceae > Njordibacter. The sequence continues at coordinate 1,901,105 of NZ_CP159829.1, forward strand.
ATTTACTCACCAGCCAAACAATACGCGGCTTACCTTGAGGATCTTCAGAGACAGTAAAGTTCTGTCCCTCTAAAGTGGTGATTACCTGAGGCACTGGAACTTGGGCCGGCAGAGACTGCTGATGCAAGTGTTCTAAACTTAAGCATTGCATGTCTACAAAAGCTTGCTCACAACCTGGTCGCATCACCTTGAGCACAAACTGTTCTGTAGGGGTAGCGACCGAAAAATTTAGGTCATATTCGCCGTCAAGTTGCGTCAGAGAACCTTCAAGCCCCCAAATATGAGCAATGGCCCGACTCCAGTGTTGTAACATAAATAATCTCTGTAGAGGCTTAGCAATGAGCCATTATCCTATCTTACAAAGCTCGGTCTGAACAGTCTCAAAGTCATCCTTGGCCATGGGAATAATCATTAAACTCATTCACATTAATCGATTCAAGTGCATGACATTAAAACAAAATAAATGTGCACCTGTTAAAAACGCCAGGAGTCCTGTTTAAGGAAATCGATGAACTGCTGTTGAATCAAAGGAAGACTTCTATTACTGTTCCAGACGACTCCTAAATTCATTGTTGGTATAGGCTCCTCAATCTGTTTTGACAAAATTCTTGTACCATCAAGTGACCAGGGACGATAGAGAATATTGGATAAAATAGCGACGCCACTTTCTCTTGCTATAAAACTTCTGACAGCTTCTACTGATTGCGTTTTTATTCTAACATTAGGTTTAAGAGCGAACATTTTCCAAAATTGGTTAGCATTTGATTCAGCTTCATCGCTTGCTAGCATTATATAGGATTCTTTTGCTATCTCAGCAAGAGGCACCTTATCCATTTTTGCAAATCGATGACTTTCAGCGCACCAAAGAGTGCGCGTTGAACGAAAAAGAGTTTCCACCTCAAGACCTTCGGCAGTTTTAATATTGGAGGTGATCATAAACGCAATGTCTATTTCTCTGGCCCTTAGTTTTTCCTCCAAAGCATCTCGTGAGTTTTCTACAATATTAACTTTAACCTTTGGATAAATCTTTTCAAACTGACCTAAAGGGATTGGCAAAAAATAACCCACTACGGATACCGAGGCACCTAAGATAAAACGACCTTCAGTGTTTTTCTTTTGATTTTGAAATGCAAATATCGAATCATCCACCATATTTAAGATTCTTTGGGCACTATTCAAAAACCGATGCCCATCATAAGTCAAAATCACCCCATATCGGTGACGATCAAAAAGATCAATCCCAAGTATGCTTTCGAGATTTTTTATCGCATCAGCTACTGCTGAGGGACTCATATGGACTTTTTCTGCGGCTAACTGAATTTTTCCCGTCTCTGCAGTGGCAATAAAATAGCGTAAATGACGAAGAGTGAGTGAATTATTCACATGATTTTCTCCCAGTTATGAACGTCTATATTATTGTAACAGACCACAGAAATCCATTTTATTATATTTAGATCACAGTAAAACTGTGGCTTAAAAACTAAAAATACCATTTTATTTATAACATTGCCTTCAGCTAGGATGATTTATCAAATACAAAAAGGTGGGGTGGCAACATGGTGTCTATGGCAGATCTTGATTGGGTAACCTATCAAAAATGTGTGTCTCAAGGTGACTCTACAATCTTTTTACCTATCGGTGCACTTGAACAACATGGCCCCCATATGTCAATGAATCCTGACGTACTAATTCCCACAGCAATATCTGAAGCAGTGGCCCATAAACTTAGCAATGCCATGGTTGCGCCACCTATTGCTTATGGATACAAATCACAGCAGCAGTCAGGTGGTGGTAACCATATGCCGGGCACAACCAGTTTAGACGGTCAAACTCTAACGCACACGATTAGAGATGTTATTAAAGAGTTAGCTCGGCACGGCAATCGGAAGATCGTGATGATGAATGGTCATTATGAAAATTCAATGTTTATTATTGAAGGTATTGATCTTGCGATTCGAGAGTTAGGTTGGGATGCCATTACCAATATGAATGTGATGATTATATCTTATTGGGATTTTGTTGAAGCTCCCACAATAAAACTACTCTACCCTGATGGTTTTACTGGCTGGGACTTAGAACATGGGGGTGTTTTGGAAACGTCCCTAATGTTGCACCTTTTCCCACATTTGGTTGATATTGACAAAATAGTAGACCATCCCCCAGCTACCTTTCCACCCTATGACATGTTCCCAGTGAACGCTGATTTAACCCCACCCTCGGGCACTTTATCTTCAGCAAAAAATGCAAGTGAAGTGAAGGGAGAAATATTAATGAACGTTTGTGTTGAAGGTATTTCACATGCAGTAGAGAACGTATTTAACGTCGATTATGTTAAATCTATTACCAAAAAAACAGCTTGATAAATCCTATCTTGGTGCCCTCAAAATAATAACTAAAGGAAAAAGATAATGAGTGACAAAATTAAAACTAATAATAAGTCCAGAAGAAGCTTCATAAAACAATCTAGTGGAATTGCCACTGCATTGGCATTTCCCACTATTTTCACTTCAGGAAAAGCCCTAGCTGCACCTACTGAAATTAACATGCTCGCTTGGTATGGTCATGGTGAGGCAGATGTAGTGGCCGAATTTGAAGCGTTGCATAATGTTAAATTTAAACCAAAATATTACGCTGGTGGCGATAATATGCTTGCCTTAATCGCCCAATCACCGCCAGGAACCTACGATTTAATCCTGTCAGATGGCGAATTTGTCCAGCAACTCGACCTAGCCGGACATATCCAACAGCTTAATCCAAGTGACTATCCATTTGATGATTTTATTCATGAAGATTTTAAGCAATTCCCCGGTCATTGGCGTGATGGAAACCTTTACTCTGCCATGATTCGTTTTGGATTCCTTGGAGTTTCTTATAATCGTAATGCGGTTTCAGAAAAAGAAGCAATGAGTTACAAATGCTTCTGGAATAAAAACCTTGCAGGTAAGGTGGGTCATTTTGATTGGCACCTTCCTAATCTCGGGGCAGCAAGCCTCTATAACGGCAACCAAAGTCCTGGTCCATTCGACTTAAACTCTAATCAGTGGGGAAAATTACAGGAAACAATGATGAGCCTGCGCTCACAATCTGGCGGATTTTTTGATTATGGTGGGTCATTTAACTCCCTAAAGAATGGTGAGATGTTGGCAATGTGTGGCATTGGAGATTGGATCACAGGGGCGCTTGAACGGGATGGCGCACCAGTGACTTCAGTCGTACCAGAGGAGGGTGGGCTGCAATGGACCGAGTCCTATTGTATAGGTAAAGGTTCAAAACATACCGCAATCGCAAATGAGTTTATTCGTTACTTACTTTCACCTAAAGGACAAGTTAAGTCAGCATCCATGGCCGCTTACCCTGCTTTTTGCGTAACTAATGCCGGACAGGCAGCGTTGAGAAAAGACAACATGTTTGAGGCACAACGCACAGGGCAAATTGATGGCGCCAGCAACAATCCTATTAAATTAATTAATGAGGGCCGCATTTATTATAGGGATATACCAGTTCAGCAAAGTCTCGAAGATTGGAACGACTTTTGGTCTGAATACAAAAGCTCTTAATTAATTACTAGTCACCATTTAAAAAACGATTGCTTGCTCCAAGTTTGCAATCGTTTTTAATCGCGACAAAAAAATAATTTTGGTGCCTGCATAATTAGTGCAGGTACCAATTTCAAATAATCATAAGAAAAATAAATATGTTACACGTTGGAAAAGAATAATGTTTGCACACTGGTTTAAAAACATAGACATCTATGCTTTAACTTGGCGCTTGCCTGTTATTGTGTGGCAAGTATTATTTTTCCTTGCCCCACTTATTTTTATGATCGCCATGTCTTTTTTTCTAGTTAAGAATTATCGCATGGTAGAGGCGTTTGAGTTTGTTAACTGGGTGAAAATTTTTTCCAAGGGCTATTTCTGGAATAGTTATGGGCTCTCTTTGGGCTTGGCTGCCCTAGCCACTCTGACTGCAACTTGCATCGCCTTTCCAGCATCCTATTGCCTAGCATTTAAACTTTCTGAAACGGCGCGCAGATGGGCCATTTTCTTTTTAATTATCCCATTTTTCACAAGTTATCTAGTACGTACGTTTTCTTGGTATGTGTTAATGGCAGAGTCTGGTGTAGTCAATAACATTATAGGTTACTTGGGTATCGGGCCTATCAAAATGTTGAACACAATATTTGCTACCAATATCGGGTATCTCACTCTGACCTTACCTCTTGTAATTATTTTACAAACACTGTCAATGGCTAGTATCGATAAAAACCTTATAGAGGCAGCACATAATTTAGGCGCTGGCCGGATACGCGCTATTGTTTCAGTCATTATTCCAGCGGCTCGCATAGGCCTCATAATTGGTGCTCTATTTTGCTTTATTCTAAGTTTTGGCGACTTTGTCAGTCCCTACTATTTAGGTGGGTCGAACCCACCAACGCTTCCCATATTAATTATTGATACCACTAAATCAGGACAACAGTGGCCACGAGCTGCAGTAATTGCAAGCGTAATGATGGTGACACTAATGCTAGTCGCACTTAGTGCAATTAAAATTGCCTACAAAAAGAGATAGTGACAATGTTAAATGACAAATTAATTGTATGGCTGTTAAGGATTTATTTGTTGCTAGTATTCGTATTTATATTTATGCCAATTGTCACGAGCGTGGTCTTTTCATTCAATTCTGATCGCTTCCCTTCACTGCCATTAGGGCACTTTACCTGGCACTGGTATGACAAAGTTTATAATGATTCAGAAACTTGGGATGCCATCAAAACTAGTATTGTCGTCGCCTTATCAGCCTCCTTATTAGCAACTATTATTGGCTTTTGTACCGCTTACACAGATTTTCGTTATAATTTTAAATTTAAAAATGCATATTTAGCATTGGCATTATTACCTCCAACTATTCCCCTAATAATACTCGCTTTAGCTATGCTTGCTTGGTTCTCAAAGCTGGGTATTTCGGGACAAATATGGGCTCTGATTATTGCCCACACTGTATTAGGAGCCCCTTTTGCCATGGCTATTATTCGTCTTCGTTTACAGCAGATGGACAAAGATCTGGAATCAGCAGCATGGAATTTAGGCGCTTCGGAATGGGCGACTATGAGGCACGTTATTATCCCATTTGCCCTGCCATCAATTATTTCTGCACTCTGCCTAACGATGGCTGTGTCATTTGATGAGTTCGCCATCGCTTGGTTTGTATCAGGTCTAAACAAGTCTGTTCCAGTTGTGATTCTGGAAATATTACAAGGTAATGTTGACCCCCAAATCAATGCCATTGGATCTTTTGTATTTGCCACAACAATGACTCTTGTGGTGATTGCTCAGCTATTTCTTTTCACCAAAAACCCACAGTAATAAAATAGAGATACATCATGAGTGAAGGACAGATAGTTCTTGAGAACATAACAAAACAGTTCGGTAGAACCGTTGCTGTTCAACCTATTAATTTTGAAATTAAAGCCGGTGAGTTTCTTGCAATTATGGGTTCCAGTGGATGTGGAAAAACAACGACACTGCGAATGCTAGCTGGGCTCGAAACACCTTCAAGTGGAGAGATAAGGCTCAATGGTGAGCGGATGAACGAACTAAAAGCACATGAAAGAGAAACGCCTTTAGTCTGGCAAACCCTGGCCCTTTTCCCCTTTTTAAATGTCATTGAAAATGTAGAGTTTGGGCTAAAGATGCGTGGGGTAGAAAAATCTGAACGCACACAGAGAGCTTTAAAATGGCTTAATCGCATGGAGATTGGAGAGTTTGCAAATCGCTCAATAGATCAGTTATCAGGTGGGCAACGGCAAAGAGTAGCTCTAGCTCGTGCCTTGGTGACTGAACCACCCGTGCTTCTTTTAGATGAACCGTTAAGTGCATTGGATCAGAATTTAGTCGTGCGCATGCAAAGTGTATTAACTCAACTCCAAAAGGAACTGGGCATTACTTTTGTTTATGTTACCCATAGCCAGTCTGAAGCTTTTGCAATGGCCGATAGAGTTGTCATCATGAGTGAAGGTGTTATAGAACAAATTGGATCACCCAAAGAAATCTATAGGAATCCAGCTAGCCGTTTTGTCGCCGAGTTTGTTGGCACTAATAATATTATTAGTGGTTATATTAAAGAGCTAAACGAACACATCATGATCTGTAATACAGCCTTTGGGACAATAGAGTCTAATTTAGATGATGCCAATAACGGCCATATTTTAGGTGGGGCAGTTGACTTGGTTATTAGTGCAGACATGATTGAATTATCGCAGGAAGAAACATCCTCTAAAAACCAAATCCAAATACAATTTATTGCTGAAGAATTTACGGGTTCAGTGGTCACTTTGTATTTTGAAGACGACAAAAAAAATGAACTGATAGTACAAAAGCAACAACGCGAAATAGAGCCATTAGAGTTGACCTATGGCTGCAAAATTTATGCTCACTGGGACCCCATCAATGTTTTCTGTATACCAGAGGCAAACGCAGGATAATTATCTTTAAATTAACTTCACTAGAGTTTAATCACTGTATCAATTTAGGAGATATCATATGAAACGCGTAGCAAGACCACAAGCCATCAACTTTGAAAATGGCATTAAAGATAAACCCACTTTTTCTGCTGCTGAAATGGCAAACCGTAATGGCAAATTGCGAGCACATTTATCATCAGAAAATCTTGATGCAGCTGTTTTTTCATCGATTCATAATATTAATTATTTCGCTGACTTTGTTTATTGCTCATTTGGCCGGCCCTATGCGTTAGTGGTTACACATGATGCACATACAACCGTAACCGCCAATATTGATGGCGGTCAGCCTTGGCGTCAAAGCTACGATGACAACATTGTTTATACAGACTGGGAAAAAGATAATTATTTTCGAGCTTTGAAAAAATTAGTGCCTGGTAAAGCTAGAGTGGGTATTGAATATGACCATATCACTTTGGAACGAAGAGAAAAGTTAGCTGAGTTTATGCCTGATGCTGAGTTCGTTGACATCGGTGTAGCTACTATGAAAATGCGTATGATCAAGTCAGCTGAAGAGCACGCTTTAATTAGACAAGGTGCTCGAGTGTCTGATATTGGCGGTGCCGCTTGCGCTGAAGCCATTTGTGAAGGTGCCCCAGAATATGAGGTTGCACTTCACTCTACGCAAGCAATGGTTCGAGCCATTGCTAATACCTACCCCCATACAGAGTTAATGGATTCTTGGACTTGGTTTCAGTCTGGTATCAATACTGATGGTGCTCATAATCCTGTCACCACTAGAAGAGTGGAAAAAGGCGATATATTAAGTGTGAATTGTTTTTCCATGATTTCTGGATACTATCAGGCACTTGAGCGCACAATGTTTTACCACTCAGCCACTAAACGTGAGATTGAACTGTGGGAGATAAATTGTGAAGTTCACAAAAAGGGTTTGACACTTATTAAGCCTGGAGCAGTGTGCAGTGACATTGCCGCTGAGCTTAATGAAATATTCCTAACCCACAATTTACTTCAGTACCGTACTTTTGGATATGGGCATTCATTTGGATCTCTTTCTCATTATTATGGCCGCGAAGCCGGGCTTGAATTACGAGAGGATATCGACACAGTAATAGAGCCAGGTATGGTTGTGTCCATTGAACCTATGATTACTCTACCTGAGGGTGTAAATGGTGCTGGTGGTTATCGCGAACACGACATATTAATTGTTGGTGATGATGGCGCTGAAAATATTACTCATTTTCCATTTGGTCCAGAGCACAATATTATCAGATAGAAAATATAAATATAAACCTTACCGCCTGAAAAAAGTGAAAGCTTTACTACATCTCTACTCAGTTGGCAGGCTCTGTTGACTGGGTTTTTTTTTTGGTTTTCGGTGCACTTTGTTACAAGCCCTAGCCTTAATGACACTCATAGCTTGCTGGTTCTTGATGTTTAACCCTCGTAATTTTTACCAATTATGAACAAAGAAATTTGATATAGCTTCTGGCGTTTACATTAGCTAATTCCTGTCTTATTTTTATAATGGTTAGGCAAGATGAAGTCTTGCTGTAAGCATAAACTCAAGACTATAAAATGAATAGTATCAAGAGATCGTATTAAAGAATCTAGTTGCATGCAACAAAGGACTATTTATGACTAAACGTGCCTATTTAGTGTTAAAACAACTCAAAATAATTCGATACAGAATTGTAGGGTCTATTATTTTTCCTATATTGTTATCAACATTTTCTCTGGCAGATATGAGAGTTGATCAGTTTTTCTCTTTTATTATGTTTAAATCTAGCATTACCATCGAAAGTGTGAAGCTCAATCAACTTATTTCAATGAAAGTAAAGCAACAGATCATTGCCGATGTGACTGTTGATCAGAAAGCCTTTGATACCGCTACACAGGAATTTAGAGATTATTATGATGACAAAATAGTTCCAAGGATAAACAATCTAGAACATCATATCCCCGATTCTTCCATTCATATAATCTCACCAAAAGTCTATATTTTCTGGACTGAAGGGCTTGCTCCAAGCGCATGGAGTGGAAACGAATTTTTATATGTTATTTCGATAAAAACTGGTAGCCCAGAAATATTATATTCAACACGCCTTGACCCCAAACCTTTAAGCAGTGGCGACGGATATCATCATTCTGTTTATTGGTCGTTACCGGATGAAGGCTGTGGAGGCAATCATTTTATTAAAGGTATTCTGCAGTACAGTGTTGATAATGAGACTGACAATAAGTTTATACAAACTTATTTGGAATATGACCAAAACAATAATACCTATGACACCAGTATATCAACCTCACCCGTAATGTTTTCAAAGCCTAACTGCAAAGATTAGGTTTTATCAGTATATGACGTGATCACGATCCTAAAAACTGACCACTGGGGTAAACGGTAAATTTGGCCACACATAAATTATTAGCACTTTGACCACCCACATTAAGTTCAAACCAAATTGATGCATCTGCACTGTCTCGTTTAACAGCACCTTTTAAATGGAGTGTAAGCTTGTCATTTAATATTTGATGACCTTCAAAACTATTAGAGACTTTATCCAGCTTGCCCATTATATGGGTGGATTTGCCTGCGTAAGTGAACATGGCAGACACTTTACCCTCTTGGGGCCATTCCATGGTGCTAATTAGAACGGTTCCCTGCAGACACTTGAGGATCACACCTCGCCATTGATTCTGAGAAGTTTCTGCAAAAATCGTCCCTGTGTATTGGGTGACTAGTGCATCAGGTAAAGTGGCATTGTAAGTGTTTTGTTCTGGGGGTGCGGAGGAAGCTGAACTATACGCCACACTGGGCATCACCAAGATAATAGTAAACAATGCGTAGACTAAAATTTTCATGGCACTACTCCAACCTCTTTTGAACAACCTAAGCACCATGGTTAAAAACTCTTTCCAGAAACACAAAGAATAGACATAACATTAATAGTCACACATTCCCCGAGTATAATCAGTCATGGCCAACAATAGTAACCATTGGACCTTGTATAAGCTCTAAATAGGGAAGTTACTAAACACCTATGCCTTGGGAAAGACGTTATATACTAAGCCAATAACGCTTGTATGTATGTAATTAATAAACGCACACCAACAGGCGGAATAACTCAAAGCTAGTGACCAATGACTTAAGACCACTCAAAACCATCGTCTAGCTACGCAGAAACTTAATGGTTGCCATTCATGAGTTATATAATATTGAATTAGATTTGTGATTAATACAGTTTGGAAATGACTATACTTTGCTCTTAAACATCAGCATGAATATTTTTAAAGTACCTGAGCGACATCTTTTTTGCCTCTTCTATTTGCGGAGGGGTCATTCCCTTAGCGATGTCTTTTTTATGTAGAATGCCTTTAACGACTCCATTAGAGGACGCTATGTCGTACCACATATATGCACGTTTATAGTCTCTAAGCGCAGCATTTCCTTTGCTGTACATCACCCCCAGAGCATATTGAGCAAGAGCGTAATTTTGGTCTGCCGCTAAGGTATACCACTTCACTGCGGCTGTATCATTCTGCGGAACCCCTTCTCCAATCCTATAGATATTTCCCAAGTTAGATTGAGCGTTAGCATAGCCCTGCTCAGCAGCCAGTGTATACCACCTCGCAGCTTCCTTGTTATTGGTTGGACCTCCTTTGCCTTTCTCAAATATATCTCCCAGACAAAATTGAGCTTCCATATGCCCTTGCTCAGCAGCTAAAGTGTACCACTTAGCCGCTTCCTTATCGTTTATTGGAACGCCCTTACCTTTGTCGTACACATCCCCTAAGTAGAATTGGGCATTGACGTGCCCTTGCTCAGCAGCACAAATGACGTATTTAATTGCAGTGACAGTGTTTTGTATCCCTGCTACACCGTTTGTGTGCATTTGTCCCAAATTAGATTTAGCACTTTCGTGCTCCTGCTCCGCTGCTAAGAGATACCATTTAGAAGCCGTCTTGCTATTTTTTGGAACACATTCGCCTTTGTCGTACATGAACCCTAATGCGTACTGAGCCAGAGCATATCCTTGATCAGCGGCCAAGGTAATCCACCTAGCCGCTATTGTGTCGTTCTTTGCAACGTGTGTTCCTTCTTGATAAATCAGTCCCAAATTATATTGAGCCTTGGCGCTCCCTTTTTCAGCGGCCAAAATATATTCAGAAGGAGTTTCCTGATTGTTTTGCGCGACATCACCAAGCTTAGCAAACTCCTGCAAAGCAACTTTAGCTCTTGAGTGTCCACCTTCAGCAGCATCTTGAAACCACTTGAATGCCATCTGATCATTTTTTGGCACTCCTTTCCCATGTTGGTGGATCACACCCAAATTATATTGAGCACTTGCATGCCCATGATCAGCTGCTGCGGTGTACCACAGGAGTGCCTTTTGATAGCTCTGTATCACCCCATCGCCACGTTTGTACATGACTGCGAGATTATATTGAGCCAAGGTATAACCCTGATCAGCCGCTAGATTGAACCACAGAGCAGCTTGCTGATCGTTCTTTATCACTCCCTCGCCACTAAAACACATATTTCCAACGTTATATTGGGCTCTGGCATGCCCTTGCTCAGCAGCGAGAGCAAACCATTCAAATGCTATAAAATGATTCTGTGGAACACCATCACCACGTTTGTGCATAAAGCCAAGATTGAACTCAGCACTCATATGGCCCTGTTCAGCCGCTTTAGTAAACCATTGAACAGCCGCCTCATCACTTTGAGCAACACCCTGACCATTTCGATAAATGATCGCTAGGTTAAACTGAGCGTCAGCGTGCCCCTCCTCAGCCCCTTTTAAATGCTCCAGAGCAGTTTCTGAGTCACTTTTTGGCAGACTACTATTTAATGCGTTAATCCTTACTAGATTAGCCTTGGCCCGGTCATGTCCTTGCTCAGAAGCGAGTGTATACCACTTAATTGATAACTCCTTACTCTTTGAAACACCCACACCATGGGCGCACATAAAACCCAGATTAAATTGAGCGCCATCGTGGCCCTGTCCAGCCGCTTTGATAAACCATTTAGCTGCTATCTGATCATTCTTTGTAACACCTGCCCCTCGCTGATACATGAATCCCAGATTATATTGAGCCAAGGCGTCACCTTGTTCAGCAGATTTAGTGTACCACTTGAGCGCTGTCTCATCGTTCTTTGCAACGCCAGCGCCCTGCGTGTAAATAATACCCAGATGATATTGGGCTCTCGCATCACCGCGCTCAGCCAAGGGAGTTAAGTCTTTTATCGCAACTGCGTGGTCACCCGACTGGAATGCCTTCAGTCCATGGTCAAATTGTGAGTGCATATAATACCTTTTATTAGTTATCCACTAATATATTAAAAGCTGACCCTATCGACAAGTATTAAAATGTTAAATAAAATATTGGTTCTCATTAAAAGGATTTTTGTAATACAAATTTTGTTAATAATTGCATTTTTAGTTTTCCCATCAATTGGGTTTGCGGGTCTGGGCGATGTTTATTTTTTTGAATCGACTAAACTCTTACAAATTAAAAATGGAGAATCAACGACTGATAACAATAAAGAATTTAAATTTAAAAGATCAACCCCACAAATTAGCGATGTACATCACGGTGGAATAAATACAACAAATTGGGGCCAAAATGTGAAGAAGGAGTATCCTCGTGAATAACAGAGTCGCTGCAAAAATAATAATACTACTCTTGTCAATTTGGTGTGTCGTTGTTGTCATTGGGTATTTCAATAATGTTACTATAACCTTTCCGTTCTCTATTTCAGATGGCCATGATGTTCCAGAGCATCGGCTACATGCGATCCGCTTATCGCTTATGACAAGCTTTGTTTACTTTAGTATCCGATATTTTTTTGTAGGTTCAGTGAAACTTTATCCTATTCAAGTCCTGGGAATCATATTGTTTCATTTATCTGTGGTGGGTTCACTAGTGTTTTATGTTGAAGGAGCCAATAAAAGTGAATATTTACAAATGCTTTTTTGGCTACCAGCCTCTCTTATTTTGTATTTTGCAGGAAAATCTGAGTTCAAATACTTTTGAAACGTCTCTCGCTAAATAGTTCTGATAAACTCAAAAAAGGTTTAATTTGATTCCCCTTTTTTTAAGGCTTTTTGGTTCTTCCACTCCTCGCCAGTGTTGCATGGAAAAAAATAAAGCCGAATTACCATTCTCTAGCAAGTTTGATAGTTGTTCGCTAAACAAACCCTCGACATTTCTTGCGCTTCAGAGAGGGAGGCGCTTTCACCATGCCACCCATCTGTGGGATGATATGAACGCAGTTTCTTAGCTATCTGTCCTTTAATATTATTAGCCAATTGGGTACCGTTATGTAAGGCTAAGGTGCACCACATATAAGCCCGCTTATAATCTTTGCTAACACCTCTGCCATTATAGTAATTGACTGCTAACATATATTGAGCATTACCAAACCCTTGTTTGGCTGCTAAGTTGAACCATTCCACAGCTGCTTGAGAGTTACGTGTGACAACCTCACCATTGCTATAAGCACTTCCTACTTTGAATTGAGCATAAGAAATTCCCTGCGCAGAAGCTTTGGCATACCACTTAAAAGAAATTTTATTGTTCTTTACCACGCCCATGCCATTTTTATATGCATACCCCAGCATGACTTGAGATCTACTATGCCCCTCCTCACCTAAAGGCCCCCATACTGCCATAGCAGTTTTATAATCTCCTGAGTCAAATGACTGTTTTGCTTTCACATAGTCTTCTTCGACGCCCGCCATGGTGGCTCCACTGCCAAAGAATATTGAAAAAACTAAGGCTACTAAAAATCTATTTATATACACTAAAAAATCCATTTATTAACAATTGTTCTTTATTAGGAAAAGCATCGAGTTAAGAAACAAAAAACCACTGATGTGAAAAGCACAACGATATTATGTAGGACCTGTTAAGGTCTACTTTGTTTTGGTAGACCCTAGCAGTCACTAGAAGTTAACGTAACGTACTTCTACCCGACGGTTTTCAGACAAAGAAGCGCTTTCACTTCCTGAGTTGACAGGACGTTCTTCACCAAAGCTGACCACTTCAATTGCTTCTATGGAAACACCTTGTACCACTAAATAACGACTTACAGCGATACCACGTCGCTCACCGAGAGCGATGTTATACTCCCTAGTTCCACGTTCATCAGCATGACCTTCTAAAACAATTCTTGCTGAAAGGTTTTGACTTAAGTAGGCAGCATGGCTATTCAGTGCAGTGCGAAACTCTGGTTTAATAGTCGACTGGTCAAAGTCAAAATAGATAATATGGGCCAAAGCTTGAGCAGCTTCTTGTGCCTGCTGCTTCTGAGCGGCGACTTGAGCCACGGCGTTATCAGCAGCCTGCTGGGCTGCCTCGGCATCTGCTAAAGCTTGAGCATCTTTAAGAGCTTGCGCGTCTGCTTGAGTTTGGGCTAATGGAGCTGCTTCAACAGCTACTTGGGCTGCTTGAGCACTGGCCCTTGCATCTGTGGTCTCACCAGTAGAACTACAGGCAGCTAAAAACGCGACCAAAGCACTGGAGGCGACAATTTTACTTAGGTTAACCTTTTGCATAGACTTGCTCCTTAATGAATTTTTAATTATTGATAAATACAAAGGTTAACCAACGAAGCTCTAAAAAACCTCTTGGCCAGAGTAGAGTCATTGGTTGGACTGACCCTTTAGATTAATGTACCAAAAACTGTGTTTTAGAAATTACAAAGATTGTCAGGTTGAGAACCTAAAGTTCCCATTTAGAAGTGATACGGGTCAATGAACGTTTTCTTAGCATCTTTGCTAGAGTAAGAATTAGGCAAGTGAGTATAAGGAATCCAGCGATCCAGGTTATAGTAATCGTCATAACAAATCTCTAATTTTTAGGAATTAACTGGCCGAAAATATAGCAGAAGATTATAACATTGTAAACAATCCAATCAATACTCTGTCAACAATCCATTCTATACTCTGTCAACAATCCAATCCATGCTATTGAATCATTAACTTTATGATTGGCCCTAAGGTAAGTCTGGCTATAATTCATAAAGTCAGATCACTGGCTGATAGCCGAGCTAAAAAAGCTCAAGAGTCTAAAGAAGCCATTCAAAAGAACAAAGCACACAGGTCTGTGGACACTCAATCAATCTATCTATCAAGAGGGGCATGATTTGCCCTTAGATGATGCTCCGATTCAGTTCACTCCTAAGTAAATCAGTGGTGATTTTTAGCTAATTACACAGATCCTTTCTCGACAACCTGACGCACATGATGGTGGATCTATTGTTGCTTTAATCATCAGTGTTAAAAGACAGAGCACGATGTGACCGCACCCTGACATTTAAGTTTGATGCATTAGCCGATTTTGGCTTTGTTTGCAGCAATACCTGCACGGTTTTCCATGATGGCTTTGCGTCTTTCATTAATTTCATTCTTGTTTTTCATCAGGGACGCTGCGTTTGATGCGGATTTGACAAGCAGATCATCGATAGTGGATTTGTTTGCCGACACATTTCCTGACAGATCCACCATAGCTGCACTGTTGCCAGCAATCATGGCTGCATTGCTTTCAGTGGTCGCTGAGGATGCTGACAAAGATCCACTAATCATGTCTGCATTTGCTGCGATCTGTGCACCATTGAATTCAACTATTGATTTGTTAGCCTCCATGATTTCTTGGTTTATTTCTACCAGTTGGGAGTTAATCGCAGCCATTTTTTCACTGATTTTGAGAACAGAGCTGTTCAAGCTAGAGCGGTGACGTAGGAAATCCAAAGCTGACTTGTTGGTCTGTGCGTTGACATAGTTTTCCTGCACATCCCCATTTGCCTCCATTCCTTTCAAAATAGCTGCTCTATTGCCGAAAATCTCATCTGTGTTAGCATTTGCCAGCTGGCGATTACCCATAAAGGCAGCTGAATAATTACTCATGATCATCAGACGGTTTTCTTCGATCATTGAACGTGACTGATAGACCAACGCTTTGTTTGCCATTACTTGGGCTTCAATTCCAAAAATTGTTTTGCGGTTTTTTGCAATTGCTAATTTGTTTTCTTCACTTTTAGACATGGTTTTTATTCCTATATTGTGTTTTCACTTACGTGTTTTAAAAACTCACTTTTAGGTTTCCTACCGCGTAGTCATGTGATCCTTACTCTCTCACTATATCAGATTTATCTATTTTAGCAAAATTCACATTAAGGATTAACCTTTAATGTTCTAGGGGAAAACTTTTAGGCAATAAATTTAGCGCTGCTTAGAAACTGCTGTACAACTTTAAATCAGAAATTTTCCTATATCTAAAGTAATTTTATCGCGTTAGTATTTTGTTAACTTCTTACAAACAGATCAATACTGGCCATTGAAGAACCGATCCAGTAAGTTAAAAGGAAAATAATAATGAAAAGAATAAATTTCCGACTATTTGCAATGGGTATTGCGCTGGCTCTGAGTGGCGCAGCCACAGCAGAAACGGGCGTTGGGTACTCCATAAATGTAGAGGGTGAACAAAAAACTATGGCTGACGGCACCTTTGTTAGGGAAACCACAGCTGATGATATATGGTTTCTAGACAATCAACCAGAAGGCTTTGCATCAAAAATGGTTGCCAGTTGTTCGGCTATATGGGTAATGGGGGCCGATTATTCTAATAAGGGTTCAACGTTTCGTTGCACTGCAAAAGATAGTGATGGTGATGGTTACATCAGTGTTGGGCATATACTAGAGGCTGATTGGACTGGATGTGGCATCTTAACTGTTGCTTCATGGGGCAAATATGCTGGTGCTAAACTAAATGGCACCTGTCAAGTAGGTGGTCCCTTTGCTGGAGAAGATACGGGAACTTATACGTGGGCTGGGGAATGGACTCTACCTCAATAGCTAGCTTATGTAATAGTGTTAAACATCACTCTGTGATGAGTCAAAAAGGTGTGGAAAACTAAAGTTGATATTTGCTAATTTACACCAAAGTGGCTCATCACAATAATGGAGAAAGAAAGAGCCATAGCAGGGTATGCTGGCATGGAAAATCCACCAACATTTCATACAGTCAGCTCACTGGCAAATAACTTAGCTAAGAAAGCGGAAGAGTCAAAAGAAGCCATTCAAAAGAACAACGCACACAAGTCTGTGAACACTCAATTAATCTATCAAGAGGGACATGATCTGCCCTTTGATGATGCTCCGATTCAGTTTACTGCTGAGCAAATTGGGGGAGATTTTAAGTAGGTTAGTAACCACCAACCTAAAAATAGGGAGTTGGTGTTCAGTAATGTGTGTTCAGTTTGTGTCTACTATGGCTACAAGCCTAGTGGCCTAGCTCTATCAAATACCATACTTAAATTATTGTTTTTAATGATAATAATTTTTTAAATCCTAAAATATACCCCCATAAATACCCCCATAAAAATTTGGTAACCATTTGCTAAATTTTAAGTTTTAGCAGGAATTAATCACCAAAGTTAGCTAACTTAAGTTAGAAATTTACCAATAATTGTTTTTAGTTCCATTCACTAATCTTGAACTGACCCTGTGTAAGCCACCAGTCGTATTTTCGTAGGCATTAAAGGTGCATTAACCTCAAGCGAGGTGGTTTTTGTTGGCCTGCCATAACCCCGATCAAGTATCGCAGTAGCAGCTGCAATTCGAGCTGAATCGCTCTGGCTTGATTGCATCACTTCTACAAGCGCATCTAAGGCATCATCGGTGTATTCTCGAGCCAACTCTGACAGGTTCAACTTAAGCTCTAACGTAGCTTTATTAGCTGCTCCTGCAGGCCTACCAGAACCTTCTCTCATACCGCCATGTGATGCCATTTTGATTTCCTTTTGATAACCAAACTCTGCTATATTTTAGCATATTAGAGAATTTAGAACTAAGTCCTGTTATTATAAATTCACCTAAGGGGAATAAATTGAGGTTGTAAACGATGCAACAGCAGTTACTCAAAAGATGAGACTAAAAGTATTAGCTGCTTGGGACAAGAAACAATTATGAGCATAAATTAAAGCAGGTACTTATAGGACATATTAAGCGGAGTTTAAGGGCTTTCAATGGAACTGACTATCGAACAAGCACTGCACCAGGGTATTTCAGCACACAAAGAAGGCAAACTTCAAGATGCCGAACGTCTGTATCGGGCTATCTTGCAAACACAACCCGCACATCCTGATGCCAATCATAACCTGGGAGTATTAGCAGTCTCTGTTAATAAAGCTGAGGCAGCGCTGCCGTTATTTAAAACTGCTCTTGACGCTAATCCGAAGATAGAACAGTTTTGGCTGAGTTATATTGATGCCCTTATTAAAGAAAAGCAGTTTGATAATGCAAATGACATCATAGAACAAGCAAAAAAACAGGGTGTGGCGGAAGAGAAATTAAATGCCTTCGAGGTACAACTAGCCTCCATAAACAAACCAGAAAATGGCATTAGTGCAAGCCCATCTCAGGAACAACTCAGCAGTCTATTAGAATGCTATCAAACTGGACGATACGGTGATGCTGAGAAGTTGGCACAATCCCTCACTCAACAATTCCCTGAACATCATTTTGGCTGGAAAGTGCTTGGCGTTGTTCTGAAGCAAGCAGGCAGAATTAGTGAGTCATTAGTTGCCAGTCAAAAGACTGTTCAATTATCTCCTCAAGATGCTGAAGCCCACAACAACTTAGGTACCACCCTCCAAAAGCTGGGTAGATTAGATGAGGCTGAGGCAAGCTATAAGCGAGCAGTTTCGATGAAATCTGACTATGCTGAAGCCCACAGCAACTTGGGTAACACGCTACAAGAACTGGGTAGATTAGATGAGTCTGAAGCAAGCTGTAGGCAATCAATAGCATTGAAACCTGACTTTGCCCAAGCCCACTACAACTTGGGCGTCACACTCAAAGAACTGGGTAGATTAGACGAAGCTGAAGTAAACTATAAGCAAGCGATAGTATTGGAACCTAACTTATTCGAAGCCCACAACAACTTAGGTACCACCCTCCAAAAGCTGGGTAGATTAGATGAGGCTGAGGCAAGCTATAAGCGAGCAATATCGCTGAAATCTGACTATGCTGAAGCCCACAGCAACTTGGGTAACACGCTAAAAGAACTGGGTAGATTAGATGAGTCTGAAGCAAACTATAAGCAAGCGATAGTATTGGAACCTGACTTTGCCCAAGCCCACTACAACTTGGGCGTCACGCTCCAAAAGCTGGGCAGATTAGATGAGGCTGAGGCAAGATATAAGCGAGCAATATCGCTGAAATCTGACTATGCTGAAGCCCACAACAACTTAGGTATCACCCTCCAAAAGCTGGGTAGATTAGATGAGGCTGAGGCAAGCTATAAGCGAGCAATATCGCTGAAATCTGACTATGCTGAAGCCCACAACAACTTGGGTAACACGCTACAAGAACTGGGTAGATTAGATGAAGCTGAAGCAAGCTATACACAAGCAATAGCGCTCAAACCTGACGATGTCACTGCTTTTTGGAACCTAAATGGTATTCAAAAGACTATACAAAGCGCTGAACATTGGATTGATAAATGTTTGATTGCTGATACAACCTATTTAGAAGCCAAATTAACAAAAGCTGCATTAAAATTTTATCAAGGAGATAGAACTGACTTTGATAATTTGATGCAATCAAAATTCAAAAAACATGCCTACATGCGTTCATTTTCTTGGGTTTTCAGCCTACCTAATCTTCCTGAATTACACTTTAACAAGTTCTACTTTTTCGATGCTATTATTAAAAAAAGCATAATTTCAAAACCGTTTTATGAATTCGGTGTGTGGAGGGCGTCATCCTTTAAATATCTTATTAAGGTTTTTAAAAAAGGCTATGGCTTTGACACGTTCACAGGTTTGCCAGAAGAATGGGATGTTGGACATCACATTGAAAAGGAAGGCACTTATACTAGTGATGGAAATGTGCCTAAAATTAAAGGGGGAGAGTTTATTGTAGGTAAATTTGAAGATACGTTACCAGTCTTCTTTTCTGAAAGTCGTCCTATGGCATCGGTAATAAATTTTGATGCAGATTTATATTCCTCGACTATTTGTGCTTTAAATTTTTCAAAATCAGTGATGGATAAAGATACTATTCTTATCTTTGATGAATTCATAATTAACGAAAGTTGGGAACAAGACGAATTTAAAGCATTAAACGAATTCTGTTCTATCAACCACTATAGTTATGAAGTGATAGCAGTCTCATTCTTCACACAACAAGTCGCAGTTAAATTGATTGGTATTTAACATCTATTAAAGAGGATTACCAAATATGCACCAGAAGCCAAACACAAAGTTGTGGGGCTTATATGCAACAATAACGGATTGCACTCGCATAGTTCTAATAAAGCTATAGCATACTGTATAGCAAACATTGATAAATTAACTTTAACTTATTAATAGTTATCAATTTATCGTGACGTGATTTATTGAAAATCGTCGTGTCGGCGGTTCGATTCCGTCTGCGGACACTATCGATTATACCTAACCTATTGTTTTTAATAAATTAGTTGGACTTGAGTAAAAAAATACCTGCGTTATTACCCATCTTATTGAAGCAACAGTTTAGCGCAGCTATCAAAGTTCACTTCTGCCTTAAGCCATACCAGTGTGAGCCACCAGCTGTATTTTAGTAGGAACAAACGGTGCGTTAACTTCAAGCGCTGTGGTTTTTGTTGGCCTACCATACCCACGATCAAGTATCGCAGTAGCTGCAGCAATTCGAGCTGAATCGCTCTGACTTGATTGCATTACATCTACCAGCGTATTTAAGGCATCATTGGTGTATTCTCGAGCCAACTCTGATAAGTTCAACTTAAGCTCTGAGGTTGCCTTATTACTAGCTCCTGCAGGCCTACCAGAACCTTCTCTCATGCCGCCATATGATGCCATGTTGATATACCTTTGATAAATCTGTCAGGTGTATTTTATCACATTAGGTTATTCGCATGCATGACTAGCATAGCATCTGCCTCGAGCTTTAGCTGCCATAGCCTTTGCCCATTTCACACCCGCTCTAACGTCGATTAAGCACCTTACAGCCATACTCTAAGCTGCGTTCGCTCATCCAGCACTACAATGCTACCAATGCTCACTAGCTTTTCTTAAAAAATGCTACAAGGCTCAAATCAGAAATCCTCCTATATCAATGATAGTTCTATATTAGTAGTATTGATAATAAGCACTATAGATCGTTGAGGATAAAATCATGAGCATCAAAAAGATAATTACAGGGTTAACGATTTCGCTGTTGTTGAGCAGTGGTGTTGCAGTTGCTAGTGATGGAAATGGGCTATTGCTTTAAAAATGACTGTAATAAAAATATGCTTCTGATGCTTTAAAAGCAGACCAAGAACCACTAAAAATAAAGAATGAGTAAGTTCTTTCTTTGTCTCAGTAGCATGTCTGGTCTAAATTATTATCTACATTATCCACAGAATGATTACTAATTAAGGAAGATGAAACGTGGCTACAATCAGAAAAGGGAATGGAAATGACAGAATTTACACTGGTTCAGGTGAAGATTATGCCTATGGTGGTGGTGGTGATGATGATATTAATGGTTACCTAACACCGGAAGGTGAATTCGACTATCTCTACTGGAAATCATCAGGCACACAATGGCTTTATGGTGGTGAGGGTAACGACACTATATTTGGTGGAACTGATGTAGATAATATTTGGGGGGACGGAGGGAACGACTTCCTTAACGGTCGAGAGGGAAATGATGTTATCAGTGGAGGCGAAGGGGATGATGAATTACATGGAGAAGATGGCAACGATACTTTAGATGGAGGGCTTGGTGTTGATTATATGGGTGGTGATGAAGGAGACGATACCTATTATGTTGATGACATCTGGGATGATGTTTGGGATGCCAGTGGCAACGATACATTACATATTTCAGTAGATTATTATAATGCCGATTCGACTATTGAAAATATCCAGTATAGTGATGGTGTAAAAAAAATTCCATACTGGATAGACGCCCTAATTACTGATGATTCTAGTGTTCATCACCATCATTATCTCGAAAATGATAAAACATTTAAATATCTGTTCCCGCAGCAAGTCTTGTCTTATTTCGATGCCAAAGACCTGAATGGTTGGTCGCCAGCGGAGTCCTCCCTTGAAGCTGCTTTTGTACATATTGTTTCTCTATTAAGCAGACTTGTTGACGCTAATTTTGTTCAAACTTCTAATGCTTATCAAGCTAATACGATTGCAGTTTCTACCAACGCTCAAACTGACTCTGGCGGTTATGCTTCGCATCCAGATAATAGCCGTATATATGATGATTTTGAAGGCTCAGACATTTTTATGGATGATTCTAACGCTGACCCGTCTATAAGTACCCCTAATTATGACCTTGAATCTCTAGTCCATGAACTGGGCCATGCGCTAGGCCTCAAGCATCCATTCAGCAAAATTGATCCAAGCGGAACAATTGCTCCCCCCCCTTATCTAGAGTCCAGTTTAGAAGAAAATAATCAGTGGACTGCTATAAGTTACACAACTTCTACTCAATACTACTCTGCAAGCTTTAGGCCTTTAGATCTAGCAGCGTTGCAGTATCTTTATGGCGTATCTACATCTGCAAACGCTGGAAATACAACGTTTACCTTTAGCAAGAGTGAAGGAACTTTCGTTTATGATGGGCAAGGCATCGACAAGATTGACGCTACCAATGCAGCCACTGCAGCTACCATATATTTAACCCCAGGTGACTGGAGTTTTATTGGTGTTAAATCTGACTTAATCACAACCAAAAATCAACTAACAATAAATTTCAATACAGTGATTGAAGACCTCTGGGGTGGGTCTTTCGATGACAACTTACATGGTAATGAGACTGGCAATACAATTCTTGGCAATGATGGTAATGATACGATCTTTGGCTATCTTGGCAACGATACTTTAAATGGAGAGAGTGGTGACGATAGTTTATATGGGGGCGCTGGAAGCGACCAAATTAACACTGGCTCAGGCAATGATTACGCTTATGGAGGAAATGGTGATGATGATATTAATGGTTCCCTAACACCAGAAGGTGAGTACACGTATGAATATCAGACGTCATCAGGCACACAATGGCTTTATGGCAACGATGGTAATGATACCATTATCGGTGGATCTAACGTTGATAACATCGATGGTGGAATTGGAAACGACTTTCTTGGTGGCAGGGAGGGAAACGATATTATCAGTGGAGGCGAAGGACATGATATATTAAACGGATGGTATGGCGACGATACTTTAAATGGAGGGGAAGGACCTGATGTGCTCTGGGGTGGAGAAGGCAACGACACCTTAACTGGGGGTGATGGGTCAGATTATATTGCCGGCGGCTCAGGATTCGACAATACCGTTTACCTCTCTAACGTTAGCCAGTATTCAATTCTCATTGAGAGCGCCAACATTTGGCCAGTAAGTGTTGTTTCAGATTTGAGTGTTGATCATTTACAAGATATTGAGCGTGTTCACTTTACTGATAAATCAGTAGCTTTAGACATTGGTGCTGGAGATACTGGAGGCAGTTGTTATCGCATTTATAAGGCGGCGTTTAATCGCACACCTGATGAAGGTGGTTTAGGGTATTGGATAGGACAAATGGATTTAGGCAAGACCTTGGTAGAGGTATCAGCGGGGTTTATTGACTCTGATGAATTTAGAGCTTCCTACGGCACTAACCCCAGCAATGGGGAGTTTCTCACTAAGGTGTATAACAACGTACTTGGTCGCGACCCTGACAGTGGTGGCTATGATTGGTGGGTGGATCAATTGGCCAATAACCCAGAAAAAACTTGGGACAAAGTGATGGCAGACTTTTCTGAAGGTACAGAAAACCAAGCTAATGTGTTAGAGCTAATTGGTAATGGTGTGCAGTATGACTTATGGGTGGCCTAGGCTTCACCTGACTGCCTGAGTAGTTATTAGCACCCAAGCTTCAACCCTACCCCACTTCACACCCACTCTAACGTCAATTAAGCACCTTACAGCCATACTCTAAGCTGCGTTCACCCATCCAGAACTGCAAGGTCTGCATACACATTTCAAATTACCACACTTGACACTAGGAATATTTCTGAATTTATGATTCTGATTTAAGCCTCTCTTAACCAGACTTATAGGTATGGCTATTAATATATAGATGAACAGTTTCTGTACCCATGAGCATAGTGAAAAGAGCTAAATAGGGTACAGCTTCTGTACTAGTTAACCGCTCTTAAAAGGGGTTTGGGTGCAGTTTTTGTACCCTTACGGTTCAGTTTCTGTTCTGGAGGATCTAATTTTCTTGGCCACCCTTGTTGGCGCTCAAGTGAGAAGTTTCTTGGTGGTGTGCGTGTGGGTGATTCGTCTAGCTGCTTTCCTGCACACTCATCAATAGACGCCCATGTTAAAGCATACAAACCCGCCTTGTTTCTAATGAATTGACCCTGACGAGTTAGCATTATCATCTCTGCTGCCACAAGTTCTTTTATTACTCTTGTCAGTGTGGCTTTTGACCGAAAACCACGCTCTTTCATGAACGTCCAAGCGGGACACAAGTCCCCATTATTCCCGCCTTTGTATGAGTACGCCAGCTCGACTAATAACCTAATGGCGTTGCTACTCAAGTTGGTATAGTCGGGACACTCCATCACTATCCGAGGTATACCCGCAAAACTGGCTTTTTGCTTATGTTTGACTCTTCCCATAACTTATCTCCAATCCACAAATCCTAGACGATTTAGTGTTGTGAATTAATAAAGCTACGAATATCTTCGACCTTCCAAACCGTAGTTCTTGGGCCAATTTTGTAAGATTTAGGAAACCGACCAGATGCTACACCTGCCCACCATGATGATTTTCCAACAGGAATATGGTGTAAAACAGCTTTTAAGCGGATAAAGCCTGTATCAGGTAATTTGCAGTCGTTCATATAGCTTGCTCCATAACGGCTGGACGTTATTGGCCAGCACAGGACAAACTATGAATAGGAATTAATTATTTGAATATTATTTCTTTTTAATTTCATTCAGAACTTTTTGCCACCCATCAAGGTCGTCAGTTTGGACGTGGTGCAGATATGCGTGCATACCGATAATGCTCTCACGCGAATTCGAACTATACTGTTTTAACAGAGCTGCCTTTGCATCTGACCCATATGTATTTTCTTTTTGATCTAAAAAGTCTTGCCAAACGTCCGCTTTGCAAAGTTCTTCGCAGGCCTGCTCTATGGTTAAACCAGTGATTTTAAGACGGTAAATTTCTCCAGCTAGCATCATCTTTTCAAACATACCCCACTTTAATTTTGGCCCCCGAGGTTTGTTTTCTTTTAGTTCAGGCACAAATTCTTTTGCCAGTTTTAATGCAACCTGATACCAGTCAATGTCAGTAGTTGCAAAACCAAAAGAGCCTGCTACACTCAGCATTCGCTGATACTCTTCGTCTACTCGGTCTTTGATTTTATTATCAATTTGTTGCGCGCTTTCTAGTAAACCAAACTGTAACCGATCTAAACCTTTTTTCTTAACCACATCTCCTCCAATATAATAGCTTGAAAAGTGTTTAATACATAACCTGCAATTAAACCAGTAGACGCCGTTTTAATTAGCTAAACTATCCAAATAGTCAGCCCATCGCTGCATCATCTCTTTACGCTGAGAAAGGTGTTTGGTTCGGTTGTACGCTCTACCAAGACTATCCCTAACAGCGTGAGCTAATTGATGTTCTATAAGCTCAATACGCTCCCCTAATACCTCATCTAAGATCGTTCGAGCCATTGCCCTAAACCCATGACCAGTCATTTCATCTTTTGGTATACCCAAGTTGCGAAAAGCTGAAAGTATTGCATTATCACTCATAGGTCTGTGGACACTTCTAGCTGATGGAAATACATAAATACTGGAATGACCTGTAATTTTGAACTGTTCTTCTAAAATTGCTGCAGCTTGCTTACTCAGTGGCACAATATGGCCTTCACCCGACTTCATTTTATTCGCAGGTATTCGCCATTCAGATAGGTGAAAATTGATTTCTTGCCACTCGGCGCAGCGCAGCTCTTTAGGCCTAACAAACACTAAAGGTGCAAACTTCAAAGCAGACCTAACCGTCGCAGTACCATGATAATTGTAGATCATGTTTAACAAACGGCCCACTTGTTGCGGTTCTGTTATAGCAGAGAAATGGTTTTTGGGTGGTGCAGATAACGCTCCTTTCAAATCTGGCGTTATATCACGCTCTGCACGGCCTGTAGCAACAGCAAACCTAAACACTGCCCCAACTGTTTGTTTAAGTCTATGCGCACTTTCTGTAGCACCTCTGGCTTCAACACGTCGAAGTACATGCAGCAACTGTGGTGGTGTAATGTCTCCTAATGGCAAAGTTCCTAGATAAGGAAATAAATCACGTTTCAAAGAACGCAAAACTTTACCACTATAACCAACACTCCACCTAAGTGCTTGTTGCTTTTGCCACTCCATTGCTATGGCTTCAAGGTTGTTAGAGCGTGCTTGCAACTGTTCAATCTTTTTAGATTTCTTAGCCTGCGAAGGGTCTATGCCTTGTTCAAGTAAGTCTTTTGCATCTGTGCAGGCTTTTCGGGCTTTTTTGAGCGAAACACTTGGATAGACGCCAATTGATAAAAGCTTTTCTATACCAGCTATGCGGTATTTGAGCCGCCAATATCTAGCACCAGTATGAGTGACTAGTAAAAATAAGCCCCTACCATCACTTAGCTTGTAGTTTTTATCCTTTGGTTTGGATTGTCGTATTTGTGTATCGGTCAATGACATAGTTCCACCACTTGGGTAAATGGGGGTACATTGAAGGGTTATTTAGTAATTATTTCGTAAATACCCCCAAATGTACCCCTAATAGTATCTGGATAAGGGGGTATCTTATTGGATGTCTTTGGACATAGTATAAACAAAAAACCCAGCAATTGCTGGGCTTATGGAACGATATTAGACATCGTTGGACATGTAATTGGTGGAGCCTAGCGGGATCGAACCGCTGACCTCAACACTGCCAGTGTTGCGCTCTCCCAGCTGAGCTAAGGCCCCACACGAGGGTTATCAAGCGCTTGGGATACAACTGTTGCGACTTGATGGAGGCGTATTATAGGCATCTGAGGCTGGATTGCAAGTCTCTTTTTACCCGTTTGGGTAGAAAAAGACTGTTTTTAATCAATCACTTCCACTCATTTTTTGAGTGCACCTTAGAGGGCTTGGTATTCCTTATCCCAGCGCTTAGCTTCCTTCTTTGAAAGACCACCCAAAAGCTCGATTGCGTGGCGTATGCGCGCCCGGCTCATGTCTGGGCCAAGGATTTCCATGGCATCAAATACGGACACCGAATTTGTGGTGCCAGTAATGACCACAAACAAGGTCGCAAATAAGTCTTTGGGCTTAATGTTTAGGGTTTCTGCCATGCCTTTACAGATAGCGAAAATATCGTCCTTTTGCCAATGGCGTAAAGCTTCTAAGCGCCATAGGGTAAACTGCAGTGCTTTGCGCACATGTTCTGGCTCTAGGTTTTTATTGCCTAGGTCGTCCTGTGTGAGCTTGAGCATGCCACTAAGGAAAAACCCAGCAAGTGGCAAGACATCACTAAACTTGTCCACACGGGGCTTAATAAGGGGCACTATGGGAGCTAAGAAATCGTGATTAATGGCCCAGGTCTGCATGCGCTGCATAAACTCAGCATCACTTAGGTCTTCGCGTAGCCATAGGCCGTTAAGCCAAGAGAGTTTTTCTTGGTCAAAAATAGGCCCACCCAATGACACTCTGTTGACATCAAAATCTGCAATCATTTCATCTAGGCTAAACTTTTCCCGCTCATCGGGCATCGACCAACCCATACGGCCTAGGTAGTTCAACAAGGCTTCTGGCAAGTAACCCATGCGCTGGTAATACATAATGCTGGTTGGGTTTTTACGCTTGGATAATTTGCTTTTATCTGGGTTGCGTAATAACGGCAGGTGACACAATTGCGGCATATCCCAGCCAAAGTATTGATACAGTAACTGATGCTTGGGTGCTGAATTAATCCACTCTTCGCCGCGCAGCACATGGGTAATACCCATGAGATGATCATCCACCACATTAGCTAAATGATAAGTGGGCATGCCGTCTGCTTTGAGCAGCACTTGCATGTCGACTTGAGACCATTCGATTTCAATACTACCTCGCAACACGTCCTGAAACACACACATACCCTGGCGTGGCACCTTCATACGCACCACATAAGGCATGCCATCATCTAATCTCTGCTGCACTTGAGTGGGTGACAAGTCTAAACCACGGCCATCATAGCCAATGGGCAACTTGTTTTCCGTTTGGTGAAGACGCAACTCATTGAGTTCTTCGGTGGTGGCAAAACAATAAAACGCATGACCGTTCGTTACTAACTGTTGGGCATAATCAGCGTAAATCGTACCGCGTTCACTCTGACGATAAGGCCCATGGGGGCCACCAACATCCGGGCCTTCGCTCCACTCAATGCCTAACCAACGCAATGAATCTAGAATGGCTTGCTCAGATTCTGGGGTGCTGCGTTCTTGGTCTGTGTCTTCAATGCGCAGAATAAACTCGCCACCATGCTGGCGGGCAAAGGCTAAATTAAAGAGTGCAATGTAGGCGGTGCCTAAATGAGGATCACCCGTAGGAGAAGGTGCAATGCGAGTGCGAATAGCTGTCATGATTAGGGTCTAATATTAGGTAGAAAAATCCGCCTTATTATACCTGATTATGTTGCCCTTGTGGCAGGTCGCTATAGGGGTATAGTGTTAGAGGAGTGTTGTTAAAAAATACAGGGCTTGCAGTGGGATCAATGGTGGGCATGTGGTTCGGTTAATAACAACGTAACTACAGGCTTCCATGCAGGGCATGGAGGCCCGTTTATTACACTTAGCGTTTATGCACCTTTTTGTGGGCGCATGTCATTCTTGCTAATACCAGCTACTTTTACTGGGTTCTTCATAGCATCACGACGGAACGGGTCGCCTAGCTCTTGGTTGATCAATATTTCAATCAGCGTGGTCTTACCAGCAGCTTGATCTACAAGGGCTTGGCTAAGTGAAGAACTCACTTCATCCATAGTGCGCGCTTGAACCCCTTTCAGGCCGCAGGCTTCAGCAAGGGCAGCATAGTTTACGTTCTCATCTAACTCAGTGCCCACAAAGTTATCGTCAAACCATAAGGTCGAGTTACGCTTCTCTGCACCCCATTGGTAGTTACGGAACACAATCATGGTCACAGCTGGCCACTCATCACGGCCAATGGCAGTAAGCTCAGTGACTGCAATACCAAAGGCACCGTCACCAGAAAAACCAATAACAGGGGTATCTGGGCAGCCGATTTTGGCACCCACTACAGCAGGCAAGCCATAACCACAAGGGCCAAATAAGCCAGGAGCTAGATACTTACGCCCTTCTTCAAAGGTTGGGTAAGCGTTACCAATGGCACAGTTGTTACCGATGTCAGAAGAAATGATCGCATCTTTAGGCATCACTGAAGAAATCGCTCGCCATACCATGCGCGGGCTTAACCACTCTGGCTTAGCAGCGCGGGCACGTTCGTTCCAAGTTGTGCCTGGATCGTCTTCTTCGTTGGTCATGGATTCCAGTTCCCTGTCCCATGCCGCTTTAGTGTCTGCAATACGTGCCTTACGAGCGGCACGATCAGTGTCACCAGCGTTAGCCGATAACTGTCCCATGATACCGTTGGCTACTTTAGCCGCGTCACCCACAATACCCACAGTGACGGCTTTAGTTAAACCAATACGCTCAGGCTTTAGATCAACTTGAATAATTTTGGCATTTTTTGGCCAGTAATCAATGCCGTAACCCGGTAAGGTAGAGAATGGGTTTAAACGTGTGCCTAGCGCCAATACTACGTCCGCCTCTTGAATTAATTGCATGCCTGCTTTAGAGCCGTTATAGCCTAATGGGCCGGCGAACAATGGGTGTGAGCCAGGGAAAGCATCATTGTGCTGGTAACCACAGCATACGGGGGCGTCTAAACGCTCTGCCAATGCCATAGAAGCAGCGATACCACCAGCGGCTAATACCACGCCAGCACCATTTAAAATCACTGGAGACTTAGCCGCAGAAAGCAATTTTGCAGCTTCTGCTATGGCCATTTCACCACCAGAAGGCAATTCGAAATCAATTGTCGTGGGTAAATCAATATCCACAATTTGAGTGAACATATCCCGTGGAATATTGATTTGCGCTGGTGCTGAGAAACGATGAGCATTGGCAATGACGCGATCAAGTACTTCTGCAACACGAGATGGGTCACGCACTTCTTCTTGATAACAAACCATGTCTTTAAACAAAGCCATTTGCTCTACTTCTTGAAAACCACCTTGGCCAATGGTCTTGTTAGCCGCCTGGGGCGTAACTAGCAAAAGGGGGGTGTGGTTCCAGTAAGCTGCTTTAACAGGGGTAACAAAATTGGTAATGCCTGGACCGTTTTGAGCAATCATCATGCTCATTTTACCAGTGGCACGAGTGTAGCCATCTGCCATCATGCCGCCAGATCCTTCATGGGCACAATCCCAGAAGGTAATGCCAGCTTCTTCAAAAATATCAGAAATAGGCATAAAGGCTGAACCAATAATACCAAAAGCGTGCTCTATTCCATGCATTTGTAGGGTTTTTACAAACGCTTCTTCTGTGGTCATTTTCATAATCGGTTACACCTAATTAGAGTTTAATAAAGACAAAGATTTTAGAATTCTAAGATCATGAGCATAGGATACTAAAGTATTAGCCAATGATTTAGATCCACATTAGTGATTTCGATTAGCCCAGATAAGTCTTTGGGGCCAATTAAACACCATGGTTATTTAAAAAAACGCTTAGCTTGCCTACATAGCTATGTATATAGACAAGTTAAGCGCAAAAACTATTAAACCGGGCACAAGGTTAATGATGGTAACCAGTCTCTGCCAACCCAATGGCAACTAAAAGACAACTGAAGACAACTTAACGGAAGTTAAGTACCCATAACAACCCCTTGAGACATTGGTTACCAGTAGTTAGGCAGCCACAAAGCAATTTGTGGGAAGTATATAATTAATAGCAAGCCTATTAACTGGATGACCATAAACTGCATCATACCTAAGTATATATCCTTTAAATCCCATTCTGGCACTACCCCTTTTAAGAAGTAAGCCGACAAGGCCACAGGTGGGCTCAGCCAGGCGGTTTGGAGGTTTACCGCCACCAGTATGGCAAACCAAATCAACAAGTCTGCTTGATTCAAACCAAAGTCTAGGGTTTCTACCACGGGTAGCAAGATAGGTACGATAATCAATACGATGGGCACCCACTCCAGGGGCCAACCCAAGACAAAAATCAATGCCAAGATGAAAAACAGCATGGCCCAAGACGACATGTCAAAGGACAAGAGCAGTTCTGTTAGCATTTGTGGCGTGCCAAGGTTAGAGAACACCGCCCCAAAGAAGTTTGATGCAGCCACCAAAAACATGATGAGAACAGTAATTTCTAAGGTTTTAATTAAGGCATCATAAGCACCAACAATACTAAACTTTTTATAGCCTATAGAAAGAATCAACGAACCAAAAGCACCACATGCTGCTGCTTCTGCTGGTGTTGCAAGGCCTGCCACAATAGAACCTAGAGAGAAAGCAATGAGCACTGTGGGCGGCACTAGCCCCATAAAGAACTCATACCACAGGTCAGAAAAATAGAAGCCTTTGGGTCTAACTTCGCGAGCCCATTTAAACACCCAAAACATTAACGCAATCCATAATAATGGAATCACAAGTCCTGCTAGCGGGAAGAATGACAAGCTGCCTTTGGTTGCTAACACACACAAGAATACAAACATGCCCAAGCCAGACATGACCAAAATGACTTCTAGGCCATAATAAGGTGATGTTTCTGGCTGCTCATCTTCAGGCAAAATTGGCCCAAGATCCGGGTTAATCATGCAGCGGCCAATAGTATAAATCATATACAAACTGGCCAATAACACGCCAGGAAGCACTGCTGCACGAAATAAATCGGTCACAGGCACTTCCAACACAGGCCCCATAACTATCAACATAATGGAAGGAGGTATCAATATGCCTAAGGTTCCACCCGCCGTAATCGCACCAGCTGATAAGCGCACATCGTATTTAGAGCGGTTCATGGTTTTAGCCGCCATAATGCCCAAAATAGTCACCGAGGCGCCCACAATACCCGTCGCCGCTGCAAATATCATAGAAACAAATAACACAGCCACAAACAACGCGCCCCGAGTCCGAGACATCATCATTTGAACAGCGTTAAACAAGCGCTCCATGAGCCCTGCTTGTTCCATCATAATGCCCATAAAAATAAACAACGGCACAGCGACAAGCTGATCATTCATCATGGTGGAATTGACTTGTAGGGTCAGCAAGAAGAAAGCTAACTTACTACTGCCTGCTATTGAGGCAAACACAAAACCAAGAAAAATTAAGGTAAAGGAAATCGGAAAACCAATGAAAATAGAAAACAACATGGCAGCTAACATGAGCATACCAATCATCGGTTTTGAAATATTAACGTCACCCAGTAAAGTTGATAACCAATCCCCTAAAGGCAACACATTTGGATAAAATACGGATACAAAAACACACGCCAGACCGATTAGATAAAAAGGGAAGAAGGTTAGAAACTTTGCTTCTCTTGCTTTACCCATTTGATGAAAAGCACGAAATAACTCAGGGAATCCCTGCAGGAAAAGTAATCCAGCACCAATGGGCATAAAGATACGGGCAGGCCACAAATAAGGTGCCCAGGTCGAATCAGCACTCGCATCTTCCCAAATACCCCACTCTTCACCCCAGCCATTAAAGCCTAAAGAATCACCAGCAAAGCCCAGTGCGCTGTAAAAGAACAGCAGCATCGCAGGGAAATAGAACAAAAGGTATAAAGTAGCGTCAACGGTGGCTTGGGTTCTTTCACTCCAATTACGGTAGATGAAATCTGCTCGAATATGCACACCACGCATTAAGGCATAGCCTGCTGCAGCCATGAATATGACTCCCCCAAGCATACGACTGACGTCATAGACCCAAGTAGTGGGGCCCAAATTTACAGCACGGGCCAGGTCGTCCAAATCATATGAGACTAATAAAGCAAACATGCCACGAGAAAACACTTCGGTCACCATTACAGCAACCAAGGGAATAATGGCCAAGCAAATGATACGCCCCATCCATAAATTCAGCACGTCTATAAAAGCAGTAATGGGACGTTGCCAAGGCGTCATGTCCTCTGGTGTTTCTCCAGGTTTTTCGGCGCGCCGCTCAGCGATTAATTCATCGGTAATATCCAACTCGCCGATGTCTGTTGTTTGTGTCGCCATGGTGGCTTCCTCTTATTATTATCTATAATTATGGTTATGCATTATCTTCAGTAAAACTGATGAAAGGCACTGTAACTCGTAGTTACAAATTAAAAAAATCTATCATAGGTTGCTGTATCAAAAGTGCGAGAAAACTATGATAAATCTCTACCATCGTATCGGTTGACAAGCTTGATGATCACGCCACGAAAAATCGACCTAGCACTAAGTACTAGGTCGATATCAAGTCAATACAAACTATTACTTGATGCTATCAGCAAAAGCCTTACCTAAACTAGCGTTAGACGCTTGTGCACCAGCCCAAAAAGGTACCGCGATTGCAGCGAAATCTTTCTGTGACTGCCACACTTCTGCAAAGAACTCATTCTCATCAGAAGCTTTTTGAAGCAACGCATTGGCTGCATTCATGTACGCAGGGAAGTAATCTGCTGGCGTATCGTGCAATTGCACACCATGGTTCTCAGTCAAATCTTTCAAAGCTTTACCGTTCTCATAGATACGGTAAGAAATTGATTTTGACAAAGAGGCATTAGCGGCAACTTCAATGGCTTTCTTCTGCATATTAGATAGAGAGTTGTAAACGTCTCCATTTAAGTACATGTCAGCGTTTACTACAACTTGGTGAAGACCTTGTAGGTAGTAATGCTTTAATACTTTCTGGAAACCAAACACGCTATCAGGCTTTGGACAACACCATTCAGCAGCGTCGATTGTGCCTTTTTCTAGTGCAGGTAGAATATCACCACCGCCCATTGCAACAGAGGCTACGCCAATGTCTTTATAAGCTTGACCCACCATGCCTGGAGGAGCACGGAAACGGAGCTTACGGAAGTCATCCATAGAGTTGATGGGCTCTGGGAACCATCCCAAAGCTTCTGGGCCAACAGGCTGCAACATAAAGCCTTTAACGTTAACACCCATTTCACCCCATAGACGATCGTAAAGTTCTTTACCACCGCCATACTGGAACCAAGAAAGGAACGCAATGTTATCAAGGCCTACACCTGCACCTGCGATAGGAGCACCAAATAGGTTAGCCGCTGGATGCTTACCACCCCAATAATGGGTCCAAGCAAAACCACCATCTAGCAAACCAGCATCAATCGCATCAATGATGTCCGTGTTACCCACAACTGAACCGCCTGGCAATATTTCAATAGTGACAGAGCCATCTGTTAAATCATGTACATCCTTCGCAAATGACTTCAGCATGTGTACTTCATCAGACTTAATGCCAAGTACTGATTGAACACGAATGTTCACGTCTTTAGCATAAACTGCAGTGGTGCTCATAATGAAAACACCAGCAGCAGCAGCAAACTTCATTTTATTTAAAACGGACATAATTGTCCTCCATTTTTATTATCTGCCTTCTTAATTGCTGTTTGCTTTTGTTACATGGAAGGCGCCATGCAACGTCCCTAACAGGGATAACAGACTTTTCATTGCTAGCCGGTCAATAACCCACTAGACAACAAATTCATCACACCGTCATATAACATGACAATGGTTAGGTAAACTAAAAAGAATAAACCCATATAAGACACCCATGGGTAACGGAGCATAAACCTCATGATCATTGACGCAAAAAAGGCCATCATCACAATCGCCATGATCAAGCCGAATATCAACAACTGCGTATCTTCTCTAGCAATCGCAGCAACCGCCACCACGTTATCCAACGACATAGAAATATCAGCCACTGCAATGGTAAATAAGGCTCTTAGAAGCGTGTCTTTACCTTCCACAACCTCAGCTGGTTTGGGGTTTGCTGCATTGTTAGTAAACTCAACAATTTCATGATAAAAACGCCAGCACACCCATGCTAGTAACAAGCCACCAATAATTAAAATGCCAGGGATATCAATAATGTAGCTGGCGCCAGCGGCAAAAACAATGCGGAAAAAGGCGGCTAGGCCCATGCCCACAGCCAGTACCATGCGACGTTTCTCTGGCGCAATACCTGCAGCTACCATGCCGATAACCAAAGCGTTATCACCCGATAAAATGATGTCTGCAAACATAATTTGTATCAGACCTGACCAATCAAACATTAACGCTTTCCTCCAAAATCATAGCGGCCACTTTTTCACCAATCATAATCGCTGGAGCGTTGGTATTGCCTGAAGTAATAATGGGCATGATGGACGCATCTGCAACTCGCAAACCTTCAATGCCATGCACTTTAAGTTGAGCATCAACCACCGCCATATCATCCTGACCCATCTTACAAGTGCCTGTGGGGTGATAAATGGTTGTTGCCGTGCTTCTAGCCCAATTAAGAATACTATCGTCGTCGTCATCACCAACGCTTGATCCTGGGCTATATTCTTCTGTTACCAAGCCGTTTAATGGTGCTTGCTTGGAAATGTCGCGGGCTATTTTAATGCCCGCCACTATGGTCTGTTGATCTAACTTGGTCGCCAAATAATTGGGGTGGATGTCGGGATGGTCAGAAAACCGATCAGACACTAAGCTCAAATGCCCGGCACTTCCGGGCCGCATTTGTAAAACTGAGGCCGTAAATGCATCAAATTTATGTGGGCCTTCAGCCGGTGAATCAGCACTAAAGGGCTGAATGTGGAATTGGATATCAGGGCGCTCAGGGCTCAAATGTGTTTTCAGAAAACCAGTGCCTAAACTGGCAGCCATAGTCATGGGCCCAGTCCTTTTCAATAGGTATTCTAAGCCGATAAGACCTTGCTTAAACCAACTACTTATTTCGGTATTGATAGTGCTTGATGCGCACTTGAATATGGGTCTAGCTTGCAAATGATCCTGCAAGTTTTGCCCGACACCTGGAAGTTCTTTAACAATGGCAATTTTGTGAGGGTTTAATTCTTCACTGGAGCCAATACCAGACACCATAAGCAATTGTGGTGAGCCAATGGCGCCCGCACTTAAGATCACTTCTTTATTGGCATGTAGTTGCTGATTAGCTAATTGCACACCCGTGACGCGCTGACCCTCTAATATGAGTTTTTCAACACAGGCACGGGTAATAATAGTGAGGTTAGCACGGCCTCGAGCTGGATTAAGGTAAGCCACTGCACTGCTGCACCTGCGGCCTTTTTTTGCCGTGAGTTGGTACAAACCTACGCCCTCTTGGTCCACACCATTGTAATCCTCATTGGCTGGATAACCACAGTTTTGCGCAGCGTCTAACCAAGCGTCGATAACAGGCCGACTCACACGGGTTTCAGACACCGTTAATGGCCCACCCTCACCTCGTAAATCGCTGGTCTTGCCTTGCCAGTCCTCAGACCGCTTAAAGTAAGGCAGGACTTGATCCCATTGCCATCCTTCGTTACCTAGGTTGGCCCAATCATCAAAATCTTGTGCTTGACCTCGAACGTACAAAAGTCCATTGATAGAGCTACTGCCACCCAGCACTTTACCCCGAGGCCAAGGAATGGAGCGCCCATTAAGTCCTGCACATGCTTTGGTTTTATAACACCAATCCGTTGCGGGGTTACCCATGGTCTTAAAATAACCAACGGGAACATGAATCCACGGATTTAAATCACGATTTCCAGCTTCTAACAAAGCCACGGTATAGCGGCCATTTTCGGACAACCGGTTGGCAACGGCACAACCCGCTGATCCAGCACCAATTACAATGTAGTCATACCGCTTTTGCATCAACTACCTCAAAATTCTTATAATTATCAATAAATGAGACTAAAATGCTCATTTTATGTATACTATGCTCAGAAAAACATATTCACTGGCTTAATTCAAGCTTTTATTAAATAGATGGACATTTACTAACCTAATTCATTTACTTTATTTATTGCCTATATATAAAATTTTATTAGTGAGACTTCGCTAATTAATGTAACGTTAACTGCATTTGAAATTTGGCGATCAATTTAGTCGTAAAAAGGATTAACACCATGTCCGAATCAAACAGAGTAGCCACTAATATGCGCCTCTTTCATATCTTGGATGTGATGGCCACTCAACAAGCACCATTAACTCCATCAGAAATTAACCAACATCTAAATTGGCCCAAACAAACGGTGCATCGGCTCTGCAAATCTATGGTTGAAGAAGGCTTTTTACTCTACGACGTGAGTGGAAAAAGACTCTTGCCCAGTGCCAACTTGCGCACCATTGCCAACGGCCTTTTAGCCAGTGACTGGCATACCAGTGCCATGCATCAAATTTTAGAAAAACTCAGTAACAAAGTTAAAGAAACAGTTAACTTTGTTATCCCTGAGCATGAAGGCATGATCTACAGAGATCGTGTGCAAACCAACTGGGCATTTCAAATTCATTTACCCGTAGGCACCCACGTGCCTTTTTATTGCACCGCTAGTGGCAAAACCTACCTCGCCAGTTTATCTCCTAAAAACCGCCGCAGAATGATCGAAAGTCTGTATTTAGAACAACTTACGAAGACCACTGTGTGCAACGCAGAGACGCTTTTAAAAGAGTTAACCCAAGTACAAAAACAAGGCTTTGCCATAGATAATGAAGAATTCTATGACGGTATGATTGCCATTGCAGTGCCCGTCCTCGATCCGAAAGGCAGATATCACGGTGCTGCCGCCATGCATGGCCCCACTCTGCGCTTAGATAGAATGACCCTTGAAAACAACTACACCGATCTTAGGTCTGCCGCTGACCAGCTAAGTCAGCTTATTTTCTCCGTTTAAAGCTGAGTTAAAAGCTACTCCACCCTCTACAGCCTCTTTTCACAGGTTTTTCACCAGTTTTTCACAGGTGATTATCGGGTTGTAACACAATTTTAGCAGCCGCAGCCCGACCATGGTGTAAATCTGAGAACGCTTGAGCACCCTCACTTAAAGGCCTCACTTGCACCCATTTCAAATCACCTAAGCGTTTATTAGCTAGCATATCCAAGGCCGCCTGCATGTCAGCTGGGGTATAACAATAATTACCTAGCAGGGTAACTTCTTGTAAGGTTATGCGACGCATATCCAGACCTTCATCACTATTTTGCAGACCCACATGTGACAGGATACCTCCAGCCACCACCTGAGCACTGGCCATGGCCCGAGTGACTCCTGCTCCTACGCAATCAAATACAACGTCATAGCCTCTGACATCAGGCACTGCATCTGCGCTAGGATCAAATACCCTCGCTACAGCTTGCTGCTCCACTGTTTTTCTACGCAACGCATTGGTTTCTGCCAAGTCAATATGACTACAGCCCTTGGCAGACAATATTAACGCCGTTAACAAGCCGATAGCGCCACCACCAATGACTAAACAGCGCTGCTCTGACAGAGGCCTGTAACTAATCCTCTCCACCAGAGCTACCGCGTGCAAACCTGTGGCCGTGGGCTCTGTTAGGCAGGCCACCCAAGGCTCTACATTTGGCGGCGGTATGAGTAAATTAGCTTCATCAATCACTAAAAACTGCGCGTAAGCGCCGGCTAAACGCATGCCAATTATTTCTCGCTTACTGCACAAGTTAGCCCGTCCCGACATACATGGACTGCAATGACCACAGGTCATCAACGGATTAATGACCACCTGCTGATCCATAAGGTGGTCTGCACCAGAGACAAGCTTGCCCGCCACCTCATGGCCTAAAATCAGGGGTGGAACACGGCGCTCATCTAAGCCATGGTAAGCGTGCATGTCGGAGCCACAAATAGCCGTAGCCGCGACTTCAATCAGGGCCTGATTGGGCCCTGGAACTGGCTTATTTTCATCGCGGTATTCAACTTCTTGGGTGCCTGTATAAACGAGCGCTTTCATAGTCATAAATAGTCCCTGTTATGCTTCTGATTTTTAACAGTTTTTAATCTTTGGCAACTTTTAATCTTAATCACTTAATGGCTTAGGTCAAACGTTTCTGTAGGGAAGTATTTGCTCAACCGATCATCACCACTGCGTGCATGACCTTCCATGCCCTCAAGACGGGAGATACGGGCTGCTGCTGCACCTACTTCGCGATTAGCCTCTTTAGTCATGCGCTGGGTAGTGACGGTTTTAATAAACTTGCCTACAGACAAACCGCCTGTATATCGGGCTGCGCCCTTGGTTGGCAGAATATGGTTAGTACCAGAACACTTGTCACCGTAAGTTACTGTGGTTTCTTCACCCACAAACAATGAACCATAGTTGTTCAGATTTTCTACCCACCAGTCGAGGTCCTGGCAATGAATTTCTAGATGCTCTGCAGCATATTTGTCACTCACTTCGACCGCTTCTTCACGACTGCCACACACCACTACTTCGCCATAGTCGGCCCAAGCTGAGCGCGCTGCAGAACGAGAAGGTTCTGGCATAGATTCAATAAGGCCTGGCACCAATTCAATGGTTTTACGAGCCACGTCTTCATCTAGGCTAATCAACCATACGGGAGAATCTGGCCCATGTTCTGCCTGTCCCACAAGGTCACTTGCTACGATTCTTGGATCTGCTGTATGGTCGGCAATGACTGCTATTTCTGTCGGCCCGGCAAACATATCGATACCCACACGCCCAAATAACATGCGCTTTGCTTCAGCGACAAATCGATTACCTGGCCCTGCCAATACATCAGCAGGCTGGCCACTAAACAAACCAAACGCCATAGCCGCAATGCCCTGAACTCCGCCTAAAGCAAGAATAGTATCAGCACCACAATAATCAGCAGTGTACAAAATTGCATCGTTTATACCTGCATCAGGCTTAGGAGGTGAGCAAGCCACCACGTGCTTTACGCCTGCTGCTTTGGCAGTCGCAACTGACATAATGGCAGAAGCGACATGTGAGTAACGTCCACCTGGAATGTAACAGCCAGCCGTTTGTACTGGAATTTGGCGCTGTCCTGCCCACAGGCCAGGGGACAGTTCAACCTCAAAGTCAATTAGTGCTTGGCGTTGCTTTTGGGCAAACTTATTAACCCGCTCATGGGCAAAGCGTATGTCGTCCTTAACTTGCTGAGACAAACGTGAAGTGGCTTGAGCTATGTCGTCACTAGTGGCGATAATATTGCCGTGATATCCATCTAATTGAGCAGCGTATTCGATGCAACGCTGCTCTCCACCAGCCTCTATGGCTGATAACATTTGCGCTACAGTGGCCCGAGTATCATCTTCACCAGTTGCAGAAGACTTTGCCGCTTTTTTCAAGTAACTAACAGCCATAATTTGAATCCTTAATGTTTAATTTGTATGCGCTTACATTTATTAACTGCGCCTATACTAGACCATTAAAATGCGACAAACAAGCACCACCAACAATTTTTGTATGCGCATACATTTTTATACGTGTATGATAACGTATGATCTTAAAACAGCAGCCAATATCTTGAACCTAGCTAACAAACCAGCCACCCAAGGCGATGTTGCCAAAGCAGCGGGGGTTTCTACCGCTACTGTATCTCGCGTCATCAATCAGCCTAATTCAGTGCGCGAAGGAATTCGGTTACAAGTACAGATGGCCATTACAGAATTGGACTATGTAGCTGATGCCGGTGCACGCGCATTGGCAAGCAAACGTTCTCGCTGCATTGGCGCGGTCATTCCTACCCTAGCAAACGCTATTTTCGCCGACGGTATTGAGGCCTTTGAAAGCTGTTTAAATCAAGCCGGCTTTAGCTTAATGCTCACCACTTCTGGTTATGACTCTCAGCACGAACTCACTCAGGTCAAAACATTAATAGAACGGGGTGTTGACGCAGTAATGCTGGTAGGACTGAATCACGACCCTCTAATTTATAAACTACTGCAGCAACGAAATATCCCCTATGTGCTCACTTGGGCATACCAAAGGGATTGTCTGCACCCCTGTGTTGGCTTTAATAATTATGAGGCTGCGAAATTGCTCCCCTTGCACCTCACGTCTTTGGGGCACCAACGGTTTGCTATTATTAGTGGCATTTCAGAAGCCAACGACCGCGCGTTAGATCGTTTAAATGGCATGAAAGACGCGTTGTTAGCGCAAGGCATCAGATTATCTAAAGACACTATTATCGAGTGCACTTACAAGATTGAAGCGGGCCGTGAGGCCTGTCGGGCCTTGCTCAATTTAGCCTCACCACCCACTGCCATTTTGTGCAGCAATGATGTTCTGGCAGCTGGCGCATTATTAGAATGTCAGGCCGGTGGCATAAAGGTTCCAGATCAAGTCTCTATTGCAGGTTTTGATGATCTAGCGCTAAGCGCCAATCTAACCCCAAGCCTGACCACCATGCATATTCCTTTCAAACTTATGGGCCAACTTTCAGCCCAATACCTGATAGACCGATTAGCCGGCACATCACCTCAGGCACAGCAACAGCTGCAAGTAGAACTGCGCTTGAGGAATTCTACTGCAGCCCCAAACAATCAGCACTAAGCCTGCTATTTTGCTCACCTAGAGCCCAATTATTAGGCTATTTTAAACAAAAAAAAGCCTTATTAGGTAGACCCTAATAAGGCTTTTTTTAAAGCAAATGCAAACTTAGAACAAGCCTACAATTTGACCGTCTTCGTTGATATCGATGACTTCAGCAGCAGGCTTTTTAGGCAGACCTGGCATCGTCATTACATCGCCTGCAAGCACAACTATAAAGCCCGCACCAGCAGATAAGCGCACTTCACGCAGTGGAATGTTGAACCCTGTTGGACGACCTTTCAAAGCAGGATCAGTTGAAAAAGAGTACTGGGTCTTAGCCATACAAATAGGCAAGTTTCCATAGCCCGCCGTTTCTAAGGCTGTGAAACTGTCACGAAGCTTTTGATCTCCTTCGATGTCATCAGCACCATAGATCTTTTGGGCAACAGTTTTAACTTTGTCCCAAAGAGGCATATCATCTTCGTAAAGGTAGTGAAAGTCGTTTTCGTGATTTTCTACCAAATCAACGACGGCTTCTGCCAACTCAATGGCGCCTTTGCCACCATCGGCCCAGTGGTTAGCTTCAATGACCTGTACACCAAGGTAATCACACTTCGATTGAACCGTCTTCACTTCTGCATCTGTGTCAGTCACAAACTTATTCACTGCTACCACAACAGGCAGACCAAACTGATGGATATTTTCGATATGCTTCTTAAGGTTTTCAACTCCTTTCGCCACAGCTTCAAGGTTTTCATTGTTAACGTCCTTAAGAGGCACGCCACCGTGAAGTTTCAGAGCACGAATCGTTGCAACGATAACAACAGCACTTGGAGTAATGCCCGCTTTACGGCATTTGATGTCTAAAAACTTCTCCGCACCAAGATCAGCTCCAAAGCCTGCTTCTGTGACTGTGTAGTCGCTTAACTTCATAGACAAACGCGTTGCTACAACTGAGTTACAGCCATGGGCGATGTTAGCAAATGGACCACCGTGCACGAATGCTGGCGTGTGCTCAAGGGTTTGCACAAGGTTGGGGCTGAATGCGTCTTTTAACAAAACTGTCATAGCACCATGCACTTTCAAATCACGTGCGGTAACCGGTTTTTGGTCATAGGTATATCCAACAACGGCGTCACCTAGTTTTTCTTTAAGTTCAGCTAGAGTGTTAGCTAGGCAGAATATAGCCATTACTTCAGAAGCTACGGTGATGTCAAAACCCGTTTCACGAGGCACACCATGCGCTGGGCCACCACGACCGATAGTGACATTACGCAGGGCCCGATCGTTCATGTCCATGACGCGCTTCCACGCTATCCGGCGTGGGTCTAGGTTTAAATCATTACCTTGCTGCAGATGGTTATCAATGGCTGCAGACAAAAGGTTGTGGGCTAGGCCAATCGCGTGAAAGTCACCGGTAAAATGTAAGTTGATGTCTTCCATCGGCACCACTTGGGCGTAACCACCACCTGCA
Organism: Candidatus Njordibacter sp. Uisw_058; assembly: GCF_047730065.1. GTDB lineage: Bacteria > Pseudomonadota > Gammaproteobacteria > Pseudomonadales > Balneatricaceae > Njordibacter. The sequence goes on from NZ_CP159829.1 coordinate 1,943,668, forward strand.
GCGCCACCTTTGACACCGAAACAAGGGCCCAGAGAAGGTTCACGCAAACACACAGAGGCTTGTTTACCGATTTGATTCAAGGCATCACCCAAACCGATGGTTGTTGTGGTCTTGCCTTCACCTGCTGGAGTAGGATTAATTGCGGTGACCAAGATTAACTTACCATCCTTCCGGTCTTTGACACTGTTGATGAACTCAGGGCTGATTTTAGCCTTAATTTTGCCATACATTTCTAAATCATCAACATGGATGTTTAGCTTATCAGCAACTTCTGCAATCGGACGCTTCTCGGCAGCGCGCGCAATGTCGATATCGGACAAATAAGTCTTTGACATGATTTTACCTTGGAATTTAAATTGAGCCAGTTGGACATCAATATGTGGTTATTTAGTCCGTTCTGCAAAATACATTGGGACATGGTGATGTTGGACGAAAATCATACGCTTATGTAAATTAACTACATACTTAAACGCGACCTTACGTTAACCTTCAAAACGCTAATCTTGAAGCGTTTAAGAAACACAGTTGACCGACCTTTCCGAAAGGAAAAAAAGGCTGCTGTTTGGCTCCATTCTGTTATCGTTTTTAACGCTTTTAACAAGTCATTTACAACCTGACCTCAGGCCCTAGAAACACTGGTAAGTTGTACAGCTATTAACCGGTTTTGACTAATATTTCTTCGCTATTGGTTAATATTCAATCGCTATTGACCAACAATTATTCGCATTTAATCAAGTTTAAGTAAAATCCCTAAGGCATAGTGAGAATCTATTTATGATCCCAATTAACGTCCAGGCAAGATCTTTTTATGGATAACGATATTTACCTCACCAAACACTTTAGAACATACCAATCAGGTGAAACAATTGATGCTCCTCTGGCCCTTTTTACAGACCACGTGCGTCAAGAGTGGATTGATTACAACGGACATATGAGTGAGTCTTTTTACCTTTATGCAATGGGGGAAGCCTCAGATGCCCTTTTTCGTTACGTGGGTATTAATGAAGCTTATCGAGCCTCAGGTTCGTCGTTTTATACGGTAGAGACGCATATCAACTATTATCAAGAAGCGGCGCAAGATGAGCCGTTAAGGTTTACCACCCAATTATTAGGACTGGACCATAAACGATTGCATTTTTTTCACCACATGTATCATGGGCAAACGGGAAACCTGTTGGCAACCACAGAGCAAATGCTCTTGCATGTGGATATGCATTCAGCAACCACTGCACCCATTCAGGCGCCTGTCTTGTCGGTGTTAGAAAAAATATGGCAAGTCCACAAAGAACTGCCAGCACCCAAACAACAAGGCCGTATAATGGCCGTACCCGCGAAGAATAAAGCATAATAAACCGTTCCTATATTCATCCTTTAGAGAAGATTAAATCATGGATTTTAGCCTGACCAACGAACAGAAAATGATTATCGACACCCTTAAAACTTTTGTCGAACAAGAGCTTTACCCTCATGAAATGGAGGTCGAAAAAACCAATCAAATTCGGCCCGAACTGGTGGCGCAGATAAAGCAAAAGGCTCTAGACCTGGGCCTTTATGCGGCCAATATGCCTGAAGAGCACGGTGGTGCAGGCCTAGATACTTTGACGCTTTGTTTGATGGAACGCGAGTTAGGCCGAGCTAATTTTGGCTTACAATACATTGTTGCACGCCCCAGTAATATTTTGTTGGCCTGTAAGGGTGACCAAATTGAAAACTACTTGCTGGCCAGCATCCGCGGTGACAAGGTCGATTGTTTGGCCATGACAGAGCCAAATGCAGGTTCTGATGTTCGTTCGATGCAATGTCGAGCTGAGCGGAATGGTGATACGTTTGTTATCAATGGCACCAAACACTTTATCAGCCACGCTGATGCGGCTGATTTTGTCATTTTATTTGCCGCCAGTGGCGTCGAGCAAACATCCCGTGGACCAAAGAAGAAAATCACCAGTTTTCTAATCGACAAAGGCACATCTGGTTTTACCGTTGAGTCAGGCTACAACAGTGTGTCTCATCGTGGTTACCATAATAGTATCTTAAACTTTGACAACTGCCGCGTGCACGAGTCTCAAGTTTTAGGGGAGGAACATCACGGTTTTGATGTGGCCAATGAATGGCTAGGAGCCACTCGCCTGTCAGTTGCTGCCATGTGTTTAGGCCGCGCTGAACGCGCCTTAGAAATTGCCACCCAGTGGGCTGCCACACGCAAACAATTTGGCCAAAGCGTGGGTAAGTTTCAAGGTGTGTCTTTTAAGTTGGCCGACATGGCCACAGAACTTAAAGCAGCTGAGTTACTTACCATGTATGCGGCTTGGAAAGACTGCAGTGGGGAGATGACCGATGCAGATGCCGCTATGGCAAAACTAAAAGCCACTGAAATGCTAGCCATGGTGTCTGATGAAGCCATACAAATATTAGGCGGCATGGGATTAATGGACGAATTACCACTTGAGCGGATCTGGCGTGACCACCGCGTAGAACGGATCTGGGATGGCACTAGTGAAATTCAACGTCATATCATCTCACGCGCCATGTTGCGGCCTTTAGAAGAATAACTTGGCGTTAACATCAGTATGATTAATAAACAGCGATTACGGCGTTTACTGGCGCCAAAATCCATTGCCGTATTCGGCAGTCGCGGCGCTGATTTTGCAATTCGAGAAAGCTTAGCCATGGGGTTTGAGGGACCAATTTGGTCTGTTCATCCGCAACGAGAACAATTAATGGGCATTAAATGCCTTCAATCAGTGACGGATTTACCCCAAGCGCCCGATGCCGCCTATGTGGCGGTCAATGCCGAAAGTGCCATCACCACTGTAGCCCAACTCAATGAAATGGGTGCCGGTGGTGCCCTACTTTATGCCTCTGGGTTCAGTGAACTGAGCGATAAGTTAAAAACAGTGGGCCTAGATCGGCAACAGCGTTTGATCGCCGCTGCAGGTGACATGCCTATTATTGGCCCCAACTGTTATGGTGTCATCAACGCCTTGGATAGGGCTGTATTATGGCCTGATCAACACGGTTGCCAACCCGTCGACAAAGGGGTGGGCATTATTACCCAAAGTGGCAACATTGGTCTCAACATGACCATGCAAAAAGTGGGTTTACCCATCGCCTATATGTTTACGATGGGCAACCAAGCTCAAGTGGACATTGCCAACGTAATAGATGCCATGTTGGATGATCCTCGAGTCAGTGCCATTGGATTGCACATTGAGGGCATCCCTGATTTGGTAGCCTTTGACGCTGCTGCACGTCGTGCTTTGTCTCTCAAAATACCCATCGTTGCGATTAAAACAGGTCGCACGCCAGCCGCAGCTAAAATAGCGCTGTCCCATACCAGTTCCCTAACCGGTGCTGACAGTCTTTTTGACGCATTGTTTACTCGTTTAGGTATCGCTCGCGTTGACACTGTGCCCGAGTTTTTAGAGACTTTAAAACTGTTAAGTCTATTGGGCCCGTTGGCGCACAAAAATATTGCTTCCATGAGTTGCTCAGGTGGAGAGGCAGGCATGATGGCAGACCTGATTGAGGGTCGTGAGATTGTGTTTGGAGCTATTACACCGGCCCAAAAAAGGTCACATTAGCGACCTTCTCTAACGGTGAACAGGTGGATAACCCCCTCGATTACCAAACTTATATTTGGCATAAGCGAGACCAAATGGCGGCCACATTTAGAGCCCACATGGCAGCCAATTTCAGTGCCACTGTGTTAATTCTTGACTGGCCCAACAATCATGGGGCTAATCCAGACGAGTGGGATACCGCGCTGCAAGCTTTAGCAGATGCATCTCAAGCAGACCGGCATAAGGCTATTGTGTTGGCTACTATGGCTGAATGCATGCCACCCCACGCTATTGAGGCCTGTATAGCCCATGGCATGGCTCCCATGATCGGTATGGACGCATGTCTTACGGCTCTAAACCACGCCTATACTATTGGCCAAGCCTTCAATGCACCTGCACCAGCGGCCCTCAGTATTCGCCATATTAGCCCTGCTTTGACAACTGAGATGCCACCATTGACTGAGGCGCAAAGTAAATATTCACTCAGCCAACACGGTTTATCGATCCCAGAAGGTGAAACAACAAAAAGCCTCGCACAAGTGGTTAAAGTAGCCACTCAGCTTGGCTATCCTGTCACCTTAAAAGCTGTAGACGCTGGGCTAGCTCATAAAACTGAGCTAGGTGGCGTTAAACTAAACCTTAAAAATCAGACTCAAGTTAAACACGCTGCTCAAAGCTTATTTGCAATGAGCCAAACTTTACTAGTTGAGAAGATGGTGCAGGATACTGTGCTGGAACTCATTATTGGTATTAATACAGACCCTTTGTTCGGTCAATATTTGGTCTTAGGGGCTGGTGGTATTTGGGTAGAGGTATTGAAAGATGCCCAAAGTGTGCTGTTACCCGCCAGCAAAAACGACATCATGCAGGCCTTAGACCAACTTAAATGTGCCCCCTTACTCAAGGGTTACCGAGGTCAAGCTCCCGCTGATATGGAGGCTATAGTCGACGCTGTGATCGCAGTGTTAGACTACAGCGACAAGCACCCCGTATACGAACTGGACATCAACCCTTTACTTGCCCTCAAAAAGGGTGCGATCGCTGTTGATGCCCTCATCCAATTAGGCCAATCTTCCTTATGACCGATTCAGTTATTTGCGAGCGCCATGGCGCCGTTTTACTCATTACCTTAAACCGCCCCAAAGCTAATGCTATTGACGCTCTTACATCCCATGCCATGGGTGAAGCCTTTGTTAATTTTGCTAATGACCCCAGTTTAAGTGTTGCGGTCGTCACTGGCAGTGGCGAACGTTTTTTTAGTGCAGGTTGGGACTTAAAAGCCGCTGCAGAGGGCGAGGCCGTTGATGCAGATTTTGGCTGTGGCGGTTTTGCTGGCCTTACAGAATTGTGGAACTTAGATAAACCAGTCATTGCTGCCGTTAATGGTTATGCTGCTGGGGGTGGCTTTGAACTGGCACTGGCTGCTGATTTGATCATCGCCGCTAACCATGCGCAGTTCTTTTTACCAGAGGCTACCTTGGGCATCATCCCCGATAGTGGTGGCGTGCTTCGCTTACCCCAACGCCTACCGCAAGCGGTGGCCATGGACATGCTCATGTCTGGGCGCCGCATGGCGGTGGAAGAGGCCATGCATTTTGGCCTCATTAATCGTCATTGTGAAGGGGAACAACTGTTGGAACAAGCCCTGGCTTGGGCCCAAGAAATCGCCCTATCTGCACCTTTGTCTTTAGCATCGATTAAAACCATCACCCGTGCCACCCATGGCATGCCTTTAGAACAGGCATACAAACATATGCGCGAAGCGGTTCCCGTATATCAAGCCATGTTGCATTCTGAAGATGCCAGTGAAGGCCCTCAGGCCTTTGCCGAAAAACGCACGCCCCAATGGCAGGGTCGATAAACTTGCATGGGTTTTGGGGTTTTGGGGTTTTGGGGTTTTGGGGTTTTGGGGTTTTGGGGTTTTGGGGTTTTGGGGTTTTGGGGTTTTGGGGCTGCTAAGCTAGCTATGCCCGGCGTAATTGTTGTTGCCTATCTCGACTCGGTGCCACACTAAAAAACTGTCGGTAGGCTCGAGAAAAATGTGCAGCAGACCCAAAACCGCTGGCCATAGCTATGTCCACCACTAACCGGTCAGTTTGTTGCAGCAAAGCTCTGGCTCTTTGTAAGCGCTTAGCTCGGTAATAGCGTCCGGGTGATTGTTGTAAATGGCGATTAAATAATCGCTCTAACTCACGTTCAGATACGTTCACCATTGCTGCCAGTTGAGGAATACTTAAAGGTTCTTCTAAGTGTTCCTCCATCACGCTGATGACCATCAATAACTTACGGTTATTGGTACCTAGTCGCAGGGCATTGCTCATTCGCTGAGGTGCTTTACCCTCTCGCATATGGCTATAGATCAATTCTTCTGATACCGCCAAAGATAAATCGTGGCCACGCTGACACTGAATTAAATACAACATCATATCTAGCCCGGCTAGTCCACCTGAGCAAGTGAAACGCCGGCCATCAATTTCATAAAGCTCGTCTACCACTTCTACTCGCCGAAACACTTCTTTGAAGGCCATGAGGCTTTCCCAATGAATAGTGGCACGATGCTCATTGAGTAAGCCACTTTGAGCTAACAAATAGCTGCCTGTATCTTGACTGCCTAACCAAACACCTCGCCGACTGTGCTGTTGCAGCCATGTTTGTAAGCTTTTAGATTGGGCTTTTTCTGGGCTAAATCCAGCACAAATAATGAGCATATCTGGCCTCGTTTCTTCACCCATTGGGCAGTCTGCAATTAAACTCATGCCATTACTTGCGGTCACAGCCTCACCCATGGCGCTTACCACCTGCCATGAGTACAACGTTTCTCCAGATATCGTGTTGGCCTGTCGCATAGGGTCCACCAAGGCCGAAAATCCAATCATGGAAAACTCTGGCACCAGATAAAAAGTGACGCGGATAGTCTTGGTAATGGCTTTGGCACTGAACATAGTGAAGACGTCGTTAATATGCAATAATAATGCGATATTAATCATTCTTGCAGGCCCTTGCAACGCCTAATCTATCTATTGTTATGCACCTCATCTAATGCGGATTAAATATGCCTAGTGCCCTACAAACGCTTCAAACACCGGTCCTGAAAGATTGGATTGATTACAATGATCATCTCAATGATGCGTATTATTTGGTCATCTTCACCAAAGCCACAGATACCTTGCAAAATCACTTGGGCTTATCTTTGGAGCACATTAAAAATACGGGAGAAACTCTATTCACAGTAGAAAGCCATTTGGCCTATGTGCAACAAGTTGGGGTGGGAGAAATGGTGACTGTCACCTCTAAAATACTTGAGACAGACACTAAGCGCATGCGAATTTTTCACAGCATGTTCAATGATCAAGACGAATTATTAGCCACCGTAGAAATGTTGCTGATTTGCTACAATTTGGAATCTCAAAAGGTCACTGACTTTAGCCCGATGATGCAACAAAGTCTGTCTCTTTTTGCGACTGAACACGGGCCATTAACTTGGCCAAAAAATGCTGGCAAAGGCATTGCCTTAAAAAGAGCTTAACCTTAGTAGACTGCTTGAGACAAGACGATCAACTAACGGCGGCGGGAACGGCGTTTAATGACAGCGCCTTCTGCTGCTCCACCTGCCACACTTAGATCTCCCGCAAACTGGGCTTTACCGCCTTTAGAAACCTCTCCAAGTACCGATTCTATTTGTTCCACCGTGGGGGACTCGCCTTTAATATGGTTATCTAGAGCATTGCGCATAGCCCGCACATGTTCTGGTGAGGTACCACAACAACCACCAATAATGTCCGCTCCAGCATCCATCGCCATAGTGGCATAACTGGCCATAATTTCTGGTGTGCCATTGTAATGGATTGCACCGTTGACATATTCTGGGATACCACAATTAGCCTTGGCCACTAAAATAGCCTTGTCTCCACCTGGTGCACTGCGCATATTACAAATGGCCATCACTAATTCAGAGGCCCCAACACCGCAATTAGAGCCACAGGCATACGCAGTGTGATTTTCATGACCACAAGATTGCACCATATCAGCGGGTGTGACCCCCATCATGGAACGGCCATTGGTATCAAAACTGTAAGTACAAATAACGGGTAATCCGGTTTGATTCGCACCTTCAATTGCGGCCTCAGACTCTTGCGTTGAAGACATCGTTTCTATCCATAAGACGTCTGCCCCACCTTCTTTTAAGGCAAAGGCCTGCTCTGAAAATGCAGCGACTGCATCGCTATGGCTTAGGCTACCCATAGGCTCTGGTATTTCACCTGTGGGGCCGATGGAGCCAGCTATAATGATGGGACGGCTAGCTTTAGCAGCCACTTCACGGCCTATTTTAACTCCTGCTAGATTTAACTCACGTACCCGATCTGCGGCATGGTGTAATTGCAGTCGATAATGGGTGCCACCAAAGGTATTGGTTAAAATAATATCTGAACCTGCATCCACAAAACTTTGATAATTTGCAGCAATGCGGTCTGGGTGATCTACATTCCATAGTTCAGGCGCATCGCCTGTTTCTAGCCCCATGGCAAATAGATTTGTGCCCGTAGCACCATCTGCAAGTAAAACCCCCCGCTCTGCTAACAAATCTTGAAGTAGATTAGAATTCATATTTAATTTTCAAAATGTCTGACGTTATGCCTATGCTACCTACCTAGAGGCTGGTTAGATAGAATCTATGACCGTGAAAGACCCTATTCAAGTTGAGTTTTTTTCAAACCATTATGAATACTATTCATGTTAATAGATTCTGCCACGGGTCTACTCATGCCAGCGTCAAACTCAAAAATAATGACGCTTAAACATAACAAGCAGTCGCCACTTAGCCAGCATAAAAATCCCAAGAACTGCAAAATTTGGCCCATATAAACCTGCCCCCATTTTATTGAGGAGTATTTCCATGAGTGAAGCCCCAGGACGCCGCAAAAGCGGTGGTGGTCGTAGTGCACGCCAAGCATTGCGGGCTAGCGAAACTATAAAAGTACCTGCCTATATCACGCGTCAAATGAATCCATTTGAAGTATTAGATGAAGCAGGTCTAGAACTCATAGAACGCAATGCTGATACCATTTTAGAAGAAGTGGGTATTGATTTTCGTGATGAACCAGAAGCATTAGCAATACTAAAAGCTGCTGGCGCAAGTGTGGATGGCGAACGTGTGCGTTTCCCACGAGGAATGTGCCGCCAAATTATTCAAGCTTCTGCTCCAGCCACCTACACTCAGCATGCACGTAATAGTGAACGTAACCTAGAAGTAGGAGGCAAAAATACTGTTTTCGCTCCAGGCTATGGCTCTCCATTTGTGCGTGACTTAGACAATGGCCGTCGTTATGCCACTATTGAAGATTTCCAGAACTTCGTTAAGCTGGCGTACATGTCGCCTTACATGCACCACTCTGGTGGCACCATATGTGAGCCAGTAGATGTGCCAGTAACTACTCGCCACTTAGACATGATCTATAGCCACATTAAATATAGTGACAAAGCCTTCATGGGCTCAGTTACCGCACCTTCTCGCGCTCAAGACACAGTGGATATGGCGAAAATTGTTTTTGGTGAGGAGTTTGTTAAAAATAACACGGTCACCACTAGCTTGATTAACGCTAACTCACCCATGACCTTTGATGACACGATGCTTGGCGCAGCAAAAGTATACGCTGAAAATAACCAGGCGTGTGTGGTGACGCCGTTTATCCTCGCAGGGGCAATGTCACCGGTCACTATTGCGGGCACCTTGGCGCAAATACTTGCCGAAGTATTGGCTGGCATTACTTTTATTCAGCTATACCGCCCTGGCACGCCCTGTATCTTTGGCACCTTTGCAAGTTCGATCTCTATGCAGTCTGGCGCGCCTACCTTTGGTACCCCAGAACCTGCTTTGGTCTTGTATGGGGCGGCGCAACTTGCCCGTCGTTTAGGCGTGCCATTTCGCAGTGGTGGTTCACTGCCTGGTTCTAAAATTGCAGATGCTCAAGCAGCATCTGAAAGCGCCAACACCTTAATGCCAACAATTTTGGCTGGTGTTAACTTTGCATTACACTCAGCTGGTTGGCTTGAGGCTGGATTGTCTATGGGTTATGAAAAGTTTGTGATGGACTTAGATCAACTGGGCATGGCTCATACCTTCTGCAAGGGTATCGATCTGAGCGAAAACGGTCAGGCATTGGATGCCATCCGTGAAGTTGGTCCGGGCAATCACTTTTTGGGTTGTGCTCACACTCAAGCTAACTTTAAAGATGCGTTTTACATGTCTAACCTTACTGACAACAATAGCTTTGAACAATGGGAAGAAGACGGCAGTAAAGACATTCAAGTGCGCGCCAATGCCCTTTGGAAGAAAATGCTGAATGATTATGAGGCCCCACCGTTGGATCAAGGCATTGACGATGGCCTAAATGACTTTATGGCTAAGCGTAAGGAAGAACTTGCAGGTACAGGCGACTTTTAACGCAATATCCCTCGATAATATAGCCCCGTGATCAATCTAGACTCGGGGCTATCATTTGCACCCCTCAACATCCTTGCACTATGCCACTCACAGCACGCTTACAACGATGCTGCCCTAAACTCAACCGCAAGGGTAATCATGACTAAGCTGTTTTACTACCACCCATGCAAGGGGCCGTTGCCGGCATCTTTTCTTGTTTGGCTTGCCATTGTTCAGGCGTATAGCAGTGTAAGGCGAGTGCATGAATAGGGTTTTGCATTAACTCTCCTACTAGCGCGTAGACTTTTTGGTGTCGTTTTACTGGTCCTAACGCCGCAAAATCATCAGAAACTAAGACTAAATTATAGTGGCTATCGGTGGCTGACCCACTATGTTTATGGCTATCGTTATCTAACTGATGATGGCTAATATTTAACGGTGTTAACACCAATTCAAGTAATTTATTGGCTGTAGTATCCACACTTATTCCTTTGAGTTGAAACTGGTCTTGATCATATCACGGAAGCCATTTTATCAGTGGCGAAAATAATAGCAAAATATCTCCATAACAAATTTGACGATCGGTATATTTGCTAAGTTAGGGTATCAGTAGTGCAGAAACCACATGCTAATGGTAAAACTTGTTGCCAATCGCTACCTCTATATAAAAAGGTTTAAGCTATTCAAATAAAATGGTTTTTTAGACTTGACTCAAGCCCAATAGATCATTAATATTCGCGCCTCACATTGAGCAATTCCTCGATAGCTCAGTTGGTAGAGCAGTAGACTGTTAATCTATTGGTCGCTGGTTCGAGTCCAGCTCGAGGAGCCAACCTCAATGTGACCACTTATGATTCCTCGATAGCTCAGTTGGTAGAGCAGTAGACTGTTAATCTATTGGTCGCTGGTTCGAGTCCAGCTCGAGGAGCCATTCCGATTAAGCCTCCTTGTTGTGGCTTTTTTGTGCCTTGGATTTATGCCATCTCAGTTATTTAACTGGTCTTAGACTATCCAGCCAGTAGCTATTATTTAGCGAACAACTGACCTAGATCAGAAAAAGCCTTGAATTCCAATGCATTACCGCTAGGGTCGCTAAAAAATAAGGTCGATTGCTCGCCTGCTTCACCTTTAAAGCGTGTATAAGGTTCAATAATAAAGTCTACCTTACCCGTTAACCTCTGCGCTAACTCTTGCCAGTCTTGGTGAGTCAATACCACTCCAAAATGGGGCACAGGGACGCCTTGACCATCAACACCGTTAATATGCACTGGCACTTTACCGTTTGCACCTAGGGTGGGATTAAGGTGCGTCACTAGCTGGTGCCCATAAAGGTTCCAATCAATCCATTCTGCAGTAGAGCGGCCTTCACTTAAACCCAGTAACTGGCCATAAAAAGCCCTTGATTCGGCAATATCTCTTATAGGAATAGCAAGGTGGAATGGGCGTAATGAGTTAGTCGACATAATGTTTTTCCCAAAGCATATTAGCTTTCTGCTGCAATTAGCCGATAACGGCGAGTAAACGAATTTTGGTGTCTGCGTCAGCAAATGATGCTTGCATAGCCATGCGAGAAATGTCTCTCAATTGCTCTAAATCTAAACCAAAGTCCTTAGCACCCGATTGATATTCGCTACCGACCGTAGTGGCAAAAAATGGGGCATCATCCGCATTAAGACTGATACTAATACCGGCTTTTAAAATACTGTTGAGAGGATGACTAGCAAGGTCTGGGTATACCGACAAAGCAATATTACTGCCCGGGCATACTTCTAAAGCAATGCCCCGTTTGGCTAGTTCTGTCATTAGGTCAGGGTCTTCAATACTTCGTACACCATGCCCTATGCGGGTCACCGGCAGGTTATTAATCGCATCCCATACACTTTCTGGGCCTAATATTTCTCCTGCATGGGTAGTACAAGCCAATCCAGCCGCAGAGGCTATATTAAAAGCTGGAGCAAAGTCAGCTTGAGTGAACATCGATTCGTTGCCCCCCATGCCAAAACCAACAATATAAGGGTGTAGATGTTCAACTAAATGCTGTGCCACTTTAAGGGCTTGATCGGGGCCAAGATGGCGGATACAAGACACAATTAGGCGACCTACAATACCAAAGTCACACTCAGCATCGTTGATACCCTCAACACAGCCAGACAACATATCGTCATAGCTCATGCCCACCGCAGCAGCATGATCAGGAGAAATGAAGGTTTCAGCGTAAATGGTGCCCTCTGCCGCACATTGTTGTAAATAGGTATACATAATGTCACGGTAGTCTTGCGGCTTACGCAGGCAAAAACTAGCTGCGTCGTAAGCTTGTAAGAATTCAGCAAAATTATTCCACGCAAACTCATTATCTGAGGTAAACAAACCCTCTTTTAAGCTAATGTTATTGCGCGCTGCAATGGCCCGAACTAGATCAGGCTGAATACAACCCTCAAGGTGGCTATGCAATTCTACTTTGGGTAGTTTTTGAATTTGGGTCGCTAATAATTCAGACATGAAATACTCATTTAACTGTAACCACTAATTGAGTTGGCAACCAATGCCATAATTGAGGGATACAAGACCTAAATGGGATGCCACCGTTTGCCCCATATCAGCAAAAGTGGTTCTTTCGCCGAGGTCAAAAGCTTGCACGGGTAGGCCGCAGTGGTGCCCATAAAAAACCACAGGCACATGTTCACGAGTATGATCTGAACCCGGCCAGGTTGGGTCACAGCCATGATCTGCACTGAGCAACACTAAATCTTGTGGCTCTAATTGTGCTTCTATTTGAGGTAATCTAGCATCAAATTCTTCAAGGGCATTGGCATAACCAGCAACATCCCTGCGATGGCCATACTTACTATCAAAATCCACTAGATTAACAAACAATAAACCCTCTTTTACCTGCTTCATTTGGTCTAATAGCTGATCTACTAGACCCATATTATCATCTGCTTTGACGGTATAATTAACACCTTTATGCGCAAAGATATCACCCACCTTACCCACCGAAACTACACAGCCGTTTTGGTCTTGAATGTGATCGAGTAAAGTCCGGCCCATAGGGGGTGTGGTTAAATCTCTTCGGTTAGCTGTGCGTTCAAAATCAGCGTTGCATGTGCCCTTAAAAGGTCGGGCAATAACCCGAGCAACATTGAGTGGGTCAACCAATTTTTTGGCCACTTCGCACAAATCATAAAGCCGCTCTAGGCCAAAAGTTTCTTCATGGGCAGCTATTTGAAACACTGAGTCGGCCGAGGTATAACAAATAGGAAAGCCGGTGCGCAAATGTTGTTCACCATATTCAGCCAAGATGTCGGTGCCAGAGCCATGTTTATTCGCCAGAGTGCCTTGGATTTGGCCTTGGACCAACAAATCTTGCATCAGTTGAGTTGGAAAACAATCCTCTTGTTGAGGAAAGGTCCCCCAATTAAAGGGCACGGGCAGACCACATATTTCCCAATGACCACTAGGGGTGTCTTTACCGCTGCTGACTTCCACCGCGTGCCCATAAGCACCCTGCACATTCAGGTGTGTTGCTAGGGGTAGTTTATGCTTGCGACTGCCCACTGCAGCTGCGCCCAGACCCCAGCGTAAAAGATTGGGAATTTTAAGGGGCCCGTGGCGTTGTGTATTATTGGCTAAACCAGCCTCACACGCCTCGACAATATGACCAAAAGTATCTGCATTTTGGTCACCATACTTATGCGCATCTGCACTAGCACCAAGGCCTAATGAATCTAAAATTATAATAATGGCTCTGTTCATAGTTTTATCTCTATCGTTTAGCACCACACCAGCAAGCACTCAATTAATGGCTAGGCTTGATAGATCTCTTTCACAAGTGGTTCTAACCTGGAGGCATCAGGTGCCAGTTGGATTAAATTAACAAGCTCTTGGTTAATTAAAGCGAGTTGGTTATCGTTGCGTACATGGGCTACCGCCAGAGGTTGACCCTGCTCAATGTAATCCCCAATTTGTGCCATACCACTGAGTCCAACAGCGTAATCAATGGCATCATCTGCTTTGCTGCGCCCTGCTTTGAGGGTCACTAATGACAAGCCTATAGCGCGCACATCCATGGCACATACATAACCCGAACGAGACGCCAAAATAGGTTTCACAATAGGGGCTTGGGGTAGGTAATGCTGGGGCTTTTCCAGTAAATCTGTGGGGCCGCCAAGGCCTGCCACCATACGCGCAAACACCTGTGCTGCCCTACCTTGATTTAGTGCTGCTAAGGCTTTATCTTTGGCATCATTTAAGTTGTCAGCTACGCCACTAAGATCGAGCATATGCGCTGCTAATTCAAGCGTAAGATCCACTAGACGCTCATCTGCTTGGGCTGGATTAAGTAAAAACTCGATACATTCCGCCATCTCTACGGCATTACCCACAGAGCGGCCTAACACCTGATTCATATCAGTAATTAAGCATCTTGTCGGCACGCCTGCTCCAGTAGCCACTTGTGAGATACTCTGACTTAATACTTGGGCCATACTCATTTCTGCTGCAAAAGCACCATTGCCTGTTTTCACGTCCATAACTAACGCATCTAAGCTCGCAGCCAGCTTTTTAGACAAAATGGACGCCGTAATTAAGTCAATGGACTCTACGGTCGCAGTGACATCTCGGGTCGCATAAAGGCGCTGGTCAGCGGGCGCTAGTTCAGCAGTCTGTCCAATAATGGCGCAACCTACTTGTTTTACTAAAGACTTAAACGACTGTTCATCGGGATGAGCATCGTATCCGGGAATACTGTCAAATTTATCCAGTGTACCCCCAGTGTGGCCTAAACCACGGCCAGAAATCATAGGTACATAGGCACCACACGCAGCAACAATGGGCCCCAACATCAAACTCACTTTGTCGCCTACTCCACCCGTGGAATGTTTATCAACAACGGGTCCATTGAGATCCATGTTTTGCCAATTTAACACTTTACCCGAGCACATCATTTGTTGCGTCAAGGTAATGCGTTCTGGCATGGTCATGCCCCGCTGAAATACGGCCATTGCAAAAGCGCCTAACTGAGCATCACTTAATTGCCCACTGGTGATGCCCTGCACCATAAAAGTAATCTCAGCATCGCTAAGTACCAGTCCATCACGCTTTTTTCGGATTAACTCCTGTGGCAAATAAGTCATGGTCATAAAGGTGCCTTATAGGTTTCTAAAAAAGCCTTCAGCAAACCCTCAACGCCATTAGTAGCCAATTTGGCATACGCCATGGTTTGCTCATGGCTCAATGGAGTTGGGCTCATGCCAGCCGCATAATTGGTAATAATTGATAAGGCACACAAAGGTAAGCCTTGATGACGGGCTAAAATAACTTCTGGCACGGTAGACATACCTACAGCTTGGGCACCCAGCACCTTAAGGGCCCGAATTTCTGCGGGTGTTTCAAAATGAGGGCCACACATCCAAGCATAAACGCCTTCGTGTAAGGTCACATTACTTGCTTTGGCTGCGCTGCGCATAGCCTCATTCATGCTAGGGTGGTATGCCTGAGTCATATCCACAAACCTCTGATTACCTTGGGCACCAAACAAGGGTGATACACCGGTCATATTCATATGATCTGTGATGAGCATCACGCTACCAGGCCCTGCTTCAGTGACCAAACTACCTGCAGCGTTAGTGAGAATGAGGGCTTCACAACCAATGGCTTTGAGAGTTTGAATGGCAACAGCCATGACATCAGCTTGGCCCTGTTCATAATAGTGTGCTCGGCCTTGCAATACTGCAACCCTTGCAGTCCCTATCTGGCCCAAGACTAAACGTCCTGCGTGGCCACCCACTCCTGCTTGAGGAAAACCCGGTAAATCATCAAAACTAATACTGGCGATAGCATCAATTTGATCAGCAAACGAACCTAAGCCAGAACCCAGCACCATACCTACTTGAGGCATAAAACCTTTTGCTGCTTGATTAATCACGACTAAACAGGCATTTACCTGACTCATAATAACCATTCCGGACCAAATGCGTGGGGTAATAATTCTGCGAGGGTCAAACGTCGCTGTACACCTGCTGGAGAGCACAAAATGACAGGAGTATTGTTGTCAGCAAATTCCCGAATACGCTGCCGGCAACCACCACAAGGCGTAGCACCTTGATCATCTTGGCTTATAATATATATTTCTTGAATGCGTTTATGGCCTGCCATAACCATAGCAGCAATAGCAGCTGTTTCTGCACAATTACCCTCAGGGTAACTGGCATTTTCAACATTACAGCCAGCAAAAGTTTGACCATCTTCGGTCACTATTAAAGCACCGACAGGATAATCTGAGTAAGGGGAGTAGGCCTTATCCATAGCTCGCTTTACAGCATCTAGACAATCAGTTTCAATAGTTGATTTAGACATAGTCATCGTTCCTTAACGTAGGCCTTACCGGCGGCTTTCGGGGGTATAGCACGGCCAATAAAACCAGCCAACAGAATTACTGTGAGTAAGTATGGAGTGGCCTCAATAAATTGCACTGGAATCTCTCCAATACCAGAAATCACTACACCCTGAAGGCGCACAGCTAAGGCATCTAAGAAACCAAACAGTAAACACGCCAACATCACCGTAAGTGGACGCCACTTTCCAAAAATAAGGGCCGCTAAAGCAATATAGCCTTGGCCTGCAGTCATATCTCTGGTGAACTGAGCATTGTGAGCGGTACTCAGATAAGCGCCTGCAATACCACACAAAACACCACCAATAATAAGCGCTTTGTAGCGTAATTTAACCACTGATAAACCCGCCGTATCGACAGCTGTTGGGTTTTCACCTACGGCTCGCAGGCGCAAACCAAAGCGAGTGCGATATACCACCCACCAAACCATCGGCACCAAAGCAAAGGCCAAATAAACCAAAATAGTATGACCGCTGATTAATTCTTTGTAGATCGGGCCCAGAACAGGAATAAAGGCCAGCTGCTCAGCAAATGGTAAAGTAATAGAAAGAAAGCGAGAATCATTATCTAAAGCTGGCGTTAATCCAGCTTGTTGGAACCATGCCAAACCTAAAATGATTGTCAGTCCAGCTACCAGTATGTTGATGGCAACCCCACTCACAATTTGGTCCCCGCGGTGAGTAATCGAGGCAAAACCATGCAGCATTGCTAAACTACATGAGGCAATAATAGCAGCACCCAATCCGGCCCATGGAGAACCTACCACTGAAGCAACGCTGGCCGCTGCAAAGGCAGAGGCCAGCATCTTTCCTTCAAGTCCAATATCTACCACCCCAGAACGCTCCGCAAACAAACCTGCCATAGCGGCCAAAACAAGTGGTGTCGACACACGTAGGGTAGCGTCAAAGGTCAACAAGATAGTTAAAAATAAATCACTCATACTGCCACCCCTGATAACTCTTCCTGCTTTGGAACTGGCGCTAAGTAACGTATTAACCAAGGCCGGTACATATAATCCAAAGCCCCACAGAATAAAATTACCAATCCTTGCATTACCACTACAATGTCACGAGAAATATTACTCATTTCAAAGGCAAGTTCGGCACCGCCTTGATATAAAGTGCCAAATAACAAAGCGGCCAAAATAATTCCTAAAGGGTGATTACGCCCCATTAATGCCACGGCTATGCCGCCAAAGCCATACCCTAAGTGAAAGTCCATGATCAAACGGTGTTGATACCCAACGAGTTCATTAATACTCACTAAACCGGCTAAAGCGCCAGAAAGACACATCACCACAATAATAATATGTTTAGGGTTTATGCCTGCATATAAAGCTGCAGAGCCATTCTTACCGGTGGCACGAATAGCAAAACCCCAACGGGTTTGCCATAAAAAAAACCAAACCAATACAGCACAAACTAAGGCCAAAAGAATGGATAAGTTAAGTGGTGACGCCTCAATACTGTAGCCTAAACCTGCCGCTACATCATGCACAAACGGCATCCAAGAGTTGGTAGGAAAAAGTTCACTTTGAGGTGTCATTTGCCCAGTGTCACGCAGCACATGCACCATTAGATAAACCATAAATGAGGCTGCTAAAAAATTAAACATAATGGTGGTGATAACAATATGACTACCCCGATAGGCCTGTAAATAGGCTGGAATAAGGGCCCAGAGCCCACCAAAGATCAAGGCACCGATAATACTTGCTGGGATAAACACCCATGCCCCAAGAGTAGGATCTAGCATAAGAATTGCTAAGCCAGCGCCTAAACCACCCACATAGGCTTGGCCTTCACCACCAATGTTGAATAGCCCTGCATGAAAAGCCACTGCTACGGCTAAACCAGTGAAGATAAAGTTAGTTGCATAATAAATGGTATAACCGATACCTTCCTCGTATCCAAAGGCCCCATACAAAAGCACTTCGGCCGCTTCCATAGGGTTGACATCTATGAGCCAAAAGAGCACTGCAGTGACGGCAAAAGCAGTCAGTATATTAAGTAGGGGCAATAGCAGCCGGTTTATCCAAGCAATGCGATTATCACGTTTCATACTTGAGTTTCCTGGTGCGCATTCTGCTTCACAGATGCTTGAAGGTCGTCCATGGTTTTTAAAGGATCTAATGGATCTAGGGCATTAGCCATCATCATACCCAGGGTGCGCTCATCGGCATCACAAGCATCTAAACGACCACTTATTTCACCGTCACACAAGACAATAATTCGATCACTGACCGACATGATCTCGTCTAACTCGACAGACACTAACAACACCGCTTTGCCTGCATCACGCATATCAATAATGCGTTGGTGAATAAACTCAATCGCACCAATGTCGACACCGCGAGTGGGTTGACCAATGAGTAAGACATCGGGGTTACGTTCCATTTCCCGCGCCAAAATTAACTTTTGCTGATTACCACCAGAAAAATTAGCAGATTTCAATTGGGGGTCAGCAGGACGAACATCAAAAGCCTGCATAAGGTCTTGGCAATTGGCTTCAACCTTGCGGTCGCTAAGCCAAATACCTGAGTTGATTTTAGGGTCTGTATGATAGCCTAAGAGTGCCGATTCACTGGCGCTAAAATCAGAAATTAAACCCATACGTTGGCGATCTTCAGGCACATGAGCCAAACCCAGTTGTCTCAATCTATCTGGCGCTAAAGGGTGCTTGGCATCCATTTCACAACCTAACACTTCAATCGTGCCACTGGTCATGGGCAAGATGCCTGATAGTGCTTCCAGCAACTCAGTCTGACCGTTGCCAGACACCCCTGCCACACCCAACACTTCACCCGCACGCAGTTCAAAACTGACATCCTTCAAACGCTCAACACCTTGTTTGTCAGCTATCGTAAGGTGCTTCACCTTCATTAGTGGTGCTCTTACATTGGCTGGATTTTTATGGACCTGCAACAACACCTTGCGGCCTACCATGAGCTCAGCCAATTCTTCTCTACTGGTTTCTTTGGTGTCTCTGTGGGCTACCATCTGGCCTGCACGCATAACCGAAACTTGGTCTGTGATGGCCATAATTTCACGTAATTTGTGAGTGATCAGCACAATGGTCACACCTTGCTTTTTAAGGGCACCAAAAATGCGGAACAGTTCTTCTGTTTCTTGTGGTGTTAAAACACCGGTTGGCTCATCCAAAATCAGTATTTTGGCGCCTTTATAAAGTGCTTTAAGTATTTCTACACGCTGCTGTAAACCTACGGATAGAGTGTCGATAGTCGCATCTAACTTTACCTTTAAGCCATATTCATCGCCCAAGCGTGTGAGTTCTTTGCGAGCTGCTTCAAGGCCATCAGCCAACATTGCTCCACCTTCGCTGCCTAAAATCACATTTTCTAACACTGTAAAATTTTCTACCAGCATAAAATGCTGATGTACCATGCCAATGCCTGCAGCAATGGCCTGATGGGAATCTGTAAAAGTATACGTCTTTTCTAAGACATCAATTTGCCCTGCATCGGCTTGATAAAAACCGTACAGAATACTCATTAGGGTAGATTTACCTGCACCGTTTTCGCCAACAATACCGTGGATATTGCCCTGTTTGACTTGTAAACATACTTTGTTATTTGCGTGCACCGCACCAAAGCGCTTATCAATGTCTTTTAATTCAATAGCAAAAGTATCAGTCATAGTCGTGAGTCTTTGATTATCTGTCGAAGGACCAGAAACGCGGTTGGGAATAACGTATGTATTCCCAACCGCTTGCAACAAACTATTAATTAGTAGTTACAGGTATTATCTGACATATAGTCATGTACAGCGATATCGCCAGCGATGATAGATGCCTTAATAGCATTAACCTTGGTTTCCATATCTGCAGTGACCAAACTACGGTTGTGCTCGTCAAGAGCCCAGTCAACGCCACCTTCAGCAAGACCCATAGCAGTTACACCGGCACTCCAAGTACCATCTTTTGCATCTGCATAGCTTTTATATGCAGCGACACCAACACGCTTAACCATAGAGGTTAGCATGGTGCCAGGTTGCAGGTGGTTTTGGTTAGAGTCTACACCGATGGCAAGCTTGCCAGCATCAGCAGCAGCTTGGTAAACACCCATGCCAGTACCACCAGCGGCAGCAAAGATTACATCAGCACCCGCTTCTATTTGGCTGCGAGTTATTTCGCCTCCCTTGGATGGGTTGCCCCATGCAGCTGGGGTAGAGCCCGTCATTTTTTGAAGTACTGTAATGTTTGCATTGATATGCTTAGCACCCTGCTCATATCCACAGCCAAATCGGCTAATGAGTGGAATGTCCATACCACCCACAAAACCGATGGTGCCAGTTTCAGATTTAAGAGCCGCCAACGCACCTACTAGGAAAGAACCTTCGTGCTCTTTAAACACTACGTTCTGAACGTTAGCTTCAGGCACCACCATATCAATCAAGGTGAATTTAGTGTCTGGGTAAGCTTGAGCTGCCGCACTTAAAGCGTTAGCTGAAGAGAAACCAACGGCAACGATAGGGCTGTTGCCACGCTTTGCAAGCTTCTTAAGGCCCTGCTCTACTTGGGCTTCGTTGGTTGGCTCTACTTCACGGACACTAATACCCGTGTCCGCGGTAAACCGTTTAACGCCGTTCCACACAGCTTCGTTAAATGACTTGTCGAACTTTCCGGCTTTGTCATAAACAACGGCTGGTTTAACATCTGCTTGTGCAATAGTGGCACTTAATGCTACCGCACCTGCGGCAATGGCTATAGTGATTTTATTTAACTTCATTAGGTTCTCCTAGTTTTACATAAATCGGCTTGAGCCGTTTTCTTCTTTTAAATTAGTCGCCATATGGCGTCCAAATATTTTTCACTTGTGTGGCCTGGTGTAAGAACTCCAAACCTTCACCCTGTATAGGATCCAGCCAATCTCGATCCATTTCGGCATGCGTCCACGTGCGTTTTAAATCTGCTGCACTCACCTGTTCTGCATGCTTATTAATACTGTTATTAGCCCAACTCCACATGGCCTCTACTTCACCATGCCCCGCTATATGGTTGGCTAAATCAGCCTTTGGCCCCGCTATTATATTGACCACTCCTGCGGGAATGTCAGAGGTCTCCAAAACTTGCACAAGTTCTAATGCAATGCTTGGATAACTTTCACTGGCAACCAAGACCACGCGGTTACCCATAGCAATGGCTGGCGCTATAATAGCGAGGGTAGATATAAGTGGTTGCATATTCGGAGCAATTAATCCTATCACTCCCACTGCCTCAGGCAAAGCCAAGGTCACCCCACGATAGGGCGCATTGTGCACAGCCCCATCATATTTATCAGCCCATGCAGCATAAGTAAAGAGACAGGCAATAGCGGCATCAAACTCTGTTTGGGCCTGGGCTTGACTATAACCGCAGACCGTTTGTAACCGTGCCAGCCACTCAGTTTCGCGTTGACTCAGATTTTCTGCCAAAAAGTAAATGACCTGTGCGCGGCCGTGGGCCGTTTGTTGAGTCCAGCCTGAAGCTTTTAATGCAGCCGAGACAGCGTTGCGCACGTCCTTGCGACCGCCTACGCCCACCAGCGCAGCAACGCTGCCATCATGATTGTGGCATGCTTGGCTGTGACCAGAGTCTGGGCGCACTTGTTTGCCTGCCACATAAAACTTTAGAGTTTGATCAATCGCATTACTATTTGCTAGTTCAGGCATGGTTGAAGTTTGTTGCTTAACCTTTGGCGCAGCCATTGCTGTTAAACCTGTGGGCGTTAGGTATTCGTATAAACCTTCTTTACCACCCTCACGTCCAAAGCCAGATTCTTTAACACCACCAAAACCACAAGCTGCATCAAATTGATTGTGATTATTTATCCACACCACACCGGCTTGAATTTTAGGGGCCACATCCATGGCACGGTTAATATTTTCACTCCACACACTGGCAGATAGGCCATAGCGGCTATTGTTGGCTAAAGAGACGGCTTCAGCCTGAGTGCGAAAGGTCATTGACACCAATACTGGGCCAAATATTTCTTCTTGCACCAGAGGATGACTAGAATCAACCTCAGTGATTAATGTGGGTGGGTAATAATTTGCTGATGCGTCTTGATCATGAGCTTGGAACAGTTCACCACCGGCTTGCAAACCTTGGCTCACGAGCTGATCAACTCGGTTAAATTGTTGCTGACTCACTAAACTGCCCACATCTATAGACTTATCTAAGGGTGAGCCTGTGCGTAATTGTTGCATACGATGTTTTAGTTTGGCGTGCAATTGCTGGGCTATGGGTGCCTGCACCAGTAAGCGTGATCCAGCACAACATACTTCGCCCTGATTAAACCAAATTGAGTCTACTAGACCCTCTACAACGGCATCCAGATCAGCATCTTCAAACACGATAAATGCTGACTTACCACCCAATTCTAGGGTGAGTTTTTTACCTTGACCAGCGGTCGCAAGACGAATGGCTCTGCCAACGATTGTCGAACCAGTAAAGGCGACCTTATTAACACCCTCATGGGCTGCAAGCATGGCCCCTGTATCTCCAGCACCATTAATAATATTCACCACCCCATTAGGCACGCCTGACTCGTGGCAGATTTGGCCAAACAACATGGCCGTTAAGGGGGTTTGTTCTGCTGGTTTTATGACTATGGTATTGCCCATCGCAATCGCAGGGGCGACCTTCCAAGACAACATCAATAAAGGGAAATTCCAAGGAATAATTTGCGCAGCAACACCCACTGGCCCGTGGTCTGGAAATTCACGGTCTTGTAGTTTAGCCCAGCCAGCATGATGATAAAAATGCCGAATGGCTAAAGGAATATCTGCATCTCGGCTTTCTCGAATAGGCTTACCATTGTCCAAGGTTTCTAAAACAGCAGCTAAGCGTGCATACTTTTGTAAATTGCGCGCCAAGGCATAAAGTATTTTTGCGCGACCAAGGCCACCCAACGCCCACCAAGCTGGCTGCGCCACCCGAGCACTAGCGATGGCTAAATCTATTTGTTCTTTGCTAGCCACTTCAATATGTGCCAACACTTCTGAAGTGGCCGGATTCAATACTTCAACTAGAGATGCATCTACTTCGCTGGTAAAAGCACCATCAATGTAATGACCAAAGCGACACTGATTTTGCTGCAACCACGCCTGCGCTTGCGCATCACTTTCTAAGGCTTGGCTATAATTAAGTTGTTCAAATTCGTTTAATAATGTCATCTTTGTCTCAGTAGTTATGGTCATAATTCTATACTTGATTTACGCCATTGCGTGTCTGTAAGCCGCTGAATAATAACCACTATCATAATGATCTAACTGACGCTCTATATCGCCCAGCAAACTGGACGCACCAAAACGAAACAGATCTGGCTCCAACCAACGACGACCCAGCTCTTCTTGCATCATCGTCATGTAGAGCAATGCAGTTTTACTGTCACTCACACCGCCAGCAGGTTTAAATCCGATATACATGCCAGTACGTTGGAAATATTCTCTAATCATTCGCACCATCACCAAACTCACCGGCAAGGTGGCATTTTCAGTTTCTTTGCCCGTAGAGGTTTTAATAAAATCAGCCCCAGCCATCATACAAACCATTGAGGCTTTAGCAATGTTAGCCAAATGACCCAGCTCACCGGTGGCTAAAATGGTTTTTAAATGAGCTGAACCACACGCTTTGCGGAAGGCTTTGATTTCATCATAAAGGGCTTGCCAATTGCCTTCTAAAACATGCCTTCTGCTGATTACAATGTCAATTTCATCTGCTCCAGCAGCCACAGAATATTCAATTTCAGCAATGCGCAGTGGCAAGGGTGATAATCCAGCTGGAAAGCCAGTAGAAACGGCTGCTAGATGAATGTCCGTATCAGCAAGACTGGTGCAAGCTGCTTCCAGCATTTCGTGGTACACGCACACTGCTGCTGTTGATAGGTGAATGGATTCAATACCTAAACGCTGTTGCAGATCCCGACTCACTGGTGTTTTCGCTTTGCTACATAAACGTTTAACACGATCCTTTGTGTCATCACCTGACAAGGTTGTTAGGTCGATTAAACTGATGGCTTTGAGCAGCCAAGCCGCCTGCTGTTGCTTTTTAATACTGCGACGAGCACCGTAGCCCGCACAGCGTCTTTCAACCGCACTTTTATTCACCCGAATTTTATCAAGCTGTTGCAAATCTAGGGGTATACCGGGGTTGCGCACTAACTCACCATGGCCCAATGGAGGTTTTGTTACAGCATCAGTATTGCTAGTGCCCATGGACTGTGGTTTGGGTTGAACGAGGCTAATAGGTACTTGTGTTGCCATTTATTTAAACTCCATTAAGGACACTAGTTTGTTGGCAGTGGCCTCACCCATGACTAAGTCAGTGACTAGGCCAGACCGCAGGGCACCTAGTAACGCCAATTCTTTGCCCAGGCCACCCGCTACCGCGACCACCCGTTTACCTGCCATTTCTGCCGCATTAATACCCAATCCATGGCCATTCAATGGGTGGGCCACAAGTTTGCCAAAAATATCGTAGAAACTACCGATCAAATCACACACTGCTCCAGCTGAACGCAGTTCTTCCAAATCATTGTCTGTCACTAAACCGACGCTATGAAGATAATGATTGGTTTTTAGTCCACCAATACCAACCGCATACAAGTTCGCATTTCGAGCTAAATTTAAGCTAAATTGCACACTGGCTTGAGCCATCAACATCTCATGCTCAGCGTCGTCACGGGCTAAATAAGGCACAGGCATAAAGTAACCCTCACCCCCGGTGCGTTCTACAAACTGTTGCACTACATCGAGTCTGTTAGCTGAGAATTTACGAGTAAAACTGCCAGAGACGGAAGCAAAAGTTAAGTCCGCTCGGTTAATTTTGGGCAATTTCTCAGCCAGGGCTGAGAGGGAACGACCTTTACCAATACCGACACAAGAAGAAGGTGGTAACTGGTTAAGAATATTGTAGAACAAGCGCGCAGCGCCGGCACCTACCTCATTGAAGCTGGCTTCATTATCGTTTTCATTGAGATGATTTGAAGGGGTAATCAAGCACGAACGTAGGCTAAATTGCTTGGCTAATTGTTCTTCCAAGGCAACACAATGGGCGGGCTCACCCTCGATAAATATTTTGACCATACCTTGCTGTTGAGCAAGTTGAATAAGTCGGTGGGCCTTCACAGGAGAGACATTGAGCCGCTTCGCTACTTCACCCTGCGTATAACCACCTATAAAAGACAGCCAAGCGGCCCGAGTAGCAAGGTCTAGCTGCTCTGCATCGCTTTGTTGTTTTGGATATCTAGCACTCATAATGAAAAATATTACATTAAGTGTAATATTTTTACTAGGCTTTTTTTAAGTGATCATATTTGCTTTGATTAAACTGCAATGCCACCTTGGCCTAAACGAGCTTCTACTAATTTTACCCATAAGCTGGCACCAATAGGAATTAAGGCATCGTTAAAGTCGTAGCTGGGATTGTGCAAATTACAGGGTCCCAAGCCATGGCCTCGATCACGATGATCTCCATCGCCATTGCCTAAAGCAAAATAACAACCTGGCTTTTCTTGCAAAAAGAAACTGAAATCCTCTGAACCCATGGTAGGAGTGAAGTCCACTACTTGGTCCTGCCCCAACAAATCAATCGCCACTTGGCGCATGAATTGGGCTTGAGCGGTATGATTGATAGTGGCCGGATAAGAGCGTTTAAACTCAAATTGCCCTTCGCAATTAAATGCTGCGCACATATCATTGGAAATTTTTGCCATACGTTTTTCGACCATTTGCAGAACTTCCTCAGAAAAACAGCGAACGGTGCCTTCCACCATGCAATCATCAGCAATAATATTAGTTGCTTCGCCACAGTGAATCTTAGTCACGGATAAAACCACCGATTCTAAGGGACTCACATTACGCGCTACAATAGATTGCAATCCTTGCACTAACTGACAAGCCACTAATAAAGGGTCTGCTCCCAAATGAGGCATAGCCGCATGAGTGCCCTTACCCACCACCTTAATTTTAAATTCACTGGCCGAGGCCATCATGGCACCGCCAATGATGCCCACCAAACCTTGCTCGTAGCCTGGCCAATTATGGTAACCATAAATCTCATTAATTGAGAATCGCTCAAATAAGCCATCCTTAATCATGGCCTTTGCACCGGCACCACCTTCTTCTGCAGGCTGAAAGATCAAATAGACTGTGCCTGCAAAATTTCGGTTTTTTGACAGGTAATCCGCCGCACAGAGCAGTGTCGCTGTGTGCCCATCGTGACCGCAGGCATGCATCTTACCTGTGTACTGGCTCACATGATCAAATTGGTTATGTTCCTCCAATGCCAAGGCATCCATGTCTGCTCTCAGAGCAATGCCCGCTCCAGGTGTCAAGCCTTTGATCACGCCAACAACCCCAGTGACACCGATACCTGTATGCACTTCAATGCCCATCTTAGTAAGTTGGTCAACCACAATTTGGGCAGTTCGGTGTTCTTGGTAACATAATTCTGGGTGTGCATGAATATCACGCCGAATGGTTTTAAACGTTTCAGCTGTGGCAATAATAGGAGCAAGCAGGGTCATAAATCGGCCTTAATCATATTTGTCGACCTCAAACTTGTCGTTTGAAGCGACGCTTCTAGCATTGGTGAATGGCATTATTTTTGCTGCAAGAGAACTTGTGTTGAAAAAAATGACGTTAAAAGCAGCATAGACTAATTAGATAACGAGTCAATAGTCCACCCAAACCAACTGTACATTAATAACGAAGCCACAGGCTTTGTGTTCAAAAAAGCCAAGCCTGAACTTTTTACCCAGCACAAACACTCTACTTACCTATTAGCAGAGGTCTCAATAAGACAGTGAATAAGTTGCGAAAATTGATATCTTTCTTTAAAGTAAGCCACCGATCTAGCTCATCGAACTGACCGCTATGGGGCACTATGAAACAACCGCCACACATTGCCATTACTGTATCATGGGCTAACATCTAATTTATTTTATTTAGGAATTCCTATGACCTGTGTATTTGTTCAAATCCGTTGTAATCCAGGCAAAACCTACGCTGTAGCTGATACAATTTATGAACGGGAAATTGCCTCTGAACTCTATTCAACAAGTGGCGATTATGATTTATTAATGAAGCTTTACATCCCCTCAGGAGAGGATGTAGGCAAGTATATTAATGATCATTTATTAACCATAGAAGGCATCTCTAGATCCCTTACAACCCTCACCTTTAAAGCCTTTTAATTATGCCCAGAGCACCTGTCTCCTTGCCGATTGACGAGGTGCTTCCAGAACTGTGTGAGCAATTAGAAAATCACCACCAAGTGGTCCTAATTGCACCCCCTGGTGCGGGTAAAACGACGCGTGTGCCACTGGTTCTGATGCAAGCCCCTTGGCTAGGCCAGCAGAAAATACTGCTCATAGAACCACGCCGCATTGCCACTCTTGCTACGGCTAATTTCTTAGCCCACAGCCTGCAACAAACCTGTGGTCAAAGCATCGGTTATCGCATGCGTTTAGATACAAAGGTGAGTGCAAGTACCCGCATTGAGGTAATGACCCATGGCGTCTTATTAAGGATGCTGCAGCAAGACCCTAGCCTGGAGGGTGTCGGAGCTGTCATTTTTGACGAATTTCACGAACGTAGTTTAGATAGTGATTTGAGTTTAGCCATGTGCCTTCAAGGCAGAGAATTGCTGCGTGACGAAGCTCCCCTTAAGCTCATCATAATGTCTGCCACTATGGACGCTCAAAGCGCCAGCGCATTACTTCACGACGCGCCCATTGTTGTGAGTCAAGGTCGCCAGTTCCCAGTCACAATTCACCAAGTGTGCCCAGCCCCTAGCCGTGGTCAGATGTATAACCAACTCTATGACGTCGTCAGCCAGGCCCTAGCCAATCACCAAGGCAGTTTGCTGGTGTTTTTACCTGGCCGAGGAGAAATTCATCAAGCTCAAGATTATTTAACGAGACTCTGCACACCTAACATTGAACTCTTTCCCCTGTATGGTGATTTACCCATAGAACAGCAACAACAAGCCATTAGCCCTGCCAAAGAGGGTCAGCGAAAAATTGTACTGACCACAAACATTGCCGAGACTAGCCTGACAATTGAAGGCATAGAATGTGTAATTGATTTAGGTTTATCGCGCCAAATGGCCTATGACACTCGCACCGGTCTAAGCCGTCTGAGAACTGTCAAAGTGTCGCGTGCACAGGCGGCACAGCGAGCTGGTCGTGCCGGCAGATTAAGCCCTGGCACCTGTTATCGCATGTGGAGTGACACCGAACAACAAGGTCTTGCTCCTCAGGGCACGGTCGAAATAAAACAAACAGATTTAACCCAATTATGCTTACAGTTATATGCCTTTGGTTGTTCAGACCCCAGTGAGATGCAGTGGATAGACCCACCACCAGCTGGACCTTGGCAAAAAGCGGAGCACCTGTTAGCAGAACTAGGGGCTCTGAGTCCATCAGCCAATGGTTGGGCCATTTCTGCCCATGGGCAACGCATAAGTCAATTACCTCTGTCACCTCGCTTAGGTCATTTATTGTTAACTGCACAACGCTATAACGCTTTGGAGTTGGGCTGTCAGCTTGTTGCCCTGCTTAGTGAAAAGGATCCATTAGCAACTTATGCCAACCAACAGTATGACCTAATGCTGCGCATTAGCTGGCTCAATGGCAAAGGTCCTTTTGCCTCCACCCAAGTTAATTTACGCCAACGCTTAGCTAAACAAATTAAGCGCCTGCTCAGTCAAATGCCAACCGACTCTGCGCCACCCATTCACCATCAGTACGATGCCAATCTACTGGTCGCTATCATGATTGCCCAAGCTTGGCCTGAACGGGTTGCCCAACAAACGTCAGACCCAAAACAATACAAGCTGGCCAACGGCAAACGGGTCAACTGTCCACAACCAAACATCAATTCGACTTGGCTGGCTGTGGCCAGCACCATCGGCTTTGAACGCAGCTCCCAGGACAACACCCAACGCCTGTGCCTAGCGGTTGATTTGCCACCTGAGTTATTTATGAGCCCCTTAAAGCACCTCACACAGCAAACTAGTGACATCTACTGGCATGAGCAACATGATCGCCTTATTGCGGAACGGCATACTCAGGTTGGGCAATTACAATTAAACACTCAACGCATCAGTCACATCGAACCTCAGGCAAGAGTAGATGCTATTTGTGCTTATTTAACCCGCTTAAAACTAGCACCATTAAACTGGGATAAAGACACGCTTAACTGGCAAGCCAAGGTGCAACTACTGCATCAAAGTTACCCCAGCAATGCAACCATACCCAACCCTTGGCCTGACGTATCAGCCGCCGCATTAACAGCTACCTTGTGCGATTGGTTAGGGCCTTTTGTTGGTAATGTTAATCACCTGCAGGATCTCAAGCGGCTCAACTTAAAACCCCTATTATCTAATCTACTGCCATGGCCCTTACCTAACCAATTAGAGCAACTGGCACCTGCCCGCCTTACTGTGCCTTCGGGTCATTCCCACAATATTGATTACAGCCAACAGCCCCCAGTTTTAGCGGTTAAGTTGCAAGAGTTGTTTGGTATGCAAGAGGCTCCGTGCATTGGTTACGGCACAGCATTGCAAGTGCACCTGCTTTCACCTGCCGGGCAGGTTTTACAAGTCACCCAAGATCTGGCACATTTTTGGGACACTGGCTATACGCAGGTTAAAAAAGAAATGAAGGGGCGCTACCCACGTCACCCCTGGCCAGATGACCCAACTCAAGCCTTAGCCACAGCAAAAACTAACCGGGCTTTACGCAGAAACTAAGTTAACCCTTTTGGCGGCCGGCAACCTTGAGTTCATAACCCGCAGCTTCAGGTTCATCATCAACCATGTCAGCAGGAAAACCTGTGCCCAATACTTTTACTCCCATGGGTTCTTCGTAGCGTCGAATAATGTTAGGGGACTTTTCTCTTGGCCCCCACTCAGCTTGGGCTTGGCTAAAAATATCAACCAACAGCGGGGCTAAGTCTAACTTCATGCCCTGTCTTTGGGTTAAGGTATTGAATAAACCTACATCTTTAAGGACTAGATCAACAGTGAAGTTAATGTCTCGAGAACCATTGAGAATGACCTGAGATTCAGTTTCGTGGACGAAAGAATTGCCAGAAGATGCCTTAATGGCCTCGTAACTCACATTCATATCTAAATCCATGACCTTACAAGCGGTTAAGGCCTCGCCTAATGCCACTAAGTGAGCTGTGGCTAAGTAGTTGGTAACCACCTTTAATTTTGATGCTGTGCCCAACTCACCCGTGTGTAATACGCGCCGACCTAAGGTGGTAAGCACGGGTAAAGCCCGTTCAAAGACGGCACGACTGCAACCTGCAAAAATAGAAATATTACCCGTATCTGCTCGGTGGCAGCCTCCAGAGACAGGGCAGTCCACTGGGTCTGCACCTGCTGCTTGGACTAGAGCTCCAAGGCGGCGCATCTCACTTTCGTCTGTCGTAGACATTTCTAGCCATATCTTGCCAGCAGACAAACCATCAATAATACCCGCTTCAGTATCAGTGCCTTCCATAACTGCAGAGCAGGCAGAAGGAGATGGCAAACATGTGATAATCAGATCACTCAGCTGAGCTAGTTGCTTTGGGGAGTCAGCAGCGACAGCACCACGTGACACAAAGTCGGACATAAATTCTGCGTTCAAGTCGCGCACGATCACCTCATAACCATTGCGCAATAAACTACCAGCCAACTTGCTACCTGCATTGCCTAGCCCTACAAAGCCTATTTTCATCTCATAATCCTTAGTGAATTCAGCACAGCCAACCAAGGGCTTAGCTTAAAATGCATATAATCCAAATCAGCATACCCATACCCATACCTAGACCTAAACCTAAACCGATAATAAGCTGATTTCCAACTCTCAGTTCCCCAAGTGGCGCAGAGACAAGAAGTTTATCGGTACTTATAGATTTAATTCTTAACAAAAACAGACAAATATACTGCGGATATGTACAAGCTCAAAAAATTAACCTAGTTCACTATCAAGCCCATCACTAATAGTGGGTAAACATCATGCAAGGCATCAAAAATAAGAAGGTTTTAATTACCGCAGGTGCTACCGGCATCGGCAAAGCCACAGCCATTGCCCTGCTCAATGCCGGAGCTCAGGTACACGTGTGTGACATTGACGCTGATGCCCTAGATCAGCTAAAGCAACTCTACCCCCTCTTGTTGACCAGTGTAACCAACGTTGCAGAGCCTGATGAGGTGGCTAAAATGTTTGTTCAATTGCAACAAGAGTTTTCGGGTCAACTGGATTTTTTAGTGAATAACGCTGGCGTTTCAGGACCTGCAGGGCCTCTTGAAAGCTTAGATATTGACGCTTGGAAAACCACCTTTGACGTTAATTTACATGCTACTTTTTATGTTTCCAAACATGCTATACCTTTACTTAAACGTCAAGGGGGCGCCATCATGAATTTGTCTTCTACTGCTGGCCTTTATGGTTATCCCATGCGCAGCCCCTACGCCAGTGCTAAGTGGGCTATTGTGGGCCTGAGCAAAACCATGGCCATGGAGCTAGGACCTTTTAACGTAAGGGTCAACTGCATCTGTCCAGGTTCGGTCAATGGTGCACGCATGGATCGAGTCATCAGTAGCATTGCCAAAGCCACTGGAGAAAGTGTGGAAAAAGTGCGCCAAGATAACGTGCAAAATACTTCTATGACCACTTTTGTTGATGCTGAAGATATCGCCAACATGATTGTTTTTAGTTTTTCTGATTTAGGTGCCAAGATTTCCGGCCAAAGCCTCACTGTAGATGGGGACACCCATAGTTTGGCAACCTATTAAGTTGCAATATCAAAAAGTTTAATCATAAAAGGTTAGTTTTCTTCAATAAGCTTAGGGTTTTAAAAGATGAGCAGGCTAGTTCGCAAACCAATGACTTAAAAGAACACGAAATGGTTAACTAATTTGCCAATTAAAATAATCATTTACTGAACTGAACTGAACTTAACTTAAGTTAAGTTCAGTTCAGTTCAGTTCAGTTAAATTAATTTAAATAACTTAATCTTTAAATGATGTGAAAATAATTTTAAGGTAGTTACTCTGCAATAATTTAATCCTCCAAAAGATGAAAATCATTATGCAGTAACCTAGATTTTGATCTCCCAACAATTCACCACTTGGTATTCAAAAAATCCTAATAAAAGGACAATTTTGTTCTTTTTTTTGCCTATAACCACACTTTTGGTCTTTTGGGGTTGTTTCCTAGTATGGTTTAGCGTTACCGTAGTTTCTTAGCGGGGTGAACTGCCCCTGAATAAGTTCCAAGTCCATAATATGCCAATCGCGGCGGCTAAATTCAACGGCAAAATAGAAAAAGGTGTAATTTTTTGACAAGCAAGACGAGTGAAACTGATGCTTTTGTAAAATTTGATCGCGTACAAAAAAGTTATGATGGTCTGTCGTTGGTAGTAAAAGATCTTAATCTGTCGATGCCTAGAGGCGAGTTTCTAACCATGTTAGGCCCTTCTGGCTCGGGCAAGACGACTTGTCTAATGATGCTGGCAGGCTTTGAAACAGCGACCCATGGCGACATTATGTTGGATGGTATCTCGATCAATAATATTCCACCGCACAAGCGTGGAATTGGTATGGTGTTTCAAAATTATGCCCTATTTCCCCACATGACTGTGGCAGAGAACCTTGCATTTCCACTCGAAGTTCGAAAAATCGGTAAGTCTGATCGCGAAGCTAAGGTAAAGCGCGCCCTGGAAATGGTACAAATGGGTGATTTTGGTGGCCGTAGGCCAGCCCAATTGTCTGGTGGCCAACAACAACGGGTGGCTCTCGCGCGTGCGCTCGTGTTCGAAGCCGAGCTTGTTTTGATGGATGAACCTTTAGGCGCACTCGATAAGCAACTGCGTGAGCATATGCAGTTTGAAATTAAACGAATTGCAGAAAATCTTGGCATCACCGTGGTTTATGTGACTCATGACCAGACAGAAGCATTAACTATGTCGGATCGAGTCGCAGTATTCAATGATGGCCGGATTCAGCAATTGGCCCCACCAGCAGAATTATATGAATCTCCTCAAAACAGTTTCGTGGCACAATTTATTGGCGAGAACAATACACTAGAAGGCGTAGTTAAAGAAATTTCGAACGGTGTGGCTCTGGTACAATTGAATGATGGAAATGTCATCGACTGTAAACCCGTCAATGTCACTAAAGCGGGTGAGAAAACGCAGGTGTCGATCCGACCTGAACGAGTTGAATTAGACCAAACCCGAATGCGCCCTGGAGCGCATAGGCTCAGCGCGGAAGTTCTCGAATTTATTTATATGGGCGATATGTTTCGGACTCGCCTGCGAGTCGCTGGTAATGATAATTTTATTGTTAAAACCCGTAACGCACCAGATCAGGTTCAGCTAGAACCTGGCGCCCAAATTGATATTGGCTGGTTACCGTCGGATTGCCGAGCTCTAGACGCGTAAATCTAAAATTACTAAGCACGTCCCATAAGGGTCGTGGCTTACATAAGAATCTTTTGTTCTGTCCGTAACATAGATTCTATTAATAAAAAACGGGCTACTTTGGGAGTATGTAATGAAATTTACTAAAACAGTTCTAGTAGCGGTGGCTCTATCGCTACCCGCTGGATTGGCACTTGCAGGCGCGCATGAGGAAATGACTATCGTCTCCTGGGGCGGCGCCTATTCTAAATCACAACTAAAAGCTTACCATGAGCCCTATACGGCAATGACTGGCGTTAAGATTATTAATGACGAGAGTTCTGGCACAGCAGTAGCAAAATTGCGTGCTATGAAAGAAGCAGGCAACTTAACTTGGGATCTAGTCGATGTTGAAGCCGGTCCGGCTATGCAACTTTGTGATGAAGGCCTCGCAATGGAAATCGATCACGATTCCATGTTAGCCTCAGCACCAGATGGTACATCTGCGTCAGACGATTTTGGTTCTTTCATCGTGTCGCCTTGCTTTATTCCACAGATTGTTTACTCCTATACTGTAGGTTTCCGCAATGACATGGTTGGTAGCACCCCACCAACCAGTATCTGTGCAATCTTTGATACAAAAGCTTACCCTGGCAAGCGTTCATTGAAGAAAGGCGCGCTTTCCAATATGGAATGGGCCCTTTTATGTGACGGTGTTGCCAAGGCAGACATCTATCCAACACTGGAAACAGAAGCTGGCCAAGATCAAGCTCTTGCGAAACTTGATACCATCAAAGATGATGTAATCTGGTGGTCTGCAGGTGCTGACACGCCACAATTATTGGCTGATGGCGAAGTCGTTATGGGTTCAACCTTTAATGGACGTTTATTCGCTTTGATCGAAGAAGATAAGCAACCTGTTTCAATGCTTTGGGACGCACAGATTTATGACCTTGATGGCTGGATTATTCCAACTGGTCTGAGCCCTGAGCGCCAAGCACGAGTGCTGGACTATGTGAAGTTCGCAACCGACACGCAGCGTCTTGCAGATCAGTCTAAATGGATTAGTTATGGACCAACCCGCGCATCATCAGCCCCCTTGGTTGATAAGCATGCAGAGTTGGGTATCGCCATGGCACCTCACATGCCTACTGATCCTGCCAACTCGAAAAATACGTTCCTAATGAACTATGCTTTCTGGGCAGACTATAAGGACGATATTGAGTCGAAGTTTCAAGCTTGGCTTGCAAAGTAAGACAATTCAAAATGTAAAAAGGGCCTTGGTTGGCCCTTTTTTTTAATCAGACAATTTAAAATGCAAAAGAGCTAGGGTTGGCTCTTTTGCATTTTAAATTAGTTGGCTCTATAAGACTATGAGCTAGTGATGGGAACGACATGATTGATAATAACGCAAACGGCGCTTTGATGACCGTGGATGGAAAACCACTTAAGCAAAGTTTGGCTTCGGCATTAAAACGGCAAAAAATTCGGGCGCTGCTCCTGATATCACCACTACTCATCTTTGTTTTAATTACATTTCTTTTCCCGATTGGATCTATGCTCTTTCGCTCGGTAGAAAACAACATTGTAGTGGAAATATTACCAGAGACTGTGGCCGCCCTAGCGACTTGGGATGGGAAATCGGGTGAACTGCCAAATGAATCTGTTTATGCTGCTTTTGCTGGAGATATTCAGCGCGCAGCCAAAAACAAGAGCCACACAAGGGTTGGCCTGCGGTTGAATTATGAAAAATCTGGCAGTGCTTCCCTCTTCAAGAAAACTGCGCGAAAAGCAAAAAAATGGGATCTTGAGGTCGATGCGCCATTTAAAGAAAAATTGATAGCTGTGCATAAGAGCTGGGGTGAGGTTGAGATATGGCAAACACTTAAAACTCATAGTTCAATCTATACTGCTGGCTATTTTCTTAATGCAGTGGATATGCGTAAGACCCTGCATGGCCCAGAATTTCAGCCTGAAAACAGACAGATTTTGATTAAACTGTTTCAGCGCACACTAATTATGTCTCTGATGATAACAGTGGCCTGTATCTTGTTGGGTTATCCAGTGGCGTGGTTACTTGCTAATCTACCCAGAAGTCAATCCAACTTGTTAATGATTCTCGTCCTATTACCATTCTGGACCTCTTTACTGGTAAGAACCTCAGCATGGAAGGTCATGCTGCAGCAGCAAGGAGTGATCAACGACCTTTTCGTTGCGCTAGGGATAATTGAAGAATCAGGCAGGTTAGTGATGATCAATAATCAGTTTGGTACCATCATTGCGATGACGCATATTTTGTTGCCGTTTATGATCCTGCCCATGTATTCAGTGATGCAAACGATACAACCAACCTACCTACAAGCAGCAAAATCTCTTGGTGCAACGAATTGGACAGCATTTTGGAGAGTTTACTTTCCACAATCAGTGCCTGGAATTGGAGCTGGATCTATCTTAGTTTTCATACTATCGATCGGCTACTATATTACTCCAGAAATTGTTGGTGGTAACAAAGGCGTCTTTATTTCGAATAGAATAGCCTACCATATTTTCCAATCTATGAATTGGGGGCTAGCTGCAGCGCTTGGAGCCATTTTACTTGCGGTGGTGTTAATACTCTACTGGGCTTATGACAAAATTGTTGGCATCGATAATGTAAAGTTGGGGGGCTAAGATTATGGACAACTTTTCTCAAGGTGCGAGACAGCCACTGTCTTTTGTATTATCAGTCATGGGGCTGATGGGGGCCTTTATTGGTCTATTTGTTGGACCAGCATTTGGATCTGCTCTAATTGGGGTTATTTTTGGTGCAACAATCTCATTAGTGCTCAGTTATGGTATTACTATTACTGAATACCTAAAACCAAAATCTGTGCGCTTACTTTTACCTTTACTTTTGGCTGCACTAGGTTGGTTATTCTTGGGCCTAGTTGGCAGCATTTTTGGAGCCCTAACTGGGTGGTTTTTAGGATGGTTTTTCTACTGGATTTATGAAGGTGGTTATCGTGTCAAATTGCACTCTTATTTAACCTCAAATCAGGTACTATGGCACTACAGCTTTAGAGTAATTTGTGGGCTAATCTTCATATTTTTGATTACGCCTATTCTTGTTGTGATGCCCCTGTCTTTCAACGCGCAGAATTACTTTACCTTTACTACTGAAATGCTGCAATTTGATCCCGCAGGTTATTCTCTCAAGCACTATCAAGATTTCTTCAATAATGATGAGTGGCAACGCTCGTTCTGGAACTCATTAATTATTGCACCAATTGCGACGATCATCTCTGTCACCCTGGGAACCCTCGCGGCGATTGGACTAAGCCAAAGTCATGTGCCTGCCAAGCGCGCCATTATGGCGATTTTGATTTCGCCTATGATCGTGCCCCTCATTATCTCAGCAACTGGTATGTTTTTCTTTTACTCATCTATGGGTAATTTTATGGAAGATACCTTGGGCATGGACAAGAATTTTGTTGGTTACGTCAAGGTTGTGTTAGCACATGCCGTTTTAGGAATTCCGTTTGTCATTATTACAGTGACGGCAACCCTTGTGGGTTTTGACTCCTCGTTGACCCGTGCGGCAGCCAATATGGGTGCAAACCCAGTAACCACGTTTTTCCGCGTGCAGATGCCGCTGATCTTTCCAGGTGTTGTGTCTGGTGGTCTCTTCGCCTTTATAACGTCCTTTGACGAAGTTGTCGTTGTTATGTTCATTGGGTCTGCCAGTCAAAAGACACTTCCGTGGCAGATGTTCATAGGTCTGCGTGAACAAATCAGTCCAACTATTCTCGCAGTGGCAACGATCCTTGTCTGTATTTCAGTCGCCTTGTTGATGACGCTTGAATTGTTGCGGCGGCGCTCGGAACGGTTGCGGGGGATAACTCCAGGCTAGCGCGCGCCTTTCTGGGTCATACCTATAGCTCAACCTTTGATTTTTTATGATTGGCTGACGCCACTTGGTGTCAGCATTCAAAGGTCAAATCGATCTAGTTTACATGAATGAGGGTCATCGCTAATTGTGTTTCTCTGCTACTG
Organism: Candidatus Njordibacter sp. Uisw_058; assembly: GCF_047730065.1. Taxonomy (GTDB): domain Bacteria; phylum Pseudomonadota; class Gammaproteobacteria; order Pseudomonadales; family Balneatricaceae; genus Njordibacter. Next base: position 1,981,471 of record NZ_CP159829.1, read on the forward strand.
TTCTCCTTACATTCGCTCAGCACCAACAAAAAGTCATGAGCCACCCAATCCCCAATAATATCTTTAAACCCATATGTAATTTAAATTCTTGCGTAAATCTTACCTACGGTCTTTGCAGTGGTGAGCATACTGGTGGTCATGTATGCCGTGTTATTGACAGAGCTCGAAATGTTGCAACGTCATACTGAAAAACGTCTTGGCATTTACCCAGATTAAGATATACGCTCTGAAAAAGGTTACTATGGCCCATTCTCTGGGAGTCTTAACATTATAGGAGCGTATAACAGGGTTCTTTTTTTGCAGACTTACACTCTGATGAGCGGTAGATCGAAGATACTGATCTCTCAAATCTATCTGATGATCAAAAATCAATGTAGCGTCTTATAAAATTACCCATTAATATTGTGCACCTTTAGCTCTTTCAGAGTTTAATGTGCACCATCAACGCAACCTTATTCGTATTTAGCTTGTTAGTAAAAACCATTGAAAAGGTATAGTTATGAAAAAACTCAATCAACCCATCGGTGGAAACGATATGCCTCGTTTTGGTGGTATTGCTACTATGATGCGATTACCCCACGTACCTAACGCAAAGGATCTTGATGTTGCTTTTGTCGGCGTTCCCTTCGACATTGGCACATCTAACCGTTCAGGAGCCAGATTTGGGCCTAGACAAATTCGCAGTGAATCTTGTTTAATTCGACCCTATAACATGGCGACTCGCGCTGCACCGTTTGATTCGTTGCAAGTCGCTGATATTGGTGACGTAGCCATAAATACTTTCAATATCGACAAGTCGATGGCTATTATCGAATCGGCCTACGATGATATTCTTGCACAGAATTGCAAACCACTGACGATGGGTGGTGACCATACGATTGCCCTACCAATTCTGCGCTCGATTGCCAGAAAATATGGGCCTGTAGGAATAGTCCATGTCGATGCCCATGCCGATATAAACGATACAATGTTTGGTGAGCGTATAGCGCACGGTACTCCATTTCGCCGCGCCATTGAAGAAAAACTAGTCGATCCCAAACGAATGGTACAAATTGGCCTTCGTGCTACCGGGTATGCAGCAGACGATTTTGATTGGCCCCGGGAGCAGGGGGTGCGGGTCGTTCCAGCTGAGGACTGCTGGTATAAATCACTTAAACCGTTAATGTCTGAAGTTCGAGAACAGCTGGGTGTTGGGCCAGTTTATATCACCTTTGATATTGATGGACTGGATCCAGCTTATGCGGCTGGTACAGGAACGCCCGAAATTGGAGGCTTGACCATTCATCAGGGGCTGGAGATTATTCGTGGGTGTCGTGGACTTGAAGTCGTGGGTGGTGATTTAGTTGAAGTAGCACCCGCTTATGATACGACAGGAAATACGGCGCTGACAGCGGCTAATTTATTGTTTGAGATGCTTTGCGTATTTCCAGGCGTGAAGTACCGAGTATAAAGCTAACCATTATTCTGCCTTAAGAAGCCTTTTTTTACCTCACTTTTAGGATCTAGTCAGCATGAGTTCACCCTTACATATTGGTCTATTGCTGTGCCATACCTTCGAACCCATTCTCGAACAGGTAGGCGGACTCAACTACCCTGCCATTTTTAGAAAGCAATTTCTGGCCATAGACCGTAATATTAGATTTACTGACTTTAAAGCTTATGCAGGTGAGTTGCCTAATAATGTAGATCAGTGTGATGTTTGGTTAATAAACGGTAGTCCTGCAGGGGTGTATGAAGACATTGAATGGATTCACCAATTGAGTGACTTTATTAAACAACTGGATGAAGTAAAAAAGCCAACATTTGGCATCTGCTTTGGCCATCAACTCATGGCCCAAGTACTGGGGGGGAAAGTCGCCCTTAGTCGCAAAGGATGGGGCATCGGCGCTTCACACAATAAGGTGGTAGAGCATGCCTCATTTATGCAGCCTAAGGCCGAAATGATTGATGTGATGGTATTTCACCAAGATCAAGTAGAGCAACTCCCAAAAGGCGCCAAAGTGCTAGCCAGCAGCGATTTTTGCCCCAATTATATGGTGCAATATAACCCCCATATGCTGAGTATTCAGGGTCATCCTGAATTTAACACCCAAATGGTACAGGGCGTACTTTCTGCTCCCAGTTTCGATGATCGCCCTGCCATTCGGGCACAAGGTATGGCCAACAGTGCGGGCACACCGGATACCCAGCTGCTATTTCAGTGGATTGTTAACTTCTATCGTCAGGCTAACCGCCTTGTTAAGGCTGATTAAAATTCACTGGCACTCGGGAAATAGGGTTAATGAATTTCAAAGGTTAGGCTGCCCCAATAGCTTTCCCAGTCGATGTTAGGTTGTTCAGACCGAATCATTTCAACCGTGTGAAGTAACCAAATGCCGCTATGCACTAAAGGAATAGTGGCATAACCCTGCGCGTCAGTGCGCAAACTGAATTCAAAAGTAGGTTTGTTTTTTATTTTCCCATGCAGTAATAAATTTGCTGCTGGTTTTTGGTTAAAGGTCAGTTGGACGCGCAACTCATCTCCCTTTGAAAGCTCATAAGGGTTTTGCAGTGGGTTTATATTAAGTGGGTATTTAAAGTCATGGTTATAAAAATTATATTGGCTTTTATCACCAATCTTAATTAATGCCTTAACATTGCGATAATAAATCTCGAGGCCATTTTTTTCACTCTCATTGAGTTGTTTACGGCGTTTTATAATTTTTTCTAAACCTTCATTTTTTAAGTAATCAGTGAATTTTTCTGGCTCTAAATTAACGGATTTCTTTGTACTTTCATAACCAATTGCATAGATACCAGGTGTTTTAATGTTTACATACCCCGCTGGATCACGCCCTAATTCACCCTCAACAGCGTGTAGCCCATCACCTGTGATGATGTCAAAGTGTCGATACCAAACAGGAATATTAGGCAGCAATTGACCATCCATTTGTTGGCCAACATTAATAGTGATTTCTGTCGTGCGATCAATTTTTTGGTAGAATGGTAGGGCCTCTAACCAAAATTCGTGGGCCCGGATAACCGTGCTACTGGTCAGAAGAATGCTAAAAAATAAAAAGGTTACAGGTTTCATGGTTTTTTTTCGATTAATGTTAGTAATGTTAAGCCTATGGCCGTTGGCTCAAAGTGCTGATGCACATCAATTGCGCCCTGCGATAGTGAACTTAGAGTTTACCCAAAACGGCTCGGTAAAGGTACACATTCAAACAAACATAGAAAGCCTTATTGCAGGCATTGATTCAAGCCATGACGATACGGATGACTCACCCCAAACTGAGCTTTACAACCAGCTAAGAGCTTTGTCATCAGAGCAGTTAACTCGTGAATTTAAATTGCTTGAAGAGTCCATTATCTCTCAGCTTAATTTGGCGTTTGATGGGGTTAAGAGTGATTTATCGCTGGTTAGACTCGACATTCCTGTCATTGGTAACTTAGATAAATCCCGCTTATCTGATCTTCATTTGTTGGCGTTCATACCTAATCCAAGTGACTCAGATAAACCACAGGTTACTTGGCAGTACCCAAAAAAGTTTGGCAACAATGTAGCCCACTTTTACTATGATCAAACGCCACAGGAGAAAACATCTCACTGGTTAACCGATGGCGTAATGAGCCCTTCTTTTGAATTAAACGCAGCTTATACCCCCAAGCCGTTTACCCAAGTGGCTGCTGAATATGCTGTTTTAGGTTTTGAGCATATCGTGCCCAAAGGCATAGATCATATTTTATTTGTCTTAGGGCTATTTTTACTCAGCGTAAAACTGCGCCCTTTATTGTTACAAGTCACCGCATTTACTTTGGCCCACAGCATTACTTTAGGCTTAACGATTTATGGCGTTATTAGTCTCTCACCCAGTGTCGTTGAACCCCTGATTGCCTTATCCATTGTTGCTGTGGGTATTGAGAACATGTTTGTTAAAACGGTCAAAATAAGGCGCGTCGTGGTGGTCTTTTTGTTTGGCTTATTGCATGGCATGGGCTTTGCTGGGGTGTTATCGCAACTTGGGTTGCCGGAGTCAGATTTCGCAACAGCGTTGGTGTTTTTTAATATTGGCGTGGAAGCCGGGCAACTATTCGTTATTGCTGTTGCATTTTTGTGTGTCTTTTGGTTACTCAAAAAGCAACAGCTTTATCGCCAATGGGTGATCATCCCTGTCTCAGCGCTCATTTCTTTGATTGGTCTTTATTGGACCTATGAGCGCCTCTTTCTTTAGGTAAACTATTCGCTGTAGTTAAACTACTCGCTGTGGTTAAAACTGATGACTTTAGGTCACACTGATAGAGACCTAATTGAAGATATTTTAATTTGGGGTGTTTTAGTTTGACATAATTTAATGAGGTCTAAATGATTTAGATCTAAGATGCTAAGTGAACACCCAACATAATAAGTAATACTAGGTTCGCTGCATAACCCACAATAAAGAAATAACTACGAGGGCTTGGGTTTGCTTCTGTTGCAACCACATAATACAACGCCATATGTAAGATCCGCGCGATAGCATAAACCCAGACCAAAATACCCAACCAGAAGGCATCCATACCCACCAACATACCTAGTAAAGCTGGACCAAACATCATTAATAAGTTTTCGTGAGAGTTTAAAAAAGTACGATGACTCCGAAATACAAAAGACTCATGGCTCAGTTGGGTATCTAAAATACCAGCCACATAATGTTTCTGTTGACGGTGGGCTCTAGACGCCACGGTTGCTTGAATAAAAATGGTCACCAGAATAAGCCAAAGGCCCCAAATGGCAAATGAATAAGTTGCGATCATAGTTTGACTCTTAACTTAATTATAAAAATAACTTAATAAATATAAACATAAATATAAAAATAAATAGTCATAAAAACCCAAATTTTGTGCCTAGGAGACCTTCGCTTAGCTTTAATTTAACCTTCATTAAAGCTTGCAGGTCAGGGTTTAGACAGATTCTTGAGCCTTATTCATGCTCAAAGCCATGGCTTCAGCAATCTTAATGCCATCAATGGCTGCTGACATAATACCCCCTGCATAGCCAGCACCTTCTCCGGCTGGGAATAAACCTTGGGTATTAACACTTTGATAATCTTTATCTCGCTTAATGCAAATAGGCGCCGAAGTTCGTGTTTCAACTCCAGTCAATAAAGCATCTGCTAAAGCGAACCCCTTCACTTTGCGGTTAAACACTGGAATCGCTTCACGAATAGCGTCAATACAAAAGTCGGGTAAGGCGTCAGCCAAATCTGTGAGTTTGATACCCGGCTGAAAGGAAGGTTCAACACTGCCCAATTGCTTGGATGACTGGCCCTTTAAAAAGTCGCCCACTGTTTGGGCTGGGGCATCATAGTTCTCCCCTCCAAGCACATAAGCTTGGCGCTCCAATTGACGCTGTAACTCAATACCCGCCAAAGCATTGCCTGGATAGTCAGACGGATTAATACCCACCACAATGGCACTGTTGGCATTGCGCTCAGCACGGGAGTATTGACTCATGCCGTTAGTAACCACCTGATGCGGTTCAGATGCTGCTGCCACAACTGTGCCTCCTGGGCACATACAAAAACTGTATACAGATCGGCCGTTAGCACAATGATGCACTAGCTTGTAGTCGGCAGCACCTAGAATCTCATTCCCTGCATTAGGCCCAAAGCGGGCTTGGTCGATCACCGACTGCGGATGTTCAATGCGAAACCCAATAGAAAAGGGTTTGGCTTCAATATAAACCTTGTTATCAAACAACATCTCAAAGGTGTCACGAGCACTATGCCCTATAGCCAGAGCAATATGTTTAGAATGAATCACCTCGCCATCAGCCAAAGTGACACCACACATCTTACCGTCTTCTATTTGCACCCCATCAACGCGGGCGTTAAAACGAATCTCACCACCGAGTTCAATGATTTTAGCGCGCATTTTTTCCACCATCGACACCAACCTAAAGGTACCAATATGGGGCTTACTCACAAACAATATTTCATCAGGCGCACCCGCTGCAACAAACTCAGCAAGTACTTTGCGGCTATAGTGTTTTGAGTCTTTAACCTGACTGTATAGTTTACCGTCAGAGAAGGTACCTGCCCCACCCTCACCAAACTGTACGTTAGATTCAGTGTTAAGGATTTTCTTACGCCAAAAGCCAAAGGTGTCTTTGGTTCGTTGCCTCACTGCTGCGCCACGCTCTAAAACAATGGGCTTATAACCCATTTGTGCCAGCACTAAAGCCGCCAACAAACCACAGGGGCCAAACCCAATGACTAGGGGCCGTTGTTGAGCTTTTGCCTGCGCTTTAGCAACAAATTTATAGCTCATATCAGGGCTAGTTTTAATAAGCTGATCATCGGCAAATGCAGCCAGTAAAGCGTCATTTTGGTTGGTGTTCACGTCTAGGGTGTAGATCAGTACAATCTTACTTTTTTTACGCGCATCGTAACCTCTACGATGCACCACATAGTCTAACAAATCGTCCGTTTGAATCGACAGACGTGCCAGAATAGCAAGGCCAAGCGCCTCATCATCGTGTTCAAGTGGTAATTGCAGATTACTGATGCGTATCATCTAGGCGTTCCAATACAGGGTGTGGCTGATCTGTGTGACTGATCCATGGTAGGTGGCTATATTACCTGCTTATAGGGTAACTGTCTTATAGTTACCCCAGATAAGCGCTATAAATCTGCCTACAACTAAGTCAATGCCATAGAATGCTTCGAGCTACCTAAAATGCTTGTCGTGCCTCAGGCTTCAGTCAAATGGTCACTCTTATTTTTTAGCAACTTTTGTTAGCGACTTTTGTTAACCACTCACCTATCCCAACCACCTGACAAAACTCACCTTGCAGATCTGAAAGGGCGATGTCATGAATTAATTGTGCAGCATAAGTAGATCCGTCAGGTCCCAATCGATCAAAAGTGGCACAGGCTTCACCCACCAAACGCACATCAAAACCCATATTACCCGCCATTCTCACGGTAGTGGAGACACAATGATTAGTGGTTAACCCCGCAATAGCCAGTTGGTTGATATGATTACGGCGTAAGTACACCTCAAGCTCGGTGCCTATAAATGACGAATTTTCATGCTTAACAATTAACTCCTCCCCCCGCTATTGGCGTTAGCTCTGGCCAAATTTCACCACTACTTTTGTCCCTTCTTAAAAGGCTGTTAACATCTCGGCTATGCTGCACCACGTGCACGATAGGAAGCTGATGAGCGCACCAGTGGTTTAGTAGTTGTAACAGATTATGCTCTAACGCCGGATTATTGCGGTTAGCACCCCAGTAACCCCAGTCTTTAAACCCTTGCTGGCAGTTAATAAGGATGAATGCGCATCGATCATGAGGATGGCTCATTATTTCCAGCCTTGAAGCCATTGATTGGTGTCTTTTAGTTGTTTCCATTGGATCAAAAACGAGCGTTTGGACATGATGGCTTCCATAGTACAAGACACCACCATCTCATCTTCATCGAACTCCACCTCGGTAATAGTGAAGTGTTTTTCCTTATTTTCAGGTTTTACAGCCGTCCACTTACTATGGAGTAATTTTTTTGAGCTAATTGGATTCACAGATTTTTCCTGAGCAATAAAGAGTGATTTTTAAGTCGATCAATAGTCTAGCTGGCAGTCTACTTAAACTGTCGGTTTTTGGTAGGTCACCCAGTGGGTTTTGTCTGATAACTTATCATAAACCCCACGGCCCCTATAATTATTTTCGGCAGTAATCCAGCGCACAAAGGGCCAGCCTTTTTGCACCGCAGACTCATTAAGACCTTGGTACAAAGCTTCGACAATACCTTGGCCACGACATTCGGGTTTAATGAACAAATCATCAAGAAAACCTACAATCTTACCCCGCAGCGGTGATGGCATAGCACGATAGTGCATTAAGCCTAAACACTGCCCTGAATCATCTTTGGCCACCAGTGCATAAAACGCATTGTTTTTATCAAAGATCCAAGACCAAACGGTATCGAGGATTTCTTGATTCATAGGCACTTGATAGAATTCCGCATAGCCACGGTAAAGGGCTTGCCATTGCGATTTATCTTGCAGACTTAATTCACCCACCACTATCTTCATAACAACCTCTTAAGCCAGCGGCTTGACTGCTTTATCAACTAATCTAGGGACTACTTTATGACCTTAAGAACATAATAACAAGCGCGCTAATTGAACAACACCCGCCCTATTGGCCTTCGCTCATCCCTCTCAGTTTCATTTATCTATTTCTGAAAAATATTGGTTCACAACATATTGAAAGTATCGTCGTTTTTCTGCGTATTACTTGTCCTGTTACAAAAAAAGAGCGGCTTGCGCTCCTTATTTTTTAAACAGAGCTATGCTGTATATCCAACCTCGTACTGCTAGGTTATTCAATACTAAAGTCACCCTGCTTAATCCTAAAAATTTAAAAGCCAAATGGGTTAACCACGAAAAGCATTACTATTGACCAGCCCATTACTAATTTCAAAGTAAAAAAAGGCCAGCATAAGCTGGCCTTTGGTGGGTTGTGATCTGAGTTAGACGATCTTTAATCCATATTCTTCACTGGCGTCTTGCAGCCAAAGGAAGAAGTAGTCTGCAAAGCTACGGCGGATTACTAGGTCCATGGAACCATCTTCTAATTTACACAGGGTGGTGCCTGTTTTTGCAAAAGTGGTTTGTACTACTTTGCCCACTGGAAAATTATCTGGGTGACAATCGTACACGGTTGATTTTTGTAATACCTCAGCTAAGCGAGGGCCTGACAAATTAACTAAGGTTTGGCCGCTACTCAGATCGGTGATAGCCACGTGCTGATCACCCATTGCCAAGCGCAAGTCGGCCTCAACATGCCCTTGTGTGCCGCTCACAACAATAACTAGCCATTCGTTAGGACATAACCAATAAATCACAGTATCACCCTTACGATTACTGGTATTCGCCTTAGTGGGCAATGCGACACCCAAAACATGCTCTACTGCTGAGTTAAATGCTGCATCTAATGGGTTGCCCCGCAGATTAAGGTGGCCACGGAATTTGTCTTCCTTCATGACTAACCCAGCATCGCCAGCGTTAGTGTGCGACGCGTGATGATGCAATGGTGATTGCTTCATTTTGACACTTGATACGTTAGTTGTTGATGCACTAGTCATGGTGGTGATCTCCTTTTGGATCATAGAACACGGGACTGCAAATCTCAGCGGCCAAGACGCGGCCATCAGCTAGGGGACAGTACACTGTTTCACCCATCCGCTCTGAGCCACCTTTGACTGTGCCCATAGCAATGCCATGACCTAAACATTCACTCCAGTAACTGGAAGTGACGTGGCCCACCATATCCATAGGAATAGGCTGATGGGGATCCATAACGATTTGCGCGCCTTCTGGAATAACCACTGTGGGGTCTTTTGGCTTTAAACCCACCAGCTGTTTACGGTCTGTTCGGGCCGTATCGGGCCGGCTAAATGAGCGCTCACCTAAGAAACTAAAGGCTTTGGTTTTGCCCACAGCCCAGCCCATCAAACAATCATAGGGGGTCATGGAACCATCGGTATCTTGGCCCGCAATAATGAAGCCTTTCTCTGCACGCAATACGTGCATAGATTCAGTGCCGTATGGCGTTATGCCAAACTCTTCACCGGCTTCCATAAGTTGTTGCCACATATAATGGCCTTGGTCTGCTGGCACGTTCACCTCAAACGATAACTCCCCAGTAAAGGAAATACGGAAGATGCGTGACTTAATGCCCGCCACAGTGCCCTCGCGATAATCCATAAACTTCATGGCTTTTGCAGACAGGTCTACGTCGGTGCAGAGCTTCTCTAGCACCTTACGAGAATTAGGCCCCGCAAAAGAACAGGTGGCCCATTGATCCGTAACCGAGGTGAAGTAAACATCTAACTCTGGCCATTCCGTTTGATGCCATAATTCTAACCAACCCAACACTGCAGCAGCGCCGCCAGAGGTGGTGGTCATAAGAAAATGAGTGTCACTTAAACATGCGGTTACCCCATCATCAAAGATCATGCCGTCTTCTTTGAGCATGAGCCCATAACGACACTTGCCCGGTGCTAACTTTGACCAAGCATTAGTATAAACCCGATTTAGAAACTCACGTGCATCCTTACCTTGGATGTCGATTTTACCTAAGGTTGATGCATCCAATATACCTACACTGTTGCGCACCGCTAAACATTCTCGGTTAAGGGTTTGCTGCATGGTTTCCCCTGCCTGCGGGAAATACCAAGGGCGCTTCCACTGACCCACGTTCTCAAATTCTGCGCCATTAGCCACATGCCAAGGATGCATGGCCGTATGACGTGCTGGGTCCAATAACGCACCAATATCGCGGCCTCCAATAGCACCGAAGGTGACTGGAGTGTAGGCCGGACGAAAAATAGTAGTGCCTGTTTCAGCAATCGACTTATTCAAGGCCTTAGCCACAATAGCCATGCCATTCACGTTACCCGTTTTGCCTTGATCAGTGCCAAAACCCATGGCCGTATAACGTTTAACATGTTCAATAGACTGAAACCCTTCACGGGTGGCCAATTCAATGCCTGCTGCTGTGACATCGTTTTGGAAGTCAACAAACTGTTTTGGGGCACGACTAATTGGCTTAGTGTGAGGAATCAAGTAAAGGGCTTGTGCAGCGCCTTCAGATTCATCACCACAATTAAATACTTGAGTGGATTGTGTGCCAGCTGCAGCAGCACCTGCTTGGATGCCAGCATTTAGGGCCTGCGACAACTGGTATTCACCCGTAATTGCGCCTGCTAAATGTTGATTTTGAAGGCTTGAACCTGGTACGAAGCCAGCCACATCCTCTTTCCAAATAGGCCGACTCCCGGTGTGACAACTCAGATGCACCACAGGGCTCCAACCACCCGCCACTGCAATAAGGTCGCAACTGAGGGTTTTGCCTTGGCTTGTGACTTGGTCAGCCACCTCATTTAAGGGCGCCACAATGGCTCCAGTTACGTGCTTTGCGCCTTGGGCTTCAATCACACCATAGCCTGCCATCACTTGGATACCAGCCGTTTTTACCAATTCAACCAGGCGTCCATCAGGAGCATGGCGAGAATCTACTACAGCCACGACCGTGCGGCCTGCCGACTGGATGTCTAAAGCGGTCTGATAACCTGAATCATTGGTTGTCATAACGACACAGCGTTGGCCAGGAACTACAGCAAAACGGTTAATGTAGGTCGACACAGAATGCGCCAGCATGATGCCGGGGAGATCGTTATTAGCAAACACTAAGGGCCGTTCAATGGCGCCCGTCGCCAACACCACTTGGTGGGCCCGAATACGATGAATGCGCTGACGTGTGCCCTTCAAGGCAACTGGGCCAAGGTGATCTGTTCTCCGCTCTATGGCACATACAAAGTTGTGATCGTAATAACCAAATGCTGTGGTTCGGGGCATAGCTGTCACATTGGCCATGGCTGCTAGCTCTTGCGCAGCTTGTTCTGCCCAAGTCACTGCGTCCACGCCGTCAACTGATTGCTTGCTCGCTAATAAGGTACCACCAAATTCATTTTGCTCGTCTACAATGATCACGCGTTTGCCACTGCGGCCTGCTTCGAGAGCAGCCGCTAAACCTGCAGGACCTGCACCCACCACCATAACATCACAATGGGCATTTAATTTGTCATAAGTGTCTGGGTCAGGCTCAAGGGACAAACGACCAAAACCTGCAGCTTTACGAATAAACTTTTCGTAGGTCATCCACATTTTTTGGGGCGCCATAAAGGTCTTGTAGTAAAAACCAACAGGCATCATTTTGCCTCCAATTTTACCGACTAAACCCATGAGATCGAATTCCGCACTCGGCCAACCGTTGGTGCTGGAAGCCGTTAGACCATCGAACAACTCTACTTGGGTTGCCCGAGGATTAGGCACCGATGCATTGCCTTTGTGCAACTGCATGAGGGCGTTAGGCTCTTCAGCACCATGGCCTAAAATACCTCGCGCTCGGCTGTATTTAAAGCTGCGACCCACGATGCCAACGCCATTTGCAAGCATGGCTGAGGCTAAGGTGTCACCCTCAAAACCTTGGTAGGTTTTGCCATTAAAGGTAAAACTCATGGGTTTAGACCGATCAATTCGACCGCCTGTTGCTATGCGATTAATTTGGCTCATGAGGCATCTCCTTGCTGCTCTTCTGGGGTTACTTTAGCTTTAGTTTTAGTTTTGGGTTTAGCTTTATCTTTGACTGGCGCAGCTTTTGCCTTATCTGCAACTAGCGCAGCTTTGGTTGGCGCCGTTACTGCGGGCAATTCACCCATTTTATAGGTCTCATGGATTTGATAGCTGTGCGTGTCACGGGTGGCGTTAAAGTAACGCCGACAACCCGCTGCGTGGTACCACATTTCATGGTGAATACCGCGCGGGTTAGCCCGAAAGAACAGGTAATCTCCCCAAGCTTCATCAGAAATGGATGCTGGGTCTTTTGGACGTTCGATGTGTGCTTCACCCGTATAGGAATACTCTTCTTCTTCGCGCATTTCTTCGCAATAAGGGCAGTAAATATGATGCATGTGTATGTCTCCTTATGCTAAAAGTTAGTGGGCAACGCCAGCAGCGCCGTGCTCGTCGATTAAATGGCCCGTATTAAAACGATCCAAGCTAAAAGGTGCAGCTAAAGGATGGGGTTCATCGTGCGCTAGGGTGTGAGCAAACACATGCCCAGAACCCGGTGTGGCCTTAAAGCCACCTGTGCCCCAACCACAGTTAAAGTACAAGCCTTTAACGCTTGTTTTAGACAATATAGGGCAAGCATCTGGGCAGGTATCGACTACTCCACCCCAAGCTCGATTCATGCGCACACGACTGAGCATGGGAAATAGTTCACAGATGGCCGATAAGGTATGTTCTACCACATTGAAACTGCCACGCTGGCCATAGCCATTGTAAGAGTCAGTACCGGCGCCAATCACTAGGTCACCCTTATCCGACTGACTGACATAAGCATGCACTGCGTTGGACATAATCACGGTGTCGATGATGGGCTTAACCGGTTCTGAAACCAAAGCTTGCAATGGCCGCGATTCAATAGGCAAACGTAAACCCACCATCGCTGCCATGACGCCCGAATTACCTGCCGTAACGCAGGCTACTTTTTTAGCACCAATAAAACCTTGCGTGGTCTGCACACCCACCACAGCGCCGTCTTCTTTGATGATATCAGTGACTTCACATTGTTGGATAAGATCCACACCAAAACTATCAGCGCCACGAGCAAAACCCCATGCCACTGCATCATGTCGTGCCACCCCTCCGGTAGCTTGCCAAGAGGCACCTAAAACAGGGTAACGAATATCTTGTGAATCATTGATGACGGGCACAATCTTTTTCACTTCTGCTGTATTGAGTACCACTCCATCAATACCGTTCAATCGATTCGCATTCACTCGGCGCTCAATATCGCGCATGTCTTGCAAGTTGTGACCCAAATTCAATACGCCACGCTGACTAAACATGACGTTGTAGTTTAAGTCTTGGCTTAGGTCTTTCCAAAGATCTAAAGAATGGTCATATAATTTAGAGGCTTCATCCCATAAGTAGTTGGAGCGAACAATAGTGGTATTTCGCGCGGTGTTACCACCGCCTAAGTAGCCTTTCTCCAACACGGCCACATTGGTAATACCATGCACTTTAGCTAAGTAATAGGCAGTCGCCAGACCATGTCCACCGCCACCAACAATGATGACATCGTATTGTTTTTTAGGCTGTGGACTGCGCCAAACTGCTTGCCAGTTTTCATGATGGCTAAGGGAGTGCTTGAAAAGACTAAAGCCTGAATATTTTTTCATAGTATGACCCGATGGTATTCGCTGCAAAGCGATATGAATCTTTATTATGGGAGTCATTGTGCTAAAACCTAGCCCAAGGCTCTTATTCAATTGCGACCCAAATTGAAGCTTGCAGATAAAGCACTGAATTAATAACACACTGATGTGTCAACCCAAACCACACAGGTATAAAAATGCAGTACAATTGGGGCATATTTGTGCAGTATATAATGGAATCACGGCATGAAAGTTTTTGGTGTTGTTGGGTGGAAAAATAACGGCAAGACGACCCTAGTGGAAAGGCTTATTAGCCAACTTACATCCATGGGCTATAAGGTGTCGTCAGTGAAACACGCCCACCATAATGTGGATATTGATGAACCAGGGCGTGATAGTTACCGTCACCGTGCCGCAGGCGCTAAACAAACTCTTTTGGCCACCCAGCACCGCTGGGCCTTAATGCGTGAACACCGTGAGCAAGATACACCAAAACTAGAGCAATTACTCCCCTTGTTTGAGCCCTGTGATTTAGTCATCGTAGAGGGCTATAAAGGTGCCGTTCACCCAAAATTGGAAATCGTACGACACCATAATAAGGAGGGCTTGTTGGCTGATCAGATGCCCAACATTGTTGCGCTTGTCACAGATCAACCCCATCTGCTCAGTGATCTGCCGCAATTAGACCTCAACAATATACAACAAGTCACAGACTTCGTTTTGCAGCACACTGGCTTAGTCACCTCACCAGCAGTGCATGAGGTTAATGACTGTTACAGCCCAGCCCAACAATTACAAACCGCTGAGACCGTTTGGCAGCGTATGCAGGCACTAGCGTCCACGCAAGTCAAAAGCCAAACGCTGCCGCTAGAACAATGCATGAACCGTCGTTTAGCTGAAGCTTTAACGACCCCATATGACAGCCCTAGGTTTGATAATGCAGCTGTGGATGGTTATGCCTTTAACTGTAACGATTTAATCCAGCAACCAGACGCCACACTGCCACTCATGGCGACGGAAGCCAACGCGGGAGGAAGTGAGAAACTCAGCCTCAAACAGGGTTACTGTATGCGGGTGTTGACTGGAGCACAAATGCCCAAAGGCTCGAATACAGTGGTTATGCAAGAGGATGTGCACCTTACTAACGACTCTGTCACCTTTCCAAGCCACTACAAAGCCCACTCTAACTGGCGTCCACAGGGCGAAGACGTCAAGGCTGGAGAGGTTATTATCAACCAAGGCCAGCTCATTCGGCCACAAGATATTGGCCTTGCTGCCGCGGCGGGCCAAGCCCAGTTAAGGGTTTATAACAAGGTTAGGGTAGCACTCTTTTCAACTGGCAATGAAGTCTATGAACTAGGACAAGAGTTACCCGAAGACGGTATCTATGACGTCAACCGGTACCTGCTTAAAGCCTTACTGACCAGTTTACACTGCGAGGTTACAGACCTTGGTATTTTGGCAGACGATTTCTCGACAATCCGCACTGCGTTGGATAGTGCAAGCCAAGATCACCAACTCATCATTACTTCTGGTGGTGCTTCAACGGGCAGCCACGATCACATAGCCACCGTATTAAAAGACCTGGGCGAAGTTCATGCTTGGCGCTTAGCTATTAAACCAGGCAGGCCTCTGGCCTTTGGTCAACTCGGCTCAGCCTTGTTCCTTGGTTTACCTGGCAATCCTGTGGCGGCTAACGTATGTACCTTAATGTTTGGGCAACCCTTAATTCGGGTATTAAGTGGGGGTGGTTGGCATCGTCCTAAGTCATACCCACAAAAACTAGGTTTTGATGTTAATAAGAAGGTCGGTCGAAGAGAGTGGCTGAGAGTCTTTCAAGAACAACAGCCTAATGGTGACTATGTGTTGCAACGCAGCGCATCTCATGGGTCAGGTATTTTAACCTCTATGACCCGTGCTGATGGTCTGGTAGAAGTGGACGAAGCGAGTGGCAACATACCTGCTGGCTCACTTGTGGACTTTATTCCCTTTACCAGTTTTGGCATGGGTGATGCTTAATTTTGAGTTTAGGGCCCTATGACCAAGGCCAATGTTTACTCTTAAAAACGCTACAATTCTTGGCAGTCCTAGAGCTATGATAAAGATTACCGATCTGTCTTTTTAAGCTTTAGGCCTATAAACGGATTCACTCATTAATAGTAATTCACGCCTAGTGCTCAGACCTTCCCACAAAATATAACCAATTCTATTTATGCATAATGGGTAGCTCTGTCAATATTGCGCTGGTTATTGACTGATCAACTGCTCTGCAAGGATCAGGTCTTCTGGCCGGTTGACATTAAAAAATGGGTTTTCTAACAGCTCGTCAAAGGCGACATCTGCAACCCCATAAGGGGCAGTAAAACGATCCACCTTGCGCATGTCGTCCTCTACAATAGCTTGGTATAAGTCTTCAAATAAGTCCACTGGCCATAAGCCAAACACTGGCTGAGTTCGACCCTGATAGCTAGCACACGCCAAACGTTGCTCTTTCTCCTGCATTTGCTTGAGCATTCGAGCTACATAGTCTGCTGGAAAAAAAGGCGTGTCTGCAGCCATAGTAATAATATGCGTGGCATTCGTTCTATTTTGTTTTGTCCATGCCATAGCCGATACCACACCAGCTAAAGGACCCGCAAAATCGGGCACTATATCAGCCTGAACAGGCAGTGCAAAAGAGGCAAAACGCTCTGCGTCACCATTAGCGTTGAGGACCAAGGTTTCAACTTGGGCTTGTGCTAAGTCAACCACATAATTGAGAATGGATTGGCCACCTAGGGCTAACATGGATTTATCACCACCACCCATGCGTCTAGAAAGTCCCCCTGCAAGTATCACTCCCACCAATTGGTTGGCTTTAATCGCCATTTTTACGGCCTGCGTGTTTAGGTTCATCGGCAATCTGATCTACATCAACATCATAGTGCACTCGTTCAAAACCGGCTAACACTAAAAACTTACGCCCTTTAGCCCTGCCAATCAGCGTTAGTCCTGCTTTTTGAGCCAAATCAACACCCCAAGCAGTAAAGCCCGAGCGTGAAATAAGAATAGGAATCTGCATTTGCACAGTTTTGATCACCATTTCAGAGGTTAAACGGCCTGTGGTGTAGAAGCATTTATCATGGGGTTGAATCTTGTGCATGTGCATATAGCCCGCAATTTTGTCGATGGCATTATGGCGCCCCACATCTTCCATATAGACCAAAGGCTGCGCTTTATGACATAAAACACAGCCGTGGATGGCTCCCGCTTTTTGATAAATACTCGGCGTAGTATTAATTTGGCGCGCTAGTTGATAGAGCCAACTGGTCTTTAATGTGGCGTCTTGAGACAGATCAATGGTATCGAACTTCTCCATGATGTCACCAAATACGGTGCCTTGAGCGCAGCCAGACGTGCGTACTTTTTTCTTCATTTTATCTTCGTAATCAGTTTCACGCTGAGTGCGCACTATGGCAACTTCTAGCTCTTCGTCATAGTCTATACCGGTAATCACATCATCGGCTTGGAGCATATTTTGGTTCAACAGAAAACCCACCGCAAGGTATTGAGGGTGGTCCCCTAGGGTCATCAGAGTCACAATTTCTTGTTTATTTAAATACACCGTCAAACCCCGTTCAGTGACGACGTCCACATCAACATCCGCACCCGTATGATCACGCCCTGTGACTTGACTGGTGAGCGCGCCATTATCTGGGTTGGGGTGCACAAGGTAACTTGAAAGGTCCGCTTGTTTCATGGGCATGCCTTTTTTTGTTTATCCTGTTTGGCAATCCAGCGATCTAATTTATTCGCAAAGGTCTGGCGATCCGTATGATTTAAGGTAGCTGGACCTCCAGTTTGAACACCACTGTTACGCAGTGTTTCCATAAAGTCCCGCATATTTAAACGCTGTCGAATAGTTTCTTTGGTATAAGATTCACCCCTTGGACTAAGCGCTTGTGCACCTTTTTCAACCACTTCTGCAGCCAAAGGAATATCACCCGTAATCACCAAATCTCCTGCCGTGACTCGCAGCACAATTTCATTATCAGCCACATCAAATCCTTGACCTACCTGGATACTACTAATGACCTTAGATGGCGGTGTTTTAATATATTGGTTGGCTACCAAGGTGGTAGCAATTTGTGCGCGCTCAGCCGCACGAAACAAAATTTCTTTAATGACACCGGGGCAGGCATCTGCATCGACCCAAATTGGCATAGTAATAAACATGAAAGCTAGACAATAAGTTATTGTGCACCAATCTGCAGTTAAGAACTAGATCACCAGCACGATAAACCTTCCTAACGCAGCTACTGATTTTTATACAATAAGCGCCTTAAGTGTTTGCGTGAGTTTAGTAACGTCTTGGGCACTGGTATAGTGCACCAAAGAAAATCGTAAAACACCCTCTTCAGCATCAATGCCCATGGCCTCTAAAAGCCGCTTTGAGTAAAAATGCCCAGCGCCACACATGAGTCCCTTTTGACCTAATGCGCTGGCTAGATCAAACGCTTTGTGACCTTTAACCAAAACTGACACTGTGGGTGCTCTGTTGACCGCATGCTTGGGGCCAATGAGCGTGATTTTCTGATGCTCATTAAAAAATTCCAATAGAGGTTCTAGTACATCGATCTCGGCTTGTCTCAATAAGTCGTGAACCACTTTGTTTTTGTTTTGGTCACGGGCCTTACTGGAGCCCACGTGATGCTGGTAAAGGGTCGTTAGATAATCACAAACGCCCGCTGCTGCTGCAATTTGTGCATGATCTGGACCTGCGGGAGTTAAGCGCTTTTCACGCAAATGGTCATTAAAGTAATGCCCTTGGTTACTCAAACATGCATCCATTTGCTGGCGCACAACCATGACCCCTTGATGGGTACCATAGACTTTGTAGAGCGAAAATAGGTAAATATCGACGCCTAGAGCGTCTACGTCGGGCAAACCGTGCCCCGCATAAGAGACCCCATCAACAAGAGTTTTAACACCCTTGTCTCGCGCTAAATCAGCAATATGGGCCACTGGGTTAATCTCACCGAGAATATTAGAACAATGGGGGAAGACAAGGAGTTTAGTGTGTTTATTAAACAAAGCAGGCAGATGATCCACATTTAAACTGCCACTGTTTGCATCAACACACCACTCTTTAACTACAATACCCTGCTGTGCAAGCCTTCTAAAAACGCCAGAGTTTGCTTCGTGATCTTGATTAGTGACAATAATTTCATCACCTTCTTTGAGCCAACCTAACATGGCCTGAGCTAATACATAGGTGTTTTGACTCGTGGAGGGACCAAAGTAGATTTCTTCTGGGCCCACATTTAACCAACCTGAAAATTTCCCATAAGCATTTTGCATGTGTGCCCCAGCCTCTTGGGCCTGAGGGTATGGATGAAATGGTTGCACTTTAGTTTGCCGCAGGTAGTGGTCTAACTGATCCATCACCTGGCGGCACATGTAGGAGCCACCTGCGTTTTCAAAAAAAGCTGTCCCTTTTAAACTCGGCTCACTAAAGGCTGGAAACTGACGGCGAACAAAATCTAAATCTAAAGTTTTAGTTTTCATAATAGCGTATTCCTTAAAACATAAGTGCAGCTGTCATCGGCATCAGTCATTTCACGATCGACTAATTAACCTTGCCCTTTTATGCTTACCTTTTTAACATATTTTAAGTATTAAACACTAAACAATGTCATGGCTCAGGCGGGAAAATAATGTCCAAGTTAGCGGGCAGTTTCTAAACAAGGGGAATCATTCACAATCTCCAGCCATAGAAAATAAAAGACCAGCATTTAGCTGGTCTTTTAAGATGGCCTGAGCCAAGTGACCACTCAATAACCTATTGTGGCTTCACTTGTCTTGTCTTGTCTTGTCTTGTCTTGTCTTGTCTTGTCTCGCCTTGCCTTATTTTACCGACAGTCACTCACAATGCATTGATTAGTTAACGCGTTCAATGCGTGAGGCACAGAATTTGAACTCTGGGATTTTTCCCACAGGATCAAGTGCTGCGTTGGTGAGCATATTTACCGCCGCTTCAGAGAAACAGAATGGAATGTAAATCACGCCAGCCGGGACATCAGCATCCTCACGGGCCAATAATTCAATGCTGCCACGACGGGTAGAAACACGAATCATATCCCCTGCTTTAGCTCCAATCTTAGACAGTTCTTCACGACTCAAGGTCGCCACTGCTTCAGGCTCAAGGGCATCTAGTACAGTGGCTCTGCGAGTCATCGAGCCTGTATGCCAATGTTCTAGCTGACGGCCAGTCGTAAGGATGACTGGGTATTCGTCATCAGGACGTTCATCAGGATCTATGATGTCTGCAGCAACAAACTTGCCGCGCCCACCTTCAATAGGGAAGCTATCGATAAACACGATATCGTTACCCGGATGATCTTCAGCAGGACAAGGGTATGTTACTGAATGTTCCCTTTCTAGTCGCTCCCAAGTCAAGTTATTCAAACTTGGCATCGCTTGCTTCATTTCGGCAAACACATCTTTGGGATGAGTGTAAGTCCAATTTAGGCCCATACGGTTGGCCAATTCTTGAATAATCCACCAATCCTGACGTGCGTCACCAGGTGGGTTCACTGCTTGGCGACCCATTTGCACTGTACGGTTAGTGTTAGATGCCGTGCCGTCCTTTTCCGGCCATGCTGAAGCGGGTAAGACGACATCTGCATACATCGCCGTTTCGGTGACATACAAGTCTTGTACCACTAAGTGCTGAAGTTTAGCCAAGGCGCCACGGGCGTGGTGTAAGTCTGGATCAGACATGGCTGGGTTTTCCCCTTCCACATACATACCAGTGACAGAACCATCATGAACAGCGTCCATGGTTTCTACGACAGTTAAGCCTGGCTCATCAGAAAGTTCAGTGCCCCATAGGTCCTCAAACATGGCTTTAACACTGGCTACGTTAACCCCTTTGTAATCTGGGTACATCATCGGAATAAGACCCGCATCCGATGCACCCTGAACGTTATTTTGACCACGAAGTGGATGCAAACCAGTCCCTTCACGGCCCATCTGGCCTGTCATTAACGCCACAGAGATCATAGCGCGGCAGTTGTCAGTGCCATGCACGTGCTGAGATACGCCCATGCCCCAGAAGATCATGGCGTTGTTAGCTGTAGCATATAAACGTGCCACTTCACGAATGAGGTCTGCATCTACACCACAAATGGGTGACATTGCTTCGGGTGTGTAGCGCTTAACGTGCTCTTTCACCGCGTCAAAACCAGTCGTCATCGAGTCGATGTACTTTTGGTTGTACAGCTCTTCTGTAACGATAACGTTCATAATAGCATTCCAGAAGCTTACGTCGCTTGCTGGTTGGCACTGAATCATGTGGCTGGCATATTTCTTCATTGCCAAACCACGTGGGTCTAAAACAATAATCTTGGTGCCATTTTTTGCAGCTTGCTTAAAGAAAGTTGCAGCAACAGGGTGGTTGTTGGTTGGGTTAGCACCCGTAATCACCACCACGTCTGCGTGCTTCGCCTGCATGAAGGAGGCTGATACTGCACCAGATCCCAAGCCTTCCAACAATGCCATTACCGAGGAGGCGTGACATAAACGGGTACAGTGGTCTACGTTGTTGCTACCAAAACCAGTGCGTACCAACTTTTGAAACAAGTAAGCTTCTTCGTTAGAACCTTTAGCACTACCAAAACCTGCAAGGGCTTTTTTACCTTGAGTATCACGAATTTTAACGAAGCCATTAGCGGCAAAGTCCAGAGCCTCTTCCCAGCTGGCTTCGCGAAAGTGCGTTAGCGGTTTGGCTGGATCAAAGTCATTATGAATACCTTTGCGTGCACCTTGAAGACGAATCAATGGTTTAGTGATGCGGTCACCGTGGTGAATATAGTCAGAACCAAAACGACCCTTTACACACAAACGATTCTGGTTAGCTGGGCCGTCTCGACCATCAACATAAACAATACGCTCGTCCTTTACGTGATAGGTTAACTGACAGCCTACACCACAATACTGACATACACTGTCTACCTTACGGTCGTAATCTGCACTGTCACCCTTACCATCTTCACTGGTCACTGTAGATGGCATCAAGGCCCCAGTAGGACAAGCTTGTACACATTCGCCACAGTTAACACAGGTGGAATCACCCATAGGATCATCAAAATCAAATACAATTTTAGATTCAGCGCCACGATGAGCCATACCAATCACATCGTTGACCTGAACTTCACGGCAAGCCCGCACACACAAGTTACAGTTAATGCATGATTGTAAATTCACACGCATGGCTTTACTGCTGTTATCAGCACACGGTTTTTCAGTTTCATCAAAGCGAGCTTGACTCGCATCAACTGCTAAGAGATCGGCCATGGCCCAAAAGTGTGAGCTTTTATCAGGTGATTCTTCACGATCCGGCTGATCCGTGGCTAAAAGCTCCATGACCATTTTACGTGACGATTGTGCCCGCTCAGAATTGGCGCTGGTGATGACCATACCTTCACTGGGTGAGCGCAAGCAAGAAGCAGCGAGCACTCGTTCCCCTTCAATTTCGACCATGCAAGCACGACAGTTGCCGTCTGCTCGGTAGCCCGGTTCTGGCTTGTAGCAAAGGTGAGGAATGGTTTCACCATAACGCTGAGCGACTTGCCAAATGGTTTCGCCTTTTTTGGCGGTCACACTTTCACCGTCGAGGGTGAAACTAATAATATCTTGACTCATTTTGTGTCTCCCGCAATGGCTACTGATTTTGCACTGGCAGCCAGATCAGTAGCGATCAAATTAGCGTCAAAATATTTAAATACGGTACTGATGGGGTTAGACGCTGCTTGGCCTAATCCACAAATGGAGGCATCGCACATGGCCTGGGTCAGTTCGGCCATTAAGGCTTGATCCCAATCTGGACGCTGAAGTAATTTAACCATTTTTTCTGTACCCACACGACACGGCGTACATTGACCGCAGCTCTCATCCTCAAAGAACTTGAGTAAGTTCACTACCACATCGCGCATATTGTCATGGTCTGATAAAACCACCACTGCAGCAGACCCAATAAAGCAACCATATTTATTCAGCGTGCCAAAATCGAGTGGGATATCCGCCATACCTGCGGGCAATATGCCTCCTGAGGCACCTCCTGGAAGATAGCCTTTAAAGGTGTGACCATCCGCCATACCCCCACAATATTCTTCCATTAGTTCCTGCATGGTAATACCTGCGGGGGCTAACTTAACTCCTGGGTTTTTAACCCTGCCAGACACAGAAAAGCTGCGCAAGCCCTGAGAACCGTTGCGGCCTTGGCTTGAGAACCACTCTGCACCCTTATCGACCAAGGTGCGAATCCAGAAAACCGTTTCAATATTATTTACAAGGGTGGGTCGGTTAAACAAACCGACCTGAGCCACAAAAGGTGGCCGATGACGAGGCATGCCAGGCTTACCTTCTAAGGACTCAATCATGGCTGACTCTTCACCACAGATATATGCACCCGCAGCGCGTCTTAAATGAATGCCACCTGCAGGTGCTAGACCCGCAGCCTCGACTTTACCGATTTCAGCTTTTAATATTTCCAATGCTGCTGGGTACTCGTCACGCAGGTAGATATAAGCAGCTTCGGCTTCCACAGCCCAAGCACTGATTAACGCACCTTCGATAAAACGATGAGGGTCAGATTCTAAATACAAGCGGTCTTTGAATGTTCCCGGTTCACCTTCGTCACCATTAATCGCAAGGTAACGGGGCTTGGGTTCTTGGCGCACAAACTTCCATTTCATGTGCGTGGGGAAACCAGCACCACCCAGACCTTTAAGGTTGGCATCAGCCAATACCTTTTGGATATCTTCCCAACTATAATCACCCGCTAAACATTGCTTTAGCAAAGTGTAACCACCCTCTGCTACATAGGCATCGTAGGCTAGGTAGTCTGGAATCTCTGGGTGAAAATGTTTAGCTTGAATCGCAGCCACAACTTTAGCCGCATCAGCACGATCGACATGATAATGACCTACTTCAGCCACTGGAGCGGTGTCGCAGCGACCCATGCATGGCGCGTTAACAATACGCACTTCAGTGGGATCTGTTCCAGCCTCTATGGCTGCCTTGAGTTGAACGGCACCTGCAAGTTGACAACTGAGGCTGTCACAAACCCGCACAGTAACTGCAGGAGGCGGTAGTTCACCTTCTTTAACAATGTCAAAATGCGCATAAAAAGTGGCACATTCATAGACTTCAGCCATAGGGATATTCATTTCGTGAGCCAAGGCTGCCAGATGTGCGGCAGACAAGTAACCAAAGTTATCTTGAATCAGATGTAAGTACTCAACCAGCATGTCACGTTTAATCGGTTGGTCACCCATTAATTGTCGCAGCTGCGCTAATGTGTCTAAATTAACTTGACGTCCACGCAGGTGAATACGAGATTTATTTCGGCCAGCGCCTGGGTGCAAACGCACTACGTTGTCTTTGGTTGAATCAGCAGACATGTTGTTCTCTGTTTTAACTTAAATTCGAGGTTCTATGCGCCGCAATGCGTTACAAAAATTCAGTTATTCCTGCGCCAGAACACTATGATATAACCGCTCCATTATCCAAGCGTTGGAAATCAGCGCATATCTGAAAACGACATTGCTGCGACACTAATGCCTCTTACACAAGTCTATCTCCATGAAATAATAGCATTTACAAAATGCTGATAACATGTCGCTGAAACTATTACATAATTTACTTCACCTATCGAAACCCATGTCGTAGTCCAAAGATTTTTCAGAGCAAGGCTTTCCAACTCATAAGCCTAGATTGCTAAATCTATTATCAACAAAATACGGTATCCTACGGGCTTGTTTATTCATTGAGTTATGCCACAGTGTCTTTTGTCGATTTACAGCTGGATAAAGAATTACTGCATGCCCTTGCAGAGCACGAATTTACCCAACCCACTGCGATCCAGCAGCAAGCTATTCCACCACTTTTAGAAGGTCATGATGTGCTGGCATCTGCGCCCACTGGCACGGGTAAAACACTGGCGTTTGTTTTGCCTGCCTTGCAACACATTTTAGACACTCCAAGGCAAGAAGTGGGTACGCCCAAGGTACTTATTCTTAGCCCTACTCGCGAGCTAGCCCGTCAAACCTACGATCAAGTAGAGCAACTCGTGGCTCACAATCACCTAAAGAGTTGCCTCATTGTGGGTGGCGTACCCTTTGGCATGCAAAAGGCCATGGTGGCTGAAACCATTGATGTTTTAGTCGCAACGCCTGGCCGTTTAATAGAAATTGAAGAACACATGGCCTTGGATTTGTCTCAAGTGACTGTGTTTGTGATTGACGAAGCCGATCGCATGTTGGATTTAGGTTTTATACAAGCCATCCACCAAGTCTCAGACTTGCTGCCACTTGAGCGCCAAACGTCGATGTTCTCGGCCACGTTGGAAGGCGATAAAGTGCAGGCCTTTGCCCATGATTTATTAGCAGAGAGCGCCGTCCAGGTTGCTGTAGAAGCACCCCGCCATGTGGCTAAAAAAATTATCCAAGCAGTTTATCAAGCCGACAACGAACAGCACAAAGAACACCTACTTAAAGCCTTACTGCGGTTGCCAGAAGTAAAACAAGCCATTGTTTTTGTTAATAGTCGTAAGCAGGTAGACATCTGGCTTAAAGTCATACGCACGCTGGGTATACAGTGCACAGGTTTACATGGTGATCTGCGCCAAAGTGATCGAAACCAACAAATTAAAGACATGCGCCGCGGACGTACTAAGGTTTTAGTAGCTACAGATGTTATGTCTCGGGGTGTTGATTTACCAGGTCTAAGCCATGTGATTAACCTACACATGCCAGAAAAGGCAGACAGCTATGTGCACCGCGCGGGTCGCACAGGCCGTGATGGTGAGGCCGGCAGCGTCTGGTCTATCGTTGATGCCATGGACTGGCCTAACCTTGGCCGCATTGAACGCTATATTGGCAATGACATTAGCCGCCAAATATTTCCTGGGTTCTCCCCTAAAAAAGAAGAACCTGCGGTATTGAAAAAAATTAAGGCTAAAAAACCAAAAGTTTCTAAATCAGATAAAGCCAAAGCTGACAAAGCGAAAGCTAAAAAAGCCAAAAATTTTAAAAAATAGTGACACCCTTTAACGACTTAGCGTGGTTTTAAGCCTACATAGGGTTAGGCCAAATATTCATTGCTTCACAAAGGCATTAAGTGATTTGGCTGTATTTACTGGTCTTTTGTCTTCATGCTGGTGGACAGTTCAATGATTCGAGATTGTGAAGCCGCTTCTTGGGCGGCCATACCCATTTGAACAGCGATTAAACCATCTTTTAGCGTCACTTCAGGCTTTTGGTTGCCCAGTACCACTTGCTGGAACTTTTGGTGTTGGTAGTAAGTAGATCCGTTATGATCACCAGCTTGCAGAAGCTTAGTGTCTACTGGTATCTCAAGAACTTTTGGGCCTTTGGGTGCTCTTGGACTCACAATAACCTTGGGGGTTGGAGATGGGCCAAGATGTGTAGGCCAAAAACGGCTTGGTCCTGGCACAAAACACTCCACCTTGCACTCCACTCCAACTGCTGAAATTTCCTCTTGATAGTTTGATCCTTCTGCAAACATACAAAGTTCCAGCATTGCTCGTGAGCCCGATGCAAAATCAACAATGACATAACCATTATCCCAAATATCAGGGGTGCGCCCATTATATTTTTCTTCTAAATGATTATTAGCTTGTCCAGCAGAAGCCATAATTCTTACTGGTTCAGACTTCATTATGAGGCGCATTAGATCGAAGAAATGACAACATTTTTCAACAAATGTACCCCCAGAATTTTCGTTGAACCTGTTCCAGTCATTAATCTTTTCTAAAAATGGAAACCGATGCTCTTTAATGGTCAGAAGCTTTACCCCACCTGATAAGGCATTTGCCTGGCTTATCAGCTTTGCAACAGGGGGCATATAACGATATTCCATAGCCACCCAAATTGGCTTAGGGTAGTTTTTACTCAACTCTTGTATGAGCGTGGCATCAGATGGATTGGTTATTAAAGGTTTTTCTACCAAAATAGGTAATGGATTAAGTGAGGCTATTAGCTTTAATTGCTGGGCATGCAAAAAATTAGGACTCACAATAACCAGACAATCAAGATCTTTTCGCCCTAGCAATGCTTCTATTGATGGCTCAAATTCAGCTTCAGGGGCCAGTTTTTTTGCGATAGTTGCCATACTAGGATCGGGTTCGAAAATTGCAGCGATACGGGTGTTCTCAAGCAGTTTAATATTCTTGATGTGCTCCTGACCCATCATGCCACACCCGATCATGCCATAGTTTAAAACCGTCACGAAAAATACCTCTTTATTATTTTATGCGCGCGACATAACGCGCCACCCAGGGGTTAAACCAAGTCATTGAATATTCAGCAAGCATATTATTTTGATCATAGCTTTGGCGCTCGATATATCCCCATACTTTATGTTCGTTATTAAAATGAATCGCTGTTGGGTCTTTGGCAAAGGCAGTGGGTGTCCAATCTGGCATTTGATTGATGCTCACTTGATCTTCTGCACTAGTGATCCAGAATTTGAGATTTTCACGATAAAACAAATATAAAGAGTCGGACAAATCTTCCACACTCACGTGTCTATTTTTAGGCGCATCTATCCATATCTCCTCAATCGCACTATCAATTGAATTCAGCTGCCTTAATCTTCTTATTCTAAATCCGTCGGCAGCAGTTCCAAATTGAGGACCCAATGCTGGAAAATGTTTAGCTTTGTTCAGCCTTTCAACGGATAAAACTTGAGCCGTTGGCAGACCTCCTCCTTTGATTAACTCTAAGCGGAAGAAACTGTATATTGTATCAATGTGTTGAGACTGCTTAGGTTTACGCACATAATTTCCAGAACCTTGCACACGTTCCAAAAGGCCTTTTTGTGTTAGCTCCATTAATGCCTTACGCAAGGTGCCAACGGCTACCCCAAGCTCGTCTGCCATCAAACGTTCAGAGGCCAAGCGTGATCCGTCAGCCAATATCCCAGCTTGAATTTCACGCGCTAACATTTCACTAATTTCAACATGCAATGGTAGTCGATTTTTGGATAATGCAGATTTCATATGCTGTGAGATTTTGTTAATTGATGCACTATTGATATATTGATACACAATTGTTATAGTAATTTAAATCACTCAATTAATCAATGGAAGAAAGCTAACTTGTCTATTGTCCCTATAAGATCAGAACACACTACTGCAGCAGAGATTGCATGGTTCGCACCTTTATGTTCGGATGATTACCATCATTTGGGAGTGCCTGAAGGCAGCTTGCGTTCTTCATGGGAAAACACCTCAAACATTATTCAAACGGCGGACAAACTAGGCTATAGAAACATTTTATGCCCCTCCTCGTACCAAGTTGGGCAAGACACACTTACATTTGTGGCAGGTAATGCTCCTCTTACTGATAATATCAACATATTAGCCGCTGTAAGGTGCGGTGAAATGCACCCTATTATGCTTGCGCGCACCATCGCCACGCTTGATCATATGATGAAGGGACGCTTAACTGTTAATATTATTTCTTCAGATTTTCCGGGCCAAAAAGAAGACAGTGCATTTCGTTATCAACGCTCACGCGAAGTTGTAGAAATTTTAAAACAAGCCTGGACGCAGGATGAGATTAACTTCCAAGGGGAGATTTATAATTTTGAAAACCTACCAGCAGGCCCTGCTAAACCTTATCAGCAAA
The DNA here is from genome assembly GCF_047730065.1 of Candidatus Njordibacter sp. Uisw_058. Lineage (GTDB taxonomy): Bacteria > Pseudomonadota > Gammaproteobacteria > Pseudomonadales > Balneatricaceae > Njordibacter. Next base: position 2,009,919 of record NZ_CP159829.1, read on the forward strand.
ATGGTGGGCCCTTGCTGTATTTTGGCGGTTACTCACCGTCTGCATTAGATTTATGTGGCGAACATTGTGATGTCTATTTAATGTGGCCGGAAAAACAAGAAGCTCTGGCAGAGCGTATGAAAGCTGTTAATGAGTGCGCGCGAAGTTATGGACGTGTCTTAGATTATGGACTGCGCGTGCATATGATTGTTCGAGATACCGAAGCCGAGGCAAAAGAATACGCAAGAGAGCTAGTTTCCAAACTCGATGATGAGCAGGGTAAACTCATTCGTGAAAGGGCATTAGATTCAATCTCTTTAGGGGTTTCGCACCAAACAAAAAACCGCGAACTGGCTGATTTGGAAGGTTATATAGAGCCCCATTTATGGACAGGGATTGGACGTGCACGTTCAGGTTGTGGTGCGGCCTTGGTTGGTTCGACAGATCAGATTTTAACGCAGATTGAAAAGTACAAAAAAATGGGTATTCGGGCATTTATATTTTCAGGTTATCCGCACCTTGCAGAGTGTGAAATATTTGGCAAAAAAGTTCTCCCACACCTTGAAACATGTTCACTGCCTCAATTGCAAGGCCGGGTTCCCACCTCTATACCACACACGCCATTAGGCATAGGAGAAAGACGTTAATGCAACGCATAGCACTCTCAAAAGATCTGGAATTAAGTCAAATAATATATGGCATGTGGCGCTTAGGGGATGATCACGACACCTCGCCTGCCGCCGTACAGGCCAAAATAGAGGCGTGTTTAGAGCAAGGGATAACCTCCCTGGATCAAGCCGACATTTATGGCGATTATGGTGCTGAAAGCCTACTTGGAAAATGTTTCTCTGCTGCTCCACACTTAATAGATAAGGTCGAGATAATAACCAAATGCGATATCGTTGCGCCAGTTGGGCGATACCAAAGTGCGCGCGTGAAACATTATGATACATCAATAGCCCATATCAATTCTTCAGTCGAATGCTCTTTAACACAAATGCATATAGAGCATATTGATTGTTTGTTAATTCATCGCCCTGACCCTTTAATGGATCATGAAGAAACGGGACGAGCACTAGATGCACTGGTGAAATCTGGCAAAGTGGGATCTGTTGGTGTTTCCAACTTTAAACCCCATGATTGGAGCTTGCTACAATCGGCTATGAATACCCAACTTGTCACAAACCAGATTGAACTTAGCGTTATGGAAACCAGCCCTTTTACTAATGGGGATATTGCCTTCTTACAAGAACGAAAAATTAAACCTATGGCTTGGTCTCCCCTTGGTGGAGGGTCGCTGTTTAATTCTAACGACCAAAAAAGTAAGGCTATTTTTAACTGTTTATCTAACATTGCCAATGAACAAAACGCCACTGCAGATGCAGTAGCCATTGCATGGCTATTAAAGCATCCATGCAACATTTTACCGGTGATGGGCACCAACAATCTTAGCCGTATTAAATCATTATCCAGCGCGCTAAAAGTGAATCTTGATCGTCAAGCATGGTTTGAAATCTATACCGCTGCGCTTGGACACGAAGTGGCATAATGCGATGAATTCAACTCAACCATCCAACTTAAAACTTGCTCTTATGCCAACAGACTTAGATGAATCTCAAGAGACAATGATGGTCCCTAGCCAAGAAAATCATCGTGCATTCAGGAATGCTTTAGGGCAGTTTGGAACAGGCGTCACCGTTATTACAGCCCATGACAATTATTCACCTATTGGTATGACAGTCAATTCATTTGCATCGGTTTCATTAGATCCAGCTTTGATTTTATGGTCTATAGCCAACAAGTCAGAAAGAAGAGAAGCATTCTATAATGCTGGTTTTTTTGCAGTGCATGTATTAGCAGAGGATCAGGCCGATCTCGCACTAAACTTTGCTAAAAACCCAACCGCTTTTGAAGACTGCGAATGGCATTTTGGCAAACATCACCTACCCATTTTACCTGAGGCCATAGCAAGGTTTGAATGCAGCATACAAACAACATATGACGGGGGTGATCACACCATAATCATTGGTAAAGTAGAGCAGTTCACGCAGAACGAGGGCAAGCCTTTGATGTTTGCTGGAGGCCATTTTGGTAAGTTTTCACAATAACCTCGTTTACAATCAAGTTAACTTCCAGCGCACCACATTGTGAAAACGATACGTGTCCTGCTAGAGATGTTTGACGCAATTAATACTCGTGCACTTTTATTGGGGCGCACGATAGGGCTTGTTGCGCTTGGGTTAATGGTGCTGGTGATTTTGACCCAAATATTTTTCAGGTACGTACTTAACAATGCCCTTCCTTGGCCAGAGGAGGCCGCAAGGGCTTTGATGATTTGGATGATGGCGATGGTTGCACCTTCTGCGTATCGTTACACAGGCTTTGTTTCCATTGATATGTTGCATGAATACATCCCCGCTCGCCTTAAAAATTACTTGATACTGTCGATATTATTACTCTGCACTTTTGTCTCTATCATCATGCTACAGCATGCCTGGACGCACTTTTCTTCACCTTTACTATTTGACTCATCTGGTTTAAACAGATTGCTACAAGATACCGGTATAAACCAACTTTTAGGTACACAGATACAATTTAGAACCGCTTATATTTATTTAGCCATGAGTGTTTTTCTCACCCTTATTTTAATGGTTTCTTTAGAATTAGTTATGCGTCAATTTGCCAGAATTATATGGGGCAATGAAAGCTTTCCCTCACCCAAACTTCCTAATGTAATGGCGGTAAATTCGTGATCTTAGCTTGGTTCTTACCCTTGTTTCTTATATTTTTGATGATTGGAGTTCCGGTATATTTTGCCATGCTTGCCGCCCCTGGTTTCATGTTATATCTCAACGGGCAAGAGCGAGACATTGCACTGATGTATCGCAATGTTTTTAACGGCATCGATAATGGTGTATTACTGGCTATTCCTTTTTTCATGCTCGCTGGGGAGTTAATGAACAAGGCTGGCATAACAGAACGTTTAGTTGCGTTTTCTCAGACCATTATTGGCTCCGTAAGAGGCGGCCTAGCACAAGTAAATATTCTATCTTCAATGCTGTTTGCAGGTATGTCAGGCTCAGCAGTGGCTGATACTTCTGCGTTGGGCTCTATGTTAATTCCAGCGATGGAAAAACAAGGTTACACAAGAAAGTTTGCTGCAGCGATTACGGCTGCATCGTCAGTTATTGGCCCCATAATCCCCCCTTCAGGCATTATGATCATCTATGCTTATGTGATGGAAGTTTCAGTTGCGGCTTTATTTGCTGGCGGCATTATTCCTGGCATTCTGGTGGGCATGGGTTTGATGATTATGACAAGGTTGATGGCTAATAAATATGAATTCCCTCCGGCAAAACGTTTTGTCATTGAAGGGGTCAGTATCTCTACGGCTGAAAACCTTGCCGCCCGTGTGATTGCTCGGTTGATGCTGGCATTCATCTTATATCCATTGGTAGTCAAAGTTGTCAATCTTGACATAGGGAGCTATTCCACAACCCTATTACTGCATTTTGCTGGTGCATTAATAGTGACAGAAACTCTATTTCAAATTCAAAGACGCTTAGTCTCGAATGACTTTAGGATCGTGGCAAAACGTGCAGTACTGCCTTTATTAACGCCAGTTATTATTTTGGGTGGTATTTTAGGTGGTGTAGCAACCCCGACAGAGGCCTCTGCTCTTGCTGTTGCCTATACAGCATTGCTTGGTTTAATCATTTTACGCTCCATAAATTTAAAAGATCTTGGTCCCATTTTGGTGAAGTCTGCGATCACCTCATCCGTTGTTTTATTATTGGTAGGCGCAGCCATGGCATTTAAAACGGTTGTAAGCCTTTCTCATATCGCAGAAGATTTAGCGGTATATATACTGGCTTTAACTAACAATCCCCTTCTGTTACTACTGTTAATCAATCTTTTATTATTTATAGTGGGTATGTTTTTAGATGCAGGGCCAGCAATTATAATATTAGGGCCAATTTTGGCGCCCATATTTATTGATTTAGGTATTCATCCTGTTCATTTTGCTATGATCATGTCGGTTAATTTAACCGTTGGATTAGCCACTCCTCCGATGGGCCTAGTCCTGTTTGTAGCTTCATCTGTTTCAGGCGTGAAAGTAGAAACAATATCAAAGGCAATATTGCCTTTTTTAGCAGTCGAAATTTTTGTTATCTTTCTCATCACCTATTTTCCTATCATTTCACTGGGTATTCCCTCGTGGTTAGGGTTTGTTAAAGATGTCGATTTGGTGGGGCCAATAGCTGGCTTCTTCTTACAACCGAATTAAGGAGTTTAAGCATTTTCCATATACTTCAAGGGTATCTTTTTGTTCTGGTCAGCCATAACAAGCAACCTTTTGAAGGGGAAAAGTTAGAAACTGACGAACGTTAAAAATTCGTCAACAATAAAAAAGGGCATAAGCCCAATTTACTGAGGAGTTCATATGAATACTTTTATAAAAACTTTGGGAGTGACTGCTTTCACCGTTGGTTTAATGGCAGGAAGCACAGTCACTGCGTATGCTGCAGACTATACAATACGAGCAACTGCCAACTCTAACGAAAATGACGAAGATTATGATGGCCTTGTGGTTTTCAAAAACTTTGTGGAAGCCGCTTCAAACGGTGAAATTGCTGTTGAATTATTTATTGGCACACAACTATGTTCAAAAGGCGCTGAGTGTCTGCAAGGCGTAGCTGATGGTTCAATTGATGTTTACATTTCAACATCTGGTGGCGCTGCAGGTGCATTTCCATACGTTCAGGTACTAGATTTACCCTATCTTATGGCAAGTGATCGAGTTGCGGAAAATGTCTTATCTGGCGATTTTACACGTACTATGCGTGATATGGCCCTTAAAGATTCTGCTGATAAAATTCGTTTGATGACCATTGGCAATACTGGCGGATGGCGTAACTTTGCAAATACAAAACGCAGAGTTCAAAACCCAAATGATATGGCGGGCCTTAAAATTCGAACCGTGGTTGCCGATCTACCCCAAGAATTAGTTAAAGCGCTGGGTGCGTCACCTACTCCAATACCTTGGCCTGAGTTGTTTACATCATTCCAAACGGGTGTTGTTGAAGGTTCTAAAAATGGCATTACAGACATTATGGGCATGAAATTCCCTGATGCTGGCCTGAAATACGTCACCCTTGATGGTCATGCTTATATGGGCGCGCTTTGGTGGATGAACAACGAAAAGTTCTTGTCTATGCCTATTGAACTTCGTCAGGTTGTTGTGGATGGTTTTGCCGCTCTTCAACAGGCTACATTTGCTTCACCAAAACGCAAATCTATTAAAGCTTATGAAGATTTTGTTGCTGGAGGTGGCGATTTGTATGTGCCAACCCCTGCTGAAAAAGCTGCATTTAAAAAAGCGGCTACGCCAGTTTATGAATGGTTCCAAACCAATGTTAACGGTGGACCAGCAATCTTTAACGCTTTAACAAGCGCGGTCTCTAAAGCAGAAACAGCAATTGCTGCAGGTAATGCAAAAGACTTGAATTAAAAACCAAGTCAGGGCCGTTCAACATAGCTGAACGGCCCTATTTATTGTATATTGACACTCCCCATTTTTAGTTTATCTAAATGGATAGAGCCAAACCCTATAATCATCAATTAATATATGAGCTTTTTCAATTTGTGCTGGGGTCATTTTTTTCACAACCTCTTCTTGGCTTATGGCCGCATCTGGATCGCCACCAATGGCCGAAAGAACATACCACATATAGGCTCTGACAAGATCGGGCTTTTCAACACCCCTGCCTACTTCATAATACCATCCAACACCACTTTGAGCCCCTGGATGCCCTTTCATCGACGAGCGCAAGTACCATTCAAACGCTCTTTGATCATCTTTGGGAACGCCCAACCCCATAGCGTACATGACCCCGATCAACTCTTCAGCATCGGCATTACCAGAGCGCGCGGCTGGCAGGAGTTCACTCATGGCCTCTTTAAAGCTTCCCTTTTCCATAAGATCTCGTGCATGTTCAATCTCTGCAAAACACGATACCGAAAACACCATCAACCCAAGCAACAAAAATTTACGCACAAGCTCTCTCTTTTTATAATAGTACACTTAACATTTGGGATTTCTCAGTCTTATGCTTTAGATTTACCCAAACCCTTATCCCTAAATGATTTCATCACTGTTGATGAAAGGCAAGCCAAACTTGGGCAGTTATTATTTTACGACAAGATTTTATCAGGTAACCAAAATATATCATGCGGCACATGCCATCATCATGATTTGGGTGGCAGCGATGGCTTATCCTTGGGTATAGGCGAGGGAGGCAATGGGATTGGCACCCAAAGAACGCCGGGGATAGGCACTGATAAAATTAAAAAACGCATTCCCAGAAATGCCCAAGCACTTTGGAATCTAGGCGCCAAAGAATTTAAATTCCTGTTCCATGATGGGCGACTCTCAAAATCAAATCTTTATGAAAATGGTTATAATTCTCCCGCAGAAGAATGGCTGCCAAAAGGTTTAACAAACCTACTTGCAGCCCAAGCTATGTTTCCCGTTACCTCACAATTTGAAATGGCAGGAAACCCAAAAGAAAATCAAATTGCAGGCGCTACCCATGACCGAATTGACCACGTGTGGCCAATTATTTCGAAACGCGTGCGCAATATACCTGAATATGGTGAGATGTTTGTAAGCGCGTTTGATCATATTGAAAACACTGCTGATGTCACTATGGTTGAAATTGCGGAGGCTTTGTCTGCCTTTATTAACCTTGAATGGCGCAGCTATGATGCGCCATTTGATGAGTTCATCGCTGGCAATAACAATGCTTTAACATCGGCACAAAAACGCGGATTAGATCTATTTTATAATAAAGCCGACTGCGCATCCTGTCATGCGGGTCAGTTATTTACCGACCATGCTTTTCATGCCTTAGCTCTGCCCCCTTTTGGGCCGGGACGCACAAGGCGGTTTGACCCTTCTGCTCGTGATGTTGGCCGCATGGCAGAAACTGACTTATTAGAAGATGCTTATCGGTTTAGAACCCCGAGCATTAGGAACGTCACTCTTACTGGGCCTTATGGGCATAACGGGGCCTATGACACTCTTGAAAGTATTGTAAGACACCACCTCTCTCCCTTAAAGTCATTGCAACAATGGGAACCTAAGCAGGCTCATTTACCTGATGTACCATGGGTAAGCCAAATAGATTTTCTAGTTCATGATGACAAGCGAGAGATGGCACGGATAAAGTCATCTGTTGATATAAAGCCAATGACATTAGCCGATAACGAAATTGACGATTTGCTTGCTTTTTTAACCGCACTTGAAGGAAAAAGAGCAGATGAATTACCCTTGGGGCGCCCTTACGAGGTTCCTAGCAAACTGCCTGTTGATTAAATTGGCTGGCCGTTTTTCTTCAATAACCCGTTTAATCCATCCAGCCTGCCCGTTTAAAGGCAAGGGCAAGATGGAGTCAAAGGTCGTCTAAGCGACGTTTATGACACTTTCTATCTGATGACGACTAAAGGCTGTCAGCATCGCCTGTAAGGTTGCCGCAGTCGTGTCTTCTGCTTGTGCTACAGCATGGCATACAACGCCGTTAACATGCATCTCAATACACGCAAGGGCCTGTGCATCTGTGCCCTTAGTCATGGCGTGTTGATCAAATTGGGTGACTTCAATGGGGCAACTGTATTGCCTGCTAAGTACGTCACTCAAGGCTTCTAAAGCGCCTGCTCCAGACCCTTCAAGTGCCCCCTGATGGAGATTAAAGCAACCCTCAATAATAATACTATCTTCGCTGGTGACTGCATTTAACCGGTAGTCTCGCAACTGCCATGCGGGGTCCACAGCCACAAAATATGTATCATAAAGTTGCTTAATTTGTTTCGGTGAAACCTCTACACCGGAGGTTTCTGTGGCTTGTTGCACAATCTTACTTAACACAGGGTGCATCCACTTAGGTAATTCAATGCCATAATCTCGCTCTAACACCAACGCCACACCACCCTTGCCACTTTGGCTATTGATGCGCACTACGGCCTCGTACTCGCGGCCAATATCCCGCGGGTCTATGGGCAAGTAGGCAACGTCCCAGTGAGATTTATCATGCTGCTTATGAAACGCCACCGACTTGCGAATAGCGTCTTGATGGCTGCCAGAAAATGCCGTATACACTAATTCTCCAGCCCATGGGTGGCGCGGTGACACAGCAATTTCAGTACAGCTTTCAACCACTTCAATAATTTCCAATACATTGCTTATGTCTAAGGTGGGATCAATGCCCTGGGAGTACAAGTTCATGGCCATGGTGATGACATCCATATTGCCAGTGCGCTCTCCATTACCCATCAGAGTGCCTTCTACCCGATCGGCTCCTGCCAAAATGCCTAATTCGGCTGCAGCCACTGCACATCCGCGATCATTGTGGGTATGCAGACTAATAGTCACCTGTGAGCGATGCTTTAAATGGCGGCAAAAGTATTCCACCTGATCAGCAAATAAATTGGGTGTTGAAAGTTCGACAGTAGACGGCAAATTAATAATGAGTTCACGATCAATGCTTGGCAACCATTGCTCAATCACTGCGTCACACACTTCTACCGCATAATCCATTTCCGTGCCCGTAAAACTTTCGGGTGAGTACTCAAAGCTCCAATGTGTTTGGGGGTATTTATTGGCATACTTAAGCACCCATTGAGCGCCCTGCACCGCGATGGCCTTAATGCCCTCTTCTGGTAAGCCAAATACTTGTTCACGTTGCACTGTAGAAGTTGAGTTATACACATGCACTATAGCCCGCTTCACCCCATCCAAGGCCTCATAGGTCTTTTTAATTAATTCTTCTCGGGCAGGGGTAAGCACTTGCAAGGTCACATCATCAGGCACCTTATTCTGTTCAATCAACATGCGCACAAAATCAAAGTCTGTGGTGGATGCTGATGGAAAGCCGACCTCTATTTGTTTAAAACCCAACTTAACCAAGAGTTCAAACATGCGCAGTTTTTGTTCACTGTTCATGGGGTTTACCAAGGCCTGATTACCATCACGCAAATCCACACTGCACCACATAGGCGCTTGGGTGATGGATTTGCTGGGCCAAGTGCGATCCGCTAAAGGTGTGGCTCTAAAAGGCTGGTACTTGCGGTGGTTAAACGTATGGTCAAGCATGAGAACTCTCTGGTTAAATCATTTTAACTTGCATTTAAACTAGTGTATCGGCAAATAAGCGCAATATCACATCTAATTTAGCTAAAACTTGACGATACAAGCAATAATTTATACTATTAAATCGTTAATTCGCAATATATTTGCGTTAAAGCTTATTTTTGAGGAATACTATGACGACCTTAGACCGCTACGATCTTAATATCTTGCGTCACCTGCAAGATAATGGCAGTTTATCCAACCAAGAGTTGGCTGAACGTGTAGGCCTTACGGCTGCACCTTGCTCTAGGCGTGTCAAACAATTGGAAGAAGAGGGTGTTATTCGTGATCGCGTGGTGCGGATTAATGACCGAGCTGTAAACCTCAATCTCACCGCCCTTCTACATATCAGTATGGACAAACACATCCCTGAGCGCTTTGCAGAATTTGAGCAAGCCGTGGCCCAACTGCCTGAAGTTATGGAGTGTTATTTGATTACCGGCCACGAAGCCGATTATCAACTTAAAGTCGTGGTTCCCGATATGGATCGCTACCACGATATTTTACTAGGCAAAATCACCAAGATAAAAGGTGTCAGTGGTGTCAAATCAGCGTTTGTGATGCGCAAAGTACTTGATAGCACTGCACTGCCTTTAGGCTATGTGAAGCATTAATCTTGTATTAGGGGGAATCAACTAGGGTGTCTATAAAAAATTTGTGCCACACCTTAGTGTGAAGCTTTGCGCCAATTTAGCGCCTGCAGGGCATCAGAGAAGTGATCGAGTGACCATTGTTCTGCCAAAGCCTGTATGAGTAGATCACGCCCGCTGACCGGCCTTAAACTTGCAGTTGGGGGGTCACGATCCATATTGCTCGAAAAAGGATAGCTATCACTTAAGGCTGTAACTGCTGCTGATAATTCCTCAGCACTTAATTGGCTCTGCCTTAATTGGTCATAACAAGCCAGCTGCATGCGCTGCTGGTCGACCGATTCCATGGCTTTGCCAAAGGCTGATGAAATTTGGAACAAGTTAGCCATGCGCTGCACATCAGTCGATACATTCTCACCTGCGGCATGCATGAGTGCTGGGTTAAAAAACAGCCCATCCCCTTTTTTCAGTGGCAGTTGCAACGCATGTTGGGCAAAGTAGTCTACAAACTCAGGATCACGATACAGGGCATAGCCATATTCGTAGCGCTGAGAATAAGGTAATAACATCGTGGGACCAGACTCTACGGGCATGTCTGAGTGAGCCACAGCGCCTTGTAAAGTGAGCATAGCCGACATCACTTGCACGTGTAACGGATAACGCGTAACTTCCTCATCGTTGGTGAAACCCAAATGATAGTCACGGTGCGGTTGCTGGGCAGCGCCACCTGGATAAACCAAATTAACCTGAGACGTTAACTGATAGTCTGGCCCCAGCCAAGACTCACACACTTGAGCTAACAATGGGTTCTTATAATAGTCTATAAAAGCTTGGGGCTGAGTTACGGCCAACTTTTCCAAACAATTCCAAATACGACCGTTGACCCCTTGCGCTGCAAAATGATCACCGTTGGTTTGAGGGTTTTTATTTTGCTCATGCAACAACTGGTAAAATACCTCAGTTGCCGCATCCACTGCAGCGACTTGGTCATAGAGTTGACGCACCACAAAAACACCCGCACCATGCTGCAAGCATTGCGCCCACTCAGCTTGTACTTGAGCTTTATTGTGTGCATCAAGAGTTCGCAGTTGATCACCGTCGTAAATAGGAATATGAGCCGAAAAATCAACAGCAAATGGATAATCTTTAAGCTTTAAATGAGGCTTTAAGCTGGCTTCAAAGGCCTTCATGTTATGCATTATTTGTATTCCTTATCAAGAGTCCATCAATTCAGCTGATCTCACTCACTGCCACAGTGCGGCCTTGCTCAATAGACACAATTGCAGCTTCTGCCAAACGTAAGGCTTGTAAGCCATCGTTCATGGTGGGCAAAACCACATCAGCACCATTAAGAGCAGCAATAAAACTGGCTAACTCTGATTGGTAGGCGGCCTCGTAACGTTCTAGAAAGAAGTGCAAGGGTTTGGCACGAGTCACACCGGCTTGGGTATAACTGGTTAACGTATTTTCATTCACATTAGAGGCGGTTAACATACCTTTGCTACCATGCACTTCAAAGCGCTGGTCGTAACCAAAACTTGCGCGACGACTATTAGAAATTTGGGCTAATTTACCAGAGGCGGTGCGCAAAGTGACTAAGGCAGTATCCACATCTCCTGCTAAACCAATGTCTGAGTCCACTAGACAGGATGCCTGTGCTGTGACTTGTACAACTTCCTCTGCTAAGAGAAAACGGGCCATATCAAAGTCATGAATGGTCATGTCACGAAACAATCCACCAGAAACCTTAATGTAATCTACCGGCGGAGGTGACGGATCTTTAGAAATAATACTCACTAATTCAACGTCACCAATTTCACCTGCGGCGATGCGTTGTTGGAGTAAAGCAAAGTTAGAATCAAAGCGGCGATTAAAAGCCAGCATAGTTGTAATTGGACTGGCGTTGACTTTGTCCACTACCTGCTGCACCCGTGCTAATGATAAATCGATAGGTTTTTCACAAAATACATGCTTGCCAGCAAGGACGGCCTGTTCGATCAGATCAGCATGGGTATCGGTGGCTGAACACACCAAAATACCCGTAATAGATGGGTCTGAAAAAATTTGCTCAGGGGTCATTTGTTTACAACCCAGGGCTGCACTTAAGTGATCTGCATTAACTTGATAAGGGTCGTGCAAAGCAACTAGTTCTGCTTGTGGGTTAAGTGCCACATTGTGCCCATGGATTTTACCGATGCGTCCAGCACCAAATAACGCTAGTTTAATCATATGTATGCCTACTTAATCAATAATAGAGTAACCTACCGCTAGGGCTGCTTGCTGCAATGCGTTATAGCCCATTACCGCGTATTCGAATGGGTTAGCCTTGGCAGGGTCTTGCTCTGCTTCAACAATAACCCAACCCTCATAATTTTTATCAGCTAAGGCTTGCATAAAACGTCCATAGTCGATCATGCCATCCCCTGGAACGGTGAATACGCCGCGTAACACGCAGTCAAGAAATGAATCTTTGGTACGGTCAACTGTGGCCATGACCTCTTGCCGAATATCTTTGGTATGCACATGATTGATGCGATGGCCGTAACGATCCACCACGCCCATGAGATCACCACCAGCGAACACCAAATGCCCCGTATCCACTAATAAACCGACAGCATCACCCGTATTTTGCATGACTAAGTCGAGCTCTCGTTCAGTTTCAACACCCGTACCCATATGATGATGAAAGGCCAAAGGCACGCCCTCACTGGCACAATATTCAGCCACTTTAGTCAGGCGTTCCCCATAAGCAGTAAAATCTGCCTCAGGTAATATGGGCTTGTCAGACAGTGGCGCATTACGCACATTCTGCACCGTATTCCAAGTTTCTCCATAGACAATAACTGCCGCGCCCAAATCACGAAATAGCTCTAACTGAGGCCTGATATTAATGATTTCTTGTTCGGCACTAATGTTTAACAGCTGACCCGAAAACCAACCTGACACAAGTTGTAAGTGGTGTTCTTTTAACACTCTCCCTAGGTTGGCTTTGTCCTTGGGGAACTTGCCACCCGTTTCAGTTCCTGTAAAGCCTGCTAAACGCGTTTCTCGTAAACAAGTTTCAAGGGAAGTTTCCCCTCCTAGTTCCGGAAGGTCATCGTTAGACCAAGAAATAGGGGACATACCAAATTTAAGTTTCATGTGAGCATCTCTATGGTTCTAGGACAAAGAAGTTTATCTAAAGCCCTCTCAGGTCTTTTTTAACATCCATTCATGGGCTGGGTCATTATAAAAATGCCACTCCCTAAGGGGACCCGCCATAACGTTCAAGTAATAACTGGTATAGCCATGCGGCACACCCACAGGGTGGTATCCTTTGGGCACTAAAACCACGTCACGATCTTCTGCAGACAAGGTTTCATCTAAGCTCCGATCGTCGGTATACACCCGCTGATGAGCATACCCAGAAGCTGGATTTAAGCGGTGATAGTAGGTTTCTTCCAGTAAAGTTTCTGTTGGGCTAGCATCACGATCGTGTTTGTGTGGCGGGTAAGACGACCAGTGGCCGGATGGGGTAATCACCTCAACCACTAACAAACCGTCAGCAGCCTCAGTTTCTGGTAAAATATTGCGCACATAACGCGTGTTAGTGCTTTCTCCCCTCACTTCTTGAGACATGGTATTCGGGTCTATCAAACGCGCCGGGCCACTACGGCCTTGTCCAGGTGCACTGCAGACAGCGATCTCAATCGCGTCTAGAGCGACGATGTGGGCAGTTTCTCCTGCCGGCACATAGACTGCACCCGGGGGCTGATCAACAAAAATACTCGTTCTACCACCCACATTATGCCAACTTTGCTGGCCCACAGAAATGTTCGCACTGCCTGTCAAAACTACCAGACAAAGCTCGCGACCTGATTGGCAGCATTCTAAGCTTTCACCGACTGACAAATCGTGCACATTAAAGCCCACGTATTTCCACCCCGCTGATTGCGGTGTGACGGAATGAACTTGGGAGCCCTTAGCGGGCTTAATCAATAATTTAGACATGACTTAATAGCCTCGGGTGGCAATGCGCTGCGCAGTCCACTCTTGATGCTTCGCTGTCACTTCCTCGCGCTCTGACACTGAAGGCACCTCGACTTCCCAGTAAGCGCCTCCAGGTGAGCAATGTAATGGGTCAGTATCAATCACCACTACGCTCACACCCTCTTGCTGACGAGCAGAATGCAAAGCTTGCTTAAGTTCACCCACGTTAGCCACATGGTCCGCTTGAGCTCCCATCGATCGGGCGTGACCCGCAAAATCAATTTGGGCTAATCCTTTATGGTAAGTGTCTTGCAATAGGTTGTTGAAATTAGCACCACCTGTGGCCATCTGCAGGCGGTTAATGCAACTAAAGCCCCTATTATCTAACACCACAATAGTTAACTTTAAGCCCATGCTAACAGCCGTTGCTATATCTGAGTTCATCATCATGTAAGAGCCATCGCCTACCATGACCACGACGTCACGCTCTGGACATGCCAGCTTCACCCCTACACCACCGCAAATCTCATAGCCCATGCAGGAATAACCATACTCTAGATGATAGCCACCCACCTGCTTGGCACGCCAATGCTTGTGCAGCTCTGAAGGTAAACTACCCGCTGCGGCGACCACCACTACATTTTCATCAACACTCGCATTGACCGCTGCGACCACCTGCGCATCAGAGGGCATAACCTGCTCATCAGTGGCGGGTAAAATGCCTTCACATAACTGAGCCCAAGCACTCATTCCTGCTGTGGCCCTTTGCTGCCATTCCACGGGGGCAACATAGCCAGCTAAATGGGATGACAATGCCTGCAAACCCAAACGGGCATCACTTAAAAGACCTTGCGCCCGGTATTTAATAGCATCCATGGGTTGCACATTAAGCTGAATGACCTGACCTTTGAACAAGGTGTTAGAACCTGAAATAAAGTCTTGTAAACGCGTACCGACGGCCAATACAACGTCTGCATTAGCCGCTAAATCATTAGCACTATCAACACCAGTCACTCCCACAGCACCTGCGTTGAGTGGGTCATTAGCCAACATTGAAGACTTGCCTGCTTGGGTCTCGATGACTGGAATTTTATGACATTTAGCAAAGGCTTGGAGCTCGCTTTCGGCTAATGAATAACGCACTCCTCCACCTGCCACGATGACGGGTTGTTTAGCGCTGAGCAAAGTTTTTACAGCTTGCTTTAGTTCATTGGCATCTGGACCTTGACGGCGTAATCGCCAAACCCGCTTTTCGAACATGTATGCTGGGTAGTCAAATGCCAAAGACTGCACATCTTGGCAAATACTAATGGTCGCTGGACCACATAAAGCTGCATCAGTAAGCGCCACCATAGCCCTAGGCAAAGCTTGAATGAGCTGCTCAGGCCGAGTAATGCGATGAAAGTAGCGGCTTACTGGCCGCAGTGTGTCGTTGACGGTGCTACTACCGTCAGCAAAATTTTCACTTTGTTGCAGCACAGGATCTGGCTGACCTGAGGCAAATACATCACCAGGCACCAGCAATACAGGCAAACGGTTGACGTAAGCGACTCCAGCGGCAGTCACTAGATTAGTGGCACCAGGGCCAATCGATGTAGTAGCTACCATCACTTGTTGACGCTGACGAGCTTTAGCAAAAGCGATCGCCGCCAAAGCCATAGATTGCTCGTTATGGCCACGATAAGTGGGAAGCTGATCTTGCACTTGGTAAAGTGCCTCACCAATTCCTGCCACGTTTCCATGGCCAAAAATAGCCCAAACACCTGCAAACAATGGCAGTTCACTACCGTCATCAAGCTCAACATGTTGGTTAATTAAAAAACGAGTCAACGCTTGGGCAGTAGTTAATCGAAAGGTTTGCATAGTTTTTGACATAGGAAGATACTCTGTGCGTTACTTTTGCGCCTGGGCATTGTCCCAAGCAGCAATGATTAATCGGTAATTTGTAGCCATGAGTTTAATGGCTTGCGCATCATCAAGATGGCCTTGCAGCCAACCTTGGGCGGCTTCAGCAAACAAAGTGCGTCCAATGGCAAATCCTTTCACCCACGGTTGCTTGGAAGCGGCATAAAAGGCTTCACTAATGCCTTCTATAGTGCCATTTAAACCTAAAACAATGATGCCTTGGCAATGGCTGTCATGGGCATCAATAACCTCACCCACCTGGCGCCAATATGCTGGATCTAAAGCCGGTTCAAGCTTCCACCAATCCGGTTTAACCCCTAGTTTGTAAAAGTATTGCATGATGGGGGCCACTTGTTCAAAGGCTGGGCTATTATCATCGCGCGCAGTAATAATTTCTAACAACCACTGATGCCCTGTGAAACGGCAAGCCTGATCTAACCTTATCATTAACTCTTCATGGTGTTGACGCGTTGCTGCATCATCATCTAGGCGATAAGGGCACAGCACCTTCACAGTTTGATTAAGAGGCCAGTCAAACAAGTGCTGCACAATATCACCTTCAGCTTCTAGGCGCAGTGGAAACACACCTGAGCTTTCTATTGGCCGGCCAACCCATGCCTTGGTACTTGTGATTTGATGTAATGCTGAGCGTCCTGTTCGGTCGTCCACTAACATGCCAAAACCTGAGTCCTGCCCTGCTTCTTGCACAGCAGCTTGCACCGCAAGCTGCTTAAACTGATCAATATGCGCTGGGGTCTTGCCTGCTGCTTGTGCCCAACTTGTGAACTGATGTCGATGATCTATGGCAAACGCCACTAAACGCTCATGTTGTTTACGACGGTTGGTGGTACGATGGATATGATTGAGCACAGGGTCAAAGCGCAAAGCATGATGCTCACTGCCATGTTCTAGAAAATATTCTAATTCCTGCCATGAAGGTACAGCTGGAGCACATCCATGACGCGACACCGCAAAGGCGCCACAGGCGTTTGCGTAGGCACAGCTAGTCGGCCAATCTTCACCCCCTAGCCAACCCCGCAACAGGCCTGACATAAAGGCATCCCCTGCTCCCAGCACGTTGTAGACTTCCACCTTAAACCCAGGCCCTTCAGACCCTGATAACCAGCCCTTGATATCGCCCTCAAACACCCGACAACCCTGTTCCCCTCGTTTACACACTAGGGTCGCCATGGACATCGCTCGCACAATAGCCAAGGCCTCAAGGCTATCCTCGCAACCAGCCGCTATATGAAACTCTTCTTCTGTGCCCACAATAAGATCAATATCAGGTAAAAAAGATTGCACATGCTGGCTCACGTTGGCATCGGCGATAAAGCGGCTCTCGCCATCTCCATGGCCTGCTAAACCCCATAAATTAGGTCGGTAATCTATATCCAACACGACCTTAGTATCATTTTTTTTGGCCAGCGCTATGGCTTTTCGACTCGCTGCAGCCACTGTTGGCGTACTCAAATGAGTACCTGAAAGGAGCAAAGCACGGCTCGAGGCGATCAGATCTTCATCAATGTCTGCTTCACACAATGCCATATCGGCACAATCTTCTCGGTAAAAAATAAGTGGAAACTGGCCTTCGTCCTGAATGCCTAAAATAACCAAGGCTGATAGACGTTCAGGGTCAGTCTTTATGCCTTGGACATCCACCCCCTCGGCCTGCATGGTTTCGCGGATAAAACGCCCCATATGCTCATCACCAACGCGGGTAATCATGCCTGATTTAAGTCCAAGTCTAGCAGTGCCTATGGCGGTATTAGCTGGGCTGCCTCCCACATACTTGGCAAAGCTTCCCATATTTTCTAAGCGCCCACCCACTTGCTGGCCATAAAGGTCAACACTAGAGCGGCCAAAGCACACTAAATCCAAACTTTTATGTTTCATATATAAACCTAAAGGAAATATTCATTCCAAATAAACAGTGAGGAAGTATTAAGTGTTTAACTTTTCATCTAACTCAGCACGGACTCTTCCCGTTTCTACAGCCAAGCATAAGGCTAGGCACATGGTGGCTGACAGTCCACGAAAGCCACTAACTTCCTCTTCTAACACTTCTAAATGAAAATCATCAGCCCGGGCTATTGGACTCAGCGTTGAATCTGTTAACGCCACAACCTTAGTCTTATTAAGCAAACAAATATCGACTAGCTCTCGAGTATTCGCAGTATAGGGACTAAAGCTAATCGCCAGTAATACATCGTCAGTTCTCAGCATGCGGGCTTTGTCTGCCATACTGTGGTGCATGCCTGATAAAATCACTGACTGAACCCCTAACTTGACCAACGTATAATGCAAGTAGGTGACTACAGGTTCAGCTCTGCCTTGACCCGCTATATACACCATACGTGCCTGAGCCAGCTGTTCACTGGCTCTTAACAAAGCACTTTCAGCCACATTTTGCTCTAAGCGGGCAATGGATTCAGCAGCCGCTTGGGTAAATTGTGATAATACCGTTTGCTCCCGCCCAGCCGAGCGTTGCATTGAATTGAGTCGTTCCGCGTAAGGTTGTGGCATGTGTCGCATACTTTCCTGAAACACAGTCTGCATGTCAGAAAAACCTTGATAACCGATCGACTTTGCAAAGCGCACCATAGCTGATGGTGTCACTCCCACCTGGTCACTAATTGATGCCACCGTATTGAGGGCGATCACTTCAGGATTGTGCATTGCAAACACGGCAACACTCTGTAACCGTTTGGGCAAATCTTGATAGTGATCTTGTAGCCAAGGCTTCAATTCACTAAATACACGAGGCGGTGCTACTTGAATAACTTTTGTCATAAATTAATCCAACAACCTATCGTTACGTTTCGCATGGCCCACCCGGCCTTACCCTGATGGGGTTAAAATTATGGCTGTCCAAGAGTAATTAAAACAACATGCCAAATTTATCAAGACTTTAGGAAACGATGGCGATATGCAAGTCGTTATTCATCACTAAAGATCCATACGATAATCGAGTGATTATACGTAAATCAAATTGCATATGGAATATTTATTTCAAAAATAAAATTGTTGAAATTTATTTTTTAAAATGGTACAAATTGTTCCTTCTCAAATATGTTAATGTGGGTTTCGTTTTGCAACCTACCGTAAATATTTGTTAGAACAGGATTTAACCTAAGGCGATCGCCTTAAGTTATTCAAGTAGTAATGTCGAGCAACCGCGGAATACTCCGCATAACAAAACTAAAAATTAGCTTAGCTAAGTTTTTAGGGGGAAAATAATGAAAAAAATTAATTTGTTTGCAGCCACGGCTTTATCTGTGGTTATGGCTACTGGCGCAAATGCCGCAACCATTGGATATTTAAGCTCTAACTTTGACGACAACTTTCTGACCTTGATGCGTGAAGCTGCTAAAGTTCACACAGAGGAAAGAGGTCATACTTTTCAAATAGAAGATGCCCGTGAAGATGTAGGTACCCAACTTAGTCAAGTACAAAACTTCATCGCTTCTGGCGTTGATGCTTTGGTAGTCACAGCAGTAAGTGCTGCGGCAACTCCACAGATGACTAAAATGGCGAATGCAGCAGGCATTCCTATTGTTTACGTTAACCGCATGCCATCTGACTCTGCTAGCTTAGGCGGCACGAGTACTTTTGTTGGCTCTAATGAAACTTGGTCTGGCACTTTGGCAGCCTTTGAATTATGTAACTTAGCTGGCGGCACTGGAACTGCGGTAATGCTGCAAGGTATCTTGTCGAACGAAGCAGCTGTAACACGTTCTAAAGACTTCGAAGAAGTTTTGGGACTATCTATGTGTAATGGCATTAAGCTAGAAGCCGTAGAAGTAGGCAGCTGGCAGCGTTCGAAGGGTAACGACATTGTATCTAACTGGTTGAGTTCTGGTATGAAGATCGATATCGTCTTTGCTAACAATGACGAAATGGGCCTAGGTGCAGTTCAAGCCTTCAAAAATGCTGGCATCAGCATGGATGATGTACTTATTGGCAGTGTAGACGCAACTGCAGACGCACTAGCATCTATGAAAGCAGGCGACTTGGATGTCACAGTATTCCAAAATGCTGCTGGTCAAGCAACAGGCGGCATCGACGCTGCAATTGCTGCGATTAACGGTGAGTCACTACCAAATTCGGTTACTATTCCGTTTGAATTAGTTACTCCTGCTAACATGGCAGAGTACATGGGCGCTAACTAAACACTAACGCCTTAGTCATCAAAAAAACCTCTGGATATCCTCCGGAGGTTTTTAGTTACAACGTTAATTTTTAGCTTTCAGTGCATTTAGAGAACCTTATGAACAATCCAGACGACATCATTCTTCGCACCGAAAATCTTACCAAACGCTATGGTGGCGTGCATGCATTAGAAGACGCCAATTTCACTCTCAAAAAAGGTGAGCACGTAGCTATAGTAGGAGACAACGGTGCAGGAAAGTCTACCTTCGTGCGCCAAATTACTGGGGTAGAACAACCCACTTCAGGTGATATATTTTTCCAAGGCAAACGCGTTGAATTCAACTCTCCCTTAGAAGCTCGGGAAGCAGGTATTGAATCAGTGTTTCAAGATTTAGCCTTATGTAACGATTTAGATGTGCCTTCTAACCTTTTTTTAGGCCGTGAAGAGTTACTCTTCAAGTTTGGCCCATTTAGCATACTCGATGAAAAGAAAATGATGGAGAAGGCCAAAGCAGTATTAGAACGAACTGCGATCAAAATTCCAAATTTAAGTAACCACGTGGGCGACATGTCCGGTGGCCAACGCCAGTGTGTAGCCATCAGTCGCTCCGCCAGTTTTGCCTCTAAACTCATTATTATGGACGAACCCACTGCGGCCCTCGGCGTGCAAGAAACCACACAAGTGGAAAACATTATTCGCGGCTTAAAGGAGCAAGAAGTTCCTCTTATACTGATCAGCCATAATCTGCGCCAGGTGTTTAACTTAGTTGATAAAATCTGGGTATTTCGTCGTGGACGCATTGTGGGTGAAGTCATTGCTTCTGAAACCGATGGCAATGAAATTGTGTCTATGATAACCGGCATGCAGGGCGGTGTTCACGAAAAAGCCAGCTACATTTAAGAGGTCATCATGTTTAAGCGAGAAAACCTCCCCGCAGAGGCCAGCATTTTTGCTGTTTTTATTGGTATCGCGGTATTATTTGAAGTGCTTGGCTGGGTATTCGTAGGTAAAAGCTTTTTAGGTAATCTCCAACGCCTAGAGATTATCATTTTACAAGTTTCTATTTTCGGCATTATTGCGGTCGGCGTAACACAAGTCATTATCACCTCAGGCATAGATCTGTCAGGGGGTGCAGTACTTGCATTATCCGCCATGGTGGCTGCCAGCTTAGCCCAATCAGCAGACGCTTTTGCTCCCATATTTCCACAGTTTTTGGGTTTACCCATCATTATTCCAATTACCATTGGCTTGTTAGTGGGTGCGACTTGCGGCTGGATTAATGGTGCCATTACCGCTTATACCGGTATCCCCTCCTTTATTGCTACCTTGGGTATGTTAGTGACTGCTCGTGCGGTGGCGGTTATTTATACGGAAGGTCAACCTGTTTATTCTTTATCTGATTCTTTTACGGCCATCGGCTCAGGGGCATGGCCAGTATTAATATTTTTTGTGGT
This sequence comes from Candidatus Njordibacter sp. Uisw_058, assembly GCF_047730065.1. GTDB lineage: Bacteria > Pseudomonadota > Gammaproteobacteria > Pseudomonadales > Balneatricaceae > Njordibacter. The sequence continues at coordinate 2,031,156 of NZ_CP159829.1, forward strand.
TGCGGTAATATTCCACCTCATATTGAAGCACACTGTATATGGCAAACACACCTATGCCATTGGCTCTAATGAAAAAGCTGCAAGAGTGGCAGGCATTAACGTGCGACGTCATAAAATTATGGTTTACACCATTGCTGGGTCCCTCTCTGGGCTGGCTGGAGTAGTGATGTGTGCGCGAGCAACCATCGGTCAGTCTGGCATGGGAACCATGTATGAATTAGATGCTATTTCGGCCGTAGTTATTGGTGGCACCTCATTATTTGGTGGCCGTGGACGCATTTCTGGCACCGTTATCGGGGTTTGTATTTTGGGTGTTATCACTTCTGGTTTCACCTTTTTGCGTATCGATTTCTACTATCAAGAAATTGTGAAAGGTATGATTATCGTTGGTGCAGTAATGCTTGATCAACGCCGCCAAGCTCAACAACGTTTGCGCGCATAACAAGGACATTACCATGACTTCATCCTCATCAACAGGTGGCTACAAAACCGAGAAAAGCTGGAAAGACTGGCTTCCCAAAGATCACAGCATTCTAATGGTGTTGCTTGGCACTGCCCTTACTTTCGAAATTCTTGGATGGTTTATATCGGGCCAGAGTTTTATTTTTAATACCCAGCGCCTCACTATTATCATTCTACAGATGTCCATTATTGGTATTATTGCCATCGGCGTGACCCAGATCATTATCATGGCAGGTATCGATCTCTCCAGTGGTTCAATGTTAGCGTTTACTGGTTTGGTGGCCGCAAGCTTAGCTCAGACCTCAGATTTTACCCGAGCCGTCTACCCTGCCTTAACGGACATGCCTGTGTTAGTGCCCATCTTGGCGGGTATTTTGATGGGCTTTGTGTTGGGTGGAGTCAACGGAGGCTTGATTGCTTATTCGGGTATTCCACCCTTTATTGCAACTCTGGGCATGTTGGTGGCAGCTCGCGGTTTGGCGCGCTGGTACACCAGTGGTTCCCAGGTGAGCTTTTTTATCGACGACTACGCTGTTTTAGGTAGTGGCATTATTCCAGTAATCATATTTTTAACCACCGCCATGGCCTTCCATTTGCTGCTACGCTATACGCGCTATGGCCGCTATACCTATGCGATTGGTTCTAACGAACAAGCCGCTCGGGTCGCTGGCATTAATATTAGAGCTCATAAATTATTAGTTTATACCTTAGCAGGCGGACTATATGGACTGGCAGCAGTGGTGGAAACGTCACGGACCCTCACTGCTCAGTCGGGTGCGGGCATGTTGTACGAGTTAGATGCTATCGCTGCTGTGGTGATTGGTGGCACCTCATTAATGGGCGGCAAGGGTCGTATTACAGGCACTATTATTGGTGTGTGTATTTTAGGTGTGATCACTTCTGGCTTTACCTTCTTAGGTATTGGTTCGTTTTACACCAACATTGTAAAGGGAATCATCATCGTGGCGGCGGTCGTTGCAGATCAATATCGCAATAATAATAATGGCAACCGCTAAAAATAGTTAGATTGAAGGCGCAACCCACTAGGGTTTCAGAACTAAAGATAGAGACAAAGGCATGAAAGAAATAGGCATAGGTGTTATTGGTACCGCATTTATGGGTAAGGCCCATTCCATCGCATATGCATCTGCAGGCACTGCTTTTGGTGGTCAATTGCGCCCAAGGTTGGAAATGGTGTGCGATCAAGACCCACACATTGCGGAGACCAAACGCGCAGAAATGGGCTTTGCCCGTTGCACCACAGATCCTATGGATGTGGTGAATGATCCTAAGGTTGATTTAATTTCTATTTGTGTGCCCAACTCTGTGCACAAAGAAATTGCCATCGCCGCCCTCGCTGCAGGCAAACATGTTTGGTGCGAAAAACCCATGTCGACCAACTTGTCAGACTCTCAAGCCATGGTAGATGCCGCTGCAGCCAGTGATCAGAAAACTATAGTGGGTTATAACTACATCCAGAACCCCTTAGTCCATGCGGCGCGTGATATGATTAACGAAGGTGTTATTGGAGAGGTCACAGGTTTCTTTGGTGTCTATGATGTAGACAACGAAGCTGATCCAGAGCGGCCTTATAGTTGGCGTATGAACCGCGAATTATCAGGCACTGGGGCCAATGCCGATGTTATGTGTCACTTAGTAAGCGTTGCCCATTTTATGACTGGCAGTAATATTAGTCGCGTAGTGGGTGAATATGACATTGTTTACCCTGACCGTCACGACCCTAAAACCAACACCCGTAAAACTGTTGACAATGATGATGTGTGCATGGCCATTGCACGTTTCAAAAGTGGCATTAAAGGCACACTTCGAGTCAGCCGTGTGGCTTGGGGCCGCAAATGTGGTTTAAGTTGGGAAGTGCATGGCTCACAGGGCATGATTCGCTTTGACCAAGAGCGCCTCAACGAATTACAACTTTTTACTCCCTCTGATGATCCACGCCAGCAGGGCTTCCGTACTATTTTGTCTGGCCCTTATCACAAGCCCTACGACGCTTTTTTACCTAACGCGGGGCATACGCTGGGTTATATTGATGTCAAAGCGTGTGAGCTCAACCAATTACTCACCACCATTGAACAAGGTGGGCAAACATGGCCGAGTTTTGCTGATGGTTTAAACATAGAAAAAGTCATGGATGCCATTGACCGGTCAGCCATGAGTGGTCAATGGATGGACGTGGAATAACATGACCAGCCTGCCCCTGTCTGACTCTGGCAAGACTTGGAATGCACTGGTTTTAGGCCGTGCAGGTCTTGACCTATATCCCCAACCCGATGGTGGTAAAACCAGCGATGCAGATGGTTTTAGTGCTGACATGGGCGGATCTGGGGGCAACATTGCTGTGGCTATGAGCCGGGCAGGATCTAAAGTAGCACTCTTGTCGGCTGTGTCTGAGGATACTGTTGGCCATTTTGTGCGCCAAAGACTCTTACAATACCAGGTGAGTGATGCATTTTTGCAAGTGAGTTTGGGCAGTAGTCGCACCAGTCTTGCGTTAGCCGAAGTCAGACCCACAGATTGCGAAGTGGTGATTTACCGCAACGATGCCGCTGATCTACAGTTGCAGCTTACCGACGCAATGAAGCATGCCGTGACCCAAAGCGATAACCTAATCGTGACGGGCACAGCTCTTATTTCTGAGCCTTCACGCACCACGACTTTAGAACTCATGCTGCACGCTAAGCGCCATAATTGTCACGTTTGGCTAGACTTAGACTACCGCCCATGGAATTGGCCTGATCTGCAAACGACTCGAGCTATTTATAGCCTAGCCGCGGAACATGCCCACGTCGTGGTCGGTAATGAAGAAGAGTTTGCTGTGCTGACCGATGAGTTAGATTTATATATTAAACAAGCAAGTTTACCCTCCAAGGGGCAAACCATTTTGCTTAAACGGGGTGGCCATGGGGCCAGTCTATTTACCAAGGATCAACGCCTTGATACTGGCGTTTACCCCGTCAAATCTTTAAAACCCTACGGCGCTGGCGATGCGTTTTTGGGTAATCTAGTACACCATTACAGCGGCCATGAGGATTGGCAGGCTGCCATGTCCTGTGGCAGCGCAGCAGCAGCAATCGTAGTTTCACAACGAGGCTGTGCCAGCGCTATGCCCAGTCCAGAGCAAATTACATTAATGCAGCAATCCATAGCCATGACCCCAGCTGCCAATTGGCGCTAGGGCGAGACTAAGGCAAAGTTTATTAGGAGTTTTACATGCATATTCCACATCACGATAACCAAAACCAAGCCATTGTCGATCGTGACAATGAAAAAACGCCTTTGTGTTATTTTAATATCGTTAAACTAACAAAGGGAGAGTCTTTTACCTCCCAAGTTGAAGGGTATGAAACCTGTTTAGTACCTGCCACTGGAAGTATTGACGTGAGTGTTGCAGATCAACACTTTGCAGCAGTGGGCAAACGCATGCACATATGGGAAGGTGAGCCCGAAGGAGTCTATGTTCCTTTGAGTACTGAGGTTACATTTACCTGTGTCAGTGATCAAGCTGAAGTTTTTATCTCAGGTGCCAGGCACGATGAAGTGTATAAACCATTTGTCGTGCGTGAGTCAGACATTGACCCCGTGCAATATGGCTCTGATGACACCAAAACCCATCGTAAAATTAAACATATATTAGGTAAGTCTCAAGCTGGTCAGGTGGGTCGATTACTGGTAAGCGAGTTGTTTACGGTCGGTGCAGGAGGCTGGTCTGGCTTTCCACCCCACAAACACGACACCGATACTTTACCTGCAGAAACTCGTCACGACGAAGTCTATAACTTCCGTTTTAATCCAGAGCACGGCTTTGGAGCCCAGTTTTTAACCCTAGAGGGTGAAGAAATGGGTGACGTTTTCCATATTCGCAATGGCTCCACCATCCAAATAGAAAAAGGCTACCACCCCTGTGTTGCAGGACCCGGTTATGAAATGTATTACTTCACTATTTTAGCGGGCAAATCGCAACGTCCATTACACCAAAATTTCCACCCTGAACATGCCTATCAACTGGAAACTATTCCCGGTATGAAAGATATGATCAGTAAGTTTAAGTAGACCAACATGTTAGTTAATTTAACAGACCTAATGCAGCCAGCTTTAAAGCAGGGCTATGCTGTGCCATGCTTTAATGTGTTTGGTTATGAGGACGCTTTGGCGGTTGTCAAAGCGGCAGAGGCGCGCAATGCCAGTGTCATTCTGGCAGTGAACTTAGACATGACCTTGTTTATGCCATTAGAGCATATTATTGGCATGCTCAAGCCACTTGCGCAAAGTGCTACAGTGCCTGTATGCCTGCACCTTGATCATAACTACGACATTCCCACAGTAATCAAAGCCATAGACGTAGGTTTCACCTCCGTCATGTACGATGGTTCACAGTTGCCAATCGCAGAAAATATTGCGGGGGTCAAGCAGGTGGTTGAGCATGCCAAACTTGCTGGGGCTTCCGTAGAAGCGGAAGTAGGATCGGTACCCTATGCCAGTGGTCGTGATCATATCAAGTCTGAACTGACTGACATTGGAGAGGCTGTGATGATGTTAGAGCAAGCCAAACCAGATGTGCTGGCCGTCTCCGTGGGTAATATACATCGTTTAGAGAACACCTTTGTCGATATTGACTTTACCCGCTTTGAAGAATTGCAAGCCACGTTAAATGTGGCCTTAGTTATTCATGGCACTAGCGGTGTAAAAAGTCATGATATACAAACCTTGGCCAAAGCAAACGTGTGTAAATTTAATATAGGCACCTGCCTGCGCCAGCGTTTTGGTCACACTTTACGCCGCACTCTTGACGCCGACGCCGACGTATTTGATCGGCTTACCATCATGAAGACGATCATTCCTGAAGTGAGTGATGAAGCAGATAAAATGATTCGTTTGCTGGGCCAATAAGTGGGCCGCGGCTCACTCAAAATTAACCTGAAACGAGATTAGCTCATGGCACAATTAACTGGCCTCAACAATAAAGTAGCCGTCATTACTGGCGGTAGCCAAGGCTTGGGGGCGGCTACTGCTCACTTATTTGCAGAGCGCGGTGCCAAGGGCCTTGTCTTGTGTGGCCGCCAAACGGCCAAAGGGCTGGCTGTCGCTGAGAGTATTCAAAGCAAATATCCAGCCTGCAAGGTGCACTTTGTGACCGCAGACCTAGCTGAAATAGATGCGCCGCAACACATCATAAATGCTGCACAAGAGCATTTTGGACAACTCGACATTCTGATCAATGTGGCAGGCCTATCTGAGCGTGGTACCATTTTAGACACTTCTCCCGAACTCTTTGACCGTATCATGAACATTAATGTGCGCGCACCCTTTTTTCTTATTCAAGCCGCTGCTAAATTAATGCGCAGCACTGGCAATGATGGCTCTATTGTTAGCATTGGTTCTATCGCTGCCTATGCTGGTATGCCAATGCTCACTGCTTATTGCACCTCAAAAGGCGGTCTCAACACCCTGACCCGCAATGCAGCTCACGCTTTAATGCGAGACCGAATTCGAGTCAACTGCTTAAATATTGGCTGGATGGCAAGTGATGAAGAAGATGTTATTCAACGCAAGTATCATGGTGCTGAGGATGGCTGGCAAGAAAAAGTGGGTGCCAGCATGCCTTTTGGGCGTTTAGTGGATCCTCAGGAAGTCGCCCGTGCTTTGGCTTTTCTAGCCAGTGACGAGTCGGGCTTAATGACAGGTTCAGTCGTTAATTTTGACCAGTCCGTATGGGCTGCCAGTGATGCTATGGTGGTACCTGAGCAGCGTTTGCAGGATGCCCCATAACTAGTCCACAGAGGCTTTGGATGAAAAGTAACGCGCCTCGCCTTGGGATTCAAAGTCTAATTAAAGCGTTCTAGCAGCCATTGGATGATCTGAGTTTAACTCTAGTAAGTCCCATAAATTACCATACAGGTCTTCAAATACCGCCACTGTTCCATAATCTTGTTGGTGGGGTTGCCTAATGAACTTTATACCTTCTAAGACCATGCGTTTGTAGTCACGCCAAACGTCATCAGTGGCTAAAAAAAGAAACACTCTACCCCCAGTCTGATCACCTACCACAGCCTTTTGTTCTGCTTTAGATGCGCGCGCTAACAATAGAGTCACGCCGTTGGAACCAGGCGGTGAAACCACTACCCAACGTTTGTCTTGTGTTGGCTGATACGTGTCTTCAATGAGTTCAAACTTTAGTTTATTGACATAAAAGTTAATCGCATCATCGTAATCTTCCACCACCAAGGCAATGTGCACGATAGATTGTTTCAATGGTCTGGTCCTCTCTATGTTATTCAGACTGGAGAAAATATTAGTTTTGAATTCTCCCAGTTTTTATGCTGTGCATAAACGATATCCGCGTCTTAACTTGCAGAGGTGAGCATTATCGAACCCACTTTTTAAGCTAATGCACCTTAAACCTGAGCTAACAGCCAATCCTTAAAGGCCATTATATCTGGGCGTTGTAAATGGGCTTTAGGGCACACCACATAATAGGCATAATCAGTAATGAGCACCTGGTCAAACACAATGACTAAACGTCCAGAAGCCAAATGATCCTCCACAAACGGAGTCGATCCTAGAGCTACGCCTTGACCATCTATGGCCGCTTGAATTAATACGTTAGTGTCATCAATGGTGGTGCCACGTCTGTTATTAATGCCCTTTACCCCGGCCTGCCGCAGCCATTCATTCCATGCATATGGGCCCGCATCATGTAATAAAGTGACGTTGAGTAACTGCTCTGGTTTGATTAGAGGTTCATTATTGGCGACCCATGCAGGGCTTGCTACAGGAAAAAAATCTAGACTGATGATGGCCGTACTTTCGACGCCCTTCCAGTCACCACGGCCATAGGTGACTGCTAGATCAATATCTTCTCGTTCAAAGTCAACTGGGTTGTGCGCATGGAATAAACATAGGTCAATTTCTGGGTACATTTGCCAAAAGTCTTTCAAGCGTGGCGATAACCACTTAGCTGCAAAAGACGGCGCTAAACGCACGTTGAGCAGAGAGCCCGCCTTGTCTTGTTTCAGACTCACTACCGCATTGGCTATATCATCAAATGCACCAGCTAATACTGGCATCAAGGACTCCCCCTGAGCTGTGAGGGTTAAGTTGCGGGGCAAGCGTTTGAATAAACTATGACCTAGGTAATCTTCGAGGGCTTTTACTTGGTGGCTAATGGCTGCTTGTGTGACAAATAATTCATCCGCAGCATGAGTAAAACTCAGGTGTCTCGCAGTGGCTTCAAAGGCACGTAAGCTATTTAAAGAGGGGAGTTTTCTGGCCATTAATTAAACTCACTATTGCATCCAGATTGATATTAGTTATTCTAATCCAAAAGCATAAAAATAATCAATTGAATAGAATTATATTTCAGCTAAAAATGAGCCGATTTCAAAACAATAAAAACCTTACTCTGGAAATAATATGTCACGTCGATCCGGTGGCCGTCAGGCCCGTTTAGCAGAGCGTTTAGCCCCCTTAACTGAAGAAGCAAAACCTGTTCATCCAGGCGAAACTGGAGGCACATTTATGCCCCTGTCTCCCAGTGCGATGGCGGCTATTGCTGAAAATGCTTACCGCATTTTAGAAGACATTGGATTTGGGCGATCGACACCCCACTGCACCGACACTATGGTCGCTGCTGGAGCAATCATGGGTGATGATGGCCGCTTGCGTATCCCCCGTAGCTTAGTTGAACATACGTTAAGTATCTGTCAGCGAAATTTAACCCTTTATGGCGTTGATGCCAAACACGATTTAGCGATTAATGGCCAGCGGGTGCATTTCTCAACAGCGGGTGCTGCAGTGCATGTGTCAGACCCAGAAAATAACTCCTACCGTAATTCTGCCACTGAAGATTTGTATGATATGGCGCGGATTGCAGATACCTGTGAACACATTCATATGTTTCAACGTATGTGCGTATTAAGAGACATAGACGATCCAAAAACTATGGATTTAAATACCCTATATTGTTCTGTCATGGGTAATAGTAAACATATAGGTACCAGCTTTACCGAAGCTGATCATGTGAGCGCAGGGCTAAAAATGCTGCACCATTTTTCTGGCAGTGAAGCCGCATGGCGAGCACGCCCTTTTGTGAGTATGTCCAATTGTTTTGTGGTGCCGCCCATGACCTTTGCAGAGGAGTCTTTAGAATGTCTGCGTGTCGGTGTAGAGGGAGGCATGCCTATTTTGTTACTTTCTGCCGGACAAGCTGGAGCGACAGCACCTGCGTTGCTAGCCGGTGCTGTGTCTCAAGCATGGGCTGAATGTTTAGGCGGTTTAGTCTACGTTAATGCAATAAAGCCAGGCGCTCCTGCCATTATCGGCACTTGGCCTTTTGTATCTGATTTGCGCACTGGGGCTATGAGTGGCGGTTCTCCAGAACAAGGCATTTTATCCGCAGCCTGCGCCCAAATGGGTAACTATTTTGATTTGCCCACGGGCACCGCTTGTGGCATGACGGATGCAAAGTTTCCAGACTTTCAGGCGGGTGCTGAAAGAGCTTATACTGCGGTTGCTGCAGCGATGGCTGGTGCCAATGTGGTGTATGAGGCGGCTGGAATGTATGGCAGTTTAATGGGAGCTTGCCCAGAAAGTTTACTCATGGATAATGACGTATTAGGGGCTTGCATGCGCATGACTAAAGGCCTTAAAGTGGACGCAGACAGCTTAAGCTTTGATGTCATAAATGAGGTGTGTATGGGTGGCAAAGGTCACTATTTAGGCTCTGACCAGACCCTATCAGTAATGCAAACTGAATACATTTATCCCAACTTAGGTGACCGCAGCAGCCCCAACGTATGGGCCGAACAAGGAAAGCCTGTGTTATTAGACAAAGCCATCGCTAAAAAGAAAGAACTATTAGCCAGCTATTTCCCTACCCACATCAGTGATGAGGCCGATTTAGCCATCAGAGCGGAATTTGATATCCGCCTGACCCGTGAACAAATTGGCCGTTAAGAGAAAATTATTATGTCCCTACAATCACATGCCCGCGTTGTTATTATTGGTGGCGGATCCCTTGGTGTTAACCTCATGTACCATCTTACCGAAGAAGGTTGGACCGATGTGGTCATGATTGAAAAGGGGGAACTCACTAGCGGGTCCACATGGCACGCTGCGGGCTTATGCCCTAACTTTAACGGCAACCACACCCTATCTAAAATACACGATTACACCATTGACCTGTATGACAAAATTATACCTGCCAAAACTGGATTACCATCCACGTTCCACAAGTGTGGCAGCCTAAGAGTAGGCTACACAGAATTAGAAGAACAATGGTTTCGTAACGTCATGAGTAGAGCTCACAACATTGGTTGTGAGATGCGCTGGGTCTCTAAAGAAGAAGCTAAAGCAATCAATCCTGTAATGAATTTTGACAGTGCGCGCTGTATTTTATACACGCCAAATGACGGCAGAGTAGACCCAACATCTGTAGTCATGCCTCTGGCTCAAATGGCGCGTGATAATGGCGCTAAAATTAGTCGTTTTAACCGCGTCACAGACATCATAACCCTACCCCAAGGTGGTTACGAAGTAATCACTGAACAAGGCAACATTATTGCTGAGCATGTGGTTAATGCTGCCGGTTGTTTTGCCCCAGAAGTAGGCCGTATGGTGGGTGCACACGTGCCTATTATCAATCTAGAACATCAATACCTCATTACCGAAGACCATCCAGACATTGCCGCCTTAGTGAAAGAAATGCCTGTCACACGAGATTCCACAGCATCAGCTTACATTTGCCAAGAAGGTAATGGCTTATTAGTTGGGCCCTACGAAACACGAGGTTCAAAGCCCTGGGCCATTAAAGGTATGGATTGGAACTTTGACCGGGAATTATTTGCTGGAGATTTAGTGCGTCTGATGCCTTGGCTAGAACGTTGTATGGAACTGGTACCTCTATTCAAGGAGGTTGGTGTTAAAACCATTATTAACGGCCCCATTACTCACACGCCCGATGATAACTTTTTAGTAGGCCCCGTTGCTGGCCTGACTAATTTCTGGAATATGACAGGCGCTTCTATTGGCATTGCCCAAGGTGGCATAGGCAAGTATATGGCCCAGTGGATGGTGCATGGCCAAACAGAACTCAATATGGCCTCGTTAGATAGTCGTCGGTTTGGCCCATGGGCTGATAAAAAATACTGCATCACTCGCGCTATTGAGTCCTACGAACGCATGTATGCCAGTGCGTCGCCTACGGAAAACCGTCCCCATGGCCGGCCGATCCGCACGAGTCCGCTGCACACGGTCATGGCACAAAAAGATGCCGTGCATTTTGTCAGTGCTGGTTTTGAAAAACCTGCATGGTTTAAAACTGACTCTGTACGAGAAGAAAGTGAAACTTGGACTCACAGTGAAACCCATGCCGTAGTCGCGGAAGAATGTGCGGCGGTGCAAAACACCTGTGGCATTACTGACATCAGTGGCACTGCTAAATTCCGTGTTAAAGGGCCAGATGCCTATGCCTTTTTAGATCACCTGTCATGTAACAAGTTGCCCACTAAAGATGGCCGCATTACCCTCACTTTATTTCATGCAGAAAATGGTGGCATTATGGCTGAACAAACCGTCAGTCGCATTAGCCAAGAACATTTTGTATTGATGGGCGCTATTGGCTGCCAAATTAAAGACATGCAATGGCTGCAGCAGCATGTGGGTGATTATCAAGTCACCATAGAAGACTTCAGCGAAGATTGGGGTGGCGTATTACTCACTGGACCCAAAGCACGTGAGATTCTGCAAACTATTTGTGAAGATGACCTATCCAATAATGCCTTTGCTTGGTTAAGTTGCCAAACTATTCAGCTCGATTCAGCTCCTGTATTTGCCATGCGCGTATCTTACGCTGGGGAACTTGGATGGGAATTACACATGCCTGTATGGCAGCTTATTTCTATTTATGAGTCATTAATGCAATTTGGCCAGCCCTTGGGCTTGAGAGATTTTGGCACTCGAGCCTTTAACAGTATGCGTATGGAAAAAATGTATCGTGCTTATGGCGCTGAATTCACAGAAGAAATATCTGCTTTAGAAGCCGGCATGAATCGTTTCTTAGATTTAAGTCGCCACTTTGTTGGCAGTGAGAATTTGCTACAGCGTCAAACTGTGGGGCTCTCTATACAACTGGCATATTTGGTATTTGATGACCAGATACCTGCGGAATGTTTTGGTAACGAAGCGGTCTTTGCTAATGGAGACCATAGTGGCATTATTACCGGCGGTGCCTATGGCTATCGAGTGGAAAAAAGTTTAGCCTTTGCCTACCTCAAACCCAAGCACTGTAAAGCGGGTCAGGCCTTGACTGTAGAGACTTCTGTTGGCACCCGTCGTTGCCATGTAGAGCTAGACCCTGCGTACAATCCCAACAACAGCTTGTTACGTAGTTAAAAATACATCCCACAGAACCCTGTGTTTTTGTGGCTAAGGAAATTGTTATGAGTAACACCCAAGTTTTACCAGAAAAAGCCCGTATTGCCATCATTGGTGGTGGCATTATTGGCACCTCTGTCGCCTACCATTTAGCCAAACGTGGCATCAAAGATGTTGTTTTAATAGAGCGTCAACAGTTAACAAGTGGCACCACTTGGCACGCGGCGGGCTTAGTAAGCTTGTCTTGGGCCACACCCACCCTAACCGAACTTGCAAAATATAGTCACAAGCTTTATGCAAGTTTAGAGGAAGAAACAGGCCAAGCAACGGGCTATAAACGCATTGGTAGTATTTCCTTAGCGCGCACCGAGGCTCGCATGGAAGAAATTAAGCGCACTTCATCTGTGTGCAAAGTATTTGGTGTGGAATCAGAAATGATCGACAATACCCGTTTAGCAGAGCTTTACCCTGGTATCAATACAGACGGCGTTTTAGGGGCCCTCTACACACCCGGTGATGGCCAAACTAATCCCATCGACACGACCATGGCTTTAGCCAAGGGTGCACGCATGAATGGTGTGGAGATTTTCGAAAACACCATCATGGAAGAATTATTAACTAAAGATAATGTCATCACCGGCATTCGCACCGACAAAGGCACCATGGAAGTGGATCAGGTAATATTGTGTGGTGGTATGTGGACGCGTGACATCGCCAAGACCGTGGGTGTGCAACTGCCTTTGTATGCTTGCGAACATTCCTACATTGTCACAGAGGAAATGGAAGGCCTAACTCAGCGCCCCGTTCTGCGAGATTTTGACCGAGGCCTATACTTTAAAGAAGACGCTGGCAAAATGTTAGTGGGATGGTTTGAAGACAACGCCATTGGACTCCCCATGGAGAAAATTGCCGACGACTTCTGTTTTGGGCAGTTTCCCCTTGACCAAGATCACATCGAACCCTATCTTTTAGATGGCATGGAAACCTTCCCCCAATTGCAAGAAACAGGGATTCGCACTTGGTTCAATGGTCCAGAAAGCTTTACCAATGATAACCTTCATTTGCTTGGCCCCACCCCTCAGATTGATAAATTATTTATTGCTGCGGGAATGAATTCTAAGGGTATTGGCGCTGGCGGTGGTGTCGGCAAAATAATGGCTGACTGGATGATTGATGGCTACCCTTCAGGTGATGTGAGTGAATGCGATATCCGCCGTCACCACCCTGCCCAGCAACATGACGAATACGTGGCAGAGCGAATCCCCGAATCTCTAGGTCATAGTTATGCAATGCATTGGCCTTTTTACCAATACGAAACAGCACGGGATCAAATTCAGTCCCCTTTGCACCAAGAACTGGCCGCCGCAGGCGCCTGTTTTGGTGAAGTATGTGGCCACGAGCGCCCCAACTGGTTTGCCAATCCAGGACAGGAAGCGAAATACGAATACAGTTATAAAAAGCCAAACTGGTTTGAAAATACCAAACAAGAGCACATGGCGATGCGTGAAGGCGTAGGCATTTACGACATGTCTTCCTTTGGTAAATTTGAGGTCACTGGGCCAGCCGCTGCTAAGAATCTACAGTATATTTGCGCTGGCAATATTGATGTACCCATCGGTAAAGTGGTTTATACCCATTTTTTAAATGCCCGGGGTGGCATTGAAGCAGATATTACCGTCGTGCGTACCGCTAAGATGACCTATTGGGTGATTACGGGTATCGGCTCTCATTCAAGAGATTGGTGGCACCTTAACCACCGTCTCATCGATGATGTGTTGTTACAAGACATTAGTATGAATTTTGGGGGTCTTGCACTCCAAGGTCCCTTAGCCCCTAGTGTGTTAGCCAAAGTAACCTCTGAAGACCTAAGCCATGCAGGCTTCCCTTTCGGTACGGGCAAGATCATGGAAGTGGCAGGTATTCGCATGTGGGTGCAGCGTTTAACTTATGTAGGCGAATTAGGCTGGGAGCTATTCATCCCCACCCAACACATGACTAAGGTCTATCGCGCATTATTTGAAGCTGGTGAGGCATTTGGTATCCGCAATGTGGGGATGCATGCGGTTAACAGCGCGCGCATGGAAAAAGGTTTTGTTCATTGGGGTCACGATGTTGGACCAGAGGATAACTTGTTTGAAGCAGGCCTTAATTGGGCTGCTAAACCCGATGCTGGGGACTTTATTGGTATTAATGGATATAAGCAACAGCTACAAGCCAATGGAACTGAGCGCCGCTTAGTGCAATTTAAACTCGACAACACAGAAGCCATGTTGTTTCACAATGAACCGATTGTCATGGATGGTGAGATTGTGGGCTACCTCACTTCTGGAATGTATGGGCATTCAGTGGGCAGTGCCATAGGTATGGGTTATGTTAATGTGCCCAACCTATCTCCAATTCGCCTTTCTAAGGCCAAGTTTGAGATAGAAATTGCCCTTGAGCGCTTCCCTGCGCAAGCCAGCTTGCGAGGGTTCTACGATCCTAAAGGCCTGCGTCCAAAAGCCTAGCAATGGATCTGAGTTGGTGGCGCTAATGCGCCATGAACTCAGCCATGACTTGGGCAATCACCGCCCCAATCAACAAACAATCTTCATCATCAAAGGTTAGAGGCACTGGCAGGTCTAAGGTTCTATCTAGTGCTTCAAGGGTGCTGGGAAGATGAGGCATTGGGCTAATGTAATGCCAACTGTCATAGCGACTGGTGAAGGCTTTAGGCTGGGACTCACCAAACCACTTAAGCTCAACCCCTTGGGCTGCGCAGGCGGCAATAAAGTCTGGCATTTGATCCATTTTTAACGCTGTTGGCCGAAATTGAATAGAGCTTCCGACGAAAGACTCGCGCTTGTCCCGAGTGGGAATATCAACCCCTGTTACTGCCCCAATGGCAGCATTGAGTAGGTTGTAACGATGATTCCAGCGCTCACAGTTTTTGTCTAGGTTAGGTAATTGCGCGAGCCCAAGAGCCGCCCGCATATTGACCATGCGGCCAGACATGCTGGCACTGACTAAGCGTATGTTTTCGAACACTTCTGGGGCTGGCGCTGCACCATGACGCTCATACAGCATATAAGAACCAGAGTGCATGATTAAACGCGCAGCGATTTCTGCATCATCAGTCACCACCAAACCACCTTCACCTGTATTCATGTGCTTGTAGGTTTGCAAACTAAAGGCTGCGACTTGGCCAAAATTTCCTGACTTTATGCCATTCCAAGAAGCCCCCATGGTATGAGCACAATCTTCCAATACTTTGATACCCAACTCGTTGCATAGGGTCATCAGTTGCTGCATGTTAGGAATGTGCCCACGCATTAATGACAAGAGTAAGATTTTAGCATTACTCGCCTCCGCCTTAGCCTTTAAGTCAGCTAAGTCGAGGTGATAATTCTCATCTATTTCAACTAACACGGGTTTGCCCCCAGCCGCATGAATCGCACCGGGCACAGGAGCTAGGGTGTAGGCATTAGTTAACACCTCATCACCCACTTGCAAACCCATAGCCCGCAGCGCAATGTGAATTCCATAGCCCCCAGAAGTGCACGCTAAGCAGTACTTGCGGCCTTGGTATTGAGCATACTCTTGCTCTAACATGGCCGCATCAGACAGCTCATTTCCTACTGTATTGTAGCGGTGTAAACGACCTGAATCGAGTAACTCCATGACCCTTTGCTTGGCCTGTTCAGGGATCGCTTCTTGCTGGGTGAAGGCTTTGGTAAACTGCAGTTTAGACATGACTTACTTTCTCAATTTTCAATATCAGGCTAACGCCTCATATCCTATAAATTGCTGCAAGACCTTGACACTAATTTACCCACAAAGGCCCAGCCACAAGGTCTATTGAAGCCCAAAACATAAGTTCCCATCAATGGCATAGGGGTCCTACCCAATCTAGCTTTAAGATTCACACTTAAAGCGGGTTGAAGGACTTAGGCTCAGCAACTTAGAATTTAGATACTACACGCGTTAGTTTCACAATGGTTTTGCACGTCAGCTGCTGTAATAGCGCTCATATTGAACATGCCTCTGCCCGTCACTGAGGGAATCACAATGTGCGCAGGCTTTGCCAAACCATGTACAAAAGGACCAATGAGTAGGGCATCCGTAAGAGAACGGATTAGTCCAAGAGTAATGTTAGCTGTATCTAAACTTGGCATGATTAGTAGGTTAGGTTGCCCAGTAAGTTTGGAGTTAGGTAAAATGGCTTGGCGTAACTCTTCATTCAGGGCGGTAAATGAATGCATTTCCCCTTCGATTTCGTCATTGGGATAGCGTTCGCGAAGGGTGGCTGAGGCGTGGCGCATTTTAGTGGCCTGACCATCGTTTGAGGTGCCAAAGTTAGAGTGTGACAAAAGAGCGACTTTAGGCTTAATGCCAAATTGACGCACAAACTCCATGCTAGCTTCAGTGGTGGCGATGACTTCCTCTGCCGAGGGGTCTACTGTTAAAAAAGCATCGGCTAAGAACAATGGGCCACTAGGAAGCAATAACGCACACACAGTGGATACATGTGTATTGGGAGTCTTTGGACCAAGCACCTGAAATAGGGTCTTAAAGTGAGTATCAAAGCGTCCGACTTTTCCACAAATCATGCCATGGGCTTCGTCAAGGTCCACCATTACTGATGCTAAAGCCGTTGGGTTATTACGCATTTCCTGTTTAGCTGTTGCTATAGAAACCCCTTTGCGCGCCACTTTCTTATGGTACTGCTGCCAATAACGGTCATGTAAATCACAATCTTTTGGATCAAAAACCTCCACTTCTTCGCCTAACTTAACTCGCAAACTCAGACGTTCAATGGTCTGCTGAATGACACTTTGGCGACCAATGAGAATGGGCTTAGCAACCGCTTCATCAATCATAGCCTGCATCGACATTAGTACATCTTCGTTCTCCCCTTCGGCATAAACAATACGCCGTTGAGGGCCTTGTTTGGCTTTTTCGATCATGGGTTGCATGAATAAACCCGCTTGGTTCACATAGCCTTGTAATTTAATCCGGTAAGCGTCCAGGTCTTTAATTGGACGGGTTGCCACCCCACTTTCCATGGCCGCTTTGACAACAGCTAGGGGCACTTCTTCGATGAGACGCGGATCAAAGGGCTTAGGGATTAGGTATTCAGGACCAAAGCGAAAGTCTTCACCCACATAAGCCGCGGCCACCACGTCCGTTACTTCTTTACAAGCAAGGTCGGCTATGGCTTTAACGCAAGCTTGCTTCATGGCTTCGTTGATCGTAGTAGCGCCACAATCTAGGGCGCCACGAAAGATAAACGGAAAACACAAAACATTGTTAACTTGGTTAGGGTAGTCAGACCGACCCGTTGCAACAATGGCATCAGGTCGCACAGCCATCGCCAATTCTGGCATGATTTCTGGTGTTGGGTTGGCCATAGCTAAAATTAATGGCTTAGGGCCCATGGTGATGACCATGTCTTGTGTTAACACACCCGGTGCAGACAAGCCCATAAATAAATCAGCACCAACCATCGCGTCAGCTAAGGTGCGGTCGTCAGTTTCTCTGGCATACGCTTCTTTCCATTGGTTCATGCCATCGCCACGGCCTTTGTAAATCACGCCCAAACGATCTATCAAACTAATGTTTGTGCGGGGTAGACCCATACTAACCAGCAAATCTAGACAAGCAATACTGGCCGCACCTGACCCAGATACCACCACTTTAATGTCTTCAATGTTCTTTTCGACGACTCTTAAACCATTATATATAGCCGCTGCAGCGACAATGGCTGTACCATGTTGGTCATCATGAAAGACTGGAATCTTCATGCGTTCACGCAGTTTTTGCTCAACCAAAAAACATTCTGGCGCTTTAATGTCTTCTAAGTTTATGCCGCCAAAGGTCGGTTCCAGTGCCGCAATAATATCCACCAGCTTGTCGACTTCATTTTCTTGGATTTCTATATCAAAGACGTCGATATTCGCAAATTTCTTAAATAGAACCGCCTTGCCTTCCATCACAGGTTTGGAGGCCAGTGGCCCAATATTCCCCAGACCTAAAACTGCCGTACCATTGGTGATTACGCCAACTAAATTGCCTCGCGCAGTCACCGCTGCAGCCATCGCCTCGTCTTCCACAATAGCTTCACACGCATAGGCCACTCCAGGAGAATAAGCCCGCGCTAGATCGCGCTTATTAGCCAATGGTTTTGTGGGTTGAATACACAATTTACCGGGCGTTGGGTGAGTATGGTAGCGCATAGCGCTGTCTTTAAGAGACTCAGGCATGAAGTTTTCCTTAGGGTGCTTTGAAGCTGTTGCAGCTTGGGGGATTAAAAGAAACTAAGACTAACGTATAACGAGCAAAATCAAAAGTAGTCTTTGTTAATAAACACTATTTGTAATAATACTACAAAATTTTTATAAATAATCTCAATTTTAACCATAATAAACTATTTATGTAATTTTTTTACATAATACACACAAGATTAACTTGGTCTTGCTAGCCCTTGGAGAACAATTTACCTTTAACCCACTTAGCCTTACCAATACTATGAAGTCGCGCGGATAAAATAAAAGCCTAGACTAATTAACGAGGCTTAGTATCTAAGTAAAGTTCTAAACATTAACTCATCAATTAGCTTTTCAGAATACGCTCTTCTTTAAATGACCTTTCTCATCAACTATATCAGTATAAAGATTCGCGCACACCTTGGGGATTGATCCACAATAAGTAGCATATTTAGTCCGATGGTGGGTTTTATTTGAACTTTGCTCCAAGGCAAAGACAGCACACACAAAACCCAACACCAGTGACTAACTGACTTAACTTTTCATATATTAACGTGGTACGTAATATCTAAAACCTACGCTAAGCAGACACCCTAACAATTATTTAATCATGCTCTTTGCTGGGCATCCTTGAGTGATCTTGCATACTATTTTCATGCAATGTTTTGTGTGGTTTGGACTTATCATGAGTACCAACCACTAGAGGTTCATGCACTCTATCAGCGAAGGGGGTCAAAATATTGTAAACCAACCGCCATTGTCCTACCATTTCTAATTCCAAAATAAACTCATACTGACCTGCTAAACCCACAACTGGCGACACCATAATTTGTCTCATATTATGAGCCATAGGCATGGAAGGCATATCTGCACTAACACTCATACTAGCATTACTGACAGGCTCGTTATGGGACAATAGCTTCACCTGGCAGGTATATGCTAGTAACTGTTTATGGGGCATACAATGAGTCTGAGTTTCAGCCATATTAGCCTGCGCAATTGAGGGAAGTAGGGTTAAAGTTATCGCCCATGCATAAATGATGCTATTTTTCATTATTATTTTCCTGACTCAAGGTAGCCATTATTAATTATTTTATGTTGTTCAATCAATGTGTCATTGGCTGCTAAATACTCACCCATAATCAAGACCCCCACTCCTTTTCTCTGAAGATCAATCAACACCTGCCAAACCTGCTCTTTAGGGCCATCTGACAGGCCCATTAATGGCTCGTCAGCCAAGAGGTATCGAGGGTTGGTCAGCATTGCTCTAGCGATTGCAAGCATTTGTGCCTGACCACCACTCAAAACATAGGCCGGCTTATCCAGTAGCGGTGAGAGTTGTGGAAAATACTCTAGTGCTGTTTCAATGTTGCCCGCAACACCTGCAACATGGAGGCCAAACTGGAGGTTTTCTCGAGTGGATAGACGCCCAAATAATTGTCTGCCTTCTGGCACAAGTACTACTCCCGCCTGCAGCAAGCGAGCTGGAGTGCGTCGATGCATTGGGTGCTGATCAAGCCAAACTTTACCCTTTGAAGGCACTGCTCCAATAATGGCTTTGAGAAGACTAGATTTACCTGCACCATGGTGCCCTTCAATCACATTAATTGTGCCCTCATCTATGCATAGGTCCAACGCATTTAAGGCCACAAGAGCACCATATTGGACTGTTATTTGGTCAAGTTTTAACATCAATTTCTCTCTTGACTAGTCCCCGATTAGGTTGCATTTCAAATACAGAATCAGTAACCATTGCCATAAAATCTAGCCTGTGTTCTACCACCACCAAAGCCATTTTTTGACCCAATTGTTGCTTTAAAAACATACTAAATTGATCTAATTCCTCAATTGTTAAGCCCGCTGACGGCTCATCTAAAAATAGCACATCTGGATTGACTGCAAGAGCTCTTATGACTTCAGCCTTGCGCAACAAAGGTAGAGGAATTTCATCTGGGAACAGATGCAAACTGGCCTCTAAACCGCCTAGTTTTATTAGCTTGGTTAATCTAATTTTTGATTCAGGCATCCTAGCCGCTAACAATAGTTGCTCTTCTAGATTGGCGGTTTTTAAGAAGCGAGTCGATTGAAAAGTTCTCTGAATACCTGCGAGGGCGAAGGCCCAAGCAGGTCGATCAGTTAATATTTGTTGATTAATTTGAATATGACCTGAGTCAGGTGTCAAAAAGCCTGTAGCAATATTAATTAAGGTCGACTTACCCACTCCATTAGCACCCGTAATTCCAAGGCGCTGACCAGACTTTAAGGTGAGGGATATGTCTGTTAATACATCAACCCCACCGAAAGACTTGCCGATATTTTGCAGACTATAGATAGCGTTTTCTCCAGCGACTTTTCAAGCGAGACACCAACCTTGGGCTAACAATACCTTCAGGTCGAAACACCAGCAACAACGCCACCAGACCACCAAATATAATCATCCGGTAGGCCGCCAGTTGGCGGATACTTTCCAACAAACCAATGTCTAAAACAACTCCTAACAGTGGACCAATGGCCGAACCACAGCCACCAATAATGGCATAGGCTAAGCCATGTATTCCTAGCATGACACCAAACATCGCTGGCTCAATATGGGTATTAAAGAGTGCAAATAAGCCACCACCAAAGCCAGCCACAGCACCAGAGAAGGCAATAAAGCTAAGTCGATAGTAAGTAGGATTGAGGCCCTGAGACTGAGCTAGAACTGGATCATCACCAACCATACGTGCCCCTAA
This sequence comes from Candidatus Njordibacter sp. Uisw_058, assembly GCF_047730065.1. Classification (GTDB taxonomy): domain Bacteria; phylum Pseudomonadota; class Gammaproteobacteria; order Pseudomonadales; family Balneatricaceae; genus Njordibacter. Next base: position 2,051,986 of record NZ_CP159829.1, read on the forward strand.
CATAATAGGGCTGCGTTCCAGACTAAAGAGTACTATGAGTAATATTATCAAACACGTTACTGCCAATAATAAAAAATCAGTCACCGCATAATTATTTTCAAAAATCCAGCGGATGTTAGAGAACCCTTCAGGGCCATCAGGGCCGATAATACGTCCGTCAATATTTTGGGCAAAACGAATGTGCAATAAAGAAAAACGCAGTAATTCTGCAAAGCAAAGGGTGCTAATAGCAAAGTAAATGCCTGACAACCTTATAGTGAGCAGCCCTAACAACAGAGCAAAGCTCGCTCCTCCTATCGCACCAGCCAATAGTCCCCAAAAAATATGAACGCCCGCCAAAGCCGTTGCAGAAGCTGTAATATAAGCCCCAATACCAAAAAAAGCCTGTTGTCCAAAAGAGACCTCCCCAACCACTAACACCAAATAAGCAGAAAGAGCCAAAAATGCAATGAGTGTCATATTAGTCAATACAGAGGCAAGGTAAATATCCATAGCTTAAACCCGTTCCTGAGCTAAGCTATCAGTACGATAAATTTTAACGCCCATCAGGCCGCCAGGTCTTATAATCAACACCAGAAAAACCATCCCAAAGGTCACCATGTCCCGAAATTCAGCACCCAGTGCAGCCCCAGCATGGGTTTCGACAAGACCTAATATAAGCCCGCCAAGTACAGCTCCAACTAGTGAACCCACTCCGCCAATAATCATAGCCACCAGACCTTTAAAGGTGCTCCATAAGCCAAATAAAGGGGTCACATAACCATCTGCAGATAAAATCATGAAGGCGGCTAAGCCGCCTAAAATTCCTGCCACCAAAAAGATTGTAAATCCCAACCAAGGCACCGGAGCACCCAACAGGTGAGCTGTTTCTGAGCTATCAGCTGTGGCCCGAACCAAAAGTCCAAAACGAGTTTTGTAAAGCAGCAAATACAGCAAGAGGATGCTAACTAAAGCTATAGCAAAGTGCAGCAGTTGATCTCCCCGCACAAAGAGCTCTCCCCACCAAAAATTTGGCACCTCAATGCCCTGAAATGCGTGTGTTCTTTGGGGTAATAGTTGGGAAGAAATTTCATCTAGTTGCATCCATACTGCAAAACTGGCAACCATCGCCGTGACATCACCTTGGCGTTTGCCATGCGGCGCAAAGCACAGACGTTCCACATAGGATGAGGCTAGGGCTGCTCCCACTATAGTCACTAAGAACAAACCCCAGGCACCCCAGCCCAGAATGGGCTCTAGGTAAATGGCTAGCGAAGCGCCAAAGAGTAAACAAGCACCAAAGGCAAGGTTGATTCGACGCATGACTCCAAACACTAGAGCGAAACTAAGCCCCAAAAGTGCATAGGTAGAACCCATCATCAGGCCATCGATACTTGTTTGTAGCATATCCATCTGAACCTACCCTATATGTTAGCCACCACCAAGGTACGCCCGCTTAATAATGTCGTCATCTTTTAGCTGGTCAGGAGTGCCACTGAAAGTCACCTTACCCTGATCAAGTAGGTAGAAATAATCTGCTACCTGCAGAGCTTTAGTAGCATTTTGTTCCACCAAAAGAATGGACATACCGTCGTCATTGAGCTGCTTAATTATGGCAAAAATTTCATCAACAATGAGTGGTGACAAACCCACTGAAGGTTCATCCATTAACAATATACTTGGCCGTGACATTAATGCTCGTGCCAGAGCCAGCATCTGCTGCTCTCCTCCAGAGAGGTTGCCCGCTGGCTGATCATGACGTGCTTTAAGAATAGGAAAGCGGTCATACATCTTGTCGATGTCATCACTAACTTGAGCTGACATCGCTCGACTTTGGGAAAAGGCACCAGCAAGAAGGTTTTCGGATACTGTCAGATCAGCAAATACTAAGCGATTCTCTGGCACCAATGCCAAACCTTTACGCAGTATTTTTGGTGCTCCAAGGCCCATCAAATTTTGGTCAAGCAAGCTAACTTTGCCAGTATCTGGAGCTAAAATTCCAGCCAGAGTGAACATAAGGGTAGTTTTACCCGCACCATTGGGGCCGAGAATACAAGTCACTGCACCTTTCTTAGCCTCCAACGAAACCCCTTTCAAAGCCTTAATGAGCCCATACGAAGTAACCAAGTTGTTTACGCTCAACATTAGCTCACTCCTCCATGGGCATTTTCTGCCGACCCAAAATAAGCCTCTTGCACTAGTTTGTTATTCTGAATTTCAATTGGAGTACCCTGGGCTATAGGCTTACCAAAGTTTAATACTGTAATACGATCAGTCACATTCATCACCAATTCCATCACATGTTCCACGAGTAATACAGTCATACCCATTTTCTTCATAGCCAATACTCGCTGACAAAGGTCTTTGATCTCAGTAGAATTCATGCCTGCTGCTGGCTCGTCCAAGAGAATGAGCTTAGGTTTGGAGGCCATTGCTCGGGCCAGTTCTAAGCGCCGTTGTTCCCCAAAGGCAAGATTGCCAGCAAGATGATCAGCTTTATCGCCTAAGCCCGAGAACTCTAATAATTTCTGTATTTCCTGCCGGCGGGCTGGTGAGCGACCAAACCAATTAGAGACCCGACCCTGTTCATGGCCGGGTTGATCACGCCAGGCCACCCATAAATTCTGCCAGACCGTCAAATCACTAAACAAGCGTATGTTCTGAAAAGTACGAGCCACTCCCGCGTCTACCCGGTTATGGGGAGCGATGGCTCCTAGATCAATACCATCCAACAGAATTTCCCCATCGGTGGGTGCAAATACACCACAAACTAAGTTCACAGTAGTACTTTTGCCAGAACCATTGGGTCCAATAAGGCCAAACACTTCACCTTGTTGAATTTTAAAGTCAAGCCCATCTACGGCCCGTACGCCACCAAAATGCTTAACTAAGTTGCGTACTTCAAGCATCAGCTTTATCTCCCTTTTTCAGTCGTGACAGCAGCTTTTTCATGTCTAACATTAGATTGCCATCGAGCAGACCTTGTGGCCGAAGATTCATTACCAAGATGATCAGTAAACCAAAAATCAGATTGCGATAATCACCCATAAATCTTAAGCCTTCAATAATAAAGCCTTGAATAAATATGACAGCAAATAAAGTTCCCATGACACTACGAAGGCCACCTATAATGGGATAAGAAACAGCAAAAGTTGCTAATAAAATCACAAAAGTATGATGATCAACATAAGTGGTTGAATGTGCAAACAACCCACCTCCAATACCTGCGATAACACCACCCCCAGTCATAGCCGCAACTTTTACCATCGTCAGGTTTATACCTGAGCTTTGAGCTGCAAGCTCATCCGTACCAACAGCCCGCAAAACAGCACCAGCGCGGACTTGGTCTAGCCACCAGAGAGCGAGCATTACTAACATGACTACAGACCAAATAAGGCCAACAATATGCACCTGCTCCCAACCATTGGCAGCAAAATAACGAATTTCTCTAAAACCTTGAGTGCTATCAGGACCAACCTCAACCCCATTCAAGTTAACTCTCCAGCTGAGGTTAAAGAAAAACAAGCGTACAATTTCAGAAAAAGAAATAGTCGCCACTACAAGCATCAACCCTTTTACCCTTAACGCTGGAAAACCCACTAAAAATGCAAAAAATCCAGCCATAAGCGAACCAAGGGCTAGGGCAGCAAAAATATTCCAACTAAAAATAACGGTCAAAATACCTGAAACATAAGCTCCAATGGCAAAGAAACCAACCTGAGCCAAACTTAGTTGGCCGGTAAGCAATAATAAATAAGCTGACAGACCAAGTAGCGTATGCACCCCAATAGTCTGAAAAATACCTAATAAATATGTCATGGTATCAATCCCGGTTGATGGTGGTGCCAAATAACCCATTCGGGCGCAGCACTAGGAATAAGAAAAGCAACAGAAATACGTAGATGTCACGTTCGTTTACACCACGAACTAGGAGGAAGATACCCTCAGCTGCACCTACAGCGAAGCCAGCAATGATGGCACCACGAATGCTACCAAGGCCCCCAATTACGGTGACAATAAGACCCTTTACTGTGAGGGGTAAGGTCAACAGGGGCGATAGTACACCCACTGAAGCTGCTAATAGGCAACCTGCAAAACCTCCTAAGATACCTGCCAGGATAAAGGTAGCAGCATTAGTTCTATGGATTGGAATGCCGCATAGTAATGCAGCGACTGGTTGCTGTGAGGTGGCGCGTGTGCCTAAGCCAAGTTTAGTTCGGTAGAGCAGCAGCATCACAATTGCCATGAGGATGAAACTAAAACCCATAACCAAAAGTAAATCACCACGAATACCGAACTCACCTAGAAAAAAATAGGCGTCTGGCAGGATAGACGGAAACGACAGAGGCGAACCAGAAGTTTCGTGAATAATCAGTTCGTCAATAAAAAATAGGGCACCGATGGAAGCCATTAAAGGTGCAAGCTGATTACCCCTTGGCATAAATCGGAAGCAGGCAAAATAAAGTATCAAGCCAATAACACCCGACATAATGGGGCCGATGATAAAAGCCATTAGTGGGGGCAGGCCAAATATAGTCAACGACATCAAACCCGAATAAGCTCCAGCAATACTGGATGCTGCGTAGGCTAGATTGAGCTTATGCATGGCCCCAAAAATCAGCGTAAAGCCTAATCCAATCAAGGCATAAATGGAGCCAAACAGTACCCCATCAATCAGTGACTGGATTATGTCTATATGGTCAAAATTCATAAGTTTTCACTTTGTGCATTTTTGCAATAGCCCACCTTAATAGAGAGCACTCATTAAGTGTGGCTATGGCTTATTAATATGGGTAACAACCCGCCAGTTTCAGACTGGCGGGTTCAAAGGGTAAATACCCCGCTTACCTAGGATCGTGGATTACATTCCATGAACCACTTTGTGCCTGGACAAATACGTAGGGCTTAAGAGCCTCACCTTCGTCTTGCACTCGGGTAATCTTACCTAGCAAGCCATCAGTTTCAGTTAAAGCGGCAAGTCCATCGCGAATCTTTCGGCGCTCTTGCTCAATCATGTTTGCATCACCAGTAATGCCTACATTTTCGATAACCTGCTTGATGATCATCACATTTTCCCATACCGCAGCAGAGTGTAAATCAGCATCACCACCGTTAGCAGTAGCAAGTGCGGCAACTTCAGCAGCGGCTTCTGTAATCGGAGCAAAACTAGTAGGAATGATCATACCTTCAGCCTCAGCAGCACAACCTTTCATTACTTCTGCAGATGATGATGATGTCAGACCAACAATCATCTTTGGCTTAACTTGCTGACGGGCTAATTCTTTGAGCATGCCACAGGTGGTGAAAGGATGAGACGAAATGATCAAGACATCTGCATTTGAACGGCGAAAAGCTCGTGCTTGAACTGAAAAACTAGCATCAGCTTGGAGCCAGTTGGAAGAATTATTTAACACTTCCTTGTAGCCAGAAGCAATATCACCAGTTAAACCTTCAATATCTCCTGTAGCCCAGGTAAAGCCATGGCGGGTTGCCGCCTGCACAATAACCTTCGAATAGGTTCCATTGGAGTGCCCCTGGTCAGTTTCTGTGCCACCATAAATAGTCTTTAGGTCGGGATTATTTTCAGCAATCCAAGCCCATAGACGATCATACATTTCTGGCTCATTGGGCGTATTACGGAACGTCCACTGTGAAATCTTAGCCAAGCCATTACGAACCGCTGTATCCGTTAGAATAGGATACTGCAGACCTGTGTCACCCGTATCGTCAACCTGCTTTTGGAACACACCAAACATGGCTGCAGCAGCGCCAGAACAAGTCGGGCCAATACCAATAAGCGATTTTCCTTCCGCTGCTTCTTTACGAGCTACAGCAATGGCCTGCTCAGCATTGCAGGCACTATCACTGTAGTTATAGGTAAGTTTTGCCATTGACCCATTAGCTAGTTTAACCCCACCCATTTCATTAACTCGGGCAACAGCGGCCTTCATTACTGCTTCTGAGTTGATACCAAATGATCTTAATGGGCCCGATTTAGCACCCCAACCCGCAATATTAATTTCGGTTTCAGCAACTGCTGCTCCAGAGGCAAGCAGCAAGGCTGATACGGCACTGACAATTATATTTTTTGTTATTTGTTTCATAGTCTTTTCCATTATTTTAATTGTTTAATTAAGTCAAAATTCGTTTTATATCTAGCTTTCCTCTATTAGTTATCTTTTATTAGTTTTCCGCCATTAGCTCATCTATTGACGCCTTAATTTTTGCCATCAGTTAACCAAGCAATCTAGCGGTTGCGGAATACCGGTGCGCGCTTTTGCAAAAATGCATTCATGCCTTCTTTTTGGCCATCCGTTGCAAAGGCAGCTTGGAAATATAACCTCTCGGTGCGTAAGCCCTCAGCTAAAGGTGTTTCAAGCGCCATATTGACCGCTCGCTTAGCCATTTTTACAGCTGGAGTGTTATAACCAGCGATTGTATGAGCAGCCTCTAATGTTACTTGGAGTAGGTCTTTTGTTGGCACTACTCGGGCTACTAATCCCACCTCTTTAGCTTCTTGGGCACCAATATTGCGACCGGTTAATACGAGATCCATAGCCAAAGCCTTACCCACAGAACGAGTCAGACGCTGAGAACCACCAATACCAGGCAAAATACCCAATTTAATTTCTGGTTGACCAAACTGCGCATCTTCTGAGGCAATAATAAAGTCACATAACAAAGCCAGCTCACATCCACCACCGAGGGCGAAGCCCCCGACTGCTGCGATAATGGGCTTGCTTATACTGCTCACTTGATCCCAAGGTGACAAAAAGTCATCCATATAGAACTCAGTGAAGCTTTGTGCCGCCATTTCTTCAATATCTGCCCCAGCAGCAAAGGCCCTTGAACTTCCAGTAATGACGATGGCACCAATTTGAGGATCAGCATCAAAATCACGCAAGGCTGCAAGAGTTTCATGGGCTAGTTGCCTGTTGAGAGCATTTAACTGTTTGGGCCGGTTAAGGGTGATTAACCCCACCTGTTCACGCCGCTCAACCAAGATCATTTCTGGTTTATCGGTGGCACTAGGCTGGGTCATTTTTTTATCTTTAGTTGCAGTCATGTGGCTAATTTTCCATTATTTGCTTAAAGTTTTTTGGTTTTTTGGTTTTTTGGAGTGTTTTTTGGAGTGTCTTTTGGTGTGCCTGCTTGTTTGTCAGCAGGTAAGTCATAGGCGCCATGGTTTCCCAAGAGCTCAGCCAGAATCCGTTCACGGTGTTCTCCCAAGCCTGGTGCATAGAGGGGCGTATTAACATCAATCTCCTCGTGGCCATGCATCTTAATGGGATTGCCTGCTGTTCTTAAAGGTACTTTTGATGGCCCTTCCACTTGCACTATCATGTCTCTAGATAACAACTGCGGGTGGTCAAACAGCTTGTCTATGGTATTAATTGGGGCACAGGGCACCCCCACTTCATTAAGTGCATCAATCCAATGAGTCACAGATTCTTGCTTTAATGCTTTTTCGATCTCTATAACCATTTCGGGTCGGTTTTTACACCTTAGATCGTTGGTCATAAAACGTGGATCAAGTGCTAGGGCTGGCATTTCCAGTGCATCTGCCATCAACATGAATAAGGTGTCATTCCCAGCTGCAATAACAATCTTCTCGTCTTTGGTACGAAAACTTTCAAAGGGAGCTAAGGAGGGGTGAGAATCACCTGTACGATTGGGCACAATACCCTCAACGTCATAACGGGCTAGGGCCGTCTCCATTAATGCCGCCTGACAATCGAGCATACCAATATCCACTCGCGTACCCTGTGCATCTTTGGTACGGCTATAAAGTGCTGAAACAATACCCACCACCGCAAACAGAGCTGCACCCAAATCACCAAAACTAGTGCCGACGCGAGCGGGTTCACCATCAGGCCAGCCCGTGAGACTCATAATGCCACCCATCGCCTGAACCACCATGTCGTAGCCTGGGAACTCCTTATAGGGACCCGAATGGCCAAAACCAGAAATGGAGGTATAGATTAAATGGGGATGAGTCTTAGCTAAGCGCTCAGCTCCATAACCCAAGCGGTCCATGACTCCAGGCCGAAAATTCTCTACCAGCACATCAGCTGTATCAAATAGGCGCTCCAATAACTCTCGATCACGCGGTGATTTGATGTCTAAAACAATACTTTCCTTGTGTCGATTAAAACAATTGAAGTAAGCTGATTCTTTTTCAATAAAGGGGCCAAAGGCGCGCGTATCATCACCTGTGCCAATTTTTTCAACCTTAATTACACGGGCACCTAAGTCCGCTAGGACCATAGTGCAGTATGGTCCAGCTAAAACTCGTGAAAAGTCGAGTACGGTCACCCCACTAAGGGGGCCTTTTTTCAAAGGTATATCATCCATGGCTGTTCTCATGTCTGGTTAGTTGTCCTGCAAAATCCAACGTGCGGCCTTTTCGGCAATCATCAAAGTTGGGCTGTTTGTATTACCACTGGTGATAGTTGGCATAACGCCAGCGTCTACGACTCTCAAACCTCGTATGCCATAGACCCTTAAGTGACTATCAACTACGGCTTCTGGGTCATTTTTTTGGCCCATCTTAGTGGTACCCACTGGGTGAAAGATGGTGGAAGCAATATCACCAGCCACCTGCGCTAATTCTTTGTCAGTCTGGAACTGGACCCCAGGCTTAATTTCTCTTGGGTTGTACTGTGCCAAAGCCTGCTGTTGGGCAATGCCACGCACCACTCGCATACTGTCAGCAGCTACTTTAAGGTCCTCTTCCGTAGCTAAGTAGTTAGGTGCAATAGCTGGTGCTTGAAAAGGGTCAGCTGACTTGATTAATACTGTGCCTCGACTTGTAGGATTAAGATTACAAACGCTGGCTGTAATGGCTGGAAAATCATGTAACGGCTGCCCAAAGGCTTCTAAGCTCAGGGGTTGTACATGGAATTCTAAATTTGCATGCTTGAGGGCTGGATCACTTTTGGTAAATATGCCTAATTGAGAAGGTGCCATACTCATAGGGCCAGTGCGCTTGAGAGCATATTCGATAGCAAAAGCTGCTTTTCCCAATAATGTAGAGGCCATTTTATTGAGGGTTTTCACACCTTCGACTCCGTATACAGTGCGAATTTGTAAATGGTCCTGAAGGTTCTGGCCCACTCCTTTAAGGGCGTGCTTAACCTCAACTCCTACACTAGCCAAATGTGCTGGACAACCAATGCCAGAAAGCTGCAGAATTTGAGGGCTGCCAATGGCACCAGCACTGAGTAACACTTCCAAACGAGCGTCTAATGTATAGTCTTTACCGTTAGACCTAACATCCACAGAAATACATTTTTTCTGCTCATCAGCTTCAGTAATAAGGTTAAGTTTAGTGACTTGAGCATGAGTCCAAATTTCTAAATTTGGGCGTTTTTTAATAGGCCGTAAGAACGCCTTTGAAGTATTCCACCGCCAGCCCGAGCGCTGGTTAACGTCAAAATAACCAGCTCCAGAATTATCACCACCGTTAAAATCTTCAGTAGCAGGGATTCCTGTCTGGATTGCCGCTTTGGCATAAGCTTCTAAAATTTCCCAACGTAAGCGTTGTTTTTCAACTCTCCATTCACCGCCAGAGCCATGTAAGCGAGCGCGCTCTTGTATTTTGGGGTCGAGGCTGTTGGCACTATTATCCAGACTATAGTGGTCTTCGTGGGCCTTAAAATCGTCCAAACTGGCAGCCCAAGACCATTCAGAGTCACCCGTCAGTTCAGCCCATTGATCATAATCTCTTGCCTGGCCACGCATATAAATCATGCCGTTTATGGAGGAGCACCCACCCAGCGTTTTTCCTCGTGGGTATAGCAAGGAGCGGCCATTTAAACCTGATTCTGGTTCAGTTTTAAACAGCCAGTCAGTACGAGGGTTACCTATGCAGTAAAGGTACCCCACAGGAATATGGATCCAGTGGTAATTATCCTTACCGCCAGCCTCTAACAAAAGCACACGCTTTGAGCTATCAGCACTCAGACGATTAGCTAACAATGCACCCGCAGTGCCAGCTCCAACAATAATGTAGTCAAATTCTTGGTTCATTATTTGGCCACTGGCATAGCAAATTCTGCACCATCGGCCATGTCTTCAGGCCAACGTTGCATTATTGATTTTTGGCGGGTATAAAAACGCACCCCCTCTTCCCCATAGGCATGCATGTCACCAAATAAGCTTTTCTTCCAACCTCCAAATCCCTGCCAAGCCATAGGCACTGGAATAGGTACGTTAATACCCACCATTCCAACCTGAATGGTGCGGTTAAATAATCGGGCTACACCACCATTGCGGGTATAGCAGGAAACGCCATTGCCAAAACGATGTGCATTAATAAGTGCAATGGCCTGTTCCACTGTATCAACTCGAACACAGCACAATACTGGTCCAAATATTTCTTCTTGGTAAATTTTCATAGTCGGTTTGACTTGGTCAAATAGAGTAGCTCCCAAAAAGAAACCTCCCTCAAACCCAGGCACAGAATGATTACGGCCATCGACTAGTAATTGTGCTCCTTCTTCAACACCTGCATCAATATAACCACTGATGCGCTGACGGGCCACATCACTAATAATAGGCCCCATCTCACTTTCTGGCGTCATTCCTGACCCAATGCAGAGTTTTTGCGCACGTTCGGTCAACAAGGGCATTACTTTATCTGCTGCGTCAGCCACGAGTACCGCTACAGAAATAGCCATGCATCGCTCTCCTGCAGAGCCAAAAGCGGCCCCTATAAGACCATCGACTGCCTTTGAAATGTCTGCATCCGGCATGACCACCATATGGTTTTTTGCACCACCTAACGCTTGTATGCGCTTACCATTGGCAGCACCACGCTGGTATACAGCATTTGCTATGGGAGTAGAACCAACAAATGAAAGAGCTTCTACATCCGGGTGATCTAGTAAAGCTTCTACAGCGAACTTATCACCCTGCAAAACATTGAACACACCATCAGGGAAACCAGCCGCTTTTATAAGATCGGCCATCAACAAGGAAGGTGTCGGATCAGTGGGTGATGGTTTAAGAATAAAAGTATTTCCACAAGCGATAGCTACTGGAAACATCCACGCGGGGACCATGACAGGAAAGTTAAAGGGGGTAACGCCAGCAACTACACCTAGAGGCTGGCGCATGGTCCAATTATCCATGTTAGTGGACACCTGGTCAGAAAAGTCACCTTTAAGAAGCTGAGGAATACCGCAGGCAAACTCGACAATATCGATGCCCCGCTCAACCTCACCCATGGCATCAGAAAACACTTTACCGTGTTCTTTAGTAATTGCTGTTGCCAAGGCTTCTTTATTATCTTGCATTAAGGTTAGCAAGCGGTTCATTTTACGGGCCCGGATAATGGGAGGCACTTCTGACCAAGTTTCAAATGCTTTGAGGGCTTGTGCCACAGCCTGATTCACGTCGTCAACAGTTGAATAAGTCACATGGGCACACACCTCTCCAGAGGCTGGGTTAAAAACCTCATGCCCGGCTGAGCCAGAAGCTTTACAGTGCTGGCCTGCTACATAGTTGCCAATCACTTTAATGGCTTTTTGATCTGCAGCCTTGTTTACACCCACCATATTATTGTTCCTTAAAAATTCTAATAATTATTAGCCAATTGACTAATAAATAAATAAAAAAATTGGCTATAAATATATTAGACATTTGACTAATAAATACTAGGCCATATCAAATCATTTTATTTATACTTATATATTTATTAGACAACTGACTAATAAATAACAAAATAAACCTATGACTACCTAATTAGATTTTCTAAAAAATCTGTTTTAAACATATCAATAGGAGCAGCACGTCGTTCGAGTTTGGCTCGCAAGATGGCGCCTTCCCAGCCAATCCAGAATGATTCTGCTTTAGCTGCACAATTAATGTTTGGGGATATTTCTCCAAGTGCCTGACCTGCTAACAAACAGGTTTCAGTTTTACCCTGCCAGTCAGAGAAGACGTCTACTAGGCGTTGTCGAAAAACTCCTGGCAAGGCATATATTTCAATACCTAGATTACCCACCAGACAGCCTCGATTAAAATCATACTTGGCCATATTGTTGCGCGCTTCTAAAGTAAAATTATTTAGCCGCTCAAGGGGAGTGTGAGCCTCATTCAGAAACGCCTGATCCAGCATCTTATTAAAAAATTTAGCATAGGCATCAATTAGAATCAGACCAAATGCTTCTTTACTGTCAAAATACGCATAAAACGATCCCTTTGGCAGACCTGCTTTTGCAGTAACTTCATCCAAACCTGTCGCACCGAAACCTTTTTTGGTTAACAAAGCAACACCAACCGTGATTAGGCGCTGACGATTTTCATCAGTCTGTTGGGCACTTTTACTGGGTCGCCCTCGTGACTGTTTTATGTTGCTAACTTTATTCATAAGTTTATTATATAGACGACCGTCTAATATTACAAGCCTGGCCCAGTTCATTAGAAAGCAAGCCTAAATTTTATGCAAGGGGTGGCATGGTGCCATTACCACCCGCCGCAGGTATCCTCGCGTCAAAGTGGCACTTAAAAAGTAGGCATAGTAAAGAAAGTGCTAAGCGTTAACGTTCACCACAAAGCGGCCACGAGTGAGACCCTGCATTTGCTCTTGGGCAGTCTCTAGGGCTTGGCTTAGAGTTATTTCGGTCATAATAGCATCTAAGTGAGTAAGATCTAGATCTTCTGCTAAGCGATTCCAGGCCGCAATACGATCCGCCTTAGGACGGTAGACACTGTCAATACCCGCTAGGGTGATGCCACGTAAGATAAATGGCATTACTGTGGCGGGTAGATCATACCCTTGGGCCAAACCACAGGCTGCAACAGTGCCACCATACTTCATAGACGCACAAATATTGGCTAAGGTATGACTACCAGCAACATCAATAGCACCAGCCCAGCGTTCCTTAGCCAAAGGCCTACCTTTTTCGCTCAGTTCATTACGATCCATCACTTGGGTGGCACCTAAACTTAACAAATAGTCTTTTTCTTCAGGTCGGCCACTGGAGGCCACAACCGTATAACCCAATTTAGCCAGCAGACTAACAGCCACACTACCTACGCCACCCGCAGCGCCTGTGACCAAAATCTCACCTTGGTCCGGATTCACGCCCTGTTGTTCTAGGGCCATGACACACAACATGGCGGTGTAACCTGCGGTGCCAATGGTCATGGCTTGTTTGGGTGTAAAGGCTGAGGGTAAAGGCACCAACCAATCCCCTTTTACACGGGCCTTTTGCGCCAAACCACCCCAATGGCCTTCACCCACACCAAAGCCATTAAGCACCACTTGATCACCTGCCTTAAAGTCAGCATGATCACTGTGTTCTACGGTGCCTGCAAAATCAATACCGGGCACCATTGGAAAATTTCGAACTACAGGGGATGCACCCGTTATGGCAAGGCTGTCTTTGTAGTTAAGGGTGGAATAATCCACTTGAATTAACACGTCACCCTCAGGTAATTGCTGCTCCTCAATTTGGCTCATTTGAGCACTGTAACCACTGTCATCTTTGTTAATTAGAATTGCTTGCATGAGGGCTTCCTAAGTGTAATTATTCTAGTCAGAGCCTTGGCATGATACGCGGACTATTAACCATTGCTATTAGCCTTTTAGCTAGTATTGAAATTCCCTCAGAGGGAGGTGCATCAGTGAACCATAATGACCCCTTATTAGAGCCCTACCAGCTTAAACATTTACAGTTGAAAAACCGTATCATGATCACCTCACATGAGCCTGCGTACCCCCAAGATGGCATGCCTAAACAAAGATACCGAGCGTATCATGAAGAGCGCGCCAAAGCTGGAGTGAGCCTGACGATGACGGCGGGGTCAGCTACGGTCTCTAAGGATAGCCCCCCAGTATTTAATAATATTCTTGCCTACAAAGACGAGGTTGTTCCTTGGCTCAGTGAACTCACCGATGCATGTCACCAACATGGCACTAAAGTAATGATCCAATTAACTCACTTGGGGCGCCGAACAGGTTGGAACAAAGGCGACTGGCTACCTGCTGTTTCACCTTCTCACAGGCGCGAGCCAGCTCATCGCGCGTTTCCAAAGCAGTTAGAAGACTGGGATATTGAACGTATTATCAGAGACTATGCTGATGCAGCAGAACGCATGGCGGCAGCCGGCATGGATGGTATTGAGTTACAAGCCTATGGGCACTTAATGGACCAGTTTTGGTCACCCATCACCAATACTATGGATGGTCCTTATGGCGGTGCCAACCATGCTCCACTGCAAAACCGTGTCCAATTTACCCTTGACGTACTAACAGCCATTCGCCAACGCATCGGTGATGAAATGGTGCTGGGCATCCGTTACACCGCTGATGAGGCCATGGCAGGTGGATTAAGTGCCACTGAAGGCGTGGCTATTTCAAAAATACTCAAAGATACAGGCCAAGTGGACTTTCTTAATGTCATTCGGGGTCATATTGATACCGATGCAGCTTTGACCGATGTCATACCCATCATGGGCATGAAAAATGCTCCCCACTTAGACTTTGCAGGTAAAGTTAGGGCCGCCACCGGCATGCCTACTTTTCATGCTGGCAAGATCCCTGACCTAGCCACCGCAAGGCATGCCATTGCCAGTGGTCAACTTGACTTGGTAGGCATGACTCGTGCGCACATGGCAGACCCTCATCTTATCCAAAAGCTAATGCAAGGCCGAGAACAGGACATTAGACCGTGTGTAGGTGCTAACTATTGCCTTGATCGCATCTATCAAGCGGGAGATGCATTATGCATGCACAATGCCGCAACGGGGCGTGAGTTAACCATGCCCCATACCTTTAGTAAGGCTGAAAAGATCAAAAAACTTGTGATTGTGGGGGCTGGCCCTGCAGGTTTAGAAGCCGCTCGCATTGCCGCTGAAAGAGGTCACAAGGTGACGGTACTCGAAGCTTCTCCCAAAGAAGGAGGCCAGCTTAGACTTGCGGCACAGACGCCCCGCCGCAAAGAACTGATGAGCATTATTGACTGGCGCATGCAGCAATGTCTCAAACATCATGTGAGTTTTGAATTTAACTGTTGGGCGCAGCCAGATGACATTTTGAGGCACCAACCTGATGCCGTTATCATTGCCACGGGTGGCATGCCCAATACTGACGTATTAAGCCAAGGCAATGACTTGGTGGTGTCTTGCTGGGATATCTTAGCGGGTGATGTAAGGCCCGGTAAAAACGTGCTTATTTTTGATGATGCAGGAGATCATCCAGCCCTGCAAGCTGCAGAGTTAATAGCACAAAGCGGCGCAAAATTAGAAATCATGACCCCCGATAGAAGTTTTGCCCCTGAAATTATGGCCATGAATTTAGTGCCCTACATGCGCTCCCTACAGGATTTAGACGTGACTTTTACTGTCACTTACCGAGTCGATAAAGTGGAGCGTGAGCAAGCTCAACTCAAAGCCACCTTGAGCAGTGATTATGGGGTTGTGAACAAACACCGTATTATTGATCAAGTCGTCGTAAACCATGGCACCCTGCCCTTAGAAGCGCTTTATTTCGACCTTAAACCCATGTCTTCTAATGCAGGTGAACTCGATCAAGACGCTTTTATCAACGGCACACCACAAACGGTTAAACGCAATGATAAAGGCCAATTTCAGTTGTTTCGCATTGGTGATGCAGTGGCAGCACGCAATGTGCACGCGGCCATTTATGATGCTCTACGGCTGATGAAAGATATTTGAAGTGTTTAAGGTTGCGGTTGAGGTAATGACAAGTAGTTATAGTTGAGAGTTGAGAGTTGAGAGGTGAGAGTTGAGAGTTGAGAGTTGAGAGGTGAGCAGCGACCAACAGGTGCAGACTAAGGCAGCTCACTAAAAAGCAGATCACCCAGCAACCGCCCTGGCATCAAGGCGAATGTACCAGCCACTAACAGACCGCCAATATATAGCCCAATCATATTCCATTTGTGAGTCTTTACATCACCCACTTTGATCGCAAAGTAGGCTTTTGGAACAGTGTAAAGCACTAGTAAACTCAACAAATGAATGTAGCCAAAGTGATCAAACAAGGTAGGGCCTAATTGGGCTGATATTAATAAGGTCACCAGCGCTGTCAATAACATGAGGCCCATATAAACGCGGCCCAAACGCTTATGCGGCTCAGTGCCCTTCTTGTTCAACATGATATAGGTCCCCATGAGGAACGCTGGCCCGATGGTGCTTAAATGCAGCAAAATCAGGGCCTCTTGCCAGTGATCTAATAACATTTATTTGACCTTATATTTGACCTTATATTTGACCTTATATTTGACCTTATAGTTTACCTCAAACTTGATCCTACTGATATATTTATCATATAACATAAATTACTATTTACACCGTTTTAGCACAAGGCCAGCAGAGATAGATATTAAGGCCATAACCCAAAACACTTGACCACTAATGTACCCATACAGACCACCAGCTAAGGTCATACTAATACCCATTAATGCACCCAGAGCCAGCGCATCATATAAGGTTTGAGCAGACGCCGTTAGTTGATCTGGAACTTTTTGGGTGATGTATTGGGTCATCGCCAAATGAGTTGCGGCAAAGGTAAAGGCATGCAGTATTTGCACAGTAAAAAGTAGGCCCACATCCGTTGACCATCCAAGTAAAACCCAACGTATAGTGCCCCCGATGACTGCCATCCATAGTAGACCTTTGACGCCCACTTTTTTTAACAACCAAAGACCGATCGCAAACAGCACCACTTCAGCCGCCACCCCTTGGGCCCAAAGTAGGCCAATAATGCTTTCGCTGATACCTGCCTCCAGCCAATGCAAAGTACCAATGCCATAAAGGGCGCCATGACTTGCTTGTATGAGTGCACTCACCGTCACTACTGCAGCAAAACCTGGTAATTTAAAAAGCTCTAAGAAGGCCAGTTTTCGAGTTGTTTTAGTTTGTGGACGAATGTCGGGTAGAGATATTGCAAACACAATCACAACGGCACCAAGGACTAGCAATAGCTGGGGATACGCTTCAATAGAATAAGCTGCAATGTAAAGCCCACTAAGCGTAGACGAGGCAATAAAAGCGACCGAACCCCATAATCGAGCTTTGCTATAGTTAAGTTTACCCAAGCGGGCTGAAGCAATAGCAAGTCCATCCACCATGGGCACATGACTAGTTTGCAACGCACCCACAACAAACCAAACCATGAGCATAGGCCAAAAGGTCTCAATTTGTACAAACACAGCAAAACCCAAAAAGGTGAACACTGACAGCAGTAATATCCAGCGTTTTTTATGGCCAGTGGCATCGGCCAATATGCCCACACCCAAACCAAAAAACACCTTGCTTATAAAAGCAGAACTGAGGATTAATGCCGCCTCTTGGGCGTCTAAACCCCGACTGACCATCCAATAGGGTAAAAACGGTAACACTAAGCCAAAACATGCAAAATATGCAAAGAAAAAACCAGAAAATACCGCGTGTTCACGCCCCTTAAACAACTCAGTACTAGAGGGCATAATGTTGGCCATTTAATACCAAAATTAGAACGCACCCTGAATTCTTCGGGCCCATGTCTTTTAGGCTACTACCACTAATTAACCTATTTGTTGTCCGTGCCGATGCTTGCCCCATGATAAGTCCTTGGATCAATGGTGAATTTAGCTGCGAAATTGTAGCCTAAGCCGATGCAAAAGTCCTCTTAGCCCAAGGTCTAGATTGTATTGTGTTGATAGCCTCTTCATAATGGTGATCCCTCCTGATGCTTGCGCATAGGCTCTTCAATGCCCACCACTGATCATTTCACTTTTTTGCACCAGGCCCAGAGGCTTAAAATTTTATGTGCTGGCATCGCTAGCCTCATTTTAATGGTTGGCATCGCCCGCTTCGCCTACACACCCATGCTGCCATTAATGCAACACCAGGCAGGCTTAGGTATCGCCCAAGGGGGCTGGTTAGCCGCCTTTAATTATGTGGGCTATTTTTGCGGCGCTTTAATTGCCGCCAACATTGTTGATTTGGTTAAAAAAGACCGTTTGTACCGACTAGGTTTAGTAGTGGCTTTAATTACTACGGTAGGCTTAGGGCTCACACAGAATTTTTGGGCATGGAGTGTTTTGCGATTTTTTGCAGGTCTGAGTAGCGCAGCAGGGCTATTACTCGGATCAGGGTTAGTAATGCATTGGTTACTGCGCCATCAATTGCGTTCTGAACTGGGCATTCATTTTATAGGTATGGGTGCCGGCATTTTTTTAACCGCTTTATTTGTCTACCTAGCAGCAGGGCAAATCAGTTGGCAGCAGCACTGGTTTTGGCTCACTGCGATAGGTCTATTGTTGGCCTTCCCAGCATGGTTTTGGCTGCCGAGCCCTAATACTAGTGGCTATAACGTCAGTGGCGATAAAATGATTGACCATCCTCCGTCTGCTCAATTTATCCAAACATTTATGCTGGCCTACTTCTGTGCAGGAGTAAGTTACGCTGTTGTCATTACCTTTATTGTGGCCCACGTCAATCAGATCGCAGGACAACAAGACTACGGTGCCATCACCTTTATGATTATTGGTCTTGCAGCCGCACCAGCGTGCATTATTTGGGATTTGATCGCCCGTCAATTAGGTAACTTAAATGCCTTATTGTTGGCCTTTATTCTGCAATTAGCGGGCATGCTTATTCCTATTTTAAGCCCAGGGTTAATTTGGACATTTATTGGTGCGGCGCTATTTGGGGGCACTTTTATTGGTCTTGTGAGCTTAGTCCTAACCATGGCCGGACGGTATTTTCCTAATCGCCCTGCCAAAATGATGGGCAAAATGACCTTATCCTATGGCGTGGCACAGATCGCCGCGCCAGCCGCTGCAGGCGTATTAGCCCAATGGTCAGGCAGCTACACCTTAAGTATTATTATTGCCTGTGGCACTATGTTTGTGGGTTGCTGCTTGATTTATAGGTTGCGCAAACTTGAATAACGCTTTGATTTTTTGTTGAAAAATGCAGCCCATAGATCCTATTACTGAGCATTAAAAGGTTTTTGACTGTCGGCGTGCCTACCCCAGTGCTAACCAAGCTGCGACACCCATCATTAGCGAGCCAGCAATGCGATTCATCAAACGCACATTACCACTCTTCTGTAACACCTTGCTGAGGCTTTTACCCCCCAGTGCGTATACCATCAGTGACAAGGCCTCAAGCGTGAGAATGACACTCAAAAGAACCACCATTTGACTTGGCATGGGCCGTGTAGGGTCAATAAATGGGGGTAGCAAGGCGATAAAAAAAGCCCAACCTTTTGGGTTAGCAACGGCAGTGATGAATCCTTGAGTTGCCAATTGCAAACGCCCTGTGTTTTTGGGGGTGCCATTTAAATCAATCGCCATTTTGCCTTTGGAGCGCCATAGTTGAATACCCAAATAGAGTAGATAACCGCCACCCGCAATTTTTAATACGACAAATAATTCTGGATATTGCACGATTAATGCAGCGACCCCTATGACTACTGATATGGCCACTAAGCCAACACCTATAAGCTCACCTAACATCATCCACATGGTGCGACGAATACCCACCGTCATTCCCAAAGTTAAGGCTAAGGTCATACACATACCCGGGGTCACAGAAACAAAAAAGAAAGTGGGTATTAAGGCCAACAGGAAGGCAGTACTCATTAATTTTATCCATATAATCAAAGCTAGTGAGGGATAGTGCATGGCGCTGGAATCTGTGTCAATGGAAGTGTGTATAAGAATCAGTTACCATCAGTTTGAGATCACCTGTGGGCCTGATTAGGTGAAAGTTAAGGTTAAGTTAATGCACCCAGCTGCGCTGTTTTTTAAATCATTATTTGACGAAATTGTGACTGTTTCGTGGCCTCTTTTTAAGTTGATGGTGCCCATTATTGTGCTTGTCAAAGTGCTAGAAGAGTTGGGCGGTATTGCAATTTTTGGTCAATGGTTAGGCCCCCTTATGGCCCTTGTAGGGCTACCCCAAGAAATGGGTTTAGTGTGGGCGGCAACTATAGCGACTAACATCTATGGTGGCATGATTGTGCTCTACTCGCTGGGTAGCGACAGCCCATTAACCGTGGCACAAGTGACCGTTCTCAGTGGCCTATTATTAATGGCCCACGGCCTGCCTATTGAAGTGCGTATTGCCCAACTGGCGGGTATGCGCATGAGAACGGCTATAGTGACTCGCCTACTAGGCGCCTTTGCTTTTGCCTGGCTACTCTATGTGTTTTACCATCAAACTCAAACGCAACAGGGCCCTGCACATATGGTGTGGCAGCCTGACCCTATTGCCGATGGGCTGGATAACTGGGTGTGGGCTCAAGTAAAAGCCTTGGGCATGATTCAATTAGTTATTATTGTGCTCCTCACATTTTTAAAAATTCTTCGACTCATTGGGGTAGAAAAAGTCATCCAATGGCTTCTTCGCCCCATGCTTAAATTAATGGGTATAGGCAAGGAAGCTTCTACCATTACCTTGGTAGGCATTACCCTAGGCCTATCTTTTGGTGGTGGATTATTGATTAAAGAGGCCAATGCGGGGCATGTATCCAAACAGGATGTGTTTACCTCCCTTATATTTTTAGGCTTCTGCCATAGCCTTATTGAGGATACCTTACTGGTACTTTTATTGGGTGCTCACCTGTGGGGCATACTTTGGTTTCGTTTGGTGTTCGCTTTTGTCTTTACCTGTGCAGTGAGTTATTGGCTCACTAAGATGAGCCCTGAATTTCAGCAAAAATATTTGTTGCGACCTTAGAGCTGAGTCCTATGTTAAAGATTTCCAACCGCATTACTATCCCAGCCCACGAAATTGAACAACAGTTCATTCGCTCACAAGGCGCTGGCGGCCAACACGTTAATAAAACCTCTACAGCGGTACATTTATTTTTTGATATTAGGGCATCAACCGCCCTACCCGCCTATGTGAAGCACAAGTTATTGCAGACCGCCGATCATCGAATTAGCGCTTCTGGCAAGATCATCATTAAGTCTCAAGCCAGTCGTAGCCAAGACAGTAACCGTCAAACTGCATTGGAACAGTTAAGCCAAGTTATCCAAGCGGCCATGGTGCAAGAAAAACGCCGCATAGCCACTAAGCCCACTAAGGGCTCTAAAACCCGACGTTTAGATACTAAATCTCAAAAGGGTCAAACTAAGAAGCTACGTTCAAAAGTCCAAGGGGTCTGAGACCACACGATAACCACCAGCAGGCAGGTTGGCAGGGAGTTTAATGGCGCCCACTTGAGTGCGATGAATACTTAGCACTGGGTTGCGGAAATGGCCGAACATACGTTTAATTTGGTGGTACCGCCCTTCATGTAAGATAATATGGGCACTTGTAGTGGCGGTTATGTTCAGTTGAGCGGGTGCCGTAGTCAGGTCTTCAAAAGCAAAATAAATACCCTTTGCAAAAGCGTCTACTTCTGCTTGGCTAATGGGGTTAGTCACAGTCACCGTGTAATGCTTAGGGAGTTTGGTACTGGGTTGGGTAATCTGTCGAGACCAATGGCCATCATTGGTTAACAATAACAGTCCCGTGCTTTGTAAATCGAGACGCCCAGCAATGTGCAAACCTTGGTACTTAGCAGGCAGAATATCCAAAACTGTCATGTGTTGATCATCAACCGTGGCACTGACAACACCTGCGGGTTTATTGAGCATTAAATAGACAGCGAACTGGTGTCTTAAAAGCTGACCTTCAACCTCTATTTTTGAAAACTGACCAATGCGTCGCTCGCCCTCATAGCAAATAACCTCGTCTACACTGACTAAACCACGGGCCAGCAATAGTTGCACTTGGCGTTTTTTACAATCTAATGTTTGACTAATAAACCTATCAAGGCGTTGAGCGTAAGCTACCATTAGCGTTGCGCCAAGCTACCAAGAACCATTGATAAGAAAACTACTGTAAGTCACGAGTTTACTCTTGCCATTAGGCTGACCGTCTTTATAGGTAACTTGCAATGGTGAAGGCATCTTTTTGGGGGTCTTCACAAACCAATCTAGTGCTAACTTACCCCTTTGGATATGGGCTTTTTCTGTCACCATTTGAGACATTTTTAGACTTCCTAAACTATCGTCTTCTAGCAATAAAAAGTCACCTTGTTGGTTTACTGAGGCTAAGGATTTTTTTACTTTCGCCATTGATTTTTGCATCATCCAAGGTTCAACCTTGGCTTCCTTACCTGCTCGTTTAACTAATACTGGAAATAGGGGTGCCATAAAATCAAGCATCCATCCATCAGCCTCAACCCACCAGTGATGTTGACTATGGGAGCTTTGTAAGGTCACTGCTTGGTATGCGCCAAAGGTCAAAATTTTAGCTTGTAGCCCTAAATGATAAGCTGCAGCACCTGCCATGGGTTGGGCGGGTATACCAAAGTGACGCTTTAAAATTTGTGCTCCATAGACACTAAATAACATGCTAGCCTCATGGCTATTAACCGAGTCTGCAAGCAAGAGAGAATGGATTGTGGAGTAGATACGACGGTAATCGGCTAGAGTGATAAGCATAGATAAGGTCTGAGAAAGTTAAATATAATCCTGAGTTCTGCACTTTTTAAGCGTTGTTAAAAAGTCAGCCGCTAGGCTAGATGGCTTTAAAAAAGCCTTAATTAAGCGTGTAAATCATAGACCTTTTGCACATGTCTACGGATACGTTGAGCCAATTCTGGGCGATTTAAATCACTTTCTGCAATAAATAAAATTCGCTTGTCTAGCTCTGGCGTTAAACGACCACCCTCACGTTCTTCGGCCAACTTTTTTCTAAGGGCACTGGTTAAAGCGTTGGCCACGGGCATAATAATAGGCGATTGCGCCAGAATTTCGATGTTTTTATTGACAGAAAACACAATATCTAGGCCCGTTTTCATGGCCGTTTCATTGCTGGCCGAGGCATTATAAGGCACCAGCAATATGTGATCTTTGCGAGTTTTTAAGGCTGACATAATTTGTTCATCAGAGTCATTGACGCCAATAATATCTGCACCATCAATGGTGAAACCCGCGACGCTAATGTGATTCCACATTTTTTCGCGTATTTCAGACCAGTAAGGCCTCACTGGAGTCACTTTCGTGAACATATCACCCATCCTTTCATTTCATTCTGCACTCGCGTTCAAATGCCTAAACCAAAGACTGCAGGGCTTGCGATTGTAGCATTTATAATAAAACGCCACATATAGTTACAACCAAGGTAAAAACAAGTGAAGAGCTTTTACTACGGCACTTGCTAGTTAATACCCACAGTATTAATCATTGCTCCAGCCACTAATCGATTTCACTTCTAAGAAATCTTCTAAACCCCAGACCCCACCTTCGCGACCATTGCCTGATTGTTTATAGCCACCAAACGGCGCGCCCGCTGATCTAAAGGTACCGTTCATTTGCACCATGCCAGAACGCAAACGACGAGCTACTCGATTAGCTTTAGCACTATCTTGGGTTTGAATATAATTGGTGAGACCAAAAACTGTGTCGTTAGCAATAGCAATCGCTTGCTCTTCTGTATCAAACGGAATCATGCATAAAACGGGGCCAAATACTTCCTCACGGGCAATCTGCATGTCATTATTTACATCAGTAAAAATTGTGGGCTTTACAAAATAGCCCGTCTCTAAACCTTGAGGTTTACCCAGACCGCCCACAGCGACGTTGGCACCTTCGTCAATGCCGACTTTAATAAGTGCTTGAATTTTATTGTACTGTAACTCAGATACCACTGGGCCAATGTGATTACCGTGCTCCGTAGCTCTGCCTACTTGAACCTTGGCAGCCGCGGCTTTGGCCATCACCACAGCCTGGTCATAAAAGCTGCGCTCTACCAACATGCGTGTGGGTGCATTACAAGATTGCCCTGAATTACCAAAACAATGATAAATACCCCGCTCAATGGCTTTTTCGTCAGCATCCGCAAACACAATGTTGGCGCCTTTGCCGCCTAATTCTAATGCCACGCGCTTAACTGTATCCGCCGCATTTTTAGAAATAAGGGCACCAGCTCGAGTTGATCCTGTGAAAGATACCATGTCCACATCAGGATGACTGGTGAGGTGCGACCCTACCCCTGCCCCATCACCATTGACCATATTAAACACGCCCGCTGGAATACCAGCCTCATGCACCATATCGGCAAACACTAAACTCGATAAAGGTGCTATTTCTGAGGGTTTAAGCACCATAGTGCACCCCGCTGCCATAGCCGCAATGGCCTTAAGACTGACCTGGTTCATGGGCCAGTTCCAGGGGGTGATTAATGCACACACACCTATGGCTTCATAAATAATGCGGTCATTAGGCGCACTGTCATTGAGGGCGCGTTCAAACTCAAATTTTTCAAGCTCCTCAATTAATCCTTCTGTGTGCTCAGAACCTGACTCCGCTTGAGAAGTCAGGGCCATATCAATGGGCGCTCCCATTTCTAAGCTGATGGCTCGGCCCATTTCTTCATTGCGGGCTTGGTAAACGGTCAAAAATTTCTTTAGTAATACGATGCGTCGTGCTTTAGGAGTTTGACTCCAATCATCAAAAGCAGCTTTAGCCGCAGCCACAGCGGCGTCTGTGTCAGCTTGATTGCCAATTGCTATGGTGCCACACACCTGTTCCGTGGAAGGGTCGATGACTTCCATTTCACGATCGGATATCGGTGCTACCCATGCCCCATTGATGTAAAACTTTTTAGTATCGATCATAGCGTATCACTCTAGCAAATCTTGTTAATGGGACCATTTTTCTGACTTTGAGGGCTTACAGTCTTTTAGCCGCATCAGTAACTCGGTTGGATCATCATGCACCACCAATAGATCTAAATGCTGGGGCTTGATAAAACCCGCTAACACTGCTTGATCAAAAAAGGTGAGCAGGGCGTCATAGTAACCATTAATGTTGAGTAAGCCAATGGGTTTTTGGTGGAACTCCAATTGTGCCCAAGTGAGCACTTCCGTCAACTCTTCGAGCGTACCAAAGCCCCCTGGTAAGGCGATGCAAGCGCCTGATAATTCAAACATCATGGTTTTTCGAGCGTGCATAGAATCTACCACATGTAGCTCAGTCAAGCCCTTGTGTGCCACGCGCTCAGCAAAAGATTGAGGGATTACACCAAGTACTTTTTGACCCCCCGCTAATACGGCATCTGCCACCTGTCCCATGAGACCCACTTCAGCACCGCCATAAACCAACCCCATAGATGAGCGACTAATCGCTTCTCCTAAAGCCTTTGCAGAGGCCATAAAAACAGGGTCTTTACCTGCGCTAGAACCACAAAAAACACACACATTTTGCATATACATTACCTTTTTTATTGTAAGCTATTCATCGACTCATGCTCACTCAAGTCACCCGCTGCTCGAGTGTGAGGGAGTGTGGCATATAGGTGGGACCTCAATGCAGCCCATCTAGTGTGCATAGAGCCTATTGCACGAGTAACAGGGGATCCACATGAGTTTTTTGCCAAGTCACACCCCAGTGCAAATGGGGTCCTGTGGCTCGGCCTGTTTGCCCTACTTGCCCCATAACTTGGCCTTGCTCAACCACCTGCCCCAAACCCACGTCGATGTTGCTCAAGTGGGCATAAACACTGGTCACGCCCAGGCCATGGTCTAACATGATGGTTTTACCCGTATAAAACATCTGCTCGTGCACTAAGGCAACTCTTCCAGTGAGAGGGGCGACAATATTAGTGCCCTTGGCTGCTGCAATATCAACACCATTATGGGGGTTTTTTGGCACCCCATTCAAAATACGTCGCGAACCAAACACGCCACTAATACGCCCTGCAACAGGATTTATCCAAGCTTGGCCTAACCAGTCAGCTTCAGTGCGGCTCTGCCTAACCTCACCAATTAATTGATTTTCTTGGCGAATGCGTTGTGAAGCGTCTGTTTTGGGTGTCACTTTTTTGCTAGGCAAACCATTAATTTTTTGTTCCACATAGAGGCGTTTTTGGACTTTTTTTTGCACATTTACAGGCACCTGGCTAGAGGCGCTGTTATTTGATTTTGTCTTTAAGGTGACACTAACGGCGGCATTGCGCCCAAGACCAAATACATACAAGCCCGCAGAAGACACCTGCAACTGGACATCGCCTAGCCACACCTGAGTGCCTGGTTCAACGTAGCCTATGACCAATTCACCTTGTTGATAGTCTGCCGCTAAAACACTGCCACAAAGACCCAGCACCGAAAAGATTAAGGCCCTAGCAACAACTGTTAGCCTGTGTTTAAGCATTAACAAGCAGCAGTGACAGAAATTTCAACCAACAACTCAGGTCGAGCCATGGCTGCTTGTACACAAGCTCGTGCGGGAGCATGGCCCGATGGTACCCAAGCGTTCCACACCAAGTTCATGGCGGCAAAATCATCCATCGACTTTAAATAGATCGTAGCTGATAGCATGCGGGTCGTATCTGAGCCCACGCTTGCCAACAACTCATTAACTTTGGCCAGCATGGTTTGGGTTTGCTGAGTGATGTCAGCGTCAGCGTCAGCAGC
Source organism: Candidatus Njordibacter sp. Uisw_058 (assembly GCF_047730065.1). Classification (GTDB taxonomy): domain Bacteria; phylum Pseudomonadota; class Gammaproteobacteria; order Pseudomonadales; family Balneatricaceae; genus Njordibacter. Next base: position 2,078,399 of record NZ_CP159829.1, read on the forward strand.
AACCTGCCCACATAAATACGCTACGTTATTATGCACGACGACCTTGCTCGTGCGTTCATTGGTTTGGTGACGACCTATATTCATAATCACGTTCTCAAAAGCCCAATGATAAAACCAAAAACTATATTTAAGCAAATCTAAATCACACTTTTTTGTCACACTATATCGAGCCTATTGACCCTATGCTTAGACCATGTCATGGTCTGCCCCTTTGCTATTATTAGCGCCTTGGAAAATCACAAATGTCCCATTTATTTAGTCCCTTAACTATTAAAAGTGTCACCTTGCGCAACCGCATTGGCGTGGCACCCATGTGCCAATATCAAGCTATTGATGGTATTGCTCAAGCTTGGCACATGACCCAACTGGGATCTAAAGCTGTGGGAGGCGCTGGCCTTGTGATCACAGAAGCGACTGCCGTTTCACCTGAGGGCCGCATTACACCGTCCTGCATGGGCCTCTGGAATGAAATGCAAGTGGCTGCGTTAAAGCCCATTACCGATTTCATTAAAAGCCAAGGCGCCGTACCTGGCGTTCAGTTGGCCCATGCGGGCCGCAAAGGCAGTTGTGCAGAACCTTGGCTGGGTGGTCAACATCTCACGGATGCCCAAGGAGGATGGGACATCATGGGGCCTGCAGACCAACCCTTTGATGATGACGGCGTGCGTTTATGGAAAGCGCCAAAACACATGCAGCAGGACGACATTGAACAAGTACAAGATGAATTTGTAGCAGCTACTCAAAGGGCACTAAAAGCAGGCTACGAATTGCTTGAAATCCATTGTGCCCATGGCTATTTGCTGCATAGTTTTTTATCACCTCTGGTCAATACGCGCACTGATAATTATGGGGGCAGTCTTAAAAACCGCGCCCGTATGCTGCTTGAAACCACGGCTAAGGTGTGCGCAGCTTGGCCTCAGGAACTGCCTCTCGTAGTGCGGCTTTCTATGACCGACTGGGTCCAAGGTGGATTGAGTGTTGAAGACAATATTGAAGTGGCCTCATGGCTCAAAGCTCTGGGCGTAGACATGATTGACTGCAGTGCCGGTGGTGCTACACCTGCGGCCCGCAGTGCAATTAATGGGGGCATCGCTCAACAAGTAGGCATGGCAGCAGATCTACGCCAAGCCAGTGGCTTAATGTCTATGGCGGTGGGAGAAATTACCCAAGCTCAACAAGCAGAAGACATTATTGCTCATCATCAAGCCGATATAGTGCTGTTAGCCAGAGCCATGCTCCACGACCCCTATTGGCCTACCCATGCGGCTAAAGAACTAGGCGTTGAAATGTCTCAGGTCATGCCGCCGCTGCACCAGTTATTTATCGGCCGTTAGTAGCATTTCCGAGTAAGATTCGTGATTAGGATGCGTTAGTTAAGTCAATGGATAAAGTTTTCAGTAAGCCCTATGAACTGGCCGAGTTAAGCAAGTAGGGCCTCCCTCGCAAGCAATACACAAAGCATCACCGGCAAAAACCTTCACCTCGCAGCCTGCAGCTTCCATAACGGCCTTGGTGGCTGAGAAACCATCAATCATAATACACTCAGAAGGTGCCGTTGGGAGCACGTTAAGATTAAGACCACTACTGGCCATAAATTCATCGTTAGGAGCTTCAATTAACTCAATACCCATCGACTGCATTAACTGATAGAGGGCTGTAGGTAACAAAGGCGCGTGAATTAAAGCTAACTTTGGAGCCAAGGGTGAGATCACCGACATTAAGTGCAAACAGGCTTCTGCACCCTGCCAAACAGGCAAATCAAACCCTAATACCCTCACCCCGAGAGAGTTCAACATCACATTAAGTTGATCTATACCTGCTTGGTTAGAGCGAAACCCACGTCCCACTGCAAGGGTGTTGTGGTCCAACCAAATACAATCCCCTCCTTCAATCTGCCCTTCACCTTTTATATGCCCTAAAATAGGAATGCCCGCATTGATATAAGCCTGCTCATGCAGAGCGGGTTCGGCCTTACGCAAGGGCTTACCCATATTAAGAATAATAGCGCCATGATCACTCATGAGTGAGGGGTCAAAAGTAAACATAGCATCTGATAGACCATCGTTATGGTCTTCAATATCAATAATATCTGTACCACAGGCTGCCACTAAACGACGGAAAAATTGATATTGTTCTAGCGCTTTAGCACCATCAAATGTTGGACCGTAGTGCCATTGCTGAGGGTTGGCATTTAACAGACTCGCGCGCGGTGCCCGCATCAACACTCGTTGCAAGGGTAATGACATGGACTGGCAACCGAAGCTGGGCATAAGGAGTTTCCTTGTTGGAACTTTGTAATGATTCACAATGGTGTAATCACTTCACTGACATAATTAACGTGTCATTCAACTATTGTTGGGTTAATACGATGCTACAAACATGCTGCAATGAAGTAAAGCCCATCACAATTAAATCGCCTTGTTACACTTCACTTGACCAACAACGACTCACCAATATACTAAGGTTGACTAACCACTCTGGCTTGCATACTCTTAAACGGTCGTACAATAAAAATAAAAACGCGAAGGTCATGTTAATGCCCCCGGAATACCAAGCCAATAATGCCCTAGAGGTTGAAAACTTACATAAATCTTTTGGTGCTAATCACGTACTCAAAGGTATCTCTATGGGTGCAAAAAATGGCGAAGTTTGGTCCATCATTGGCTCTAGTGGTTCTGGTAAATCTACCTTCTTACGTTGTTTGAATTTGTTGGAACTGCCAAGCCAAGGTCATATCTCATTGGCTGGTGAAGCCATTGAATTCAAACGAGATTTGCAAGGACATATACTGCGCCCTACACATCAAAAACAGATCCAACGTCTAAGAACCAACATGGGCATGGTGTTTCAAAGCTTTAACTTGTGGCAACACCAAACCGTTCTTAAAAATATCATTGAAGCGCCGATTCACGTTTTGGGAATAGATAAAGCCCAAGCGGTAGATGAGGCGGAGCGCTTGCTAAATCGTGTGGGTTTGTGGGATAAACGAGATGCGTATCCCATGCACTTGTCAGGCGGCCAACAGCAACGTGCAGCGATTGCACGCGCTTTAGCTATGCAACCGAAGGTGATGTTGTTTGATGAACCCACTTCTGCTCTAGATCCGGAATTAGTAGGTGAAGTGTTAAATGTAATACGAGGCATTGCCGAAGAGGGTAGAACCATGATTATGGTGACCCACGAGATGCGTTTTGCAAGAGATGTATCGAATCAAATCATATTTTTGCAAGAGGGCTTGATAGAAGAACAAGGTAGCCCACAAAAAATATTTTATGAATCTGAAAGTGCTCGTTGTCGAGCCTTTCTAAGTAGTGTGAACTAAAAGGTTCAAGTAGTTTAATAAAAATAAGGAAAATCGACTATGAAAAACATTAAAAAGCTCCTGTTAAGCTCTGCAGGCTCATTAATATTAGTTGCTGGCGTTAGCCAAGCAGAAGTGCGCATTGGTATCGACCCCGCGCCTTATCTTCCATTTTCAGCAGAAAGCGCCTCTGGCCAACTTGAAGGCTGGGAAATTCAGATTGCTGAAGCTATTTGTGTAGCCATGGATGAGGACTGCGTATGGGTGAAGACAGCTTGGGATGGTCTTATTCCTGCACTAACCTCCAACAAAATCGATGCTATTATTAACTCCATGTCGATTACCGAAGAACGCATGAAGACCATTGATTTCTCAGACAAGTACTACAACACGCCAGCAGTTATTGTTGCACCTAAAGACTCAAGCGTTAGTGCAGATGCTGCCAGCGTTGAGGGTCTATTTGTTGGTGTTCAGGTAGCTACCACACATGCAAACTACGTTGAGGCTCACATGACTGGTGCGACCATTAAATCTTACCAAAACTTTGATGAGCACAACCAAGACTTGTTCTCTGGCCGTCTCGATGCTGTAATCGGTGATAGCATGGCGATGCAGCCATTCTTAGAATCCACCGAAGGCCAATGTTGCGAAATTAAAGGTGACTTACATGATATAAGCGTCTTTGGCCCTGGTGTGGGTGTTGGCTTACGGAAGGGTTCTGATCTAAAAGCCAAAATTAACGCCGCGATTGCTCAAATTCGTTCTGACGGCACCTTTGATAAAATCTCTGCACCTTACTTTACCTTTGACATTTATGGCGGCTAACGTTTAGCGCTCCTTGTCATCCTGAGTGTAGTTGAAGGATCTTTGGTCCTTTAACTATGTTCTAGATGACATCCACTTATCTTAGGCCACTCGCTTTATCCTAAAGGACGCCCTTGGACGCATTTCTTGCCTTTTTAAACATACTCAAATTTTCAGATATGGGCTGGGGTGACAACCTTTTTTATGGTTTGTTAGCTACCCTGCAAATCGCGTTTGGGGCTTATTTTTTAGGCACTGCCATAGGTTTTTCTGGCGCATTAGGTAAAATAAACGGTGGTCCTGTTACCCGTTTTTTACTTGGAACTTACACCACATTGGTTCGAGCAGTGCCAGAACTGGTACTTATTTTATTACTCTATTACGCAGGCAGTGCCCTACTCAACGAACTACTCATGAGTTTGGGTTATAAGCCCATTGATATCAGTGGTTTGGTTGCAGGGATTGTTGTTTTGGGTGTAGTTCAAGGGGCTTATTCCACAGAAGTGATCCGAGGTGCACTACAAGCCATACCTAGGGGCCAATTAGAAGCTGGGCGAGCTTTCGGCATGTCTAGGTTCACTTTATTTAGACGAATTACTATTCCAGCTATGATTCCGCTGGCGTTACCAGGTATGTCTAACCTGTGGTTAATCGTCACCAAAGACACCGCTTTGTTAGCTGTTGTTGGATTCCAAGAACTCACCCTAACGACCCGTGTAGCTGCAGGTACGACTCGTTATTATTTGGAGTTCTTTTTAATAGCTGCAGCCATTTATTTAACCGTCACACTTATTTCCAACCTTGGATTTCAGTGGTTAGAACGCCGTTCAACTCGGGGTATGACTAGCTTAGGGCATTAACATGGAATGGTACTGGGTAGGCGAATACGCTCCTAAATTACTTGCCGGCACATGGCTCACTATACAGTTACTGGTGATGGCCATATTTTTTGGCATGCTGCTCGCTATCCCCCTTGGTTTGGTGCAAGTAACTGGGCCACGGATTTTATCTGTGCCAGCAAAAGCCTTTTGCACCGCCTTTCGTGGCACTCCCCTACTCATTCAACTGTGGTTGCTTTACTACGGGCTTGGTTCCATATTCCCTTATATTGACGGTATACGCACAAGCTTTTTTTGGCCTTATTTGCGCGATGCGTTCCCCTATGCCGTGGTTGCTTTTACACTAAGTGTAGCAGCCTACGAAGGTGAAATTATGCGTGGGGCATTTAAAAACGTACCCAAGGGTGAACTCGAAGCAGGCATCGCTAGTGGCATGAGCCGTTTTCAATTACTACGTCGCATATGGCTACCACGAGCACTACAGAATGTATTGCCTACCCTTGCGGGAGAAATGGTACTCACCCTTAAAGCGACACCCTTAGCAGCCACCATTACCGTGTATGAAATCTTTGGTGTTGGCACCATCATTCGTCAAGAAACGTACCGTATTTATGAACCACTACTACTTATTGCTGGTGTTTATATCTGCCTCACTGGAGTTATTGTACTGCTATTCCATTGGTTAGAAAGCCAAGTGCCTAAGGCATCTGGGTAATGGTTTTCAGCGGAATTCGTCGTTGGCAACACAGACTTACGTTGACCGCCTAAGCCAAGGCTAAGGTCCGATCTAACCACTGATTCAAAATGGTTTGCCACAGTTCAGAGCTTTGGTGTTTTCCGTTAAGGCTCCAATCCAGCCACAGACCGTCTACTAATGCACTGTACTCAATGGCTAATACACGCAGATCACCTGCACAGTTAGGCAAAGACCGCGCAAGCACTTCGATAAGATAAGACTGCAGTCTTTCATTAATGCGGTCATGAGTGGCTCGCATCATTTTAGAATCGATGGTTTTAGACCAAAACACGACCCAGGCTCGCAACTGATCTGGGTGCATAATATCTTCCTCAAAGGCACAGGATACGAGGGTTTTTATGGGTGCGTCTTGGTTCTGCGCATCCGCTTCTATACGTGCTCTTAAGGTTTCATGGTGGCGCCGAGAACTTTCCTCGTAGGCGGCGGCCACTAGCTGCTCTTGGCTAGAAAAGTGATGATTAAGCAGCCCCACTGAAACCTGAGCTTGGGCACAAATTTTGCGCGATGATAAACCCCTTGCACCCTCACTCATTAAGCATATAAGGGTAGCTTCAATCAGCTGACTACGCCTTTCAGGGGGAGATAAACGATCTGATTTCTTCTTCACGGCAGTTCCAAAACAGGCCAAGGGGATAAGCTTAATTGTCGGCTTTATTTGACTATTGAGCAAGTGCTCAATAGTATTGGACGATCGTTCAACAATAGCGCTCACACGGTCAAGGTGACTATGCAATTTTCTCAATTAACGAATCGGATCAACGGCGAAGGTGCGGCTGCGTGGGACCTCCATGAAGTGGCTATAAAAGATGCCATAGCCGGCAAAGATGTCATTGTATTAAGTGTGGGTGATCCAGATTTTGCTACCCCAGCAGCCATCACCCAAGCGGCTATTGCCGCCCTAAAGGCAGGCGACACTCACTACCAACAAGTGGCAGGGCGACGTGAGGTTAGGCAAGTTATTGCGCAGCAGTTCCAGTCAAACCACATCCCAAACATAAACGCAGACAACGTGATGCTTTTTGCGGGCGCTCAAAATGCGTTATTTGCTGCTGGCTTATGTTTATTAGATGCGGGTGACGAAATATTGGCCCTCGACCCAATGTATGTCACCTATGAAGCCACTTTAGGTGCATCGGGCGCAAACTTAATACCCGTAGCGATGCCTGCAGATAGTGGTTTTCGATTTGATGCCAAGGCGACCCTTAACGCCATTACACCAAAAACTAAAGCCATACTCGTGACCAACCCTAATAACCCCACTGGAGTGATGATGTCTGATAGTGAGATTGATTCAATTTGTGATCTTGCCATACGACATGATCTTTGGGTGATTGCGGATGAAGTATATGATCAATTAATCTTTGAAGGGGAGCATATCAGCATCGCCCACCGGCCTGGTATGTTTGAGCGCACTGTGACCCTAAACAGTCTATCAAAAACCTATGCTATGACAGGCTGGCGGGTGGGTTGGGCAATTGGTCCAACGGCACTGGTTGACCATTTTTCTAATTTAGGCCTTTGTATGTTGTATGGTTTAGCTGGATTTACCCAAGCCGCAGCTTATACGGCCTTACAAGAATCACAGGCCGAAAGTGAACACATTAGAGTGACCTTTAAACAACGTCGCGATTTGGTTTATGAGGCACTGAAGAACATCAAAGCCACCCCCATTCTTAAACCAAGCGCAGGCATGTTTATTATGATGGACGTGCGTGCCTTGGGCATGAGCGGTCTTGAGTTTGCCAACGCCCTTTATGAAGCCACGGGGGTGGCGGTGCTCGATGCCGGTGCTTTTGGTAAAACCTCATACGGTTGGGTGCGCATTTCATTTACCGTTGATGACGCCGTATTATTAGAAGCCTGCAAGCGCATCCGTGGTTTTATTGATCAATGTCAGCAGGATAACCCATGAGCCCCTCACCAACCATAACCAAAGGCCAACAAATCATTGAGTTGCTGGAAGCTTATAGTGTCGATACTGTATTTGGTATCCCTGGCGTGCACACCTTGGAGTTATACCGCGGTTTAGCCGCCTCCAATATTCAGCACATTACGCCCCGCCATGAGCAAGGTGCAGGCTTTATGGCCGATGGCTATGCCCGAATTACAGCAAAACCAGGGGTGTGTTTTGTTATTACTGGGCCAGGCCTCACCAACATTGCAACGGCCATGGGCCAAGCCCTAGGGGATAGCATCCCCATGTTAGTTATATCAACTGTGAATGATGGGAGTACAAAAGAACAAGGCTGTTTGCACGCCATGCCCAGACAAGCTGACATTATTAGACCCTTGACCGTTGCTAGTTTTCAGCTCGACGCGAACGATAATGTCACGCACACGATGAGCCAAGTTTTTGCCACACTAGATGCTCGTAATGGCACCCCCCTTGGCCCTGTGCACTTGCAGATACCCCTAGACGTTATTGGGCAATTAGCCAATGATGAAACAGTGCAAATGATTAAACAGCCGATTGAGCATCAGCAACAACAGACGCAAAAAAGTGCTGACATACTCAACCACATACAAAGTGCAGCCCATGTCATTAATCAGCACAACTCCATCGTTATCCTTGCTGGCGGTGGCGCAGTTAACGCCCAAGATCAAGTAAAGCAGCTGGCTCTTGCTCTTGATGCGCCCGTAGTCACTACCATTAATGGACGTGGTCTAATGGCTAACCACGCCTTATCAGTGCCCGCCAGTCCCAGCTTAGAGGCGACTCGTAGCCTACTAGCACAGGCTCATTGTGTGATCGCCCTAGGCACAGAAATGGGACAAACCGATTACGATATGTATGTAAATGGCAACTTACCGCCATTAAAAAACCTCATTCGTATCGATATTAGCCCTAGCGCCTTACAAGCATCCAAGCAGTTTGGTATTCATTGTGACGTATCCCAAGCGTTAACTCACCTACTGCCATTGTTAACGCATAAGCTACCTTCTGTGAGTTCAGGTGAAGCCCGCGCGAGCATAACTAGGCAGGCAGCCTTTACCCAACTGCCTAAATCTTATCAACAACATCACCGTTTTTTAACCACCATAATACAAATGCTTCCTGAAACAATCATCGTGGGTGATTCCACCCAACCAGTTTATGCTGGCAATTGTTATTTTGAAGCACCTGCTGCTAAAACTTGGTTCAACTCTGCAACCGGATTTGGCACCTTAGGCTATGCGGTGCCTGCGGCCATAGGGGCCGCTTTAGGACGGAGGCTAGAACAGAACAATGAGCCCATCATTGCCTTAACGGGTGACGGTGGCCTGCAATTTTGTTTAGCTGAGTTAGCCACGGCTAAGGATTGGGCGTTGCCCATTATATTTATTGTTTGGAACAACCAAGGGTATAGTGAAATTGAGTCTTCCATGTTAAATGTAGGTATCACTCCCGTGGGTGTCAGCCCTAAACCACCCAAAATAGATGCTCTAGCAAAAGCCTATGACATTGGCTATACCTACCTAACCTCATTCGAGGCCCTGACTAGCGAGTTACAAAAAGCGGCTAAGGGTCAATCTCCCACGCTGTTGGAAATTAACGAGGCCTTAATCATGGCTCAAATTGAATCCATCACACCACTTTAAGCATTAGCGTCTATATTAAGGTCAGTATGAAAACTTATTTATATTCCTATTGATAGTGAATAATATAGCCCATGACTGCTTCCACCTTGCTTGATCTATTTACCCAACATAATGCCGTGTGGCTAATCGCCGCGAGCGTGTTCAGTTTGCTAGTGGGCAGTTTTCTTAATGTGCTCATTCTGCGCTTGCCCAAAGCCATGCAGGAAGAGTGGGAGCATGAATGCCAAGTACTTTTGCAGCCCTCCAAACAAGATCAAGAGCCTTTAGCGCCGGCTTTGGCAGTTATTGCCTGGCCAGCGTCACACTGCCCGAGTTGCCTTACGCCATTAAAAGCTTGGCATAACATACCGGTTATTTCCTATGTTTCATTGCGTGGCAAGTGTGCTTTTTGTGGCATAAAGATAAGCTCTCGGTATCCACTGGTTGAATTGTTAACCGCTGCCTTAGGTTTGCTAGTGGCTTGGGTGTTAGGGCCCCATGTAAGCACTTTGATGGCCCTAATTTTGGTGTACATGTTAGTGGCCCTCGCAGTGATTGATTTAGATCATAAACTATTGCCAGATCAACTGACCTTACCCTTAATGTGGTTGGGTTTAATTGTCAACGCGATGGGCATTATCACCAGTCTAGAAGATGCTTTTTGGGGGGCCGTTGCAGGTTATCTATGCTTGTGGCTAATTTATTGGGGCTTTCGTTTAGCCACAGGGCGCCATGGCATGGGTTATGGTGATTTTAAACTACTGGCAGCCCTGGGTGCTTGGCTTGGCTGGCAGGCATAGTGGTAGCTTTAGTGCTGCGCCTTAGATCTACTCCCACAGACCCACAAATGCCCTTTGGTCCCTTTTTGTCTGCTGGGGGGTTAGTTTACTTACTCTGGGGTGAGCAATTATGGCGCTTATTTCAGCTTTAGTTTGGGTTTAATGCGCGCTTCGTTAAGGCCTAGTGAAGGCTTAGTAAAAGTACAAACGATTGTCTAAATCTGGGTATAGATGCGCCACTTGTTCGGCATAGCCGTTATATAGTAACGTGGGTTTGCGCCCTAACCCACCAATCACTCTTTCCGTGGCTTGGCTCCAACGGGGGTGATCAAAGCGTGGATTCACATTAGCGTAAAAGCCATATTCACGCGGATTCTGCAACCACCAAGTGGTTTTGGGCATAGTTTCCACTAATTCAATTTTAATAATAGATTTGGCATATTTAAAGCCATATTTCCAGGGCACCACCAAACGGATAGGCGCTCCATTTTGTTGCTCTAACGGTTGATCATAAATACCAGTCGCCAGTAAAGTGAGCGGATGCATGGCTTCGTCTATGGTTAAACTTTCCACATAGGGCCCACCTGCCCAATCTGCATTGGGCATTTGTTGGGCATCATTAATAGTGGTAAAGCGCACAAACTTAGCTTTGCTATTGGGTGCAGCTCTTTTGATCACGTCTGCCAACTTAATGCCATTCCAAGGAATCACCATAGACCAAGCTTCAACACATCTAAATCGATAAAGGTGGTTTTCTATGGCGTGTTCACCTTTAATATCAGCGATGTCATAAACACCCGGTTTGTCTGCACCCTCACCACCCACTTCAAGGCTCCATGGGGAGGTAATTAAGGTTTTTTCTGCTTGAGCAGGGTCTTCTTTACCAAAACCGAATTCATAATAATTATTATAGCCTGTCACTGTATCGTAGGCCGTGGGGGTTAGGGGCAGATCTTGGCTATCAGGTAATGCGGCTAATGGCTCAAACATTTGATTGGTAGATTCTTGTTCTTGAGTCAGCAAGCTATAGGCACTGTCTAAGAGTGGTAAAGCCAGCACCCCTACTCCAGCTGCCACCAATGTGCGTCGGCGTTTATATACTTTTTCTGGGGTTATTTCAGATGACTTAACGGACATGACGGTATCTCCAAACCAACACTAAAAATAACACTAAACCCATCAATAATGGCTCTAGGGTAGCCGTTTTTTGGGCCATAAAATGATGCGCAATAACAGCAGGAATGGCCACATAGGTCAGGGTGTGAAGTAACTGCCACTTACGGTACCCCAAGTATTTAATCGCCTTATGGGTCGAAGTAAGGGCCAATGGCAAAAGCAACAAAAACGCTAAAATTCCCAATAGAATGAACAAATTACCTGCTATTTCGTCGAGCATCAGTTGCCAATCATAATAAAACTCTAACATGATCCAAATGAGCACATGCAAGGCTGCATAGATAAAACCCCACACACCAATATTACGGCGCATGGCTAAATGACGTTTAACCCAATGCCAGCGTTGGCTAAGGGGGGTAAACAGCAAACTAATGAGTAATAAGTAAGCCCCATAACGGCCAGTGAAGTCACGTAAATCTGACACTAGATCTGGCCCCATCAGGGCGTCATAAACACCCCATATTAACGCCAGACACAAACCTAAATTGAGTAGGTGTTTACGAGTTGTTATAGGTACGTTGAATAAAGCCAAAACTACTCCCTGTGCCCTGCTACTAAGTTTTAACTTAGGTAGGAATTTAAAAATTATCCAGTAACTATAGCAGACTGCTATACATCGGCAAGTAATGGCGAAGCATACGGACTGGTTTAGCAAAGGCGCTGTGCGAAGGGCATTTTTTACGATTATTTGGCGAGTTTGATAATCCCATGAATTTTTTCAGCACCAAAACACTCCTCTGGCGCCAACTGTGTCTTTGGTTTCTATAGCGATGGGTAACCTAGATTATGATGCAGTGACCCCAAATTACAAACTAACGACCCACAACTAACTAAACTATTAGACATGATCGCGCAAAGTCTCCAGAATAACCACTAAAGTTTTGATACAGCCTATACCTTTCGAGCCATTTAACTATGCCTTTTAGCTTTTTCAATGTTGGCTTCAAACAAAGTCGGTATTTTACTCATGCAGGTACGCATAATTTCTACGATGTCGATGGCCCTGTGTTGAGCCAGCGGCTCAATAACGTTGATTGGAGCTCTAGCATGATCATCATTGGTATTACTTCGCAGTATTAACGAGGAGTTGTCTATGTTTGAAAGAGAAAAACTATCCTATGCAGCCGTGCAACTGTCGGCGCGTGCAGAACTCACTGATGAACAGATGCAAGCCGCTGCATTAGCCTATTACCAAACCATGCAACAACGCCATACGGTGCGTGATTTTATACACCGAGAGGTGCCAGAAGAGATCATTCAACATTGTATTCGTACCGCGGGTTCTGCGCCTAGTGGCGCCAATCATCAGCCGTGGCATTTTGTGGCCATTCGAAACCCTGAAGTTAAACACAAAATCCGCTTGGCAGCAGAGGCCGAGGAAGAGAAGTTTTATGCAGGTGGCGGTGGGGATGAATGGATTAAAGCCCTAGAGCCCATTGGCACGAATGCAGATAAGCCCCATTTAGATATTGCCCCATGGTTGATTATTATTTTCGCCCAACGCTATGGTGTGTTTGATGATGGCACGCGCTTTAAAAACTACTATGTCACAGAAAGTGTTGGCATTGCCACGGGTTTTTTAATCTCTGCCCTACACCACGCAGGGCTTTACAGCCTCACCCACACCCCTAACCCTATGGGTTTTCTCAACCCACTGTTGGGTCGCCCTAAGCATGAGAAAGCAGTGATGATTTTAGCGGTAGGTCACGCTTCTAAAGACGCTACGGTGCCAAGTGTGGCTAAGATCAAAAAGCCATTAGATGAAATACTCACGCTAATTTAGTGCTGAGGCCAAGGCCATCAAACGCTTGAGATTTTGGCCAGTTCGACAGCAACATCAGCACCAAGACGAGCATTGTTAAGTACCAGTTGGATGTTGGCTGCTAAACTCTCTCCCTGAGTCACTTGGGCAATCTTAGAGAGCAAAAATGGCGTACTTTGTTTGCCGTGAATGCCCTGTTGTTGCATCTCTTCAATGGCCTCTGTAATAACCTTTTCTATGGCCACGGGATCCATTGCATAAGCATCAGGGATGGGGTTTGCCACCACTACTCCTCCATCCAGACCCATGCCCCACTTAGCCTTTAAGGTTTGGGCAATGTGGGCCGCAGATTCTAAGGCATAGTCCACCTCAAAGCGACTAGTTTTAGTATAAAAAGCAGGCATAATCTTGGTTTTATAACCCACCACAGGCACCCCTTGGGTTTCTAAGTATTCCAAGGTGAGCCCAATGTCTAGAATAGATTTCACCCCAGCACACACCACGGCCACCGACGTATTGGCTAATTCCTGTAAGTCAGCTGAAATATCCATGGTGGTTTCGGCATGTCGGTGAACCCCACCAATACCGCCCGTAGCAAACACTTGAATACCCGCCATTGCAGCAATAATCATGGTGGATGCCACAGTAGTGGCACCGTCTTGCTGTAGTGCTACCACAAAAGGCATGTCGCGGCGGCTGGTTTTTACCACCTCCAAGCCACGCTGACCTAAATGGGTAATTTGCTGTTCATCTAAACCCACTGTTAAACGACCATTAAGAATGGCAATGGTAGCTGGTTCTGCACCATTAGCGCGCACTGTTTGCTCAACTAACAAGGCAGTTTCCACATTTTTTGGATAAGGCATGCCATGAGAAATAATGGTCGATTCCAGAGCTACAATGGGGGTGTTGTTCGCTATGGCTTGCTTAATACGGGGATGGATATCAAGGTAATTGTTTAGTTTAGCAGGATTTAGTTGAGTGGGGTTATGATGCACGGATTTTCCTTTAACATGCGGGTTAAAAAATAAGGGCTTAGGTGTGGGCTAATGGTGGCCTCACTGGCCATGGCGATTTGCGCACAAGCCAAAGCTCGAGCCACCCTTTGTGATGCGTCGCAGCCAAGCAGCCAAGCATCACTGATGGCGGCCATCATAGCATCTCCAGCACCGTTGCTATTAATTATATCAATAGACTCTAAAGGCACGCTAGCAACCGCTATAAAGGTCTGGTGAGCATCACTGTAAACTAGCCCTTTTGACCCCAGACTTAAATACAAATACTGCACGCCTTGGGTCATAAACCATTGGGCTAACTCCAATAATTGAGACTTGGAGGGATGGCTGCCAAAGTCTGTACCTGCAATGGCTTGGGCTTCCATTAGGTTAGGCTTAAGGCTGTGAATATTGGACAAAAAAGGGCTAATGCGCGTAGCTTTTGCCACCGACACCGTATCCACAAAAAAATGTTGCTGTGGCGCATGTTGCATCATATAGGCCAAACAATGGGGCGCCAAATTAGTATCCAGCACCACCAATGCGGCGCCTTGTAAGTGTGGCAAAAATGGTTCGAGCTGAAGTTCGCCAAACTGGTCTATTAAGGCCATATCGGCAATGGCCACCTGCATGTCACCGGCTGCATCGATAATGGATAAGTAGGTTGAAGTCGATTCCCCTGCTAAGGTCACCATGTACTCAGTTTGTATGCCTAACTGCTGTGCATGATGTTGCAAAAATAAGCCGTTGGCATCATCACCGATGGGCGCCATCAAGCAACAAGTCTGACCTAGGCGCACTAGGTTTTCAGCTATATTACGGCCCACTCCCCCTGGACTAGAAGACACCTTGCCAGGATTAGAAGTGCCTTGTTTTAGATGTTTTTTGGGGACCCCAAGCAGGTCCATGTTGGCGCCGCCAACAACAACGGTGTAAGCTTTTATAAGAACTCCGCAAAACTATCTGGCTGCTGACACACGGCCAAGGCGTCCTCTAAGGAGACTGCTCCACTCATTAATGCTCTGCCTACCACGACTCCTGCAATATTAGGCAACATGCGTAAGGTAGAGATGTCATCCAAGGTCTTCACAGCGCCGCTGGAAATGACTGGAATATGCAGTTCATCGACCATTTTGGTGGTCATGGCAAAGGTGGCTTCTGGGTGATCATCATCAAGGTCGATATCCGTATAAATAATGGCTGCTACGCCCCGTTCTTGCAGGTCTATAGCAACCTCTAAGGGCGTGTATATGGTTTCTTCGGTCCACCCGTGGCACATGACTTTATTATGTCGAGCGTCGATGGATACCACCACTTGGCCTGGGTAATGGTTACACAATTCGTGTAAAAAATGTCGATCTTCTATGGCAGCAGTACCAATGACCACACGCGAGGCGCCATGTTCGAACCACCAGCGTGCTGTTTCAATGGTACGAATGCCTCCGCCCACCTGTACTGGCACATTAACCGCTTCAATAATCTCCAGCACAAGCTTATGATTATCTTCTGCGCTACCCATCACTTTGTCTAAGTCCACCACGTGCAACACCTGAGCTCCATTTGCAACATGGCGCTGCGCCGTCTCTAGGGGGGTTATGTCATAAATAATGGGGTCTTGCATGTGCCCGCGGCGCAAGTTCACACAACGACCTCGTTGGATTTCTATATCTGGATAAATAACCATTTTTGAACTCCTTTTTTATTATTGTGGGGGTAGCATACTATGACCCGACAAAAAATCCACTTCTCATGGCCAACAAGAGGGACTTGACCCACGCACTTTATTGCTACCCATGCGGGCTTTAGGCGTGCTATGGTCGCCGTTTGTGTTCCCCTATGGAGTTTAAGTTAGATGAAAATTGAGCAAGTCACCCCCGCCATTGGCGCAGAGATTTCAGACATTTGTCTCAATAACTTAAGCCCCACCGATTTTGATGACATTTATCAAGCACTCATAGCCCATAAGGTGATTTTTTTTCGCGACCAAGACATAAGTCCAGAAACACATATCGCCTTTGCCAAAAGCTTTGGTGAGCCAGAACCACCGCACCCAGTTTACCCAAGCATTGAGGGTTATGAAAACATTGTGCTACTCAAAAGTGGGGCCGGCAGCAAGCCTGACACTAACGATTGGCACAAAGACTTGACCTTTAAACCTAATCCACCCTTTACCAGCATATTGCATGCCATTGAAGTGCCTGACGTCGGAGGCGATACCTTATGGTCTAATACTAATGCCGCCTACGAAGCTTTGCCATCCGTTTGGCAAGATTACTTGGAGGGTTTGGAGGCCATACATGACATCGGCACTTTTAGGAATGATTTGTATTACAAAGGCGGTATCGAAGCGGTCAATGACGGTCTGAAGAGCACTGGTTCTGCCGTGCACAAAATGGTTGATACCCATCCTGTTAGTGGCCTTAAATACCTCAATATTAACCAATCTTTTACCCGCCATATTGTGGGTGAAATTCAAGGGGAGAGTGACCGCATTTTGCAGTACCTTTATCAACACATGGCCAAACCCGAGTTTCAGGTGCGTTTGCGATGGCGCAAGAATACCATTGCCATGTGGGATAACCGCATTACCCATCATTATGCTATTTGCGATTACTTACCCGAGATTAGACACATGCAACGGGTCACTGTGCTAAATGATAAACGCGAACCCTAAACCAGCCAGAGTTGAGCCATGAGCATAGTGTGATTTTAAATATGGTCAAAAAAGATATTATTGTGGTGGGCGGTGGGGCAGCTGGTTTTTTTGCTGCCATTAATATAGCCCAACAAGCACCCCGCTTAAAAGTAGCCATTATAGAAAGAGGCAAACAGGTTCTCACTAAAGTGAAAGTGTCAGGAGGTGGCCGCTGCAATGTTACTCATGCCGAGTTTGTGCCTACCGACTTAGTGCAAAACTACCCCCGTGGCGAAAGAGAACTGCTGGGGCCCTTTCACCAATTTATGACGGGTGACACCATGGCTTGGTTTGAAGAGCGCGGTGTGCAATTAAAAATTGAAGATGATGGCCGCGTATTTCCTGTTTCAAATTCTTCTCAAACTATTATTGATTGCTTTTTAGATGAAGCAAAAAAATATAATGTAGAAGTGCTCTACAGCCACTCTTTAAAAGCCCTTGAACATGAACGAGGTTTATTTCAGTTAGAAACCACTCAAGGTGCATTTTCAGCAAAAAAAATAGTTATCGCAACAGGCAGTAATACTAAAATATGGACGCTTCTGGAAGGCCTAGGGCATACCGTCTCTAAGCCAGTGCCATCTCTTTTCACTTTTAAAATAAACGATGAGCGCCTGAAAGACATTCCTGGCGTGGTGGCAGAAGATGTAACCGTTAAAATTCTTGGTACCCATTTGTGCAGTGAAGGCCCGTTACTGATTACCCATTGGGGTATGAGCGCCCCTGCTATTTTGAAACTGTCTGCTTTTGGGGCCATAGAGATCGCAGAAAAAGGCTATCATTTTCAGATTGAAGTTAATTTCATCAAACAAAGTTTGACTGACTGTTTAGACCAATTAAAAAGTTTTAAACAGCAAATAGCTAAAAAGACCCTATTTGCATCGAGCCCATTTAATTTACCCAAACGCTTATGGCATAAGCTTGTTTTGGCGGCCAACATAAGCCCCGAAGCCCGTTGGGCAGATGTAAACAAAGTACAAACAGAGGCCCTCGCAATAGAATTAACCCAGGCTGTATTTAACGTCGCAGGCAAAACCACCTTTAAAGAAGAATTTGTCACAGCCGGGGGCATATGTCTGAAAGAGGTGAACTTTAAAACCTTTGAAAGTAAATGTGTGGCCGGGCTTTATTTCGCAGGAGAGGTTATGGATGTGGATGCTATTACTGGTGGCTTTAACTTTCAAAATGCATGGACTGGGGCCTATATTGTGTCGCAAAACATCGCTGGCTAAGAGTCGCCATTCACATAACATTATTTATCAGGCCTTAAATTCAAACCTATGCATTTACATTCGGCAAAGGCTTTTAACTCAGGTATAATCTGCGCTGCCAATTTTTAAACCTATGGATGCTTTTCAAATGACTGACTTTACCGATTACAAGGTTGCCGATATCTCCCTAGCCGCATGGGGCCGCATTGAAATTGACATCGCCGAAACTGAAATGCCAGCATTGATGGCACTGCGCACAAAATATGCGGCACAACAGCCTTTGGCCAATGCCCGCATTATGGGTTGCATCCATATGACCATTCAAACAGCTGTGTTGATGGAAACCTTAGTAGACCTAGGCGCTCAGGTACGTTGGTCTTCATGTAATATTTTCTCCACTCAAGACCACGCTGCCGCTGCTATGGCCGCCGCTGGCATTCCCGTGTTTGCTTGGAAAGGCGAAACAGAAGAAGAAGCAGAATGGTGCATCGAGCAAACCATTGTGCAAGATGGCAAAGATTGGGGCGCTAACATGATCCTGGATGATGGTGGCGATTTAACCACCATGCTGCATAACCAATTCCCAGAAATCTTGGCGAACTGTCATGGCATTTCTGAAGAAACAACCACGGGTGTGCATCGTTTAGAAGAAATGCTGGCTGCAGGCACCTTAAAGGTTCCTGCCATCAACGTTAACGATGCCGTAACTAAAAGTAAAAATGATAATAAGTACGGCTGTCGTCATTCTTTAAATGACGCTATCAAACGTGCTACAGATCACCTTTTAGCGGGCAAAAAAGCACTAGTTATCGGTTATGGTGACGTAGGCAAAGGCTCTGCCGCATCTCTACGCCAAGAAGGTATGATCGTTAAGATCACTGAAGTGGATCCAATTTGTGCCATGCAGGCTTGCATGGACGGTTTTGAAGTAGTTTCTCCCTATTTAGACGGTGTTAACACGGGCGACATCAGTTGCATTGACACCCGCTTGATGGGCACGACTGATATTATTGTAACCACGACCGGTAACACTGACGTGTGCGATGCCAATATGCTGAAAACCATTAAGAAAGGTGCAGTCATATGTAACATTGGTCACTTCGATAATGAAATTGACACGGCCTTCATGCGCGCCAACTGGAAGTTTGAAGAAGTGAAGCCTCAAGTGCATAAGGTGTATCGTGCAGAAGACCATAACAAAAGTGACTTCGTATTACTATTATCTGAAGGCCGCTTGGTTAATCTAGGTAATGCAACAGGCCACCCATCACGCATTATGGACGGTTCTTTCGCTAACCAGGTATTGGCGCAAATGCACCTATGGGAAGCTAAGTTTGCAGACCTGAGTGCCGCAGATAAGCAGGCCAACTTGTGGCTTAAAATCTTGCCTAAGAAGCTTGATGAAGAAGTAGCTGCAGACATGGTGGCAGGTTTTGGTGGCGTAATGACCAAGCTCACTACGACCCAAGCAGGCTACATCAACGTCCCCTTTGATGGCCCATTTAAGCCAGAAAGCTACAAGTACTAAATGGATAGGGTAGCTTAGGCTACCTCATACCTTACAATTGCTGCACTCTGGCCTATTATTGAGAACTCATGGTTGCAAATTAACCATGAGTTAAATGGGCCTTAACCAAGGCCCCATGAGTGCAGCTATTTAAGCCTTTGATACTAACATCCCAACCGCTTGCTCCTCGCAAGTTATGCCCAATCACCCCTTCTAATCCCTTCCTTTGTATGCCCTGTTCGTGTGTCCTGTTCGCGTGTTTTAGGAGTTCACTCTAGAACGATGCGTTATACTTTTTTTATTTTATTTTATGCAAATACTAAAATTTCAACTATGCTTTAGATAGCCCAAGAGGTTGATAGTAATTGGGCTGCGCACTGCCAAGAAATTGTGGGGGAAGACAAGGAAGCCAAAATTGCTTCAGGTTTTGGTATTAATCTCCTCTTATAACGCTTCTGCCCACAAGACCGCAATTGTGTTGTCAACATAATTTAGGCATTCAGACCAGGGAGGTCTGTCATGGCAGCGCTTACTGGCATGGAAGCTAGTGTAAGAAGTGCTGGGCAAGGACGCCCCGCCACTTTTTATAGCCCTCTCTTGCAGACCCTAACGATAAACACTGTTTACAAGGTTTTAATACAATTACAAACCCAAGCTTTTACTCAGAATGTCTCAAAATGCAAATTATTAAAAATATTTAGTTTTTATATATTTTTTAATAAAAATTATGTGGTATTATTTGAAAATATTGTATATTGAGACATTATGATAATAGATTACATCAGCCATCAAGAACAAGATCGACTCGTATGGGACACTTTGAGTCTTTCTAGCCTACTTGAAACTCAAGGCACCACTAACAATCGTAAAGGTACAGACCGATGGCTAGAACAAATGGGCATGTTGCCCTTACCCATAGACATTGAAAATCTACATGACGAAGTGTCACAAGGGCTCAAACCACAAGTGGTTGAGCACCTTATCAATACGGCCAAAAAACACCGGCACAACATACTCTGCGTGCAAGCTTTTAGCCATGAAGGCCATGTTGGTTTATACGCTAATGATGCCAAGGGCAGCCGCCGCTGGTTGTGGAATAAACAAGAGTGGGATTTGGACAGCCTGCAACAAGCCATCAGCGCCTTGGTCGCTTACAATGGCAAAGACACGTTATTCTTTCCCCATGGAGACATCACAGGCTTGTTTCGTGAGCTTTGGCTCGTCACCCAACAACAACCTATTATTACTGATAGCGCTCAAGACAATAGTAAAGGTAATGGGAAAGGCCTGCTGGCCATGGCGGCTTATGCGGCTAGACTCAGTTTTCCCAAAAGCGCACCCCGCCCGACCCATATTGCCGACGGCAACAGCCACCTTGACCGCTTAGAAGCCGAAAGCATACACATTATGCGCGAGGTGCTAGCCCACGCAGAAAACCCCGTTATGCTATATTCTGTTGGCAAAGACAGTGCCGTCATGCTGCACCTAGCCCGCAAAGCGTTTTACCCCAGCCCACCCCCATTTTCGTTACTACACGTGGACACGCGCTGGAAGTTTCAAGAGATGTACCAATTCCGTGACAAAATGGCCACTGAAGCAGGCATGAATTTAATCGTGCACACTAATCCAGAAGCCATTGAACGGGACATTAACCCATTACAACATGGCAGTGCCCTGCATACAGACATCACCAAGACGCAAGGGCTTAAACAAGCCCTTGATCATTACAAGTTTGATGTGGCCTTTGGTGGGGCGCGCCGCGATGAAGAAAAGAGTCGGGCTAAAGAGCGCATATTTTCGTTTCGCAACGCAGCCCATCGGTGGGATCCAAAAAACCAACGCCCTGAATTGTGGAACTTATACAACGGTCATAAACATCCAGGTGAAAGCATTCGTGTGTTCCCTATCTCAAATTGGACTGAATTAGATATTTGGCAATATATCTATCGCGAAAACATCCCCATTGTGCCCCTCTATTACGCGCAGATGCGCCCTGTGATTGAACGTAATAATATGCTCATGATGGTGGATGACGAGCGTTTGAAATTATTACCAGGTGAAAAAATTCAGATCAAAAATGTGCGCTTTCGTACCCTTGGGTGCTACCCATTAACAGGTGCTATTGCGTCTGAAGCCAGCACCCTTGAAGAAATTATTCTAGAGTTACTAAAAGCTCGCACCAGTGAACGCCAAGGACGAGCCATTGACAGTGATAGCAGCGCGTCTATGGAAAAGAAGAAACAGGAGGGCTATTTCTAATGCGCAGCAACACCCCAGCTTCTAATATCAAGTCACCCACAACGAGTGCGGCTATAGAAAAGTTTATGCAACAACAGAACGACCTAGATTTATTACGTTTTATCACCTGCGGCAGTGTAGATGATGGTAAAAGCACCCTCATTGGCTGCTTGCTGTATGAAGCTAAGTGTATTTTTGATGATCAGGTGGCTAGCCTTAAGCAAGAATCTATAACCTATGGCACCCAAGGTGGCGATATCGACTTTGCTTTATTGGTGGATGGCCTAGCGGCTGAGCGCGAACAAGGCATTACCATTGATGTGGCCTATCGCTTTTTTAATACGGACAAACGTAAGTTTATTGTGGCCGACACCCCTGGACATGAACAATATACCCGCAACATGGTCACTGGGGCTTCTAATGCAGACCTTGCTGTAATCTTAATTGATGCCCGTAAAGGCGTGATTGAACAGACCAAGCGCCATGCTTTTATTTGCTCTTTATTGGGCATCAAACAAGTGGTGCTGGCCATTAACAAAATGGACTTAATCGGTTATAACGAAAGTGTATTTCACCAGATTCACGCTGATTTTGAGTCATTTGCCAGCCAATTAAAGTTCTCCAACATTACCCCCATCCCCATATCGGCCCTCAAGGGTGACAATGTGGTGAACCGTTCGCCGCACATGTCGTGGTTCCGTGGTCCTACACTCATGGCCATACTTGAAACAGCGCCCATTCCCAATCTAGCCAATGACCATGGCCTGCGTTTGCCCGTGCAATGGGTGAACCGCCCCCATCTTAATTTTAGAGGTTTTGCGGGTACTATCGCTGCAGGCACGGTCAAACCAGGCGACGAAGTACGGGTGCTGCCCAGTGGCGCAAAAGCAAAGGTTGCTGAGATTATTTTATTTGAACAAAGCCATGATCAAGCCCAATGTGGCCAAGCTGTGACCTTAACCCTAGACAAAGAAATTGACGCCTCACGCGGGGACATGATCGTCAGTGCCCAAGACCCCTGCGAAGTGTCGGATCAGTTTGAAGTCGACTTAGTGTGGATGACTGAAGAACAAGGCTTTATTGGCCGCAGCTATGGTATGCAGATTGGCAGCAACTGGGTTAATGCTCAGATCACTGAGATTAAACACAAAACCAACGTCAATACCCTGCAAACAAGCCCCACACGCAGTTTAGAGTTAAACGACATTGTGGTGGCCAAGCTAAGCCTTGATAAACCCGTGGCCTATGAGCTTTATCAGCAATGCCGACCTTTAGGTGCGTTTATCTTGGTAGACCGCTTTAGCAACGCCACAGTGGCTGCTGGCATGATCAACTATGCCTTACGCCGCGCAGCTAACGTGCACCTACAAAACCTAAGCATTAATAAGCCCCTGCGCCACAAACTTAATGGCCACCGAGGAAAGGTTTTGTGGTTTACGGGCTTAAGTGGCTCAGGCAAGTCAACTATTGCTGATATCGTAGAACAAAAGCTGCACCAACAGGGCATTCGCACCTATATTCTAGATGGTGATAATGTGCGCCATGGGCTCAATAAAGATTTGGGCTTTACTGACGCCGACCGCATTGAAAACATTCGCCGCATTACTGAAGTGGCTCATCTTATGGTTGATGCTGGCTTGGTGGTGCTCACAGCGTTCATTTCGCCCTTCATAGCAGAGCGTGAAGTCGCACGTTCTCGTTTTGAAGCCCACGAATTTGTTGAGATATACGTCGATACGCCCCTAGAGATTGCAGAGCAACGTGATACCAAAGGTCTGTATAAAAAGGCCCGCAAGGGAGAGATCCCCAACTTTACGGGCATTAACAGCCCCTATGAAGCCCCAGAACACCCAGAATTCACCTTGAGTACTGCCGAAACTTCACCCGAACAACTCGCTGATCAGTTGTTAGCGCAGCTCGACCTATAACGCGTTACAGGAGTAAACAATGCACCAAGCCAAAGCTATTTTAGCCGACCCCAAACTGCTTAAGGCCCTGCAACAGTTAGTTCACCAAGCGGGTGAAGCCATCATGCAGGTATATCAAACAACCGACTTTGGCATAGAAACCAAAAAAGATGACTCTCCTGTCACTAAAGCAGACCTTGATGCACACTATTTATTAGTCGACGGTTTAGCAAAACTCACCCCCCATATCGCCATCGTTTCTGAGGAAGACCCTGCCTCTCAAATAGTGCCGCAAACGCATAATTGCTACTGGCTCATTGACCCATTGGATGGCACCAAGGAATTTATTAACCGCAACGGCCAGTTCACCGTGAACCTAGCCCTTATTGAAGATAATGCGCCCAGTTTTGGTTTTGTGTCTACACCCATTGATCAGACACTTTACTGGGGGGGGAAGCACGTAGGTGCCTGGCGTTTGAGAGACAATACCCTAGAGCAACTGCATACCCAGGCAAGTCAGACGCCTATGCGTGTAGTTGCTAGTAGGAGCCACCTTAATGAGGCTACCCGCAATTTTATTGCTAACTTAGGTGATACCGCCCTAATACAAGCGGGTAGTTCTTTGAAGTTATTACGCATTGCCGAGGGTGAGGCGGATATCTATCCACGCCTTGCGCCGACTTGCGAATGGGACACCGCCGCCGCACAGGCCGTATTAGAGGGAGCTGGCGGCAAGGTGGCCCAAGTGGACGGTAGCCCCATGCAATATGGTAAAGCAGATATTTTAAATCCCCATTTTGTAGCCAGCAGTTAGCGACCAATTAAACTCAATGTTACCCATAGGAGAAGTTTAGAGCAGTAGCACACAAAAATCTCTTTTGGATCAAACCGGAGCCAAGCTTGTGCAAAAATAATAGCTAGTGTGCCGCTCGCCAGATGTTCAAATTACTTTATAGTGATACCAACCTTTTAAGTAGAACCGTTAGTGACTTAGTCACACCAGTAATTGTTAATATTACTCAGGGCCAACTAGTAATCTATTGATCTTGTATTAGCCTCATGTGACAGTTGTCCTGTGATCAAGACCATCATTATAGTGAAGAATACCCCAGCATTATTAATATTCCATATCACCTCGACCAGTCCGAAGTCGATAAAACCTAAGGCCAAAAGTATTCCAGCAGTAGAAAAAGCTTTGTTTTGAAGCAAAAATTGCCGACAGTACAAAATAAACACTCCGTAAATAGCAAATATAGTTATCGGTCCAAATATTCCTAATTCATACAGAGCATTGAAAAATTGACTGTGGGGGTCATAGCTACCAATCACTGAGGGCACAAGATTTGCATCAAGATATGGCAACTTGGCAGTATGAAAAGTGTTAATACCAGTTCCAAAAAATGGATTATTGGTGAATATTAAAGTTGCAGTATGCCATAAAGCCAAACGGATGCTTGCTGAGCCATCAGTAACTTGACCAGTTTCAAAATATGTAGCAATTGCAAGAGGTATATTGCCTACCCGTGCTTGAATAAAAGGGGAAAACTTCCATATGAGAATGGCACTTGCAGCAGTAATACCTAGTACCATTAAACGTTTGGCATATGTTGGGTGACGAACCAAATCAACCATCACCCAGCAAAATATAGGCGCAGAAATCCATCCACCTTTAGTTCCAGAAGCTAAAGAACCAAAAACTCCTAACGAAAGAGAAACCAACACTAAACACCCCCAGCGCCAATCTTTGCTCCAATCAGGCTGGAACAGCGCTACTGACATAAACCCCAGTAACAAGCTAATGTCACCAAACACATGCACATTAGAAGAAGTCCCTCCAAAAGCGCGGGTAATACCAAGATACTGATTTTGGTAAAATGCCCACAAGCCTGCAACAACGGCGCCTACAAAAACTCCCCACTTCATCGCCCCCCGTGATAGTCCAAAGCGCCTGACCATCAAGAATATAGGTAACGCTAACAAAAACCGGCTGGGCTCTTGGAACTGACTCCAGTTCCAACCCGTTCTGAACCAAAAATCCAAGGCTGTTACAAGCGGATAAAGTAACCAAGTTAAGATCATCAACTTTTCTAACTTAGTTAAAGGCCTTGGGTCTGTGTTCACGAAAAGGGCAAGCACACCTAAAAGAATTAAACCAGCCGAACCAAGGTAAAACACATCGGATGAGTTTATACTTGTTGAAGGAACTATAAATGCTAAAATAGACACCAGCCAAAAAAAAGCCCCCTGTACATTTTTAGAAGTTGCCACACCCATGTTTAACTTTATCACTCATTGTCCTTGTGTCGAATTGCGTCAACGATTCGCTGCTGAAAGTTGCTATAAATCAATGCTGCTTGCCTATTTTCTGCCATAGCTATTCGCTGAATTTCGTTGGGTGGATTAGCAGTAGTTATTATTGCTGCCTGAAAATCGGCTAAAGATTGGCAGCAGATCATACCTTGTAAATTAAAATAATGACCGATATTTTTGGGTCCGAAATATATAGGTAAAGTGCCACATAACATACAATCTAATAGCTTTTCAGTAAAGCAATCAGGTTCTGGAACATTTTCAATCACTACGGAATAATGGTAGTGCAACAAACCATCTTGTTTTAACTCAAAGGGCTGGTAGCCTCTGCCCATGACATGAACGTCTGCTTGAACACTACTGATCCAGTCAACCACTGTGTGGCGCAACTTTTGCCCTACTAGGTCTGTTTTTTCAGAAGCGATGAGCGAACAATTGTATTTTTTTACTGGTGGCCACGGTAATTGGTTACCGTCTATCCAAGATTCAACCACAGTAAACTGAATCACATTGGCGTACCTAGCTGCATAATGCTGATGACGGCATAGAATGTAATTGAATTTGTGACGCAACAACCAAATATTTTTATAGTACTTACCATGGATGATTAACGGTTCAGACATGAGCAAGTCAACTTTGCACTTGATAGGCCCAAAGCTGCGCAATAAACGCTTAGACGATGGATAAACCACCACGTGGTCTCCGACCGCTAAATCGCCTATGGTGCCGCTTGTTGGGGCAACCTGCCCTGGCCAATCTAATGATTTAAGCGGCACACCACCTAACTTTACTTGGTATCTAAGTTCGTGGGGTAATATACCTACTTTAATTTCTTCACTATGTTCAAGCATGGGCGCCGTTTATTTACTGTTTCTAAATTGTTTTTCTAGTGCCAAAATTCTTTCAGCATTTCGCTGTTTGATTCGGCGAACCGGGGCGCCTGCATACAAGCCCCACCCTTCTAAGTCGTGCTTAACTAAACAATTGGCGCCTACGCTGGCGCCAGTGGCTAAGGTTACATTAGGTAAAATGGTGGAGTTGGCCCCCACAATGCAATGATCACCTATATGTATACTACCAATCTCTACGTCACCCTTAAATTCTTCAGCTACCATGGGAGTTGCAAGGCCAGCGATATAGTCATCACTGCCAGCAGCCAGCACCACATTAGGTGCTAAAGTACTAAAGTGGCCAAAAGATACTATTGCGTTACGCCCACCGATGATCGAACAGCCTGATGAGATGTGTACAAAAGATGACACCTCTAACTGTGTCGAAATATAGGTAAAGTCATCTATGATGACGTTATCACCAATCGAAACCAATTCTGGATAGCGGATTCTAGCCGTTTTACCAATAATAACATTGCTACCACAATGTTTTAGGTCCGCCCTATTAAAAAATATATTATCAGTCACGGTCTTCTCAGTTATGCATATTTAGTGATTCAGAGTTTATGAATGTAGAGCCTATCTTGAGATAACCTCGCCACCAAGGTGTAGCCAAAGCTTTCCAGTAGTTTTTCAATGACTTTACCACCTTTCACCTTCTCAAAATAATTGGGCAGCATTTCCATAAAAATCAGCTTCGGTCGGTGTCGTCCCATACTTAATAGGGCATCATACTCAGCACCTTCTATGTCCATGTGCATGAAGTCAATATTGCTTATGTTATTGGCGTCACACAGGTTTTCAAAGCTCAGACCATTCACTCTCACACATTTGTCGTTTTGAATAATATGAGGGAATTTTTCTTTGTATTCGTCACTATGTTGATACAAAGACCCTTGACCATCCACCTTGCCATCAATTTTTGAGGTGTACCAGTCTATGGGTCCATCCTTTAAACAAACGGCGTTATTCACCACTTCAGCATGGGTGTGGGCTATGTTTTTAATTACTACTTCAACTCGCACGGGGTCTGCCTCAACGGTAACGATGCGGGCATTAGGAAAAGCACGGGCAAAACGCAACGCATCTCCACCATCAAAAGATCCAAGTTCTAATA
Source organism: Candidatus Njordibacter sp. Uisw_058 (assembly GCF_047730065.1). Lineage (GTDB taxonomy): Bacteria > Pseudomonadota > Gammaproteobacteria > Pseudomonadales > Balneatricaceae > Njordibacter. Next base: position 2,106,245 of record NZ_CP159829.1, read on the forward strand.
CCACTTTAGGCACTATATTTAGTTGCTCTAACCACTTGATATTAAAACCTGAATGGCTCAGCCTAATGGGCGTTCCTTCAATTTCAGTATCGTATTCGCCCTCTCGCAATGGCGTTGCCGTAATGCCCCACCTCAGAAGGCTTAACCGGGCCAAATGTAATCTCAATTTCATCAACTATTCCTGAACACTGTCAACTTATACCGAATCGCTTTTAATAATAATTTAAATCTAAACCATGGCCGAACCACTTCTAACCTTAGCTTAGCCCAGCCTAATTTATTTTTGCTTGGGCTAATGGTAGAACCGCCTACTTGAGCGCTCAACTCACGCACCTTATTTTCATCAACTAGATACACAGAAAAATCATATCGCCAGTTAAACTGAAACTCAACATCAATCGGCTGATAGAAACTTGCACATTTATTAACAAATTCTTGTGCGGCTAAACGATTCCAAAGCTGCGCTTGAAAGCCAAGAGGGATACGCCAAGGCTTCAAAATGGTGGCGTTAGATAAGTGCCCTACTTGGCTGCCGAAGACATGCCGCTTGCTATAGAGCTTTACAACCCCCGCATTTTTACAGCCCAACCAGTTAGCGATGGACTCCATACCCTTCGACGCCTCTAACAGCTCTACATCGTCTTCCAAAACCAACCCGTACTGAACGGAAGGATCTGCCAAAAGTTGCTTTAATGCCTTTAAATGGGACATGTAACAGGCCACTTCAGCGCTCTTTAGTGGCAAAAAATATTCAGCCATATTACGCGTGGGATTATATCCTGAATCATCCAAACTGTGGGCCTGAGCATCAATAGCGTCAACACGCTGGTGCGCAACCCCCAAGTCAGACAAGTGGCGATGGATGCGCTGCCAGCGATCGGCAGAACGATCTAGGTTGATTACATAGGTTTGCATTTTCATCAACAGGTCATCTTTATAATCATCAAGGTACCCTCTACGATTTGGCTAAGGTGTTCCAATCAGCAGGGATAATATCTTGTTGTGCCATATGCTTGGCATCAAACCAAGGTTGGGGTGCAACAATAATCTTACTGTCATAATCATTCAAATATGCTCCCCACCAACTAAAGGAACTGTTGGCAATAATTTGGTGCTGGCATGCGCTAATGAGCCAAAGGTCTTGCTCGGCAGAAAAACCAAAGTCCGACACAAAAATAATTTTGGGATGCTGGATGTTGGCTCGCACCCAATCGGGGTCATCTGAAAACACATACAGATCAAAATTGCCTAATTTTTTAATCATCAACTGCAGCGCCGTTTGATAATAGTGTGCACTGGTTACCCCGTGTTTAACTAGCGCTTTAGGGTCAGTTAAATAATCGCCTCGCCTCACGTGCATGGCCACACTGGGGCTGCTAGCCATCTGCGTAGCCAGTTTTACGGCGGCTGAAGGCATTCGACTCTTAAGTACTAAGTCAGTTCGCAACTGGTGTCCATAGTTGGAAAAATAGCGTTCAGATTGCCAAAAGCCAGACAACATTACTTCGAGGCTCTGGGCTAGTGCTGCAGTATCAAAACTATGCACAGTCTCGTGATAATAACCCAGCCAAGGATTAATTTGGCGCCTTAACGCGCGACTTAACTTCCATATGGGCTCTTTAAAATGAGCGGCTTCTGTATCAGTTAAATAACGGGCTCTGATGGCGAATTCATCGATAGCCAACCCAGAGATGCAGCCCTTACGTAATATAAAGCGTGGGTCCAGAACCAATTCCACCTGTCTGGCATCTGCAAGCGCTCTGCCCATTGCATATTGAAACAGCTGGTTACCCAAACCACCCAACAAACGTACGTACACAGCATGTTTAATGCCGCCCATAAACATCCTCTAAACGCTCAATGTCATCCTCTCCCAAATAACTACCCGATTGTACTTCAACCAAGTGCAGTGGCTCATGAGTTTCATTGGCTAAACAGTGCACTGAACCCTTGGGGATGTAAATGGAGTCGTTGGCATTAAGCAGATAATCTTCTCCATCCACATGCACCTTAGCCTCGCCTTGCACGACGACCCAATGTTCAGCTCGAAATTGATGCCGCTGCAGGCTTAATCGTGCCCCAGGTTTAACACTGATGCGCTTTACTTGGTAGTTAGGTCCACTATCAACACTGTCATAACTACCCCACGGGCGATATACCTCTCGTTGATGACTCAATTCGTTTCGCCCAGCTAATTTGGCCACTAGCTCTTTGACCTGCTGCGCTTGGTTAAGTTTCGCTACTAGCACTGCATCTTTAGTCTCAATAATGGCAATGTCTTCCATACCCAACACAGCAAGCAAACGGCTATCAGCTTTAAGCAAACAGTTGTGGCTATCCATGGCCACCACATCACCTTGTTTGACATTGCCGCATTCGTCCTTCGCATTAGCTTGCCAAAGAGACTGCAAATCACCCACATCACTCCATCCGCAAGCCACCGGCACAACCACTGCTTTTTGGGTCTTCTCCATAATGGCATAGTCTATGGATATACTTTCGCACTGTTCAAATTCAGCAACGGACAAACGAATAAAATCTAAATCTTTGGCAGACCCATTGAGGGCATTTTGGCACTGTTCAAGCAATGCCGGACACAGGGCTAAAGCTTCTGCCAGCAAGACACTTGGCTTGACGATGAACATGCCACTGTTCCACAAATAGTCACCTGAATCTAAGTAAGCTTGGGCCACAGCTACATTGGGCTTTTCGACGAATTTCTCTACACCAAAGCCATTCAGCACAGTATCACCACAATGAATATAGCCATAGCCTGTGCAAGCAAAGCTAGGCGTAATGCCCAAAGTGACTATAAACCCTGCAACAGCTAATGCATGAGCTGAACTTAAAGCGGCATGAAAGGCTGGCACATCAACAATATCGTGATCGGCAGACAGCACCAACATGGGCTCGTCTATATCCATCTGCTGTAAACGCAAGGCGGCTATAATGACTGCAGGAGCAGTATTACGGCCCATAGGCTCTAATATGACATCGGCGTCTTGGCCCAGGCTACGCAACTGTTCTGCTGCCAAAAACCGGTGATCCTGATTACAAATAAGCTGACTATTGACTTGGTCTAGCCCACGCAACCGCGCAAACGTCTGTTGCAACATGGTGTGCTCGTGATTGTTGTCCACCAACACTTGATACTGCTTAGCGTAGGATGCTCGAGACAAAGGCCACAAGCGGCTACCCACCCCCCCAGACATGACCACCGGAGCAAAAACCAAAGGCGATTTTAAAATAATCATTTAAGCGTAGAAGTCCTTCACCACATCACATATACGGGTAATATCAGCATCTGTTAATTGATTAGACGAGGGCAGCCACAAGCCATTTTTACCAATATTTTCAGCGATGGGAAAACTGCCGGCAAGATCATAAACCTTTTGTTGTGTAATCGGGGGGTACATCACCCGAGTGCCAATCAATTCGGTCTTTAGGTAGGCTCCTAAAGCTTCTCTTTTTTCAACCAAGGCATCAATAAACCAAGGCGTGGTAATCTTTAAGTCGTGGGCAAACAGCTTTACCTGCGGGCAGTTAGCCAACTGATCCGCATACTGCTGCCAGATTTGTTTTTTGCGCACAACCCGGTCTGCTAACTTATCCATTTGGCACAAACCCACCACCGCTTGTAGCTCAGTGAACTTGAAGTTAAAACCCAAGCTGTCATGAATGTCATTGCCACCGCCGGCCCGGCCAAAATCTTTCAAGCGCTTTAACCTTTCTGCGACACCATCATCATTAGTGACCAATGCGCCACCTTGGCCCGTAGATATAATCTTCGGAGCAGAAAAAGAAAAACTGCCTACTAAACCTTTAGTGCCTGTATGGGCGCCATCTGGGTAGTAGCTGCCTAAGCCTTGAGCAGCATCTTCAATCAGCAGAAGACCACGCTCATCACAAAGTTTTTGAAAAGCCTCGATACCTGCCCTTGGCGCACGTCCATTAGCAGCCACCAACATAATTGCTTTGGTTTTGGCCGTAATGGCCTTTTCGACCAAGACAATATCCAAGCATAGAGTGTCTGGCTCAACGTCCACAAACACTGGCACTGCACCAAACATCTTTAGGGAGTTAGGGCTGGCGACCATGGTGTAGTTAGGCACAATCACCTCGTCACCGGTTTCAACGCCAACTGCCATCGCGGCTAGGGTTAAGCTAATAGTGCCATTGTTCACCACCACACAATGTTTAGCCCCAGTGAACTGAGCAATGCTTTTCTCAAAGGCTTCTGTCTTTTTAAACTCAGTTAAAAAACCATCCTCATCCATATAGGCCATCAGGGCCTGTTTTTCTTCTGCGCCAAACCAAGGACGCATTTGCATAATAAATTCTTTGGCCACAATCAGATCCGTCTTCTGTCAACTTCAGCACCTAAATACGGGCCATTTTTAATTTCCAATACCTGAGTGCCATCCTCAATAATGTCATAACCATGGCCACCGCGAAGTAGGATTACCACATCACCTTCACTGGCATTAAATTCTGCCACTGGCTGATCTTGCAGGCCAAATATACGTGCCTTTATAGCTCCGCAGCGCACATAGAGCACTTCCTGAGTTACCATAACTTCACGTGGCACATGATTATGCACATGGGGCTTTAATGCGGTACCTTTGTCATAACCCCAACTGCCTACTTGCACGTATTCCTGATCTTGAGAAAAAAAGTTAAGCCCATCTTTCCAAGCTTCTGCAGCAGGTATGTGGCGCGCTAATAATTGCTCGTCATCTTTGTATTCTTTAATCATCATATTCTCTTTATATAAAACGTCGTTACTCATTGATGCAATCAATTAAACAAAAGGTGCTTTTAAGTCACGCCCAGACAAAACAGGCTCTGTCACTGGCCAATCTATCGCAATCGAAGGGTCATCCCATCGCACAGAAAATTGTTCTGCCGCATCGATATAGTCTCCATCATAAGCTAATTTGTAATGATACACTGCCAACTCACTGCTAACATAGTAGGCATTACCACAACCTGGCGGTATGAGCACCAGTTTTTGCTGGGCTTTGTTGATTTTATAACTTTGCCAATTTAAATAGGTGGGCGAACCCTTGCGTAAATCCACCACCACCTGAGTAATTTCGCCAAACACGCAGGTCACTAACTTCCATGATTTGGAGTCACCATGAATACCCCTGAGCACATTGTGATGAGATTGGGAAAATTTATCGTGTTTAAAAGCCACACCCTTAGGCAGTAATGCTTCTAGATCATCCTTTAAGAACGAGGTCCAAATATCACCACGCTCATCGGTAGCTATTGAAGGCGTCACTGCATAAACGCCTGAGACGTTCTTTGATTCTAATAACTCAAAGCCAAAACTCATATGAGTTCGCTTACCATGCGTGGCAGCGCTCCAGTAATCTGTTCGTTTTTGGCTTCTGCCAAGTCGTACTCAATCATTTCTATAACCAGCTCATCAAACGTAATCTCTGGCTCCCAGCTTAACAGCTGCTTCGCTTTGCTAGCATCACCCAGTAGCGTGTCCACTTCCGTAGGGCGAAAATACTGTGGATCTACGGCAACGATGCATTGGCCATTAGCATCATAGCCCTTTTCATCAACCCCAGTGCCTTGCCACGTCACACTCATGCCTAACTTTTTACAGCCAATTTCTACAAACTCTCGCACGCTGTGTTGTTCGCCTGTGGCAATCACAAAGTCATCGGCCTCTTCTTGCTGCAACATGAGCCACTGTATTCGCACATAGTCTTTTGCATGGCCCCAATCACGTTTGGCGTCCATGTTACCCAAGAACAAACAGTCTTGCGTGCCTAGGCTAATACGGGCTAAGGCACGGGTAATCTTTCGGGTCACGAAAGTTTCACCACGCAATGGCGATTCATGGTTAAACAAAATACCGTTACAGGCATAAATACCATAAGCTTCACGGTAGTTTACCGTAATCCAATAGGCATACATCTTTGCCACCGCATAAGGGCTACGAGGATAAAACGGTGTTTTTTCAGTTTGTGGCACTTCCTGCACCTTGCCAAACAGTTCAGACGTAGAGGCTTGATAAAAGCGTGTTTTGTTTTCTAAACCCAAACTCCGAATCGCCTCCAGTATGCGCAGCACACCTGTGCCATCGGCATTGGCCGTGTATTCAGGCTCTTCAAAAGAAACCGCCACGTGAGACTGGGCCGCCAAATTGTAGATTTCATCAGGCTGCGTTTTTTGAACAATGCGGAAAAGACTCGAAGAATCAGTCATATCGCCATGGTGAAAATGAAATTCACATTCACCATGGGCAGCCGCCTCAATCAGACGATCGATACGAGCTGTATTAAAGAGAGAGGAGCGGCGTTTAACGCCATGAACAATGTAGCCTTTTTGCAAAAGGAATTCTGCAAGGTAGGCACCGTCTTGACCGGTGACGCCGGTTATAAGGGCAACTTTTTTCATTTAGTGTGGCACAAGTCTTCTAAAAAGCTAATGATACCAAATTAAACAATAGACCTCATAGAAAAACTTCTGTTTTGGTGTTTGATAAGGGTATTTATCGCACCCCAAAGACTTTGGGCGCGTTTTGTTATTTTTTGAAAAGCGTCTTTCCCCGAATGCATTTACCAGGTCTGAGTTTTTCTACTCGTATTTTGGGGCAATAGCACTCTGCCAGTTAGCGCTCTAGATTTTCTAAGGGGCACATTTCTTGGAGAGGCTTCACCTGCAATAGCAACCTGTTAGGTGAGGTCACGAGGCACCTTCTGGCTTCCGTCGTCCGTAACTTTAGGCGCAATACTCCAACCTTGACGTTTTACCCAAAAGAGATAGCCTACAGTGATTAGCACAAACACTCCAGCGCTGGCAGAAGGCCAAATCAGTTGCATCAATCCACCAAGGGCCACCATCAGCAATGAAATCATGATCATAGCCAACAAGGTTTGCCGCGGGCCTAACCCTAACTCTTGCAGCATATGATGTAAGTGGGCTCGGTCTGCATGAAAGGGCGATCTGCCCGCTCTTAAACGCTTTATAATGACCACCAATGTATCTATCACAATAAAAGCCACGCACCAGAGCACGTTCACGGGCTGCATGGCTTTATTTACACCAGAGGGGCCTCCTTGACTGAGCTCAATTAACACCCATGCCAAAATAAAGCCAATAAACATGCTGCCTGCATCTCCTAGAAATATTTTACGGTCGCTGATAATAGACAGGTTGGTGAGCAAGTAGGGCACAAGGGCTGCTGCCATCACTAATAAAAAATCCAATAAGCGGTAGTTACCACTCACACTCTCAAACACAAACACACCAATAATGGCGACCAGCGCCAAGGACCCTGTGAGTCCATCAATGCCATCGCTCATGTTAACCGCGTTAACTAAGCCAATGACAGCAAATATGGTGAACGGAATACCCCACTGGCCTAGGTGTATTTCGCCCATGCCAAACAAATCACCCAAGGATTCAACATAAACCCCCGTGCCTTTGACCATAATGATGCAGGCAATGGTTTGAATGAGGATACGCACCCACACACCAAGTTGCTTCAGGTCATCCACTAGCCCTGCCACTAAAATGAGAGAGGCTGAGGCCAACAAGTAAAAAAGTTTATCGTGAATAGGGTAAACGGCGAGTATGGCGACTAACACGCCAACATAGATGGATAAACCACCGATCAGTGGAATGTAGCCCACGTGCTGTTTGCGGTCAGTTGGAATATCGACTAGGTTAAAATAGATGGCAATGGGCCGCAGCACTTTAATCGCCAAAAACGCACTCACCAAAGCGATGAGGTTGGCTTGCCAAAGTTCAGCTGTGATCGACATAAATTGAACACGTGTGGAATTAATTATCGACAATGTTAACATCGGCAAAGGCAAATAACACGAAAAATGATTGATTCATCACTTAGCCAAACTCACTCAATACTTATTACCGTAAAAAATATGTGAAATATAGGTTTTTAAATGAGTGCTAATTTTTCCATGGATGCAAAGAGATAGACATTGGTTAAATGCAGTGTTTTAACGATGTACAGTTAAATCAGCCGTGGGACATTATTCAAAGGCACTCGTATCGCCCATGCCTCGGCGCAGCACTTCAACTTCACCGTCGAGTAAGCTCACTAGTGAGGTGACTTCCATGCCGCAGTAACCACCATCGATGATCAAGTCTAGGCTATGCTCTAAGGTTTGCCTGATATCGTAAGGATCAGTTAAGGGCACGTCTTCATTGGGTAGTATTAACGAGCTACTTAGCATGGGCTCACCCAATTCCTTTAACAGCGCTATGGCAATGGCATTGTCTGGCACCCGCAGGCCGATGGTTTTCTTTTTAGGGTGCAGGAGTTTTTTAGGCACTTCTTTACTGGCCTTTAAGATAAAGGTGTAAGCCCCAGGAGTGTGGGATTTTAGAATGCGATAGGCTTCGTTATCCACCTTGGCATAGGTGGCGATTTGGCTCAGGTCTTCACATACCAGGGTAAGGTGGTGCTTTTCGTCAAGTTGGCGTATTTGCTTAAGGCGGTCTACAGCTTTTTTGTCACCTAGGTGGCACGCAATGGCGTAGGCGCAATCTGTGGGGTACGCGACTACACCGCCTTTTTGAATAATTTCGGCGGCCTGTTTAACCAGGCGAGGTTGGGGAGATTGTGCATGAATTTGAAAGAATTGGCTCATAGGGTCTGTGGGATTAGGCATCTATTTATGTTGGCAGAGACCATTGTAGTGGTTAAACTCACCGTTGAATATGTCTAATATAGGTTTATGGGCATGGGGTGGTTTTAGATTGTGCCCTTTGGTTAACGGTAGCACTGGTTAAAACTAGATAAGTTAAAAGACAATAATAGCGTATGCGCTATAAGGGAATTATGAAAGCGATTATACCTGTAGCAGGTTTGGGTACCCGTATGTTACCCGCCACTAAGGCCATTCCTAAGGAAATGCTACCCATCGTGGACAAACCCATGATTCAGTACATCGTGAATGAAATTGCAGCGGCGGGTATTAAGGACATTGTACTGGTGACCCATGGCAGTAAAAATTCCATTGAGAATCATTTTGACACTCAGTTCGAGCTGGAATCTACCCTAGAAACACGGGTGAAGCGTCAGTTATTGGATGAGGTCCGCTCCATCACTCCCCCAGGGGTAAACATCATGCACATTCGCCAAGGTAAAGCCTTGGGTTTGGGCCATGCTATTTTGAGTGCTAAACCAGTGATCGGCGACGATGACTTTGTGGTGGTGCTCCCCGATGTGTTGGTTGATGACCTAAACTCGAACCCTGCCCAAGATAATTTAGCCGCCATGGTGCAGCGCTTTAACGAAAATGCCGCCTGTCAAATTATGGTTAACCCTGTGCCCAAGGAACAGGTCTCTAATTTTGGGGTGGTGGATGTGCATGGCAATGGCCTGACTAGTGGGCAGTTCGCCCGTATTCAAGCTTTAGTGGAAAAACCAGCTTTAGCAGACGCACCTAGTAATTTAGCCATTACTGGGCGTTACGTGTTGCACAGAAATGTGTGGAAGCAGTTGGCGGCAACTTTACCTGGGGTAGGCAATGAAATTCAACTCACCGATGCCATTGCTGCTTATTTAACCGCAGGCGGTGCCATTGAGGCCTACCATATTGCCGACCGCACCTTTGATTGCGGAGATAAATTGGGCTTAGCCATGGCTTATGTGGAGCATGCCCTCAGGCACGATGGTATTGGGAAAGAGTTTGCTGAGTTTTTGCGTGGTTTGAAAGTTTAAACTTTGATCTCAACATATTGAGTTACAAGGTTTTCGTAGCTGAGCGCATTTGTGATGCAGACTATGTTAGTTTTTAATGACACAAAAAAATCCCCTAGCGTTAGTAGCTAGGGGTAATAGGGTACTTCAAGAAAGGGGTCGGTCGAGGTTGCTAGCTGGGGTTGATCCTAGGCTAGCAACGCACAACTCATTGGGTTAGTGACCTTACTTCAACAAGCTTAAGATATCTTGAGTTGAAGCGTTGGCCTGAGAAAGCATGGCGGTGCCTGCTTGCTGTAACACTTGGCTCTTCGCTAAGTTGGCCGATTCCGCAGCAAAATCTGCATCAACAATGCGTGATCGGGCTGCAGCAGTGTTTTCTGACATACTCATAAGGTTATCTACGGTAATGAACATACGGTTAGATGAAGCACCCAGTACTGCGCGGAAGTCAGACATCATTTCTAGCGCGCTATCGACCACCGCAAGGGCCGCTTTGGCGCTGGCGACGTCAGTAACAAGAATATCATCCACACTATTGGCTGCAGACACCGATGATGTTTGCACTGCTGCAGTCGCCGCAGCTAAGGCGGTTCCCTCAGCAGCGCCTGTGAAGACTAATTTCCCAGAAGCATCCACCGTTTTGCTAACATAACTGGCATTGCCATTGACCACTAAAGCACCTAAGGCGTTCAACGTGGTCGCTTGGTTTGTAGTAAACTCTTGGGTGTAGGTTTTAGTACCGATGGTTAAACTCACGCGATCTCCAGAAACCAAGGTAATGCCGCTGTAGTCGTAACTTTCTTGTTCAGCGACGCCAGCGACGCCAAGCGTTCCTGCAGCTGCAGCTGAAGCTACGAGAATATCACTACTAACGCCTGTTTGGAGAACGGCTCCAGCAACGGTTAGATTACCTGTTGTAGCTGTGTCTTCCGTTATGGTAATCACACCGGCTACATTACTAGCAGTATAAAGTGATACGTCAGCGTCATCACTGGCATTCCATGCTGCTACATATTCAGCAATGTTTGCTGTGAGAGTCTGGCCGTCAGTGGTAAATGTATGGGCGAAAGTCGCCGAACCAGCTGTCATAGTGATCGTATCTGTTGCCTTGATTGCAGCGCCAGAAATAGTCATGACAGCCGTTGCCGGAACAGCTGCAACCGCCGTCACTGCCGCAACGGTCGATGGCACAGTCACTAACGCAGTCGCAGCTACGCCGGCTATGCCAGTCGTTCCTGCATCTGCAGCTGTAGCTACCGCAATAGTACTACTACCACCAACTTGTGCCACAGAACCTGCAGCAGTTAGAGCTCCTGTAGTTGCTGTGTCTTGTGTTATGGTTATCACACCACCTACATTACTAGCAGTATAAGCTGCCACACCTGCGGTAGCGCTGTTATTCCATGCAACCACATACGCCCTAGCGCTGACAGTTTCATCAGCGTTAGCAGTAAACGTGTGGGCGAAAGCCTGACCGCTCACTGTCATGGTCATCGTATCATTTGTCTTTACTGCACCAGAAATAGTCATCGTAGCCGTTGCGGGCACAGCTGTAACCGCCGTCTGCGTTTTAGTGTTCCAACTTTGGGTGCCAATTTTACTACCTCTCATGTCACCAAGGTTCACTACCACATTATCGCCACTCTTGTGGCCTACCTGAAAGGTAAAGCTCTCATTGGTACCATCTAATATTTTTTTGCCGTTAAATGAGGCCTGGTTCACACCACGGTTAAGCTCTTCTTTAAGCTGCACAATTTCATTGTTGAGCGCTTTTCGGTCCATTGCTGAATAAGTATCGTTGGCCGCCTGCACCGCTAATACGCGAATACGTTGCAATATATTAGAACTTGATTGCAGCGCACCCTCAGCCGTTTGTGCGAGTGATATTCCATCGTTGGCGTTACGAACAGCCTGGTTTAAGCCTTCAACCTGCGATGTCATACGATTACCAATGGCCAAGCCTGCAGCATCGTCCATAGAGGAATTGACCCGACTGCCCGAGGACATGCGCTCCATTGACACTTCCATGTCATTGCGCGAACTTGATAAATGTCTCTGCGTCGTTAATGACGCCGTATTTGTGTTAATGACCATAGCCATGTTAACTACTCCTTTCTTTTGCCCCTCTACGAGGGCAGTTTTCCGCTTAGCGGATATATTTAAATAAGCTTAAATCACTCAATTGAGTGAAGGTTTGTTGCCCTGCCTGTAAAGCCAGAGACTGATTTTTTAATCGAGATGCGGCTTCTATGTAATTCAAATCTTCCATGTTGGACTGCAGGATTTTGTAGGTATAATCCTTATCCTCTACGGCATGAGTTAGGGTTTCTAGGCGTTTCATACGAGAGCCAATATTAGATTGCTGGGCAATAATGTGTTCATGCGCACTGGTCACCTTGTCTATGTTGTTCCGAATAGCATCCCCGTCGTTAGTCACAAGCGCTTCATGCATATTATTCAAGCTTGCAAACAAATCAATACGGCTGGTCGTACCTGTGCTGGTGTTTAAATGTTCAACACTGCCAAAAATATCTGCACCTGATATGCCTAATTGCATTCTGCGACCATCGTCCACCATCACTTTTAGGGAGTCTGCGCTCCCCGTATAGGTCACTGCACCTGTAGAAGACTCAGAGAACGGTGCTTGGCCTTGGCTATATCCAGAGAATAAATAAGCGCCATCAGTACCGCGCATGTTGCCTAAGTCTACTAATGCTCTAATGAGTTCTTTTACTTCTATGGCCATGGTCTTGCGATCTGAAGCACTGTATGTGTCGTTAGCACCCTGTAAACTGAGTTCTTTAATGCGTGACACTAGTTCTAATGAGCCAGCCACAGTTGACTCCTGCATCTTTAAGGTGTCTTCCATACGGTTAAGGTTAGTTAGGTACCGTTGGTTAACATCTATCTGCGATTTAAGATTATTAATCTTGGTTGCCAAAGCCGGATCATCTGAAGGCTTAAGTAACTTTTTACCAGACGATAGCTGTGCTTGGGTCTCAAACACTTTGGCTTGCTGCTCTCGCATTTGCTGAGAGGCTTGGTTATAAAAACCAGCTTGAGTTACACGCATTTCATTTCCTTAGGACACATAATTATCCAATCCCCAGTATGGTGTCAAATAGCTTACTGGCGGTACTAATGACCTGCGCAGAAGCCTGGTAGGCTTGCTGAAATCTAAGCAGATTAGCTGCTTCCTCATCTAAGCTCACAGCAGATGTTTCGTCACGCTTTGCTTGCGCTTGATCAAAAATAATCTGTTGCGCATCTCGGCTTACAGCTGACTGCACTACGCTGTACCCTAGATCACCAATGACGTCTGTATACACTTCGGTAAAGTCACCTCGGCCACTAAAAATGTCTTTGTTGCCTTGTAGGTCTATGATTTTAAGCAAGTTACGGTTGTCGCCTGCTTGAGCGGAATTTCCGCGTACGCTAAATTTGTCATTAGCTTGCAAAACGCCATCAAAAGAAACCGTCCAGCCATTGTATTCTATCGTTCCACCAGCAGTGAAAGTGCCACTGGTAAGCTTGGTATTGGTGGTGGTATCGGTTAGCACATATGTGGAAGCGTCGGCAGCAAACTGAACATCAATGTTTTGGCGTAACTGTTCTCGCACATCGACAGGGGCTACACCAGTTGTTCTTGCAGCAGCAGCTGTCGCTACCAAAATATCACTACTACCACCAACTCGTGCCACAGAACCTGAAGCAGTTAAAGCTCCTGTTGTTGGGGTGTCTTGAGTTATGGTAATCACACCTGCTGAATTACTCGCTGTGTAAAGTGACACGTTAGCATCAGTGCTCGCATTCCATGCTGCTACATAGGCAGCAGTGCTAGTTGTTAGATCGGCGGTAGCTGCAAATGTGTGAGCCAAAGTCGCTGATCCCACGGTCATAGTTATTGTATCTGTGGCTTTTATTGCAGCGCCAGAAATAGTCATAGTCGCAGTGGCTGCAGTACCTTCAGAACTGGCCAAACTGCCCCACTGGCCACTGACTTTTGCAGAACCTGTGCCCGTCACAAAAACTAACAGATCTTCTTTAAGACTTCCCGCCAAGGCGAAGTAGTCTCGTGTATCACCTGAAGTAGGATTAGTGACCGTGACGTTGGCGTCCATGTAGGCATTGCTACCGGTCTGGTTGTTGTAGGTACTGTCGTATGCCGCATTTCTACTAAACCCATTGCCAGAGGTCACTAATGAGGTTTGCTCAGAGCTACTTAAAGCACTGCCATAAAGCTGTTTACCTGCGCGGGTAAATACCTGCATTTGTACAGTGTTATCCACTCCAGCAGTTGTTTCGGCTGCAGTGCCGGTAAGAGCTGTGCCACTCGTCGCAGAGATACCCCCAACCGTTCCCTTAGTCATCTGTGTCGCACTTCCGGCATCCGCTGTAATTGTAAATGTCGTAGCACCTGTTCCAGCCGCGGTCACCGTTGACCCAGCAGCGCCAGCGTTTATCGTTGCTGCAAGGTCGGTCAAAGTTTGTGTTGCGGAAGTATTATAGTTCGCTGTATAGGTGGTGCCGCCATAGGTATATGAAACACTACCACCAGAACCTGTTACTCCTGAGCCACTAATGGTGTATGTATCCACTTCCAGAGCTGCCGCACCACCACTATCAGTGCTATAAAACTGACTGTTTTGGGTATTAGCTGGGATAACAAAGGCCAGATTATTGCTTGGGGTGAGGGTGGATGCGGCCACTTGGGATATATTATTACGCAATGCAGTGTCCATAGTCGTATCAGCCACTGCAGCTGCAGGTTTGACATAACCGTTTAGGATCATGCGCGTACCGCTAGCATTAGCGCTAGCTCTAGTCACAGAAACAGCGCCACCAGATGCAATATTCGAGTGTTTGGTCACCGAAACCTGCATTGCATCAATGGGGCGTTTAGTCGACGTTAAACTAAAGGTATCCGCATCATTTGGTACCCCAGAAAGAGTCACCTTGACCCCTCCCATAGTGAGTTCTGTAACCCCAGTCACTGCTTTCTTACTCACAGTGTCGGTTAAGGTCCACAATTTTTTACTGTCTGAATAGGTCAGATCCATCGTCAGTCTTTCTATCTTTGCATTGGGCAATGCACTCACGGTAACAAACCCTGTGCCTTTATTAAGCCCCGGTGTCACTGCATAGATATTACCTACAGAAAACAGATCACCACCAAAATTGCCTTGGGCATCAATACCCAGCGCGTGGGTATCATTGACTTGGCCCACAAACACTTGAGTTAGGGTATCTAGCTCATCTCTCAAAATGGTTAACGAGTTCTGTCTAAATTCTGAAATACCAGCAATGCTTCCACCCACGACCTGACTCACGGCTTGTGGGCTCATGAAAGGATCTAACATCAGCACGGCCTTATCTGGGTTAGTTGCACTGCGCTCAATGCCTAAGGTACTGCCTTTATTACCTTGCACAAGGTATTGGCCTGAAGCCACATCTCCAATGTGAATATCTACCGCACCATTATTTTTTTCCACTGCATGAACGCGCAATAGCTTTGACATATCTAGAATGAGCGTATCCCGTTGATCCAGCAGTTCATTGGGCTGTTTATCGATACTATTCACTCGGTTTAGGGAGACGTTGATGCTGGCAAGTTGATCAGCAAACTGGTTAAGCGCGCTCACTTGCCCTGTTAAATCACTATAAGAGCTTTCTTCTATGCTAGATAACTGCGTACCCACGGAGGTAAATTGCGCCACTGTGGACTCAGCTGCGTTAAGCATGTTTTGGCGCGCAGCGACGGACGATGGTGAAAGACTCACTTCTTGCACCGCTGAGAAGAACCCATCTAAGGAGGTCGATAAGCTCAGTTGCTTATCCGCTAAAATATTTTCTAATTGAGTCACGTATTCGAGGGTCGCTTGATGTTTAGTCAGTTGTGACTGACTACTTCTCAGGTTCTCCACAACAAAACTATCGTAACTGCGCTGCACGCGCACGGCCCTGGCACCGTTACCAATGTTTAAGGAGCCTTCACTGGAAGAAGAGCTCTCTTGTATTTCTAAGCGTTGCCGGCTATAGCCTTCCGTATCTACGTTGGCAATATTATTACCCACAGTCGCTAAAGCACGCTGATAAGTGCGTACTCCAGAGATACCTGTTGATAATAAATCGGCCATTACTTAGCTCCGTTACCTATATTCTATGGTGTTAATTAAAAGGGCTTTAGCGCCCATTATTAGTCTTCAGCAGCATGGCGGCAGGATCTTGCCGCTTTATATCAAAGGCTGGCTGCCGAAAAACTGGCAATTCGAGCCCTGCACCTTTACCGCTTGCAAGAGGCATGCCAGATATTAGTGATTGCACATCAAAGGCCTGGTTTTCGCTTCGAAGCTTTAACAGCTGCTCTGCTGGCATGGCCATACCCTGGCTCTCAAACTGCTTCTTAATGACATTGGCTATGCCAAAATCACCGCGCTTGGCCATATCCAGAGACACTTGCTTATCGGCCATGTCTTGGTAGGTGCGCACGGCTTGAGAGTCAAACAGGCCTTCCTTAGGAATAGATTTACGCATTTCTGCCAGCATCATCTGTATGAATAAGGCTTCAAATTGCTGTGCGGTTTCATTTAACGCCGATTTTTGGTCGCGCTGAGCTTGGCTACGCAAGTTGGCCAAACCTTCAAAGTCGTTATAATTACTCGCATGCTGTGTCGTGTTTACGCTCATGGGAGGGTCTCTTTTGCAGTTTAAATTGTGTGGTTAAATAACAATTAAGTCAGCACGAAGGCTGCCACTTTGTTTGAGGGCCTGTAAAATAGACACCAAAGCACTGGGAGAGGCTCCTACAGCATTAACCGCGTCAACAATGTCTTGCAGCTCTATGCCTGGGGTAAACAAAAACATGTTATTGGTTTCTTCTTCTATACTGACCTCTGCGTTAGCGACTGGCGTTGTTACACCATTGGCAGCTAGAGCGTTGGGCTGACTCACCGTATTCTCCGTTTTCACTGTGACCGTAATACCGCCATGGGTTACGGCTGCCGCATCTACTTTTACGTTACGACTAATGACTACTGTACCCGTGCGTGAATTCACCACAACTCGGGCTGGTGGTGACGCTGGATCCACTTCCAGGTTTTCGATCATCGATAAAAAGGCAACCCGCTGGTTAATTTCTGCAGGCGCTAAAATGCGTGTGGAAACAGCGTCTAAAGCACTGGCTGTTCCCGGACCAAAGGTATCGTTGATCGAGTTCGCTAATCGACGATTGGTGGTAAAATCAGAATTTTTTAGGTTAAGCACAATGTACTCACTGGTAGAGAAAGGGGTTTCAACCATTTTTTCTACGGTGGCCCCAGAGGGAATCCTACCCACTGTCGGAACATTGACAGTTTCTGTTGTGCCCGCACCACCGGCAGTTGCGCCACTTACGGCAAGGGCCCCTTGGGCCAAGGCATACACTTCACCGTCCACGCCCAAAAGGCGGGACATGATTAAGCTACCCCCACGCAAACTGGTAGACGCACCAATGGTTGAGATGGTCACATCGATGCGTTGGCCCGGTTTGGCAAAGGCGGGTAAATTGGCTGTGATCATCACTGCAGCTACGTTCTTCAATTCCAAAGAGTTACGTGTGCTAGTGCCATCGTAGTCCGTTAACGTATCACTCAGATTCACACCAAAGCGAGCTAACATGGATGTCATGCTTTGGCTGGTAAATGACATTTTACCGTCACCTGTGCCATTAAGGCCCACGACTAAACCATAACCAATCAACTGGTTATCACGCACACCCGCAACTTCAGCGAGGTCTTTGACACGATCAGCATGCGCAAAAGTGGCAACCTGAGCCACCAAAATGGCGGTCAATAGGGTAAAAATACGGCAAATTTTCATTAACTTCTCCTTCTTACTCTAACTGATGCAATATTAATGCCAATTTATCAACTTAACCCAGGCATTAGGGGACATATTGGCTAGAGTGGCCATAAATGAATATGAGAACAGACTGGATAAAGGGTAGACCAAAAAAAGCCGCTGGGGTTAAGCAGCGGCTTTTTTGCTTAACAGATTATCCTCTAATATTGATAATCGTCTGAGTTAAGCTACTTGAGGTCTCAATGGCCTTAGCGTTGGCCTGGAAGTTACGTTGAGCAGTGATTAAGGCCACTAGCTCTTCCGTCAAATCCACGTTGGCTCGCTCTAGGGCACCACCTTGTATGGCACCAAAGCCATCCGATCCCGCCTCACCTAAGTCAGCTTCACCTGAGTTGGTGGTGGCTTTGAAGTTGGCGTTACCTACCTGCTTTAAACCGTTCGGGTTAGCAAAGTTGGCCATCATTAACTTACCGAGGGCCACCTGAGTGCCGTTGGTATAGTTGGCTCGCACAACACCGCCTGAGTCAATGTCCAAGCCGTCTAACTGGCCAGATGGGTATCCATCCTGAGACAAAGACAACACAGAGAACGGAGCAGAGAACTGAGTAGAGAACTTACCGTAGTCTACTCCCAAGGTTAACAAGTCAGAACCGTTACTTGGGTCAAACGGAGAGTAAGCCACACCCTCTTTAGGTGAGATCAGCTTACCGTAGGTATCAAAAGTCAGCTCACCCTTGTCTAGATAGATGGGTGTCCACTGCGGTGTTGAATCAGGCTTCGCTGTTGTTTGTTTACCCTCTTGGTCAATGTACAACAGGTTACCCTCAGCATCCGTTGCTTGGGTTACAACTGTCACCTGAGGCACCGTGCCACGGACTTGAGTCGTGGTGTCAAAACCCCAGTTGGAGTGACCGTTGATGTTCACCGTAGACGTTGCCCCCACGGTACCCGACGTTACTGTCAACGTTTGACTCGCTTGGTCAAATGCAACTTTAACATTGTTCACCTGACGACCATCAGCATGCTGGATTAAATTGATACGGTCCTGGATCGCTGTAGCGAATGTATCTCCTGTGTATGGATTAGGTGGAACAACCACGGTGCCGTCAACGCCGTCTATGGTCACACTGATACTGTTGTCATTAGTGGTCACAGAGAATGTACCCGTAATGTCCACACCCGCCTTACTGCCAGTTACTTTACCAGCAGTAGCGGATAGACCCGTGCCCGCTGCATTTTTAACTTCAGTATTGTAGGTTGCGCCAATGCCCAACAGGTGACTGGTACCGCCAGTGGCAGCGGTGCCTGAGGGCACGCCCACAACAATCGTGGATGCCTCACCCGTGGTTCCTGATGAGAAGGTGAACTTATGTGCGTCCTTACTGTAAGTGACCAGCAAACCAGTGCGCTGTTGCTTCGCATCTAAATCGACTAGGCCCGTCGGCACGACTTGGCCACCCTTAAAGACATCACCTACAGCAGAGAAGGTGGCTGTTTCACTGTCTAGGCCAAAGGCTGAGACTGTGCTTGGCGAGGAAGCCTTAATACTGCCATAGGTAGCGTCTGTTGGCGTGAACGTTAACGATCTAGCTCTAATGTCATAGCCTACCGTCAGGGGTAGCTGGCTTTGAGTCACATTGTTTGTGTCAATAAAGGTCAAATTATCAAGCTTAGCTTGTACGTTAGCAACCAACTCTGCTCGAGTCATTTCAGTACCGTCTGGGTTATGCTCGTCAACAACAATCGTTAAATCACTGGTTGTGCCAGCGGCAGTCGTTCCAGTATAGGTAAACGTATGGCCAGTAGTTCCATCAGTATCGCCAGATACTGCCATCGTTGGCAGTGCAGTGGCCTTAACCTTGGAGGTGAATACGATGCCATCGTCAACACGCTTGGCTTGGTAGTTGGCCT
Source organism: Candidatus Njordibacter sp. Uisw_058 (assembly GCF_047730065.1). GTDB lineage: Bacteria > Pseudomonadota > Gammaproteobacteria > Pseudomonadales > Balneatricaceae > Njordibacter. Next base: position 2,125,695 of record NZ_CP159829.1, read on the forward strand.
CACCGGTATTAATTTGTGCAACCAACTTATCTATGGTGGTCCTGTGGTTAGTGTCAAATGCTTGGGTATAGGCACTGGTATCAGTACCCGAATTAGTTATGGTTATGTCACCACCCCTGATTATTTGGTTACTGGTTGCAGTGGAACCAGTAGTTAGGGCAAGGGTCTTTATCTCTGGACCAAAATCCTTGTTGATGTCGTTACCGTTGGAATCTTGCAGCTCTAGGGTAATCGTTCGATCGGCGATAGATGCAGGCATCTTATAGCTTTTTTCGTCACCAAACTTAGCGTTAAGTTGCAGTGTCATTTCTGTAGCAAGCTCGGTACCAGTATAACCTGCGGTGACAGTTCCAACTGCCGGTTTTGGGGGTATATCGATGGTTACGAAGTCACTACCGTCCACAGAAACACTCACAAAGTTTTTACCATTAAAACCATCAGCACTGCCCTCTTCAAGCCAGTTTGCCGAAGCGGTCGTTCCTACTCCAGGGGTAGTTTCTGCTGGAGTAGTCACTGTAATAGCAGTAGTAGCATCTGAGAGACTTCCCGTCACGGTGCCTTTAGTCATCTGCGTGTGAGAGCCAGTGTTGGAAGTTATGGTGAAGGTTGTAGCATTGGTTTTAGCCATCGTCGCCGTCAAATCATTAGCGTTGAATGCTGTTACAAGATCATCAATTGTTCCGGAAGAGTTATAGACATGAGTGTAGGTTTTATCACCATAGTTAAATACTATTTTTCCTCCAGATCCAACTGCAGAATTCAGGACGTAGGTATCTACTTCTTTTGTGCCACCGGTTGTAACTATGGCAGTGCTAGCGGCTGTAAGCCCGGTAACACCGATGGCAGGTAAAGCTGCGCTGGTGTAGGAGGTTATCTGAATTTTACCGTCTACCCGAGCAGCCTTAAATGCAGTTTCGCCCAAATTTATCGTGGCAACCAGAGCGTCTAGGGTAGCCTTATGGCTGGTAATAAATTCCTGCGAGTAACTGGCTTGATCACCATCGCTATCCCGAACACCCGTTGTAAACTTTATATTGCCACCGGCAACTATATCTGCTGTCAAGCCAATCGTATTAACTTGTGCCGTAGGCTGCACGATTTGCACTTTATTGCTGTCTGTAGAACCAAAGTCATGGCCTACGGTAGCACGTGTCATGTAACCGCCCGTGGTGGCGCCAGGAGATGAAGGTACAGTAATTTGCTGGTCATCATTAAAGTACAAAGGGTGCGCAGCAGCTGCGTTAAAGGTCGGGTCTACAGCCGAAGGATTGGTGCTGATTTGCCCAAACTTATTCATGTACTGGGTTTCGCTCTTGTCATTTTTCGCTGCAATAATAGAGGGATCCAATTCGTTATCACCGATAAAGATCTTCGTGTCCCACTTGTTGGTGGGGTTGAGCTCTGTCGCTGAACTGGTTTTTATGTAGTAAACCGTCGCAATGTGCGGGTTACCTAGTGAGTCAAAGACCGTGATCGACGTTGACTTGTTGAACGTATCACTGTCATTTCGGTCAAAAGCGTACGGGTTATCAGTCGTATAGGCAGCACCTTCTGGCACTATGACTGCACCCGCTGGTAGGTTTAGACCCAATTCAATCTGTGAAGAGGGCTGTGGCAAACCGGCAGTAGAAGGTAACTGCAAAGACTTAGCAGAACCTAAACCTGTGGCAATTACCGAGCCGTCATCGTTCACCGGGAAGGTTTGTAGGTACTGACCCGAGGAGTCAACTACATACCGGTCGTTGTTAACACTGAACGAACCTGCTCGTGTGTAAACGGTTTGGTTTGAAGTCTGACTGGGTTTCAAGGCAAAGAAACCCTGGCCCGAAATGGCCAAGTCCAAGGAGTTAGTGGAGAACTCAATGTTACCCTGACTAAACTGCTGGTTTACTTTCTTCAAAAGTACACCCTGACCGATGGCGCTAGACGCGTTCTCCAAGGGTGAGGTGGCAAATATGTCACCAAACTCTGCACGGGATTTCTTAAAACCCACTGTACCTACGTTGGAGACGTTGTTTGATGTGATGCCTAGTTGGGCTTGCGCCGCGTTTAGGCCTGTTAGTGAAGTATAGAATGACATTAGTCGATCCCCTTTTTAGTTACTATTAATTACTATTAATTACTATTAAATACTGACATTAAGTAACGCTAACAACCTACTGGCTGATACGTTTAACACTATTAAAACTGACATTACCTTGCCCAGAGACATTGAGAGTGACCTCATTGCCCTTGAGTTGAACACTGTTTACTGTGCCATACACCTGCATAGGTGGCACAGTTGTCTGACCATCCCGAACAGCACTTGCACTCAGGTAATATTTACCTTCTGGCGCAGCGGTGCCATCACTCTTGATGCCATCCCAGGAAAATTCTTGTGTGCCTGCCATCTTTGAGCCTAGGCCTATACTGGCCATGACTTCACCCGCTTCAGACTTAACATCAATGCGCAGGTCGTTCGCCGCTGTGGTGAGGTCTATGGCACCTGCCAATTTCCCACCTTCCAATTGCGCCCAGTTGCCATCAACCAAAGCTTTTTTACCAATCATGGCGGCATTGGCACTCATTTGTTGACCCTGATAGATGCTCACTAGGCCATCGATGGACTCACCCATTTCGGTGATCCCACTGACCGTAGAAAACTGTGCCATCTGGCCCATAAACTCACCATTTTCCATGGGTTCCATGGGGTCTTGGTGCTGTAATTGGGTGGTGAGTAACTTCAAAAAGTCCTCCTGCCCTAGCACCGAGGTGCGTTTAATTTCTTTCTGTTGGGTCGATTCGAAACTTCGAAAGTTTTCCGGGATCGAGCTAATAGATGCGGTCATCATTTCCTCCTTACATAACTTACTTACCTGGCTTAGCTGACTTATTTGCTCAGCTTGCTCAGCTAACGTTGGCTAAGTTGGGTAAATTATTACTTACCCAGCTGCAACGTACTCATCATCATTTTTTTGGTCGCGTTCATTACTTCTACGTTGGTTTGGTAGGAGCGTGAGGCATTCGTCATGTCAACCATTTCTTCAATAGAATTGACGTTAGACATAAATACAAAACCATCGTCATTAGCTGCCGGATTTGAAGGGTCGTAACTCTTCGCATTGGGTCGATCACTCACGTGGATGCCATTAACTTTCACGCTGGCTTCAAAATTATCGCTGGTGTAATTTTCTATCATCGTCTTAAAAATGGGTTTTTTGGCCTTGTAAGCGCCATCTGCGGTGGAACCCACAACGTCCATATTGGCCAAGTTACTGGCGGTGGTATTCAAACGCGTCATTTGCGCGGTCATGGCAGAACTAGATATTTTTAAGGCTGTTAACATTGACATGGGGTTGTCCTCTATACGGTTATGATGAGTGAGCTAAGCGAGGCTTATTCGCCTCGTAAAGCGCTCATGACGCCTTTAATTTTACTATTCAAAAAAGTGTTTGTTGCTTGGTAACGCAGTGAGTTTTCTGTAAACAAACTGTTTTCTGTGTTAATTTCAACAGTGTTGCCATCTAACGAGGCACTGTTGGGCAAGCGGTACTTAACCATGCTGTCGCCTTGGAGGGCCTGATAATTAGTGACGCCAATGTGGCGAGCGTGGCTAGTGCGCATGCTATTGCTTTGGGTTGTGGCCATTACGCTGCTAAAATCGATATCGCGGGCCTTATAGTTAGGTGTATCTACGTTGGCAATGTTGGATGCAATGACTGACGTGCGCTGTTCCCGCAGTTTTAAAGCGGTGCCGTGAATGCCTAGTGGGTTTTGTAAAATACTCATAATCGCTCGCTACTTTTGTTATCTGTTTAGAGGCTTATAATTGCCTGCTACACACTCACTAAAGCAAAGATTATGCCAAACTTAAAAAACGTTTAAATTTCATTAAGTTAGAAATTATATTATGAAAAAAATACCCCCTATTTTTGACAAGTGGCAAGGCCTTGCCGCAGGACTAATTCAGTTCAAGTGGCTATTATTAATGGCCTGTCTATGGCTCATTTCCCTCAGCTCTCAAGCTGCACCATGGCATGCCCATGAGGCCATTTACCAAGCCGTTAGCCAATTTTCTCAACAAGAGTTAGGCAGTAATGCGAGCACTAAACCACTGGATGAGCGCAGTCGGTATGCCCTCTGTACCACGCCCCTGCAAGTGACGCTGCCGTTTAATAACCAAAAGACTGTAAAAGTGGTGTGTGAAAAGACCCATGACAAAACCAGTTGGTCCTTGTATTTGTCGATTAATGTGCAAACCAACATTAAGGCCTGGCGCTTAGTGAGTCCCATTGAGGAACAGGGCACTATCGCTGCCAAACACATCGCCTTAGTGACCTACACCGGCAACCAAAGCAATTTTATGGGCAGCGAGACTAATCCTATTGGGCAGCAAGTTAAGCGCCGTTTAAATAAAGGCGATTGGCTAAGCCCAGAAGACATGAACAACTTACAAACTTTATGGCGCGCGGCAGAAGACATTCCCCAGGGCCAAGTCATCGCTCTAAAACACCTAACGTCAAGCAAAGAACCTGTCCAGACTGCAAGCCCCAGTGCGGTCTCCAGTAGAGTCCAGTTAATTGGTAAAATCGCAAAACGATACATTAAAACTGGCAAGCTACTGGATAAAAATGACATAGAAGGTCAACAATTGGTGGTGATTAGCAACCAAGCATTGTCAAGGGGAAGAGAGCTGATCGCCCAAGATCTGGCTCTGGCATGGGTGCCTGAACACAGTCTCAGGCAAATAGCATTTAGCCAAAAAGAAGCCCTAGTGGGCTGGGTTACGAAGCGCTATATTGCGAGCCAAACCCCGCTTACCAAAGATATGTTGCGCAAAGCCTATCTAGTCGTTAAGGGCAGCCAGGTGAGCTTGCAAATTAATTTAGACAACTACCAAATCACCAACAAAGGCCAAGCTTTGTCTAATGGCGGTTTGGGTGATAAAATTAAAGTCAAGTTATCTCCTAGTGGCTTGGTAAAGGAGGGTTTAGTGATTGCTAAAGGCCAAGTAGAGCTCAGTCGTTAAGTTGAAAATACTGGGCTTTAGTAATAATTAGATTTTATTTAAAATAAGTGCTATTTTGACGTTAAGTTTTTGCTGAATCTGTCGATACTTATCGGGCAGTCGTCAATTAGATTAGTTCAGAGGTCAAATATGAATGATATTAGCAATCACAATCAAGGAGTTGCAGCTAGCAGGACAAATAGTGCTCAAGCTAAACCTGCTCAAAAAACTCAAGATGTTCATCAACAAAGCCAAGCGAGCCAAACTCAGCGTGCAACAGATCAAGCCAAGACTGCGCCTAGTCAAGGCGCAGATCAGGCTAAGTTCACACCAGAATCACAAACGTTGGTGCGCATGACCCAGGCAAGTAAAGGGGTTAGTGACATTGACCAAAAAAAGGTCGACCGCATTAAACAGGCCCTAGAGAATGGAGAGTTCCCTGTCGATACGGCTCGTATTGCGGAAAAAATGACTAGTTTAGAAAAACTAATCCAAGGATAACTTACCCTTGCTGCCAGAGTTATTAGAGGAATTTGATGGTCATTTGAAACAGGCCATTAGCGACGCGCAGCAGTTGCAGAGTACCCTTGACCTAGAATTTGACTACCTTAAAAATAGTGATTTGCAGGCCTTTCAAGAACTACAAGTCCGCAAGCAACATGACGTACAAACCATTCAGCTATTTGACGCGCTCCGCAATCAGTTTTGTACCAAGGCAAGCATCGACCAAGAAGACAAAAACTTTAGCCAGCATCTAACCCCTTCGCAACAGACACAATGGCAACAATTGTTAGATATTTTGGAGGCCTGTAACAAAACTCACCGTACCAGTGACTATTACATGCGCACTAAACTAGAATCCATCAGTAAAGCCTTAGAAACATTAGAGCTTAGCAGTCCTGTGACCAGTACCAATCTGTACAATAGCTTAGGTAACGCTTTCAAATCTAATATAGGCCGCAGCCTCGACAAAGCTTAGTGATATACTCACCCCACATATATTGACACAGCAGATCGTATTTATGGCCGTTTTCACCTCTCTAGTTAATGACCCTCAATTGCCCATCTTTTTAATACTCATGGTGCTCAGCCTGCTGGCATTTGTGACCAGCTTAACGGCGCTTTTATTTGAGCGCCAAGGAAGCCAAAAGCTGCAGCAACGCCTAACAGACCTAGGCCACCAGCTTATCGAACAGCAAGAGGATTATAATAAACTCGAAAAATTACAGTTTTTAGGTGCTCAACGCCAGCAGCGTATGGACCAAGTATTACAAGATATCTACACGTTAATAGAGTCTAACAGTCAGCAACTCAATCGCATCAAGGACCAACCCAGCCCAAGTAGTGCGTTGTCTACGGATCTACCCAGTCAAAGTAATTATGAACATGCCATCCGCATGGCCAAAGAAGGCATGTCTGGGGAAAAAATCCAACATATCTGTGGCCTCACTGAAGGCGAAGTTAACCTCATATTAGATCTTCACCAGTAAGTGTTAGCTCAGATGGATTTTTCGTCGCCTGGTTTCATGCCCTTGAGCCAGTAGGTATACACCAAAACTTCAGCGACCAACGTATACAGCGACCTAGGCACTTGGTCGTCAAGGTCAAGCAAGCCCAATAAAGCCGCCAACTCTTCATCTTTTTTAATGGGTACACCTGCTGCAATGGCTGCGTCAATGATCTTTTGAGCTAATTCGTCTTTTCCCTTAGCTACGACTAAAGGGACTGGATTATTGCCATACTCTATGGCGATGGCTTGTAGAGGCTTTTTCATACGTGAACGTCCAAAATACTATGCACCGCTTGAGACTTGGCTTGAATCTCTGGCTCTATGATTGGGCCCACACTAACCTGCTGTAAGTTTATACTGTGCAGTTTTAGTGTATTATGTAACTGCTGCTTAGAGCCATGCACCAATGGCGCTAGCCATGCTTGATCACTGGAAAAATGTAAACTCGCTGTGGTTTCATGAGCCAGGGTATGCTCTGTCAGTAGCAAGTTAATTTGTAATTCTCCTAGCTCTGGACCCTCATGAGCCAGACTCACTGACCAGACTTTTTGGCTACGTTGTTGCTGGTTTTGTTGCAAAGTAATCAGTAAATGTTGTTCCCCAAACCAAGGCATCAGCCATTGATAATGCGTTTGATTATTAAGTAGAGCATCTAAGCTTTTGATTTGGCTTGAGTTTAAGGCTTCTAGCAAAGGTTTAACTTGTTGCTCAAAACCTTCTTCTAGGGCCAGCAACTTTAATAAAGCTTTAAGATCATTATGGGCTGCTGCTGGTCCCATTAAGGCATTTGCTAAACTTTCCGCTTGACCACGGCTTTCACTAAATAAGCCACTCATCAACAGAAACTTTTGTATATCAATGGCTTTTGGAGGGTTAGGAAGCTGCCAAAAAGATTGTAATAATGTCGCTAATGATGATGGCAACTGGGCGCCAGACAAGTGGCTAGATAGCCATTGTTGAAGTGGTTTTAAGCCGTCCGGACGATATAAAAGGCTGCGTAAAAATGCACTTTGTTGACCAAGAGAGGAAACGGGCAACTGCCCAGATCGCAATAACTCTAAACGGGGTGGGTGCACATCTGGATCTAACACCTTAAATAATAAGCGTTCCCCAAGTGTATAAGCCGCTGAACTGGCTGCAGCACTGAAGATACTGTTGGCAGTGTCAACTAACAATCGCGGTTGTAATTGCACTACCACACCCTCAATAATCTGACCCTTTATGAGGGTGACCGCAGGCAGTATAGGACCGTTACCAAGGTTCACCCCTGGCCGAACTACGCCACTTGATGGTGATAAGGGTTGAGGTCCGTTATCGATCATCTGCCCCCTTTTGCTATCTTGGTTAATTATTTGTTAGACTAACACTATGAACATAAGTAACGCTACGCCAACTGCACCCGCTGTCCAGCTACCTGTGATCAACCAGGAAGCCAAAGTGAGGGCGGAAAACGCCTTCCCTAGAGCAGAAGAAATTGACACGTCAGCGCAACTTCCTCAAACACCCGATCAAAGTCGACAAAAAGCCAACCTAGAAGCTTCTGCCTGGCGTGCTAGCCAAGCTAGCATTAGTGCCCAAGCAGAGACCAAAAAAGGCAGTGATGGACTAGCGAATTACACTGATCTGCCGCCTCAGCGCAGCCAACAAGCAGCTGAAGCCTACAAGGCGATTGAAAAACCAGAACAGCAAGTCTCCGTAGACGCTATCGTTTAGCTTCAAGCTACTTATTATTCAACATCGGCTATGTCTAGCACAATTTCAACTCGACGGTTTCGAGCCCGATCTGCGGCAGACCGATTATCATTGAGTGGCTCAGTATCAGCCACACCTTCCACAGAAAGCCGCTGCTTAGAGACATTCATCAAACTACTTAACGAGTCTGCGACTGCCGCCGCGCGCACTGCTGACAAGTCCCAATTACTTGGGAATTCCCCACCAGAAGGTGGATTAGTGCTATCCGTATGCCCAGTGACTATGACTTGGCCTTTATTACTTTTAATGGTTTTGCTCAACGCTCTAATCATCGGTAGCGCATTCGGGTTAAGCTGAGCCCCCCCATTGGGAAAGGCACCTTTCTCTGACAATCGAACAATAATCTTAGTGCCCTCTTGCTCAACTTCAGCTAAACCTTGAGTAACGGCCTCTGAAAGCACCATTTTTAACTCTGCTACTTCCTGTTGCACTTGCTCCTGTTGCTGCTCCTTCAAATTTTTTGCGTCTTGCTGCTTTTGTGACTGCTGATCTTGGACTTTAATAGGTGCATCAGTGAGTTCTTGAGCATCAGAAATTTTTGCGTAGAGTTCTAACGTCTCTGTAGGCACAAAGCCTTGATCTCCTTCACTTTCAGCTTCTCCAACACTACCGGGACCATTCAATTCAACCACTACCTGATTATCTTTAATCGTGACTTCGACCTCGCCATTAGCTATTTCTTCAGCTAGGGCCGTTTCCACCTTCTGCTGTTCTTCATTAACATCGTAGTCTTCTTTTTTTGTCTCTGTTTTTAATTCTACGTCTCGTTGGGTGGTCTCAGTGGTTTGCTGCATCAACTGATCGACAACTGACATTTGAGCTAACGTGGGGCTAAATGTTTTCGATAGCATCGATGTCCCCTCTGGCGGATCAGGTTTGTTTAAGACTTTTTGTATACCGAATGCATGCGCAATACTGCCCGCCACTTGCTCTAACTTAACCACTCTCATTTCTGAAAATGATAAAATTAATACGAAAAATGCCATCAACAAAGTCGCCATGTCGGCAAAGGTTGCCATCCATAAAGGAGCGCCTTTCTTGCAGACTGGACACTCTTCTGCATCGTCATCTTCTTCGGCTGGTGCTTCTGCAGCTGCGCCTTCTTCAGCTCCCTCTTGGCCTTCTTCAGCTCCCTCTTGGCCTTCTATAGGGTCTTCTTGGCCTTGTTCGCCATCGGCCGCCACAGGGGCGTTAGGATTCTCTTCAGCGTCGGTATTTTCTTCTGCCATGATTGTTTCTCCCTAAATAACAATCAATTAAGCAGCGGCTTCTAACTTAGCCCGAACTTTAGGCGCCAAGTAACTGTATAGTAATGATTCCATAACGCGCGGGTTGCCGCCTTCTGAGATGAAGATCAGAGCTTTAATAATAAGCTCATTGTTAACCGCATCTGCCTCTGACCGCTGCTCTAGTTTTTGCATCACAGGAAAGGCAATCATGTTAGCAATAATTGCACCGTAAAGTGTGGTCAACAAGGCCACTGCCATGGCTGGGCCAATCGATTTTGGGTCACCCATGTTAGCCAACATCTGTACCAGACCTACGAGCGTACCGATCATACCCATGGCTGGAGCAAAATCGCCCCAGGCTTCAAAAATAGAACCGCCAGCCTTCGCTCTGCGTATTTTCATGCCTGCCTCAGTGGCAAGCGACGCTTTTATAGCAGCGCCGTCTTGACCGTCGACCAACATGCCCATACCCTTGTTGAGAAATTCATTACTGACTTCCTGGGATTCCAAGGCGATCATGCCGTCCTTACGAGCAATGGTTGCAAGCTCAACTACTTTTTCAATCAAATCTTCAGGCTTGTCTACTTTATTGGAGAAAGCCTGGCCAGCGAGGCTAATGGCGCCGACAAAGTCAGTGATAGATGAGCGCATCAAAACAACGGATAAAGAACCACCGATAACGATGAAAATAGAAGCGCCGTTAACAAACATGGACATAGGGCCACCCATGAGAATACCAGCCGCGACGATTCCAAAACATGCAAAAAAACCTACAATTGTTGCTAAATCCATCTTTTATGTCTCCAACCCGTTGTTAACTAATGAATTCTTAGAGGTACAATGAATACCTTAAAACAATAGTTTATCTATAATATCCAATATTATCGACCAAATGTAATAAATATTTAGCCTGATTATGTTCTTAGCTCAGGATATGTAAAATAATTTCTAATAAACGAGCCTAATAGGATTTAAGTTACGCTATAATCAGTCGATAACGTATGGGACTACTGAGGTGTATATATGAGGTTTGTCACTTTTTTTCTTACTATTACGTTTTCCATCTTTAGCTACGCAGTAGTAGACAAAGCGCCCAAGTGCGATGACTATTTTTCAGTGCAGCAAACTGATGGGCGCTATCAACGCATGAGTAATGGCTTAGCCCAAGACCCACTTTCAGGCCTCACTTGGTATCGCTGTGGGGCGGGGCAAACCTGGCTTAATGGTGAGTGCCAAGGTGAGCCAATACTCTTACCCTTTGAAGACGCGCAAACTTGGGCTGCAAACGCAACGTTAGCTGGCTTTGATGATTGGCGAGTACCAGAAACTGATGATATGACCACGTTAGTTGAGGCAGACTGTAAATCACCCTCGATTAACACCCGAGTTTTTAGTGGTATTGAGCCTGAAGTGTATTGGAGCAGTGAGTCTAATTATTGGATGCAACCCATGGCATGGTCATTCTTTTTTTATCGCGGCCACTACTTTAGTAAGCAAGCAAAAGGGGAGCCTCTTCGTTTCATGCTAGTAAGGGATTAGGCCTCAGCCTTTATCTCTGCCTCTCTATTGCCCTTTACCTCTGCTTCGCCATTCCCCTCGCTATATGCAATAACTTCTAACTTTTGGGCTTAACTGTTGGTGTGGGTTTTAGTTCGTATCCTCGGCAGGCGTGGCCATCAATGCGCATGACTTCTATCATTGGCAACTGGCGAGATTTAATGGCAAACAAGCGACAGCCTCTTGGGAATTTTGCATCCCAAGTGACGTAAAAGTGCTTGCATTGCATGCAGTTAGGAACGTTTTTGTTTGTGTTCATAGGCTGTAAATAAAGTGTGTCAAGATCAAGCTGACTATGTCATGTCTTATTCTAACCACTGATTTGAAAATATTCCAACCTATTTGGCTGGTCTAAAGCTTAAGTCTTTTTGTGTAGATACTGATACGGGTTCTGGTTCTAGTACTGGGACGCAGGAAACTATCTCGAAAACCTGAATTTCAATACTTTAAGACACTTCAGGCCTTATTCATCAGATTTTTTTGGAGTGGAAAAACCCAGCAAGTCCAATTGCTCAGGTGACGAATTTGACTCTAGGCTAGGGTCCTCAAGTGGCTGCACTGGCTCATTTAGCTCACTCAATTCACTTACTTCAGTTGCTTGGGGTACTGGGGCAGTCGTGTCCAGTTCATCTATTTTACCACTAACGGGATGGGCCTCAGATGAACCCATACCTTCTGGCTTTATGGGGCTGGCTTGTGGCTCTATGTTAGCGGCTTGTGGCTCTATGATTGTGGTTTGAGGATCTGACTTTTCAGATTGTGAGTCAATCCTCTCAGCCGCTGCGCGCTCTGCTTCTAAAGCATCTAACTCATCAAACTTCTGTTCTCTTAAGGCGCGTCTGGCATCTCGATCTGTCTGTGACAGCTTGGCACGGAAATACTCGTCCCACACTCGATACCCCAGTACCGTAAAAAAGAACACCACCATTGAGTAACCAAATAAAGTGGTGAAGTCGATATCTCTTAGCCAAGACAACTTATCAGCATAAGCCAACAGCATAACCAACATAACTGCGAAAATAAGCACTAAGCGCATAGTGCGACAAAAAGCACAGGGCTGTTTGCCACTAGGGTCACTGTCACTAATTCGACGTCCCATATTAGTTATCCACCACTCACATAGTTAATCATGATTCCCGCGGCAACAGCCGAACCAATAACCCCTGCCACGTTGGGTCCCATGGCGTGCATTAACAAAAAGTTTTGGTTATTAGCTTCTAAACCCACCTTGTTAGACACACGCGCCGCCATAGGTACTGCGGATACTCCAGCTGAACCAATCAGTGGGTTAATACCGCCACCCGTTAATTTATTCATGATCTTAGCCATCAACACACCAGAGGCAGTGCCAATAGCGAACGCCACCATACCTAGACAGAGAATACCTAAGGTCGTGAGATCTAAGAATTTATCTGCCGATAGTTTAGAACCTACTGCTAAGCCGAGAAAGATGGTGACCACGTTAATTAATGCATTTTGAGTGGTATCAGATAAACGATCCACCACACCAGATTCGCGCATCAAGTTACCAAAACAGAACATGCCCAATAAAGGCGCTGCATCAGGCAGCATAAACGCCACCAACAATAGCAATAACAAGGGAAATACAATCTTTTCAACCTTGCCTACGGGGCGCAATTGCACCATTTTTATCTGCCGTTCCTTCACTGTCGTGAGGGCTCGCATAATAGGCGGTTGAATGAGGGGCACGAGGGCCATGTATGAATATGAAGCCACCGCAATCGCTCCCAATAAATCTGGCGCAAGCTTACTAGCCACGTAAATAGACGTAGGGCCATCGGCACCCCCTATAATGCCTATGGCCGCTGCATCAGCGAGGGTGAAGTCCATCCAGCCAAGGGTAGACATACCCACTGCGCCTATTAAGGTCACAAAAATACCAAATTGTGCGGCCGCCCCCAAAAATAGCGTTTTAGGGTTAGCTAATAATGGACCAAAATCTGTCATGGCTCCCACACCCATGAAAATAATGAGCGGGAAAGCACCAGTTTCGATACCGACAGAGTAAAACATATAGAGAATGCCACCCGGATCAGCTAAACCAGCACCAGGAATGTTAGCCAATAAGCCACCAAAACCAATAGGGATGAGTAGCAAAGGCTCAAAATTACGCTTAATGGCTAAATAAAGCAGTAACAAGCCCACAGCCATCATGATGACTTGGCCTGGTTGCACTTGATACACGCCGGAGCTATACCAAATTTGTAATAACTTGTCCATGAATATTCCGCCTAAACCAAGGTCAACAAAGTATCACCAACAGATACAGAATCACCTTCTTTAGCCATCACAGCACTCACCGTACCCGCCTTACTGGCGCGAATTTCTGTTTCCATTTTCATGGCTTCAAGGATGAATAAAACATCACCTTCTTGCACAGCTTGACCTGGCATCGTATGAATTTTCCAAATGTTACCTGCTAAGGGTGCTGTGACAGCTTCCCCGCCAGTGACTGGCAAAGCGGCGGGTACTGGGTTGGCTGTCATCGCCACTGGAGCTAAACCAACCGCTGAAATATCTCCACCCTCAGCGACTTCCACCACATAGCTTTGGCCATTCACACCAATGGTATAAACTGATGTCTGCGCTACTGCAGGTTTAGGTGCGGTGGCGGCTTGGGCAGACTCGAGTGTTGGGATAGGTTCAAAGGCATCTGGGTTATCCCGATTTTCTAAGAACTTAAGTCCCACCTGAGGGAAAAGCGCATAAGTTAACACGTCATCTATTTCACGATCACCTGGTGCAAGCTTAATATTTTTCTCTTGTGCAAGACCTCGTAATTCCACAGTAAGCTGGTCCAGCTCATCGTCAATAAGATCTGCAGGGCGGCAAGTAATAGCCTCAGCACCATCTAACACACGGGCTTGTAGCTCTTTATTAAAAGGCGCCATGGCGGCACCGTATTGGCCTTTAAGCACACCCGCTGTTTCTTTAGTAATACTTTTGTAGCGCTCACCCGTTAACACGTTGAGTACCGACTGAGTGCCTACAATCTGTGAGGTGGGTGTCACTAATGGAATAAAACCTAGATCTTCTCGCACTCTTGGAATTTCTTCTAGCACTTCATCCAGCCGATCTGCAGCACCTTGTTCTCTGAGTTGACTTTCCATATTGGTCAACATACCACCTGGAACCTGAGCCACTAAAATACGTGAGTCTACACCCCTAAGAGACCCTTCCCATTTTGCATATTTCTTGCGCACGTCACGGAAGTAAGCGGCCACTTCTTCTATAGCCCTTATATCTAAGCCTGTGTCTCGATCACCTCCTTCGAAAATAGACACCACAGACTCTGTGGGTGAGTGTCCGTAGGTCATAGACATAGAGGAAATAGAGGTATCAACGTTATCAATGCCTGCTTCAGCAGCTTTTAAAATGGCCGCAGTAGACAAACCTGTGGTAGCGTGGCATTGCATGTGCACTGGCATGTTAGTTTCAGCTTTGAGGCGAGTGACCAACTCAAATGCCTTATACGGATTCAACAAACCTGCCATGTCTTTAATGCAAATAGAATCAGCCCCTTGATCTTCTATTTGCTTAGCCAAGTCAACCCAGTAGTCCATCGTGTGCAGAGCACTGAGAGTATACGACATCGCACCTTGAGCATGTTTGCCCGTTTCTTTGACCGCCTTAATGGCTGTGGCTAAATTACGCACATCGTTCATGGCATCAAACACTCGAAACACATCAACCCCATTAATGGCAGCACGCTCGACAAATTTTCTCACTACGTCATCAGCATAATGCCGATAGCCAAGAATATTCTGTGCGCGGAACAACATTTGTTGCGGCGTGTTAGGCATAGCCGCCTTTAAAGCACGAATACGTTCCCAAGGGTCCTCACCTAAATAGCGAATGCAGGCGTCAAAAGTTGCCCCACCCCAAGTTTCTACAGACCAATAACCGATTTGATCCAGCTTGGGAGCAATGGGTAACATATCGGCTAAGCGCATGCGTGTAGCAAATAGAGACTGGTGCCCATCACGCAGTACAACGTCAGTAATACCTAGGGTTTTTTTAACAGGGGTCATGTGTGTTTGCCTATGCTAATAATTAAATAAAAAGGATAAGAGATGCAGCATTAGCTGCGGTCTTGACGATATCGATGCACTGCCGCACTTAACACTGCCATTAAATGGGCGTCATTAGCAACTTGCTGGGAAGGTGAAACCATATTCAAAGGGGGGGTGAGCAGCGATAGGTCTTCTACGGGAGAAAACCGCAACACAGTTGCAGACATGGTTTTGGTGGCAAGCACCAACAGCGTAAGAAAAGTAAACACAAAACCCATGCCAAACACCATTAAGGTGAGGCCTTCGAGCATTAAGTCGGATGATGGCACGATAGCAGCTCCGTTTATTTTTGCCGCTTGTGGCAGCATATTAATTCAGCCATGGTGAGGCTGCTTTCATTTCAGTGTGTCAATTTACCCACTTGTGACCAAAGTCGCAAGAATACCCAGTATAAAAACCACTGATATTAGTATTACACCTAAAATTGTCAAAAAAATTTAACAACATGACTATTTTTGTTCAATTTAACCAACAATCATAAAGGTAACTCAATCTGCATCTACACTCTCGAAGCCTAGCACTTTTAGACACAATGTATGTAACTGGCTCATGACAATTTTTTTGAAATTACGCAGGTCTTTTTAACTTTGATCAAGACTCAAAACTAAAAGGCATCACCCAAACTCAAAGCAATCTCTTCCACTTGATTATTGGCCACGCCAGACCCACGAGATCGACTAGATACACAAGAGCCAATTGATGCATAAACTCTCATGAGCCATGCACCTTGATATTTGGTTCAATGCGCCGCAAGATGAATGGAAAGTAACACTTTGACTGTCACATAAACTGCTATTTTAGAGGATGACGTCTAATTACCCATGGCAGGCAAGATCTTAAACATAAATTTCGTGGGTTAGTTAACCAAGCATTAAATAATGCAAGCTAGATCCCACATACCAATGAATAGGAGATAAGCTCTATGCCCACCGAACAAGTTATTTCTGGCAGCTGCCTATGTGGAGCAATACGTTATAGTGCATCTGCATCACCTCTTTTTCAGGTCCACTGCCATTGTCAGGATTGTCGAAAGAATACTGGATCAGCCTTTGCTGCCTTGGCATTTGTGCCAATTGATAGCCTATCTTGGCAGGGGCAAACTCAAACGTTTACCCATCGTGCTGATTCTGGTGCTGTAATGACCAAACACTTTTGCTCTTCCTGCGGCAGCCAACTGTTTGGCACCAACAGTGCAAAACCAGATCGCATTCATATCAAAGTAGGTTCTGTGGAGGACGCCCAATGGTTTGAACCACAATGTAATGTCTGGGCCAGCAGCCGGCTTCCTTCTACTCCCATAAATTCAAGGGTTAAAGATTTTGCACAGATGCCAACAACATCAGCAAAAAAATAGTCTAAGAATTAGGTTTTAGTCTATTTGGATATTTTTAAGCGATTCAGGCTTAATATTTCCTATTGGGTATTATTTAAGGGCATTGGTCGCTTTAGTGGTATAAATATCGCATTAGAAACGACTCTTACTTAGACCCAATTTATATTATAATTAACCCATTAACTTACTGATAAATATATATTTATAAATTAATTTAAACGTTTCCTTTGGTAGTCTATAGGAAACAAAAATAAGACTTGCATTTAAACACCACTCAATGCGTTTATAACATTGACTGACGCCATATGATCATGCAAATTGGGTACATTACCTTAAATGGACCCACATTATGAGCCTAAAAAAACCACAAGAAACACCCAATCTCAATGATTTTATTGCTCAACAACGTGAAAAGTCCTGCTTTGCAGGTTTACCTTTAGAGGGTAAGCGGGTGATTGATTTGTCTAGTGTGATAGCAGCTCCCTACTGCGCTGCTTTATTAGGTGATGCGGGTGCTGAAATCATCAAGGTGGAAAATCCAATGGCTCCAGATGCACTGCGCGGCTGGGGCACCCATGCGGCCACTGGCATTGAACCTTATCATGCCTATATTGGCAGAAATAAACTGCCCATTACCCTCAACCTCAAGTCAGAGGCAGGTAAACAAGCCTTTTTGGAACTCATTCAGTCAGCTGACGTGCTGATCGAAAACATGCGCTTAGGGGTGATGGACAGGTTGGGGCTAAGCCATGAAATATTGTTAGAACTTAATCCAGGATTGGTGATTGGCAAAGTTTCAGGTTATGGCATGACTGGCCCTCACGCCCATCAACCCGGTTTTGGCACACTCGCAGAAGCCTTTAGTGGCTTTTCGTTTCTTAATGGTTATGAAGATACGGGGCCTACTAGTCCTCCCATAGCTTTGGCTGATTTAACCACTGGAATTCATTTGGCCTATGCAGTGAGCCTAGCCCTGCATCAAAGTAAGCGTTTAGAAAGTGGTGGCCAAGTGGTGGATATTTCTTTGTATGAGCCACTATTTGGTTACCTTGGCGGTGAATTTATTGGCTATCAATTAACAGGCGAGATTCCTAAACCGATTGGTAATGAGCTCAGAGCTGCAGCACCGCGTAATAATTACCAAACCAGCGATGGCTTGTGGGTGGCCATGTCTTGCTCTAACCAAAAAACCTGGGAACGACTTGCCGAGGTCATGGGTCAGCCCCAGCTTATCCGTGATCCCCGCTTTAAGACCAACAACGACCGCATTCAGCCAGATAGCCGCATTACTTTAAACCAAATCATAAAGGCTTGGGTATTAACTAAAACCAATGCCGAAGCATTGGAGCTATTCCGCCGAGAAGGCATTACTGCTGGCCCTATCTTGTCAATGAAGGAAATTGATGAAGATCCTCACTTTGAAGCCCGTGGTAGCATTATTAGGGTCACAGACCCCTCATCAGGGATAGAACTTAAAATGCCTGATGTCCCCTTTCGCATGAAAGATAATTCAGCCACTAACAAGAAGTCTAAGTTACGCTTTCCAGGCTTACCTATGGGTTCAGCTAATCAAGTCGTGTATCGTGATTTGTTGGGTTATAGCCAAGCAAAAATAGATCAATTAGGTTAACAACTCAAAAATGCAAAAAAAAGGCGGCCAAGGCCGCCTTTTTATCATTCTTATAGGGCTTCTAACGATAGGTGACTTGCTCTTCACCGTTGCTTTCTGGACGTGCAATGGCACCAATCATAGCTGCCAAAGTGACTTTTCCAATCACTTCACCATCACGCATGACGTTAGCATGAGTGACATCTGCCTTAACCATGGCTGGCATCGCGTCTTCTAGAATCACAGTGGATGCGAATTCCAAACCCGAGTCAGATGAAGAGGCTTCCATAACCGCTGAAACATCTAACACGCGAGCACGGTTAATATCTTTAATAAAGTCACGCACGTAGTCATCTGCAGGATCTAACACAATTTCTTGAGGCGAACCTTGCTGAATAACAGCACCATCTCGCAAGATAACAATATTATCTCCAATGTTAAGCGCCTCGTCCAAGTCATGGGTAATAAAAATAATGGTTTTGTGCAATTCTTCTTGTAAGTCCAGCAAGATATCTTGCATGTCGTTACGAATCAATGGATCCAATGCCGAGAAAGCTTCATCCATTAATAGAATTTCAGCATCTGTAGCCAAGGCTCTTGCCAAGCCAACCCGTTGCTGCATGCCACCAGACAACTGCGCTGGATAGTTATTTTCAAAGCCAGATAGGCCAACTCTGTCGATCCACTTTTGCGAGCGCTCGTTCATTTCGGCTTTATTGACGCCTTTAATTTTTAATCCATAACCCACATTGTCAATCACCGAACGGTGGGGCAACAGGGCAAACTTTTGGAATACCATAGACATTCTGTTGCGGCGAAAGTTGCGTAATTCTTCAGCAGACATGGCTAAAACATTTTCGCCATCAACCAAAATCTCACCAGAGGTGGGTTCAATCAAGCGATTTAAATGGCGAATTAGGGTCGACTTACCAGAACCGGATAAACCCATAATCACCTGAATACGACGCGCAGGAATGTCAATATTGACATTATTTAAGCCCAGTACATGCTTATGTTCAGCTTGCAATGACGTTTTTGTAGCACCATTTTCAACTTTTGACACCATGGCTCCGCCATTAGGCCCAAAAATCTTATATAGGTTCTTAATCGAAACCTTAACATCAGACACCGTGACCTCCTTGACGGTGCTTTTGCAACCGTTTGCCGTACTCTTGTGAAACTCGGTCAAATATAACGGCCAAAGCTACAATGGCTAGTCCATTCATCAGACCTAATGCCAAGTACTGATTAGAAACCGCTCGGAGTACGGGAACTCCTAAACCTTTAACACCGATCATTGAGGCAATAACCACCATGGCCAAAGCCATCATAATAGTTTGGTTTACCCCTGCAAAGATATTAGGTAACGCCAAAGGAATTTGAACATCAAATAATTTCTGGCGATAGTTAGAACCAAAGGCTTCGGCAGCTTCAAGCACCTCTTTATCGACCAAACGGATGCCCAAGTTGGTGAGTCGCACAATGGGGGGTAAGGCATAAATACAAACAGCAATCAGGCCAGGTACCTTGCCAATACCCAGCAACATTACCACTGGGATTAAATATACAAAACTGGGAATAGTTTGCATGATATCTAGCACTGGAGTGACCCCTGCCTGCACACGATTGGAACGGGACATTAAAATCCCCAGAGGGATTCCCAAACCAATGCACAAGAAAGTCGCCACAGAAATAATGGCCACCGTGGCCATGGTATCTTCCCACATGCCGAAATAACCAATCGCCAAAAACGATACAATGGTGCCAATAACGATACCAATACTGCGGGCTCCAAGCCAAGCTAAGACCGCAAAGATTAAAATCATAATTGGCCAAGGTGCGGCCATGAGTAGTTTTTCAAACCACACCATAAAATACATTAGTGGATCAAAGAAGCCCTCAATAGCCTCACCGTTCTCTCGAGAAAAATCACGAAATGCAAAATCGATGCCTTTTTTTAAACCTACTAAGTCTTTTCGCCCCATTGAGGGAAATTCGTCAAATAATTCCACAATTAGTCCTACTCAGTTAAAAAATTAAAAAAAAGCCTGCTAACAAAGTTAGCAGGCTTTTTACATAACCCTTAGGTTAGTTTAAAGATTTTTTGATTAAGTTCGCGGCTTGGACACCAACCCATTGGGTCCATACATCTTCATGATTCACAAGGAACTCAATTGCTGCATCTTCACCACCAGCTTGGTTATCAGCCATGTACACTAGCATTGCACCCATGGCGGCTGCAGGGTACTCACGTCCCTTAATGTATGCAGCAGCTTTAGGATCATTGTTCTTCATGAACGAATCCGTAGCAATGGTGTTGATTTCTGACACACTCCAAGAAGTTGGCTGTGGGTCGGCACACTCAGCTTGGGTAGTACAAGCAAGCCAGTCATCCATGCCTTGGAACGGCACACCAAAGTCAAGCATTTGCATATTGTACTTGCCCATCATCGCTGTTGGAGACCAGTAATAACCAAAGTAGTCATCGCCTCGTTGAACAGCCTTGGCCATCGCTCCATCAAGACCTGCAGCAGAACCTGGATCAACTAAAACCCATCCTTTAGCTTCCATGTCGAAGGCAGTGAATAGATTGTTATTGATTTGCTGACAACCCCAACCTGCAGGACAACCCACGAAGGCACCTTTAGTAGGATCTTCGTTGTATGGAAACAAATCTGGGCGCTCGATCACATCTAGTACAGATTTGAGTTCTGGATGATTCTCTAAAGTATAGCTAGGTACAACCCAACCTTCACCAGCACCTAAAATCGGCTTTGGATTCATCTTATGTAAGCTACCCGATGCAATGGCAGCTTTCAGAGGAACATCCACAGATTGTGTCCACAATTCAGGTGCAATATCAGGCACACCTTTAG
This sequence comes from Candidatus Njordibacter sp. Uisw_058, assembly GCF_047730065.1. Lineage (GTDB taxonomy): Bacteria > Pseudomonadota > Gammaproteobacteria > Pseudomonadales > Balneatricaceae > Njordibacter. The sequence continues at coordinate 2,146,642 of NZ_CP159829.1, forward strand.
TATCCATAGAAGCGAAAGTAGTTAGCGTTGCACCTGGAACCAATTCCACAGTGCAGCCATAACCTTCTTCAAGGATGATTTTGTCTACGTTAGCCATAAATTCAGCAGAGGCCCAGTTCATCTCTGCAATAGTTACGTCTCCACAGGCTGCTACTGCGCCTTGTGACATCGCAGCTGCAACACCAGCAGCGGCCAAACCTTTAACAAGCTTATTCATGTAAAACTCCATTATTATAATTAATTCGGGTTTATCTTCAAGCGACACCAAAAAGTAACAAAACAAAACAAAAATGACAAGGCGTTAACCCTGTTAAAAGTGCCGATGCCGCTTACAGATATATATATGCCGCTATAAGTTTACTTCGGTAGACCCAAGTAAACAACCTGCTAGGCCTTATTATTCTGCATAACCTAAAAAAGCGGCGCTGGCTAAACCGATGTTATTTTTATTTCATAAAAGAGTCAGAATTGATTATCGATTCATTCGTTAGGCAGCAATTCCAGTCTTTGACCGACATTATAGGTAAAGCCAACCTCGAAAAAATACTGAAAAACGCCGGCAATAAGACTCCTTAGTCTCAATTTTATCCTCAGATTTAGCAAGCAGTCTTTTTGACCCAGTAGCTGGATCTTTTACTACGCCTATTACTAAACCTTCTACTAAATGTTCTACTGCACCTACTCCTAAACCTACTACTTAACCTACTGCTAAAGGTTCTACTGCACCTACTCCTAAACCGATGACTACATCTATGACTGCACCTTTAGTTAGAACCCCTTTGCGCCGTCTATTAACCATCATTATCCTTTGCGTGATAAAAAACCATAAAAGCAAGCTGAAGGCCCACTATTTTTGGCATTGCCAAGGGAGTTTGATTTCAACTTGTCAGTGACACAAAGGGGGGGTATATTCAGCGCTTGGGTTATGTTCAACCTAACCTCCAAATTTCTGGACTCCAGTTTACATTTTACATTCAAAGGCGATTTAGTGACTCACTCCAGTAACACTTTATTCTACATTCATGATCCTATGTGCAGTTGGTGCTGGGGATTTAGACCCGTGTGGCAACAACTCAAATCACAATTCACTCATACCCTAGACATCGTTTATGTGGTTGGTGGTTTGGCACCCGACTCAGATCAACCCATGTCTTTGGCGATGCAAAACAATTTATCCAACACCTGGCAACACATTCAGCAACACATCCCCGGTATAGAATTTAATTATGAATTTTGGAACCCTGCTAGCAATAGCGTGCCAAGGCGCTCTACCTACCCCGCATGCCGAGCCGTTTTAGCTGCCAAAGTGCAGGACGCCAACATAGAGGACACTATGATTTTAGGCATCCAACGGGCCTATTATTTAAATGCCAAAAACCCCTCAGACGTCGATGTTCTGTCTGAAATTGCTAACAGTATTGGCCTCAATGTAGAAAAGTTCAAACAGGATATAAACAGCCCTGCCATCGAGTTGCTGCTAAAGGAACAACTTCAATTAGCCCGTCAACTCTCAAGCCAAGGTTTTCCCAGCCTAGTAATTAGTAAAGACGATAAACCGTTTGGGATCCCATTGGACTACAATAATAGTGCAACCATGCAGCAAGCGATCATCAATGTTATTAATGTCGCAAAGTAATGGTTGGTTGATTCTTAATGCAAACATTCTGCTTCATGTTTAAGCCTCAAAGCACTTTAGGTGTGACAAAGAATATCAGCGCAAAGGGTCACCTTTTCATATTAGGTCAAAACTGGGGGCAAAACATCAATTAAGGCATTTTCTATCAACCCTAAGCAACGGCCATCTGAAAACCGGTGGTCTGCACCATCAACTAAGGTTAACTGGATATCTGGTCCAGATGCATGGGCCAGTAAACGCAGTGCCACGGACATGTCAACATCCACGTCTGCCGTGCCTTGAAGAAAGCGCGACGAACAAGGCAATTCCAATGGTTTATGCAGCACCAGATTGTGGCGACCATCTTCGATTAGTCGCTGCGTGATGATGTAGGGTTCATCATAATCTGATGTTAGGGCGATCTGTCCGTTAAGTTTTAATTCGGCTCGCTGATTTGCGTTAAAACCAGCCCAAATGCTGTCTTCGGTGAAATCTGGGGCAGCTGCTATAGTGACCAATCCTACCAACCGGGCACCAAGGCGTTTCGCAAGTAACAAAGAAATCCAGCCTCCCATAGAAGAGCCCACTAAGATCACAGGTCCCTCAGTCAGTTCAGTAATCACAGCTTCAGCGTCCGTTAACCAATCCCCGATACATCCATCACAAAACAGTCCTGACGACTGCCCATGCCCCGAATAATCAAAACGCAAAAAACTGCGGCCGCTGCGCGCTGCCCACTGAGCTAAATGAAGAGCCTTTCTGCCCTGCATATCTGACTTAAAGCCACTTAGAAAAACAATCTCTGGGCCCTTCCCTAGGATGCGCTGATAGGCGAGCCTGCGCCCTTGAGCTGAGACGAAATCAGTATGCGATGCCATAGCACCCCCAATAAAAACAATATTAAACGCCTAGTTTTTAACATGGTGTAGACCAAAAGCAGACCTACGACATACCAAAAAATAGACCTAGATTCGCCACGTCTGGTGGCAAAATGATGGTATTGAAGAGTTATTATACCTTTGATACTGTTTGCTCTGAGGGTTTTTGAATGCTTTTCTGAGCTTAATCAGCCATAAAACCTAAGGTATTGAAAAGACGTTTGATCTAACATTAAAGCGAGCTTTGGGTATCAGCTAAAAAGGGGTTAAAATAAGATTTAAAAATGATGCGTCCAAGAGGATAATAAGCACTCTTTTATTAATGCACAGTATCCAGTGCGAAGAACAGTAAAGGCAAGGAATTCAACTTTGCGCTAGATATTGCAGTAACACGTTATTCTTGAAAAATGGCGCGCCCGAAAAACGCCATTCATATGTATTATGTGTATTATACTATCCACTTTATACCTACATACCGTTGTTTTATAACAGTTTAATGTATTTACTGTGATTTGTGTATTATACTATCCACTACTTTTGACGGTCTCGATGACGGTCTCGTTATATTAAGGAGTGGCATCAAATGGCCCTTACAAACACTCAAATCAAGAATGCAAAGCCCAAGGACAAGCAATACAAGTTAAGCGATCAAGGTGGGTTATCTTTGATTGTACGGCCCACTGGATCCAAGGCCTGGAAATACGATTACAGGCTTGGTGGCAAGCACTTGACCCATACAATAGGCACATACCCTGACACATCCCTATCAGAAGCTAGAGAGGCCCATACAGCTGCTAGGCGGCTTGCAAAGACTGGGGCCAACCCTACAACCATAAAGAACCAAGGAGCCAGCAGCAACATCCTATTTAGCGCTCGCTGCAAAGCATGGCTCAGCAAACAGAACCTAGCTGAATCTACTAAGAAAGATCTAGTCCAACGAATCGAGAAAAACCTATACCCTTTTATGGATAGTAAGTGTCTTACAAACTATACAACTAAAGATCTGTTTAAAATTATCGAAAAGATGACTAACAGGGGCGCAAGGGAAACAGCCTTCCGCATGGCAGGCATACTGCGTAAGGTATTCAACGAAGCGTTCATACTGGATGACATTGAAGCCAACCCTGCTAGTGGGTTAACCGAGCTCATACCCATACCAGACATTAAAACCAAGTCTAACTTTGGACATATCACAAGCGTTGATGATTTTAAAATATTGCTCCAACAAATCCACAAGCCAGATCCTGATAGAGACACAGCAGTCACCCTTGCATTAAAGCTTATGCCGCTGGTCTTCCTGAGACCTAAAAACATCCGATTTATGAAGTGGGCGTAAATTGATTTTGATGAAGCCTTGATGACCATACCTAAGGAAGCCATGAAGATGGGCAAGGAGCTTAAAGTCCCTCTAGCAAACCAAGCCTTAGCCATTTTAAACGAAGCACACAAGCACACAGGCCAGCTCGAGTACGTGTTTATGTCAACCATCGGCATAGGGAAGAACAAGCCCATAGGTGAGAGCGCAACCATCAACGCCATTAGACGAATGATTGACCCTAGAACAGGCAAAGCCTTTGGTACTGGCTTTATGACAAGTCATGGCTTCAGACATACTGCCAGCACCATGTTAAATGAACTTGAATACCCTGCTGACGCTATAGAACTTCAAATAGCTCACGTAACCCAGAACATTGTTAGAAGCACCTACAACAAAGCAGAGCTAATGCCCTTAAGGACTAATATGATGACGGAGTGGGCTGACTACATAGACAACTTACTTAACAATCCGTATAGCCACTTCCCAAGCAATTAAACTCAAAAGGAGTTGACCAACACAAAGTCAATTTTCCCCGTATCCTCTCTTAAGGGCTTAACGCTCTGATATTATTCACTTTTGTACCAGCTTTTTGCATCTTCGATGCTGGGGAACTAAAAAATAACTGTGCGATCTTTATCATGCGAACCTTCCAAAACTTCACTAAGGCTTCCCCCAAGCAAATAAGTGCCTTGGTAACGCTCCAAAGAAGGCCCTGCAGCCTTTATATAATGCTCAAATGCGTCCGAGTCTGTAAGCTTTGAGTGAACAATTAAAAAAGCTGGCATAGTGTTTTTCTCATAGGTTAACAGCCATCGCGCTTTTGGTCGCAGTGGATCAGTCTTAAATTACAAGTGTTTTTGGACAGGATACTATATTGAAATCAGTCTTGGATTAATTGGTCGATAATGACCGGTGCGACAGCATTTGGGTATGGTAAAACACCATCAGAACTACCATTAAAACTGTTTTCTCCTCGATAATCACCTTCAGGAATGATTTGAATACCCAAGCCGAAACCAAATAGGTTAGGTATTGCTGCTCCAGATTTAATATCACTTAATTCACCAAAATTTGAACGCTGCCTTACTTTTTGGGTAACACCGTTCAGAGTTATTTTAGGTAAGTTTGCTCGGAACCCCGTACACTGGATAATTAGTGCCGCATTATCCAACAGATGTTTGGCATCAGAAATTGCTGCCATGGGTTCAAGACGGACACGCTTTTCAATCCCTTTTTTTATTTGGATATATAGCGCCTTGGCGTCTTTGCGCAATCCTGCATTACGGTAAACCAGTCCGCTGACAGGACAGACATCATCGATGTCATCAAAAGGCAATTGATTTTGATGCGCAAATTCTGGAGTACAACGAAGTTTAACCAACGGGTTTCTTTGCAGCATGATTATATCTCTACCTTTGGCATACAATGATAGTACTGGATCATTAAGCAAACGCCAAGCCGCCGAGAAACTGCTGTGAGAAGACCCAACAATCAATATACTACCCTGCTGATGAGGCAGTAAACTGGCATCTTTCGTCTGTAAAAATGGGCCTGTAAAAACGGTTTTTTGTCGCCATGGCAAAAGGTCTTTTAATAATTCTTCTTTGCCACCACAACAAAGAACCATTTTTTGACTGCTCACTAATAATTGGTCGTGACTACCATAACTTTTGCATTCATTTTTACTGATTTCAACGCGTGTGACCTCTGTATCGAGCAATAAATTATCACCCAACAATGAGGTAATTATATTGGCGATTGGCTCAAGCATTAACTTTCCCACTTTGGGCAACGTTATCAATGGTTGATGCACTTCAGGCTGTTGTAAATAATAATCACGCAAATTGCTGAATGGTGTATCATCAAGTAAGCAACTGACAATTTCGTCAGCGTCAGTATTGGCATTGATTTGATAATTACCTAATACACCGCCAGGTTGGTGATTACCTTCGATCGCTATTAACGAATCTAGTAGGGCCTGGTATTTTAGTTTTTTAGGTTCTTGTGCTTGTTTGACTTTATTAACAAGCGCAATGACAAAGCAAAGTCCGGCAGTGCCAGTACCGATTAATTGGCAATGGGAAATTGTATTCATAGCAGGCTAATCCAATGGCGCATACAATTTAGTTTCTTTGGTGATAATGCCACCTCGATTGCCAATTTCAATTGAGCCATAACGCTGCTTGTAATACTCTGGTAATGGGCGGTCATCGGGCATAGACAGCCACAAGCGCATTAAATGACGTCGCTTGGTGGGGTCGGGCCAGTCTAAAAACCCCGCACGATCATGAAGCTGAGAATGGTTATATACCCATTGCATATCACCGGGTTCCAGCTGCATACCAAAATAAAGGTTAGGGTCGTTTGCCAAGGTATCAAACATATCTAGTGCTTCAATATGCTTAGGGGTTAATTTCATAGCTTCGCTAAATCGTTGCGCACTGTCAATATATTGCCTTTGATAGAAAACGGTAAGATAGCCTTGATTCCAACTTAAAACAGGGATCTCCATGAATGGCTTTTCACCTTCAGGAATTTCACCTCGACGATCTGTTGCTATTGGATCAAACAGTTTTTCCAATAGGTCTGGGCGCTCTGCCTTCATGCGGTTATAAATTGTTTCAGCACTCACTAATAAAGAACGCCCACCTTCTTTTGCCTTTCTGATACACACTAGGCCAACTACGTCGGCACTATCTGTATGGAATGTTTGACGATCACAGGTTTGATAAATACGGCTGTTCGGGTCATTTGCATCTGCCCCAACGTCACGTACGTGCCCTAGAATATGCCCATCAGAATTTTGCGAACGTGCTCTTCCTATGTGCGAACCTAACCCACAGAAAATAGCTGCAGTAAATTTTTGGGAGTAATTTGATATGTTCAAACCACGTAAAACTTCCACACCAACGCCCCTTAAGAGTGTTTTGCTTAACCTATCAATATGCGGGAGAAAAGTGGTCAGAGGAAAGGTCTCTTTAGTGATTTCACCCACGTCAATGCCAAGGCTTAAAAAGGAGTTAGCTGCCTTTTCCAAATCAACAATATCTTCTGTGGTAAGGCGGTATAACCACGCTTGGGTGTTGCGTGCCATATCTTTGCCAAGCCATGCTGATGGGCCCGTTAGGCACTGTGGTAAGTCAGTTAAATTTTGATGAGGCCAACTTTTCATGTTAATTTTCCCATTTGGAAGCGAACACAGCTTAGTTTTGGTTATGAGGTAGTGCTAATTTATCAAGCTTTTCTTGATAACTAAAAATGGCAGGTTGGCCAGAAATCGCTTTAACACCTTGCATCTCAAGTGAACGAACTGCCTCCAAATTTTATTTTCCATGGCTGGCGTCAGGCGATAAAGCAGGTCAGGTACAGAGATACCCTGCAATATTTCATAACAGGCTGTGAACGGCAGACTTGATGGATTTTTGATATGCCCTAGCGGCTTCGGGAAGTAACTTTCAAGCGCTAAAACGCCGATTGAGACACCACAAATATTTTTCCCACCAAGGACCTTTTTCATATTCTTCCTTTAAAAACGGTTGAGACGAAAATCTTTTAACAGCTCTTCATCAATCTCATGCGTTATCGACTGCGCAATAAGTTTTGCTGACTGAGGAGCCATCATCATGCCATAGTGACAGTGCCCAAAAGCGACGTATAAACCAGGCATCCCTTGCACTTTGCCAAGACAAGGCAAGCTATCTGGTAATGATGGGCGGACGCCAACCCATGATTGAAAATTGGATTGCCCTAGTTCAGGAAACATTTTATTAGCCAAGGTGGCCAAGTCAGCCACCCGTTTAGGGTTAGGAGGCGCATTCTTATCGTCAAATTCTGCAGTGCCTGCAATGCGCAGTCCATCTTCCATTTGTGAAGCCACGAATTTCATGTCCGCGTCCATAATGGAGTTGTTTAACTGCATATCAACATCAGGGTAGGAAATATGATACCCACGTTCATTTTCCATCAGTACTTTAATACCCAGGGGGCGCAGCAAATCAGACGACCAGGCTCCTGCTGCCACCAGTAATTGGCTAGATGGGTGAGATTTTTCATCATAAAAACAGTCCCAACCACCACTCACATTGGGCCTAAAACTGCTGACTTGACTCTGAATCAACTTACCACCTAAAAGCTGTACTTTATTAGCTAAAACCTGTCCCAAACGTCCAGGATTAGTAAGCCGGGCTTGGCCTTTAATGACAATTGCAGCAGCAAAATCTGTGGATAGAGCAGGTTCTAACTGTCTTAGTTGTTGCCTATTATAGCGCTGTATATCCGCACCGTTTTTAATGCGAATTTGGTAGTCTAAGCTGTTTAGGTTCGCTTCTTTTTCATTCCGATAGGCATGTACGTAGTAGCTATCACGCAGTAAATCTTGAGATCCTGTATCGGCCAGAAGTTGTTGATATAAAGGAATACAATCACTGATTAAACTAGCCATAGCTTGAGAGTTTTTTTCGACTTGCGTTCGCCGCCCCTGGAGTAAAAACCGAGCACCCCAATAGGCCATGCGCACAGAGTAACCCGGTGACACGGTGACTGGGCCTAATGGGTCCATTAGCCAGCTAGGCACTTTTCGCCACATCCCTGGTAGCGATTGAGGCACAATCGACCAAGGTGAAATAACACCCGCATTGCCGTATGAGGCTCCCTGCCCAGGCTCTGCTTTGTCGACTATGGTGACTTGAAACCCCTTTTGGAGTAATTCAATTGCTGAGCAAAGGCCAATAATGCCTGCGCCAATGATAATAATATCTCGTCCATCAGGTCTAGCTATAGTCTGCTGCACTTTTGAGTTCCTTTTTTGCAGAAAGCCATTGCTGGGCGAAAATAAGCGCAACTATACATAAGCCTACCAAGTCAGAGTTGCCGCTTGGCGCTACTAACAATAGACCACCTACTGCTATTGATATACGCCAAATATGGCGTAATGGCGCCAGAAAGTATGCAGATACAGCAGTCGCAATAACAAACACTCCTAGTGCGCAAGTAATAGACACCTGCAAGAATGACCCGAGAGTGAAGTACTCTGGCAATACTATAAGCATGGTCGGTGCATATACAAAAACCATGGGGACTAACAATTTACCCAAGCCAAGACTGAATGCGCTCATACCTGTGCGAAATGGATTGGCTCCTGCAATGCCTGCAGCAGCGTACGCTGATGCACAAACCGGCGGGGTAATTTCTGAAATAACGCCGTAATAGAGCACAAACATGTGAGTAGCTAAGGGTGGCACACCTAGATTGGACAGCGCGGGTTGAGCGACAGAAACCAACATGATATAAAGCGCCGTAGTGGGTAGCCCTGCGCCCATTAGAATACAGGCCAAGGCAATTAGCACTAACGACAAAAACTGTTGTAACGCGCTTTGGGAAAAAGCATCTATGCTCGTCCAGTCCAGCAGTGGCGCCAGCCAACTGGCCATATCAGCGGCACTTCCAGTCACCATAAAACCTAAACGGAAGCCAATGCCTGTGGTATTGATAACACCAACAACAATACCTACAGCTGCACATGCGGCTCCTACGGGGAGGGCATATTGCACACCTACATGAAAGCTATCAAACAAGGCTCGAAAACTTTGCAGTTTGTTACGATGGAGACAACTAATTAAAGTTAGAGCCGATAATATACCTGCCACACTTGGGCTGTAGCCCCCTCCAGAATATGGAGATGCTTTCCAAAATATATAAGCTAACAACGCAAAAGGTGCAAACAGCGTTAACGGCTTATCTAAGCCACTAAAGCCAACCACAACGCACAAGGCTAAGCCAATAAAGGCAGCCATATTAGGGGAATACCCACTAAACAATACTAAAAGCAAAGCTACTAATGGAATGGCGGTACGCCATCCTTGACGCCAAACTTGTACAAATTTTGGCAATTGTTCCTTTGTATAAGTAGACAAACCTAATCGCTTAGCTGTGAAATGCACTATAGACATAACACCGATGTAGTGCATCGCGGCAGGAACAATGGCAGCAATCACAATAGTTGTATAGGGAACTTCTAAATACTCGGCCATCAAAAAGCTGGCTGCACCCATAATGGGTGGTGTGATTTGTCCACCGGCACTGGATGCGGCCTCAACGCCACCAGCAAAATGGGCTGGGTAACCCATCTTTTTCATGTTGGGGATAGTGAGCGATCCAGTAGATACCGTGTTAGCAATTGAAGATCCAGAAATAGTGCCAAAAAAGGCAGAGGAAACGACGGACACTTTGGCTGGGCCACCGGTATATCGACCGGCCAATATCATGGCATTGTCAACAAAGAATTGTCCTAGACCCATTCGCTGTGCAACCACACCAAACAGCACAAAATGGAATACTACTGTTGAAACAACCCACAGCGTGACCCCAAATATGCCCTCTGAGGGGAAGTACATGTTGTTAACAAATTGATGCCAATCGACACCAGGATGACGCAAGATTTGAAGGGGAATATAAGGCCCTAACAGCGCATATCCTGCGAATACCAAAATGATCATTGGCAACACGAAACCAATGGTACGCCGAGTAATTTCTAACACCGCTAGAACCAAGATACTGCCAAGTACCACATCTATTGTACTGGGGTTGCCTTGACGCATAGTTTGTTCAGAAACTTGTATTCCAAACCCATCAAAACCACGCCAGCTAAACCACAAAAATAGTGAAGCAGTAATGGCCAACAGCAAAATAGCCCAGTCATACAGAGGCACATTGCCCGGCGTCCAAATAGAGGGGCCTTTATACTTTAATGCTGAAGCTGTTTTTAATAACGGGAAACCCACAAAGATAAAAAAAAATAATCCTGATAAATGGATTCCCATATGTACATAGTCTACAGGGGTACCGAAACCTGCAGTCCAAAAGTGATAGAGCGCAAATAATAATGTTGCTATATAAACAAACCTCCTGAAGCTAGGGCCATTATCACGCGTATTTAGGGCGGTATCGTATTTCTTTTCGAGTTCCTCTTGAGCCCTATTGTCTATTTTTGTGTCAAGTTGCATGATCGTCAGTTCCAATCGGGAAATTCATGAAAAAATGGGCCGCCTGAAAAGGGCGCCCCAAAAGCACATTAAAACAATGCGGGACCTAGATTAGACCTAGGTTAATCTATTAATCCCATTTCACGATAGAAACGTTCTGCACCGGCATGCAATGGCACACCAATACCCGCTACTCCATCCAGAGCAGTTTCAACGGTTATAACCTTGCCCTTAGCATGGCCGTTATCAAGCAACTTACGCGCAGTTTTAGACCACATGGCTTTAGTTATTTGATAGATCAACTCTTCATCTTGATTTGCGTTGGTCACAAAAATGCCACTTACTGCAACGGTATTTACATCGTAGTTAACACCCGCATAAGTGCCCTTAGGGATGGAAGAGGGGATGTAGTAAGGTACAGATTTATTGGCTTGCTTCACCTCGGCTTCGGTAAAGGAATACAGCTCCATGCCTTTAGTACTGTCCAACTGGATCATAGCAGCAACTGGGGTTCCCGCTGCGTAAAAGTAAGCATCCAGTTGGCCATCAGCAAGGCGTTCCGCACTTTGATTGTTACCCAACTCAGCTTCGTCAATGTTGTCACGGTTCACATCATGATCAGCTATGATCAACTCAACAGCGATTTGAGTACCAGATCCAGCTTGTGCAATACCTACCCGTTTACCCTTGAGGGCACTCAAGCCAGACAAAGTCTTACCCTTTGGCAATACCAAATGCAGGTCCTCAGGGTATAGGTTAGCAATAATACGTAGGTCTGGTTTGGCATTGCCTTCGTATTTACCGACACCGTTATATGCATAATGCAAGGTGGCAGCTCCCGACAAACCTGCTTCCATTTGACCAGCCTGGATTGCATTTACGTTGTGCGCCGAGGCATTGGTAGATTGGGCCATAGCTACTAATCCTGGCACACCACAATTACCGCCTTTATCACAGGCGCGCGATCCCGGTGGATTGGATATCGCGTTAGCAATGATGCCACCAATGGGGAAGTAAGTGCCCCCAGCACCACCTGTACCGATGCGGAAGAAGGTCATTTCCTGTGCAGCAACGGAACCACTTAAAAAAGTGCATGCCATCGCTATGCCGGTGAGTTGTCGAAGTAATTTCATATGGGTAATCCTTTTGTTATTTTAATTCTATACAACCAGAGTTCAAGCTTTTAGGCGCTGATTCTGTCTGTGAGTGGCATGAGTTAATCATGGCGCTTAACAGTCTATTACCTGAGGTGGATATACACAAATTCAAAAAAGTGGTATTTTTAAAGATTTTATTGATATGGATATTATGAATATACAACAGCTTAAGGTGTTTAGAGAAGTTATGAAAAGCGGTTCTCTTAATGGCGCCGCAAAAACCTTACATCGCTCTCAACCAGCGATCACTGCTAGCTTAAAAAATCTTGAAAATAGCTTGGATATCGTTTTGTTTAAACGTGAAGGCCGGCGTTTAGTACCCAGGCCTGAAGCCCACTATTTACTCACAGAAGCAGTAGAAATTTTGGATCGCTGCCGCACTACACAGCAAAATATTGCCTTGATGCGTGAGCGAGTTCAAGGTTCAATTCGTATTGTATCTATGCCTGGCCCTTCGTCATTTTTATTACCTAATTTCATCAGCAAATATGTAGCACAAAAAGCAGACGTTAAAATAGCTATAGCTACTCGAAGTAGTCCCCATATTCGCAGCTTAATGTCCTCTCAAACCTACGATATTGGCTTTTGCGACATAGACTTCAGTGTTGCGGATAGTCAGCTTTTTAATAGTATGAATTTCACTTCGGAATGTGTTTGCGCCCTACCTATTGACCACCCTCTCGCAGCAGAAGCCACCATTACACCAACCCATTTGAACAATGTACCAATGGGGTCGCTGCACTCAGAAGTGAAAGTAGTACAAAATATTAAAGCCGCATTCCATGAACAGGGTGCAAACTTTAACGTCCGCTTTACCGCTCAGTATTTTATACCTTTGCTTGAATATGTAGCCGCTGGTCAAGCGTGTGTGGTACTAGATAAATTAAGCGCTCGAGGCTATGAACTTATGCAGCAACGAGCAACCAACAAAACGGTTGTTTTTCGACCTTTTGCGCCAGCCACTAGCTATAGCATTGGCATTTTAACGCCGCTCCACCTACCTATATCGTTAGTTGCGGAAGATTTTTTACATAACTGGCAGCAATATGTACAGGATATTTTAACCGAACCTGTATAGCTTAGTGAGTTTAATAAAATATTCATATCACAGCTATGTGATAGCGACAGAGCCTGTTGGAAAAGGTCTTATGGACCTTCTAATGCCAAAAAATGGCATTAGTAACTTTGCTTCCATTTATTCCCTTTCAAGAAGAGCTTTACTGCTAATACGGTTGCTTGAGGATCTTCCTCGTGTGGCACATGACCTAGATCCTTAAAAACAACCAAGTGACTGTTAGCTATGTCTTGATTAAATTGTTTTCCAAACTTGGGAAGAATCAACTGGTCTTTCCCTCCCCATATGATAAGCGTGGGGACATTAATTGTTTTAAGTTTATCTACTAAAAATCCCGGTGACATTTGTTCAAACCGTGCCTTTAACGCATTACGGTTACCCTCTCGAAGAGATAAATCGTAGTATCGGTTAACTAACTCGTCAGTAACTAAATCAGGGTTGCCATATACATTTTTAACGCTAACCGCTACTAGTGATTTAGGTAAAACATCCTTTAACAGCACCCTGGTTAGGGGATGTTGTGCTAATTGAAATGCTAGCGGAACTGATTTAAGCTGGAAAGTGTATCCACTGGAATCTACTAATACTAATTTAGATATCCTGTTAGGATACAGCACAGCAGTTGCCCAAGAAACATGACCACCTAAAGAATTACCTCCCAATACGACTTTTTTAACTTTTAGCTCGTCTAGCACTGCTATAACTACTTCAGCGTAGCGCTCAATTCTGTAATTATTTTTTGGATCTGGCCCAGTTAACCCAAATGCGGGTAAATCGAAACGAATAACCCTGCGGTTTTCTTTTAATGCATCAACCCAACCATTCCAAGTATGCAATGACGCACTTGTGCCATGTATTAAAACTATGGGTTCATTGTCAGTCTTTGGGCCTTCGTCTCTTAAGTGAATATTCATGCCAGCGATATTTAAAAATTGAGAGGGTTCATGGCCCCATCGTTGGCTAAGTTCTTCAACAGATTTATCTGGAGCTATGTTTAAATAAACATAGATTACTAGGGGGGTCATAAGCAATAACAACAGATATAAACAGTACTTGAGAAGTCTAGACATTTTATATACCTTGAGACAATGCGTGCGTCGCAATCAACGAAGCGCTCAACAAACAAACAACCCTAATGCAGAAATTCAGCATAACCACCTCGAACAACTTAAGCTTTATAATAGACACTGCCAACGTAAGATTGTTATAGATAAAGGATGAATTCTGATTTTTAGCCTTGCAGCAATTTTTAAGCAGAGCTAATGTACGTTGGGTGCGTTACAGTGTTAAATGATCGAATGCAGTCCTCAGATGGGCCACAAGGTGCTTAATTGATGATGGAAGAAGGCAGACGTTGAATGCTTTATTTTTGAATAATGGCGCGCCCGAGAAACGCCATTCATATGTATTATGTGTATCATACTGTCCACTACATACTTACATACCGTTGTTTTATAACAGTTTAATGTATTTACTGTGATTTGTGTATTATACTATCCACTACTTTTGACGGTCTCGATGACGGTCTCGTTATATTGAGGAGTGGTATCAAATGGCCCTTACAAACACTCAAATCAAGAATGCAAAGCCCAAGGACAAGCAATACAAGTTAAGCGATCAAGGTGGGTTATCTCTGATTGTACGGCCCACTGGATCCAAGGCATGGAAATACGATTACAGGCTAGGTGGCAAGCGCCTGACCCATACAATAGGTACATACCCTGAGACGTCCCTAGCAGAAGCTAGAGAGGCACATACAGCCGCTAGGCGGCTAGCAAAGACCGGGGCTAACCCTACAACCATAAAGAACCAAGGAGCCAGCAGCAACATCCTGTTTAGTGCTCGCTGCAAAGCATGGCTCAGCAAACAGAACCTAGCTGAATCCACTAGAAAAGATCTAGTCCAACGAATTGAGAAAAACCTATACCCTTATATGGATAATAGATGTCTTACTAACTATACAACTAGAGATCTGTTTAAAATTATCGAAAAGATGACTAACAGGGGCGCAAGGGAAACAGCCTTCCGCATGGCTGGCATACTGCGTAAGGTATTCAACGAAGCGTTCATACTGGGTGACATTGAAGCTAACCCTGCTAGTGGGTTAACCGAACTCATACCCATACCAGACATTAAAACCAAGTCTAACTTTGGACATATCACAAGCGTTGATGATTTTAAAATATTACTCCAACAAATTTACAAGCCAGATCCTGATCGAGACACAGCAGTCACCCTTGCATTAAAGCTTATGCCGTTAGTCTTCCTGAGACCTAAAAACATCCGCTTTATGAAGTGGGCGTACATTGATTTTGATGCAGCTTTGATGACCATACCCAAGGAAGCCATGAAGATGGGTAAGGAGCTTAAAGTCCCTCTTGCAGACCAAGCTCTGGTTATCTTAAAAGAAGCACACAAGCACACAGGTGAGCTCGAGTACGTGTTTATGTCAACCATCGGCATAGGGAAGAACAAGCCTATAGGTGAAAGCGCAACCACCAACGCCATTAGACGAATGATTGACCCTAGAACAGGCAAAGCCTTTGGTACTGGCTTTATGACAAGCCATGGCTTTAGGCATACGGCTAGTACCATGTTAAATGAGCTTGAATACCCTGCTGACGCTATAGAGCTGCAGATGGCTCACGTAACTCAGAATGTGGTAAGAGATACTTATAACAAGGCACAGCTAATGCCTACTAGAGTTAAGATGATGGCGGAATGGGCTACATTTATAGACGATCTACTCGATAATGAGTAATTAACTGCTGCCTTCCCACTTTATGAAATCTCTTGCAACGTCTTCCTTAATAAAGCCACCTCTATTAGTCTGTATTCGTATATTTCCTTCTTTAAATAAATCAATATTATCCCAAGACGAAATGCCCCAATATTTGTGAGCACGAGCTATCACAAGAAATATTTCTTTATCTAAAGCCATTGGTATTAGAACTTCTCGCAAATGTTTTTGAGCCCACCAAACACTTGGCAAACATGATGCTACTCTCCAATTAATATCGCTCATGTTTTCTGAAGCATAGGGACATACATTGAATACAGATATTGTATTTGAATTTTTAAATGCCCCCAAACGCCCAAACTTTTTTTCTTCATACCAGTCATTCCAAGCCCTTATATCAGTAGGCAAAGAGGCACTACCAGAAAGCTGTTTTAGCATTTTAGCTTTGTTGTTGACGTCATCAACATCAGATAAAGGGTTTGCATAACAAATGACAATCTTTGCACTTTTTAAATTTCCATCCCAAGGGCTTGGTATCCTTCCCTTAAAATCAAAACTTAATTTGGCCCCTTTTTCTTCGGCCATCTTGGCTGTTAAAAAAGGCAAATCCTCTTTATGAACATCTTGCTCAAAACAACTTTCTTCTAATCTTGTTAGGTTTGAGTCTTGCCAATAATCAAATATATCTGCGTAGTCGTTAATTTTCATATTACCCACAGCTTCTTTTCGCCACGACTGGGCGCTTTTTACCTTGTGCTTATCATCTGTTTCCCTACAAACACCGCGCTTTAACCAAATAACTAATATAATCAATGCTATAGAGAGTAAGATAAATTCGTTTTCCATATCATCCATTCCTTATAAATTAGTACTAATCACCATGCTCTTCCATTACCAGTACTTATTGAGAGTTTGGCTGCAAAGAATGTTTTAAGGTCTGTGAATAGTCGGGGCTTTCATTTCTACTATTAAACCTGCCAGACAAACCCTAAGTCATTAAGTCGTTTAATCCGCTCAGGTGTTAATCGTTCTTTTTGTCCCCGCTGCTTGCTTACCCATCCACCTAATCTATAAACATTAGATTGAAATGAGATAGGTACTAAGCAATCACCAAACTCTTCCTTATAAGTGGCAAGATACTTAAATCCATCTTCCCATTGAGCGTTAGATATATCCCATACAAAACCTAACTCGTTAAGACTCTCCAAACGCTGAGGTTTTAATTTGTCTTTCCTTAAACGTTGTTTGTTTACCCAACTGCCCAAGTCATAGTCATTAAATGTGAATGGACTAGGCACTAAGCAATCACCAAACTCCTCTTTATAAATGACAAGGTACTTAAGAAAATCTTCCCAGTGGAGGTCATTGGTCCTCCCCATTGGACCCCAGACAAACCCTAACTCACTAAGCTGGTCCAACCGCTCGGTTGTTAATTTGTCTTTTTTTAAACGTTGTTTGTTTACCCAACTGCCTAGGTTAAATTGAGACGATTTGAATGACATAGGCACCAAGCAATCACCAAACTCCTCTTTGTAAGTGACTAGGTGTTTATATCCCAGTTCCCAATTGACGATCTCCCATACAAATCCTAACTCGTTAAGGCGGTTTAATTGCTCTGGTGTTATTTGTTCTTTCTTTAAACGTTGTTCATTGACCCAAATACCCAAGTTATAGTCATTAAATTTAAATAAACTAGGCACCCAGCAATCACCAAACTCCTCTTTGTAAGCAACAAGGTGTTTAAATCCCCGTTCCCATATGTCGCTCTCCCATACAAATCCTAACTCGTTAAGGCGGTTTAATTGCTCTGGTGTTATTTGTTCTTTCTTTAAACGTTGTTCATTGACCCAAATACCCAAGTTATAGTCATTAAATTTAAATAAACTAGGCACCCAGCAATCACCAAACTCCTCTTTGTAAGCAACAAGGTGTTTAAATCCCCGTTCCCATATGTCGCTCTCCCATACAAATCCTAACTCGTTAAGGCGGTTTAATTGCTCTGGTGTTATTTGTTCTTTCTTTAAACGTTGTTCATCGACCCACCCACCCAAGTCAAAATAGATAGCTTTAGATTTGAATAAACTGGGCACCCAGCAATCACCAAACTCCTCTTTGTAAGCGACAAGGTGTTTAAATCCTACCCCAAAGTGAGCAGCTTGCCTCCTAAGCTGATAGGATTTCGTTAAATCATTAGTCTCAAAGAACGCAAACATAAATCCAACAAAATCTAAGAAGTGGGTCTCTGAATATTCATCATTCAAAACATCATCCTCCCATTTTAGAAGAACCTCTGCCTGTTGTGATTTTGATAGCCGCTGAAAGAGGAATCTGATATGACCTAGAAAGCTTATTGACTTGGATCGCCAAGAGAGGTGTCTGCTATGTGTTATCGTAGAGTGATATTTTAGCTCGTTTAACCTGATTTTCAGTAGCTCATCAAAAACCACATCAGTATCAACGACTACATATCTGTCATATCTGTCTTCATAATGACTTTGTAACTCCGTAGGAGCTGCACGTGCACCCCACTGTTTGGTAAATTCTGACGAGATAAACCATAGAAAAGTTAACATACTCACATCTTGACTAATAAGGATCTCATCTTCCCACTTTAGAAGAACTTCCTTTTGTTGTGACTCCAGCAGCCGTTTAAATAAATGGCCAAGATAATTAAACGCCTTTGTACCAGGGGAATTATGGTATCTGTCCCACCCTATCTGGCAAAGGTAATCAAAGATGTCTTTGCGTTTTGTGCACTTGAGCCCTCTGATTATGGGTAAGGCTTGACCACCACAAGTCGTACAAACAAATTTCCCGCAGGAATTCCCTTCTACTCGACGTAACAAATCTTCAAAGAACTTATTCGGATCTTGCTTTAAAAGCAGCCTCCCAGACACTTTATTGTCCTTGTCCTGCATTGTTGCCAAATCTTTATGTGTCTTTTCAGGTGGCAACGGCGAAGGATCTTGGTCTGCATTAGTAGCAGCCTCCGCATTGTGGTCTACTTTTAATACCCCAACAACATGAGATTTATCTTCCTTAGTTTTTTGCTCATGCTGTTGATCACCTTTTTTAGCTGCCTTATATTTGTTAAATATCACCCATAACAAAACTAGAACTAGCTGTGCAATAAATATATATAAAAGGCTATTGACCATCACTAAACCCCATCCCTAAACAACTTAAGTATTTTATCACAGTCACTCTCCAGTCCACTAAAAACGTTCTCAATACCCATTGAGACAGGCTTACCATTACTCTCCATATAAGGCATCTTACTTTCTAATTTGATATCTATATTCTGAGCAAAGCAGTCTTTGATACCTTAGCCGTTACCTTCTATAAATCTTCTTGATAGCCTTTATGGAATGTAACGGATTGGAGTGTCTATTAAACTGGGTGCGTATCAGACTGATCCGATCAGGGAATTAGAACAGTGTTTTAGAAATAAGTTTACTATGACCTTATGTCATCTTGGACTACTTACGTTGCACTTTTGTAATAAGTTTATCAGGTGGTGTTTCACCTACTAATCCTGCCATGTAAGCTCTATATCTGTGCGGCCCGCTAGCAACGCAAACAACCCGAATACGCTTCCCTCTAAATTTTGATAAATATCCACGCTTATACATTGGCACATCATAAAGGTAAGAATCTCCGATTGCTGAAGCGATGTAATCATTATAACTGCCTGTAAAGTCAATATAGCCTTTACTTTCTAATAACGCCCACAGCTTTTCCTGATTTAACCTTGCCTCATTATTCCAACCTTTTCGTGCAGTGAGTAATTTAAGAAGAGCAAGCACATCGTCTACAAACTCATCCTTCATAATGACTTTGATTGAAGGAGATGATGAACCTACCTCACCGCCGATGTTCACTGGCAATGTCCAGCAATGCTTGATTGGTTTAACATTATTAGTTCCCCTCACATTACTTCAATATAAGGTCTGTTAACATTTCATATAGCCACTCTCTAAACAACGGCTAGCGATGTTCTATGCTCTCTCTTCAACCTTACTACCTAAACTTTTGGTTTTGCCAAATTTTCTGCTAACAGTCTTGAAACCAATTGGATCGTTTTAAAATTCCTCAACTACTTTCGAAATTACTTTCTTATGAATTTTATCTGATAAGTAGATGTAGACCGTTATTGGCAATCCGACCAGCGTGATCAAAATGACTTGGCCTAACCGACTGTCTAAATTAAGTGATATGTCCAAAACTTCGTAGAGAAGTAGTAGGTTGAACGATAAAAGAAGCGTGACTAGAAAGTGGTGGAGTGGGACTGCTATTAGTTGAGTAAAAGTAAAGGTACTGTTTATCTGAGAACTGTTATATTCATTCCATATTTTATCAATATAAAGTTTTGATAAGTACCAATAAATTATAGAAATTGTGATAGTAACCAAAATTTGTGTTAGGAGCTGGTGAAGGTTTAAGTAATTGCTAATCGAATAAAAAAAACTGTCATTCCAAAACGAAAAGATCAAAATATTAATATAGATAATACTGCCGTTTACAAAGCCAAGCCGTTCCATTTACCACCCCCTAATTGCCCTAACCAATATTTTCATTAAAAAGATGACTTATTTTTACTATAAAAGCATCCCTGTTTCATTTCTAAAACACTAATTTAACTCACGAGGTAAGTCAGTCCTAGCATTTTTTTAAGCAACCGAAGGTAGTGCTATTTGTTGTGCCATGCCCGAGCCCTTTCTGCCTGATTGCGATTTGATATTTTTTTACATTTCCCACAGTAACTTCGTTTTCCTGATGGATTGCTCTTATCAACAAACTCAGTTAGCGGAAAGTTATCTTTACAGCGTGGGCATTTTTTCTTTCCGTCTGGTACTGTGGGTTTCTTCTTTTTTTTAGGAAGTGCAACTGGTTTACAAACGTTGCAATACAGATTGTAACCAGTAACGCGGTTTGGATTCTCAAACTTCGATATGGGTTTATTCTGTTCACACTTTTTACAATGTTTAAAGGTCTTATTCTGTAAACCTTCGTGAGCTAAAGCAGTACCGGTAATAACTTCTTTAGTAAAGGCATCCCCTGGATCCTCAAAATTCTTAAGTACTTCTTCAATCAGATCGTTTATTGTCTCGATCGGATTTTCGCCAGTATTGAACTTATTTAGTCGTATAGTTGGGTAACCATACGACTCAAGAATATGATCGCGCTCTACGTCTTCTGCCCTCATATATTGACGCCAATTGCCAGCATCAACTTCAGATTGGTTATCAAAATGAAATTGAAATCCATCATATTCGATGATAATGTCTCGCTGTGTGCCCTTAATCCAAAACCGTAGTAGAAAATCTACACGGTATTTAGGATGCTGATATTTAACATCGAGCATTTTAAGATATTTACCGATCTCAAATTGAGGTTGTATTTCAGGGTTATGCTGAAGAACAACTTTTGATTGCTTTATCCACTCCAGTACATATTTTTCTGCCTCAGAGAGTGGGTCAACATCAGCACTCGTAGGTTGATGTTTAGCTCGCTCAAGTTGATCTTTATAATGATTGAGCGCCTCTTTCCCTGCAGAAAAGTCTGAGATTGGCTTTGAGTGAACGAAAATCAGTTTTTCTTTACCTCTAGAGAAAGCTACATTCATGCGCTGAAGCTTCTTGTTGCGGTCTAATTCTTCTTCATCCTGTGCATCCATTTTTTTGGGTAAAACAGCCCATAACTTATCTTTATCTGGTGTTGCAACAAAGCTGTAATATATAAGATCACGCTCCTCACCCTGACATGAATCGAAAGTAAAACTCCGAAATTTTAATAGCTTGCTAAACTCTTCATACTTGGCATGGTTAGAGAATAATTTTGAAATTAGCGTTTGCTGTTCTGTAAATGGAGTGATGACAGCAACACTTCTTAGGTCTTGACTTTCAAGCTGTTGCAGGATCATGTCCAAAATGTGAAGAGCTTCCTGCTCATTTGTATTTTTATAAATATCTGTCTTACCATCATGTTCCAGTTCAACAAACTTGAGTATTTGATCAACTGGCTTACCTCGCACTTTCATAGCTTGAAGTGAGTTATTATAAAAATACTTCGAGGAAAACGAAATCATCTCAGGATAGCCCCTGAAGTGTTTCTTAAGCATGATGTCAAAATTGCTTAAATTCTCCATGAAATCGAGAATAGAGTTACCAATATTGAGCTTTTCCACACGAATTTCTAGGTCAGATTCAAACTCCATCCGCTCACTTTTAAGAGCAGCTTTAACCTTTGTGAAATATGAGGTGTTGAGTTCTTTCGATGCGTTTGACGTCTTCACATTTCCAAACTGTTTTCGGTCACCAAGAATGATCATTTTTTTAGCTCGAATAATCGCAGGGAACGCCTGAGCTATTGATACCTGAGAAGCTTCATCGATGATGATAATATCAAAGAGCTCGCGCTCTAAAGGAATATATTCTGCGTAATCTCTCAAGCTACAAATCATACATGGAAATCCTTCCAACAATGTTCCAAATAACTTTTTTGGAAATCTCTTTTTCTGAGAGATGATTTCAGATATAGTTTTAGCGTCATTTTTACGGTTGTGAGCAAAATCAATTACTCTGCTATCAATTTCAGTGGCAAGTTTAAGTGCGTTGTAGCTTTCAATTTCACGCTTTCGTCCCGCATAATTGTAGCTGGGCATTAGAAACTGTTGCTCTATTTCCTTTTTCTTGTTCCTTAGTCCCACAAAGTCGTCATAAAAATCAACTGATTCATTGTTGAAATCTGTCAGCATCTCTAAAATACTTTCATCCTTTCCCAGAAATGGTAGGTCTTTGTTATCTATGGCTGCCTGTAAAATTGCTAAAGCTTTCTGGAGATGATAATAATCATGTTGAGCGATTGAGTGGCTTAATTTGAGATCAAGGGCTTTGAAAATTAATGATTCATACTCTATGAAAAACGGTAAGTAAAATTTATTAGCTAGATCTAACAAACCTTGGATCTCCGCGATGATTCTATCCCCTTCGGATTCGCGAGGATTATATCCAACCAACTGATGAATTGAGTTTCTAATCACATTAATTTGTTTCTTCGCAAATGCATATCCAAAAAAACCCTTGGACGATTTTATCTCATTAATTTTACTCCTCAAGACAGATAATTTTGAATAATCAATGTCTGGTGCAATCTTAAATATTCTTGTCTCATCTGCCAGAATTCGGACTCGGTAAACAAACTTCAATGCCATTTTAAAGCCACTGACATTTCCACCAAACTCATTGGAAAATTCTATAATTTGAGGGTCAATTTTTATGCAAGAGTCCCTCAACGTTAATAGGAATTCTATAGAAGATATTTCATTGGCATATTGGTCCCCCACAGCATCAAAAATTTCTTTGAATTTAGGGAATTTACGTTCCCATTTAGCGATAAAAGCGTTTGCTTTTTGTTCATGTACAATAACAGATGATATATCGATTTCTTCAACCCGATGAGACTTTTCCTCTATACTATTCATGAGCCTTGTCTTAGAAGCAGCGTAATATTCCTCTCGTTTACTACGCCCTTTTTTGCTTTCCTGGTGTTGTACACGCAATTTTTCTATGGATTGTTTGCTTAGAATTTTTTTAA